>CAZAXR010000046.1:0-24961 GCA_964489185.1 uncultured Steroidobacteraceae bacterium | reverse complement strand
GTTGGTAGCGGGGGCAGGATTTGAACCTGCGACCTTCGGGTTATGAGCCCGACGAGCTGCCAGACTGCTCCACCCCGCACCAGGAGGGGCGCGCATTCTACAAGCGCGGTGCGGGTCCGGCAATAGACTAAGCATTGCTTGAGGCATCAATGGCTTGCGCGAGCGCGTTCGAGCTGCGTCGCGGCGGGTAGCACATCGAGAGGCTAGCCGAGCGCCGCGGTGATCTTTGCCGCCAGTGCGGCACCGGTATCAGGCTCGAGATTGCGCAGCGGCCAGCCGATCCCGAGACCCTCGCGGGCATTGGGCTTGGGGATGATGTGGAAGTGCACGTGCGAGATCGCCTGGTGGGCGCCCGCGCCGTTGTTCTCGAGAACGTTGTATTCCTTGGTGCCAGTCGCTGCGACGACTGCCCGGCAGAGGCGCGGCAGCACACGGCCGATGGCGGCGGCGGATTCGTCCGAGAGGCGATCCAACGTTTCCGCCGCTTCCTTCGGCACTACCAGAACGTGCCCGTGGCTTAAGGGATTTATGTCGAGGAACGCCAGGACTTTCTCGTCCTCGTACACCTTATGGCTGGGTATTTCCCCCCGCACGATCTTGCCGAATACCGTATCTGCCATGGCGCGATCCTCAAGGTGCCCGGGTCTTTAGGAGCCCTATTGTCCCTCATCCAGGGGCGGCAAATCCGGCATGGCACTGAGTCAGTTTTGACCCACTTCCGGTTTATGGAATTCGCGGCACAGGCGCGTAAACTCACACGTTCGCGCTGCGCCCGTCTATCGAGAATGGGGAAACTGGCATGAAGACCAAGGCTGCCATCGCTTACGCCGCCGGAAAGCCGCTGGAAATCGCCACCGTCGAACTCGCCGGTCCCAAGGCCGGCGAGGTGCTGGTGGAGCTGAAGGCCACCGGGATATGCCACACCGATGAGTTCACGCGCTCGGGCGGGGATCCCGAGGGCCTGTTCCCCTCGATCCTAGGTCACGAAGGGGCGGGGATCGTGGTGGAGGTTGGAGCGGGGGTGACTTCGCTGAAGAAGGGCGATCACGTGATCCCGCTCTACACACCCGAGTGCCGCCAGTGCAAGAGCTGCCTATCGAGAAAGACCAATCTGTGCACGGCAATCCGTGCCACCCAAGGCAAAGGCGTAATGCCCGACGGGACCAGCCGCTTCTCGATCGGCAAGGACCAGATCTATCACTACATGGGGTGCTCGACGTTCTCGAACTTCACGGTGCTGCCGGAGATCGCGGTGGCGAAGATAAGAGAGGACGCCCCGTTTGAGAAGGTGTGCTACATCGGCTGCGGGGTGACGACTGGGATCGGGGCGGTGATCAATACCGCGAAGGTCGAGCCTGGGGCGAACGTCGTGGTGTTCGGCCTCGGCGGAATCGGGCTGAACGTCATCCAGGGGGCACGTCTGGCGGGGGCGAACAAGATCGTCGGCGTGGACCTGAATCCGAATCGCAAGTCCCTCGGGGAAAAATTCGGGATGACGCACTTTGTGAACCCGAAGGAAGTGGAGGGGGATCTTGTGGCACACCTGGTCGCGCTCACCGACGGCGGAGCGGACTACAGCTTTGAGTGCGTGGGCAATGTGAATCTCATGCGCCAGGCGCTCGAGTGCTGTCACCGTGGCTGGGGAGTGTCGGTGATCATCGGCGTGGCGGGGGCGGGACAGGAGATCAAGACCCGGCCGTTCCAGCTGGTGACGGGGCGGGTGTGGAAGGGGACGGCATTTGGCGGGGCGCGCGGCCGTACCGATGTGCCGAAGATTGTGGATTGGTACATGGATAAGAAGATCCAGATCGACCCGCTCATCACGCACGTGATGCCGCTGGAGAAGATCAACGACGCATTCGATCTGATGCACAAGGGCGAATCCATTCGCTCGGTCGTAAAGTATTGAAAACGCGAGGTGTAAGGAGAAGCTCATGGCTGTAACGATTCATCCGGCCGTCGACGGCGGCGTAAAACCGGGCAAGACTGATTTTGGTGGCGGTACGCTCACCTGTAAGTGTGGCTCCAACGCGGTGACGGTGACCTTGAAGGGCAACACCGCCTTCAACCACGTGTGCGGCTGCACCAAATGCTGGAAGCCCCAGGGAGCGCTGTTCTCGCAGGTGGCGGTGATCGGGCGCGACAAGCTCTCCGTGACCGCCAACGGCAACAAGCTGAAGATTGTCGACGAAAAGGCGCCCATCCAGCGCTATGCGTGCACCGGCTGCGGCGTGCACCTGTACGGGCGAATCGAGAACAAGGATCATCCGTTCTACGGGTTCGATTTCGTGCACACCGAGCTGTCGAAAGACAGCGGCTGGTCCGCGCCGGAGTTCGCAGCGTTCGTCTCCTCGATCATCGAGTCCGGGTTCCCGCCGGCGCGCATGGGCGAAGTGCGCGCGCGCCTCAAGGAGCTCAAGCTCGAGCCTTACGACTGCCTGTCACCGGGCCTCATGGACCTGATCGCCACCCACACCGCCAAGAAGAAAGGCACATTGGCGGCGTGAAGCGCCCCGGGCTCTACTCGGGATAAAGTCGACTAAACTTCGCCGGCGCCGCAGCCCCAGGAAGGGGCGGGCGCCGGCGGTGTGTTTTGTGCGCGTGTTGCAGATCGTTAAGGAGACTCTGGTGATTGATCGTCGTCAGTTCGTGGCCGGCGCCGGCTCGCTCATTGCCATGTGCGTGGCGGCCTCCCTGCGGAACGTGGCCCTGGCCGCAAGCCCCGCACCGGCGGCAGATGCCAGCGCGGGACTCGACTCCCTGTTCGATATCTTCATGGACGAGCGCTTCGCCAAGAACCCGGATTTCGTGACGGTGCTCGGGCTCGACACCGGCAAGTACGCCTGGGCGAAATCGAAGCTCACCCCGGGCTCGCTCGGGCACTGGCACGAGGAGAAGGAGCAGAACGCCTCGCAGCTGAAGCGACTGAAGGGCTTCGACCGCGGCGAGCTCAAGGGCAAGGACCTCGCCAATTACGACACCGTCGAGTTCACCCTGGAGACCCGCGCGCAGACGGCGCCGTTCAACTACGGCGACGTGGGCCGTCCCTATGTGGTGAGCCAGCTCACCGGCGCCTATCAGACGGTTCCCACCTTTCTCGACCGCCAGCACAAGATCGAGAACAAGGGTGATGCCGATGCCTATCTGGCGAGGCTGCGCGCCTTTGCGACGGTGCTCGATGAGGAGACCGAGCGGCTGCGCCACGATGCCGGTGTCAAGGTCATTCCCCCGGACTTCATCCTCGACCGCACCCTCGAGCAGATGCACACGCTGCGCAGCGCCGCACCTGCGCAGTCGATTCTCAGCACCTCGGTCGCCACCCGCACCACGAAGCTCGGCATCACCGGCAACTACGGCGCAGACGCCGCGCGCCTCGTCGAGACCGAGGTGTATCCGGCGCTCGATCGCCAGGCCGCAGCCCTGCGTGCGCTGCGTCCCAAGGCGGTGCACGACGCCGGCGTTCGCCGCCTGCCCGAGGGCGCAACGTTCTACCAGGTCGCGCTGCGCGCCGGTACCACCACGGACATGAGCGCCGAGGAGGTGCACAAGCTGGGGCTGGATCAGGCCAAGGACTTCACCGCTCGCATGGATACGCTGCTGCGCGAGCAGGGTCATACCAGCGGCACGGTGTCCGAGCGCGCGCAGGCGCTCGCCAAGGACCCAAAGTACCTGTACCCGAACACCGATGCGGGGCGGCAGCAGGTCCTCGACTACTGCAACGGCCGCATCAAGGCGCTGCAGCCACACCTGCCGAAGTACTTCCGCCTGCTGCCGAAGGCGCCGGTCGAGATCCGCCGCGTGCCGGCTTACACCGAGGCGGGCGCGCCGGGCGGCTACTACCAGATCCCGGCACTCGATGGTTCGCGGCCCGGCGCCTTCTACATCAACCTGCGCGACACCAGCGAGTGGTCGCGCTGGAAGCTGCCGACGCTCGTCTACCACGAATCCGTGCCGGGACATCATTTCCAGCTGGCGCTGGTGCTGGAGATGCCGAAGCTGCCGCTGATCCGCAAAGCCGGCGGCGGGTTCTCCGCGAACACCGAAGGCTGGGCGCTGTATGCCGAGCAGCTGGTCGATGAGATGGGCGTGTACGAGTCCGATCCGCTCGGGCGACTCGGCATGCTGCAGTCGGAGCTGTTCCGCGCGGCGCGCTGCGTGGTCGACACCGGGCTGCATTCCAAGGGCTGGAGCCGCGAGCAGGCGATCGACTACATGGTCGATTCCACCGGCGATAACCGCACGGCCATGACCACGGAAGTGGAGCGCTACTGCACCTGGCCCGGGCAGGCGACCAGCTACAAGGTGGGACAGACGCGCTGGCTCAAGCTGCGCGAGCAGGCGCGGCGGCGCCTCGGCGCGAAGTTCGACATCCGCGACTTCCACGACGTGGGGCTGTCCGCCGCTCCCATGCCGCTGTCGGTGCTCGATCGGGTGTTCGATGAATGGCTGAAAGGTAAAGGCGTATGACGAACCGCGGCCGCTGGAACGGCGGCGGACGCGCCGCCCTGGGGCTCGGCTTGCTGAGCGTGCTGCCGCTGCTGGCCGCGGCCGACCCCGAGAGCTACCCGCCGCCGGTCGAGGGCGACTTCGTTGCCCGCAATTTCCGCTTCGCATCGGGAGAGTCGCTGCCCGAGCTGCGCATCCACTACCGCACGCTCGGCCAGACGCGCACAGATGCGCACGGCGTGGTGCGCAACGCCGTGCTGGTGCTGCACGGCACCGGAGGCAGCGGGGCGAGTCTGGTACGGGCGGAGTTCGCCGGCGAGCTGTTCGGTCCCGGGCAGCTGCTCGACGCAGCGCGCTATTTCATCGTGCTGCCCGATGGCATCGGGCACGGAAAGTCCAGCAAGCCGAGCGACGGCCTGCACGCGCGCTTCCCGCACTATGGTTACAACGACATGGTGCAGGCGGAGTATCTGCTACTCACCCAGGGACTGAAGGTGAATCACGCCCGGCTCGTCATGGGCACGTCCATGGGAGGCATGCACACCTGGCTGTGGGGCGAGCAGCACCCGCAGTTCATGGACGCGCTCATGCCGCTGGCGAGCCTGCCGACGCAGGTCTCGGGCCGCAATCGGGTCTGGCGCCGGCTCATTATCGACGCCATCCGCAACGACCCGGCCTGGCAGGGCGGGGAGTACCGCAGCCAGCCGCCTTCGCTGCGCACTGCGATCGAGATGATCTGGCTCGTGGGCAGTAACCCGCCGCTGCGCCAGCAGGAAGCCCCGACGCTGGCCAAGGCCGACGAGGTGATCGACGAGTACGTCGACAAGTACATGAAGCAGGATGATGCCAATGATGTCATGTACCAGGTAGCGGCCTCGCAGGACTACGACCCGGGACCGCAGCTTGAGAAGATCGCGGCCCCGCTGCTCGCGGTGAATTCGGCCGACGATCTCATCAATCCGCCCGAACTCAAGATACTGGAGCGCGAGATTACGCGCGTGCCCAAGGGACGCGCGATCGTGATTCCCTACAGCGAGCAGACCCACGGCCATGGCTCGCACACCTACGCCCTGCTGTGGCAGCAGTATCTGGCGGAGCTTCTGAAGTCACCCGAGCGCTGAGGGCATCCGGGCGTCGCTGCTACACGCGGCGCACGAACTCGGGCTTGAGATCCGCGACCGAGTTGCAGCCCAGCTGGCCCAGCCCGCGGTCGATCTCGGTCTTGAGGATCGCCAGGGCGCGCTCCACGCCCGGCTCGCCCGCCGCGATCAGGCCATAGAGCGGCGCGCGTGCGATCAGCACCGCCTGCGCGCCGAGGGCGAGCGCCTTGAGCACGTCAGTGCCGCGGCGGAAGCCACCATCGACCAGCACCGCTAGGCGCGTACCGACCGCGGCCACGACCTCTGGCAGCACGTCGATCGCCGCGATGCACGAGTCGAGTTGCCGTCCCCCGTGGTTGCTGAGCACGATGCCGTCGCAGCCGAGCGCCGCGGCGCGCTGCGCATCGGCGACGCTGAGCACGCCCTTGATAAGGAGCTTGCCGCGCCAGTGCTCGCGGATCCAGTTGAGGTCGTCCCAGCAGATCGTGGCGTCGAAGAGACGCGGGATGACGGTGCTCGCGCCCATGGGCGTGGCGGCGGATGGCGGTAAGAAGTTCTCCAGGTTGCGAAAGCGCGGCATGTGCCGCAGCACGTCCAACATCCAGCGTGGATGACGCAGGGTGTCGAGCATGGCACGCAGCGTCGGCCAGCCCGGGCGGCGGTAGCCGCGCTGGTCCCACTCGCGGTTACCGAACACATTGGCATCGCTGGTGAACACCAGCGCCTCGAAGCCGGCCGCGGTGGCGCGCTGCATGATGTGGCGCCCAACGGCGCGCTCCTTGACGACATACAGCTGCATCCAAAGTCGACCGCCGGCGCGCCGCGCGACCTCTTCGAGGTGCGTGGTGGACACCGTGCTCAGTGTGTAGGGAATGCCGGCGTGGGCGGCGGCCGTGGCGAGGGCCACATCACCGTCACGGCACAGGAGCCCGTTCAGTCCGGTGGGCGCGATCACCAGGGGTGATTCGGCGCTCTTGCCGAGAATCGTGGTGCGCTGCTGGCGCGCGGAAGTGTCGATGAGCGTGCGCGGCACGAAACGCAGCCGTCCCAGCGACTCGCGATTGCCGCGCAGCGTGACTTCGTCCTCGGCCCCGCCCTCGGCGTACTCGAACACGAACCCGGGGATGCGGCGCCTGGCAATCTCGCGCAGGTCCGAGATGTTGAGCGCGCGCCTGATATCGCGGCTGCGGAAGGATCGACGTTTCCAGGGCATGCTCGATCCCAGGGCTCGAAAGCTGCGGGCGCGCTACTCGTGCAGCGCCATGCTGATGCTCGAGGCGACGAAGGTGTTGGTGGTGCTGTTGTATTGTCCTACGGCTACCAGGCGGTAGAGCTTGTTGGTGCCGTTGAGGGTCGCGTTGACCGCGGTGGTGAAGGCGCTGGCGCTGGCGTACATCGATATCCCGGTCGTCAGCGCAGTACTGCCGATCGCCAGGCGCAGATCGTTCTGGTTCGGCGCGCCGGTGGTGGTGATGAGCGGGCTCGCCGCCAGGGTCTTCATATCCAGCCGGTCCGGCCCAGTGGCGATATAGTGGTAAGCGCCCATGTCGGGGTTGTCCAGGTTCACGACGAACCCGGCGCCGCTGATGGTGGTAAAGGGCTTGGTGGTGCCGGCGAACCATTCCACCACCAGCTTCTGTTCGGTCGCCGTTCCCACGGTGACCGCCGTGGCCTTGAAATCCGGCGGCGCGGCGCCGAAGGGGGACACGAGGCCGTCCACCGCCACCAGCGTACCGGGGGCGATCGCGCTCTCGTTAAGAGTGCCGGTATTCACAGCGTACGCGGCCGGGTCCGCGTCCTGACCGGCCGCGCCGGTGCCGGCAAAGCTGAAGTCGCTGGGGGAATAGTTGCCATACAGCTGCGTGTTCAGCGACAGGCTCCCGGGAGCCGCGGAATTGAGCGTGCCCCACAGGCGTGTCGAGGCAAGCCGCACCTGCCCGGACGTGGCATCGAGGTGCAGGTTGCCGCTGCTGTCGACCGTGGTCTGGCCGCTGGCGTCGAGCTGCTGTCCGACCGACAGCGCGGCGGGGCTGAGACCACTCGCCGCGACACCGTCCTCGCTGATGTTGGTCCTGTCGCCGATCAGTAGCGTCGAGGAGCCCGCGAAATTTATGGTGCCGATGCGCGACTTGAAGAACGTGCCGTGCACGGTCAGGGTGTTGCCGCTGCGCGCCGCGACCACTCCGCTGACGTGATCCTCGAGCGGGCTCTCCAGACTCGAGCCGGCGTACACCTGTGTCGCATTGAAGGTGGGCGTGATGCCCACCAGCGAAGCGAGCGCCCCGTAGGCGGCCACGGGCTCGTTCAGCCCCTGCTGTGACATGACCGCAAGTCCCGCGGCGCCGGTGTAGGTGACGCCGTTGATGCTGAAATAGGTCTGCGCGTCGGTCTTTACGGTGACTGCCCCGATGCCGATCGATACCAAGTCGTACAGCGGGCGGGTATTCATGATGAAATCGCTCGAGCTCTGCTCGGTGATCACCAGCAGGCCGCGCGCGCGCAGCGGGGTGGTGTCGAGCGGTGCCGGCCGCATCGTCAAAAATGGCTGCACGGTGACGATGCAGGGTGAGACGCTGGTGTTCACCGAATTGGACGCCGCCAGGTCGACGTCGATCGCGACGCGACTGGACTGCCCCTGCGTGATCACGAGCGGGTGCGCCTTGTCGAAGGTCACCGTGACGACCTCGATCCCCGGCGCGGCATTTGCGGGGGTGCGCGGCGAGCAGGCTACCGCGCTGCCGTTGTTGTTGTACCAGACCGTTGCGAGCGTGTAGTCGATGGTCATCTGGGCGGACACGTAGGTCCCGGCGGCAGCCGCCGGCGCTCCCAGCAGCTCGCTGATCTCGGTGAGTCTCGCGAGATCGACCAGCTCGGGAGTGGCCAGCAGCGTGGCGACGCTGCCGTCCGTGGCGGTCATGGTGATCGAGTCGATGGTGACCTGGTAGCTGTCGAAATCCCCGCTGACGTCCCCCAGGGTGACGACGGGCGTGCCGGGCGGCGGGAGCTTGCTGCTGTGACAGCCGGCGAGCACAGCGGCGGCGCAGAGGCCGGCGCACAGTGCGCGCGCAAAGCGATTCCCGGGGGCACGAACGACTGTCATCAGGATATCCCCTTCGATCCGAGGCGGGTGCTCTGCGGCACCGCTCGTGGCTTAGAGGCGCCGGCGGGCGTTACGTTCCCCGACCGCAAAGCCGCGTAGTGTACCGGTTTGGACCGGCTCAGTTCACCGTCAGCTGCAGCCGTCCGCTCGGGCTGCTGCTCATGTCGAGGGCGCCGGGGAAGAACTGGCGCTGCAGCGCGATCGACGCGTTGTGGGAGTTCCAGGCTCGCACGGAGACGTAATAGACGGCCTCCGGGGTTCCGGCGGGAACCGCCGGAAGGATGACCGTGCCGCCTCCGGAGGCGAACACGCCCGCCAGGGACGCCGCGACCACCAGGGTGCCGTTGTGGCTGATGAGCAGCTCCCCTTGATCGTACTTGCCCTGCGTGGCGAGCGTGATGCTGGCCGCGATCGTGCCGAGGGTGGTATCCGAGGCGAGGGTCATGGCCGGAAGCGTGAAGCTCACCGGCGTAGTGCCTAAGGCGGGGGTCGCAATCTTCGTCGTCAGCGCGCCGTCGGCATAGGAGGGTGCGGTCGCGGCCACCAGGTAATTGCCGGCCCGCTCCGCGGGCGCGGCGCTGACGAGGGTCACCGAGCTGCCGGTGGATGACCAGGTGCCCGAGTCGATCGTGCCCATGGACAGCGCCTGGGCATTGGCCATCACCTGGTTGAACGGATCGATCGGGCTTCTCTCGATGACGTAGGGCACCTCGCCCGAGCGCGCCAGCGTCTGATAGAACGACACCGCAGCGCCTGCCGGCAGAGCCGCGGCCCCGGGGGCCATCGCTGCGCTGAAGGAAGTGGCCGCGCGCGGCACCAGGGTGCCGACTGAGACCGGGGTGATGGTGGTGTTGGAAGTCGTGCTGGTGGTGCTGCTCGTCGTACCGGTGGTGCCGTTCGTCGTACCGGTGGTGCTGCCGTTGGTCGAGGCCGCCGCCGTGGTGCTCGAGCTGCTCTGAAAGACCTGCACGGTCTTGATGATGACGGTGGCGATGCCCGGGCCGTGGATAACCACATCATATTCGGCGGGAACCCGCGTCGTGCCGGTCGCGAGCGGGTAGAGCATGAAGCTGCCATCGGACTGCACCGGGGTGCTGCTCACCACCTCGTGGCGCGTGCCGTCCGCACTCAGCACCTCGGCACTCGCCTCGATCTCAGGCAGCCCGTCGGTGCTGGAAATTCCGGCGAGGTTGCTGAGCGTCAGCGTGCCGGAGATCGCCCCCACCTGCGTCAGATCGTAGGCGCTGGGGTGCGGGCTCAGCAGGATGGCGTTGGCCGCAGTCGGGGCGCCGCTCGCGGTCGTGAAGCTGAAAGGCACCAGGTCGCGCGCGCCGTCGAAACTGATCGCGAACTGATTCGGCGGTGCGGTCGTCGTAGTACTGGTGGTGCCCGTCGTTCCGGTCGTAGTCGCGTTGGTGCTCGTGGTCGTCGGCGTCGTAGTGGTGGTCGTGGGAGTCAGGGTGCTGGTCGTGGCCGGCATGAACGCCGCATCGCCGGTGGCACTGGTGCTGCCGATGGCGACCGCGCCCACCGCCGTGCCCACATTACCGGGCGGCACGCGCAGCGAGGTGCCGATGCCGATGCCCTGCTCGGGGTTGAGCAGTTCCAGCGGCAGCTGGTGAGTCGTGCCGCCGCCGTCGACGTAGTCGGCTTCGGCGTTGTAGATCGCGCCGGCCGCTTGCGCCGAGCTCGTGAGCGCAACTGACGGGTCCACCGGAATCAGGCGCACCTGCGAATAGGTCCCGGGGGTGACCTTGAGACCTGTGACCACGCTGCCGAGATTGCCGCCGTTCTGCTGCACCAGGTCGATGGTTGCCGGCGTGGACAGCGGAAACTTGCGCCAGCCGCCATCGTCCGGGCCGGCGGTCGCACTGGTGTGGAACCACACCTCCTGCGTCGTGATCCACACGTGCGAGTAGCGCGCCGGGGTGTTGCCGGTCAGCGACACATCGGTGGGCCCGGAGCAGGCGGCGAGCACGCACACGAGCCCTGCGAGCAGGAGGGCGGGCGCTGAGCGATGAGTCATGCAAATCCCTGTGCCGTACGTAGAAAGATCATGCCTCCACCGCGGGGGCGCCGCAACGCGCAGGCGCCATAAGAAGTGTGTGCAATTGTTCCTGCGTGCTGGGCGTCGCGCTTACACCTCCCGCGGGGGCCGATTGGACGCGCCGCGGCGAAGCCTGTAGAGTGCGCGCCGCCCAACGTCCGGGTCCGCGTCAGCCGGCGTTTTGGCATTTACCATTAACTCCCAGTCTCGCATCTGACCGCCGTAGCCCACCCAGGCTGCCGGGCGAGCTTCCAACAGAGGTTTCCTTTACATGTCTTTTGCAGAACTCGGGCTTGCGCCCGAGCTGGGCCGTGCCGTGGCCGACCAGGGCTACGTTACGCCAACTCCCATTCAGCGCGCGGCGATTCCCGCCGTGCTCGCCGGCCGCGACGTACTTGCGGGCGCGCAGACCGGCACCGGCAAGACCGCCGCCTTCGTACTGCCGATACTGCAGCGCCTCGCTGCCCCGCAGGGCACTGCCCCGCGGGCACTGGTCCTCACTCCGACGCGCGAGCTCGCGGCGCAGGTCGCTGCCAGCGCCGCGGCCTACGGCCGCTACTCGGGCGCGCGCATCGTCGTGATGTTCGGGGGCGTGAGCGACAAGCCGCAGATCGAGGCGCTGCGCGGCGGGTGCGACCTGCTGGTCGCAACGCCGGGGCGGCTGCTCGATCTGGCGCAGCAGCGCGCGCTCGACTTGAGCTGCGTCAGCACGCTGGTGCTGGACGAGGCGGATCGCATGCTCGACATGGGCTTCATCCACTCCATCCGCCAGATCCTCAGGCTCCTGCCGCCCGCGCGGCAGAACCTCATGTTCTCCGCCACCTACTCGGAGGAGATTCGTGCGCTCGCGGCGCGACTACTGCGCGAACCGGTGACGATCGAAGTGGCGGCGCGCAATGCCGCCGCCGAGCGCATCGAGCAGCACGTGTACCGCGTACCGCGGGAGCACAAGCGCCATCTGCTCGCGCATCTCATCAGTAGCGGCGCCTGGCGCCAGGTGCTGGTCTTCACCCGCACCAAGCACGGCGCCAACCGCCTCGCGCAGCAGCTGCAGGGCTGCGGCATCAATGCCGGCGCAATTCACGGCAACAAGAGCCAGGCCGCCCGCACGCGCGCACTCGCGGACTTCAAGGAGCAGCGCATCACGGCGCTCATTGCCACGGAAGTGGCGGCTCGCGGCCTCGACATCAAGGACCTGCCGCACGTCGTCAACTACGAGTTGCCCAACGTGCCGGAGGACTACGTGCACCGCATCGGCCGCACGGCGCGCGCCGGCGGTTCGGGGTGCGCCGTGGCGCTGGTATCGGAGGACGAGGCGCCGCTGCTGCGCGACATCGAAAAGCTCCTGCGGCGCACCCTGCCGGTGGTCGAGCTGCCGCACTACCGGCTGGACGTACCGGTCGGCGCGGCGCACGCCCCCGGCCTGAGCCGCCGCGCGCAGCACTCACACCGCGGCGAGGCGCATCCGGCCGGGCGACATGGCGCGCAACGTCCCCACTCGCGCGCCCCGGGGCGCAGTTCCGCGGCATTTCCGCGCACGCGCCGCGGGGTGTAGCCTCCCGTCCATGCGGCGGGTCGGATGGTTGGGTACGGCTCTGCTTGCGGTATGGGCCGCGGGCGCCGAGGCACACGCGCACCTGCTGTCCGCGGTTCCGGCCGATAACAGCAGCCTGAGCAAGAGCCCGACGCAGCTCGTGTTGCACTTCTCCGAAGCTGCGCAGCTCACCGCGCTGTGGATCTCCAAGGACGGTGCGCCCAAGGAAAAGCTCGCAGCTCGCGCGTCAATGCAGCCCGAGTTCAGCGTGGCTCTGCCGCCGCTCGCCCCCGGACAGTACGTCGTCAGCTGGCGGGCACTGAGTGCCGATGGTCATGTGGTTCCGGGCCAGATCCGCTTCACTCTGACTCGATGATCGATTGGGTGTGGTTCGCGCTGCGTGCGGCCGGCTTTCTGCTGGCCCTGCAGGCGGCCGGCACGGTGCTTTTTCTGGTGGCGTTCGGTGCGCGCCTCACAGCATCCGGGGATGCCATCCGCCGGGCCGCTGCGCGCATCGCAGTCGCGGGTTTTCTGCTGTGCGCGGTACAGTATTTCTTCGAGCCGGTGCATCTTGCAGGGGAGTGGGCAGGACTCACCGATCCGGCGCTGTGGCAGCTCGCAGGCGCCTCTTCCGCAGGCCGTGCGCTGCTGGTGCGCGGTGCGGGACTTGCCCTGGTTGCGCTCGCCCTGGCTCTTGCCCGGAAGCGCGCGGCATGGGGATTGCCGGGCGCGCTCCTCGCCGTCGCCTCGTTGCTGCTGACCGGCCACACCTCGGTGCACGCGCAACACCTGCTGCTGGCGGCGCTGCTCTTGGCGCATCTGCTGCTGGTGTCGTTCTGGCTCGGCTCGCTGGCGCCGTTGCGCCGCCTCACGCTGCTGGAACCGCGGCAGCGCGCCGCGGCCTGCATAGACGCATTCTCCGCGGCCGCTGTGTGGCTCGTGCCGATCTTGCCGCTGGCTGGCCTGGGGCTTGCCGTGCTTCTGCTGCCGAACCTGGCTGCGCTGTGGACACCCTATGGCAGCCTGCTGTGCATCAAGGTGCTCTTGTTCGCGCTTCTCATGCTCCTCGCGGCCCTCAACCGGCAGCGCTACGCACCGGCGCTCGCACGCGGCAAACCCGGCGCGGCCGGGCGCTTCAGGCGCTCCGTGGCGCTCGAACAGCTGCTCATCGCCGTGACCCTCGCGGTGACTGCGGCCATGACCGGCTTCTACTCGCCCACTGGCAGCGAGCCGCAGACCAGCCTTACTGCGGGCTCATGATGGCGCGGCGCACGGCAGCGAGCGGCGCGTTGTCGTTCAGGCGCACGCTGTCTCCCTCGGGGTCGACACCCAGCTCGTGCCACAGCGCCAGGAGATCGGGCGCGACCGGGCTGTCCTTCAACTGCGCGTAGAGTTGCTCGAGCGTGCGGGTGCCAACCGCTTCATCTGCGGTGCGCAGCACCCGCTCGATCGGCCAGCCGGCGGAGAGTCCGCCGCTGGCGCGCAGCAGCGCGCGCAGTGCCTGCTGCAGCCCCGCGCGGTTGTGAGTCTCGCGGCGTATGCCGACGTCCGCCATCAGGCAGAACATCGCGCCGCCCCAATAGGTGCGTCCCCAGGTGTGGGTGCGATCCAGGCCGCGATCGCCGGCCTGCGGCAGTCCGCGCGGCATGGAGCGCAGCTCCTCTGACCACACATCCGGCTCGGCGCGATTGCCGGCCTGCACGCGCGCCACGCCCTCGACATAGGTCGCGAGCCCCTCCGAGAGCCACGCGTGCTCCTCGCCAGTGTCCGGCAGCGCGAGGTGCGTCATCTCGTGCACCAGGACCCAGTCCGACAGCAACTGCTGCGCGGTCGCCTCGCGGCCGACCGTGACGCGGATGACGGCGTCGGGGTTGGCCCAGGTCTTGCCGCCGTGCACTCCGCCGCCGTCGGCGGCCATGATGCGCAAGCTGAGCCTGGTGGCCGGGAAGTGCCCGTAGTAGTGCGTGACGATGTCCGCGGAGCGCCGCACCCACTCGAGGAGCGGCTCGGCTCCGCCCTGAAAGGCGCGCGCATCGAGATCGAGGTGGATGGCGACGCCATCGACGCTGAGTTCCGTGGCGGCAAGTGGCGGCGCGCCGAGCGCCACGGCGAGGGCGCCGAGCGCGAGCCCCGCGATCCGCGTCGCGGTGAGCGCGAGCGGCGAGCGCCCCGAGTGCCTCAAGGTCGCGCCGTCTGTCCGAACAGAAAGCGCCGCGACTCTTCCGTGACCGTGGGCTGAGTGTTGATCGCCTTGGCCCTGTCGTAAGCGCGCAGCGTCGCGGGGCGTTCGCGGATCGCCTCGAACCATCGCTTGAGGTTCGGGAAGTCCTCGAGCCGCTGGCCCTGCGCTTCGTGCGACACGGCCCACGGGTAGCAGGCGATGTCGGCGATCGAGTAGTCGCCGGCGATGCAGTCGCGTCCGGCGAGGCGCTTATTGAGCACCCCGTACAGGCGGTTGGTCTCCTTGACGTAGCGCTCGATCGCGTAGGGGATCTTCTCGGGCGCGTAGCGCACGAAGTGGTGATTCTGCCCCGCCATGGGGCCGAGCCCCGCCACCTGCCAGAACAGCCATTGCGTCACCTCGGCCCGCCCGCGCACATCGCGCGGCAGCAACCGTCCGCTCTTCTCGGCGAGATACAGCAGGATGGCGCCCGACTCGAATACCGAAAGCGGGGCACCGCCCCCCTGCGGTGCGTGATCCACGATGGCGGGGATGCGGTTGTTGGGCGAGATGGCGAGGAACTTCGGATCGAACTGCTCACCCTTGCCGATGTTCACCGGCACGATCCGGTACTCGAGCCCGGTTTCCTCCAGGCACATGGTGATCTTGTGCCCGTTCGGCGTGGTCCAGTAATACAGGTCGATCATGATTGCATCCCTTCCGCGCGCTCCGGCTACAGTGGCACCTGGCGGGCGGCCGCCGTGAGTATGGTACGAGGTTCGATGATGGCTGATCGTTCCGCGCTCCGGGACAAGCTGGCGCAGTCCGGTTACGCGCTGCTCTGCCCGGACGAGGCGCGCGCACTGCTGCAGCTTGACCTTGATGCACTCTCGAGACTCGCGCAATTCTGGGAACGCCTGCCGCGCGACACCTATTTGCGCGATGGCGGCAGCTACCGTGCCCGCAGGCACAGCTGTTACATCGAGAGCCTGCCCGCGGGGGCTCTGGAGGCCGTACCACACCGCCCGCACTGGCAGCCGACCTCCTACAACGCGCTGCACGGGGGACTGGTGCGCTGGTTCGAGCCGCTGGAAAGCGGCCTCGCCGCCGCTTCCGCCTGGCGGCAGCTGTTGAGCTCCATCGGGTCAGTGTTTGCGCAGCTGCGGCCCGTGCGGCGCTGGTACATCGAGGCGCACCAGTTCCGCATCGACACCGCCGGTGGCATCGGACGCCCCACGCCCGAGGGGGCGCATCGCGACGGCGTCGACTTCCTGGCCGTGATCCTGGTTGGGCGTCGCCACGTGCGCGGCGGCGAGACGCGTGTGTTCGAGGCCCAGGACAGTGCCGGAGTGCGGTTCACCATGGAGCAGCCGTGGACCATGCTGCTGATGGACGATGCACGGGTCGTCCACGAAACCACCCCGATCCAGGCGCAGAGCGGGGAGGGGGTGCGCGATACGCTGGTGCTCACCTACCGTGAGCGCGGCTTCCAGTCGCCCGAGACCGCAGAACCGGCACCGCCGGAAGCACGCTGATCCCTAGGGCGACTCCTGTGAGGAGCGGCCGTCGATCCACGTTTCCAGCACGTTGAGCGCATCATCGGCGAGCACCAGGTTCGCGCGGAAGCCGGCGGCGATACGACCGAACTCGTGCCCCACCCGCAGGAACGTGGCCGGGGCCGCACTCGCCATGTGCACCGCCTCGGGCAGCGACACGCCGAGCATGGACACGGCATTGCGCACGCAGCTCGCCATGTCGAGGTTGGAGCCGGCGAGGCGTCCGTCCTCATCGAAGCACGCCTGACCGCTGATCGTGATGCGCCGTCCCTGCAGCTCGAAGGAGGGCTGCGTGGTACCGACGCTCGGCATGGCATCGGTCACCAGCATGAAGCGCCCGTGCGGCCTGCACTTGAGCGCGATGCGCAGCACCACCGGGTCGGTGTGCGCCCCGTCGACGATGATCCCGCACCAGCCCCGTGGATCGCCGAGCGCGGCGCCCACGACGCCCGGCTCACGGCCGGTGAGCTGCGACATGGCGTTGAAGAGGTGCGTGAAGCCGGTGAGCCCGGAATCCAGCGCCGCCTGCATCTCCGCATAGGTGGCGTTGGTGTGACCGGCCGACACCACCACCCCCGCCGCCACCAGCTGCTCGATCATGTGCGGCGTGGTCGTCTCCGGTGCGAGCGTCACCAGCGTGCAGCCCCCGCGCAGCGAGCTGAGCAGTCCGAGCCCGTTCGGGTCGAGCTCGCGCAGCTTGGCCGGGTCGTGCACACCCTTGCGGACGACGTTGAGGAACGGCCCCTCGATGTGGATGCCCAGCACGCCGGGCACGCCTGCCTGGAGCGCGCCGCGCACCGCGCCGATGGCGCGGGCCACGACGTCGAGATCGGCGCTGATGAGCGTGGGCAGAAATGCGGTGGTGCCGAAGCGGCGGTGGGCGCGCCCGATGGCGCAGATCGACTCGACGCTCGGTGCATCGTTGAAGAGCACGCCGCCGCCGCCGTTGACCTGCAGATCGATGAAGCCGGGAAGCAGCAGCTGACCGCCGAGATCGTAGCGCTCGGCGCTGCGGCAGCGCGGATCGGCAGGCACGACCACGTCGAGGATGCGCTCACCCTCGATCAGCACGCAGCGCCCCGCGACGCAGCTCTCCCCCTGCAGCACCCGGCCGTTGACGAGTGCGCGCATCAGAGGGTCTCGGTCACTTTATTGAGGTGGGGTGGTCGATCGGGATCGCGCCCGCGGGCGAGTGCCAGCTCATTCACCATGCGATAGAAGCTCTGGGCGAACAGCATCGGCTCGATGAGCGGATGCGCCTCCTGCGCGGGCAGCACCTGTGCGCGCGGGGCGCTGATGCCTGCCACCAGCAGCGCCGCGCCCTGCGCGATCAGCTCGCGCACCAGCTCGCTGATGCCGGCACGGGTCTCGTCGTTCTGCGCGAACACCAGCAGTGGAAAGCCGGCGCGCACCAGCGCCATCGGCCCGTGACGCAGCTCCGCGGCGCTCACCGCCTCGGCGTGCAGGCCGCAGGTCTCCTTGAACTTCAGGGCCGCTTCCTGTGCGACCGCAAGGCCCGGGCCGCGGCCGATGACGTACAGGTTGGTGGCCGGCGTGAGCAGGGCGAGCGCCGCGCGCCACTCGAGCTGCCAGGCACGCTCCAGCAGCTCCGGCGCCTGTGCCAAAGCCGCGCTCAGCTTCTCGTCCTGCGACCACTGCGCCACCAGCTGCACGATCGCAGCGAGCGAGGCGATCCAGGACTTGGTGGCCGCGACGCTGCGCTCGGGTCCGGCGTGCAGCGGAATCAGGTCATCGGCCAGCTGGGCGAGCGGGGAAGTCTCGGCGTTCACCATCGCCACGATGCGCGCACCGGCGGTGCGCGCGCGGCGCACCGCCGCGAGTAGGTCGGGGCTGGCGCCGGATTGTGAGATGGCGAGCATCACCGTGCCGGTGAGCTCCGGGGCGGTGTCGTACACCGAGCTCACCGAGGGTGCGGCCGAGGAGGTGAGCACGCCGAGGCGGGTTTCGATCAGGTAGCGCGCGAAAGTCGCGGCGTGATCGGAGCTGCCGCGCGCGCAGGTCACGATGGCGCGCGGTGGCGCACCCCGTAGCCGGGCCGCAAGTCGCGCCACGCGCGCGGCGTTGCTGTGCAGCTGCTCGCGCACCGCATCGGGCGCCTGCGCGGCCTCCACGTACATGCGCGTGCTCGTGGGCGACTTGTTCACGTGGCGATGCTCAGTTCCGCAACGAAGTCGTAGGTATCGCCCCGGTAGAAGGACTGCGTGAACTCGGCGGCGCGCCCGTCCTTGAGGAATCCGAGCCGCTCGACCAGCAACCCCGGGTCGCGCTCCTTTGCCTGCAGCAGCTCGGCCTGCTCGGCCGTGAACGGCACCGCGCGCAGGCGCTGCAGGGCGCGCACCGGGCGGTTGCCGGCGCGCTCGAGCGCCGCGTACAGCGAGGACTCGACCGCCTCCAGCGCCGGCAGGCAGGAGGCGAGGATGGTCGCGTATTCGAGCGCCATCGGCGCATCGTCCGCGTAGCGGATACGGTGGAAGCGGTACACCGGTGTGCCCGGGCTGGCGCGCAGCGTAAGCGCCTCCTCGGGCGTCACGGTGCCGGCGGACTTGCGCAACCACACACTGCGCGGATTGCGCCCGCGTGCGCGCATGTCTTCAGAGAACGAGGTGAGCTTGGAGAAATTTTTCTCCACGCGCGCGCACACGAAGGTGCCCGAGCCCTGGCGGCGAACCAGCAGCCCCTCGCTCACCAGTCCATCGAGCGCTTTGCGCACGGTGATGCGCGAGACCGCGAAATCAGTGGCGAGATCGCGCTCGGGGGGCAGGGCGTCGTCGGGGCCCAGCAGGCGCGTCTCGATCGCCTGGCGCAGGGCGCGTTGCAGCTGTTGGTAAAGAGGTAGGCTGCTCTTCTCGTCGAGCTTGCCGACCGCATGAGACAGCTGCGTCAAGAGCGGGCTCCCGGGACTACGTCAGACAACAACATGATACCACTATAGTACCAGTCTGTTGTGTTTAGAATACTTTCCGATCTCCAAATGGTTGTTTTTGCTTGTCTGAAATCTCGCTTCTTTGACTGGTATCTAAGGCTATAGCGTCTAGTGAATATTGATACTATAGTGGCACTTAACTGGTCCCTAATAGGACACCGCCGCGGAGGGCGCGCAGGGCGCCCGCACGAGGAGGCCGCGGGGGAAATGCGAGGGCGTGCGGGCACGCGGCATCGGCCAATGACAAAACCAAGCTTCGTCGACTTCCTGGAGCAGGGGGAGTTGAGTGAGCAGGCGCATGAGCGCTTCAACGCGCCCTTCGAGGGGACGCGCGACTACATCGTGACGCACTACAAGACCAACACGCGCACCGACACCGAGTACTGGCGCGCCAACGCCACCAACAGGAACCTGTCGGACGAGCTGAAGCAGCTGTATGCGCAGTGGATGTCGGGCCAGGGGATCGCCGCCCCGGTCGCACAGCAGCAGCTCGGCAAGGGGTATCCGGTGTTCTCCTGGTACTCGCTCATGTGCGGCATGGGGATCTTCCCCGAACAGCGCGAGCTGCGCGCGCCGAGCGCCCAGGAAGCGCGCTTCAACATGGCCGCTCTCAGCCTGCGCGGACTGCCGCCGCCGGCGCGTGAGGCGTGGCGCGCACTGTTCGAGCACTCGTGTTCGGCGAGGCGACACAGGTGAGCGGGCACATCCCCGAGCTGCGCCGCGGGCTGCTCGGGGAGCTGACGCCGGCCGATGAGGCGCGGCTGCGTGCGCAGCTCGCGCAGCGCCTGAAGTCATGAGCGTGCGGCGTGCGCTGTTGCTGGTGCTCATCGCCAGCGTGGCGGCGCGCTGTGCCGTGGGCGGGGAGGGGACAGTGCCCGCCGTACCGGCGCTCGCGCCGCTCGACCTGGCAAGCGTCATCCCGGCACCGGCACAGGTGGCGCCGGACAGCGGACGCTTCACGATCCGCGATGGCGGCGCAATTCTCGTGCCGCCGGGGGCGGAGGGCGCGCGCATCGCGCGTTATTTCGCCGCCCTGGTGCGTGCCAGCCACGGCGTGGCCCTCAAGGTGCAGGCGGGGAACCAGGCGAGTCCGCGCACGCCACCCATCCAGTTCCGGCTCGCAGCCTGCGGCCCCGGCACGCCCGCGGAACTCGAAGGCTATCGGCTCGAGGTGTCGAGCGAGCGGGTGCTGGTGTCCGCGCGCTGCCCGCAGGGGCTCTTTTATGGAGCCGTGACGCTTTGGCAGCTGGTGAGCGTGCAGCCGCTGACCGACGGCGCCATCATGCTGCCGGCGCTGCGCATCGAGGACGCGCCGCGCTTCGGCTGGCGCGGTCTGATGCTCGACTCCGCGCGTCACTTCCAGTCCCCCGAGTTCGTGATGCACTACATCGACTGGATGGCGCTGCACAAGCTCAACGTGCTCGGCTGGCATCTGACTGATGACCAGGGCTGGCGCCTCGAGATCAAGAAATATCCGCGCCTTACCGCGGTCGGCGCGTACCGCGTACCCGCCGGTCGCGCCGCGCAGCGCGACATCGATCCGGCCACCGGGCAGCCGCGCCGCTACGGGGGGTTCTACACGCAGGCACAGGTGCGGCGCATCGTGCGGTTCGCGCGCGAGCGTTTCGTGCGCATCGTGCCCGAGATCGACCTGCCGGGGCATGCCACCGCGGCGCTGGTTGCCTATCCGGCGCTGGCCGCGCGCCCGGACGAACTGCCTGCCGCGGTGCCCTCCGACTGGGGCATCTATCCAAACCTCCTCAATATCGACGAGTCCACCTTCCGCTTTCTCGGCGCGGTGTTCGATGAGCTGCTGGCCCTGTTTCCGGGGCAGTACGTGCATGTGGGCGGTGACGAGGTGGTGACCGGTCAGTGGCAGAGCTCCCCGGGCGTGCAGGCGCGCATGCGTGCGCTCGGGCTCAAGGATGTCGCGCAGGTGCAGGGTTACTTCGAGCGCCGCCTCGGGGAGTACCTCTCCGCGCACGGTCGACGGCTCATCGGCTGGGACGAGATTGTGAACGCCGGTCTCGGTCCGAACGCCACGGTGCTCTCCTGGCGCGGCGTGGACGGGGCGATCGCCGCGGCCCAGGCTGGCCACGATGCCGTGCTTGCACCCGACCCGGTCATGTACCTCGATCACCGCCAGGGGTCTTCCCCGGCGGAGCCTCCGGGCCGGGGGCCGGTGATCACGACCGAGCAGGTGTATCGCCTCAATCCGCTGCCCGGTGCACTCGCCGGTCTGCGTGAGCACGTGCTCGGGCTGCAGGCGAATCTGTGGACCGAGCACGTGCGCACCGAAGCCCAGGCTGCCTACATGACCTGGCCGCGGGCTGCGGCGCTGGCGGAGGTCGGCTGGTCGGTGCCGGAGCGGCTCGACTGGAACGGCTTCCGCGCGCGCCTGCCGGCGGAGTTTGACCGGTTCCGCACCCTCGGCATTCACTATTCGGATGACGTGTTTGCGCCGCCGCGCGTCCTCGGTCCGTGGGAGCGCCACATGAGCCAGGATCTCAACACCTGCAGCGACAAGGTGGTGCTGAATCTCGAGGACGACGCCCCGCTCAAGGGGCCACGGGCGGTGTTCCTGATCGACATCGAGGATCCGTGCTGGATCCTGCCGGGCGTGGACCTTGCGCACGGCGCCACGCTCACCGTCGCCGTGGGCCAGCTGCCATTCAACTTCCAGATCGGCAAGGACCGGGACCAGATCCGGCTCGACCCGCCGCGCAGCGCGGCCGGCGAGCTCGAGGTGCGGGTCGATGGCTGCGACGGCGCGCCGCTCGCGCTGTTGGCGCTCGCGCCCGCCGCCGACAACGACGCGGTCACGGAGCTGCCGGCGGCGCCGCTACCGCACCTCGCCGGGTCGCACGACCTGTGTCTGCGCTTCGCGCAGCACGGGCTCAACCCGCTCTGGGCGATCGACTGGGTGCAGCTGTCGCAATGAGCGCCGCGGCTCACATCACCCTCAGCGCGCCGCTCCCGGGGTGGAGCACGCCGCTCGAGGAGGCGCCGGATGAGGTGTTCGCCTCGCGCATGCTCGGCGACGGTGTCGCCATCGATCCGGTCGGCGGGACGCTGTGTGCGCCGTGCGATGGGGAAGTGCTGCTGCTCGCTCCCTCGCACCACGCGGTCACGCTGCGCGCCGCAGGCTGCGAGATCCTGCTGCACGTCGGCATCGACACCGTGGCCCTGAAGGGCGAGGGCTTCGAGGCGCGTGTGCGCCAGGGCGATACGGTGCGCACCGGCCAGCCGCTGCTCAGTTTCGATCTGGACCTCATCGCGCGGCGCGCCCGCAGTGCCCTCACGCCCATCATCGTCAGCACCGACAGCGGCTTCGCCATCGCCCGCTCCTCGCTCAATTGCGAGCTCGCGCTCGGGGAATTCCTGATGGAGCTCGCCCCGCCGGCAGCTGCGCGGACCGCGGCGGACACCGCAGCCGCAGCGGCCGCGCAGGTGCGCCGCGTGCGGGTGCGGCTGGAGCACGGCATCCATGCGCGCCCGGCGGCGCTGCTGGCCGCCTCGCTCAGGAGCCTGGCCGCCGATGCGCGCCTCAGCGCTCGCGGCCGCGAAGCCAATGCGCGCAGCACCGTGGCGCTCATGGCTCTCGGCGTACAGCACGCTGAAGAGGTGGACATCCGCGCCTCAGGCCCCGACGCCGCCGCTGCCCTCGATGCGCTCGCCGCGCTGCTGACAGCGGCGAGAGTGGCACCGGCCCCGCGGACGGCGCGCTCGTCACGCGCCGCGGCGCCGGCGACCAGAGGCGAGGGGCCCGCAGCTCCCGCGCCGGGCCCCGGGGAGCTGCCGGGCGTGGTTGCCAGCCGCGGGCTCGCCGTCGGGGAGGCGCTGCAGCTGCGCCGCCCGGAGATCGGCGTTGCCGAGCACGGGGGCGGTGCGGAGCACGAGAATGCGGCGCTCGATCGAGCGCGCGCCGGGGTGCGCGCCCGGCTCGGGCGGCGTGCGGTGGCCGGCGGCACCGACGTGACGCAGGCGGCACGCGACATCGCCGCCGCGCACCAGGAGCTGCTCGATGATCCGGAGCTCGTGGTGGCGGCGCGCGCGGCCATCGCGCAGGGAAAGAGCGCCGGTTTTGCGTGGCGCGCGGCCGTGCGCGCCAGCGCTGCAACACTCGCGGCGCTGGAGGATGCGCGGCTGCGCGAGCGCGTCGATGACCTTTTCGACCTGGAAACCCAGGTGCTGCTGGCGCTCGAGGGACGCGCGCACGGTGCGCTCCCGCAGTGTCCGCCGCACGCGATCCTCATCGCGCGCGAGCTGCTGCCTTCGCAGCTGGCCGATCTCAAGCGCGTGGCCGGCATCTGCATGGCCGCCGGCGGTGCGACCTCGCACGCCGCGATACTGGCCGCCGCCATGGGCATCCCGGCACTGGTGGCGCTCGGTCCGGCGGCGCTGGCAATCGCGGACGGTACGCCGCTGGTGCTCGATGCCGAGCGGGGCGTGCTCGCGGTGGCCCCGGGGCAGGAGCGGATCGCATGGGCGCGCGCGGAGCTCGAGCGCCGGCAGGCGCGCCGCGCCGCGCTCACCGCGGCCGCCCAGCGCGAATGCCGCACCGCCGATGGCACGCGCATCGAAGTGCTGGCCAACGTCGGCTCGGTGGCCGAGGCGCAGGCGGCGGTCGTCAACGGCGCCGAGGGGTGCGGACTGCTGCGCACCGAGTTCCTGTTCCTCGACCGGCAGACCCCGCCGAGTGAAGCGGAGCAGACCGCCGAGTACCAGAGCATCGCTGACGCGCTCGGCGGGCGGCCGCTCACCATCCGTACCCTGGACGCCGGCGGTGACAAGCCGATCGCCTACCTGCCGCTGCCGCCGGAGGAGAATCCGGCGCTCGGGCTGCGCGGGGTGCGCACCAGTCTCGCCTACCCGGAGCTGCTCGTGACGCAGCTGCGCGCGGCGCTGCGCGTCCGCGGACACTGCCGGCTGCTGCTGCCGATGATCACGGATGTCGCCGAGGTGCAGACGGTGCGCGCGCGCCTCGAGCAGCTGCGGGGCGAGCTGCAGCGCACCGAAGCGGTGGCGGTCGGCGTCATGGTCGAGACGCCCGCGGCGGCGCTGCAAGCCGAGCGCATCGCCGCGGCGGCCGATTTCCTCTCGATCGGTACCAACGACCTCACGCAGTACACCCTCGCCATGGACCGCGGCCATCCGCAGCTCGCCCACCGCCTCGATGCCCTGCATCCGGCGGTGCTGCAGCTGATCGCCGCGAGCGCGCGGGGCGCGCGCGCGCGCGGGCGGCACGCCGCGGTGTGCGGCGGACTCGCCTCCGAGCCGCTGGCGGCGCCGCTACTGGTGGGCCTGGGCGTGCAGGAGCTGTCGGCCGTACCGGCGGTCATTCCGCAGCTCAAGGCGCGCATCGCCGCCGTCACGCTCGAGCAGTGCCGCGCGCTCGCCGCGCAGGCGCTGGCAGCCGAGGATGCGGCCGCGGTGCGCGAGCTGCTGGGGCGCGCGCTGTCGCCGCAGGAGCTCACTTGAAGCGCCTGCTCGCTAGCCTGCAGAGGGTCGGCGGGGCACTCATGCTGCCCATCGCCGTGCTGCCGATCGCGGGCCTGTTGCTGCGTCTCGGCCAGCCGGACCTGCTCGACTCGGCCTCCATGGCCGCCGCCGGCGATGCCATCTTCTCCAACCTCGGGCTGCTGTTTGCCATCGGCGTCGCCGTGGGGCTGGCGCGCGAGAACCACGGCGCGGCGGGACTGGCGAGCGTGGTGGCGTACCTGGTGGCCACCAAGGGCGCGGAGGTCCTGATCGCGGTTCCAGCGGATGCGGTCGCGGACCTGAGCGGGCGCGCGCGCGATCTGGCGGTGGCCGCCTACAAGGCGCGCGAGCTCGCCAAGCTCAGCGTGCCGGTCGGGATTCTCTCCGGGCTCGTGAGCGGGGCGCTGTACAACCGCTTCTACCGCATCAACCTGCCGAGCTATCTGAGCTTCTTCGGCGGCCGGCGCTTCGTGCCGATCGTCAGCGGCTTCGCGGGATTGGCGCTGGCGCTCGCCTTCGGCACCCAGTGGCAGCGCCTCGAGCAGGGCATGGATGCGCTGAGCCAGGTGGTGCTGCACGCCGGCGCCGTCGG
>CAZAXR010000045.1:0-90662 GCA_964489185.1 uncultured Steroidobacteraceae bacterium | reverse complement strand
GTATCACGTGTCGATGCGCCCCGACGGCGTGCACTGGGACGGCATGGAGTATTACTCGCCGACTCTCGGGCGAGGGGTGCTGTACGCTTTCCGCGGCTCCGCGCCCGGGGATGCGACTCATGCCTTTTCGCTGCGCGGACTCGAATCCGCCGCGCGTTACGCGCTCAGGTTTCAGGACCAGGGCCGCACCGAAGTGGTGAGCGGAGAGATCCTGATGCACCAGGGTGTGGCAGTGACTCTCACGGAGCCTCTCTCTTCAGAGCTCGTATTCATTACGCGACGGCCATAACGATCCCTTCGGCACGTCCCCCTCAGCGCGCCGGCGTTGTATTCACGCGTCATTTGAACGGTACGATTGCGACATGAGCTTGATCTGCGCCCTGCTCCGCACCACTTCCGATCGTTGCATATTCGCAACAAGTATTGTGATCGGAAATTGTTCGCATTACGCTCTGGACTGGTGCGAAGTCCGCGACGGGCAATACGTCAGTGGGAACGACGTAAGCACCGGGTCGCGAGCACCTCCTGATGGCTATCGCAGGTCCGATTGGCCATCGCGTGCTTCAACCAGTATTCCGGGGAGGGAAGCGTCCATGAGAGTAAAAAGCAACAGGTCACTCCATAAGAGTGCCTGCCTGGCACAACGAGCGCCCGCTTCACAGTTCGTCGCTCTGCCTGCCTGGCGCCGGCCGGGATTCCGTATCGGTGCGGCCAACACTGTCGCCGCCGCAGTCGCCGGCATTCTCTATGGCTCGAGCGGCACCGCCTACGCGCAGGCGGCTGGGGCGGCTGCGCCGGCCACGGCCGCATCAGCCCAGACCTCCGAATCTCTGCAGGAAGTGGTGGTCACCGCGACGGCGCAGTCGGTGAAGAAGCTCGACGCGAGCTACAACGTCGTAGTCGCCGACAACGAGCTGATCAAGCAGGCCAATCCCAAGAGCTCCGCCGACATCCTCAAGCTGTCGCCGGGCATTTGGCCGGAGTCCTCCGGCGGTCAGACTGGTGCCAACATCGAAATTGCCGGCTTCCCGGGCGGTGGTGACGCTCCGTTCTTCACCAACATGATCGAAGGCATGCCGATGTACGGCATGCCGAGCCTTTCCTTCATGGACTCGAGCTCGTTCTTCCGCCTGGACGATACGGTCGAGCGCGTCGAAGTCGTGCAGGGCGGTCCCGGCGCGCTCTTCGGCCCGGGACAGATGGGCGCCACGGCCAACTACATCCTGAAGACCGGCACGGAAATCCCCGCAGGCTCGGTCGGGGTGACCTACGGCAACGAAGGACTGTGGCGGACCGATGCTTTCTACGGCTTCAAGATCTCTGAGGGTTGGTATGGAAGTGTCGGCGGCTTCTATCGCGCGTCCGACGGGGTACGCCCGCCCTCATTCCCGGCCGACGAGGGCGGACAGCTCACCGCTACCCTCAAGCACATTTGGGACGATGGCTCGCTCATGTTCTGGGGTCGCGTGCTCGATGACAAGAACCAGTTCATCGTCCCGGTGCCCGTCGTTCAGAGCTCCACTGGATCTACTTTCTCCGAGTATCCGGGCTTCTGTGCGCTGACCTGTTCCTACGGCAGCAACAACATCCGCAATGTGTTCCTGCCGAATCCCATGGGCGGCTTCGAGAGCGCCGATCTCGGCAACGGACGCGGCGGTAACTTCTACTATTTCGGTAGCAAGTTCGAGCACACCGCCGGCACCTGGTCGTTCGTCAACAACCTGCTGGTCGACGGCGGCGGACTGGATACCAACGCGCTGTTCTCCGGACCTAACCCTCGGCCGCTGAGCTACTACCTCTATGGTTGCCAGGTTCCGCAACCGACAGGCTATTGCAGCGGCGGATCCGCGGTAGACACCAACAACCTCGGGCCGGGCGGTCAGGGTCTCTCGCCCTCCCTCAACGTTCAGGCCACCTATGCCGGCAGCGGCGTGCCGGTGTCACCGGATCAGAGCGTGATCCAGCAGGGCTGGTGGTACATCCAGAAGTCACTGTCGAACATTGCCGACGAGTTTCGGGTGAGCAAGGAGATCTTCGGGGGTAATACGCTGAGTTTGGGCGCCTATCTGACCAAGTACAGCATGAACGACAACTGGTCACTCGGTAACCAGATGCTGATGGCCAATATGCCCAATACGACAGCGATCACGCTCAACTATCAGACCGGGGCCACCTGCAGCACGCCGGGCGTCGGCAATACCTGCCACCTGACGAGCTCGCAGGGCTTCGTCAACGACAACGGCAACTACAACATTCATCAGCACGGTAACGCCACCAATATCGCGGGGTACCTGTCGGATTCCTGGAAGATAGGGGGCTGGCTGATCGACGCCGGAGCGCGACTCGAGCAGATCGATGTCCGTCAACGCACCTGCAACAGGACCAATGTGCAGATGGGGACGATATTCGACCTGTGGGACAACGCCGTGCCGATCTGCAACGGCACTTATGATTACGAGCACTACCAGACCACCCGTCCCACCTACACCGGCGGCGTCAACTACGAGTTTACCGACCACATGAGCGCGTACGTGCGCGCCAACACCGGTAATCACTTCGACGACTTCGACAACGGCATCCGCGGTGCCGGGGGCAACTTTGCACCGACGCAGACCGTCACTAACTACGAGGGTGGATTCAAATTCCAGGCCAGCTGGGTATACCTCGACGTCAACGTCTACCACAGGGACTTTACCGGTCTGCAGTATCAGCCGACCAACGGCTCCGGAGTCCCGGTCGGACAGATCTCCACGTATGGCTCCACGAGCAAGGGCGTCAATTTTGTCGGCACCGTGACCCCGTTCACGGGTTTCACCTTGCGCCTCGTCGGCGACTACATGGATGGACACTACGAAGACTTCAACGGCTGCGCCCAGTACATCGATATTTTTGGAAACAACAAGTGCGCGCAGGTCAACGGTTCGCCGCTGCAGCGTCAGCCGAAGTTCCAGATCCGGGTGACCCCCAGCTACACCTACCCGGGCTCCTGGGGTGACGCCAGCCTCTGGTTGACTTACGAGTACGTCGGGCAGCGCTACGAGGACCTCACGGGACTGCAGCCGCTGGGCACGTACGAGATGATCTCGGCCGGCTTCATCGCCGACGTCGGCAGCCACTGGCAGGCCCGTATCCAGGCGACCAACCTGAGCAACCAGATCGGTCTCACGGAAGGCAACGCACGCCGGGCCGGCCTGGCCTCGGGCGTCGGCGGCGTGCTCATGGCGCGTCCGATCGAGGGCCGCGAATATAACTTCACGGTGTACTACAAGTTCTAATGAAGCCGCCCCCCTCGCGCCGCTGGCGCGAGGGGGGCACCTCGTGAAGTGCGGATAGCCCGGGCCCCGGCCATGCACCGGGGGGCGCCGAGGGAGCTGTAGCGCACCCGACCTGCGGAGGGTGCTCTGGCCGATTGGAGACTGCCTGGCCGTCGATGTCACAATGACGGCCGTGACGAGTCCCGCGCTCATCGACGCCATGCGGCGCATCAATACGCTGCTGCAGGCCGGCAGCTTTCGCGACGCGCACGAGCAGCTCACCGCGATCGTCGAGGCCAATCCCGGCTACGTGGAAGCGCTGCGCCTGCTCGCCGGCACCAAGCAGGCGCTGGGCGAGACCGCCGCGGCAGAGCAGCAGCTGCGCCGCGCGCTCGCCCTCGACCCGAGCTGGACACCGACCCTCGTGACCCTCGCTGAGCTGCTGCTCGGCAGCGGGCGCGGCGGCGAAGCCGAGGCACTACTGCAACGCGCGCTCGCCGTCACGCCAGGGTACGGGCGCGCCGCACTGCTGCTCGCGCGCTACTACAACGACAGCGGCCGCCCGGATGGGGCGTTGGCGGTTGCGGCGCCACTGTGCGTCAACCGCAGGGTCGATGCAGAACTAGCCGCCCAGCACATCAGCGCACTCGCCGCACTGGGCCGCCAGGAGGAGGCCGTTGCCGGCTACCGACGCATCGTGGCCGCGGCGCCGGGGAACCTGCCGGCGACTCACGCGCTGGCGATTGCGCTGAGCGTGGCCGGTCGCCACGAAGAAGCGGTGCGCGTGGCAGGCCACACGCTGAAGCACGGGCACCGGACGGCGGCGCTGTATAACACGTATGCGCGCAGCCTGATCGCGCAGGGCGTCCTCGACCGTGCCGAGGCCGCGCTGCGCGAGTGCCTGCGCCTCGATCCCCGTTTGCTCGACGCGCACAACAGCCTGGCGCAGCTGACCTGGATGCGCACCGGTGATGTGACGCAGGCCACCGGCGAGCTCGATCGGGCCCTGCAACGCTTCGGTAACGACGAGGCGCTGTGGGCAGCCAAGGCGGCCATCCTGCAGGGTGCCGGCGATGCGCGCGGTGCCTATGCCTGTCTCACTCCCCTAGCGGAGCGAGCGCAGGCTCCGCCCACGATATTGGTGCGCGCGGGCCTTGCGGCGCTGGAGTTTGATCCGGCAAACGCCGTGAATCTGGCGCAGCGAGCGCTGCGGGTGTTGCCCGACAGTGCCCCGGCGCGCACTCTGCTGGCGGCCGCGCAGCTCGGGACCGGCGATGCGCGTGGCGCGCTGGAGAACTGCACCGCGCTGCTGGCAGACGATCCCGACGAGCAGTACCTCATCGCCCTGCAGACCACCGCCTGGAGACTGCTCGGGGACGAGCGCTACGCACAGTTCTGCGACTACCGGAACCTGGTCTTGCCGCTCCAGCTCGAGGCGCCGGCACCGTGGAAGGACATGGACAGCTTTCTGGCCGACCTGAGGGTGAGCCTCAACCGCCTACACAACCCGCACGGCCACGCATTGCTGTTCCAGTCGCTGCGCCATGGGACCGAGACCACTGAGGATCTTTCGCGCAGTGCCGACCCGGCGATCCGGGCTCTGTTCAGCAGCTTCGCGGTTCCGATCCGCCGCTACCTGGAGCACATCGGCCACGGGGCCGATGCGCTGCGACGCCGCAATAACGGGCGCTGGCGCTTCAACGGCGCCTGGTCGGTGCGGCTGCGCAGCTCGGGCTTTCATGCCAACCACGTGCATCCGCGCGGCTGGATTTCCTCTGCGTGCTATCTCGAGCTGCCCGAGGGTATGAGCACTGCCTCGACCCCTGATGGTGTGCTCACCTTCGGCGAGCCCGGTCTCCTGACCAGTCCAGCGCTCGCCGCGGAGCACTCCGTGCGCCCCGCCGTCGGGACGCTGGTGCTGTTCCCCTCGTATTTCTGGCACGGTACCGTGCCATTTCGCGGCACGCAGCCGCGTCTCAGCGTCGCGTTCGACGCGGTGCCCGAGAGCCAGTAGCCAGCGTACACGCGCAGCGCGCCGCTCGAGCAGGGTGCACTGGGTCGCCACCGGGAGATCAGCGCTTCGCTGCTACCTCACCCTCCACCGGATTCGCGTTGAACGCGATGGTGATGCGAGGCTCGTCGCTGTCGTGGGGCTCGACGTAGTGCTCCATCCAGCAAGGGAACAGCACCAACAGGCCTGCGCTCGGCCTTAAGTGCACATCCGCATGACCGTTGGGCACGCCACCCTTTACGAACCCATGGATGACGCCCGGGCGCGGATCGCGGAACACGAACTGGCCCGAGCCGGGCGGCACTTGCAGGTAGAAGCTGCCCGAGAGCAGTGAGCCCTCGTGCATGTGCAGGAAGTTGAACCCGCCGCGGTCGTGCAGGTTGATCCAGGATTGCAGGTAAAAGGCGCGCTCGCTCTGCCCCATCTCGCGCAGCGCTGCGGCGCACGCCGCGCGAATCGCATCGCGCAGGGGGGCAAAGTCCGGTTGCTCGAGCACGCTCATGTCCTCGCTGTTCCAACCATGCCGGACGGTGCGGCCTGCCGGCTTGGGGTTGGCAGCACGCATGGTCAGCACGGCCTGCACCCACCGCTCCAGGTGCGGGGCGAGCGCGTCAAGGTGTGTCTGCCAGATGCGCGTGGCGAAGAGATCGTGCGGCTGCAGTGCCGGCGCCGCAGCGACGGCGGGCGCGGCCACCGGCGCAGGGCCCTTGCCCCCGAGGTTGAAGGTGAAACTGAATTTGCCGCTCATCCGCCCCAGCCCCCCGAGCCCGGCAGGGCTCCATGGTGCGCGCCGGACACCGCCGCCTTCAAGCGCCGCGCCTGGCTTTCACGGCAGCTCGCGGATGCGGATGCCGCGGATCGCCAGGGCGCCGGGGTGATCGCCCTGCAGCCCGATCAGACCCGTCGGGGCCAGCCCGTAGTTGGGGTAAGCCGCAAACTTGCTCGCAGCGACCCGGCTCTTCCAGTCGGTGCTCTTGAGCTCGTACTCGAGCACCTTGTGGCCGTTGAGCCAGTGCTCGACGTGATTCCCGCGGACCAGGATGCGCGTTCGGTTCCAGTGATCGAACGGCACCACCATGCCCGCCGGTGACGGATAGATCGCGTAGGCGGCGGCCGCGGCGGTGAGGCGGCTCTTGCCGTCCGGTGCGTTGGCATCATCCAGGAGCTGATACTCCGGCCCGCTCCAGTAGATGTGCTCGTACTCGCGCGTGCCGCGGTAGAAGATCCCGCTGTTGCCGGCCCTGCCGATTTTCCATTCGAGTTCGAGCTCGAAATTGCCGAAGTTCTGCTCCGTCACGAGATCATCGACCGGGCCGTCCTTGGACAACACTCCGCCGCTGACGCTCCAGCCGGCCGGTAGCCCGGGCTCCTTCCAGCCGCGCCACGCGCTCGCGCTGTGGTCCTCGAGGAGTGCGCGCCAGGGCGCCGCGCCCAGATCAGCCGGATCGGCGGCGATCGCAGGCGCCGCGATGCAGGTGAGGATCAGGAGTGTGGCGTACAAGTGAGTCGGGGTCATAAGTCACCGCTTGGCAGGTTGATCAGGGCAGGCCGAGCTTCTTGAGCAGGTCTGCCGGAGGGCCCTCGAAGCGCGCCAGGGGCACGTTGCCTAGGTACCCCAGGTCTCTGCGGCCGACGGGGGTGGAGTAGAAGCCGCCGGCGGTCAGATCGCGATAACGCGCGAAAAACTGCGCCGCCTCGCGCCGCGCCGCGGTAGCGCGGCTGAGTTCGCAGATGTCGTCGCAGATCGCCCTCTGATCGCCCGGCACGAGAGCGGAGAACTCCTTTGCAAAACGCCGGCTCGCTTCCGCGTCGAGCCACGCGAAGCCCGCGAGCACCATGGGCCGGTCGCGCTGGCACCCAGGGTAGGGGGCGCTCACCCACTCGTCGATGAAGTCGACCACGCCGACCTCCGAGGCGGCGGGCGAGTGATCGTCGGCGGGGAGGATGAGATCGCACAGGGCACGGGCCAGGCGCCGTTGCGGGGCGGTCAGGGTCAGCGGCCACAGCTCGCCCGGGTGATATTCCTTGATCAGTTTCGGATCCGTGCCGTAGCCCTGGGCCTGCAAGGGGGAGGTGGCCGCCGCCTCGCCGGGGCGCAGCAGCGGCCACGTGGCGCCCGCGGCCATCACCCACTTGATGCTGGTGCGCCGGTCCATCACAGCTCCCGCCGACGCATACGCTCGAGGATGTGGTCGGAGGCGCGCCAGGCGAGCGCCATGATGGTGAGTGTCGGGTTCTTGTCGGCATTCGAGGCGAACACCGCGCCGTCTGTGATGAAGAGATTCGGCACGTCCCAGCTCTGGCACCACTGGTTGGTGACCGAGGTCGCAGGGTCCGATCCCATGATCGCCCCGCCGACCTCGTGGATGATCGAGCCGCCCGAGGCGATGGCCTTGGCGCCGTCGCCCTCGACCGGGACGGGAGTGCGACCCCCCATGGCGGCGATGATGTCGCCGAAGGTGCGCTGCATGTGCGCGGCCTGTCCCCGCTCGTGCTCCGACCATCGCCAGTAGAAGCGCAGCACCGGGATGCCCCACTTGTCCTTCACCTCGGGATCGATCTCACAGTAGGAGTGCTCGTTGGGGATCATCTCACCGCGGCCCACGAACCACACGAACGAGCCGTAGTAGCGGCGCGCGTCCTCTTTGAACTTGGCCCCGTAGCTGCCGCCAGTGAGCCACTCGAGGCCCGAGGCTGTGCCGAACCCCGGTAGGCGCCGCCCGCCGCCGAACTCGACGTGGTAGCCGCGCGCGAAGCCGAGCTTGCCGGCGAGTTGCTCGCGATACAGCCACCACGGGGTATACAGCTGCATTCCGTCCGCGGCGTCTTCGTTGAGCGGCGGCAGACTCTCCAGCAGCGGCACCTGCCCGACGACGTTGCTGCCGACGGTGTCCATCAGGTAACGCCCCACCCGGCCGCTCGAGTTGCCAAGCCCGTGCGGAAAGCGCGCACTGCGCGAATTGAGCAGGATGCGCACCGACTCGCACGCGCTCGCGGCCAGGATCACCACGCGCGCGCGCACGTGATGGTGTGCCTGGGTCGTGCGGTCGATGAAGCTCACGCCGCTTGCCCGTCCGTCACGGCCCAGGGTCACTTCGTACACCATGGCATCGGTGGTGATATCGAGGTTGCCGCTCGCCAGAGCCGGCGGCAGGTGCACCGTGGTGGACTGATAGTTGGCGCGGATCGCGCAGCCGCGCCCGCACGGCGTCGCCCAGAAGCAGGGCGTGCGCGCGCGCATGTCCTGCGCGAGGATCCGCTGCGCGGTGGCATTGCCCGGGTGCAGTCGCGCCGGTGAGTTGCGGAAGTCCAGTGCCCGCGTGAGCACCGCCCGGTGCCCGGGGATGGCCGGGACGCCGAGGCGCTTGGCGCGTTGCGCGATCAGCAGGTCACTCACCAGCGGCGCAGGCGGGGGCAGCAGGCATCCGGGCGGGGAGTCGGGGGTGTTTTCCAGTCCCTCGTTGCTGCCGTATACGCCGATCAGCAGCTCGACCTTGTCGTAGTACGGGGCGACGTCCTCGTAGTCGATCGGCCAGTCAAATCCCAGGCCGTCGCGGGAGTGGGGCTTGAAGTCGTAGGGACCACAGCGCAGCGCGATGCGTCCCCAGTGATTGGTGCGGCCCCCGAGCATGCGCGTGCGCCACCACTCGAAGCGCTCGCCCGGCGCCGCGCTTGCACTCACGTACGGCTCGCCGGGCACCTGCCAGCCGCCATCCACGGTGGCGTCGTAGAACCCGAAGGGCTTGTCCGAGGTGCCGGTGGCGCGCAGCGGCGCGAGCTCCGGCGTATGGAACATGGGCGTCTCGGTTTCCGGGTTGTACCTGCGCCCGGCCTCGAGCAGCAGCACCCTGGCACCCTCCATGCACAGCGTATACGCTGACTGCCCGCCCGCGGCCCCCGAGCCGACCACGATGGCGTCGTAGCTTCTGGCCTGGGATCGCGCGGTCACGAAGGGCATGAGCCGGAAGCCGTGGTGTCAGGAGCGGAAGGCTTCGCGGCCCCGGCCCTGGGCCGGGATCCCCTGGGCGGCGAGCACTTCGTGCTGGAGTGCGTACATGGCCGCTGCCGCCTCGTCGATCGCGCGGGTGAAGGCGAGCGAGGCGGCAAGGATGGGCGCGAGGCGCGCGCGGTCCTGGATGCGCGCCTTGGGGTATTCGTGCTCCACGACCAGGTAGGTCTTCTGCGGGTCGATGGCCAGCAGCTCGCGCGCCGCGAGCTGATGGTCCAGCCAGTCGACCGAGCGATTCTGCAGGTACGCCAGCGGATCGTGGCGCGCGGTTCCCGGCAGCTCGTGCTCACTGAACACCGTCTGCTTCTTCCACGCGTTCTGCTGCGCGGCCGGATCGGTGCTCGGTTGCGCTCCGTGCCAGTCACCGCGCTGCATGGTCTGCCCGCCGTAACCCCACCCCGCGATGCCGCGCGAATCAATGACCTGACCCTTGACGTGGAAGCCGCCGATCAGGAAGTTGTAGCCGGCATCCTTCAGGTACTGAAATACCGAGCGCGAGTCCTGCCCCATCAAGATGGCGTGCGAAGGATCGTAGTGGATGCGGAACTGATCGCCGACGCCGTGCCGCTCGCAGATGCGGTGCAGCGCGATCCACGGCCCCGGGGCGTAGGCGATGTTGTTGTGCCAGGCGTCGGAAATGTTCCATCCCGGCATCGGGCACTGCTCGACCCGGTAGGTCAGGCCGCGCGCCTTGGCCTCCTTCAGCAGCGGCACGAACACTTCCTCGAACATCGCCAGATTGGCATCCATGCCGAGCTGCGGATTGCGCCCGACGAAACCGGTCACCGCATCGGCGCCGAGCAGCACCGCGGCGTCGAAGACTCGCAGCATGAGCGCATGCTTCGTGCGGCGCACCGCTTCCTGCGGCGCCAGCATGTTGTCGAAGTAACCCAGGTCGGACAGACCCACGCCGCTCGTGCGCATGGCGGCGCGCACACGCGCGGCGCGCTGCGCATCGAAGGGCCGGCGCAGATCGAGGGTATTGGCCACCGGGTCCAGCAGCGCGGCGCTCGGCACATCGCTCTCGCTCGGGTACAGAGCCGTGGACAGCTCGATGTTCGGACTGCCGATCTGGCGGGCAAAGTCCAGCCACTCCTCGATCGCGAGGTCCGGGTCGGCGTCGCGCCGGGCGCGCGGCGTGAGCTCCTGCAGCGCGGCAGTGAGGATGCTGAGCCTCATGGGCCGCAGGCGGAACAGTGCGCCTGGCGGCTGCGGTGCGTGCGCATCAGTCATGGCGGGTGCTCCGCGGTAGGTTGCACTCGGGGCGGCAGCCCCATTCAGATGGCCTTGGCATAAGCGACCCGCTCGTTGCGAAATGCCGCGGCGAACAGCGCCGCAACCATGGCGGCAAATACGGCCGGGTACAGCCAGATGGATCTCCAGTCGTGCAGGCCGCCCGCGACGTAGAGGTCGCCGATGCGGCCGGCCGCCCAAAATCCCGCCAGCATGCCGAGTCCGTATGTGGCGAGCGTGATCAGCCCTTGGGCGGCGGCTTTGTGGCGCACGCCGGCCTTGGAGTCGGTGTAGATCTGCCCGGACACGAAGAAGAAATCGTAGCAGGCGCCATGCAGCGCAATGCCGAGTATCAGCATGAAGGCGAGCCCCTGCGCATTGCCGAGGGCGAACAGCAGGTAGCGGCACACCCACGCCAGCATGCCAAGCAGCAGGGTGTACTTCATGCCGAAGGTCCTGAGAAATACCGGGATCAGCAGCATGAACAGCACTTCCGACATCTGGCCGATGGTTTGCTTGCCGGTGGCATTGCCGACCTGAATCTCGGTCAGGAACTGATTGGCATCCTGGTAATAGAAGGCGAGCGGGATGCAGATCAGGATGGAGGCGACGAAGAACACCAGGAAGTTTCGCTCGCGCAGCAGCACCAGCGCATCGGCGCCGAGCAGGCGGGCGAGGCTCGGCGACTCGCCGCGCGCGGACAGCGGTGGGGTGGCCGGCAGGGTGAAGCTGTAGAGGCCGAGCACCAGCGAGGCAATCGCGCACATGAGGAAGGTGCGGCTGAGTTGGCCAGCGGCGAGCGCCGCGCGCGAATCCCAGGCGAACAGGTAGCTGATCGTGAGCCCGGCGACGATCCAGCCAATCGTGCCCCACACTCGCACCGTAGAGAAATGACGCGCCGGATCATCCATCTGCCGGAAGGAAATGCTGTTCACCAGTGCCAGCGTCGGCATGTACAGCAGCATGTAGGCGAAGACACACGGATAGAAAGCCGCGAAGGAGTGCGCGCTGTAGAGTGCATACATCAGCACGCCCCCGGCAATGTGCAAGGCGCCCAGCAGGCGCTCGGCATTGAAGTAGCGGTCGGCGATCAGTCCGACGATGAACGGGGCGATGATCGCGCCCCAGGACTGCGTGGAATAAGCGAGCGCGCTCTGCGCTCCGCTCGCGTGGAGGTTCGATGCCAGGTAGCTGCCCAGGGTGACGAACCAGCCGCCCCAGATGAAGAACTCCAGGAACATCATCGTGCACAGACGCATGCGCATCAGCGGGGTCACGTCGGCTCCCGGGACCTACAGTCGCAGCCACACCGAGCCGGCACGCGAGCTCGCGACGGCCTGCGCGATGAAGCGCAGCCCGCGCAGGCCGTCCTGCACGCCGGGGTAGTTGCGCTGCGGCGCCTCACCGGCCGCGACCCGGCGCACGTCCTGCATGAAGTCGCGGTACAGATTGGCAAAGGCCTCGAGATAGCCCTCCGGGTGTCCCGCCGGCAGCCTTGCGGCGGCGCGCGCGGCGGCGCTCAGGTAGCTCTGCCCGGTGAGCAGCTGCTGCCATGGCGCACCGGCGGGCTTGTAGAGCAGGGTATTGGGATCCTGCTGGTGCCACTCGAGCCCGGCCTTCGACCCGTAGAGGCGCAGCGACAGCCGGTTCTCGTCCCCGCAGGCGACCTGCGAGCAGATGAGGGTCCCTTTGGCTGCGCCACTCAGGCGCAGCAGGACATTGGCGTCATCGTCGAGGCGGCGTCCGGGGACAAACGAACTCAGATCCGCGCTCAGCGCTTCGACGCGCAGCCCGCTGACGAACTCGAGCAGGTTGTGCGCGTGCGTTCCGATGTCCCCGACGCTGCCGCCGAGCCCCGCGCGCGCCGGATCGGTCCTCCAGGCGGCCTGCTTGTTGCCGCGCGTCTCGAGCGGCTCCATGAGCCAATCCTGGGTGTATTCGACCATCACCTTGCGGACTTCGCCGAGCTGCCCGGCGCGCACCATCTCGCGCGCCTGGCGCACGGCCGGATAGCCGGTGTAGCTGTGTGTGAGAGCGAACAGCGTCGTGCCGCCCTCGACCAGTCGCGCCAGCTCCTCTCCCTCGGCGACATTCAGCGCCAGGGGCTTGTCACACATCACGTGAATGCCGGCAGCGAGGAACGCGCGCGCCACCGGGCAGTGCAGATGGTTGGGGGTGGCGATGATGACGAAGTCGATACCGTTCGCATCGGCGGCCTCGGCGTTAGCCATGTCCTCGTAGGAGGAATAGGCGCGCTCCAGCAGCCAGTCTGCGGCACTCTCGCGTGCCACCTGCGGGTCGGATGACATGGCCCCGGCGACCACCTGCGCCTGGCCGTCGAGCTCGGCGGCCATGCGGTGCACCGTACCGATGAATGCGCCGCGCCCGCCGCCGACGATGCCGGCGCGCAGGCGGCGCGGCGGTGCGGTAGTTGCGGCGTTGCTCATGGCGGGTCGGTAGCGAAGAGTGGCGAGCCGGCGGCGAGTCTTAAGGATTCAGTGCGCGCTGCGGCTCAGCTGCACCTTGCCGGTGGCATCGCGGCTGAGGCGCACATCGAAGTGCTGGCCGCGGAAGCTGATGTTCCGGAGCGTCAGCGACTTCCAGGCGGAGGGCAGCACCGGCGCGTAAGCCTGGCTCAGCCCCGCATCATTGATGCGCAGCCCCGTGAACCCATACACGAAGCTCTGCAGGAAGCCCGCCGAGGTCGCCAGGATGTAGCCGGCGTTGTTGGCCACCGTTTCGCTGCGCACGTTGAACGGCGGCTTGAGGAAGCCGTCGAGATTGCGGTCGATCCACTGCCCGGCCACGTTTGCCTCGCCCAGCTCGGCAGCATGTACCGCCAGCATCACCATCATCATCTCGTTGGGATCGTTGCCGTGAACCTTGAGCTCCTTGAGCTGGAATTCGAAGTCGTTGCGTCGCACCTGCTCGGACATGGGCAGGTCAAGGTTCGGATACACCAGCCAGGACAGCGAGGAGCCCATCCAGGTGACCTTGTCGTGCGGCACGCTGGCGTCGAAGTCCAGGTGGCGCTGCTCCTTCGCGGAAAAGGGGATGTACATGTGGCTGGCGATCTGCGCCCAGCGCGGATCGGGGGTGGCGCCCATCTTGCGCGCCGCGGCGATCGCAATCTCGAGTGCCTTGCGCGCCGCCGCGTTGGTGAAGGAATCGTTAGGTACGTCGTCGTATGCCTCGTCGGGCGAGGTGACGTGATGAATCTCGTAGCGGTCCTGATCCTTGTTGAAGGTCACGCGGCTCACCCAGAACTCCGCAATTTCGCGGATCACCGGCCAGCCGGACTCCTTCAGCCACGCCTCATCCCCGCTCGCGAGGTAGTACTGCCACTGCGCGATGGCGATGTCGGCATTGACATGGATTTCCCGGTACACCCCGTAGGCGAAGTAGGGGGTGTAGTCCACGCCGCTCTCTGGATCGGCTTCCCACGGATACATGGTGCCTTTCGCGCCGTACTGCGCCGCGCGCTCGCGCGCCGGCTGCATGGTGCGGTGCCTGAACATCACAATCGGTTTAGCGCGCTCCGGATGCAGCAGCAGCAGCGCCGGGAACACCCACGAATCACTGTCCCAGAAAGCGTGATACGCGTAGTTGGGGGTGAGCGCGCAGGCGCCCATGGGCCACGCGGTCCCCACGGTCGTGTTGGACAGGAGGTAGTACAGATCCGAATGCAGCGCCTGCTGGGCGCGCGCATCGCCCTCGATGAGGATGTCCGATTTCCACAGCTCGTGCCAGGCGCCACGGTGCGCAGCCAGCAGCGCCTCGAAGCCGTTGTGGCGCGCCGCCTTGGCGGTGGAGAGCGCATCGTGCGCATCCCCACCCCAGTTCTGGCGATTGACGGCGACATACTTGGTGAAGGCGTAGGTCTTGCCCTGCTCGACCGCGACACTGACTACGAGCCCGAGCTGATAGGGCGTCTTGATCAGCCGCACTGCCGTCGGGCGCACCCCCGGCGGCAGTCCGACCGCGGCGGCCTGGGCCATGGACAGACCCTCCATCGCCTTGCCGTCCAGCCAGAAAGTCAGCTCGTGCTCGTCGGCCCCGGGCGCGAGCACCTTCGTGTAGCCGTAGTACCAGACCGGGGCGCGGTCCGGTGTGGCGTGGTTCACCGGCTCGAGCACGTTCATGCTGTGCGCGGCGACCGCGGCCTGCATCTCATCCCCGGTCATTGTGCGGATCGGGAAGCGCGGCTGATGCGGCGCCCAGAGCGTGAACCAGAACTGCAGCTGCACCGTGCCGCTGAACCGCGGGGTAATCGACAGCTGCGTCACCGCCACATGCGGGGCCGCCTCGCTGGCGAAGGTGACGACGCGGATGTCGGTGCTCTTCTTGCTGTCGTCGGTGAAGCGGTAACTGGTACTCAGTGTGCCGTCGTACATGTTCAGGGTCTGGCGATAGTCGCTGAATGCCTTCGCGTCGAGCTTGACGTTGTTGAGCCAGGACTGCCCGGCGCTCGACTTGCCGGTGCTGTAGTCGATGCCGCTCCACCCGGGGATGGCGGCCGGACGCGCGATATCCTCCTTGGTGTAGTCCATGAAGCCGACGAGGTAGGCGAGATTGCTCTCGGTGCCGCGCGGCCCGGTCATGGTCGACAGGTAGCCGTTGGCGAGGTAGGTGGGGAAGTAATTCTCGAGGCTGGCACTCGTGGCGCTGAGCAGGAAACTCGCATCGGTATCAGCGTGCGCCGCGAGCGAGGCGCAGCACAGACTCCAGCCGAGCGCGGCCGCCGCGAGGTGCCGATTCATCCGCCGATCCTTACCAGGGCGATGAGCATCCGAATACATCTTACCCGGAGGCGGCCGGAAAGGGGGGCGCCGGGGCGGCGCGACTTCAGGGCGCCGACAGCGGCGTGCCGCGCCAGCTGGAAGCCCACGCGGAAGGACTCGGGCCCATGTCGAACTCGAGCACTCCACCGGCTGTGATTTCGCGGTACGTGATGAACGGCCTGTCGAGTGCCTGGCCGTTCAGCTTCACTGCCTGGATGTAGAGATTGGTCGAGGAGTTCTGCGGCGCCGAGACGACGAAGCGCTTGCCGCTCTCCAGGGTGAGCGTGAGCCTGGTGAACAGCGGGCTGCCGATCATGTAGTCCGCGGACACCGGATTCAGCGGGTAGAAGCCCATGGCGGTAAACACGTACCACGCGGACATCTGCCCACAGTCTTCGTTGCCGGCGATGCCATTGGGCGTGTTGCTGTAGTAGTCGTTGGCGATCTGTCGCACGCGCTGCTGAGTCTTCCACGGCTGGCCGCTGAAATCGTACAGGTAACCGTAGTGGTGGCTCGGCTCGTTGTCATGGTGGTTGTGGTCTGCGCCAAAGTGCTCATCGAGCGTCGCGTTGTACTTCTCCGCTCCGCCCATCAGCGCCAGCAGTCCGGGTATATCGTGCAGCGCCGAGTACGTGTAGACCCACTTGTCGCCCTCGGTCCAGCCGGCATCGGCATCCGCCCAGGAGCCGTCCGCGTTGCGGCCTTGCATGAATCCGGTGGCCGGGTTGTAGAGGTTGCGGTAGTTGCGGGAGCGCTCGATGAAGAAGCGGTAGTCCTGCTCATGGCCCACGGCCTTGGCGACCTGTGCGACCGCGTAGTCGTCGTAGGCATCCTCGAGGGTGGAGGAGGCTGCTTCGGCGGTCTTGTCGACCGGCACGTATCCAAGCTGCTTGTAGTAGGTCAGTCCTGCGCGCGCCTCATAAGGGACGTGCGCTTCGCGGTCGTGCCAGTCACGCGTCGTATCGCCATCCGGCGGTGTCATCGCGTCCTTGTGGGCCGCCTGGTACGCCAGCTGGTAGTCGAAGCCGTGGAAGCCTTTGTTGATGGCCTCGGCGACCACCGAGTCCGCATGGGTCGCGATCATGATGTTGGTATAGGAGGGATTCGGCCACTTGGGCATCCAGCCGCCCTCCCGGTAGTCCTGCAGCAGGGCCTGAACCATGGGGCCGATGTGCTCCGGAGCCAGCAGCGTCAGCAGGCTGTTCTCGGCGCGAAACGTGTCCCACAGCGAGTAAGCGGTATACGAGACCCCCCGGTGCACCTTGTCATCGAAGGCGCTGTAGTAGCGACCGTGCTCTGAGAACAGCTTCGGATACAGCAGCGCGTGATACAGCCCGGTGTAGAAGATGCGTCGCTGATCGTCGGAGGCGCCCTCGATCGCGAACGCCGTGAGCTTGTGATTCCAGGTGGCTTTCAGCTGCGCGCGGACTGTCCCGAAGTCCCACCCCGGGAGCTCCAGGTGCAGGTTGCGGCGCGCCTGCTCGATGCTGATGAAGGAGGTCCCGACCTTCGCCTCGATCACCTCGCCGGCCGTGGTGTCAAAGGTGACGAAGGCGCCGGCGTTCGGGCCGCGTGCCGTACCCATGCCGGCGTGCATGTCGCTGCCGAGATAGACGCCGTGCGAGCGGAAGCGCTGGCGAAACTCGACCACGAAGTAGCCCTTGAAGTGTGGCAGCGTGACGTTGCTCAGGTGCGCATCCATGCGCTCGGGGTTGTAGCCGACGATTTCGTGCGCCGCGCTGTCAACATGCACCATGCCCGGTGTCAGGTAGCGCGTGGCCTCCACCACCACGCTCGCGCGGGCCTGCGCCGGGAACGTGAACCGCAGCAAGCCGCAATGGTCGGTGGCGGTGATTTCGGCGCGGATGCGTCGCGCGGCACCGGCGTCCAGATCGACAGCGTAGTAGTACGGGGTGGTGACTTCCTGCTCGCGCATGAATGGCAGCGCCCGCTCGCGCTGCGAGGTCTTGATGGCATCGACTTCCGGCACCAGGGTGACGTAGCCATAGTCGCCCATCCAGATCGCCGGCTGGTGCGTGCCGATGAAGCCCGAGATGCTGTGGTCCTCGAACGCGTACGAGCTCACGCTAATGCTGTTCTCGCGGGTCTGCGCGGTCCAGTTGGTGGTGCCGAAAGGCGTGGTCACGAGCGGCATCGTGCCGCCGTAGTCGGAGCCGCCGCCGCCGGTGCCGATGTAGGTATTGACCCAGTCGACTGCGCTGCCGGTGTCCGTCGGGTCAGCCGCGGCGGCTGCTGTGGTCGCCAGCGCCGCGGCGGTTGCGGCGGCCAGCACGCTGCCACGGCGCATCATCGGCCCGCGATCCGCAGCGCCTTGCCCTCGTACGCATCCAGACGCAGGTGCAGGCGTCCGTCAGTCCCCACCTCCAGAGGCGCTTGGGAGCCGAGGACGTCGATCGCCTGGGAACCTGCCGCCGCACCGTGGATGTCGACCGTTTCATCCACCGGGGTGGATCCAAAATTGATTGCCGTGACTTCCAGGCCCGCATTCTCGGGCAGCTCGTGCACCAGCACGAACAGGCCCTTCGCGCTCACCGTCGGCACGTCGCTGAGTCGCGCGGCATACAGGTGCAGGTCGGCGCGCGCCTTCAGCAAATGCGCCAGCTGTGAGGCGAAGGAGTCGGCACGCTTGAGCTGCTCGGGCAGCGGACCGTACAGCGCCGTGGCGCGCGGTAGCCCGGCTGCGGATGCGGTGGCGTTCGGGTTCGAGCCCAGCAGCTCATAGGCGCCGCGGTTGATCCAGCGCGTGTCGCCGTCGGCCAGCCGTGCGCGCACCTGCGAGGCCGGCAGGGTGAGGTCCCCGACCAGGTCCCAGCCCGAGAGCGCGAACACCCCCGGCTGCATGGCGTTGTAGAAGGCGAGCAGCAAATGAAGTCGCTTGATCTTCTCCACCTGCGCCGGCTGCAGGGCAGAGATGTCGCGGATACCGAGCGTGGCGGCGATGACCGTGGCCGTGGTGCTGGCCACGCCGTCGCCGAACTTCAGGTTGTAGGGGGCCGCCTCACCGATCAGCCGCTGGTACATCTCCTTGTGGATGAGCTCGCGCAGCTGCTGACCGCTCAACTTGCCGCCACGAAACGGGAACTGCTCGTCTGCATGGCCCGCGAAGTGGGCGAGGCCCATGGTGAGCTCGTCGTGGTTCTGCAGCGCATGAATGAGCCGCCCGGAATCGATGTTGTAGCGGCGCATGAGCTGAAACACCAGGCGCAGAAATTCGGCGTCGCCGGTGAGCAAAGCATGATCGTAGGCCGGCCGCGTGACGAAGTCGTAGGACAAGTCAGGGCCGCCCTGATTCATCTCGTGCATCAGGTCCAGCGGCAGCGCCAGCTCCTCGAAGGTGAAGCCGCCGAGCTTGCGCACCATGTCGGCGATCAGCTGATTGGCCGTGACCGACAGCGGATGTCCGGCCCACCACACCCGCCCGTTCGGGTCGCGCTCGATGCCGAGCAGACCGTTGGCATCGAGTCGCAGCATGGCATCGCCGAGCACGCCGAGCTCGTCGACCGCATCACCGATCACCAGGCGTTCGGCGGCGAAGGAGGGATCGAGCCAGTTGAGCGTCGGCTGGCCCTCCTTGAAGTAGTGCAGGTACACCCAGCGCCGTCGCACGCCGTCGGCGCCGCGCACCACATCGGTGGCGCTCCAGTCCGTGACCTTCACGCCTGGCTCGTAAAAGATGCCCGAATGCAGCTGCCCGACGATGTAACCCTTCTGCTGCAGCGCATCCACGGTGGTCGCGCTGAGATTGACCGAGTCGCGTCCTGCGGGGACCGGCGGCAGCAGGTCCCAGTCGACGGGGTCGATGCGCACCATGTGGTACAGGCCCGGATAATCGCCGTAGGCGCGCTCGGCCAGGCGGAAGTCCGGTCCCTTACCGGTGTGCCCCGGGATGATGTCGCCGATCACGACCGCACCATGGGCACGCGCCGCGGCGACCAGCCGCTGGTACTGCGCCTGGGTGCCGAACGCGGGATCGATCTCGAAGCTGATGCGGTCGAAGTTGCCGTCGACCGATGGCGTGTAGCGCATATCGCGCACCCCGCCCGACAGCTTCATGGGGCCGGTGTGGATGCCCTGAATGCCGATGGACTGGAACGCGTCCCACAGCCGCGCATCGGCGAGCGTGGCCAGAACCGAAGCCCCGGGAGCGGCGGGGAGGGTTGAGGCTGGATAGGCGGTGAACCAGACCGAGGCGCGTGCGACGGCCGCGCGCGGCTGCGGCTGACCGTACGGGTGATGCCACTGGCTCGAGTTGCCGGAGTACTGTCGCGCGAGCGCCTGTGCCTGATGCAGCATCGAGCGCTCTTCGAGCCAGCGCAGGTACGACTTGCCGGAGGCCTGCTGCTGGGTGGGAGCCGCAGCGCTCGCGGGCGCTGCCGGGGCGAGCGCCGGGGACAGCGCGCACAGCAGTGCAGCGAGACCGAGCGGCAGATGCTTCATGTCGGGCGGGGAGTGTGCGGCAATCTCAGTGCCACGTCACCTCGCTCCTGTGGCGGATGTCCCGACGCGGCAGCCTCACGACCGTGACCGCCTGCGCCGCATCGAAGCTGCCCCGTCCGAAATTCGCGCCATCGAAGAAGATGGAAGCGGGCTGGACCGGCGAGTGGATGCGCACCTCGTAAGTGCGTGCCGGCAGCTGGCCGGCGAACTCTCCGCGCGCGGGCTCGATGATCAGATGGTGCAGGCCGAAGGCGTCGGCTTCGTGGCGCAGCGTGGTCACGGCGTACGCGCCCTTTTCGTAGCCGAGCGAGATGCCATCGTCCTCGTACAGATCGAAGCGCCCCCGGGCGGATCCGTAGACGTTCACGATGAGCGGGTCGAGCGGGTGCTGATCGGAGTATTCGCTGACCGGCTGCTCGGGAATCAGCGCGCCGTCGCGCACGAAAACCGGGGTCTCGTCCACCGCGTAGTGGGCGCTGAAGGTGCTGCCGCCGGCGTAGTGCTTGCCGCTGAAGAAGTCGATCCACTCGCCCGGGGGCAGGTAGAGGGTCTGATCGCCTCCGGGTTGCACGACCGGGGCCACCAGCATCTCGTCGCCGAGGAAGTACTCGCGCGAGTAGCGGTACGCCTCCTCGAGGTGGGGATACTCGAGATACAGCGGCCGCAGCAGCGGCAGCGACAGCCGGTGCGCGATCCAGGTATAGCTGTAGAGGTAGGGGACCAGCTGCGTCCGCAGCGTGAAGTACTTGCGCATCAGCGACACGCCCGCCTCGCCATAGGTCCCGGGCATGCGGGGGTTGCCATCGCGCGGATTCTCGTGGGCGCTGTGCATGCGCAGCAGCGGGCTGAAGGCGCCGAACTCGATCCAGCGCGCATACAGCTCGAAGTCGATCTTCGCGCCGTGAAAGCCGCCGATGTCATGGCTGATGTACGGCACCAGCACGTTGCCGCCGCGGGCCGTGAAGGCCACCTCGTAGGCCAGCACCGGCCACTGCGAGTAGGTATCGCCGGTGAAGAAGCCCGGGTAGCGCTCGCTCCCCCAGTCGCCATAACGACCCAGGATGAAGGCGCGCTTGCCGGTCGCCTCCTGCGAGTAGTCGTAGAACACCTTGTTCGTCCACAGCTGCTTGTTGAGGCCCGGCATGTCGACAGCGCCGCTGCCGCCGTCGACCCACCAGAAGTCCACTCCAGCGCGCAGCAGCGGGCCGTGCAGGTCGCGCATGGACACGCCGGCCTGCTGCTGATTCGACAGATCGAAATAAATGCGCGGCTGCGGCTCGACGTCGCGGACCGCGTACGGTCCGAGCAGCAACCCGCTGCCGAGCTCGCGATACTCCCTGGCGGGCTCCACGCGCAGCACGATCTGATTGTCCCGGCCGGGCAGGGCGCGGCCGCTGATATCGGTATAGGTCAGTCGCCGTGGCCAGTGCGCGTCGCTGTGCCGGACCTCCTGGCCGTTGACAAAGATGCGGTAGTTTTGGCGCACCTCGCCGAGATACACGTACAGCTTCGCCGGCAGAGTGGGCGGCAGATGCACCGAGGTGCGGTACCAGCCGACGCCGTCGTAGTCCTTGTAGCCCTGCTGCTGCCACGGCGCTCCGACGCGGATCGGCTTCCAGCGCGCGCTCCTGGCCTCCCCCTCGTACCAGTGCTCGCTCAAACCCTGATCGCGGGGGTCGGTGGCGAATGTCCAGTTCGCGAGCGTCATGTCGAAGGTTGGCCGCGGCGGCACGGCGCGGCCGAGCGCCTTCAGCACCTCGGGGGCGTGGCTGTCCTCAAAGGACAGGATGCTCTCTTCGGTATTGGCGTAGCCCGGATGATCATTGAGGCTCAGCTTGATTCCCTGCCGGTGCAGAAAGCTCGAGAACTCCGCCGGACGCGGCATGAGCGGGCTCCAGTCGAAACCGCCTTCCCAGCCGTAGTTATGCCAGGCGAAGTCGAGTATCAGCGTGTCAAACGGAATCTGATCACGACGCAGCTGCGTCACCTCCTGCTCGAGATGCTGCTGGTTGTAGCTCTGGAATTGCGGCTGGCGCGCCTGCGCGCTCTCGGGGAAGTACTCGAAGTTCAGGTCGGTGACCATCGGCCCGAGGACGTAGCGCGGAATCATGGGGATCGGCCCACAAAGCTGCGCGTACTCCTGCAGCACCTGGCGGTAGTCGTCGCGGTAGGCGAACAGATACCAGTCCTGGCCGTCCGCCGGCTGGCGCGGCTCGATCCAGGTGCGGCGCGGGTTCCACACCGGAGTGCCGCTGTCATCGATGAACGCATAGCCGGCGCGGCTCAGCAGCCCTGGCTTGGCCGGCGTCAGCGTCACGTCGATGCCGGGTATCACGTCGTTCACGGGCGTTTCGCGATCGGACAGGCTCGCGGGCAGGTTGTCCGCGCTCACGTTGTCCAGCGAGTAGGGCAGGCCGCCGAGATTTTGCGTGTCCTTGTCGCCCGGGTGCCAGGTGTGGCGAGTGCCGCCCGCGTCCTGCCAGCTCACCTCGAGGTTCGAGGCGCCGAAGGCCCCGGACTTCAGCCGGTAGCGCACCGCGATGAGGCTGCTGGAGGCGACCAGCCAGCCGTCCTTTTGCACCGCCTGCACCGGCACCTTCAGCCAGTCCCGCTTCTGCACCACCGCGGTCGGGGCATCGACGAAGTGCCCGGACGGGGAATACTCGAGGCGCACCAGCGACGGCGTCAGGAACTCGAAGCGGGCGTTACCGGCGAGCACGGTGGGGCTGCCCGGCGTCCGCGCGCAGCAAGCCAGCAGCCCACCCAGTGCGATCACCAGCCATCGGCCGGTAGAGCGACGGTGACGCCCCAAGTCCTAGCCTCCCGGCTTGGCCGGTGCCGGGGCGCGCCGCGCGAGTTTGAAACCCTCGTACACCGCAATCGCATAGAACAGCAGGTCCATCGGGGCGAAGGTCGCCTGCATGAGGCGCGAAACCAGACCCGCATCGCCCAGTACCGGGCCCAGCACGTCGAAGACGCCCTTGCCTTGGGACGCGGCCAGAAAGGCGCAGGCCGAGAGCAGATTGCCAAGCAGGCAGCCGAGCAATGCGAAAACACCGCCCAGCACTGCGTAGACCGGTTCCTGTCCGCGTCCGAAGCGACGCACCGCCCAGCCCACCAGGAAACCGACGCCGATCGCCATGAAGCCGATCTGCATCTTCGACTGCACCGTGATCGACGCCCACAGCACGGCTCCGGCGAAGGCCGCGACCAGGCCTGCGAGCAGCGCCCCTGGCAGGCTGCCAGGTTCTGAAGCGATCGGAGAGGTTACCGGGACAGCCGTCGCGGCATTGCCGGTCGGATTGGGTTCGTTCATGGGACCTCGCTCTTATTCTGTTGTGTCCGGCGCCCCGGGCGGCATGCCGTGAAACTCCCTGAGGCCCGCGACCGGGCTGTCCCACGGCGCCCGCGAGCGCACGCAGATCGCGGACATCGGGCCGAAGCCGCCCGGGTCGTCCAGGGTTCCGACGTATATTGACATGACCTCGTCGCGCTCTTCCACGGACTTGCCGAACAGCAGGCTGCCGCAGGTGGGGCAGAAATGCCGGACCGCCAGTGCGCCACTCTCGGCACGCACGGCAAAGTGCGCCGTCGCCCCCGAGATGCGCACGCGCGAGCGGCGCGCACCCATTACCGGCACGTGGCCGGCGCCGGAGGCGCGCTGGCAGTCGCGGCAATAGCACAGCACGGAGAACTCCGGCGCGCCTTCCACCTCGTAGCGCACCGCGCCGCAAAGACACCCGCCGCTCAGCATCGCCGCCTCCTCCGCCTGCGCGATCCGGCGGACATTCTCGCGGGGCGGCTCGCGGTGCACAACGGGCAACGATCAACATACTTGTTGACCGTCAATCAATACGATGATATTAAACGTGCATGATGAATATGAAGGCCGCACCGCTCACGCTCGTGAGTGCATCCGACGCGCCCGAGGCCGATGCCATGCGGCTCGATGAGGTGTTCTTCGCGCTCGCCGATCCGGTGAGACGCAACATTCTCGAGCGCCTTGACGGCCATGCGCTGCTGGTCTCGGAGCTTGCCTCGGGGTACCACATCTCGCTGCAGGCGGTCTCCCGCCACATCCAGGTGCTGGTGCGGGCGGGGCTGGTGCAGCAGGCACGCAGCGGACGCATCAGCCGTTGCAGCCTGGCTGTCGGCCCGCTGTACGAGGCGGCGGTGTGGATGAACCGCTACAGCAAATACTGGCAGGAGCAGTTCGACACTCTGGCCGCCGCGCTGGCGCACATCGACGCGGCCTCCGCTGTCGAACCGCGCCGCAAGTCCGGTGCGCGCCGTGCCGCGCGCCGCAAGTGACGCTGCAGGAGGGATTGTGCTCATGACTACCCATCGCGTTGTGTCCGGCGAGGACTGGCTCGCCGCCCGGCGCCGACTGCTGGAGAAGGAAAAGGCCTTCACCCGCGCACGTGACGAGCTCAGCCGCGAGCGGCGCGAGCTGCCGTGGGAGCGGGTCGAGAAGAACTACCAGTTCGATACCGACCGCGGCCGGGAGTCGCTCGCCGATCTCTTTGCCGGGCGCAGCCAGCTCATCGTCTACCACTTCATGTTCGGGCCGGATTGGGAGGCGGGCTGCAAGTCGTGCTCGTTCTGGGCGGACAGCTTCAATGGCATCATCCCGCACCTCGCGCAGCGCGACGTCACGATGCTGGCGGTGTCACGAGCCCCACTGCTGAAGCTCGAGGCCTTCAAGAAGCGCCTCGGCTGGAGCTTCAGGTGGGTGTCCTGCGGCGACAGCGACTTCAACTTCGACTACCAGGCCTCCTTCAAGCCCGAGCAGGCGGCACGCGCCCAGTACAACTACGCCCCCAAGACCAACTCGATGAGTGACCTGGTCGGCATCAGCGTATTCTTCCGGGACGCGGACGGCCGCATCTACCACACGTATTCATGCTACGGCCGGGGCGTGGATATGCTGAACACCGCTTACCACTACCTCGATCTCGCGCCGAAAGGGCGGGATGAGGACACGCTCCCCTGGCCGCAGGCCTGGGTGAACTACCGCGACCGCTACGCGAGTCCGACATGAAGTACTCCGACGCCGCGGCGCGCATCGCCGACTACCGCAAGCAGATCAGCGCCATCCGCGAACAGATGCGTGCCACCCAGGCCGAAGCCGAGCCGCAGGAGGTCAGCGACTACGAATTCCAGACTCCGGATGGGCCGGTGCGGCTCTCACAACTGTTCGGAGACCACGAGCAGCTGATCGTCGTGCATAACATGGGCAAGTCCTGCCCCTACTGCACACTTTGGGCAGACGGCTACAACGGCATTCATCAGCATGTCGCCAGCCGCGCGGCCTTCGTGGTATCGAGTCCGGATGCGCCCCCCGTGCAGCACGAATTTGCCGCAAGCCGCGGCTGGAAGTTCCCCATGGTCAGTCATGCCGGCAGCACCTTCGCGGCGGACATGGGATTTCGTACCCCCAAGGGGTGGCTGCCGGGGGTGTCCGTGTTCCAGCGGCAGGGGGCCAAGATCGTCAGAGTGTCCGAGGCATCCTTCGGTCCCGGCGATGATTTCTGCACGGTCTGGCACCTCTTTGACCTGCTGCCCGGCGGGGCCGGCGAATGGCATCCGCGTTACCGCTACTGACATGTGCCCTGTGTGCCTCTCCGCTGCTGTCTTGTATGCCGCCGGCGCGACTTCCGCCGGGGGCATCGCCGCCGTGGTGTTGCGACCAATGCGCAGGCGAGCCACGCCTGCGCGGCTGAGCGAGCGCACTGCGGATTCTGCCGCAGCATCGCGTAGCGCAAGTCCTGCGCGCCCTTCAAGGTAGCCTCGCCCTACTTGACCTTGAGCTCTGGCGGCGTGACAGTGGGGCGTGGCGCGCCTTTCATTCGGTCTGCTTCCGGCCTGTCTCGCGGTGCTCGTCGGCCCCTCCGCGCATGCCGGAGCTGCGGCAACCGACGGCGAGTGGAGCATGCCGACCAAGGACTACGCCGCCACGCGCTACAGCGCGCTTGCTGACATCACCGCGCAGAATGCCAAGGGCTTGCACCCGGTATGGACCTTCTCCACCGGAGTGCTCGGCGGGCACGAAGGTCAGCCGCTGGTGGTCGGCAACACCATGTACGTGGTGACCCCGTGGCCGAACGTTCTCTATGCGTTCGATCTCACGCGCGAGGGCTATCCCCTCAAGTGGAAGTACCGTCCGGAGGTGAGTGCCAACGCGATCGGCGTCGCCTGCTGTGACTCGGTCAATCGCGGCGCATCCTTCGCCGACGGCAGGCTCATTTACAACCTCCTGGACGGCCACACCGTAGCCGTCGATGCGCGCTCGGGCCGCGAGTTGTGGAAGACACAGATTGCCGACGTGGGCAGCGGCGAGACTGTCACCATGGCTCCGCTCGTGGTCGGCAACCGCGTCATCGTCGGCGCCTCGGGCGGGGAGTTCGGGATCTATGGATGGGTCAAGGGGCTCGATGCCGCGACCGGCCAGGTCGTCTGGACCGCCCACAACATGGGGCCGGATGCCGATATGCACGTGCGGCCGGACAGCTTCAAGCCGCCGTACGACCAGGGCGCGGACCTTGGCGTGCACAGCTGGGGCGGGGAGGGCTGGCGCACCGGCGGCGCCCCGGTGTGGGGCTTCATCTCCTATGACCCCGACCTCGACTTGTTCTATTACGGCACGGGCAACGCTTCCCCCTACAACCCCGAACAGCGTCCCGGAGACAACAAGTGGACGGCCAGCGCACTCGCGCGCCGGCCGGCGGACGGGAGTCTGGTGTGGGCATACCAGTTCACGCCGCATGACAACTGGGACTACGACGCTACCGGCACGATGTTGCTGGCGGATCTGAGCATCAACGGGCACGCGGTCAAGGCGCTGGTCCACTTTGACAAGAACGGGTTCGCCTACACGCTCGATCGGGCGACCGGCAAGCTGCTGGTGGCCGCGCCGTTCGCGCCCGTGACCTGGGCACATTCGGTGGATCTCGCGAACGGGCGGCCGGTGCTCGACCCCTCCAAGCAGACCGGCGTATCGCGCGGCAATGTAAAGGGCATCTGCCCGAGTCTCGAGGGGGGTGTCAGTCCCTCATCGCCGCCTGCCTACTCGCCACGCACGCATCTGTTCTACACCTCGACCAACAACCTCTGCATGGACTACGCCGCCTCGCGCGCTTCGTACCTGAAGGGCACGCCTTTCGTGGGCGTCACGAGTCCCTACGCTGCCGGCCCCGGCGGCTATCTTGGCTCCTTCATGGCATGGGATGCGGCGACCGGAAAGAAGGTGTGGGAGAACAAGGAGCCCTATCCGAACTGGAGCGGCGCACTAGTGACCGCCGGTGACGTCGCCTTCTACGGCACGCTCGACGGCTGGTTCAAATCGGTGGACGCGCGAAGTGGCAAGGTACTTTCCAAGTTCAAGGTCGGCTCGGGAGTCGTGGGTAATCCCATGACCTACCGCGGCCCCGATGGCCGGCAATACGTGGCCGTGTATGCCGGCTTCGGCGGGGACTGGGCGCTGCTCTCCGGCGACACGCGCTCGGATGATCCCGCCGACGTGCGCGCCCCGGCGGACTTCCTCAAGGACATCGCGCGCCATACCAGCCAGGGCGGCCTCATCTGGATCTTCGCGCTGTGACCGACTGGATGTGGCAATCGGGCTCACCCTCGCGGCTCACCCTGGCGGGGCTGCTGACATGCATGATCCTCGGCGCGTGCGCGCGCGAGAGCTCCGCGCCCGCCGTCAGCGCCGCCTCAACCCCGCCCGGCGTCGCCTATGAGGCGCACCTCGCTGCCGGAGGAGTTACGCCTGCGGGCGGCGCGCTGCGCAATCCTCACGCCGGTGATGCGGCGGTTGCGAAAAATGGCGCGCAGCTCTTCACCACCATGAACTGCGACGGCTGCCATGGAGGGGATGCCGCGGGGTGGGTGGGCCCGAATCTCGGCGATGGCCGCTGGCGCTATGGCGGCTCGGACGCCGAGGTGTTCAGCTCGATCTTCTACGGCCGTCCCAAGGGCATGCCGGCGTTTGGCGGAGCGTTGGGTGTCGAGGGGGTGTGGACGCTCATCACGTACCTGCGCTCACTGCCTGCACCGGCCGATGTGCCAACGGAGTCCTGGCAGCCGAACTGAAGCGGCCGCGCTCAACATGCGGCGCCGGCTGCGCACAAGGCGTGCCTTTGCGTGGCCGGGCGAAGGGCGCATAGTCCGCTTCTCACCAAGAACTTCCGAAGGGAGCATCCGTGATCCTCGGGATGTCGACCGCGAGCTTCACCATACTGCACGTCATCATCAGCCTGCTCGCCATCGTCTCGGGAGTCGTGGTGGCTGCGGCCATGCGGCGCTCGCAGCCGGTACCGCGCTGGAGTACCCTGTTCCTGGCGACCACCATCGCGACCAGCGTCACGGGGTTTTTCTTTCACTCCAAGAGCTCTGGTGCCCCGCACGCAGTCGCAGTGATCTCGCTCGTCATCCTCGCGCTGGCGCTCGTCGCCCTCTACGGCTATCAGCTGGCGGGCGCCTGGCGCGCAGTCTACGCGGCGAGTGCGCTCGCGGCGTTGTACTTCAACGTGTTCGTGCTGGTGGCGCAGCTGTTCGCCAAGGTCCCGGCGCTCAGGGCGCTGGCGCCCGACGGCTCGGACCCGCCCTTCGCGATTGCGCAGCTGCGGGTCCTGGGCGGCTTCGTCGTGCTGGGCATCTCGGCCCTGCGGCGCATTCATCCCGGCGCGCCTCTGCCGGCGCGGGCATGAGGCGGCCGTGATGTCACGCCATGATTTCGAGCTCGCGATCCCGGTCAACGCCACCGATCACGTGACCGGCGCGCCACAGGGCACCGTCACCGTGGTCGAATACGGCGACTTCGAGTGTCCGAACTGCGCTCAGGCGTATCCGGCCGTGAAGCTGCTGCTGACGCGTTTTGCGCAGCAGGTGCGCTTCGTGTATCGCCACTTCCCGCTCGAGGATGTGCACGCGCATGCGCTCACCGCGGCGCTGGCCGCCGAGTGTGCGGGCGGTCAAGGGCAGTTCTGGGCGATGCACGATCTGCTGTTTGCGAACCAGATGCACCTGCGTCCCAAGGACCTGCACGCCCATGCCGAACGCCTGGGTCTGGACATGGCGCGCTTCACCGCCGAGATGGACGATCAGATCTATTTGCAGCGCGTGCGCGAGCAGGTGCAGGGCGGTGTGGACAGCGGGGTGCGCAGCACGCCGGGCTTCTTTGTCAACGGGCACATCCACGACGTGTCCTTCGGCCTGCGCTCGCTCTTTGACAGTGTCGAGTCCGCGCTGCATTCTGCGGCGCGCCGTTGAGCGCGGAAGGATCGCACCATGCAGGTCGATGGAGTACTGAGCGTCGAGAGCCGGGCTGCATTTACCGAGACCGTCGAGCGGCTCGTGGCGGTGCTGCAGCGGCGCGGCCTGACGCTGTTTGCGCGCATCGACCACGCCGCCGGCGCGGCGGCGGCCGGTCTGGCGCTGCGTCCCACGCAGCTGCTGGTGTTCGGCAATGCCCGCGGCGGCACCCCGCTGATGCAGGGGCAGCAGCAGCTCGGCCTGGAGTTGCCGCTGCGAGCTCTGGTGTGGCAGGACGAGGCGCTGCGCACCTGGGTATCACACCCCGACCTGCAGTGGACCGCCCGGCGCTATGGATTGCCCGAGACGAGCGCAGCTGCGGTCGCCAATCTCGCCGCGGCGCTCAAGGCGCTGGTGCGCGAGGCTACCGCGAGCGCCGAACAGGATCAGGAGCTGGACACAGAGCTCGAAGAAACCTTCCCCGCCAGCGATCCGCTGCCGTGGAGCCACGATACCCGGTGAACAGTCTCGAGGGGGATGAGCGTGCGTCGATGTGTTGCAGTGGCGAGCGTTATGGGCGTCGTGGCTTGCGCGGCGGCCTCGGGAGCGAACAGCGTGGTCAAGGGCGTGCACACCGCCGACAGCGATGATCCTTATCTGTGGCTGGAGGACGTCCACGGCGCCAAGCCGCTCGAGTGGGTCAAGGCGCAGAACGGCAAGTCCACCGCCGTCCTGCAGGCCGACCCCGACTACCAGAAGGACTACGAGGCGATTCTCAGGGTGATGGATGCCACCGACCGCATCCCGTTCGCGGACCTCGATCACCAGTATGTCTTCAATTTCTGGCAGGACGCGCAGCACCCGAAGGGGATCTGGCGGCGCACTACCAGCGCCGACTATGCGCAGCCCGCGCCGCCGTGGGAGACGCTGCTCGATGTCGACAAGCTCGCGGCCGATGAGCACGAGAACTGGGTATGGAAGGGTGCCGAGTGCACCCCGTCACTGAAACGCTGCCTGGTGAACCTGTCGCGCGGCGGCGGTGATGCGGTCGTGGTGCGCGAGTTCGATCTGCTGGCCAAGGCCTTCGCGCAGGGCGGCTTCGAGCTGACGGAGGCCAAGTCCTCCATCACCTGGCTCGACGAGGAGCGCGTGCTGTTCGGCACCGACTTCGGCGCAGGCTCGATGACCACCTCGGGCTATCCGCGCATCGTCAAGCTGTGGCAGCGCGGCGAGCCCATGGACAAGGCGCGCACGCTGTACGAAGGCAAGGCGAGCGATGTGGCGGCCGCGGGCGTGGTGTTCCGCAATCCCGCCGGCACCATCGCGCTGGTGCAGCGCGCGGTCGGCTTCTTCACCACCGAATACTATGAGATCGCGCCCGATGGCACGACGCGGCAGCTGCCGCTGCCGCTCGGCGCCGACCTCAAGGGGGCGCAGGGCCGCGATCTGATCTTTACCCTGCGCGAGGACTGGACCCCGCCCGGTGGTGCGCCGATCGCCAAGGGCTCGCTGATCGCCTATCGCACCGGTGAGGAGGCAGGCACGGCAGCGGTCGAGGTGCTGTACACGCCCGATGCCCGAAGCTCGATCAACGAGGTGGCGACCGGGCGCGACGCCGTGTATGCCTCCGTGTACCGCGACGTTACCGGCAGCGTGCATGTATTCCGGCCACGCAGCCCGCGCGGCTGGAGTGATGCGACGCTCCCGCTACCCGAGGGCGGCTCGACGCACGTTGTGGCCACCAATACCTGGGGTCCGGAGGCGCACTTTCGCTTCGAGAGCTATACGACCCCCACCACGCTGTATGCCGAAGCGGGCGATGGCAAGCCCGTAGCTATCAAGGCGCTGCCGGCGCGCTTTGATGCCTCCAACCTCAAGACCGAGCAGTTTTTCGCCACTTCCGCCGACGGCACGCGCATCCCGTATTTCGTGACGCGCGCCAGGAGTCTGACCGGGCCTGCCCCGACGGTGCTGTACGGCTACGGCGGGTTCGAGATTTCGATGACGCCCAGCTACTCGGCCAACTTCGGCATGCTGTGGCTCACGCGCGGCGGCGTGTATGTGGTCGCCAACATTCGCGGCGGTGGCGAGTACGGCCCGGCGTGGCACCAGGCCGCGCTGCTTGCGAACCGCCAGAAGGCCTACGACGATTTCCAGGCCGTGGCGCGGGACATCGTAAAGCGCGGCATCACCACGTCCAGGCAGCTCGGCATCATGGGCGGCTCGAACGGCGGCCTGCTGGTGAGTGCCAACATGGTCGAGCGGCCGGAGCTGTTCGGCGCGGTAGTCTGTCAGGTGCCGCTCATCGACATGATCCGCTACACCCAGATCGGCGCCGGCGCCTCCTGGGAGGCCGAGTACGGCGATCCGGCCAAGGCGGCTGACCGCGCCTGGATCATGAAGTACTCCCCGTACCAGAACGTCAGGGAAAAAGCTCACTACCCGCCGGTGTTCTTCGTCACCGCCACCAGCGATGACCGCGTCACCCCGGTACACGCCCGCAAGATGGCGGCGCGCATGCAGGCGCAGGGTCACGAGGTGCTCTTCTACGAAAACACCGATGGCGGGCACGCAGCGGCGGCCGATCACAAGCAGGCGGCCGAGATGTGGGCGCTGAGTTTCGTGTATCTGAAGCAGAAGCTCGTCACCCCGTAGGAGGCTCATGAGCGCGCCCCCGAAACCGCGCACCGGCGGCTGCCTGTGCGGCGCGGTGCGCTACCGCGTCGCGGGCGCACTGCGCCCGGTCATCATGTGCCACTGCACCCAGTGCCGCCGCATGACCGGCCACGTGATGGCGGCGACTGCGGCCCGGCGCGCCGATTTCCAGCTGCTGAGCGAGGCGGGCCTCGCCTGGTACGCCGCGTCGCCCGAGGCACGCCGCGGCTTCTGTGCGCGCTGCGGCTCGACGCTGTTCTGGGACGGCGCGGGGCGCGACTACCTGAGTATCGCCGCCGGCACCCTCGATGACTCGCACGGACTCACGGTGGCCTGCCACATCTTCGTTGCCGACAAGGGCAGCTATTACGAGATCGAGCCGGGCGTGCCTCAGTACCCGGACGGCAGCTTTCCGCCGCTCCCGTCCGCATGAGGCCGCACTCTACAGCGCTCGTGCTGCGCGCCACCGAGCGCACGGCGCGTCCCTGGAAGGACAGAGGCGGCGTGACGCGCGAGGTGGCTGTGCATCCGCCAGCGAGCGCTCTGGAGAGCTTCGAGTGGCGCGTGAGCATCGCTGAGGTGGCCGCCGGCGCCCCGTTCTCGATGTTTCCCGGGGTTGACCGCCGCATGGCGGTGCTCGCAGGCAGGCTCGAGTTCGCGCTCGCCGGCGAGGCGGCGGTGCAGCTCTCGCCGGACAGCCCGCCGCTGTCCTTCCCCGGCGATGTAGCCGCTTTTGCCAAGCCCCTCGGCGAGCCGGTCACGGATCTGAACGTCATGACGCGTCGCGGCCGATTCGACTCGCGCCTGGGACGGCGCACCGCAAGCACCACGCAGCTGGTGCTCAGCGCGGATACGACGCTCCTGGTCGCGCTGTCGCAGCTAGTGCTGCGCTGTGCGGGCGAGGAGCATGCGCTGTCCGAGCTCGATGCGGCACGTATCGAGGGAACGACACGCTGTCAGGTGCAGGCGCGCGAGGCGCAGGGGTCCTTCTACCTCATAGAGCTCAGGCGGCTATGATGAGCGCGATGAGCGGGCCAACGGTGGTGATCACCGGTGCCTTCGGCGCCCTGGGTGCAGCGATGGCGCGCCGTTTCGCGCGTGATCGCGCGCAGCTTGGGCTCATCGACCGCGCGGCGGTTCCGGACTGGGCGGCGCGCGAGTTCCCCGTCCCGCACGTGCTCGTGGGTGGAGTCGACCTGACCGATGCCGGCGCGGCGGCCGGCGCGATCCAGAAGGTGGTCGAAGCGAGCGGCGGCCTCGACGTGCTCGTCAACGTGGCGGGCGGGTTCCGCTGGGAGACCCTTGCCGCGGGCGAGATGGCGACCTGGGAGCTCATGTTTGCCATGAATCTCAAGACCGCCGTCGCCGCATCCCGCGCCGCGCTTGCCCACCTCCTGGCACGCGGCGGCGGCCGCATCATCAATATCGGCGCCGGGGCGGCGGGCCGCGCGGCCGCTGGCATGGGCGCCTATGCCGCCTCCAAGGCCGGCGTCGAGCGCCTGACTGAGGCGCTCGCCGAAGAGGTCAAGGACCGCAATATCACCGTGAATGCCATCCTGCCCGGCACGCCCGGCACGCTCGACACGCCGGCTAACCGCGCCGCCATGCCCGATGCCGATACGACGCGCTGGGTCGAGCCGGCAGCGGTGGCGGACGTCGCGGCGTTCCTGGCCTCCGGCGCGGCGCGCGCGGTGAGCGGGGCAGCGATCCGCGTCTTCGGCCGCGGCTGAGCTATCGGCAAACTGCCGGGTACTCAGGAGCTCGCACGCAGGCGCAGTCCCGCGACGCTGGGTGCGACGAGCGGTCGCGAGGGGCTGCCCTTCACCACCCCGAAGCGCCGTCCGGCGTTCCAGTCAGCAGTGGCGGCCTCCATTTCCTCGACCCGCCGCGCCACGAAATTCCACCACAGCAGGATCTCTTCCCCGAACGGCGCCCCGCCTATGACCAGGAGCCGTGCGCCGCCGGCGCAGCTCGCCCTGAGCTGTGTGCGGCCGGGCTGCAGATACAACAGCGTGCCCGGAGTAAGCGCTTCACCTGCCACCTGTGCCGCGCCGCTCAAGACCAGCGCCGCGTGCTCGAAGCCAGCCTCGAGCGGCAGGACGACCTCGGCGGCCGACTCGGACGAGAGGTCGATCGCCATCAGCGCCGAGTAGACCTCCACCGGCGAGTGCTCGCCGCCGAAGCTGCCCGCCAGCAGCTGCAATCTGAAGCCTCCCAAATCCAGCAGCGGCAGGCGCGGGTAGTTGCGGAAGGCCGGCGCGCGCTGTCGCTGCGCCTCAGGCAAGGCAATCCACAGCTGCGCTGCGTGCAGCCGGCCGCCTTGCGCAGGAGCGCCCGGATAACCGTGCGCGCTGTCCTCGGCGTGGGCGATTCCGCCGCCGGCGGTCATGAGATTCACCTGCCCCGGGGTGATCAGCTGCTCGTTGCCGAGGCTGTCGCGATGAACCACGGCGCCTTCGATCATCCAGGTGAAGGTCTGCAGTCCGATGTGCGGATGCGGGCCCACGTGTAGACCGCCGTCGGCGCCAACCGTAACCGGGCCGGCGTGATCGAGGAAGCACCAGGCGCCGACCATGCGGCGCTGGTGACTGGGCAGTGCGCGGCGAATGATCAGGCCATCGCCGACCTCCGCGGAGCGGGTGGCAATACGTTCGGGGGTCGAGCTCATGGGTGCGCCCTCACAGGAGCGAGCTCACGATGCGCACCTCGCCGGTGAGCACTCTGTGAATCGGGCATTTATTGGCGAGCTCGAGCAGCCGCTCGCGCTGCTGCGCGTCGAGCGTGCCATGCACGGTGATACGCCGCTCGATGAGCGATGCGCCCTCGGCGGGAGCGCCGTCGGGGTTGAAGCGCAGCGCGACTTCGACCTTCTGCAGCGCCCAGCCCTTGCGGGCCGAGTACATGCGCAGCGTCATGGCGGTACAGGCACCGAGCGCCGACAGCAGCAACTCGTGAGGGGTCGGGCCGCGCTCGGCGCCGCCATTGGCGGCCGGCTCGTCGGCAATCCAGCTGTGCGAGCGCTGATCGGTCAGGACGACCGACCAGGGCGCCCCGTCGCTCATGGCGTGCACGGTGGGAATTGCGCTCATGGCAGGGCCCTCTTGAGCAGAGATTCGATGCGCGTGTCGGGTACCAGCCAGATCAGCGCCACCGCAACGTACAGCGCGATCGAGATCCACGGCTGCACGAACGCCACCGCGATGGCGCACACGTACAGCACGATGGATAGCTTGCCCTTAAGGTCATCTCCGAGCGCGACGGCGAGGCGCGAGCTGCGCCCGTTCACCGCAATGATCTGGCGCTGCAGGATGACGTAGCTCACCGCGGCGCAGGCGAGCACCACGCCGTAGGCGGAGGTCGGCAGCGCAGTGAAGCCCGTTTCGTCGATCCAGCGGATCACGAACGGCACGAGCGACAGCCAGAACAGCAGCACCAGATTCGCCCACAGCACTCTGCCATCGACGCGTTCGGTGACATGCAGCATGTGGTGGTGGTTGTTCCAGAAGATCCCGACGTTCACGTAGCTCAGCACGTACGCGAGCAGTACCGGCACGTCGGCACGCAGCGCCGCCAGGTTGCTGCCGTGGGGAACGCGGATCTCCAGCACCATGATGGTGATGATGATCGCGACCACTCCGTCGGTGAATGCCTCGAGGCGCGCGGGACTCATGGCGCCGATACTACGTGCCCCGCGGCGTGCAAGCCATTAGGAAATCACGGCATATTCGCCTGCGGGCGGGGCGGCCAGTGGCCGCATCCGGGGCTGGCGGTGCTAAGCTCCTGCGCCCTGATCAGTGGGTGGACCAATGGCCACGAGCAACAGCCGCCGCTTCATCGAGCTGCGCGATGCACTGCTTGGTGCGCGCACTGAACTTGCGCGCGCGCAGCGCGAGTTCCGCTGGCCCGAGTTCACCGGTTTCAACTGGGCGCGCGATTACTTCGACGTGATTGCCGCCGACAACGCACAGGCGGCGCTGCGGGTGGTCGACGACGCCGGCGGCGATCGCACGCTTTCGTTCGCGCAGCTGGCGCGCCGCTCCATGCAGGTGGCGGCGTTCCTGGCCGCGCACGGCTTGAGACCCGGGGAGCGGGTGCTGGTGATGTTGCCGAACGGGGTGGAGCTGTGGGAGAGCATGCTGGCGCTCATCAGGCTCGGCGCGGTCATGATCCCGGCCACCACGCTGCTGGAGCGCGACGATCTCGCCGACCGCCTCGAGCGCGGGCGGGTGAAGGCGGTGATCACCGATGCGGTATTGGCGCCGCGTTTCGCCGGGCTCAGCGGAGCGCCGCTGCGCGTGGCGACCGGGGCGCGCACCAGCGGCTGGGTCGACTTCGCGGAGTCGCACCAGGCGAGCGCCACGTTCACCGCGGCGCCGACGCGCGCCGATGACCTGTTGCTGCTGTACTTCACCTCCGGCACCACTGCGCGGCCGAAGCTCGTGGCCCACACCCACGTGAGCTATCCGATCGGACACCTGTCGACCATGTACTGGATCGGCGTGCGGCCCGGAGACGTGCACCTGAACCTGAGCTCTCCCGGGTGGGCCAAACACGCTTGGTCGAGCTTCTACGCCCCGTGGAACGCGCAGGCGACCATCCTCGCCTATCACTACGAGCGCTTCGAGGCGCGTGCGCTCCTGGAGCAGCTGGTGCGCTGCCGGGTGACGAGCTTCTGCGCACCGCCGACTGTGTGGCGCATGCTGATCCAGCATGAGCTGCGCGAGTGGCGTGTGGCGCTGCGCGAGGTGGTGAGCGCAGGCGAACCACTCAATCCGGAGGTCATCGCACAGGTGCGCGAGGCGTGGGGAGTCACGATTCGCGACGGCTTCGGCCAGACCGAGACCACGGCGCAGGTAGGCAACCCGCCTGGTCAGCCCGTGAAACCGGGCTCGATGGGCCGGCCGCTGCCGGGGTTTCCCGTGGTGCTGCTGGACCCCGAGGGGCAACCGAGCGAGGAGGGCGAGATCTGCATCGATCTGGCGCACCGGCCGCTCGGTCTGATGCAGGGATACCTCGATGATCCGCAGCGCACCGCCGAGGCGATGGCGGGCGGCTACTACCACACCGGCGATGTCGCCGCGCGCGATGAGGAGGGCTATCTCACCTACGTCGGCCGCATGGACGATGTCTTCAAGTCCTCCGACTACCGCATCAGCCCATTCGAGCTCGAGAGCGTGCTCATCGAGCACGAGTGGGTGGTCGAGGCGGCGGTGGTGCCGAGCCCCGACCCGCTGCGCCTGGCGGTGCCGAAGGCCTTTGTGGTCCTCAGCGCCGGCTGCACGCCGGACGCGGCCGCCGCGGCGGCGATCCTCAGGCACGTGCGTGCACGGGTCTCGCCCTACAAGCGCATCCGGCGCGTGGAGTTCGCGGCTCTGCCCAAGACCATATCCGGCAAGATCCGGCGTGTCGAGCTGCGCCATCTGGAGCAGGAGCGCGGTCACGGCGCTGCCCGCCGCACGCACGAGTTCTGGGAAGAAGACCTGCGCGGGCTGCTTTAGCGCCGGCGCGCCTGCCGAGGCTCAGGCCGCACCCGCCACCTCGCGCGCCGCCGCCAGCACTTCCGGAACGATTTGCGCAACATCCGCATCCTTGGTGCGGTGATTCACGAAGCAGGCGCGCAAGGCGAAGCGCCCGAGCAGCGTGGCATTGGACAGGTAGATGCGCCCGCGCTCGATGACTCGGGCGAGGATCGCCGCGTTCAGCCGGTCGGTCTCGGCGGCGCTGCCGCCGTGGCGGTGACGGAAACACACGGCGCTCAGGGCCACGGGTGCCAGCAGTTCGAGTGCTTCCTGTTCGGCGACCTGCTGCTGCAGCGCCCGGGCGTGGCGCAGGTCGGCACGGATGGCTTCGCGGAATGCGCCCAATCCGTGGTAGCGCACCGACAGCCACAGCTTCAGCGCCCGGAAGCGCCGCGACAGCTCGAGCGATTCGTCGAAGAATGCGAACGACTCGATGGGGTCGAGGCTCAGGGACTTGGCGTAGTCGCCGGTGTAGCAGAACGCCGCGCGCGCCGCGGCGGGATCGCGGAACAGCAGCACGCCGCAGTCGAGCGGCTGGTACAGCCACTTGTGGGCATCGAGCGAGAGTGAGTCCGCGGCCTGCAGCCCCTGGAACTGCTCGGGGACCGCCAGCGCCGCCAGAGCGCCGTAGGCTCCATCGACATGCATCCACAGCCCCTGCTCGCGGCACAGTGCGGCAATCTCGGCCAGCGCATCGATGCTGCCGGTGTTGACGGTACCGGCGCTGGCGACTACCGCCAGCGGGGCAAGCCCCGCTGCACGGTCGACGGCCACGGCCGCGCGCAGCGCGCTCGTCTGCATGCGATAACCGTCATCGACCTCGATGAGGCGCAGGTTGGCGCGCCCCAGCCCGAGCAGCGCCAGCGCCTTGGGGATCGACATGTGCACTTCCGAGGAGGCGTACACCACGCCAGGCTGTGCACCACGCTCGTTGGCAGGGCGGCGCGCCTCGCGCGCCATCGCCAGGCCCATGAGGTTTGCCATCGAGCCGCCGCCGCACAGGCTGCCGCTGAAGCCCTCGCAGCCGATGGCGGTGGCGAGCGCTGCCACGAGCTGACGTTCCAGGGCAACCGCCGCCGGCGCCGAGCGCCACGCGGTGACGTTCTGGTTGAGGACGCTCGCGAGCAGGTCGGCGATCGCCGCGACCGGCTCGCCTGAACCCAACACGTATCCCCAGAAGCGCGGAGTCGGGGCGCGTGAGTGCGCGAGCACGTCGCTGAGTGCCTCCAGGGCGCGCTCGCGCAACCCCTGTTCCGGGAGTTGTTCCGCGAACGCGCCTGCCACCAGGGCACCAGACACCTGCGGGTAGGCGCGCGCCGTGTCAAGTCCGGCAAGATAGCGGGCGGCGAGGTCGGTGACCTGAGCCGCGAGAGCGCGGAACTCGCTCTCGGTGACAGTCAAGCCATTCATGAGGTGAGGTCCGTTCGCAGCGGCGATGTGCTGCGGATACTACACGGGTTTATCATGGAGCCCTCATGATCGATCCTGCCGTCGGCGCGTTGCTTGCCGGGGCGTTCGCCCTGTTGTTCGCGAGCGCCGCGCTCCACAAACTGCGCGACCTCAAGAGCTTTGCAGAGGCGTTCCGCGCCTACGAGGTGTTGCCCGCCGGCGCGGCGCGCCTGGCGTGGCTCGTGCCGGCGCTCGAGCTCACCGTGGCGGTCGGCATGCTGGCCGCGGCCTCGCGCGCCGGCGCGAGCGCCACCGGCGCGGCGCTGCTGCTCGGCTACGCGTGCGCGATCGGCATCAACCTCGGGCGCGGCCGAGGCGACCTGGCGTGCGGGTGCGGGGGACCGGAGGAGCGGCGCCCGATTGCCACCTGGATGGTCTGGCGCAACTTGATACTGGCGGGGCTGCTCGGGGCGCTGCTGCTGCCGTGGGTGGCACGGCCCATGCAGCCGGCGGACGCGCTCACGATCGGGGCAGGCACGGCGGTCGCGGCACTCTTATATATGAGCGTGGACCGGTTGCTGGGGCGCGTGGTGCCCCGGGCCGCGCTGCTGCGGGGACCACGATGACGGCACTGGCGATTTCCAATATCGTGCTGTGGGTGCTGGTGCTGGCGCTGGCGGCGGTGGTGCTCGCCTTGGTACGGCAGCTCGGGGTGCTGCACGAGCGCATTGCTCCGGCAGGCGCGCTGATGCTCAACCGCGGCCTGGTGGTCGGCGAGCCGGCCCCGGTGGTGGAGGTCGCGGACCTCGAAGGCGCTGCGCACCACGTGGGCGGGGCGCGCGAGGACGGCCGCAGCACGCTGCTGCTGTTCGTGTCGCCCAGCTGCCCGGTGTGCAAGTCACTGCTGCCGGCGGTGAAATCCAGCCGCAAGGACGAGCGAGCCTGGATGGACGTGATCCTGGCGAGCGACGGGGATACGCCCGCGCAGCGCGAGTTCGTCCGCGCCCAGGGGCTGGAGGGCATCCCCTACGTGGTGTCCGCCGCGCTCGGCCTTGCCTATCAGGTCAGCCGCCTGCCGTTCGCTGCGCTCATGGACGAGAAGGGCATCCTGCGGGCGCGCGGGCTGGTCAACTCGCGCGAGCATCTCGAGAGCCTGTTCGAGGCCAAGCGCCTGGGCGTCGCCTCGCTGCAGGAATATTTCTCCGGCGCGGCGTAGGGAGGTAGCCATGGACGCAGCAGTGCGCGCGGTCATCGAGGAATACGAGGCGCGCGCGCAGCGCGAGGAAGAGCTGTGGGCAACGCTGTCTGCGGCGGAGGCCATGCGGCGGCGCGACGAGCTGTTGCTGGCCGTGGGCCGCGGTGCCGGTACTCTGATCAATCTGCTCGTCAAGGAGGCCGGCGCCCGTCGCATTCTCGAAGTGGGCACCGCCTACGGCTACTCCACCACCTGGCTGGCGGAAGCGGCCCGCGAGGTCGACGGCCGGGTAACCTCGCTCGAGCTACACCGCGCCAAGACGGACTATGCGCAGCGGCAGCTCGAGCGTGCCGGGCTCGCGCGCTTCGTGCAGTTCCGGATCGGGGACGCGCTGGCCGCGCTCGCCGAGTTGCCCGGGCCGTTCGATTTCGCGCTGATTGACCTGTGGAAGGATCTATACGTGCCGGTGTTCGACCTGCTGCACCCGAAGCTGGCACCAGGCGCCATCATCGTGGCCGACAACATGCTGCAGCCGGAAAGTGCGCGGCCGCATGCCCGCGCCTACCGCGAGCGCGTGCGCGCAGCGCCGGACATGAGCTCGGTGTTGCTCGACGTGGGCAACGGACTCGAGGTCAGTCGCTACCGCTGAGCGTGATCTCGACGCGCTTGTTGTGTTTGCCTTCGCTGCGGATTTTGAGCACGCGGATCGCGCCGATTTCCGCGACATTGGCGACGTGCGTGCCGCCGCAGGGCTGCAGGTCGATGCCCGGGATGCGCAGCAGCCGCACTCGTCCGGCGCCGCGCGGCGGCTGTACGCTCATGGTCTTCACCAGCTCCGGCTGCGCCTCGAGCTCCTCGTCCGTGATCCACACCGTTTCGGTGGCCGCACCGGCTGCAATCAGCGCATTGGTCGCGCTCTCGATATGCGCAGCATCGAGCTGGCTGAGTTCGATGTCGAAGTCGAGGCGCGCCTTTTGCGGCACGATGTTGCCGCCCGTGACCGGCGCGGTGATGACACAGGACAGCAGGTGCAGTGCGGTGTGCAGGCGCATGAGGCGGTAGCGCCGCGGCCAGTCGATCTCGAGCAGTACCTCTTCGCCAGGCTCTGGCAGCGCCGCCGCGGGGGCCGGGATGTGCAGCACCCGGTCCGGGCCCTCGCCCTTGCGCGTATCGATGATCGGCAGGCGCTCCCCGTCCGCGCGCACCAGCACGCCCGCATCACCGCTCTGGCCACCGCCGAGGGGGTAGAACACGGTGCGGTCGAGCTCGATGCCGCGCTCGCTCACGGTCTGCACCCGCGCGGCGGTGGACTTGAGGTAGGCATCGGTGCGGAAAAGCAGCTCGCTCATGATTTCGGCAGTTCCTGCGTGGGATAGAATCCGCCAATGACGGCGTACGCCTATCGTATCCTGAACGTGTTTACGCAGGCGCGCGCGAGGCTGTCGGGCAACCCGCTGTGTGTGTTCGAGCGCGCCCAGGGGCTCGATGCGAGCAGCATGCAGGCACTGGCGCTGCAGTTCAATCTCTCCGAGACCACCTTCGTGCTGCCCTCGGAGCGTGCCAGCGCCCGTGTACGCATCTATACGCCGACCTTCGAGATGCCGTTCGCAGGCCACCCGGTACTGGGCACCGCGCACGTGTGCCGCGCCCTCGGCCTCGGTGGCGATCGCCTGACACTGGAGATGCACTCGGGCGTGATACCGGTGCGCGCCAGCGGGGATCGCTGGACGCTGCAGGCACGCGCGCCGGAGTGGCGCGAAGTCCAGGAGCCACGCCTGACGATCGCGGCCATGCTCGGGCTCGAGGAGCTGGACATCGGCGAGCGGCCGTTGTGGGTGAGCGTCGGGCACGAGCAGCTGATGGTGCCCCTGACCAGCGAGGAGGCGGTGCGGCGCGTACGGGTGCGCGGCGAGCTGCTCGCTCAGTTTGCGAGCGCCGAGGGCCAGAGCATGGCGTACGTGTTCGCACCCTCGGGGGCGGGGCTGATCGCACGATTCTTCTTCCCCAAGGGCAGCGCCGTGCTCGAGGACCCCGCCACCGGCTCGGCGACCGCCAATCTGGGCGGCTGGTGTATCGCCATGGGGCGCACGCTCCCATGTGAATTCGACATCGCGCAGGGGGAGTACACGGGGCGGCGCTCGTCGCTGCGTCTGGCGGTCGACGCCTCGCGCCAGATCTTCGTGAGTGGGGAGGTCATCGAGCTCGGGCGGGGAGTGATCAACCTCTGAGCACTCGCCAGCCGCGCGCTCACTCAGGAGTCGCTGCAATGAAGCTGTCCGATTTCAAAGTCCTGTCGTTCGACTGTTACGGCACGCTCATCGACTGGGAGAGCGGCCTGTTCCAGGCATTGCAGCCGCTGCTCCAGGCGGCGCGCCTCGGTGCCGGGCGCGAGGAGGTGCTCGCACAATTCGCGCAGCACGAAGTCGCGCAGGAAGCGGCGACACCAGGCATGCTCTATCCGCAGCTGCTTGCCGAGGTGCACCGCCGACTGGCAAAGGCCTGGCTGGTCAGCGTGCCGGAGGCCGCGCACCTGGCCTTCGGCGCTTCGGTGCCGCAATGGCCGGCCTTCCCGGACAGCGCCGCGGCGCTGCAATACCTCAAGCGCCACTACAAGCTCGTGATCCTCTCCAACGTCGACCGCGAGAGCTTCGCGGCGAGCAACAAGAAGCTCGGTGTCGTCTTCGATGCGATCTGCACGGCCCAGGACATCGGCTCCTACAAGCCCGACCCGCGCAACTTCCGCTACCTCATCGAGGTCGTGGCGCGGCTCGGCCACGCCCGCGGGGAGCTCCTGCACACGGCGCAGAGCCTGTATCACGATCACGCCCCTGCGCAGGCCGCAGGCCTGGCCTCAGCGTGGATCGACCGCCGGCACGAAAGCAAGGAAGGCTGGGGGGCGACCGTCGCGCCCGCAGGCACCCCGGCGTACAACTTCCGCTTCACCAGCCTTGCGGAGCTGGCGCAGGCGCACCGGGCCGAAACGGGTGAGCGCGGCTAGGCTAGAGCGTCGCGAGGAGCCGCCCGGGATTGAAGATTCCGTGCGGATCGAAACGCTCCTTGAGCCTTCGGTGCAGCGACGCGAGTGCGGGTGGCAGCGGATGGAAGCGCCCGGAGGGCGCTGAGCCCTTCCAGCACATGGCACTGCCGCCCCCTGCCACAGCGCGGGCACGCGCATCGTCGCCCGGCACGTTCGCATACCAGCGCAGCGCGCCGCCCCAGTCGATGAGGGGTTCGCCCGGCAGATCGAGCGGGGCTGCCGTCGCCGGCAGCGAGAGCCGCCAGATCGTGCTGTGTGCAAAGAGTGGGTGGCGGCAGTGACGCAGGCCACTCCACCACTCCTGTGCCCGCTCCTCGGCGATGAGCTCCCCGCCGATCAACTCGCGGGCCGTGCGCACCGCGGGCGCGGCGCCCGAGAGCCGCACCCACGTCTGCCCCTGCCACCAGGACGCGCCCGACAGTGGCACCGGCTGACCCGCCCAGCGATTGAAACGCTCCAGGGCGGCGGCGGCCGACAGCTCGAGTCTAACGGTGGCCTCCGCGCGCGGGCGGGGCAACACCTTCAGCGACACCTCGGTGATGACGCCGAGGATGCCAAGCGAGCCGCACAGCAAGCGCGAGACATCGAAGCCGGCGACGTTCTTCATGACCTGCCCGCCGAAACGCAGCAGCTCGCCCTCGCCCGTGAGCAGCCGCGTGCCGAGCACGAAATCGCGCGCCGCCCCGGCGTACATGCGGCGCGGCCCTGAGAGCCCCGCGGCGATTACCCCGCCGAGGGTAGTGCCGGCGCCGAATGCGGGCGGCTCGAAGGGCAGGAACTGCTCGCGCCCGGCGAGGGCCTGCTCGAGCTCCGCGAGCGCGGTGCCACAGCGGGCGGTAATGACCAGCTCAGAAGGCTCGTAGTCGACGATGCCGCGCCAGGCAGCAAGTTCCAGCACCTCGCCCTCGAGGGCTTCGCCGTAGAAGTCCTTGCTGCCCGAGCCCCGAAGGCGCAGCGGCCGTCGCGCGCCGGCGGCGGCGCGCACCCGCTCCTGCAGTCCCCTCAGGATGGCGTCATCCGTGCTGCGAGCCATCGGGGTTCAGAAACGCGGCAGTTCGGGGTGCGGCAGCTCGCCGTGGTGCACGCGCATCCTGCCGTACTCCGCGCAGCGCGCCAGCGTTGGAATGAGCTTGCCGGGGTTGAGCAGTCCCTGCGGATCGAAGGCGTGCTTGACCGCTTCGAAGGCGGCCCGCTCGGCCGGAGAGAACTGGACGCACATCGAGTTGAGCTTCTCTATCCCCACGCCGTGTTCGCCGGTGATCGTGCCGCCGAGCTCGACGCACAGCTCGAGAATTTCCGCGCCGAAGCGCTCGGCGCGCTCCCAGGAGCCGGGCTGGTTGGCATCGAACAGGATCACCGGGTGCAGGTTGCCGTCGCCGGCATGGAAGACGTTCATGCAGCTGAGTCCGTAGCGGGTCTCCATCTCACCGATCGCTTCCAGTACGCGGCCGACATGCCGGCGCGGAATGGTGCCGTCCATGCAGTAGTAGTCCGGCGAGAGGCGACCCGCGGCGGGAAAGGCGTTTTTGCGGCCGGACCAGAAGCGCAGTCGCTCCGCTTCCGATCCCGATATGCGCAGCGTGCCGGCGCCGCAGTGCCGCAGCACGCGCTCGATCTCCTGCACCTGTTCGGCAACCTCCTCGGGCGTGCCGTCCGCTTCGACCAGCAGGATCGCCGCAGCCTCCAGATCGTAGCCGGCGTGCACGAAGGGCTCGACGGCCGCGGTGGCCTTGCGGTCCATCATCTCGAGCCCCGCTGGAATGATGCCGGCGGCGATCACCCCGGCCACGGCATCGCCCGCGCTGTGCACGTCCGCGAATGAGGCCATGACGAGCTGTGCGCACGGCGGCCGCGGGATCAGCTTGAGCGTCACCTCCGTGACTATCATCAGCAGTCCCTCGGATCCGATCGTCAGGGCGAGCAGATCGAGCCCCGGGCTGTCGCCGGCACAGCCCCCGAGCTCCAGCGCCTCGCCGTCCACCGTGTAGCCGCGCAGCGCCAGCACGTTGTGCACGGTGAGGCCGTACTTCAGGCAATGCACGCCGCCGGAGTTCTCGGCAACGTTGCCGCCGATCGAGCAGGCGACCTGGGAGGAGGGGTCGGGAGCGTAGTACAAGCCGTACGGCGCCGCGGCTTCCGAGACCCTGAGGTTGGGCACCCCGGGCTCGACACGCGCCGTGCGACCGAGCGGATCGATCTCGAGGATGCGGTTCATGCGCGCGCACGAAAGCAGCACGCCCTGCGGATGCGGCGTCGCTCCCCCGGACAGACCGGTGCCGGAACCGCGCGCCACGAGCGGCACGCCCAGGCGGTTGCAGGCGGCGAGCACCTGACGGACCTGCTCGGCGGTGCGCGGCAGCACCACGACTTGCGGCAGGCGGCGGAACGCGGTGAGGCCGTCGCACTCGTAGGGGCGGCGCTCCTCCTCGCGCGTGAGCACGCAGTCTGCGGGAAGCACCGCACGCAGCGCCGCAGCGATGTCCGCGCCGTTCATGAGCGCATCCTAACTCGGCGGTGGCGATCGCGAATACTGTTGCGGCCGATTCCGTCCAATCCCCCGGCACAGTTCTGCTAGGCTTGCGAGCCGCTGCGCCCCCGGGGGCGAAAGGAGCCGAAGCCGATGCGTGCGACCTCATTCCGAGCAGGGATGCTATTGGCCGCCGGCCTCGTGGCGCACACCGCGGACGCACAGACACCGCCCATGCAGCCGGACATTCCGCCCGCCTTCAGTGCGCCCACGACCGAATTTGACTACCTGAAGCGCGAAGTCATGATCCCGATGCGCGACGGGGTGAAACTGCACACCGTAATCGTCATTCCCAAGGGCGCGAAGGGCGCACCCATCATCCTGACGCGTACGCCCTACAACGCATCCGCCCGGGCCGAGCGCTTCGTGAGCCCGCACCTGCTCGCGACCCTCGCCATGGGAGACGACGTGTTCGTGCCCGAGGGCTACATCCGCGTCTTCCAGGACGTGCGCGGGAAGTTCGGCTCGGAGGGCGATTACGTTATGACGCGGCCGCTGCGCGGGCCGCTCAACCAGACTCCCATCGATCACTCGACCGACGCCTACGACACCATCGACTGGCTGGTCAAGAACGTTCCGGAGTCGAATGGCAAGGTAGGGATGATCGGCTCCTCCTATGAGGGTTTCACGGTGCTCATGGCGCTCATCAACCCGCACCCGGCGCTCAAGGCTGCCGTGCCCATGTGCCCGATGGTGGATGGCTGGAAGGGCGATGACTGGTTTCACAACGGAGCGTTCCGGCAGACCAACTTCGACTATCTGTACGGCCAGACCACGGCACGCGCCGAAGGCAAGCACATCGCGCGCGGTGCCTACGACGACTTCGAACTGTTTCTGACTACCGGGTCGGCCGGTGATTTCGCGCGCCGCTTCGGCATCGATCAGCTGCCGTTCTTCGAGAAGATCGCCGAGCACCCGGCGTACGATCAGTTCTGGAGCGAGCAGGCGCTCGATGCGATTCTGGCCCGCGAGCCGCTCAAGGTCCCGACCCTGTACGTGACCAGCCTGTGGGACCAGGAGGATATGTACGGCGGCATCCACGCCTATCTCGCCACCGAACCGAAGGATACCGGCAACGACCGCAACTTCCTGGCGCTCGGGCCCTGGCGACACAGCGGGGTCAACTACGACGGCACCGACCTCGGGCCGCTCAAGTTCGAAGGCAATACCGCGCTGCAGTTCCGCAGCCAGGTGATGCGGCCCTTCCTCGATGCGCACCTCAAGGACGGCGCGCCTGCGGCCGACACCCCGCCGGTGTTCGTCTATGAGACCGGCACCAACCAGTGGCGGCGGCTCAGCTCCTGGCCGCTATCCTGTGCGCAGGGGTGCGCGTCGCGTCCGCGCCGGCTGTATCTCGAGGCTGGATTCGGCCTGGGCTTCAGCGCTCCGGCCAAGGCCGGCGCGCCCTACGACGAGTACGTCTCGGATCCGGCCAAGCCGGTGCCGTACATTCCGCGGCCGGTGCACTTCGAGGACCACCTCGGCTGGCAGCGCTGGCTGGTGAGTGATCAGCGCGCGGTCGAAGACCGCCCCGATGTCCTGACCTACGTGAGCCCGGTGCTGACCGCAGCGCTGCACATCGGCGGCGCACCGCAGGTGAACCTGTTCGCCTCCAGCAGCGGTACCGACAGCGACTGGGTGGTGAAGCTGATCGACGTATACCCTGAGGAGGTGCCGTCGGATCCGCCCCTGGGCGGCTATGAGCTGCCCATCGCCATGGACATATTGCGCGGCCGCTACCGCGACAGCCTCTCACACCCGAGCCCGATTCCGCCCAACAAGGTGCAGAGCTACACGTTCGCGCTGCCGCACGTGAATCACGTGTTCCTGCCGGGCCACCGGGTCATGGTGCAGATCCAGTCGAGCTGGTTCCCGCTCTACGACCGCAATCCCCAGACCTACGTCGACAACATCTTCTTCGCAGCCCCGGGCGACTACCGCCGGGCGACGCAACGCATATTCCGCGCCGGCGCGACCGCCAGCTTCATCGATCTGCCGGTGGTCGGCGGGCCCTGAGGCCCGCACTGGAGGCCGGCATGGGCCTGCATGGCGCGGGCGGAGAAGCGCATGCCGCAAATCGATCAGTGGTGCCGCCGCCCGCGCAGCCATAATGGGCTTTGGGTTCGCCCGCGAAGGGTGCCACCGCTTAGGTGAGACTCATGGACCAGCAGCCGCAAGCCAGCCCGCCCGCGCGCGCCCGGCGTCCCAGCGGACGCGATGCCAAGATCGCCGCCCGCACCGCGCGCAGCCACGCCTTTGTTCCCTACATCACGCGCAACATTCCGTACTACGAGGTGCTGGGCGAGGAGGGGCTGGCGCTGCTGGAGCGCAACGCCGACACCATCCTGCAGGAGATCGGCATCGATTTCCGCGAGGACGCCGAGGCGCTCAAGATCTGGAAGGAGGCGGGCGCGGACGTGCAGGGCGAGCGCGTGCGCTTCCCGCGCGGCATGTGCCGCAGCATCGTGCAGCGCTCGGCGCCCAAGGAGTTCACCCAGTTCGCGCGCAACCCCGCGCACAACGTCGTGATCGGCGGCAACCGCACGGTGTTCGCTCCTGCCTACGGCTCGCCGTTCGTGCGCAATCTCGACGAAGGGCGCCGCTACGCGCGCATCGAGGACTTCCGCAACTTCGTGAAGCTCGGCTACATGGCGACCTCGCTGCATCACTCCGGCGGCACCATCTGCGAACCGGTCGATCTGCCGGTCAACAAGCGGCACTTCGACATGGTCTACACGCACATGAAGTACAGCGACAAGCCGTACATGGGCTCGGTGACCCACCCGGAGCGGGCGCAGGACACGGTCGAGATGACCAAGATCCTGTTCGGCGACAACTACATGGATCCCGCTAGCGGCCGGCCGCGCACCTGCATCACCAGCCTCATCAACGCCAACTCGCCCCTCACCTGGGATGCGACCATGCTCGGCGCGCTTAAGACCTACGCGCGCGCCAACCAGGCGACCATCGTGACGCCCTTCATCCTGGCCGGCGCCATGTCGCCGGTGACGGTGGCGGGCACCGCCGCCCAGACCCTCGCGGAGGCCCTGGCCGGCATGGCGCTCGCCCAGCTGGTGAATCCCGGGGCGCCCGTGATCCTCGGCAGCTTCGCCTCCTCGCTCTCGATGCAGTCCGGGGCGCCGACCTTCGGCACCCCGGAGCCCGCACTGGTGCTGTACGTCATGGCTGCGCTGGCGCGGCGTCTCGGTGTGCCGTTCCGCTCCGGTGGCGCGCTGTGCGCCTCCAAGATCCCCGACGCCCAGGCGGCCTACGAGTCCGCCAACACGCTGATTCCGACCTGCCTCGGCGGCGTCAACTTCGTGCTGCACACCGCCGGCTGGCTCGAGGGCGGCCTGTCGATGGGCTACGAGAAGTTCGTCATGGACACCGATCAGGCCGGGATGATGCACACCCTGCTGGCGGGTGTGGACCTGAGTGACAACGGTCAGGCGCTCGATGCCATCCGCGAAGTCGGGCCGGGCAAGCATTTCCTGGGCTGCGCGCACACGCAGGCCAACTTCCAAACGGCTTTCTACCGCTCACCGCTTGCGGACAACAACAGCGTCGAGCAGTGGGAGGCGGAGGGCTCCAAGGACATGATGCAGCGCGCGAACGCGCTGTGGAAGAAGCAGCTGAAGGAGTACGAGCCGCCACCGCTGGACGCGGCGATCGACGAGGCGCTGCTCGACTACATGAACCGCCGCAAGGCGTCATTTCCGGACTCCAACATTTAGCGCGTCGCCGCCCGCTCAGCCCGCGACGCGGGTAAAGACGGAATACGGCTCGGCGTCGATTGCCACGTAGGGCAGGAAGCTCGTCGCCCGGCCCGCAAGATCCGCCTCCCAGCGACCCGGCGCCGCCGGTCGCGCAGCGAGCAGCGCGGCACGCTCGCACCGGGGCAGCTCTTCACCGTTCGTGACTCGAAACAGCACCAGCGGCCCGCACATGAGCGCCACCATGTCCGGGTGCTGCGCATCGAGCGGCTCCAGGCGCATGCGGCGCGGCAGCTCCAGATCGATGCGGTCGCCGTCGCGCCAGGTACGGGTCAGGGCAGCAAAGGTTCCCGGCGCGGCCGCGCCGCGCCATGCCTTGCCGTTCATCTGGATACGCGCTCCCTGTGCCCACGCCGGAATCCTCAGGTAGAGCGTGAAGTGCCGCGCCGGCGAGGCATCCACCTGCATGGTCACCGCATCAGCGAACGGATAGTCACCGCTTTGTCTCACGGCGCAGCGCGCACCCGCCTGGATCCACTTCAAGCGCGAGGGGACGTACAGATTGACGTAGACGCCTTCGGGTGCGCGCAGGTAGGAGTTGATGCCGTAGTCGACGGCGACCTGAGGCAGCGTGCCCGAGCAGCAGGGGAAGCGATGATTGGAGTAGACCTTGCGGCCGGTGAGGTTGTAGTCCGCGTAATAGAACGCGCGGCCGTCCGCCTGCAGGGGCTTGGCGCCGAGGACGGTGTTGTACATCACGCGCTCCATGCTGTCGCCGTAGCGCGCCGCGCCGCTCACCCGTAGCAGGTAGCGGGTCAGCTTGAAGTGCGCGTAAGCGCCGCACGGAGTCTCGAAACTGTTGTGGGTCGCCGTGAGGCTTGAGTACAGCGTCGTGCTGCCGGGGGCGACCAGCTTCTCATCCGGACCCCAACCGCCGGTGGGATAGCTCTGCTCGGACAGCATGAGGAAAGCGTTACGGGCGGCGCGCAGGTGCTTCTGGCTGCCGAGCGTCAGGTACGCCTGCATGGCCGAGCTCAGCGAGTTGACGTAGCTGTAGGCGTGCTTGTCGGAGAGCACGTTCTCCCCGCCCGCGAGCGGGTCGAACCAGCTGGCATCGTCGAGGAAGCGCACCGCCAGATCCCGGTAGCGGCCACCGGCGCCGCGCTGGTAGGCGAGGAACAGGTTTTCCGGATTGGTGTAGGACTCGTCCCAGCGATACGACTGGTCCTTGCCCGCTCGCCACGGCAGCTCGCGATCGATCGCACCCGGGGGCAGGTGCGGCACGGCGGCACGGGTGGTCGCCTCGAGGATGGCAAAAGCTCGCGGGTCGCGCACGAACTGGTGCGAGTCGATCAGCCCCAGGAGCAGCTTGTCGTAGCAGTAGGCGGGGAAGCGGTTCTTGTCGTAGAAGTCTTCGCTGATCGTCTCCGCGTACAGGCTGTTCAGGCGCAACACCTTCGCGCGCGCCGTCTCCGAGCCGGTCATGGCGTGGTAGCGCGCCAGGGCCGAGACCCACTGGCCGAAGGTCGCCCCGGGCGCAAACCCGGCATCGTCCTTGTGCCAGTCGAAATCCGGATCGTAGTTGTACCAGCCGCCCAAGTTCTGCCCCGGCGCGGGCAGACCGGCCATCTGCCGAAACGGCCTGAGCAGGCTGTCCTCGCTCAGGCTCATGAGCACTGCGTGCGTGTTCTGCAGCTGCGCCTGGTGCGGGGCGCTGTCGATCGTCACCGCGTCATAGCCGAACTCGGAGAGTGGCGCCGCCGCGGGCTGGGCGCCGAGCAGTGGTGCGCGCGCCGCGGCCAGCGCGGCTGCGGCTGCCCCGAGCCGCGCAAATTCGCGCCGCGAAACCTTCATGGTGCGATGATCGCCGCTCAGGCTCACTCAGGCAACGTGCCCGCGCGTGCGGTACGCGCACGCTACAATCGCGGCTCGGTGTGGGCCCTGGAGATTCGCGTGATGCTCAGGCTGGGGATCCTTGCGCGCGCGCTGTGCCCGGCGCTGTTCATAGCGTGTGCGGCGAGCGCATGGGGCGCGGGCGATGCGAGCTTTGAGTTATCCGCTGACTTCGAGGATCTGCGCGCCTATTTTCCGGGCTACCTCGGCAACGGCTACGTCTCGACCCTGACCGCGCCACGCGGCACCGAACCGACGCGTGCGTATCTGATCGCCTTCATGGACTACAGCGACGGCGACGTGTCGCGGCCGGCGGCGGTGCCGGCGTGGACCGATATCGATTTCAGCTCGAGCCGCGCCGGGGCTCCCGACCAGGCCTGGCTCAACCGCGTCGCGCTCAGCCAGCGGCACTTCAAGGACTACCGCCAGACGCTCGATCTGCACGGCGCGACCCTTACGACGCGCTATCACTATCTCGATGGCGACCGCGACACCGCGGTTGAAGTGACCACACTGGTCAGTGAAGCCGCTCCGCACCTGGCCGCTACGCGCCTCAGAATCACCCCGGACTACGATGACACGGTGCGCTTGTCATTCGGTCTCACGCTGTGGGCACCGCATGCGCCGCGCTTCGCGCTGGCACGCATGACAGGTCCGGAAATGGAAGAGGTGCTGGCCGCCAACGGGCTGTCGTTCCATGCGCAGCCGCCGGCAACCCCTGACCGCGAATCCATCTGGTATCCGGGCCATACCCAGATCCTGAGCAGCGCGGCCGATGCGGAGTCGGGCTCGCTGTGGCTGGACGGGCGCGCAGAAGGCGGAGCCGGGGTGCCCATGGCGATGGCGGTCGCGCTGGCGCTGCCCGACGGCCTGCCGCCTGGGGCTGTGAGCCTTAAGCAGGACGCGTATCGGCTCGCGCTGAACGTCGCCCTGAAGGTCGAGCGCGGCCACACCTACGAATTCACCAAGTTCGTGGCCGTCTCGCGCTCGGGCTGGGGCGGCGACTCACAGGCCACTCTCGCGCTGGCGCGCGAGGCGCGCCGCGGCGGATTCGAGCGCCTGGCGAACGCCCACCGCGCGGCCTGGGACGCCCTGTGGCAGTCGGACGTCCTTATCGGGGGGGATGCGCGTGCGCAGCAGGCCGTGCACTCGGAGCTGTACTACCTGCTGGCAAGCTCGACCGCCGGCACCGCCTGGGCGACCGGCGCATGCGCACTCACGCCGGGCTACACCAATCACGTCTTCTGGGACAGCGACACCTGGATATTCCCCGCGCTGCTGCTCCTGCACCCCGAGCGCGCGCGATCCCTGGTCGACTTCCGCTCCCGCACGCTGCCGGCGGCGCAGCAGCGGGCGCACGCGCACGGCTACCAGGGCGCGATGTATCCGTGGGAATCGGACCCGGAGAACGGCAGCGAGCAGGTGCCGCACTTCGCGTTCGTGCTCGGCGAAAGCGAGATCCACGTGAATGCAGACGTCGCGATCGCTCAATGGCAGTACTACCAGGCAACGCGCGACCGCGACTGGCTGCGCAAGAACGGCTGGCCGGTGATCCGCGAAGTGGCGCGCTTCTGGGCGAGCCGCTCGACTTACGACGAGGCCGAGCACCGTTACGAGATCGTGCACGTGAACTCGGTCGCGGAGTCGCATACCGATATCCCCAACGACACCTTCACCAACGTCTCAGCCGCCCGTGCGCTCGGCATCGCGGTGCAGGCGGCGCGCGAGCTCGGCGAGAAGCCAGACCCGCTCTGGGATCGTATTGCGCGGCAGATGTACGTGCCACTTGCGCCCGACCGCACGCACCACCTGCCATTCGACCCGACCATCTACGGCCGTAGCGGCGATTTCGGTGGTGGCCCACTGCCGCTCCTGTTCCTGCCCTCGCTCGATCTCGCCATGTCGCCGGCGCTGCTGCGGGGCGACTACGAATTCGGAGTGCGTCCCACGGACGCCGAGCGGCTCGGAACCTTCAGCATGGGCCTGGCGCCGCCGATCGTGGCGGCGGATGCGGCCGGCGATGCCACCCGCGCCTCGGCGCTGTTCGCCACCAACTTCAGCGGGGGCACGCTCAAGCCGCCCTTCAGCGTGCGCACCGAGACCGCCGACAACAACACCGGTTACTTCCTCACCGGCTCAGCTGGCTATCTGCAGGACTTGCTCTACGGCTTCAGCGGGCTGCGCATCCGCGAGCAGGGCCTGGTGGAGGCTTATGCTCCGGTGTTGCCCGAAGGCTGGACGTCGCTGACCCTGAAGAACGTGAGCTTCCGCGGCCGGCGCCTGGACATCCGCATCGCGCGCGATCAGACCGGAGTCGTGCGGCTGACGCGACGCGAGCGCTGAGCGCGCGGGGCGGCCGCCTTGGGCGCGGGGAGCTGAACCGTCTTGCGCAGGTTCGGGTACGGCGCGGTGGAGTGCGGGATGCCCATCGCCTCCACGAAATGCGCCTGGAATTTGGGCTCGATCGCCGTCTCGATCTTCTCCACCTTGTGTACCAGCTCCTCGATGGTCTTGCGCGAGGCGTTGTCCAGCAGCGCGATCCGCGCACCGGTACCCGCGGCATTGCCTGCGGAGGAGACCTGCGCCAGATCGCAGTCCGGAATCATGCCGAGCACCATCGCGTACTTGACGTCGATGTGGCTGCCGAAGGCGCCCGCGAGGCGGATGCGGTCCAGCTGATCGACGCCCAGATGGTCCATGAGGAGCCTCACGCCCGCGTACAGCGCCGCCTTGGCGAGCTGGATGGCGCGCACGTCGTTCTGGGTGATAGTCAAGGGCGTGGCACCCCCTGAGTAGAGCGTGTAGGTGAAGGTGCGCCCGGTGGCCACGACGCGGTCGCTGCGTGCGGCGAGCGCGCCGTCGATCACCCCGTCCTGGGTGATGATGCCTGCCAGGTACATCTCGGCGATCACCTCGATGATCCCCGAGCCGCAGATGCCGGTGACCCCGGTGCGTGACACGGCTTGTGCAAATCCCGGCGCATCCGACCACAGGTCCGAGCCGATCACCTTGAAGCGCGCTGCGAGCGTCGCAGGGTCGATGCGCACGCGTTCGACGGCGCCGGGCGCGGCGCGCTGGCCGCAGCTGATCTGCGCACCTTCGAATGCCGGGCCGGTGGGGCTCGAGCAGGCGAGCAGGCGCTGACGGTTGCCGAGTACGATCTCGGCATTGGTGCCGACGTCCACCAGTAGCGTCAGCTTGTCGGTAAGGTCCGGCCGCTCGGCGAGGAGCATGCCGGCGGCATCGGCGCCCACATGACCTGCGATGCACGGCAGGGTGTAGACCCGCGCCCCGGGATGCAGGGCGAGTCCGAGCTCGCTCGCCTTGAGTCCGAGCGGCGAGTCGGTCGCGAGCGCAAACGGGGCGCCCCCGAGTTCCACCGGATCGATGCCGAGCAGCAGGTGGTGCATGATGGGATTGCCCACCACGGTGAGCTCGAGGATGTCGGATACCTCGATCCGCGCCTCGCGGGCTACCTCGGCCGCCAGGGTGTTGAGCGCGCTGCGCACCGCCTCGGTCATCTGCTGTGCCCCGCCCGGATGCATCATCGAGTAGGACACGCGGCTCATGAGGTCTTCGCCGAAGCGGATCTGCGGGTTCATGGTGCCGGCGGACGCCGCCACCTCACCGGTCTCGAGATTGCACAGGTGCGCGGCGATGGTGGTCGAGCCGACATCGACCGCGATCCCGTAGATGCGGTCGTGAAAGCCCGGCCACACGCCGATCAGCTGCGAGCCGGCGTGTACCGCGACCGTGACGCGCCACTCACCCTTGCGCAGCGCGGCCTGCAGACGCTGCAGTACCGCGAGGTCACAGCGCAGCGGGCCGAAGTCCCACTCGCGGTGCAGCGCCTCCAGCAGCCGCTGCAGGTCGCCGCGCGGGTCGTGCATATCCGGCTCGCGCACCTCGACATAGTGCAGGTGCACGACCGGATCGAGGGTGATGGGGCGCGCATCGGCGGCCTTGCGCACCACCTGGCGGTGCACCTGGCTGCTGGGGGGCACGTCGATCACGAGGTCACCCTCGATCTTCGACGAGCAGGAGAGCCGGTGGCCGACGGGCAGCGGGCGGCGGCGCGAGAAGCTCTGCTCGGCGGCGCCGACTGCCGAAAGGTGCTGAGCGTTCGAGGTCACGCCGTGCTTGGGGAACTCACCCTCCATCACCAGCACCTGGCAGCGGCCGCACAGCGCGCGCCCGCCGCACACCGAGTCGACGTCCACCCCCAGGCTGCGCGCCGCCTGCAGCAGCTGCGTGCCGCGCGGAAATCGCCCGCGCTTGCCCGAAGGGGTAAAGACGACCAGCGGGTCCTTGTCGCTCATGTCGGATCGCTCACGCCGGGCTCTGGCTGCGCCTCCGGTGGCCGCCTTCGCGTCGACCGCGTGCCGCGCCCTCCGCGGCGGCCGCCGCTCCGCCTGCGGCAGCGAGCGGCGGGGCCTCGCGGAAGCGCTTGATCCAGCGCGTGCAGTCCGGATCGTGACCCATCATGACGTCCGCTGCCATGCAGGCCTTGACGATCTCGAGGTGCATGGGGTTCATGATCGCGGAGGTCAGTCCGGCGCCGATCGCCATGCTGAGGAAGGTCGCCGAGATCCCCTCGCGCGCGGGCAATCCGAAGCTGACGTTGGAGGCACCGCAGGTGGTGTTCACCTTGAGCTCGTTCTTCAGGCGGTTGAGCAGGTGCATGACCTGACGACCGGCCTGGTTGATGGCACCGATCGGCATCACCAGCGGATCGACCACGATGTCGCACGCCGGGATGCCGTGATCGGCCGCGCGCTGGACGATTTTCTTCGCCACCTCGAAGCGCACATCCGGGTCCTCGGAGATGCCGGTCTCGTCGTTGGAGATGGCGACCACCGCGGCGCCGTACTTCTTCACCAGCGGCAGCACCGATTCCAGGCGCTCCTCCTCGCCCGTCACGGAGTTCACCAGCGGCTTGCCCTTGTAGACGGCGAGTCCCGCTTCCAGCGCCTTGACGATGGAGGAATCGATCGACAGCGGCAGGTCGGTGATCGACTGCACCAGCTGCACCGCCTTCGCCAGGATCGCCGGCTCGTCGGCGAGCGGAATGCCGGCGTTCACGTCCAGCATGTGCGCACCGGCCGCTACCTGCGCCAGCGCGTCCGATTCGACGCGGCTGAAATTCCCGGCGGCCATCTCGGCGGCGAGGATCTTGCGGCCGGTGGGGTTGATACGCTCGCCGATCATGACGAAGGGGCGCTCGAGGCCGAGCACGACCTCGCGGGTTTGAGAGCTGACGACGGTATCGGTCATGAAGCCTTCCTGTTTGATTCGGGTCGCGGGTCGCGCCCCGGGTGCCACGGCACCCGGCCGTTGAGCACCCCGGAGCGCTCGATGATTTCGGCCACCGACTCTTCCTGCCGGTAGGCCATGAGGTGTACGCCGTGCACGCCCTTGAGCGTGCGGATCTCCTGGATGAGCTCGATGCACAGCCGCCGGCCCTCGAGAGCCTGATCGGCGGCGCCGGCGAGGCGCTTCAGCACCTCATCGGGGATGTGTACTCCGGGCACGTGGGTGCGGATCCACTCGCCGGCCTTGGCCGAGCGCAGCGGGCCGACGCCCACCAGGATGAAGACCTTGTCGAGGAGGCCGAGCTCCTCCACGTGAGTCATGAAGGTCTTGAGCAGCGGCACGTCGTAGCAGAACTGGGTCTGGATGAACTGTGCTCCGGCCGCAACTTTCTTCGCGAGGCGCTGCGCGCGCCACTCGACGGGCTTGGCGAACGGATTCTCGGCGGCACCGAGCAGCACCCGCGGCGCGTAGCTGATCTTGCGCCCCGACAGGAAGTGATGCTCATCGCGCAGGGTGCGCGCGGTCTCGAGCAGGGAAATCGAGTCCAGGTCAAACACCGGCAGCGCTTGCGGGTGATCGCCCGCCTGCACGCCATCGCCGGTGAGGCACAAGAGGTTGGACACACCCATGGCGGCGCCGCCAAGGATGTCGCCCTGGATGGCGATGCGGTTCTTGTCGCGGCAGGAGATCTGCATGACCGGTGCGTAACCGACGCGCGTCAAGAGCGCGCACACCGCGAGGCTCGACATGTGGCAGTTGGCCCCTGAGCCGTCGGTGGCGTTGATGGCATCGACGTGGCCGTCGAAAATGCGCGCGCGCCGGAATACCTCCTCCGGGTCGGCCGAATCAGGCGGTGCCAGCTCGGCGGTGACCGCGAACTGCCCGGCCCGCAGCACGCGCTCGAAGCGCCCGGGCGAGGTGTGGCCGGGAAGGATCGGCAGCGGATAACCGGGAACCGGCTCGTCGTCGAACTTCACAGCGCCTCTCCGGTGCGCTGCCGCACCACGCGCAGCCACGAGGACTTCCCCTGCAGGCGGCGGTCGACCGCCACCTGCACCTGCGACAGCGATGCCATGCCGCCCGGAATGCGCGCCGCTCCGGCCACCGCCTCAACCCACACGCACTTCATCTCGGGGCGCACCTCGCAGTGGCCGTCGGCGCGTACCCCGCCGCACGGGCCGTTGCGCAGGTTCTTCGGGCAGTTCATGGGGCAGGACATGCCGGTGGAGGAGAGGATGCACTGCCCGCACATGCGGCAGTCGAACAAGAGGCCCTTCACGCCGCGCTCGACGGCGGCGACCGGCCGCTCGAGCCGCCGATAGCCGATGCGCCGGAACACCGGAGCCAGCGCCACGAGCACGGACTCGAAGCCCTTGTAGAAGGCGTTGAGCCCGCCGGCATGACGCACCGACCACTGCCTGAGCGCGTACACCGCTACGACCCCGGTGCGAGTCCCTTGGCGCGGATCAGCTGCTCGAGCTCGTCATCGGTGAAGCGCGCCTCGATGCGCGCAGCTTCCGCGGCGGCCTCGGCCTGGATGTCATCGCCGCAGGGCCTGGGCGCGCTGCGCTTCCAGTCGGCGAGGTAGGCATCCGAGGTACCCCGGCCGGCGCGCATCGCCGCGCGGTCGACCGCCTCCTGGAAGCGTGCGGATAACTGCGCCTTCGCGGTCTCGCGTCCGCGCCGCACCACAACCTGCGCGGGAATGTCACGCCAGGAGATGATGCTCAGGCTCGCCATGCCGCGCGCTCCTGGCCGGCGGCCAGTGTGGCGAGGCGCGTGCCCAGCTCCCCGTATCCGGTAGAGCGGTACTCGAAGGCGAAGCCGAAGCGCTGCGCAATCTGGCGCGCCTGCTCCACCGCGCCGGCGCGCTCGGCCTGCGCGAGATACACGAGCTTCTTGTAATGGCGGAAGTACTCGTCCTTCAGCTGCGGATGGCGGTCGAGGCCGAGCGGACGGACGACCAGGCGCTCGAAGTGCCGCAGCAGGAAGTCGGTCAGGTAGAACGTGCCGGGCTCGGCGTCGTGCAGCTGCGCGAACACGGCGCTGGTGGCGTAGAACTCGTAGCAGTGGGCACCGGGCAGCCGCTCGACGCCTTCCTCTTTCAGCACCGCATCCAGCGCTCCGCCGGTGCCGCAGTCGCCGTACACGACGAAGATCTGGGCATAGCGGGCCTTATGGGCGCGGATCTCGGCGCGCACCGCCGGTGCGATCAGCTCCGGACGGTTGTGAAGCTGCGCCGGCAGGCAGCGCAGCTCGAGTGCCGCCCAGCCGTTGGCGCGCTTGAGCGCGGCGATCTCGCGGGCGAGGGCCCCGCAGGCGATGAGCAGCGTGCCGTGGGGAGCGTGCATGAGCGGTGCGGACTTCTTCAGGCGGCGGCGGAGGCGCTGCCGGCGTTGGCCGCGCCGGCGCGGCGCGCGGCCAGCAGCGACTTGGCCGTCTCCACCGCGATGGCCGCATCGCGGCAGTAGGCGTCTGCGCCGACCGCCTTGCCGAACTCCTCGTTGAGCGGGGCGCCGCCGACCAGCACGATGAAGTCCTTGCGGATGCCGGTCTCCTTCATCTTGTCGATCACCACCTTCATGTACGGCATGGTGGTGGTGAGCAGTGCTGACATGCCGAGGATGTCCGGCTTGTGCTGCTCCAGCGCGGCGAGATATTTCTCCACCGGGTTGTTGATCCCGAGGTCGATGACCTCGAAGCCCGCGCCCTCCAGCATCATCGACACGAGATTCTTGCCGATGTCGTGGATGTCGCCCTTGACCGTGCCGATCACGATCTTGCCGATCGGCGGCACGCCGGTCTCGGCGAGCAGCGGGCGCAGGATCTCCATGCCGCCCTTCATGGAGTTGGCGGCCAGCAGCACCTCGGGCACGAACAGGATGCCGTCGCGGAAGTCGATGCCGACGATGCGCATGCCCTCGACGAGCGCATCGTTCAGCACCTTCTCGGCATTCCAGCCGCGTTCCAGGAAGATGTGCGTCGCTTCCTCGACCTCGGCCCTCAGGCCGTTGTAGAGGTCATCGTGCACCTGCTCGATGAGCTCCTGGTCGTTGAGGTCGCGTAGGTTGAATTCGGCGTCGGCGGACTCGGCCATGGTCGAAATCTCCATGCGCGACTTCGGGTTAGCAGCTCGCGCGGCCGCTTTGGCACATGGTAAGGAGAGGGTGCCGGGGGTAATGGCTGCTACGCGACCGCCGCGTGTCCGCAAGCGACAGGGGCTGCGTTAAGGCAAAACCTGCCGGCGACGGACTTCACGTTTCAGACCGGGGCGAGCTCCTCGCCGGGACGGGCCGCGGCTGCGCCCTTGCCCGGGTGGGTCTGGCGTTCCGCGCTCGGCGGGCAGCCGAACTGTGCGCGGTAGCAGCGCGAGAAGTGCGGCGGGGACTGGAAGCCGCAGGCGGTGGTGATGTCGATGATCGGCATGGAGGTCTGCAGCAGCAGCTCGCGCGCGCGGCGCAGGCGCATCTGCAGGTAGTAGCGCTTCGGGACACAGTTCAGATGGCGCTTGAAGAGCCGCTCGATCTGGCGGCGCGACAGACCGGTCGCGGCGGCGATCTCATCGAGCGACAGCGGCTTCTCGATGTTGTCCTCCATCAGCTGCGCCACCTTGATCAGGCTCTCGTGGCTGACTCCGATCTGGGCGCGCAGCGGGACGTACTGGCGGTCGCGGTCGCTGCGCACGCGGTCGACGATGAACTGCTCGGAGATGAGCTGCGACACCTGCGCGCCGAGCTTCGATTCCACCAGGTGCAGCATCAGATCCAGCGGCGCCACGCCACCGGAGCAGGTGAAGCGGTCGCGGTCGATGCTGAAGAGCTGGTCGCTGAGGTGGATGCGCGGGAACTCCTCGCGCAGCGCCGAGAGGTTTTCCCAGTGGATGGTGGCGCGGTACTTATCCAGCAGGCCCGCTTTGGCGAGCGCATAGCCGCCGGTGCACAGCCCGCCGAGCGGAACGCGGCGCTCCGCCAGACGCCTGAGCGCCGCCAGGACCTTCGGCGAGACCGCCTCCTGAACGTGCACCCCTCCGCAGACGAACAGGATGTCGAAGGGAGCGGCCTGCTCGAGCGCGACCGTAGGTGAGAGCGACAGCCCGTTGCTGGCCGCGGTCGGCTGACCATCGAGACTCACGATCGACCAGTCGTACACCGGCTGGCCGGTGAGGATGTTCGCCATGCGCAGCGGCTCGACCGCGTTCGACAGCGCGATCATGGAGTAGCGCGGGAGCGTCAGGAACGCGAACTTGCTGTGGGGCAGAGCCACATGCCCGATTTTACACCTTCCTTGCCTGAATGCGACGATGACCTGATGCTGGCCGACCCCTCGCCAGATAAGAAGAAACATCAAGGAAGGATTCTATGTCCCTGCGCCCACTGGGCCGAGTGCCTGCGCCTGCTAAGTACGACCCGGGCCTTGGGTGCGCGGCCGCGGACTACTGGGGCTATGAGGACCGCTACGTCGATGTGACCGCGGCCGGCACCGGCGCGCACGCCGTCAACATTGCGCACTACTGCGCCCGGCTCGATGCGCTACATGGCGCGGGCGCTTCAGGCGCGCAGCTCGAGGTTGTCCGGATCGTAGGGGGATTCGCGCAGCACGGTGGCCTGCTTGCGCTCGCCCAGGATCTCGATGGTCAGCTCGGTGCCAGGCTGCGCAAACTCCGCCTGGGCGTAGCCGATCGCCAGGCTCTTCCTGAGACAATGGCCGTAGTAGCCGGAGGTGGCGCGGCCGATCATGCGCCCGCCGCGCTCGAACAGCGGCTCGTTGCCGAGCGGGTCGGCATCGGCGACGCCGTGCACCTCGAGGGTCAGGAAGCGGTTGGGGACCCCCGCTGCCAGCTGCCTCTCCAGCGCCTCGTGCCCGATGAACGCCCCCTTGTTCATGCGCACGAACCGGTCGAGGCCCGCCTCGAAGGGGGTGTAGTCGGGGGTCAAGTCGCTGCCCCACATGCGGTAGGACTTCTCCATGCGCAGCGATTCCATGGCGCGCATGCCGACCATGCCGATGCCGTGATCCGCGCCGGCCTCGAACAGCGCATCGAAGAGCGCATGGGCGTACTCGATCGGGAAGTGCAGCTCCCAGCCCAGCGCGCCGACGAAGTTCACGCGCAGCGCGTACACATCCACCGCCACGCCCGCCTCGATGCTCTGGCCGGTGAGCCACGGGAAGGAGGCGTTGTCGAGCGGGGTGTCGGTGAGCTGCGCCAGCACCTCGCGTGACTTGGGTCCCGCGAGCACGAAGCAGCCGCGGCTGGCGGTGATGTTGCGCAGCGCGACCGAGCCATCCGGCGGCAGCGCCTTGAAGAGGTAATCGCTATCGTAGCGCTCGGCGGCGCCGGCGCTCACCACGTAGTAGTGCTGGTCGGCGATCTTGGTGATGGTGAACTCGGAGCGGATGCCGCCGCGACGGGTGAGGGCGTGCGCCAGCGCCATGCGCCCGACCTTCGCGGGTACCTTGTTGGCGACCAGTCCGTCAAGCCACGCCTCGGCGCCCGCGCCGGTGACCTGGTGCTTGGTGAAGGGAGTCAGGTCGATGACCCCGACCTTCTCGCGCATCAGGCGCGCTTCGTTGCCGACGTGCTGGAAGTAGTTGCTGCGGCGGAAGCTCCAGCGGTCGCGGCACTCCACTCCCGGCGGGGCGAACCAGTTGGCGCGTTCCCAGCCATACCGCTGTCCCCACACCGCGCCCTTGCGCGAGAGCTTGTCGTACACCGGACTGGTCTTGGCGGGACGCCCATCCGGGCGCTCCTCGTCCGGGAAGTGGATGGTGAAGACGTTGCGGTAGGTCTCCTCGTTCTTTTTCACCACGTAGCGCTTGGAGGTGTAGGGGCCGAAGCGGCGTGGATCCGCCGCCAGCATGTCGATCCCGGGCTCGCCCTCGACGATCCACTCGGCGAGCTGCCAGCCCGAGCCGCCCGCAGCGGTGATGCCGAAGCTGTGGCCCTCGTTCAGCCACACGTTGCGCACACCCCAAGCCGGACCGATGAGGGGACTGCCGTCCGGGGTGTAGGAGATCGGCCCGTTGACGATGTCCTTGATGCCGCAGTTCTCGAGCGCCGGCACGCGACGCGTCGCCGCCTCCACGTGCGGCACCAGCCGGTCGAGATCGCCCGGGAACAGGCTGCGCCCGAACCAGTCCGGCACCCCGTCGGCGAAGCGTGCCGGCGCGCCCTTCTCGTACGGGCCCAGGATCCAGCCCATGCGCTCCTCGCGCAGGTAGTACGACTGATCGGATTCGCGCAGCACCGCCAGCTCGCGCCCGCCGCCCTGGCGGTACGCTTTGAGCTCGGGGGACTCGTCGTAAACGATGTACTGGTGCTCGACGGGAATCGCCGGCACGTTGAGCCCGAGGAGCCTGCCGGTCTGGCGCGCATAGTTGCCGGTGGCGAGCACCAGGTGCTCGGCGGTGATGTCGCCGCGGCTGGTGCGCACCTTCCACTCCCCCGATGCGGTGCGCTCGATGGCGTGCGCTTCGGTGTGCTCGTAGATCTCGGCGCCGCCGGTGCGTGCGCCCTTGCGCAGCGCCATGGTCAGATCGGCGGGCGCGATATGCCCGTCGTCCGGGTGGTAGAGCGCGCCGACGAGGGCGGCCAGGTCTTCACGCGGGCCGAGCTCCACCAGCGGCCACAGCTTCTTCACCTGCTGGGGTCCGATCACTTCGAACGGCACGCCGATGGTGTTGGCCGTGCCGCAGTACTTGTAGTACTCGTCCATGCGCTCCTTGCAGGTGGCGAGGCGCAGGTTGCCGGTGACGTGGAAGCTCACGTCCTGGCCGGTCTCGGCCGGCAGCCGCTTGTAGAGATCGACCGAGTACTTGTGCAGCTGCCCGACCGTGTAGCTCATGTTGAACAGCGGCAGCAGACCCGCGGCGTGCCAGGTGGAACCGGCGGTGAGCTCGGTGCGCTCGATCAGCGCCACGTCCGTCCAGCCCTTCCTGGTGAGGTGGTAGAGCGTGCTGACGCCCACCACGCCGCCGCCGATCACCAGCACGCGAACATGGGTTTTCATAGGCCCAGTGTAGAGCCGCCCGCTGCGCCTCCGGACTCCAATTGCGACGGGCGCTTGCTCAAATGATCCCGCGCGCCGCTTCGGCGAGGAACGCGGCGACGTAGTGCGCGAACGAGCGCCACACCTCCAGACGGAAGGCGTGCGCGCCGGTGCGCCACAGGACGATTTCCGCCTTGGCGAGCATGGTGCGCGTGCACATCCCCTGCGGGAAGGCCCGCGCATCGAGGTCCAGCGGGCAGCCGGCGGCCAGCAGCGTCTCGGCCTCGGGGCCCGACAGCATGAGGCCCACCTGGCGGTGACTGACATCCACCAGCGAGCAGGGCAGGCTCGCCACAGCCTGGGCGAGCGCGGCACCGTAGGAGGCGGCCTCGCGCTCCGGCGCGATCAGCAGCCACTCGTCCGGGCCGAGCCACAGCGCCGCGCGCTCACCGCTCACGAGCGCGCGGCAGGCGTTCGCGGGCACCTCGAACCCCAGGGCGTGCTGCACCCCGGCGCGCACGGCCTCGGCGCCGCGCAGCACGTAGCGCGTGGCCGGGGGCAGCAGGTGCAGGGAGCGGCCGACTGCGATCAGAGGCGGGGAGCGGGCGGCCCTCAGGTCACGCATGCAGGCGCGCTCCCGAGGCGTCGTAGAAGACCGTCGAGCTCACCTGCGCCGGCACGGTTGTGGCGGCGCTGGCGACGTGCACGGTTTGCCCCATGCGCGAGCGGCCCCCGGAGATGAGCGCGAGGGCGATCGAGCGGCCGAGGGCGGCGCTGCGGTAGGAGGAGGTGACGTGACCCAGGGGGCGCAGCGGGGGTCGCGCGCCGGGTTCGGCCAGCACCTGCGCTCCCTCCTCCAGCACCACGGCAGGATCGCCAGTGGTGAGCCCGACCAGCTGCCGCCGCTCGGGCGAGCGCATGGCCGGCCGCTCGAGCGAGCGCTTGCCGACGAAGTCCGGCTTGTTCTTGCCGATGGCCCAGGCGAGGCCCGCGTCCTCGGGAGTGACGGTGCCGTCGGTGTCCTGGCCGACGATGATGTACCCCTTCTCTGCGCGCAGCACGTGCATGGTCTCGGTGCCGTAGGGCGTGATGCCGTGCGGCTGTCCCGCCTCCCACAGCGCCTGCCACACGGCCGGGCCGTAATCCGCCGGCACGTTGACCTCGAAGCCGAGCTCGCCGCTGAAGCTCACCCGGAACAGGCGCATGGGCACGCCGCAGCAGTGCCCGGTCGCGACGCCCATGTGCGGCAGGGCTGACCCCGCGGTATCGATGTCGACGAGCGGGGCCAGCACCTGGCGCGCGTTCGGCCCCTGCAGCGCGATCACCGCCCACTGCTCGGTGGTGGAGGTGAGCCAGACCTCAAGATCCGGCCACTCCGTCTGCAGGTAGTCCTCCATCATCGCCAGCACGCGCGGCGCGCCGCCGGTGGTGGTGGTGACGTGGAAGCGTTCCTCGGCGATGCGCGCCACCACGCCGTCGTCGTACACGAAGCCGTCATCGCGCAGCAGGATCCCGTAGCGCGCGCGCCCGACCGCGAGGCTCGTCCACGCGTTCACGTACAGGCGGTTCATGAAGGTCACCGCGTCCCTGCCCACCACCTCGATCTTGCCGAGCGTGGAAGCATCGAAGAGGCCGCAGGCGTTGCGCACCGCGAGGCACTCGCGCGCCACCGCCGCGTGCATGTCTTCCGTGCCGCGCGGGAAGTAGCGCGCGCGCTTCCACAGGCCGACGTCCTCGAACACCGCCCGGTGCGCGCTCGCCCAGGCGTGCATCGGCGTGGTGCGCACCGGATCGAACAGCTGCCCGCGCGCCATGCCCGCGAAGGCGCCGAAGCTCACCGGCGTGTACGGCATGCGGAAGCTGGTCAGTCCGACCTGCGGAATGGGTTTGTGCAGTGCGCGCGCGACAATCCCAAGGGCGTTCAGGTTGGAGGTCTTGCCCTGGTCGGTTGCCATGCCGGTGGTGGTGTAGCGCTTGACGTGCTCGATCGAGCGGAATCCTTCGCGCGTGGCGAGCGCGAGATCCTTCGTGGTCACATCGTTCTGGAAGTCGACGAACGCGCGCGCGTGCACGCCCGGCGGCTGCGGCAGGGCGCCGGCCAACCCCGCGGGGGCGGCGCGCGGCGGGACGGGCTCGGGTGCGCGCTGCGGGGTCATCGGGCGCACGCCGCGGCGTTGCGGGTCAGTCGCCTCGGCTGCGGCGGCGGCGCCAGCTGCGGCACCATCGGCGCACACCGTCTCGAGGTCAAACACCCCGCGGCACGCCCCGGCGCTGCGCGCGCGCTCACCGGGCGCGCCGGGCACGAACGCCTGCAGTGCCTCGCTCCAGCTCAGCCGGCCGCGCGACTGCGAGAACAGGTGCACGCTGGGCGTGAAGCCGCCGCACATCAGCACCAGGTCACACGGCTGCAGCTGCTCCTCGCTCAGCTCACCGTGCTCGAGGCGCCCGAGGCGCACGGCGCTCACCCGCCGCCGGCCGGAGGTGCCAAGTACGGTCGCGCCGGCAAGCACCGGGATGCCGGCGGCACGGGCGCGCTCAATCGCGGGTGAGTCCGCGCCGCTGCGCACGTCGGCGACGGCGGCCAGGTACACCCCGGCCTCCTGCAGCTCGAGCGCCGCCTGGTAGGCCTCGTCCGCGGCGGTCACCAGCACCGCACGCGTGCCGGCGAGCACACCGTAGCGGTTGAGGAAGCTGCGCGCGGCCCCGGCCAGCATGATCCCGGGACGGTCGTTGCCGGGGAATACCAGCGGGCGCTCGATGGCGCCGGTGGCGAGCACCACTTCGCGCGCCCGGATCTGCCACTGGCGCTCGCGGGGCGCATCGGGGGGCGGGTCGGCGAGGTGGTCGGTGAGCCGCTCATTGAGCCCCACGAGATTGTGCGGGAAGTACCCGAATGCGGTCGTGCGACTGAGGAGGGTGACCTCGGGGTTGGCGCTGAGCGCGGCGAGGATCGCCTCGCGCCAGCGCAATGCCGACTCGTCCCCGATGCTAGGCGGGGCCTGTTCGGGATCCGAGAGCAGTGAACCACCCGGCTCGGACTGCTCGTCGCAGAGGATGACGCGCGCGCCGGCGGCCGCGGCCGCGGAGGCGGCCGCTAGCCCCGCCGGGCCCGCGCCCACCACCAGCACGTCGCAGTGCGCGTAACGCTGGGCGTAGCGGTCGGGGTCGGGCCGGCTCGGCGCGCGTCCCAGACCCGCCGCGGCCCGGATGCGCGGCTCGTAGAGAGCGCGCCACGCGCGGCGCGGCCACATGAAGGTCTTGTAGTAGAACCCCGCCGGGATGAAGGGGGCGAGCAGATCATTCACGGCACCCAGATCGAACGCGAGGCTCGGCGAGCGGTTCTGGCTGTACGCCTCGAGCGCCTCGTACAGCTCGAGCTGCGTGGCGCGCAGGTTGGGCGTGCAGCGGGCGGCATCACGCGCGAGCGTCACCAGCGCGTTGGGTTCCTCGCTGCCGGCGGCCAGCACCCCGCGCGGCCGGTGGTACTTGAAGGAGCGCCCCATGAGGTGCACGCCGTTGGCGAGCAGCGCCGAGGCGAGCGTATCGCCGGCGACGCCTGCGTAGTCGCGCCCGTCGAAGCGGAAGGGCAGCGCGCGTTCGCGCTCGATGCGTCCGCCGCTGGCCGTGCGCAGCCCCTCGTTCACCGCGCGGCGCCCGGCAACGGTGGCGGCGCCTCGCCCACCTTGTAGGTGGCGAGGAAGTGATCGGTGGTCGTATCGCGCAGCGCATTGAAGAAGCGCCCGCAGCCGTGGACGTGGCGCCAGCGCTCGGCGTGCGCGCCGCGTGAATTGTCGCGCATGTAGAGATAGTCGGCCCACTGCTGCGTGTCGACCTCGGCGGGAGCGCGCGGCCGCGCGATGTGCGCCTGGCCCCCGTAGCTGAACTCGGGCTCGGGGCGTTCGCCGCAGTACGGACATTCGATGAGCAGCATGGCGGAGCCTTAGTGCGCGACCGCCGCGGCGGCGGCCTCATCGATGAGGTTGCCGTCGCGGAAGCGCTCGAGCGTGAAGGGCGCGTTGATCGGATGGGGTGCATCGTGCGCCATGGTCCAGGCGAACACGTGCGCCGAGCCCGGCGTCGCCTTGAAGCCGCCGGTGCCCCAGCCGCAGTTGACGTACAGGCCCGGCACCGGGGTCCTGCCGATGATGGGCGAGCGGTCGGGCGTCACGTCCACGATGCCGCCCCAGCAGCGCAGCATCCGCAGCCGCCGAAAGATCGGAAACAGCTCGCAGATCGCCTCCAGCGCATGGCTCGTGATGTGCAGCCCGCCGCGCTGGGTGTAGGAGGTATAGGCGTCGGTGCCGGCGCCGATGACCAGCTCGCCCTTGTCCGACTGGCTGATGTAAGCGTGGATGGTGTTCGACATGACCACGCAGGGGAATACCGGCTTCACCGGCTCGGATACCAGCGCCTGCAGGGGGTAGCTCTCGATGGGCACCTGCACGTTTGCCATTTTCATGATGACGCTGGTGTGACCGGCGGCCGCCACCCCGATACGGGGGGCGCGGATCGGGCCGCGCGTGGTCTCGACGCCCTCCACGGCCCCGTTCGCCCCGCGGCGGATGCCGGTGACCTCGCAGTTCTCGATGATGTCCACGCCCAGCGCATCGGCCGCGCGCGCGTATCCCCAGGCCACCGCATCGTGGCGCGCGGTGCCGCCGCGCCGCTGCAGGGCCGCTCCGAGGACCGGGTAGCGGATGTCGCTAATGTTCAGCGGCGGGCAGAATGCCTGAGCCTCGGCCGGGGTCAGCCACTCGTTGTCGACGCCCGCGGCCCGGTTGGCATGAACGTGGCGCTTGGCCACCTGCATGTCATGCACCGTGTGTGTCAGCATCATGACGCCGCGCTGCGAGAACATGACGTTGTAGTTGAGCTTTTGTGACAAGCCCTCCCACAGCTGCAGCGCGTGGTCGTAGAGCGCGGCGCTTTCTGCGAACAGGTAGTTGGAGCGGATGATGGTGGTGTTGCGACCGGTGTTGCCGCCGCCGATCCAGCCTTTTTCCAGCACCGCGACGTTGCGGATGCCGTGTTCACTTGCGAGGTAGTAGGCGCTGCCGAGCCCGTGGCCGCCGCCGCCGACGATCAGGGCGTCGTAGGCGGGCTTCGGCTCGGGACTGCGCCATTGCGGCTTCCAGCCGCGCTGGCCGGTGAGTCCGTGCAGCAGGAGCGACAGGCCCGAGAACGGTTGCATCGTCTGACCGTGGAGTGCTGGCGAGGGCGCGCGCATCATGCGCTCCGGCCGCGCGCGCTACGAGCACCCGCGCGCCGACCGACTTGAACGGGCGCGACGCGCGCCCTCGGGCGCGCGCCAGGAAGCGTGCGCGGCGCCCGCGCCCTGGATGGCGGTGCGCGGATTGACGTGGCGCACGAGTTCCGCGACGTAGTCATCCGCCGGGCGCTCGAGGCCGCCATCGACGGCATCCAGTTGCCGAGGAAGACGTCGAGGTCCTTGTTCTTGAGTGAGGGGAAAGTCACCGGCACCGACAGGACTGCCATGCTCGGGCGATACCCTAGGTGCCGGAGCAGTGCGCTGAGGACCGCGGGGGTGGCCGTGACATCTGTCCAGCCGACATCCGACAGCCGCGCATCCTGGCAGGCCGGGCCATCCGGTAGGGGAGCGGCAGCGGTCGAGGACGCCTCCGCGGAGAATGCGAGTGGGGCGAAAAGCAAGAGCAGAAGCGCGAGGCGGGTGAGAGTACGACCCAGAACTCGCCCGGTGGTAACTCATCCCGGTGCCATGAGGCGCTCAGCCCGCGCCAAGCGCGAGCACTCGGGCTTGACCCACGGGCCGTCGGACTCCATCATTTCCACCTCGGTTTGAATGGCCGTTTAACGGCGCAGCTGCCAAGTACAGAAAAGCCGGGCAAGTTACTGACCTGTCGCATATATCGGTCCGGGGAAGACGCACCGCGAGGCCACCGCAGAGTGACCCGCAGAGGCACAGCCGGAGCACGTCATTGAACACTCGTTCAACGATTCCCAGAGACGTCGTCCACCACAGCGGGTCCGCGGCCCGCGACGAGGGTGAGGAGGCGCGGCGCGTCCAGCTGGTCGAGGTCACGATCGACAGTCTCGCGGAAGTTGGCTGGGTCGGCACCACTCTCGCGGAAATCGCCAAGCGCGCCGGGGTGTCAGCGGGACTGGTCGCGCACTACTTCGACGACAAGGACGGGCTGATGGAGGCGGCATTCCGCACGCTCTCGCGCACGCTGTGGGTGCGGGTGCGCGAGCGGCTGGCGCAGGCGCATACCCCGCGCGGACGCGTGCAGGCCGTCATCGACGTCAATCTTGCACCCGAGGAGTTCAGCCAGCGGACCGGCACCGCGTGGGTCGCCTTCTGGGGTCAGGTGCTGCACGTGGCGGGCCTCAAGCGCGTACAGACCGCCTACCAGCGGCGCATGTTGTCCAACCTCCGCAGCGCTCTGCGACAAATGATCCCGGCGCAGGAGGCGCGCAATCTCGCGGCCATGATCGCCGCGATGATCGACGGGGTATGGCTGCGCGCGGCGCTTTCGGAATGGCGCGAAGCCGACAGCGAGAGCGCACGGGCACTGCTGACGGCGTTTGTGGAGGGACGCCTGAAGGACCTGTCCCAGGCGCAGGCGCCGGGGCTGCCCGCGGCAGCGGGGGCAGTGCGGCCGGCACGACACCGGGAGAGCGCAACCCTCAGGGTCATCAACCCTGCCACCGGGGCGCTGCTTGCAGAGCTGCGCGTCGACGGCGCGGCACAGGTCGATGCCGCGGTAGACAGGGCGCAGGCGGCGCAGAAGGATTGGGCGGCCCTGAGCGGCGCGGCCCGTGGCCGTATTCTGCAACGCGCGGCGCAGATGCTGCGCGAGCGCAACGACGAGCTCGCGGAGCTCGAGACCCGCAACACCGGCAAGCCCATCCAGGAGACCCGGGCGGTGGACGTGCTCTCGGGCGCGGAATGCCTGGAGTACTTCGCCGGACGCGCCGCGGGGCTGGCAGGCGAACATCTGGACCTCGGGTCCGCAGCCTTCGGTTACACGCGCCGCGAACCGCTCGGTGTGGTGGCCGGCATCGGCGCCTGGAACTATCCGCTGCAGATCGCCTGCTGGAAGTCGGCACCGGCGCTCGCCTGCGGGAATGCCATGCTGTTCAAACCGGCCGAACTCACCCCGCTGACCGCGGTGCAGCTCGAGCAGATCTACCGCGCCGCCGGGCTCCCCGCGGGGCTGTTTCAGGTGGTGCAGGGCGAGGCGGCGACCGGGCAGCTGCTGACGCGCCACCCGCGCATCGCGAAGGTGTCGCTCACCGGCGAAGTCGGCACCGGCAAGGCGGTGATGGCAGACGCCGCGGCAACTCTCAAGCAGGTGACGCTCGAACTCGGCGGCAAGTCCCCGCTCATCGTGTTCGAAGATGCGCACCTGGACAATGCAGTATCCGGAGCGCTGCTCGGTAATTTCTATTCCGCGGGCGAGGTGTGCTCCAACGGCACGCGGGTATTCGTGCACAGGAGCGTGCGACGCGAGTTCGTGCAGCGGCTACGCGAGCGCACCGCCGCCATGCGCCTCGGCGATCCGCTCGATCCGGCGACCCAGGTGGGCTCGCTGATCTCCGAGGGGCACATGCACAAGGTGCTCGGCCTGATCGCGCGCGGGCGCGCGCAGGGGGCGTCCCTCATCACGGGCGGCGCCCGGGTAACCAGCGGCGATCTCGCGAACGGTTTCTTCGTCGCTCCCACCGTGTTCGATGCCTGCCACGACGACATGGACATCGTGCGCCAGGAGATCTTCGGGCCGGTGATGTCGGTGCTGGAGTTCAAGGAGGAGGACGAGGTGATCGCACGCGCCAACGCCACCGAGTTCGGCCTGGCGGCGGCAGTGTTCACCAATGACCTGACGCGCGCCCACCGGGTGATCGCCCAGCTGCAGGCCGGCACCTGCTGGATCAACCACTACAACGTCACGCCGGTGGAGCTGCCGTTCGGCGGGGTCAAGATGTCCGGACTGGGCCGCGAGAACGGCCGCGCGGCCATCGAGCACTACACGCAACTGAAGAGCGTGTACGTCGCCATGCGCGACGTCGAGGCGCCTTACTAGACCGCGCGCCATCGTGAGCGAAACGGTTGACTACGTGATCGTCGGCGGCGGCTCCGCCGGCTGCGTGTTGGCGGACCGCCTCACCGAAAGCGGCCGCGACCAGGTGCTGCTGCTCGAGTATGGCGGTTCGGACCGCTCGCTGTGGATCCAGATGCCGACCGCGCTCTCGATCCCGATGAACATGGCGCGCTACGACTGGCGCTACTTCACCGAGCCGGAACCGAATCTCAACAACCGCCGTCTGCACACCCCGCGCGGCAAGGTGCTGGGGGGCTCCTCCTCGATCAACGGGCTGGTGTATGTGCGCGGCAACCCGCTGGATTTCGAGCGCTGGGAAAGTGAGGGCGCCGCCGGCTGGGGCTATCACGACGTGCTGCCGTACTTCCGGCGCGCCGAGCGGCGCCTCGAGGGCGGGGACGAATACCGTGGTGCCGAGGGGCGGCTGGCGACGCGGCGCGGGCGGCTCGACAACCCGTTGCACGAGGCGTGGCTGGCCGCCGGGCGCGAAGCCGGGTATCCGCATTCCGCCGACATGAACGGCTTCCAGCAGGAAGGCTTCGCGCGCATGGACATGACGGTGGACCGCGGGCGGCGCGCGAGCGCCGCCCACGCCTACCTACGTCCGGCCATGCGCCGGCCGAACCTCACGGTGCGCACCCAGGCGCTCGCCACGGGCATTCTGTTCGAGGGTCGGCGCGCGGTGGGTGTGCGCTACCTGCGCGGCGGGGTCCCGCTGGAGGTGCGGGTGCGACGCGAGGTGATTGTCTCGGCGGGATCCATCAACTCGCCGCAGCTGCTGAAGCTCTCGGGCATCGGCGCGGCGGAGGAGCTCGCCGACCATGGCATCACGGTCGTGCATGAGCGGCCCGGCGTCGGCGAGAACCTGCAGGACCACCTCGAGTTCTACTTCCAGGTAGCCTGCCGCGAGCCCATCACCCTCTACTCGCAAGTGTCGCTGCTGCGCCGCGCGCTCATCGGGTCCCGCTGGCTGCTGACCCACGACGGGCTGGGCGCCAGCAACCACTTCGAGACCGGCGGCTTCATCCGCAGCCGCGCAGGCGTGCGCTACCCCGACATCCAGTTCCACTTTCTGCCGCTGGCGGTGAGCTATGACGGCTCCGCGCTGGCACGCGAGCACGGCTTCCAGGCGCATGCCGGTCCGATGCGCTCACGCAGCCACGGCTGGGTGCGGCTGCGCTCGGCAGAGCCGCGCGACAAGCCGCGCATCCTGTTTAACTACATGTCGTGCCCCGGGGACTGGATCGAAATGCGCGCCTGCGTGCGCCTGACGCGCGAGATCTTTGCGCAGCCCGCGTTCGATCGTTACCGCGGCCGCGAGCTGCAGCCCGGGGCGGCGGTGCAGACCGATGAGCAGATCGACGCCTTTATCCGCGACAAGGCGGAGAGCGCGTACCACCCCAGCTGCACCTGCCGCATGGGGGATGTGGCCGAGCGGGCGGCGGTGGTCGACAACCATGCGCGGGTCATCGGGGTGCAGGGACTGCGCGTGGTCGACTCCTCCATCATGCCGTCCATCACCACTGGCAACCTGAACGCGCCCACCATCATGCTGGCGGAGAAGGCCGCGGATCACATCCGCGGCGTGACGCTGCTGCCGCGCGCCACGGCTCCCTACTACGAGGCGCCGGACTGGGAGCGCGCGCAGCGCTAGTCGCGGTAACGCGTGAGCGCATCGCCCAGCGCCGCGCGCAGCTCGCCGAGCCACGGCTCATAGTGGCGCCATTGCTCGCGGCCCTCGCGGTACAGCGGCTGGCGCACCTGCTCGGAGCTCGCCGTGCGCACGCTGCGCTCGGTCCGGTGGAACTCGAGGCAGGCGGGCTCGAAGGCCAGCTCGCAGTAGTCCAGCAGCCGGCGCACGTTCCCCTCCAGATCATCCACCAGGTCTTCGTGCTGCACGCGCAGCACCCGGCCCGGCAGCACCGCATCCCAGTGCCGCATGAGCTCGAGGTAGGTGCGGTAGTAGCGCGCGAGGTCTGCCAGGCTGTAGGTGAACTCCTGGCCGTGCGCGAAGAGCTGCTTGAAATTGCCGAAGCAGCAGGCCATGGGCTCGCGCCGTGCGTCGATGATCCTGGCTTGCGGCAGCATCAGGTGGATGAGACCAACGTGGCGGAAGTTATTCGGCATCTTGTCGATGAATCGCGCTGTGCCGCTGCGATAGGCGCGGGTGTCGCCCAGATACTTCTCGCCCAGCCGGCGGAAGTCCGCGGTCGTCATCTGCGCCAGCACCGCAGGATAGCGTGGGTTCTCGAGCTGCCAGTCGCGACCCTGCAACTCCACCACCATGCGCGGCACGTCGGCGAGCTCGTGTGTGCCCTCGACCGCGGAGTGCGACGCCAGGATCTGCTCGATCAACGTGGATCCGGAGCGTGGCAAACCGACGACGAATATCGGGTCGGGGGCCTCCGCGCCGCTCCCCTGGTGGCGGGCAAAGAGCTCGCGGGTACACACCTCGATCTGCAGGCGGGTGTTCGCCTCCATGACTTCCGGCCGGTAGCGGCTCGCGGCGCGCTGGAGAGCGTTGCCGCGTGCGTAGTATTCGAATGAAGCGGCATATTGCTCGCGATCCTCGAGCGCCTTGCCGAGCGCGAAGCACAGGTGACGGCGGTCGACCGCGGAGGTGGCAGGGGCCGCTTCCGCCGCGTGCATCTGCCCGAGCTCCACGTCCGTAAAGCGGTAAGTCTTGAGATTGGCGAGACTCCACCAGGCATCGCCGAAGCCCTCGCGCACCGCAGCGGCGGCATGATATTCGGCGACCGCTGGGGCGCGCTGTCCGAGCGTCTTCAGCGAGTGCGCGATGGACAGGTGTAGCTCCGCGGGCTGCACCGCCCCCGGCAGGAGCTCGCGGTACAGCTCGATGGCCCGCTCATGCTCCCCAAGCCCGACACAGGTCATGGCGTGCAGCGTGCGGTAGTCGCGGTTGGCAGGGTCCACGGCGAGCAGCCTCCGGGCCTGCGCCTGCGCCTGCGGGTAGAGGTGGCGCCGGCAGAGAACCTGCGCATACTCGAAGCGCGCGGCGCGGTAGTCCGGTTCCAGGTCGAGCACCGCCTCGAGCAGCAGTTGCGCATCATCGAGCACGTCGTGCTCCATGCCGATGCGTGCGAGCAGCCGCACGGCCTCGACGTGGTGACCCTGCTGCAGCAGGAAATCGCGTACCATCTGTTCGGACTCGGCGAGCTCGCGGTCGTAGAACAGCGCCGTGGCGGTGACCACCGCAGCCGGGAGTTGCTGTAGCGTGGCGAGGTGTGCGGCGGCCTGCGCCGCGTTCGCGGTCTGCGCGGTCATGCGGTACAGGCCCTCGAGCATTCTCCAGCTAGCCGGCAGCGCAGGATTGACGTTTACGCCGCGCAGGAAGGCCTCGATCGCCTGCGGCGCTTTCTTCAGAGCGACGTAACAGTAACCGCGCTCCTGATACAGGCGGCTGAAGCGCGGCTGCAGCCGCTCGAGCGCACCGAGCGTGGCGAGCGCCGCCGTGGTATCGCCGAGCATGCGCTGCGCCACCGCCCGCAGATACAGCAGATCGGAATTCTCCGCGGCGGTGGGCAGGAGCGCATCGGCTGCCCGCAGCGCGTCGGCGAACCGTTGCGCCTGTACGAGTTCGCGAATCCGTCCGATCTCTGGTTCCCGCGCCGCAGCCATCCGCAAGGTGTCCTCCGAGCGCCACGATAGCGCGCTCCGGAACCGACGCCTACTTCAGCGCGGGACGCTCTTGCCTCAGTACTGATAGCCGAACGTGCCGGTGATTACCCTGGGCCTGAGCGGCGTCTCCGCGGTGATGAATTGCTGGGAGCTGATGAAGGTGCTGGCGTTCGAATTGCTGAGGTTCTCGCAGGACAGAGTGAAATACCATGCATCCTTCGACACACCGATCGCGGCGTCGTAGGTTGTGTAGGCCGGATTCTCGAACCGTCCCCTCGAGGTGCTCACGGTGCCGCCCAAGTGGTAGTTGGGATTTGCACCCGCCTGCGTGAAGGAATGAGCGGTATGAAAGGCTCCGGCCTGAATGAACGGGACGTAACCGCTGATGTGCCACTCGTAGCGGGCATGCAGGCTGAACTGGAAGGGCGGCGCGTCGGCACTCGGGGAGCCGGTCGTTCCGAATGGATTCTGAACCGGTTGGCAAACGAACAGGAAGAGGTTGCACGCGTTGGTAATCGGCTTGCCAAAGCCGGGGGCGGCAGGATTGTTGACCAGCAGTGCCGGTGAATTCGTCTGCTCGCTACTGTTCCAGGCGGCGGCACCCTGGAGGGTGAACCCCTCCGTTAGCTGGCCCACCAATTGCGTCTCCACGCCCTTGATCTCGAAGTCCTGACCGTTGGTGTCGTAGAAGAGGTTGCCGACCACACCGGGGTTGAAGAACTCGATCTGCACGTTGTTCCAGTTCTCCTTGTACACGGCGCCGTTCCACAGCACGCGATGGTTGAAGAACTCCGTCTTCCACCCGATCTCGTTGTTCGTCAGATTATCCGAGGTGTATGAACGGGGAATGAGGTACTGCGCCACGTTGGGCGGCGCCCCGCTCGCGGGATTGAGCGACGTGTAGGCCTTCGGGGCGCCGCCGTTTTGGTTGAACCCGCCGGGGCGAAAGCCTTGCGAGAACGTGTAGTAGAGCATGACATCAGGCATCACGTGCCAGGTGAGATTCACGCGGCTCCTGGTGCCGGTCTCGGTGTCCTTGAGATTGTCGTAGTTGAGGTTGTAGCTGTAGTACGTGGAGCCAAACGCGGGCGCCGGGTAGGGGTTCGGAGAGTTAGCGATGTAGCAGCCATTGGATGCGCCCGTGGCGAGGAAACCGTTCGCGCCCTGCTGGAAGCAGCCGAAACTGGACAGCACGCTGCCCTTCATGGAGTTATCGAAGCGGAAATAACGTGTTCCCGCGGTGAGCGTCAGGGTCTTCGGAATCAGGTCGAAGTCCACCGAGGCGAAGAAGGCCAGCTGCTTAACCTCGCGCACCTGGTCCTGGTAGAAGGAGGTGTGATCGTTCTGCACACCGGGATTCTTAACGGTCGTGCCGGGGATCGTGCCGACGTTCGACAGGCAGCCCGTGTTGCCGGGGTCTACGCCCGCCGGTCCGTTGGAGGTACACGGCGGCAGGGTCTTGTACATCCATGCGGTCTGGTCGTAGAGCTTGTTGTCCTCCCAGAAGGCGCCCAGGATCCCGCGCAGGCGCCACGCATCCGGGGTACTGAAGCGCAGCTCGTTCTGAAAGTGCTGATTCTGCTCGACCGCGTGCCAGGCGGAGCTCGGCGAGAAGCACTTGGGCGGCAGGCCCGGGCTGTAGGCGCCCGGACCGTAGCACTGATAGTAGTCGGCATACACGCCGCGCGCGTAGTTCGTATAGTCGCCGGCCTGATCAACGTGCCGCACCAGGTAGCCCCCGGTGTAGACCGCCCGGATATCGCCGAACTTGCCATTCACGGTCCACGCGGTGCTCTCCCACTTGTCCTTGTTATAGCCGGGGTTGAATAGGGTGACCTGGAGCGGTTGCAGCGGCGCGCCGTCCGAGGCAAAGGGCTGCTGGTAGAACACGCCCTGCGAGTTCATGTTCTGGTAGGACTGCGTGATGAGCAGATCCCATTCATCGCTGAACTTGTAGAGCAGCTCCCCGCGGATGCCTTGGTAGGTGACCGGATTGATGTTGCTCCCGGCGAAGAAATGGTTACTGATCACCGGGCTTCCGGGGGGCACGCAGGAGCCGTTGTTCGGCAGGCCATCCGGGCACGCACCGCCAACCGCCGGAAAGTACGCAAAGCCGATGCCGATATCGGTGTTCCTGCGGGTGAAGGTCGCCGGGACGTTATCGATGTAGCCGCCGCGCTTGTCGCTGTAGATCACCCCGCGCACCGCCATTTTGTCCTCAATCAGCGGCACATTCAGAATCGCGCTCAAGGCGGTGTTCGGATCGCCGCTGGCGGTCACACCGTAGCTGGCAGTGACGTTGCCCTCGGTGCGATTGAGCTTCGGCGCGTTGGTGATGTAGCGGATCACGCCCGCCTCGGCGCCCGCACCGAACAGCGTGCCCTGTGGACCCGCCAGCACTTCGATGCGCTCGATGTCGGCGGCATAGATATCGAGGTTGCGATTGGGCAGCTGACCGGACTGGTTATCGAGGTAAATAGCGACGTTGGGCCACAGGCCCGTGGAGCCACTACCCTGGCTCGCCTGCGAGCCCGCGCTCAGACCGCGCATGAAGACCTCGTTTTGCCCGGGCCCGTTGCTGGCCGAGGTGACATTGGGCAGGTACTTGAGGAAATCATCGAAGGTCGTGACATTGAGCTGCTGCAGGGTTTTTTCGGTGAGCGCCTGCATGGAGATCGGCACGTCCTGCATGTTCTCGCTGCGACGCTGGGCGGTGACGATGACCTCAACGATCGCTTCGCTGGAGCCCTCGGACGGGGCGCTGCTCGTGTCGGCGGCACGCGCCGCAGCGCAGGATGCGCTGCCGAGAACTGCCGCTACCGCATACGAGATCTTCGAGTTCATGGTTCGACCCCCTGAGACCCTACCGACGTCATGGGTCTGCGCGATTAAATATGACGCTTCGCAACCGGCGATTGAACGTACGCGTCAGGCGGCCATGACGCGCAGGACGCGGAGGCGCGCTGCGGTTATTCGAAAACTCGCGCACGCGCGAGGTCGCTGTGGGCTGCGCGTTGGGGCTGCAGGCGACGCGTGGAAGGTGACAGGCCGTACGCGTCCTTGAACTGACGCGAGAAGTGCGCGCAGTCCGCGAAGCCAGCCTCATTGGCGATGTCGGTGACTGAGCGGTCCGTGTTCTCGATCAGCCAGTTCGCATAGCGCATGCGCAGCTGCCGATACAGCGAGGCGGGGCCCATCCCAACGTGTTGACGGCACAGCCGCTCGAGCTGGCGCGCGGACAGGCCGAGCTCCGCGGCGACCGCGGCAACGGCGATGGGACGCGCGAGATTCTGCTCCATCAGCAGCAGCGCACGCCGCACGCGCGGCTCGGAAACGGTCTCGGAGAGCGGCGGATGTGGCTGCGCGTCGCTGCCTGAGCGCGGCCGGTCGAACAGCAGCACCTGGCTGGCTTTCTGGGCAACGGCGCGGCCGAGATGCTGCTCGATCAGATAGGTGGCGAGCGCGGCAGCCCCGGCGCCTCCGGCGCACGTGATGCGCGGGCCGTCGGCCAGAAATAGCCGGTCGGCGATGACCTCCTGGTTCGGGAAGGCCTCGAGGAAGTCCTGATAGTGATACCAGCTCACGCACGAGCGGCGGCCCTTCATCAGTCCCGCGCGGCACAGGATGAAACTGCCGGTGCAGATACCGATGAGCGGCACGCCGGTCGCGCCGACCTCGCGCAGGTAACGCATGGTGGTCTCATCCATCTGCGGGCCGGCATGCAGGATGCCGCCGATCACGACCAGATAGTCGAGCGTGTCGGGCGGCAGCAGCGCGCTGGTCGGTTCGAGCAGCACCCCACAGCTTGCGGGAACCGATTCCGGCCGGCTCGACATGATCGACCACTGCACGTGCAGCGGGCGACTGCGATCACCTTCATCCGCGGCGAGCCGCAGGTGGTCAACGAAGACGGCAAAAGCAGAGAGCGTGAAGTGGTGCGCGAGAACGATGCCGACACGGAGCGGCGGACGCACACTGCGCTCTGCGCTCTTGCTGTTCCCGCTCGGGTGGTGCATTGAACGTGCACTCAATATTTGTGGCCCCCTCGGCGCGGGTATATTCCATCAAGCCCGGAACAGACGCAAGGCATCCGGTAGTTGGCGCTTAAACCCAGCAATAACAGCGAGATGGCGCTTTCGCAAGGCGAACAAGGCGACTGGTGCGTGGTTGAATACGCGTTCAGCGCGCGGATCGGCGCGCCCGGGCGCGCGTGCCGCTGCCGGCAGGATGGTAGAGGGTCTTCGGAGGCGACGGCTGCGCGCTTAGCGCAAGACCGCCAGGCGCGCGAGGTTATCCTGTACGGTCGGGTCGTGGACGCCGCTGCGCGCATACCAGCGCCGCGCCGCATTCACGAGCGCGACGCCCATCTCCGCGGTCGCCGTCTCCTGCGGCGCGAGGTGTTCGGCGGGCTCGGACGAGAAACCGCGTGGCGGGGTGCGTACGTGGCGGCGCAGTTGCAGCCGGCGCAGTGCGCGCGTCGGTACCGGCTCAGGAGCTTCGTGGGGCACCACACGCTCGGTCAGCTCCTGGGGTCGTATCCATTCCTGGCACCAGTTTTTGACCTCTTCGCCGGAGGAGCGCAGTTGCGGATCCGCGAGAGCTACCGCGATGCGCGGCAAGTCCGAGGCTTCCCGCAGTGCCGCATCCCAGCGCTGCTCATCGAGCAACTGCTCGATGTCGGTGAGATAGCTCGCGATCATCCGTGAGCTGGAAGGAGAGGTCGCCTTCGGGCCCTTCTCGGGCTGCGTGGGCTGCCCCGGGCCCTGCTGCGTATCGTGCATGCGTGGTCAATCCCCTAGTGTCGTCTCTATGTTCGTGCGGCTACGCACACTATTCAAGCGGCCCGTCCCGGGGGCGCCGAGTTTCCGGGCTCGCCCTCGGGCGTCGGCAGGGCGGTAGGTGCTGCCGCGGCCGCGTCGGCGCTGGCGACCTGCGCAGGCGGAGCCTTCGGCGGGTTCTTTGGGCGAGGCGCTGCGCGCACCGTTCCGGGCACAGCACCGGAAAGCTTGCCGTGCCGGGGGCGGCGACTCCTCGAGACGACCGTCATCCGGGCACGGAGTCCTTTGCGGCGAGCAAGCTGGCGTTGTCGGCGCCGCGCCGTTGCCTGCAGGGAGGCGCGCCGCAGACGCCGCGCAGCGGCGCCCCCCGCGCGGGGAGCGGTTCTGCGTGCCTTCGGTGCCTTGGCGGTAGCCCTGGGGGCCGTTGCGCGCCCACCCGAGCTGGCGCGCGCCTTCTTGTCAGCGCGCGCTTTTTTTTTCTTTGAGGCCGGGCTGGCCTTCTGGGCACGACGCGCGCGCTTCCAAGCCTTGCGTGCGGCGGCGGCGTGCTTGCGAGCACGCCTCGCCTCGCGCTTGGCCTCCTTCAGGCGCTTGCGTGCGCGCTTCAGTTCGTCTTTTGCGATGCGCACGCGCTGCTTGGCCACGTCCGCCTGCAGCCGGACCCGTTCGAGTGGCAGTGCCGGGGTGACCTGTTCGCTGCCTGTCTTCTTCATCTGCGGGCCCGCGAAACGAAAGGAGACGGAGTCTCACAGAAAAGGGTGGCACTTTCCACCTCGGGAAGTTATCCACAGAATTTGTGCATAACTATGTGGACAGAAGCCCTGGCCGCACGCAAACGCTGAACAACGGCAAGGGCTTGCGTCACGCTGCGCGCGAATTCGCCACGCGATCGCTCATGAACGGCTGCCGCTTCGCTACTCCCCGCTGCCAGCGTACATGGTGGCGGTGACGCGATTGCGACCGGAATTCTTGCTGCGGTAGAGCGCCGCGTCGGCAATCTTCAAGACGCGCTCGGCGAGACGCCGCTCTCCGGCAGGAACGCGATCGAGTCCGCACAGCCCAAAGCTCGCGGTGACGGCGATGCTCTTGCCCTCGAGCACGAAGGCCGGCTGCGCAATGGCGGCTCGCAGCTTGCGCGCGGTCTGCAGTGCCTGCTCGTACCCGGTCTCCGGCAGCACGACCGCGAACTCTTCGCCACCGATGCGCGCGACCCAGTCGATCCCGCGTCGCAGGTTCTTCTGTAAGCGCGCGCCGAACTGCCGCAGGATCTGATCGCCGCCCGCATGGCCGAGGCTGTCGTTGATGCTCTTGAACAGGTCGATATCACACAGGATGATCGACAGCGGCCGCGCGTAGCGCGCGGCGCGCTCCATCTCGCGCGGGAAATGCTTGCTGAAGAAGCGGCGGCTCGCGACGCGCGTCAGGTCATCCGTGGCGGACAGCTTGCGGTTCTCGGCGAGCGTGACGCGCAGCACCGTTTCGAGCTCGGCGATGCGCCGTGCGACCCCGAGCCGCGCATCGAGCTCTGCGATCGAGGCGCGCCGTCCGACGCACTCGTCCGCGCCGGCGGCCAGCCCCGCCTCGCGTTCCGTCGAGTCATCGAGCTCGGACACGTAGAGCACGAACGGCGCGCGCTCGAACCCGCGACTGCGGACCTTGCGGATGACCTCGAGGCTGTCCGTCACGACCACCGTGCGGAGCTCCGCGTCGAGTTTCTTCAATGCCTCGTGCTCATCCGCGGCGCCTTCGCAGTCCAGCAGATCTGCCGTGATGCGAGCCTCGACCAGGCGGCGGACATTGGGGTCCGTGCACACCAGCAGGGCCTTGGGGGGCGGCACCACGCGCAGCATGACGGCGACGGTGGCTGTGGTGCCATCCTGGAGGGCGGGCGTGCGCTGCGTGCGCCGCTCGAGGATGCGCTGAATCACCGTGGTGTGCCCACCGGACGGCATTGCCTCAAACCCCCGATCCGCGGTTTGTTCTTGGCCCCGCAGAGTACTAAAAACGGCCCACGAATGCGCACGGCGACCTGCAGTTACGGGTCGGGGGATCTTACTGGTGCGCAGCAGCAGCGCTGCCAGCTGCGCGCCGGGCCGCTCGGCGGGCGTGCGAGCCTATATCATGTGCACATGGAAGCGCCCGGCATTACGCGCCACCGACGGCCGTTTCTTGCACCGCTGTGGGTGAGCCTGCTGGGCGCGCTGCTCTTGGCCGGCATCGCGTGGACGTTCCTACGGGGCGTCACGACGACCGTGGTGGTGCTGGTGAGTCCTTCCCCGAAGGATCCCGGAACCATCGAAGACCCGCCGCTATCGGCCGAGGGCGAAGCGCGAGCCCTGCGGCTCGCGCAGATGTTCGGCGCGACGGCGGAGAGTGGTGCAGGTCTAGACGCGGTCTACGAGAGTGACGACCGGCGCGCGCAGCAGACCGCGGCGCCGCTCGCGGAGCGTTTGCACCGCGCGCCAGTGGTATTCAAGGCGTCCGAGGCGCGCTCGGCGGCAGCACGGATTCTGCACGAGCATGCCGGTGGGACGGTGCTGGTGGTGGCGAGCGGGACGGCATGGGCACAAGTCATCCGCGAGCTTGTCGGCGCTGAACGCGCGGTAGTCACCGAAGATCCGAACACACTCATCGTGATGAGCGTGCCCAGCTTTGGGCGCGCACACCTGATGCGCCTCGGTTACTGAGTGGCCCCCGGTTCAGGTGATGCGCTCCGCCGCCCGCTGCCGGCGCTCAGCGCAACGGCGCGCTGGATGAAATCCTCGTGCTGGGAGATGCGGAAATCGGCCAGCACTGCGGCGCGAATATAACGCGCCTGGTCGATGAGGTAGGTGGCGCGGCGCACCCCGAAACCGAGGGGTCCACGCACGTCGTACATCCGCACGACGAACTTGTCCACGTCCGAAAGCAGCGTGAAGGGGAGGCTGTACTTCTCGCGGAAGGCCCGGTGGCTCTCCGGGGTCTGGGGACTGACGCCCGCCACGTCCAGTCCGGCCTGCAGAATCTGGCCGTGCAGGTCACGGATCGCACAAGCCTCGCGGGTACAGCCCGGCGTGAAATCGGCAGGGTAGAAGTAGAGGATCAACGGACCATGACGCAGCAGCGTGCTCAACGACACGCTGTCGCCGTTGTGGTCCGGCAGTGTGAATTCCGGCGCCCGCCCGCCCATGGCCAGCATGCCAGATCCTCCGGGCTCCCGCCCGCTGGGTTGTCCACGATGATAACGGGATCAACTGCAAAACCGCCTAAAAACTTGATTGGACCGGCCGGATCGCGATGCTAGAATCGCGCGCCTTGTGCCGGGGCGGTAGCTCAGCTGGGAGAGCGTCGCGTTCGCAATGCGAAGGTCGAGGGTTCGATCCCCTTCCGCTCCATACCCACCCTTCTAGGCGCTATTCGAGCGTAAAGAGTGGACCCGACCCGTGGCGGAGTTGATTCGGAACTCAAAACATAGGGGCTCCGGCTGAGGCATTCCAGTTCCGAAGCGCATCTGCTGCCACTTGTTGACGCCCGGGGCGCCGTCAGCGTTCCGGTGACCTGCCGCCCGCGAGCTGTTTTCCGAAACCGGCGTGCCAAACAGGGAGACTGTGTCGCAGCACTTCGGCAGCGCTCGGTGGGAGTGCGTTGGGCGGTCGAGCCACTACAGAATCGCGTCAGGCCCGATGTCGTCGAACAAGCCGAAGCGCAGGGGGCCGTTGACACATTGCGATGGGCTCATACGCACACTCTTGATGTCGGAATAGGCACCTTGAACAGGGTCAAGCCACGCCGTCCGCCTTGTCGTCGTGATCTCCGATGATCTCCGCAAGTGCGCGGCAGGCATCCGTTACGGTAAAAATCCCGACGAGCTTGCCGTGCTTGGTAACGATGGCCGAACCGATGCGGTTCTCCGCCATCACACGCGCCACTTTCGATACCGGCGTCGATGCTGGCACGACGCAGGGCTTTTCTACGTACGCATCGCGTACTTTCAACTCCCGCTCATCCGGACTACCGAAGTCCGGTCCTAGGATCAGCTTGATGTCCCTGTCGGTCAGGACGCCAACGATTTCTCCGCCGGACGTGACGGGTAGATGACGGAAGCGGTGTTGACGCATGAGTTTGTGCGCGTCTTCGAGCGGCGCGTCGACGTCAACCGAGTATGGAAAGGGCGTCATGAACGCGATGACCTGTGGATTGCGTTTCATAAACAAGGCGGGTTGAAGAGCGGGTCGGTTCTCATCCTAGTATGCGCGCTTATCCACTGACACGTTCCACCAGCGCGTGAATACTCGTGCCACGCTCCAGACGCGCCGTTGCGCAGGATGCGTAGCCCCATCGCTTCGGTCAGCGCCGCCACACTGAGCCGTGCCATTGGGCAACCTAGCCAGCTCTCAAATGGCGTCCGCGCGCAAATAGCGACAAATCGGTCGGCTGTCATCGCCGGTGCACGTAGCCGAGAAATTCACCATTGGTTCGACGCCGACCGTCGCCTAGGCTCCTTGGCCGGGCCGCGACCTCATGGGGATTTCAAGGCTGAATATGGCCTATCGGGACAGTCGGCAGCGCTCTAGTGGCAACAGCAGGACGCCCCCTGCTGCACACGATTCTGAACATCGGCCATAACATCGGCCAATTCTATCCCTGCAAATGCGAAAGACCTTGTAAAGACAACCGTGTAGGAGACTCTTGTACCGGCCAAGTGGCAATCGGCCAGACAATCGGCCACACTTCGCGCCCGAAGGCTATTTCTCCGCACTTGCGTGGCAAAGAAATCGGCCAAAACTGCCGATCTCGAACCGGTCTCCCGAATCGAGCCCATGCTGCTCGATGAGGTGCCGGGCGAGCTCAACGACGTGGTCGCTGAGCTCGCTGCGGCGTCGTCGAGACTCGGCAGCAGCCTGAATCCGACGACGGCCGCCTCACTCGCGGACCTGGTGCGCGTCATGAACACCTATTACACCAACCTCATCGAGGGCCATAACACCCGCCCGCGAGACATCGTGCGCGCTCTGGCCGGTGACTTTTCGCGCCAGGCCTCACGACGCAGCTTGCAGCTCGAGGCGGTGGCTCATGTCCGTGTCCAGGCGGAGATCGATCGAAAGGGAGGGGCGGGGCAGCTCGGAGAACCGGCTGCAGCTGAGTTCCTGCGCGAGCTGCATCGTGACTTCTATCGCGATGCGCCGGAGGCGATGCTGCGTGTCAAATCCGACCACCACTCGTTCCTCATGAGGCCGGGTGAATTTCGCTCACGCCCGGAGGAAGACACTGCCGTCGGGCGGCATATCCCGCCCTCCAGCGCCCATTTGGCGGCGTTCATAGCGCGCTTCGAGGAAGCCTATAAGCTCGGACAACTGCGCCAGGGTGCGCGCATCCTCGCTATTCCCGCTGCTCATCACCGCTTCAATTACATGCATCCCTTCCCGGACGGCAACGGCCGCGTGAGCCGGCTCATGAGCCATGCGATGGGCTACTCAGCAGGCCTTGATGCGCACGGGCTCTGGTCGATCTCGCGAGGGCTCGCTCGAGGACTCAAGAGCCGCACCGAATATAAGGCGATGATGGACCGGGCGGACTCCCCCCGAGAGGGAGACCTCGATGGGCGCGGAAACCTCTCCAGGCGCGCCCTGATCGAGTTTACGAAATGGTTTCTGGAGGTGGCGCTCGATCAGGTGAAGTTCATGACCGGGCTCTTCGAGATGTCGACGCTCGCACGACGCCTGAAGACCGCTGTCGCCCGTTCCGAGAGCCTGAAACCTGAGGCCGCTGCGCTCCTTGAAGCGGCACTGTTGCGCGGCGAGATCGAACGTGGTGCCGCCCCTGGAATCACGGGACTGCCGGAGCGTACGGCCAGACGCCTCCTCAATGACACGGTGGCGGAGGGGCTCCTGGCCTCTGCAACCCCGAAGGGTCCGGTGTCGCTCCGTTTCCCGGAGAGCTCTCTGGAGATCCTCTTTCCCCGCCTTTATCCTGAGGCGTGACGCCCGAACGACCCCACGCCAGGGGATTAGGCGATTGGGCTACCGGGCGCGGTACGGGGATGGGCGGCGATCGCTGAAGCCGATAAAACAAGCCTCTTCCGGTCTTTCGATCCCGTTCCGCTCCACCACCCTCTCAATTTACTCCCGGGACCCTGCTTGTTCGGTACGGTCGCGGCCACCGCGCTGAGCCAGAGCAGTTCGGCACCACGATGAGCAGCTCACCCCGTGTGCGGGAAGTGGCGCGATTGCTCGGCGAGGGGTTGTGAAACCACGCCGGCACTTGCTCAAGAAGGGGGCCCGCGGCTGCTCGAGCGGGTGCGTTAGGCAATCGCGGCTACGGTCAGGCGATGAGATCGCTATAGGCTCGCCAGGTGGCGTAGCCGAGCAGCGGTGCAACCACCACCATGCCAACCAGCAGCGTCAGAAAGCCCAGCGCGGTCACCGCCACGATTAGGGCCGCCCACACCAGCATCGCCGGCAGGTTCGTGACCGTGGTGCGCAGGCTCGCTCTGATCGCTTCCGAGGCGCTGGCATGCCGGTCGATGATCAGTGGCACAGCCACGACCGACACTGCGAACACGACCGTGGCAAGCACCGCACCAGAGCCCACGTAGCCCAGGACCTGCGCGACACCGATGTTGGTGCTGCCACCCCATAGTGCCACCGCAAGGCTCGGAGCAGAGGCGCTCAGCACCGACTGCAGAAGAACCGCGGACAGGAGGAACCACAGCACCGCGACAAGCGCCAACACAGCCCCGAAATGCAGTAATCCGTCCGGGTTGCGCGCGAGTCCCTGCAGCGATTCGTCGAACCCGAACGGCTCGCGTGCGGCACGGCGGCGGGCGAGCTCGCACAGGCCGGTGGTCATGATAGGGCCGACAAGAAGGTATCCGGTCACGGCAGCGGCGATTAGATATAGATGCGTGCTGCCCAGCATCAGGAGTACTGCGCCGAGGACGGCAATCAGCGCACCGTGAGCAAGCCCGGCCGGCCCGATCTGCTTGAGGTCCTCCCAGGCCCCTCCGAGCCACTGGAGTGGTCGCATCATGGGTACGTGGCGGATCTGCAGATGGAGAGTCTGTGGAGCTGCAACACCGATGGACGTGGTCATGGACGCCTCCTGCTTCTAGCCGGGGCACACGCGCGACATAAGGGCTGATGGTACGCCTGAGCGAGGGTCAGGGGATGGCCCAGCCCGGTAGGCGGCCGTTACACTGCAAGAACTGGTTTCGCCCCCGTAGCTCAGTGGATAGAGCGACCGCCTCCTAAGCGGTAGGTCGTCGGTTCAACTCCGGCCGGGGGCGCCAGACCCTCAGGGGTCTGAGCGGCGAAGGCGCCAAGAATAGGCCGTCGAACTCCACCGGCCTGCGATTGAGCGCGGTGGAGGCCGCGGAATCCGATTCACAGGGGCACGCGAATGGTTAAGAACGCCGACGCCGCTCGGACCGACAGCGGCATGGAGCACTTCGGATACAAGGAGTCGCTTGATCGCGGCATCGGGAGATTCGGCAGCTTTGCGGCCGGGGTCAGCTATATCTCGATCCTCACCGGCACCTTCCAGCTGTTCTACTTCGGTTTCGGTAGCGCCGGGCCGGCCTACCTGTGGTCCTGGCCGATGGTACTCATCGGTCAGCTCGCGGTCGCACTGTGTTTCATGGAGCTGGCCGCCAAGTACCCCGTCGCAGGATCGGTCTATAACTGGTCCAAGCAGCTGGGCAGCCGTATCGTGGGCTGGTCTGCGGGTTGGCTGATGCTCACCGCGTCGATCGTTACGCTGTCTGCGGTCGTGCTTGCGCTGCAACTGAACCTGCCACGGTTGTGGAGCGGCTTTCAGATCGTCGGCAACGGCCAGGGCGTCTACGATTTCGCCACCAACGCAGTGATCCTGGGTACGGCCCTGATCCTCTTCACCACCGTCGTGAATGCACTCGGAGTGCGGTTGATGGCGATGATCAACAGCGCGGGCGTCTTTATTGAGTTGATTGCCGCCTGCCTCATCGCAATCATTCTGGCGCTGCACACGACGCGCGGGCCGGGGGTATTTTTCTCGACAAACGGATACGGCGCCGGGGCCAGTGGCGGCTTTCTGGGTGCATTTCTGGTGGCGTCGCTGGCCTCGGGATACGTGATGTACGGATTCGACACCGCGAGCTCGCTGGGCGAGGAGACGGTCGAACCGCGCCGCACCGCTCCCAGGGCGATTCTGCGGGCCATCCTTGCCTCTTTCGTCATCGGCGGGGCAATCCTGGTGTTCGCGGTCATGTCGGCACCCAACCTGCGGGACCCGCAGATCGCCAGCAGCAGCGGCGGCCTGCAATACATCGTCGAGCAAGTGATGTGGGGCCCGTTGGGCAAGCTATTCCTGATCTGCATCGTGATTGCGGTGACCGTGTGCTCGCTGGCCGTGCACACCGCCGCCATCCGCTTGAGCTTCGCGATGGCGCGCGACAATGCGCTTCCGTTCGGGGAGAAACTCGCCCGGGTGAATCCCGACACTCAGACGCCAATTGCTCCCGCTGTCGTGATCGGCGTGATTGCCGAGCTGATCCTGGTCCTCAACATCGGGCAGCCGAAGATTTTCACCGTGCTAACGTCGATTGCGGTCATCATGATCTACCTCGCGTACTTGATGGTAACGGGCCCGCTGCTGATGAAGCGTCTGCACGGGCACTGGCCCCCAGCGGATCTCGCGGCAGGTGGTTACTTCACCATGGGCAGGTGGGGACTGTTGGTCAATGTCATCGCGGTGCTGTGGGGCGCTGGGATGGCACTCAACCTGGCCTGGCCGCGCGAAGCTGTCTACGGCACGCCCTGGTACAACACGTGGGGTGCATTCGCGTACACGGGCGTGATCCTAGGGGCCGGCCTGTCGTGGTACGGCCTGAAGGGCCGCCATCACATCGGTACGCTGGCCTCCCACGCAGTGGCGAGCATCAGCGAGGTAGCGCAGGCCAAGATCTAGGCACGCCGCTCCCCGCGCTGCGAGCCTCATTGAGCATGACCTGGAGTTGTTCTCAGACTGGAGGACGGCCGAGCAGACCGCCTAGGTGCCGAACACCACAAGCGGCTCAGGGTGCGCACCTGTAGGCCCAGCATCGGGAAGAAGCGCAGCGCATGAGAATCGCCGCGCTGTCAGTTGCTACGCAGAGGGTCCGAAAATCGGGCGGTACGCGGGCATGCAGGGATTCAGAATGACCGCCGGAAAGCCGACGCTCCCGTGCGGCCGCTAACTGCTTATCGCAACTCGGCAGGCGCGCTGTCCGAACTTGTACGAAATCCAGCCTACTGGCGCGCCATTGCCACCCTGAAACGCTCTTCCGGGGAGATCAGGTGATCGTGGCTGTCCTGCTCCAAATCGATCTGGACCCAGTTCACCTCGCCGTTGAACTCATTGTCTTTCGCGTGATAGTCGGGTGAAACGGCCGAGCCGGTCCCCCTGCCGACGTCGCACGTCTCGTCTGCCGAGAACACCATTGGTACTGTTGTGTCCACGCGGCCTTCACCGACCTTAGTGCCATCCAAGTAAAGCGACGCATTGCCACCCTTGGCCAGGCCACCCCCATCGTATTTGAACTCCATCCGGACCTGGTGCTGACCAGCAGGGATCGGCTTGTTCGACTCGGCGTAAAACAGCTTGATTCCGAGGAAGTTGTAACAATATTTGAGCTTGCCGTCCTTGGCGTAGAGGCTCCAGCCGTTGAACTGCCCGCCCTGCGCGATGATGACGCCATTCGCTCCGGATTTCGGGGCGACAAGCTCGGCGGTCACCGAGTGGGACTTGTTCTTGATGTTGACGACGGAGTTCTCGCTCAGTCGACCCATGCCGCCAAAGAGGATTTGTGTCTTGCCCTTCACGAGCTGGGGCCGCCCGGCGAGGTCCGGGTTAAAGCGCTCGACCCTTCGATCATCCAGCGGAAGAACGCTGTATTTGGTGGCCTCGATCAGCCACAGTCTCTGCAGTTCCCGCAGCTTCTCCGGATGGTCCTTGGCGATGTTGCGCGCCTGCGTCCAGTCCTTGTTGGTGTCGTACAGTTCCCAGACATCATCGTCAAAAGCCGGCAGCGGCTTCGAGGTGTCCCAGGGGGTGCTGTGTCGAGTCACTGCAGTCCACCCCTTGTGATAAATGCCGCGGTTGCAGAACATCTCGAAATACTGGGTTTCATGGCGTTCAGCGGCCTTGGCGTCGTTGAAGGTATACAGCATGCTGAAACCCTCCAGCGGCGCCTGCTGCACACTGTTGACTATGGCCGGGGCCGGCAGCCCCGCGGCTTCGAGGATCGTGGGCGCGATGTCGATGACGTGATGGAACTGCGAACGGATCTCGCCCCTGGCCTTGATCCGCTTCGGCCAGTGCACAATCGTCCCGTTGCGTGTGCCGCCCCAGTGTGAGGCGACCTGCTTGGTCCACTGATAAGGGGTGTCCATCGCATGCGCCCAGCCGACCGCATAGTGGTTGTAGGCGTTCGGGCCACCGAAGTCGGCGATCTTGCTCTTCATGAACTCAACGGTCTCGACTGCAGCCATGCCGTTCAACATCGCCATTTCGTTGAAACTACCGTTCAGCGTTCCTTCGGCCGAGGCGCCGTTGTCACCGATGATGTAGATCACCAGCGTGTCATCGAGCACCTCCAGGTTCTTCAGCGCATCGACCAAGCGTCCCACGTGGTGGTCGGTGTGCTCGAGAAAGCCTGCATAGATCTCCATCTGACGGGCGAGGATCGGTCTCAGCTCCTTCGGCATCTGGTCCCAGGCTGGGATCTCCTCAGGCCGCTTGGTCAGCTCGGCGTCGCGCGGGACGACTCCCAGCTCCTTCTGCCGCGCGAGGATCTCCTCACGCAGCTTGTCCCAGCCCTGATCGAACTTGCCCTTGTACTTGTCGGCCCATTCCTTGGGCACGTGGTGCGGAGCGTGGCAAGCGCCGGGCGCGAAGTACATGAAGAACGGCTTGTCCGGCATCAGCGCCTTTTGCTGGCGCA
>CAZAXR010000044.1:0-20089 GCA_964489185.1 uncultured Steroidobacteraceae bacterium | reverse complement strand
GCACCGGTGGCAGGGGATGGATCGCGGCAGTGGCGGTCCTCGCATGTGGGGCCGGTGCGGGCCGCGCGCCGGCGCAGGAGCAGGCGCCCGCGAGCGAGACGAGCGCGGCGGCGACAGGGCTGCAGGAAGTGGTCGTCACGGCGACACGACGCGAGGAGAGTCTCTCGAAGGTGCCGATCAGCGTGACCGCGCTCACCCAGGAAGCACTCGATGACCGCGGCATCAAGGACTTCTCGGAAGTTGCCCGCTTCACCCCCGGGGTGAATTTCGACAACTCTGGCACCAACAACATTTCCATCCGCGGCATCTCGGGCACCGGCGGTGCCGGTACCACCGGCATCTACATCGACGACACCCCGATTCAAATGCGTGCGCTCGCCTTCAACCCCGATGAGGCACTGCCGAAATCCTTCGACCTCGATCGCATCGAAGTGCTGCGCGGGCCGCAGGGCACGCTGTTCGGCTCGGGGTCCGAAGGCGGCACGGTGCGCTACATCACCACGCAGCCGAGTCTCACCAGGACGAGCGTCTACGCCCGCGCCGAGCTTGCCACGACGCAAGGCGGCGATCCGAGCTATGAGGCCGGCGTCGCGGTCGGCGGACCGCTCGTGGACGGCAAACTCGGCGCGCGGCTCACCGTATGGTACCGCCGCGACGGCGGCTGGATCGACTCCCTGGATCCGTACACGCTGCAGATCTACGAGCACAATGCCAACCACGAAGAGACCGAGCTCGTGCGGCTCGCCGCGCTGTGGGCGCCCAACGAGAAGTGGCAGATCACGCCGAGCATCTACTACCAGAGTCGCCAGCGTCACAACATCTCCAACTTCTGGCCGCTGTACTCTGACCCGGACCACGGCCACTTCGTCAGCGGCGACCCGAATCAGCGCAACTCGCCCGACCAGTTTTATCTGCCGGCGCTGAAGATCGAGGGCGACCTCGGCTCGGTACGGCTGATCTCCAACACCTCCTACTACCACCGCGAGAACCAGACCGGCTACGAGGGCACGCTCTACAACCTCGGCTACTATCAGACTCAGAACAACGCGCCGATATTCCCCCTCGACTGGCCCTGGATAGCACCGTTCCCGCTTCTGGACGGACAGGGACTGCACGTGCCGGACGGCGTGCACTACCGTGCGCCCTCGACCATCGACAACGGCCAGCAGAACATCACCCAGGAGATCCGCCTGCAGAACAGCGACCCTGCCGCGCGACTGTTGTGGACCGCGGGCGTGTTCGCCAACGAGAACCGTCAGACCTACCTCGAGCAGATCCACGATCCGATGCTGAACGACCTCACCATGGCGGTACTGGGCTCGCCCTATACCGACGTCTTCTGCTATCTGGACGCCAGCGGCAACTGCACCGGACCTGCCCTCTACGACCCGCGCTTTCCGCTGGACTCGTACTTCCTGCAGACCAACTCCAAGGACCAACAGATCGCGGTGTTCGGCGAGGTGACGTACGGGTTCACCGACCAATGGAGGCTGACGGTCGGTGCGCGCTATTCGCACATGAAGTACAGCTTTGACACCCTCACCGGTGGCCCGCAGCTGTACGCTCCGCCGCGCACCGGCTCGGGCAACAACACCGAGAACGCATTCACGCCCCGGGTGAGCCTGCAGTTCCAGATGGATACGAACAATCTGTTCTATGCTACGTATGCGAAGGGCTTCCGTCCGGGCGGTGCGAACAACCCGATTCCGAACGCCGCATGTCCCACAGACTTCGCGAACTTCGGCATCCAGACCGATCCGGCGACGTTCAGCTCGGACTCGGTCAAGAGTTACGAGGTCGGCGCCAAGAACAACTTCAACAACCGCGTACGGCTCGCGAGCAGCATCTACTACATTCAATGGAACAATATTCAGCAGCTGATCGTGCCCCCGGTGTGCCAGATCTCGTTCATCGCCAACACCGGTAATGCCGAGGTCAAGGGCATCGACTTCCAGGCGGATTTCTCCATCACCGGAGGGCTGAGCGTCCAGCTCGCCGCTGGCTATACCGATGCGCGCTACACCGAGGACTTCCGGTTCGCACCGCCGTGCCCGGCCTCAGGCCCGTTGCCGCCGACTCCGTGCGCGGCCAACCCGCTGCCGCTGGTGACCGACGGCAACGCGATCGTGGGCAACGCCAGTGAGACCGGCGGTGGCCAGCCATCCGCGCCGGTCACGGGGTCTCTCGGGGTCGAGTACCGCTTCAGCGCCATGCAGCACGAGTCATTTGTGCGTGCCGATGTGACCTACGAGGGGCGCGCCAAGTGGCTGACGGCCAGCCAGGACGCCAACACCTCGCAGTTCGATTCTGCGAATTTCGTGCTCCCGAGCACGACTCTCGTGGGTGCGCGTGCCGGCATGGCCTTCAACGCTTTGGAGATCTCGGCCTTCGTCGACAATCTGACCAACAACCACACCATCACCGACTTCAACACCACCATCAATCCACTGGTGGACGGGGTGAGCCGCCTGCAGCGCTTCTACACCTTCCGGCCCCGAACCTTCGGCGTCACCCTGGTCTATCGTCAGTAGTCGGCGGGGGGCGCTGCGCCGGTGGCGGCGAGGGCGCGCACCACCGCGCGCCGCGTCGCCTGGACATCCGCGAGCGGTGTGCGGCGTGCGCTCGCGACCTCGGCAGCCGTGATGGGTGTGGCGGCGGCGGCGCCTGTGGGAGGGTAGCGCTCGGCGAGCCAGTTGAGCACGGCAGCGAGTTGCTGATCGGTCAGGGCCGAGTTGGCGGCGCCAGGCACGTGCAGCAGGTAGCTGCGTCCCTCGGGCGTACGCATGAACAGTGCCAGCGTGCCGGCCAGCGGTGGAACCTTGCCGGGCACGCCCTGCGCCTGCGCCCCGTGACAGCCCTGGCAATAGAGCGTGTAGTCGATGGCCGGTTCAGTGGCCGCGGCTGCCAGCGCGGCGCCGGCGGCGGCCGCTGCAGCGGTGAATCGCGCCGCGCGTCGCACGCTGTCAGGTCCCAGGCGGGACGACCCCGAGGATGACCGATACCGAGCAGTGGTAGTTCGAGTCGGCGTTCGCCATGCACCAGTTGAGATCGTTGTTGCGCGAGGGGCGATAGGTCGGCTTCTCGCGCTCGTTGCGGTTGCAGGCGCAGTGGCCGCAGCTGGTCTTGCCGCAGCAATCGTTGTAGGAAACCATGTAGTGGCGGCCATCGCCGGGGTTGTGGCAGGTGCCGATCCAGGTGATCGGCGAGGGCGCGGTGCCCGGCGGACAGGAGGTCGTGGTGCCGCCGCAGCACGCGCACAGGAAGCCGTCGATCGCGCAGTAACGCCAGTAGTCGCAGCTCTGCGGGTTGTCCGCGGCGGGCTTGGCGGCGGCTGCGTGCGCACGGTTGCCGCGCTCGAGCGGCAGCAGAGGCAGGAGCGCCGCGCCGGTCAGCAGCTGGCCGAGCGAGGCGAGCAGGCTGCGGCGCGAGGTACGGCGCGCCAGCGAGCGCGAGGACTCCTCGAACAGACGATCCACGGAGCGCGTGCCGGTATCGTTTCTCATGGCTCTTTAGTTCAGCAGCATCCAGGGAGTCTGCCCGAGATGCTTCTCGATGTGGCGCAGGCGACCGCTGAGGGCATCGAACACCGCCACATCAGCGGCGGTCGTGGCGGCGAACAGGATCGGGGCCGCGTCCTGCGACACCTGCACCGCGAGCACCCGCGCCAGATGCAGCGGCGCCATCGACCAGCGTGCCAGGCGCCGGTGAGTGGCAAGGTCGAACACCCAGATTTCGGTGCCGCCGTCCTTGTGCGTGCCTTCTCCCCCCTTGTGCATCGGCACGTACAGCCGACCCAGGCTGCGCTGAATCGCGCCCACCTGCATCGCCCCCGGCCGCCACACTCCCTTCTCCTCCGCGCTCACCAGCGACCAGGGCGGGGCGAATGCGGGCTGTGCGCCGCTCAGGTCGACTTCGTGTACTTCGCCGAGGAACGACAGGAAGGTGTAGCCGCGGCTGCTCGGGATGCCCTGCGCGAAGAGCGGATCGCGGTCGGTGTCGAAGAACGCTTCCGACATGGCGCGCGCCGCTTCGTGACCCTGTGCATCGAGCGTGACCGTGAGCAGGCGGCCGCTCTCGCATAGTGAGGACACGCGGTTGGGGCCGGATGGGATGACGAGTTGGCAGCCGGCCGTGTCGATCTCTCCGAGCACCGTGCCGTGCTCGGGGTCGAGCACCCCGAAGGAGGCGGCGGGCGTGATGTAGGCGGCGTAGACGAAGTGCGCGTCGGCACTGTAGGCGACGTTGAAGAAGCTCGGGACGGTCTCGGCGCGCTTGGTGGGCAACACGATCTCGCGCGTGACGGCGAGCGTCGAGTTGTCGGTGAACTCCACCACATCGGTGCGCGCACCGCGGCTGCCGCGTGCAAAGTAGGTGGTCGCCACCACCGTCGTCGAGCCGTCGGGCGACAGGTTGACTCCGGGGGTGAAGCCTGCGTCGATCTGTCCGAGGCGCCGGTAGCTGTCGCCGTCGAACAGCTGCACACGCGAATCTATCTCGTTCTCGAACGCCGCATCGTACACATACACCCAGTGCGGGCTGCGTGCCGGCAGCTTTGCCACCGTGAGCTGCTCGGCCTGCAGCGGCGGCGGCGGCTCGGCGCGCGCTGGCGCGCCCACGGTCAGGCTCAGCAGCAGCGCGGGAATCGTGGCAGAAGCTCGCATCGCTCACCTAGCGCCGGCCGCGTTCGCTTGATTTACTTGACATCGCGAGGGATGCGCAAGGCACCGCTCGCGACGACGGCCTCACGGCAGTCTCGCACAACGTTTCGGGCCGGGAAAGGTAGGCGCAGGCGGTGATGGAACCCGTGCTTCGGCTGATGGTTTGACCGTGGCGCACCGGCTGCCGTAGAGTCGATCGGCTCGAGTTGCGCGCCCGTATCGAAGGCAAACAATCGATTCTCGATAGAACGCATGGACTCGCCGCTGTCGTTGCAATCGCTGTGGGCCGTGACCGCGCCCCCCGGGCCGGAGTGCCCGCCACTCACCGACACGCGGCACGCGCAGGCGATCGTCGTCGGCGCCGGCTACACCGGGCTGTCGGCGGCACTGCACCTGGCGGAGGCCGGCAAAGATGTGGTGGTACTGGAGGCGGTCGAGATCGGCACGCGTGCCTCCGGCGTCAACGGCGGCCAGGTGATTCCCGGGGTCAAACACGATCCTGACACGCTGGAAGCGCTCCTTGGCCCGTACGCCGGCGGGCGCCTGGTCGCCACCGCCGCAGCCGGACCGGACCTGGTTTTCGATCTCATCGCACGGCACGGGATCGACTGTGATACGCGGCGTGCGGGGTGGATCCAGCCGGCGACCTCCGAGAGCGCCCTGGAGCAGCTCGCGCGGCGTGCCGAGCAGTGGTGGCGGCGCGGTGCGGCGGTGGAGCTGTTGGCGCGCCGCGAGGTGCTGCAGCTCACCGGCTCGGCGCGCTACTGCGGCGGACTGCTCGACCGCCGCGGCGGCACCGTGCAGCCGCTCGCCTACGTGCGCGGGCTGGCGCACGCGGTGTTGCGCAGCGGCGGACACATCTTCACCAACAGCCCGGCGGCGCGACTCGCGCGCATGGGGCGCGCCTGGAGCATCGAGACCCCGCGCGGCAGCGTCAGCGCGCCGCTCGTGATCCTCGCCACCAACGCCTATACCGACACGCTCAGCGACGAGCTGCGACGCACGGTGGTGGCGGTGCCGTCGTTTCAGGTCGCGACCGCACCGCTTCCGGCGGGCTTGCGCAGCACCATCCTGCCCGACGGGCAGGCGGCCTCCGATACCAACCACCTGCTGCGCTATTTCCGGCTGGACGCCGCCGGGCGGCTGGTGCTCGGGACCCGAGGCACCTTTGCCCCGGCCCCGGCCCTGCGCCACGTGCAACATCACTATCGCGCGGTGTACGAGATCTATCCGCAGCTCAAGGATCTCGCCTTCGAGTATCACTGGGGCGGGCTGGTGGCGATGACGCGCGACAGCCTGCCGCACATGCACGAGCTCGCGCCAGGCCTGTATGCGGGCCTCGGCTACAACGGCCGCGGCGTTGCCATAGCCACCGTCATGGGTCGATTGCTGGCGCGGCGCGCGCTCGGAGTGCCGGTCGCCGAGCTGGGATTCCCGATGAGCCCGGTACAGCCCATGGCCCTGCATGGCCTGAGCGGGGTCGCCGCGCGCACCAGCATCCAGTACCTGCGCCTGCTGGAGGGCATGCAGCGCATGGGCGCGCAAGTGCGCGCCCGGGCCCATTTCCGCGCCTAGCTCCGGCATGAACGCCACCAAGGCGGGACTGCTGGCCGCGCTGGTGCTGATCGACATCGCGTTCGTGATCGGCTGGGTATGGGCCGTGCGGCGTCACCGCCTGCAGGGGCGGCCCGGGCCTATCGATGTGCTCATCGGCATGGCCACCGACTTTCTCGACGCGCTCGGCATCGGCTCCTTCGCCCCGACGACGGCACTGTTCAAGTTGCGCGGGGCGCCGGCCGATGAGTTCATTCCCGGCACGCTGAACGTGGGGCACAACACTGCCGCATTCCTCGAGACCGTGCTGTACGTGACCGCAGTGACCGTGCAACCGCTGCTGCTCGCCTGCATGGTGGCGAGCGCCGCGGCGGGTGCCTGGCTCGGGGCCGGGGTGGTCAGCCGCCTGCCACGGCGCAGGATTCAGATCTTAATGGGAGTGGCGCTGCTGATCGCGGCCCTGTTCTTCGTCATGAGGAACCTCGGGGTCTTCCCTCAGGGAGGCACGGCACTCGGACTGGCCGGGTGGCGCTTCGCGCTCGCGGTGAGCGCCAACTTCGTGCTCGGCGCCCTCATGTGCATCGGCATCGGCAACTACGCGCCGAGCGTGATTCTGCTGTCGCTGCTGGGGATGCACCCGCTCGCGGCGTTCCCCATCATGATGGGGAGCGATGGCCTCGTGCAGCCGGTGGCGAGTCTGGGTTTCTTCCGATCGGGGCGCTTTGCGCAAGGTCCGGCCCTCGGCCTGGCGCTCGGGGGCATCGTCGGGGTGCTGGTCGCTTTCTACATCGTAAAGGAGCTGTCGCTCACGTACATGCGGTGGCTGGTGATTGTCGTGGTGACGTACGCAGCGCTTTCCATGCTGCGCTCAGCGCGTGCTGTGCCGGCGCCCGTGCCGGCGACGCGCTAGCCCGCCGGACCCCAACCCATGCGCGCCTCGACCAGGTAACCCCGATGCACCCGCACCGGGGCGCGTACCGGCACCTGCTTGGCGTGCGGGCAATGTGCCCCGCCCGCTTCGGTGGCCTGTGCCACGGGGGCGACGCTGAATACCGCGGCGATCAGCAGTCCCAGCATCACATTGACGAGCAGCGATCCGAACATGGCCCAGGTTGTCGTTTTCATGCGCCCTCCTCACAGCACCTTGTGTGTATATAAGACGCCAAACGGGGCCCGGACAGCAGGGGGAGGGCGGCGGATCCATCCTTCCGGCCAACGGGTTCGTCCCCCGGGGCCGCCTCGGCCCCCTGCCCGCGGGCGGAACGGTCGGCCAGGGGCGCCCTTTTGGACCCGGCGCTGCGCACCCCGGGGGCGGCAGGGCGGGGGGCGCTTCAGTACCATAGTTGCCTTAGCCAGCCCCCTGCCAGGGGTGAGGCGGAGGGAAAGCCCATTGAACGGGAGCCTGGCATGAGGCGCGCCGGATACCAGCTGCACGGCCGCATCGCCGTCATCACCCTCGACAATCCCCCCGTCAACGGCCTCGCCCATACGCTGCGCCAGAAGATTTCGCAGGCGCTCGAGGAGGCCCAAGCGGATCAGGGCGTCCAGGCCGTGGTGATCACCGGTTCTGGCGGCATGTTTTCCGGCGGTGCTGACATCCGCGAATTCGGTACGCCGCTGATGCAGGCGGCCCCGATGCTGCCGCGGCTCATCCGCGAGGTGGAGCTGTGCACGTTGCCCGTGGTTGCCGCGATCGGCGGCACCGCCATGGGCGGCGGACTCGAGCTCGCCCTCGGTTGCCCCTATCGGGTCGCATCGGCGGGGGCACAGATCGCCTTTCCGGAGGTGAAGCTCGGACTGCTGCCGGGTGCTGGCGGCACGCAGCGCCTGCCGCGCGCCATCGGCCTGGAGGCGGCCACCAACATGATCGTCTCCGGCAGCACGGTCACCGCGGGGCAATTTGCCGGTACGGCGCTCTTTGATCGCATGATCGAGGGTGAGCTTTTGACGGGGGCGCTGGCGTTCGCGCAGGAGATCGCCGCGCGGCGCCCGTTGCCGCTGTTGCGCGACACTGCGGTGCGCTACCGACAGGCGGATGCGTTCCTGCAGTTCTGCCGCAACAGCGTGCGCGCCGTGTCGCGCAATTTTCCGGCACCGCTCGCCTGCCTCGAGGCACTCGCCGCCTCGCTCGGGGATTTCGAGGCGGGACTGAAGAAGGAGCGTGAGCTGTTCACCGCGCTCATGCTGACTCCAGAGTCCGCCGCCCTGCGCCATGCATTCTTCGCCGAGCGCGCGGCGGCGCGCATCGCCGATGTGCCCGACGACACGCCGGTGCGCGAGATCCGCGCGGCAGCCGTGGTCGGTGCCGGCACCATGGGCGGCGGCATCGCCATGAGTCTCGCCAACGCCGGCATCGCGGTCACGCTGCTCGATGCCACGCCCGAGGCCCTCGAGCGCGGGCTCGCGGTGCTGCGCAAGAACTACGAGAGCTCGGCGAAGAGGGGCAAGCTCAGCGCCGAGCAGCTGCAGCAGCGCCTTGCCCTCATCAAGGGAAGCCTTGTCTACCAGGACGTCGCCGCCGCCGACATCGTCATCGAAGCGGTGTTCGAGGACATCGACGTGAAGGGCAGGGTATTCCGCGAGCTCGACCGCTGGGCCAAGCCGGAAGCCATCTTCGCGACCAATACCTCGACCCTGGATGTCGACCGCATCGCCGCGTTCACCAGCCGCCCGGCCTCGGTCCTGGGCACGCACTTCTTCAGTCCCGCCAACATCATGCGGATGCTCGAGATCGTGCGCGCCCGGGCGACCTCGAAGGAGGTGCTGGCGAGCGCCATGCGCCTGGCCAAGAAGCTGAAGAAGGTCGGGGTGGTGTCCGGGGTGTGCGACGGCTTCATCGGCAATCGCATGATCGGACCCTACATGCGGCAGTGCGAGCTGCTGCTGCTCGAGGGCTGTCTGCCGCAGCAGGTGGACGCCGCGCTCGAGCAGTTTGGCATGGCCATGGGACCGTGCCGCATGAGTGATCTGGCGGGCCTCGACATCGGCGCCTCCATCCGCCGGCGCCATTACGCCGAGCATCCGTCCATGCCGCGCTCCTGCATCGCCGACGCGCTCGCGGAGCGCAAGCGCTTCGGGCAAAAGAGTGGCGCCGGTTACTACCGCTATCCGCCCGGCACCCGTGATGCCGTGCCCGACCCTGAGGTCGAGGAGCTGATCCGCGCGCAGTCCCAGGCGCTCGGGGTGACACGCCGCGCAATCGATGACGAGGAGATCGTGCAGCGCTGCGTATTCGCGCTGGTCAACGAGGGGGCGCGCATCCTCGAGGAGGGCATTGCGCAGCGTGCCTCCGACATCGACATGGTGTATCTCACCGGTTACGGCTTTCCCCTGTTCCGCGGCGGCCCGATGTTCTACGCCGACACCCTCGGGCTGCACGCGGTGCTGTACGCATTGCGGCGCTTTGCCGCCAACCCGCACGCTGACCCGGGCAGCTGGGAGCCGGCACCGCTGCTGGCGCGCCTCGGCGCCCTCGGCAAGACTTTCAATGACTCAGTCACCGGAAGGCCGTCATGAGCGATGCCGTGATCGTCGCGATCGCCCGCACCGCGCTGTGCAAGTCCTGGCGCGGCGCTTTCAACATGACGCACGGGGCGACGCTCGGCGGTCACGTGGTGCGCGAGGCGCTGACGCGCGCGCGCCTCGAGGCGGGCGAGGTGGAGGACGTGATACTCGGCTGCGCCTACCCGGAGGGTGCCACCGGGCTCAACATCGCGCGTCAGGTGGCGCTGCGTGCCCGGCTGCCGGTGAGCACCGCCGGCATGACCGTCAACCGCTTCTGCTCCTCGGGACTGCAGGCGATTGCGATTGCCGCGCAGCGCATCAGCGTCGATCGCGTGCCGGTGGCGATCGCCGGTGGGGTGGAGTCGATCTCCTGCGTACAGAACGAGCTCAATCAGCACATGCTGCGCGAGGCGTGGCTGCTCGAGCACAAGCCCGACATCTATCTGCCGATGCTCGCCACTGCGGAAGTCGTCGCCAAGCGCTACCAGATCCCGCGCGAGCGCCAGGATGAGTACGGCGTGCGCAGCCAGCAGCGCGCAGCCGCCGCGCAGGCGGCCGGCCGCTTCGCAGAGGAGCTGGTGCCGATCACCGTCACGGCCGGGATTGCCGACAAGGACAGCGGCCGGCTCTACAGCCGCGAGGTGACGGTCGAGCGCGACGAGGGCATCCGTCCCGACACTACGCTCGAAGGGGTAGCGAAGATCAAGCCGGCAGTGCCCGGCGGCTCGATCGCGGCCGGCAATGCCAGCCAGTTCTCAGACGGGGCCTGCGCGTGCGTGCTGATGGACGCGCGCCTCGCCGAGCGCCGCGGCCTCGCCCCGCTCGGGGCGTTTCGCGGCCTCGCAGTCGCCGGCTGCGAGCCCGAGGAGATGGGCATCGGGCCGGTGTTCGCGGTGCCACGCCTACTCGAGCGTACCGGCATCAGGCAGGACCAGATCGGGCTGTGGGAGCTGAACGAGGCGTTCGCCGTGCAGGTGCTCTACTGCCGCGACCGTCTGGGGCTGCCCGATGAGCTGCTGAACGTCGACGGCGGCGCCATCGCGCTCGGCCATCCCTACGGCATGTCCGGCGCACGCATGACGGCGCACGCCCTCATCGAGGGCAAGCGCCGCGGTGCGAAGTACGTGGTCGTCACCATGTGCATCGGCGGCGGCATGGGCGCAGCGGGCCTGTTCGAAGTGCTGTAATAGAGCGCGCGTGGACCTTGAATTCACACCTGCCGAGCGGGCATTTCGCGATGCGGTGCGCGAGTTTCTGCGCGGTGCGTTGCCCGCGACGGTGCGCGCGCAGCTCGAGCAGGGCGCGGCCCCCGGCAAGGACGAAATCGTCGCCTTTCAGCGCGCGCTGAATGCGCGCGGCTGGGCCGTGCCGCACTGGCCGCCTGAGTGGGGCGGCACGCGCTGGAGTGCAATCGAGCACCACATCTTTCAGGACGAGCTGCAGCAATGGCCGGCGCCGGCGCCGCTGCCCTTCAACGTCGACATGGTGGGCCCGGTCATCGCCGCCTTCGGTAGCGATGCACAGAAGCGCCGCTTCCTGCCGCGCGCCGCCAACCTCGACGACTGGTGGTGCCAGGGGTTCTCCGAGCCCGGGGCCGGCTCCGATCTCGCTTCGCTCCGCACCTCGGCCACGCGTGCCGGTGATCACTATCGGGTCTCCGGTCACAAGATCTGGACCACTTACGCGCAATACGCGGACTGGATCTTTTGTCTGGTGCGCACGCATGCGGGTGCCAAGAAGCAGGAGGGCATCTCCTTCCTGCTCATCGACATGAAGTCCAAGGGCATTACGCTGCGCCCGATCCTCACCTTCGATGGCGCCCATGAGATCAACGAGGTGTTGCTGGATAACGTCGAGGTGCCGCCGGAGAACCTGGTCGGCGTGGAAGGGCGCGGCTGGGAGTACGCGAAGTTCCTCCTGTCGCGCGAGCGCAGCACGATCGCGCGGGTCGGGTCCTCCAAGCAGCTAGTGCGCCAGATCCGGCGGCAGGCCGGCGCGGCGCGCCACGGGGCGGGCACGCTGCTCGATGAGGTCGGCTTCCGTGAGCGCCTGGCGGTCATCGAGTTGGAGCTCAAGGCGCTCGAGATCACCGAACTGCGGGTGGTGGCCGCAGCGCAGCGTACCGGCGGCCGGCCGGATCCGCTGACCTCGCTGCTGAAAATCCGCGGCAGCGAGATCCAGCAGGCACTCAGCGAGCTGCTGCTCGAGGCCTGCGGGCCCGACGCCATGCGCGCCGCGGCGGAGCCAGCGAAAGGCGTGGCACCCGGAGTGGCACGCGCCGCGCCGCGGTACTTCAATTGGCGCAAGCTCTCGATTTACGGCGGCTCGAACGAGATCCAGCGCAACATCATCGCCAAGGCGATCCTGGGACTCTGAAGGCGGGAAATGGACTTCAGGCTGTCCGACGAGCAGCGACAGATCCAGGAGGCGACGCGCCGCCTGCTGGCAGATCGCTACAGTTTCGAGGCCCGTAAGGCATATGGGGCTTCTCCCGAAGGGTTCAGCCGCGAGATGTGGGCGGCGTTCGCCGAGCAGGGTCTGCTGGGCGTGCCGTTCGCGGAATCCCTAGGCGGCTTGGGCGGCGGCCCGATCGAGATCATGCTGGTGATGGAGGCCTTCGGGCGCGCGCTGATCCTCGAGCCGTACCTTGCAACAGTGGTGATGGGCGGGGGGCTGCTGGCGCGCGCGGGCAACAACGCGCAACGTGCGCTGATTGCCCGCATCACCTCCGGGGTACTCATGCTCGCGGTCGCAACCAGCGAGCCGGATTCGACCGGCGAGGCGTGCGACGTCACGACCCACGCGCGCCGGATCGAGGGCGGCTGGGTGATCGACGGCAGGAAGAGCCTAGTCCTGCACGGTGGAAGTGCCGAGCGCGTGATCGTTCCGGTGCGCGTGAGCGGAGAGCGCCACGATAGCCAGGGGATCGCACTCTTCATACTCGATGCGCAGGCGCCGGGGCTGACGCGGCGCGAGTACGTGACACAGGATGGTCTGCGTGCGGCGGACGTATCGCTGCGTGGGGTGCGCGCCGATGATGCCAGCGTGCTCGGCGTAGCCGGCGAGGGAGGGCCACTGCTGGCCCAGGTCGTGGACGAGGCGACCGCGGCGCTCTGCGCGGAAGCGGTGGGAGCCATGTCGGTCCTGCAGGAGATGACCCTTGAGTATCTCAAGACACGCCAGCAGTTCGGCGTGTCGATCGGCAGCTTTCAGGCGCTGCAGCACCGTGCGGTGGAGATGTACATCGTGCTCGAGCAGGCGCGCAGCATGGCGCTATATGCCGCACTGAGTTTGAAGGGTGACCCTGCGGAGCGGCGGCGCGCCGTATGCGCAGCCAAGGCGCTCATTGGGCGCGCCGCGCGCCACGTCGGCCAGGAGGCGATTCAGCTGCACGGGGCGCTCGGCATGACACTCGATTACGCAGCCGGCCAGTTCTTCAGGCGCCTGACCGCGATCGACCTTACCCTGGGCAGCCGTCATGATCATGTGCGGGAACTGGCGCGTGTCGGCGGGCTGTCGGAGTCCGAGAACATTTAGACCGCGCGTGCGTGCGCACCTGTTTGCTCTTGAGACTCTCGCAGCCGGGGGCGGATTTCAAAGGGGCGCCCAGATCGGTCTCGCTTCTGAGCGCCAATGCATTCGTCAAACGTCGTGGCGCCGCGCGACCTGCTGGAGATCGGCGCGCAGCTGGGACACAAGAGCCCAGCAATGACCCATCGCTATGCGCACCTGGCTCGGGGCGCGGCGATCACGGCACACTGAACACTCAACTCGAAGCTTTCGTAAAGCGGCGCTGAGCGGCTGTTGAAAGCAGACCGCCGGCGTCAGCATACAAGGCTAGCGCCTCCTGCGATCGCCGCCGCGACGAGCGCCCCGCGCTCGCTGGCGCTGATCGACCAAAACTCGTCGCACTCGGCGCAGTATGCTTCCACTGGATATCCTCTGCTGAGCAGCCTCAGCAAAGAATTGCAGTCATATCCAGGCTGAGAGCGCATCTGTGCGCAATTGGGGCACATAGACGCGAATGCAACTCTTAATCCATGCGCGCGCCGATGCGCTTTCGTCCCGTCGGTCCCGAACACTGGTGTCGCCTTCATCTAGTCTCCCTCGGAGAAGACCCTGCAACTGCTCCTCTGTTCGGAGAGGCTATCGCGGATTTCCACACCCCACTATAGGCCAAACGTCTGATTAGACAGGACCACGGATGAGCGGCGGGTGATCGGCTCGGATCGTTGTCATGTTCGGCCAATGTTGGTTCTGCGGTCGGCGCGTTCTGCACAGCGTTGACACGTGTGACAGCAGCACGCCGCTACCGTGCCCGCGGTGCGGCGGCGTCAGCCGCTTGCCTGAGCTGGGGCGCTGGCGCGGGTCGCTGACCTGAGGCGGCCAAAGGCGCAAGTTGTTGAGCTCGCGCCCTTTTTCATTGGTGCGACTGTTGCCGGCGCGGTTGCCTACCCGGCCGGTGTTGACTTTGTCAACGTGGCCGCGCTGCGGCGGGTTGCCGCAGCTCGCATCTCACACGGAGATCTGCGTAGGCCACTTTGAGCAATGGCTCGAGGTACGCAGGCGGCTCTGCTCCGGTATTTCAGCGAAGCCCCAGGCACCACTCGCTTCTGGCCGAGGGAGTGAGATGCATGGGCAGTCAAATGCTTTATCCCTTGTTGCCGATGCGCGAAGTGCGGCGGCCACGTCATATGTCCACGGCGTCCCGCTGATGGAGCGCGCGTTGCGCGCGCTGGCCGACAGCGGTGAGTTGCCGTGCGAGCGCAGGGTGTAGAACCAGAGGCGTTGGCGGTTCTCAACTGTCAGGGCCTACATCCGTGTCCTTGAACGCAAAGGCGAAGGATCAAGCCAATGACGCCGGCCCGCAGTAGCGCGCTCGGCAGCGATTTTGATCGGACCATGATCGCCTGTCCTGGGCCGCGGTGCGCTGGTGTTGCTGGGGTGCTCTGTCTGTATCAACGTGAATGACGCGCACGGAGTAGAGCGAGAGTTATCACTGACTGCGACCACGGCCTCACCGCTGCCGAGCGCGCCTAGCGTCCTGCCCGCCGCGCCCGGCAAGCTGCCCGGCGACCCTGCAAAGGGCAGCTGAAGCGCGCCTCGTGCACACCCGGTGTACCTACGTGTACCCTGCGGCCCTTGAGAGTCTACTTCTTTGCGGTCCTTATGAGTCTTGGTGGGGTGGCCGAGTGGTTTAAGGCAGTAGTCTTGAAAACTACCGAAGGCTCACGCCTTCCGTGGGTTCGAATCCCACCCCCACCGCCAACCTGAACGATCTGCCATAACAACTGCCAGGGTCGCCGGTTATCGCAACTCGATTAGCCTGACCGTGTCATCAGCGTCCCGTTGAAGCACGAGCGCAGTCGAGCCGCCTTGGCTTTTCTCGATGTACAGCCGCTGCGGCACAAGAACGAATCGGTTGTGGTAGCTCGTTCCCCCGCGGCTCTTGCCTGACACGACGAGGTAGCTGCCCCGAACGTTCGACGTTTGTCCCGGGCTGAAGGTCGGTGTGATCTCGATGTAGTAGGGATCGCGTCCCCCGTCGAGTGTCTCGTATCGAATAACTAGCTCACGGTCACTTGACGCGCGCAGCGTCGCGACTCCCTTCTCGAGCATGTAAGCCAGGTGCGTCCCATTGTCCTCAAGAAGGCTTCCACATCCGGACAGGAGCAGCAGCAACGAAGCTCCTAAACTCCAAGTGGCTTTCCTGCTGATCACGGTTGTGATTTTCACGGAAGTCCGAGTGCGATTTGAAGAGAGAATCTCTTTGCCCGCCTTCCGCGGGGCGACTTGTGCTCGTCCACGGCTACTTGGGCAAGCCGCCAACGGCACACCCGGTTCGCGGCATAGAGCCTTATAGCTAAGCTACAGCTTAGGCTCAGAGAGCCCCCCGCTTGCTGGCTGGGCCATCAACGGCGAATATCAGCTTGATCTAACAACCAAGAGGGGGGGGTCATGCATAAGAAATCCACCATAAGGATCATGCGGTACGCGGTGCTCATGTTGATCGGCTTGGCCAGCGCAGGCTGCGAGAAACTGAACACCGCCACGCAAACCGCACCTGCGATTCCGGCAGACCGCGGGGAACTCGTCGCTGTTACACCGGGCGACGGTCCACGCCAGGCGGTGCTGTGGTTCAAACAGGCGGATCAGACCATCGTAGCGGTACGCGTTTTCGTCCCACGCGGGACGACTAAGTACCCACGCGGGTGAGGGAGAGTCGAGGCCATGAGTTACAACAGCCTAATGTCAGTCCTGTACCGTGTGTTCACCTTCGGCGCTCTTGCCTTGATCGCTCTGGCGGTGCTCGAGTCCCTGGCGAACGGGCTCAGCTACAGCTTTATTCATGAGGCATACAGACCCGGCCGTCTGGTCGAGTTCGCTGCGATGTCGGCAGTCATCGCGAGCGCGCTGCTTCTGCGCCAGATTCGCGAGGAGCTCCGCAAGAAGACCTCCGCGTAGCGACGCGCGGACGACTCGAGGGCCAAGGCAGGGCGCCTTGGCGGATTCCGCCGGCCTTGTCGGCAGAAACGTGCGCTCGCGGCGGCCGGTTGCTCGCCAAGAGTGACGGTTGCGTGCGACACACGTGCACGCTAGTGGAGGCGTCCGCGAGCCCTGAACGCCGGGGCGGATTTCACCCGTGCGCAAGGTCGGTCTCGCTTGTGAGCGCTAATGCGATTGTCAAACGTAACTCAGCCACGAGTCCTGACGCCGCGCCTTCACGGCTGTCACCCAGCGACAAAGCGGATAGAGAGCGATGACAACCGCGATCCAGGTCAGATAGACCCCGGCCAGATTGACGCCAAACCCTCTTGGAAAATACCGATAGTGGGTAAGGAACTGCTGGGCCGCAAATCCCTGCGCGACGCCCAACAGCATGGCAAGGGCGTGGATTAGATAGAGATGGGCGACGTAGAATGCCAGGGGCGCACGTCCGAAGGTCACCAATACGTCCCTGACCGGGGCGCGCAGGCGTTCAGCGAATGCACAGGCGATCGCGGCGGGGCCTAGCGTCATCAGGATATAGAGAAGACTCGGCGGATACTTGGTTGTGGCAACAAAGGACATGACCGAAGCGGTCATGCTGCTCGGGTACCCATGCCATCGACTCGGGTCCCCGTATATATCGAGACTTCGGGCCAGAACGAACGCGATCGCCAACCCAATCCCGATCTTCAACAACCGTGCGTCGCGCAGTTTCGGTGGTGCTTCAAAGAGACGGGCGGACCCATAGCCGACGAGCATGACGCCGATCCAGGGTAGCAACGGATAGGAGAAGTAAACCCAGAACGGGCCAAGGTCGTATACCTGTCGCGCATGGAGTACCACCCACACCGGGCCGGTAGCCCCGGTAGTACTCGCCGCCGGCCAGACCGCGTCCAAGAGATTGTGGCCCAGTACGATCGCTGCCCCGATGGCGAGACATGCGTTCCGGCCCAGAAACTGAGCACCGGCCAACACCACCATACTGGCACCAATCGCCCAGATGACTTGCAGACCCACATAGGTGCGGCCGTCGAGTTCGGCGATCCCCATCGGGGCGAATGACGCGGCAGTGGAGATGACCAGAACTTCCAGGAAAATTAGCCACAGCCCGCGCGTCAGCAAAAACCAGCCAAGATCCGACGGTGCTTTGCGGCGTGCCATCAGCCCAGCACTGGTCCCGGCCAGGAATACAAAGGTCGGGGCACAGAAGTGTGTGATCCAACGGGTGGCAAATAACAGCGGGCCGATGGCGGGATCTCGCGTTGGATCCTGAATTGAGCCAACCATGACGTAATCGCGAACGTGATCAAGAGCCATGAGGACGATTACGAGCCCGCGGAGTATGTCGATCGACGACATGCGGTACGCCCGGCGGTCGGAGACCGGTGCGGCGTCTGCTTCAAGCGAACCAATCGGCAGGCTCGCAGCCACCGGTTGGATGGTCGAACTCATGCTGGACCCCTGCACATAAACTCCCGGTAAGTGCGGTAGCTCCGCACCTCGGTTCATTCTGGAACTTGGTAATGCCGTTTCCGCTCAGCGGACCCTGAGTCGTTAGGCAGTGTCGCCGGGCGTTGGGCCGGGGTCCTTGCAGGTCGTCCACATTTCATTGCTGGGCGTGACCACTACGTCATCGGCATTGACGGTAGGCTGACGGCGATGGATAGGGTGCCGGTAACGCAAGGTCAGCCTGCAGGGGCGCCCTGATTCTGGCGCGCTAGGAAACAAGGTGTGCGGCGAGTCGGGCAGGTCAGTTGCGTTTCAGCCCGTATACATCAAGCTCACCAGAAACCGTAGTCGAGCCGTAGACCCCGCCGGTATTGTTACCACGCGTTCCCACATAGACCTTCCCGTTCGCGATGGTCGGAACGGTGAATTTGATCGCATTGCCCGCGGTGTCTGCACCCATCATCGAGCTGTTCCACAGTTCGGTGGCGACGTTCGCCGCGTCGTGCGCGTGGAGCACCACCGCGCCGCAACCTCCGGATTGGTTCGTGCAGTAACGACTGTTGTCCAGGGTCCAGACGACACCGTTGGCCGTTCCCGCTGCTGACACCGACGGGGCGCTGCCCGGAAAACCGTAGGTATTGGATGAAGAGTTCGCGAGATTGAACGTCGGGACGCTGGCGTTGAGCAGATACGCCCGCAGCGGACCGCCCACGCCGACCAGGTAGTAGCGGTTGTTCCAGTACGCTCCGGTGGTAAAGATCGAGGAGCCGAAATTGATTTTCTGCACCGCGCTGGCATCGCCCAGCCCGCCCAGTTGGTCTCGATTCAGAACATACAGGGATTGGTCTTTGCCGCCACCCATGATCAAGTGCGTTACCGGACTCCCCGCGGGCAGATCGGCCAGGATGGCCGCCCCGCCCGAGGCGAAATCGCCGTCATTCTGGTACAGCGTCAACTGATCCGATGGGGTGAAGTATTGGGAGACGGTCAGAATGCTCGTGAGCTGCAGGAGCGAATCGCCGTAATCGTTATTCGGGGCACTGGTACTGGTGGCATCAAAGATGCCGTTGCCGGTGAGCACGTACAGATTGTTGCTCGAATCGGCCGCCGGAGCCCCGCCTCCCATCCAGATGCCGCCCTGTTGTTTGTTCGGCGTTGCGTTCAAAACCGCAGTCTGGGTGAAGGTGGAGCCGTTGTAGGCGTAGGCCATCATCCAGCCGTACCAAGGGTGCGAATCCTCGTGGGAACCCCACGCGATGTAGACAGTGCCGTTGACCAGTGCCAGGCCCGCGCGCTGGTTCTGCTGCTGTGAGCTGAAGGTGACCGTGCCGCTGCCGTCTCCGCTGCCGGGATAGGCTCCGGCAATCGTCTCCGGAGAGCCGGTTTTCTCCATGCCCGTGGTCAGCTCGATGGCATGGAGACGCTGATAGAACGTGGTGCCGCCAGAATTCACCGACTTCGAGACTACATAGAGAGTGTGGCTCGCCGGATCAATGACGGGCGTACCGGTCACTCCCACTTCCGGTGTGATGTCGCCGTCGCCCACGCCGACAAGATTGCCTGTGGGCCCGTCGGGCACGGTGGTCTCGCCTCCGGTTCCGCCGTGGCTCGCGTCGATAAGGCTGACCGTCCAGAGTTGCGTGCAGGAACTTGCGTCGGCGTCGAACGCATACAGGCTGTCGTGCTGGGTCGCAACGAAGACCACGTTGTGCTGCACGCCGTTCACGTTCAGATTCGCGACCCAAAGCGGTTGCGCGTAGATGGCGCCGTCGACGGTGCAGGAGAAGAGCTTGCCGAAGCTGGTGGTATTTACATCGGCCGGCGTCAGCGCGTATTCCTGGCTGTTGGCGCCATCTCGGGACAGATCATTGTGGTAGGTGTACACACCCGTGAGGTCCGTGACCGCCGCGGTCGCGCTGCCGGACTGTGATGGATTGGCGATGCTGGTGGCGGCAATGGCGTGCGCACCCGCCGCTGATCCCGGGGTGTACAGTCCAGCAGAGCTAATCGTGCCGATCGTACTGTTGCCGCCGCCGACGCCGTCCACCGACCAGGTGGCTCCTCCCGAAACTGCCGCCGTGAACTGCTGTGACTGAGCTGGCGTGATTGCGGCCACGTGTGGGGTGACAGTGAGCGCAACCTGGCCGCTCACCGTGACGTTATCGAACACCGCGGTACCCAGGGTACCGCTGTGGTGGCTGCTGACGGCCAGGCCGACGTAGATCTGCGCGGCCATGCTGATGGTGGTCTGGCCGAGGGAGCTCCAGTTGGTCCCGTCGGCCGAGGCGTAGGCACTGAAGGTATTGCCGGCGCGCACCAGACGCACCCAGTAGGGAGCGGCCACGATCGGACCGTAGGTGAAGGTGGTGCTCGCGCTGCCGGTGGCGGGACGGCCCTGGAAGACGACACCGTTGCTGGGGGTGAGCGGCACGAAG
>CAZAXR010000043.1:0-35324 GCA_964489185.1 uncultured Steroidobacteraceae bacterium | reverse complement strand
GGAGCAGGGGCAGCTGTCCTCGGCGGAGATCGCCGAGCGGCTCGGGATGACGGCCTCCACCTGCTGGCGTCGGGTGAGCCGCCTGGAGGAGCAGGGGGTGATCAGGAAGCGCGTGGCGCTGCTCGACCGGGAGAAGCTCGGGCTCCCGGTCATGGTGTTCTCGCACGTGAAGCTCGCCGGCCACGGGCGCGATGCGCTGCTGCGCTTCGAGCAGGCGGTGCGCGCCCACCCCGAGATCCTCGAGTGCTACACGCTCATGGGCGAGACGGACTTCCTGCTGCGTATCGTGTGCCCCGACATCAAGGCCTACGAAGCGTTCTTCCTCGATCACCTGTCGCGCTTCCCGGGAGTGCAGTCGGTCAACTCTTCCATCGCCCTCGCGGTCATCAAGGAGACGACCGCACTGCCGCTGCACGCCGCCTAGCGGTGTGCCCTCGGTCAGGTCACGGGCGCGGCGTCGCGCGGCAATGTGACGGTGACCCGATTGCGAGCGGTGCGCTGGTGGTTGAGCGAGCGCGCGACGTGGCGCACCAGACTCCCGGCCAAAGCCGCCGATGCGCGCCTCGTCGCGGCTGCGAGGGTCGAACGGCAGAGCGTCATCGTCGAGAGTCAGGACGACAGAGTCGGGGCGCGCTTCGGGCGCACCACGGACCTCCAGCGCGCGTCAGGCCGCGCGCGCCAGGCTGATCACGCAGCGCGCGGCATCCAGGCCGGGGATGCTGATCTGCCGTGAGGCGCTGACGCGCCAGGTGCGCGGGAGCGAGTCGATTTCCGCCCGCGGCCAGCGGCCCTTCATGGCTAGTACGCGGGTATCCGGCCCGCACAGCGGCCCCACCTGGCGCAGCAGGCGCGGCAGCGGGGCGAAGGCGCGCGCCACCACGGTGTCGAAGGGCGCATCGGCCCTGAATGTCTCCACCCGCGCATGCACCGCGGTGACGTTCGTGAGCTTAAGCAGCTGCACGGCGTGCTCGACGAAGCGGATCTTCTTGGCGGTCGCGTCGATGAGCGTGAAGTGGCGCTCCCGGTTCACCAGCGCGAGTGGCAGGCCCGGGAAGCCGGCGCCGGTGCCGGCATCCGCGATGCGCGTTCCGGCGAGATCGGGGCTGACGCTCAGGCTGTCGAGCAGGTGATGCGTCAGCATCGCCTCCGGGCCCTCAATCGCAGTCAGGTTGAAGCGCTCGTTCCAGCGCGCGAGCTCCTCGGTGAGCCGCAGCAGCGCGGCGGCATCGGCCTCGGTGAGGCTGACCCCGAGGGCCGCGCCGCCGCTCACCAGACGTTCGACCGGACTCAACGGCACTCCTCGCGCGCCCGCGCGCGCGATTGATCATACTTTGCGGGCTGTGAGACTGCTCCTGGTAGAGGACGATCCCATGATCGGCGAGGCCATCCGCGCCGGGCTGAAGCGCGAGGGCTTCACGGTCGACTGGATGCATGATGCCGCCGCCGCCGCCGCGGCGCTGCGCACCGAGCCGTTCGCGCTGCTGCTCCTGGATCTGGGGCTGCCCGGGAGCGACGGCCTCACGCTACTGAAGAGCCTGCGCGCGCGCGGCGAGGCGCTGCCGGTGCTCATCATCACCGCGCGCGATGCGGTGTCGGACCGGGTAGCGGGGCTGGACGCCGGCGCCGACGACTATCTCATCAAGCCCTTCGACCTGGACGAGCTCGCGGCGCGCATCCGCGCGCTGCTGCGGCGCAAATCCGGCCGCCCGGGGCCGGTGATGGAGCACCTGGCGGTGGTGCTGGACCCGGCCGCGCACACCGTGACGCAGGCCGGTGCGGAGGTGGCGCTCTCGCCGCGCGAGTTCGCGCTGCTGCAGCTGCTCATGGAGCGCCCCGGCACCATCCTGTCGCGCGCACAGATCGAGGAGCGCCTGTACGGCTTCGGCGAGGAAGTGGAGAGCAACGCCGTGGAGGTGCACATCCACGGCCTGCGCCGCAAGCTCGGCGCGCAGTTCATTCTCAACGTGCGCGGCGTCGGCTACCGCGTGCGGCCCGCCCCATGAGCTCGCTGCGCGCACGGCTCCTGGTGTCGCTGCTCGGCGCGGTGGTGCTGGTGGGCGCCGTCGGCGGCTTCATCGTGTACCGCAACGCGCTCGCCGAGGCGGACGCGTTCTTCGACTACCACCTGCGCCAGACCGCCTTGATCCTGCGCGACCAGCCGGTGCAGTACCTGCTGGCGCCGCAGTTTCCGCCCGCCGATGCCTCCTACGACTTCGTGGTGCAGGTGTGGTCGCTCGACGGGGTGCGCGTGTACCTGTCGCGCCCACACGCCGTCCTGCCGGAAATCACCACCCTGGGATTCGCCACCGTCACCACCAGCGAAGGGCGCTGGCGGGTGTTCGGCGTCCAGGCCGTGACCCGGGTTATCCAGGTGGCGCAGCCGATGAAGGTGCGCGAGCAGCGTGCCGTCGAGCTCGCGCTGGACACGCTCAAACCGTTCGCACTGCTGCTGCCGGTGCTGGCGCTGATCATCTGGTTCGCCGTCGGGCATGCGCTCAAGCCACTGCAGCGCCTCACCGCGCTCGTCAAGGCGCGGCGCGTGGATGCGCTCGAGTCGCTCCCCGAGTCGCCCCTGCCGGAGGAGGTGCAGCCGCTGGTCGCCGCGCTCAACGACCTGCTGGCGCGGCTGCAGGCGGCGCTCAGTCGCGAGCGCGCCTTCATGGCGGACGCGGCGCACGAGCTGCGCACCCCGCTCACCGCGTTGCACCTGCAGACGGGCATGCTGGCGCGGGCGAGCGGCGAGGGCGAGCGCGCCGCCGCCATGGCGACGCTGTCCGAGGGCGTGCAGCGCGCCATCCGCCTGGTGGAGCAGATGCTGGCGCTCGCGCGCCAGGAGCCGCGCGCGGACCTCGAGCGCGTGCCGGTCAGGCTCGATGACCTCGCGCGCGAGATCGTCGCCGAGCTGGTGCCGCTCGCGGACGCCGGCCGCATCGACCTCGGGGTCGCCGCCGCTGAGCCGGCCACGGTGCACGGCGATGCGGATGCCCTGCGCACGCTGTTGCGCAACCTCATCGACAACGCCGTGCGCTACACGCCCGCCGGCGGCCGGGTGGACGTGTCGGTCGCGCCCGGGCAGGCAGGAGAGGCGGGGGCGCGCCTCACGGTGAGCGACGACGGCCCCGGCATCCCGCCTGCGGAGCGCGCGCGGGTGCTCGACCGCTTCTACCGGCGCGCCGGCAGCGGTGCGCCCGGCAGCGGCCTCGGGCTGTCGATCGTCAAGGCGATCGCCGATGCGCACGGCGCGCGCCTTGAGCTCGCCGACGGCGAGGGCGGCAAGGGGCTCAGCGTGACGGTGTGGTTTCCGCCAGTTTCTTCAGAAAGCTCGCGGCCGTAAGCAGGTACTGGTCGCGGTTGGCTTTCTTGCGGAACCCGTGGCCCTCGTCCTTCGCCACCATGTACCAGACCTCCCCGCCGGCGGAACGGATGCGCCACACCAGCTGCTCGGATTCCGAGGGCGGCACGCGCACGTCGTTGGCGCCCGCCACCACCAGCAGCGGCATCTTGATGCGGGCGGCATTGCTGAGCGGGGAGATGCGCTCGAGGAAGGCGCGCATCGAAGGGTCGCGCTCGTCGCCGTACTCGGAGCGGCGCCAGTCGCGCCGGTAGCCGGCGGTGTTGTGCAGGAAGGTCACGAAGTTGGAGATGCCGAACAGGTCGATCCCGCCCTTCAGCCGGTCGCCATAGGTCACCAGCGAGGCGAGCGTCAGGTAGCCGCCGTACGAGCCGCCCATTACCGCCACGCGGGCGCGGTCGAAGCCCGGCTGCACGCCGATCCACACCAGCAGCGAGCCGATGTCGCGCACCGCATCCTCGCGCAGCGAGCCGTTGTCGAGCGCCAGGAAGCTCTTGCCGTAGCCGGAGGAGCCGCGCACATTCGGCGCCACCACCGCGTAGCCGAGCTCGTTCACCAGGAACTGCACGAACGGGCTCCAGCCCGGGCGCGCCTGCTCCTCGGGGCCGCCGTGGAGGTCGATCACCACCGGCGCCGGAGCGCCGCCGCGCGGCCGGTACACCCATGCCGAGAGCGTGCGCCGGTCCCAGGTCGGGTAGCGCACCAGCTCCGGCGCCACCAGCGCCGCGGCATCGATCGGTCCTGGCTCGCTGCGCGTCCAGCGAGTGAGCGCACTCTTCTCGAGCTCGTACACGTACGCATCCCGCGGCGCGGTGGCGCTCTCGACCGACACCGCGAGCCTGCGACCGGTGCGGTCGAAGCGCGGGTTGCCGATGCGCCCTTCCGGCAGGCCTTCCGGGGAGAGCTGGGTCTTGCCGAGCGTGTCGAGCACGGTCAGGCGGCTGCGGCCGTCTTGGTTCAGCACGTAGGCGATGTAGCGCCCGTCGCCGCTGACGTCGAAGTCCTCCACGTCCCAGTTGACGTCCGGAGTGACGCGCCGGTTCTCGTGCGTCACCGGGTCCTTGAACTTCAGCTGCATGAACTCGCCGTCCTCGTCGGTGAGCACGTACACCCCGCGCCCGCCCGGATCGAACTTCGCGATGCGGATGCCGACCTTCTTCGGCTTGTCCTCGAGCGGAGTGAGGACGCCGCTGGCCGTATCGGCGAGGTACAGATAGCTCTCGGTCATCGAGAGGTACTTCCACACCAGCAGCTTCGAGTCGTCCGGGGACCAGTCGAGCGGGTACCAGGTGTCCTCGCGCCCGCCGACCAGCAGCTGCGGCGCGGCCCCTGCGGTCACGTCGGCCACGTACACGTCGTAACTGAGCGAGTCGCGGTCGTTGCCGTAGAAGGCAACCCGCTTGCCGTCGTGCGCCCATACCGCGCTGCCGTGGATGAAATTGCCCGAGGTGAGCGCGCGGGCGTTGCCGCCGCCGGGCTGGTAGTAGACCTGGGCGTTGTCATTGCCACCCTGGTCCATGAGGAACACGAACCCCGGCCCGCTGCGCGCCGCGCGCGCCCACTCGATCGGGTCGGGGTAGAAGGTGAGCTGCTCGCGCGTGCCGAGCGGGGCGGCGACCCTGTGCAGCTGATCGGTCTCGCCGAAGCGCGTCTCGATGAGCAGGCTCCCGTCCGCGGTCCAGTCGAGGAAGGTGGCGCCGCGCGACTGCTGGTAGCGCGCCAGCTGCGCGGCGAGCTTCGGGTCGGGCTCGGGCACGCCATCAAAGAGCAGAGTGCCGACGCTGCGGGTACGCGGCTGCTGCGCGCTGGCGGTGCCGGTGACGATGAGCGCCACGCCGGCGGCGAATGCGGTGACGGTTAGGAGGAAACGACGTTCACAGCTCATGTGTCTAAGCTAGCCTACTTGGTTAGGATGTGTACATGCGCGACTCCGACTCACACTCCGGCCCCGACGTCGTTCCGGTGACGCCGCGGCTGTACCATCATCCGCACGGCATCACCGCTGTGGATGCGGAGTACCTGCACCCGGGGCACGCCGCCGCGCACGTGATTGTGGATGCGGGCCGCGCCGCGATCGTTGACGTAGGTACGAATTCCTCGGTGCCCTACCTGCTCGCCGCGCTCGCCGAGCTCGGCATCGCCCGCGAGGCGGTCGACTATCTGCTGCTCACGCACGTGCACCTGGACCATGCCGGCGGTGCCGGCAGCCTGATGCGCGCGCTGCCGAAGGCGCGCGCGCTGCTGCATCCGCGCGGCGCGCGCCACATGATCGATCCCACCGCCCTCATCGCCGGCGCCAGCGCCGTATACGGCGCGGAGCGCTACCGGCGCCTGTACGGGGAGCTCGTGCCGATCCCGCCCGAGCGCGTCCAGGTGGTGCAGGACGGGGAACACGCCGAGCTCGGGCGGCGCACGCTCACGCTGCTGCACACCCCGGGGCATGCGGCGCATCACTACGTGGTGGTGGACGAGGCGCACCGGAGCATCTTCACCGGCGACACCTTCGGCATCTCCTATCGCGCGCTCGATACCGCCAAGGGCAACTTCATCACCCCCTCGACCGTGCCCACGCAGTTCGACCCGGAGCAGCACCTCGCCTCCATCGACCGCATGCTCGCGTACCGTCCCGAGTCCATGTACCTCATGCACTTCAGCCGCGTGACCGATGTGCCGCGCCTCGGGGCCTCGCTCAAGGGGCAGATCATCGCGCTGGCGGACATCGCGCGCCGCCACGCCGCCGACCCCGATCCCGCGCCCGCGATCCGCGCCGACATGCGCGACCTGTGGCTGACGCTGGCGCGCGAGCACGGCGTGACGCTCGCTGACGGCGCCATCGAGCAGGCGCTCGCCGGCGATCTCACGCTCAACACCCAGGGCCTGATCGCCTGGCTCGCCCGCACCAGCACAAGGCAGTGAACCCATGACCCCCTTCAAGGCGTTCCGCATCCATTCCGAGAACGGCAAGATCGTCGCGCGCTTCGAGAACCTGACGCTCGACGACCTCGCTGCCGGCGACGTGGTGATCCGCGTCAGCCACTCCGGCATCAACTACAAGGACGCGCTCGCCGCCACCGGCGCCGGCAAGATCCTGCGCCGCTACCCGCTGGTCGGCGGGATCGACTTGGCAGGGGTGGTCGAGTCCTCGCACGACGCGCGTTACCAGAGCGGCGATGCGGTGCTGGTGACCGGCTGCAGCCTGTCCGAGACGCACGACGGCGGCTACGCGCAGTACGCGCGCGTGCCCGGGGACTGGGTGATCCCGATGCCGCCGGGCCTGGATGCCGCCGCCGCCATGGGGATCGGCACCGCCGGCTTCACCGCGGCGCTCGCCATCCACCGCATGGAACAGAACGCTCAGCTGCCCGAGGGCGGCCCGATCGCGGTCACCGGCGCCTCGGGCGGCGTGGGCAGCTTCGCCGTCGACATGCTGAGCGGGCGCGGCTACCGCGTCGTGGCCATCAGCGGCAAGGCGGACGCGGCGCCGTACCTGAAGGAGCTGGGAGCGGCCGAGGTGCTACCGCGCGCCAGCCTGGAGCTTGGTACGCGCCCGCTCGAGAACGCACGCTTCGCGGGCGCCATCGACAACCTGGGCGGCGAGATGCTCGCCTGGCTCACGCGCAGCGTCGACTTCTTCGGCAACATCGCCAGCATCGGGCTGACGAGCGCTCCGGAGCTGAAGACCACGGTCATGCCCTTCATCCTGCGGGGCGTGGCGCTGCTCGGCATCAACTCCTCGGCCACGCGGCGCGAGTGGCGGCTCGCGGTGTGGCAGCGCATCGCCACCGACCTCAGGCCCCGGCACCTCTCGCGCATCGTCACCCGCACCATCGACTTCGACGAGCTGCCGCGCGCCTTTCCCGCCTACCTCGCGGGCCATGTCACCGGGCGCACGGTGGTGCGCATCCCCTGAACCCGGCGCGCGCGGCGCGCCAACCTACCCGCGAGTAGGATGCGCGGCCGGCTTCTCGCTCGGCGCTCGCGGCGTATAGAATGTCGTCTCCCTTGCGAGGTCAGGCATGTCGGAAACCTCAGTGAGCGCCGGCGCGCGGCTGCGGGCCGCGGTGCAGGCGGAACGCCCGCTGCAGATCGTCGGCACGGTCAATGCCTATGCGGCGCTGCTGGCGCAGCGCGCCGGCTTCCGTGCCATCTACCTCTCCGGGGCGGGCGTCGCCAACCACTCCTTCGGGCTGCCGGACCTCGGCATGACCTCGCTCAACGATGTCTGCGAGGACGTGCGCCGCATCAGCGGTGCCTGCCCGCTGCCGCTGCTGGTGGATGCCGACACCGGCTGGGGCGCAGCCTTCAGCATTGCGCGCACGGTGAAGGAGCTCGCGCGCGCGGGCGCCGGCGGCATGCACCTCGAGGATCAGGTGTCGGCCAAGCGCTGCGGTCACCGCCCGGGCAAGGCGCTGGTGGCGAGCACCGAGATGGTGGACCGCCTCAAGGCGGCGGTCGACGGCCGCACCGATCCCGCCTTCGTCATCATGGCGCGCACCGATGCGCATGCGGTGGAAGGCCAGGCGGCGGCGCTCGAGCGCGCGGCCGCCTACGTCGCGGCCGGCGCCGACATGATCTTCGCCGAGGCGCTCAAGACGCTCGAGGAATACCGCCAGTTCGTGCGCGCGGTGCCCGTGCCGGTGCTCGCCAACCTCACCGAGTTCGGCCAGACCCCGCTGTTCAGGCTTGAGGAGCTGGCCGCCACCGGGGTGCGCCTGGTGCTGTATCCCCTGTCCGCCTCGCGCGCCGCCGCCAAGGCGCAGGTGGTGGTGTACGAGGCGATCCGCCAGCAGGGCACGCAGCAGGGCGTGGTGCCGTACATGCAGACGCGCGCCGAGCTCTACGAGGTGCTCGGCTACCACGACTACGAGAAAAAGCTCGACGAGCTGTTCGGAAAGGCCCGCCATGAATGAGACCCCGGCGTTGAAGCCGAAGAAGTCCGTCGCGCTCTCGGGCGTGCTGGCGGGCAACACCGCGCTGTGCACCGTGGGGCGCACCGGCAACGACCTGCACTACCGCGGCTACGACATCCTGGAGATCGCCACCGTCAGCGAGTTCGAGGAGATCGCGCACCTTCTGATCCACGAGACGCTGCCCAACCGCGCCCAGCTCGGCGCCTACAAGGCGAAGCTGCGCGCGCTGCGCGGCCTGCCGGCCACGGTACGCGGCGCGCTCGAGGTGCTGCCCGCCTCCAGCCATCCCATGGACGTGCTGCGCACCGGGGTGTCGGTGCTCGGGTGCACGCTGCCGGAGAAGGATGAGCACGATGCCGCCGGGGCGCGCGAGATCGCCGACCGGCTGATCGCCTCCCTCGGCTCGATGCTGGTGTACTGGTATCACTTCAGCCACTCCGGGCAACGCATCGCGGTCGAGACCAACGATGACTCGATCGGCGGGCACTTCCTGCACCTGCTGCACCGGCGCCCGCCCCCGGATGCCTGGGTGCGCGCCATGCACACCTCGCTGATCCTGTACGCCGAGCACGAGTTCAACGCCTCGACCTTCGCCGCGCGCGTCATCGCCGGCACCGGCTCGGACCTGTACTCGTGCATCACCGGGGCGATCGGCGCGCTACGCGGCCCGAAGCACGGCGGCGCCAACGAGACCGCGCTGGTCATCCAGCAGCGCTATGAAAATCCCGAGCAGGCGGCCGAGGACATCCGCGCGCGCGTCGCCAGCAAGGAGGTCATCATCGGCTTCGGCCACCCGGTGTATACCATCGCCGATCCGCGCAACCAGGTGATCAAGGAAGTCGCGCGGGAGCTGTCGCAGCAGGCCGGCGACATGAAGCGCTTCGAGATCGCTGCGCGCATCGAGGCGGTGATGCAGGAAGTGAAGCGCATGTTCCCGAACCTCGACTGGTTCTCGGCGGTCGCCTACCACATGATGGGCATTCCTACGGAGATGTTCACGCCGCTGTTCGTCATCGCGCGCACCACCGGCTGGTCGGCGCACGTCATCGAGCAGCGCGCCGACGGCAAGATCATCCGCCCGGCGGCCAACTACACAGGTCCCGAGAAGGTGAAGTTCGTGCCCCTCGATCAGCGGCCCTGAACTCATGTCCGCCCACGACGCAAGGTCCGCCGAGCGCCCGGCCCCGGATGCGGCCCTGGTCGCGATCGCCGACTACGCGTGCAATTACACGGTGCGCAGCGCCAATGCCTACGACACCGCGCGCTACTGCCTCATGGACACCCTCGCCTGCGGCTTCCAGGCGCTGAAGTACCCGGCCTGCCGCAAGCTCCTCGGGCCGGTGGTGCCCGGGGCGGTCATGGCCGGCGGGGCGCGCGTGCCGGGCACCTCCTACGAGCTCGACCCGGTGCAGGCGGCCTTCAACATCGGCGCGATGATCCGCTGGCTCGACTTCAACGACACCTGGCTGGCGGCCGAGTGGGGCCACCCCTCCGACAACCTCGGCGGCATCCTGGCGGTCGCCGATTACCGCGCGCGCCAGGCGGTGATGTCGGGCAAGAGCCCGCCGACGGTGCGCGATGTGCTCACCGCCATGATCAAGGCGCACGAGATCCAGGGCGTGCTGGCGCTCGAGAACAGCTTCAACCGCGTCGGGCTCGATCACGTACTGCTGGTGCGCGTGGCCTCCACCGCGGTGGTGGCGAGCCTGCTCGGGGCGAGCGCGAGCCAAGTGGTGAACGCGGTGTCCAACGCGTGGATCGACGGCGGGGCGCTGCGCACCTACCGCCACGCGCCCAACACCGGCTCGCGCAAGAGCTGGGCGGCCGGCGATGCCACCAGCCGCGCGGTGCGCCTGGCGCTGATCGCGCTCACCGGCGAGATGGGTTACCCCTCGGCGCTGTCGGCCAAGACCTGGGGCTTCTCGGACGTGCTCTTCAAAGGCAAGCCGCTCGCGCTGCCGCAGCCCTTCGGCAGCTACGTCATGGAGAACGTGCTGTTCAAGATCTCCTACCCCGCCGAGTTCCACGCCCAGACCGCGGTCGAGGCGGCGATGAGTCTGCACCCGAGGGTGCACGGGCGTGTCCAGGACATCGAGCGCGTGACCATCGAGACCCAGGAGCCGGGGGTGCGCATCATCGACAAGGTCGGCCCGCTCGCCAATCCCGCCGACCGCGACCACTGCATCCAGTACATGGTGGCGGTGCCGCTGATCTTCGGGCGCCTGACCGCCGCCGACTACGAGGACGAGGTGGCGCGCGATCCGCGCATCGACCGCCTGCGCGAACGCATGCAGGTGCGCGAGAACCTCGCCTTCACAAAGGACTATTACGCCGCGGACAAGCGCTACATCGGCAACGCGGTGCAGGTGTTCTTCAGGGACGGCAGCGCCAGCGAGCGCGTGCAGGTGGACTTCCCCATCGGCCACCGCCGCCGCCGCGCCGAGGGCATGCCGGTGCTGGTGAAGAAGTTCGAGTCCTCGGTGGAGTCGCACTTCTCGGCCAAGCAGGCCAGGCGCATCAAGGAGCTGTTCGCGCGCGGGGCGCAGCTGGATGCGCTGCCGGTGAACGAGCTCATGGCCGCGCTCGTCACCAACGGACAGGCCTGACATAAGAAAACGGGGCGGCCCTCAGGCCGCCCCGTCCTCTCTGAAGCGCCGCGGGCGCTTTACCCGACACGCACCGGCACGAACAGCCGCGTCTCGCCGCGCTGGATCAGCAGCGCGATGTGTCCCTTGGACTTCTCGATCGCGCTCCTGAGCTCATCCGCGCTCTGCACCGGTGAGCCATTGGCGGCGAGCACCACGTCCCCGCGCTGGATGCCGGCATCCGCCGCGGGACCCGTGGAGCGCTCGACCACCAGCCCACCCTTCATGTTGGACTGGCGCTGCTCCTCGCTCGTCAACGGGCGTACCGCAAGTCCCAGCTTGCCGCCCTCGTGGTTCGGCTCGCTGGCAGAAGCGGTGCGCGTATCGGTCATCTCGCCGAGCTTCACGCTGACATCGCGCGTGGCGTGGTTGCGCCAGATCTCCAGGTTCACGGTGGTGCCCGGGCTGACGCTCGCGATCTGCACCGGCAGCTCGGTCGAGTCCTTGAGCAGCTCGCCGTTGAGCTTCAGGATCACATCCCCCGGCTCGATGCCCGCCTTCTCAGCCGGTCCGCCCTTCTCGACGCTCGACACCAGCGCCCCTTCCGGCTGCGGCAGGCCGAACGAGTCGGCCAGCCCCTGGGTGACATTCTGGATCACCACGCCGAGCTTGCCGCGCGTGACGTGACCTGAGGTCTGCAGCTGCTGGCCCACCTGCATGGCGACGTCGATCGGGATGGAGAACGACACGCCCATGTAGCCGCCGCTGCGGCTGTAGATCTGGGAGTTGATGCCCACCACCTCGCCGCGCATGTTAAAGAGCGGGCCACCGGAATTGCCGGGGTTGATCGGCACGTCGGTCTGGATGAAGGGCACGTAGTCGCCGGCCAGCGTGCGGCCCTTGGCGCTCACGATGCCCGCGGTCGCGCTGTTCTCGAAGCCGAACGGGGCACCGATCGCCAGCACCCACTCACCGACCTTGAGTGACTTGGAGTCGCCGATGCGCACCGTCGGCAGATCCTTGGCGTTGATCTTGATGACGGCGATGTCGGACTTGCTGTCGACGCCGACCACCTTGGCGGTGTACTCGCGCCGGTCGGTGAGGCGCACGGTCACCTCGCTCGCGCCCTTGACCACGTGGGCGTTGGTCATGATCAGACCGTCGGTACGGATGATGAATCCGGAGCCCTCGCCGTGCATGGGCTGCGGCTGCGGGTTCTGGAACGGCAGGCCGCGGAAGAACGGCGCGAACGGGCTGTTCGGACCGAACGGGCTGTCACCCTGGTCGTCACCGGGGTCATCGCCCTGCTCATCGCCCTGGTAGGCCGCGGACACCTTGGTGGTCACGGTGATGTTGACCACCGCGGGGCCGTACTTCTGCACCATGGAGCTGAAGTCCGGCAGCATGCCGGCCGGGTTCGAGGCGCTCGGCGCCGAGGCCGGCGCCGCAGGCGCGGCGGTGGTCTGCGCCGTGGCCACGGCGCGCGGGCTCGCCGCCAGGTACAGCGCGCCCGCGGGAAGCGCGATCGCGGAGGCGCCGATGACGCCGGCGATCAGCGGTTTCTTGAGGAAACTCAACAGGTTCATTGCAAGCTCCGTCACGAAGGGAATCTGTCAGTGCGCCCACCTTAGAAAAGCCGCCTTATGAGAGCCTTAAGGGAGCTCCCGGGCGAGCGCCTCGGACCGCGCCGGCCCCGCGCGAGTTCGCCCCCGCAGGGGCTGCAATCACCCTGCAATCCCGCGTGCGCAGATCTGTCATCGCGTGAGCCTAGCCTCGCCCGCTCCACACACCAGCGGGAGGGAGATTTATGCGCACTCTAAATGCGGTGCTCGGACTCGTGGCGGGCCTGGCGCTCGCCACGGGCGCCGCCGCCGACGACGGCTCGCGGCTGCACCACGAAGGCATCCAGCACGTGCTGCTGATCAGCATCGACGGCATGCACTCGGTCGACTTCATCAACTGCGCCCGCGGCGTCACCGGCGGCGCGCCGTACTGCCCGCACCTCGCGGGCCTCAGGGCCGACGGCATCAACTACCTCGACAGCGCCACCTCCAAGCCGTCGGACTCGTTCCCCGGCCTCATGGCCATCGTGAGCGGCGCGACGCCGCGCACCATGGGCGTCTACTACGACGTGGCCTACGACCGCGCGCTCGCACCGCCGGCGCTCGCGACCGGCAACGGACTGGCCGCCGGCAGCTGCACGCCGGGGGTGCTCAACGGCACCACTACCGAGTACGAGGAGGGGATCGACAGGAATCAGAGCTTTCTCAACGGCATCGACGCCTCCGCCGCCGACGGCGGCATCGGCTCGATCGACCCGATGAAGCTGCCGCGCGATCCGGCGCACGGCTGCGCGCCGGTGTTTCCGTGGAACTTCATCCGCGTCAACACGGTGTTCGGCGTCATCCACCACGCCGGCGGCTATACCGCCTGGTCCGACAAGCACCCGGCGTACGCCTCGGTGGCGGGCCCCAACGGCAGCGGGCCGGCGCACCTCGCCGAGAATCTCGATGACTACTTCTCGCCGGAGATCAACTCGATCCCGGTGCCGCTGCCGTTTCCAGGCTGCAGCGCCGCGGACGATCCCAACTTCGCAAGTCTCGGCGCCTACACCGACAGCTTCGCGTTCATCCGCTGCTACGACACCCTGAAGGTGAACGGCGTCCTCAACCAGATCGACGGCTTCAGCCACAACCGCGCCGCGCGCGCCCGCGTGCCGACGATCTTCGGCATGAACTTCCAGGCGGTCAGCGTCGGCCAGAAGCTCATCGAGCCCAGGGTCGGCAGCGGCGGCTACCTCGACGCCACCGGCACCCCAAGCGCGCTCCTGGAGCAGGAGATCCGCTTCGTCGACGGCGCCATCGGCCGCTTCCTCGCCGAGCTGCGCAGGCAGGGCCTCGCCGACTCGACGCTCATCATCATCACCGCCAAGCACGGCCAGAGCCCGGTGGACTCGGCGCGCTACACGCGCATCACCGCCACCGGGCCTGTGACCACCTCGCCCTCGCGCCTGATCGATAGCTGCCTGCCCGACTCGGAATCCAACGCCGGCAACCAGATCGGGCCGACCGAGGATGACGTGTCGCTGCTGTGGCTGAAGAGCGGCTGCGCGGTCGCCGATCAGGTGGCGACGCTCGAGATGCAGTCCCCGGCGAGTGCCAACATCGCCGGCATCGGCCAGATCTTCTGGGGTGCGGGCCTTGCGCAGCTGTTCAATCCCCCGGGCCTGCCGCCGGCGGGGGACTCGCGCACGCCCGACATCGTCGTCGCGCCCAACGTCGGGGTGACCTACTCCAAGAGCACCGCCAAGCAGGCCGAGCACGGCGGGTTCGCGCACGACGACACCAACGTGATGCTGCTGGTGGCCAACCCCCGCTTCACGGCGCGCACCGTGACGACCCCGGTGACCACCTCGCAGGTCGCGCCCACCATCCTCAAGGCGCTCGGGCTCTCGCCCGCGAGCCTCCAGGCGGTACAGCGCGAGGGCACGCAGGTGCTGCCGGACGTGCCCTTCGATCCGGACGAGGGGCGCTGAAGGGTCCGCAAAACGACGGCGCCCCGCTGGGGGGCGCCGTTTTCTCCTGAGTGATGTCAGCGGCTCAGTGCTTCTCGCCCATGAAGGTCTGGGGCCGCGGCTCGGTCTTCAGCCCCGGCGAGAGCGCGCTGTAGTAGTGCGCGATCACGGCGATGTCCTCGTCCTTCAGGTTGGCGGCGAAGCCCTTCATGATCGGGTTCTTGCGGCCGCCGTTCTTGTACTCATCGAGCGCGCGCACCAGGTAGTCGACGTGCTGGCCGGCGAGCGAGGGATACATGGGCGCGATCGCCACCCCATCCTGGCCGTGGCACGAAGAGCACAGCTGCGCCGCCTTGGGCACGTTGCCGGGCGGCTTGCCGCCGGGCTTCAGCGGCTGGCCGGCGAAGTACGCGGCGATGTCGGCGATGTCCTGGTCGGCCAGCGTGGAGGCCTGCGCATGCATGGTGAGGTGCGCGCGATCGCCGTCGCGGTAGCCGTGCAGCGCCGCGGCCAGGTAGTCCGCGCTCTGGCCCTCGAGCCTCGGCACGCTGTAGTCCGGATAGGCGTTCTTGTAGCCCTCGATGCCGTGGCAGCCGAGGCAGGTGTAGGAGAGGTCCTTGCCGCGCTTGGGATCGCTCGTCAGCTGCGCCGCAGCGGCGGGTGCGGCCGCGGCCGGCTGGGCGGGCGCCTGCGCGCGCGCGGTGGCGGCGCAGCACGCCGCGAGCAGCGCGAGCGACGCTGCGTGTCCGAAAGACCTTCCCCCACGCCTCATCGCACGGCTCCCGCCTCAAAAAACGGCCCCGAATCTTACGGACTCGCCGGGTCAAATGCCACACAATCGCCCCCGCATGATCGCCCTCATCCAGCGCGTCAGCGAGGCGCAGGTGCGTGTCGGAGCTGACACGGTCGGCGCCATCGGCGCCGGTGTGCTCGCGCTCGTGGCGGTTCAGAAAGGGGATCGCGAGGCGGCCGCCGAGCGGCTGCTCGAGCGCCTCCTCACCTACCGCATTTTCGCCGACGCCGCCGGGCGCATGAACCTGTCGCTTCAGGACACCGGCGGCGCCCTGCTGCTCGTGCCGCAGTTCACCCTCGCGGCGGACACCAAGAAGGGTGCCCGCGCGGGCTTCTCCAGCGCGGCCGAGCCGGCCGAGGCGCAGCGCCTGTTCAGCTACCTGCTCGAGCGTGCGCGCGCAGCCTATGCTCCTGTTTCCGCAGGCGTATTTGGGGCGCACATGCAGGTGAGCCTCACCAACGACGGACCGGTGACGTTCTGGCTCGAGGCCTCCTGAAGCGCGAGCGTGAAGCAGTTCCCGCCCGGGGCGAACTTATGGGGCTGCAGGGGTACATTTGACCTATGATCGATCTTTCCCCGCCCGGCGGGGACTCAATGTGGAGTGGGACGCATGCGCTTTGACTACAAGGAGCTCTTGATCATTCTGGTGGTGGTGCTCCTCATCTGGGGAACCAAGAAGCTGCGTACCGTGGGCTCCGATCTCGGCCACGCCGTGCGCGGATTCAAGAAGGCGATGAACGAGGGTGAGGAGGAGCAGAGCGCTCAGGCGAAGCAGATTCGCTCCGAGGGCACGGACGCGGAATTCCCGGAAGCGGCCAAGAAGAGCGACACCAAGACCGAGCGGAGCGCCTGATCTGTTCGAAGGACGGTTCTTAGAGATCCTGATCATCTTCGTCCTGGCCCTGGTGGTGCTGGGACCGGAGAAGCTGCCCCGCGTCGTCTCCGAGGTCGGCCGCTGGGTGGGCCGGGCGCGCGTCATGGCGCGCCAGTTCCGCGACCAGCTCGAGGAGGAAGTGCAGCTCGAGGAGGTCCGCAAGGCCCAGGCCGCCGCGCCACCGCCGCCCGCCCCGGCCCCTGCCGCTGCGCCACCTCCGGCCAGCGCCGAGGCCGCGCCGCCGCCCCCGCAACCCGTGATTCCACGCCCCGACACCTACTCGCACGCCCACCCGACGGACGAGACCGGAGCCGATCCGACGGCGGTGCGGGACGGCGCACCGAGCGCCGATGAGCGACGATCCTGAGAAGCTCGCCGAAGGCACCCTGATCTCGCACCTGCTGGAGCTGCGCGACCGGCTGCTGCGCGCGCTGGCCGCGGTGGGCATCGCCTTCATTCCGTGCGTGATGTACTCGAACGAGCTGTTCAGCTTCATCGCGCAGCCGCTCTTGGCGAAGCTGCCGCAGGGGAGCAACCTCATCGCCACCGGCGTGATGTCACCCTTCACCACGCCCTTCAAGCTGTCGTTCTTTGCCGCGCTCATGATCGCGATGCCCGTCGTCATCTACCAGCTGTGGACGTTCGTGGCTCCCGGGCTGTACCGCAACGAGCGGCGCTTCGCGGTGCCGCTGCTGGTGTCCTCGATCGTGCTGTTCTACGTCGGCATCGCCTTCGCCTACTACTTCGTGTTTCCGGTGATGTTCGAGTTCTTCGCCCACACCACGCCCAAGGGCGTGGCGATGATGACCGACATCAACAACTACCTCGACTTCGTGCTCACCATGTTCTTCTGCTTCGGGCTCGCCTTCGAGGTGCCGGTGGCGGTGGTGCTGCTGGTGGTGATGGGCATGGTGCGGATCGAGAAGCTCAAGGCCAACCGCGGCTACGTGCTGATCGGCATCTTCATCCTCGCCGCGCTGCTGACGCCGCCGGATGCGATCTCGCAGTGCTCGCTCGCCATCCCGATGTACCTGCTGTACGAGGGCGGCATCCTCATGGCGCGCCTCATGGTGCGCACGCGCGCGCCGCAGCCGACTCCCGGCAGCGACGAGAGCTGAAATTTCCCGGCAATTTGCGCGCGCGGCCGTCGCTGGTAGAGACTTGCGCGGTTTGAGCGCGCGCAAGGTCCTTAAAGAATGAACGAGCTCGCCGAGACCACCGTCGTGAACGCACCGCCGGGCAAGACCATCCTCGGTCAGCCGTTCGGGCTCGCCACGCTGTTCCTCACCGAGATGTGGGAGCGCTTCACCTTCTACGGCATGCGCGCCGTGCTGATTCTGTTCATGGTGACGGCGGTGTCCCAGGGCGGCCTGGGCCTGGATGACAGGACCGCAAGCTCCATCTACGGGCTGTACCTGGGGAGCACGTACCTGCTCGGGCTGCTCGGCGGCTGGATCGCCGATCGGCTGCTCGGCGCGCAGCGCGCGGTCATCAGTGGCGGCCTCTTCATCACCGCCGGCAACGCGCTGCTCGCGCTCGGCAACACCGCGGTGTTCTTCATCGGCCTCATCGTCATCGTGATGGGCGTGGGGCTGCTCAAGCCCAACGTCTCGGGCCTGGTGGCTTCGCTCTACCCGGAAGGTGGCGCCCGGCGCGACGCCGGCTTCTCGATCTTCTACATGGGCATCAACATCGGCGGCCTGCTGGGGCCGATCTTCGTGCCGCTCGTGGCGCAGCGCTATGGCTACCACGCGGGCTTCGTGCTGCCGGCACTCGGCATGGCACTGGGCGTGGCGCAGTTCCTGTGGACGCGCCGCTACCTGAACGCCGCGGGCCTTGCGCCCGCGCACCAGCGCGGCTCGTGGACGCCGGTGGTGCTGTTCATGGCCGTGGTGGCGGCGGTGGTGGTGCTGGCGCTCAGCGGCACGATCCACCTCGATGCGGGGCTGCTGGCCGCCTCGGCCACCTGGGCGTACCTGCTGCTCGCGGTGGCGTACTTCGTTTACCTGCTGTTCTTCGCCGGGCTGAATGCCACCGAGCGCCAGCGCGCGCTCGTCATGGTGGCGCTGTTCGCCGCCTCGGTGACCTTCTGGCTGGGCTACGAACAGCAAGGCGCCTCGTTCAACCTGTTCGCCGAGCGCTACACCGACCGCCACATCTTCGGCTGGGAGATGCCAGCGGGAAATCTGCAGGCGGCGAGCCCGATCTTCGTGGTCGGTTTCGCGGGCGTGTTCGCGTGGCTGTGGATCGCGCTCGGCAAGCGGGGCATCGAGCCGCCGGTCGCCGCCAAGTTCGGCGCCGGGCTGATGCTCCTCGGGCTCGGGTTCCTGGTGATGTACTTCGCGGCGCAGCACGTGCTCGCCGGCGCGCTGGTGCTGCCCACCTGGCTGATCCTGACCTATTTCCTGCATACCTGCGGCGAGCTGTGCCTCTCGCCCGTGGGGCTGTCGTGGATGAGCAAGCTCGCGCCGCCGCGCTTCGTCGGCCAGGCGATGGGCATGTGGTTCCTGTCGCTGGCGCTGGGGGACAACCTCGCCGGGCAGCTGTCCGGCCACTACGACAAGAGCCACCTCGAGTCGCTGCCGGCGCTGTTCCTCTCGATCTTCTGGTACGGCGTCATCGCAGGCGCGGTGATGCTGCTGCTGACGCCGTTCGTGAAGCGCCTGATGGCCGGCGTGAAATGACCCGGGAGCCCCGCATGAAGGCACTGCTGTCTTGCGCCGCAGCCTGCGTGCTCGGCCTGTCGCTGGCAGGCTGCGCACCGCACCAGACGGCGGCGCCTGCGGCCGCTTCCGCCGCTGCCGCGCCCGAGAGCGCCGATCAGTTCGTCGCGCGCGTCAACAAGGAGCTCACCGCGCTCGCCCTCGAGGCACAGGCGGCCGGCTTCACCCAGGACACCTTCATCACCATCGACACGCAGCTGCTGAACGCGCGCGCCAACGACCGCTACCTCGCTTACCTGTCCAGGGCGGTCGCCGAGGGCAAGCGCTACGACGGGCAGCAGCTCTCGCCGGCGAGCACCCGCGCACTACTGAGGCTGCGTCTCAACGTCCCCGCGCCCGCACCCGATGATGCCGAGAAGCGTGCGCGCCTCACGCAGCTGGAGGCGGCACTCGCGGCCAGTTACGGCGCGGGCAAGTACTGCCCGCAGGGGCCGCAATCCTGCCAGAACCTCGACCAGCTGGCAGAGGTGCTCGCCAAGAGCCGCAACTACCCAGAGCTCACCGACGCCTGGAAGGGCTGGCACGACGTGGGCGCGGGGATGCGCGAGGACTACATCGAGTTCGTGAAGCTCGCCAACGAGGGGGCGCGCGAGCTCGGGTTCAAGGACCTGGGCGTCATGTGGCGCTCCGGCTACGACATGCCCCCGCAGGAGTTCGCATCCCTCGCCGAGCAGCTGTGGCAGCAGGTGAAGCCCCTCTACGACGGGCTGCACTGCTACGCGCGCACGCGCCTGGCGCGACGCTACGGCGAGGACAGGGTGCCCGCGGGCAAGCCGATTCCGGCGCAGCTGTTCGGCAACATGTGGGCGCAGGGCTGGGGCAAGATCTACCCCGACATCCTCAGGCCCTACCCGGCCGTGAACGTCGAGACCGCGGACCGCGAGCTCAAGGGGCAGAAGTGGGATGCGGTACGCATGACGCGCTCGGCCGAGAGCTTCTACACCTCGCTCGGCTTCCCGAAGCTGCCGCAGAGCTTCTGGCAGCGCTCGATGCTGTCACGCCCGCGCGACCGCGAGGTGGAGTGCCACGCGAGCGCCTGGGACATGGCGAACGCCGGCGACGTGCGCATCAAGGCGTGCTTGAGGCCGACCGAGGAGGACCTGTACACCATCTATCACGAGCTCGGTCACGTCTACTACTACATCAGCTACGCGGCGCAGCCGTACCTGTTCCGTGACGGCGCCAACGACGGCTTCCACGAGGCGATCGGCGACACCGTCAACCTGTCGGTGACGCAGTCGTATCTCGAGCGCCTGCAGCTGGTGCACGCGGTGGCGCCGAGCCACGAGGCGCTCATCAACCAGCAGATGAAGATGGCGCTGGAGAAGATCGCGTTCCTGCCGTTCGGACTGCTCATCGACCAGTGGCGCTGGAAGGTGTTCTCGGGCGAGATCACGCCCGAGAACTACAACAGCTCCTGGTGGGAGCTGCGCCGCCGCTACCAGGGCGTGGCGCCGCCGGTGGCGCGCAGCGAGGCGGACTTCGACCCGGGCGCCAAGTACCACATCCCCGGCAACACCCCGTACATGCGCTACTTCCTGGCGATCATTCTGCAGTTCCAGTTCCACAAGGCGCTGTGCGCGGCCGCCGGCCACACCGGACCGCTGTCCGAATGCTCCACCTACGGCAACACCGAGGCCGGGCGGCGCTTCGCCGACATGCTGCGGCTCGGCGCCTCGCTCCCCTGGCAGGATGCGCTCGAGAAGCTCACCGGCAGCCGCCAGATGGACGCCGCCGCCATCGGCGAGTACTTCCAGCCGCTCAGCGAGTGGCTGAAGAGTGAGAACCAGGGGCAGAACTGCGGCTGGTAGGCCTACTCGGTCACCCGCACGCCGGTTACGAAGTACTCGGTGTCGCCGAAGCAGGAACTCGGCACCCAGCGGTGCTGCTCGTAGTGCAGCGCCATGCGCTTGCCGACCGCGTCGTTGAGCTTCTTGGCCACCGCTTCATCGCGCACGGTGAACGCGAACTTCTCGGCGACGGTGCCCGGCATGGTCACCATCGCCATCTCGCCTTCCCAGGTCTTGCACAGCCACCCCTTCTTGGAGAACTTCTGCACGTAGCCGGCGCGCTCGCCGTCGGCGTAGGACCAGGTGAGCGCGAACCACGTGAAGCCCGCCACGGCGAGGATGAGCACCACGAGGCTGATTGAGAGGATCTTCATGGCGGGCCCTTTTTGGTCTTGTGCTACGGCTAGCATACCGCGCCGCGGCCGAGGTTCCTGCATCCGCGCGCCCTTGCCGCGGCGCAGCTAAGATGCACGCCATGGAGGCACAGCCGCTCGCCGGGCGCACCGTCGCCGTCCCCGAGACGCGCGAGCTCGAGGTGTTCGCGGCGCTGCTCGAGCGGCGCGGCGCACGCGTGCTGCGCTGCCCGCTGGTCGCGATCCGTGATGCGCCCGAGTCCGCCGCGGTGCTCGCCTTCGCCCGCGCGCTCGGGCAGTGCGATGACCTGATCCTCACCACCGGCGAGGGCCTCAGACGCATCGTGAAATGCATCGAGACTCACGAGCCACAGCTGCGCGAATCGTTCCTGGCCGCCCTGGCGCGGGTGCGCAAGATCACGCGCGGCCCGAAGCCGGCGCGCGCGCTGCGGGAGCTCGGGCTCAAGGCAGACCTCCCCGCACTCACGCCCACCACCGCCGGCATCATCGCGAGCCTCGAGGCGCAAAACCTCGCCGGCCGCCGCATCGGCGTGCAGCTCTACGGCAGCGAGCCCAACGCCGTGCTGATCGCCTTCCTCACCGGGCGCGGCGCGCGCGTCACCACCGTCTCGCCCTACGTGTACGCGGATGCGGCCGACGAGGCTGCCGTGCATGCGCTGCTGAAGCGGCTCGCGACGGGAGAAGTGGACGCCATCGCCTTCACCGGCACCCCGCAGGTGGAGCGGCTGTTCACGGTGGCGCCGCCGGATGAAGTGCGCGCCGCGCTTGCTCGCACGCTGGTCGCAGCGGTGGGGCCGGTGGTGGCCGCCACGCTCGCGCGGCACGGGGTGCAGGCGCAGCTGATGCCCGCGGAGTCGTTTTTTATAAAGCCGCTCACCAGCGCCCTGGAGCAGGCTCTCGGCGCGCCCGGCTGAGCAGCGCCGCTCCCGCGCGGCGATTCTTGTGGCCAGCCCGAGGGGAGGTCTGCGACTATGCGCGCTCCACGGGGGGTTTGGGCGCCGGCCCGGAGAACAACGAACTATGAGCACGGAGGCGGTGTCGAGCGCCGTGAGCGGCCCGCTGCAGGGTGAGCTCACCTGGCGCGGCCTGATCCTGGGGGTGCTGATCACGGTGGTGTTCACCGCGGCCAACGTGTACTTCGGGCTGCGCGCCGGACTCACCTTCGCCACCTCCATCCCGGCGGCCGTCATCTCCATGGCGGCGCTGCGCGCCATGCTCGGCGTGACCATCCAGGAGAACAACATCGTGCAGACGGTAGCCTCGGCTGCCGGCACGCTCTCCTCCATCATCTTCGTGCTGCCGGGCATGATCATGATCGGCTGGTGGACGGGCTTCCCCTACTGGGTGTCGTTCTCCATCTGCCTGTTCGGCGGCATCCTCGGCGTCATGTACTCGATCCCGCTGCGCCGCGCGCTGGTCACGACCTCCGACCTGCCCTACCCGGAAGGGGTCGCCTGCGCCGAAGTGCTCAAGTGCGGCTGTGGAGCTGTCGGCACCGGGGTGGAGGAGAGCCAGGCGGGGCTCTCGGCGCTGTTGTGGGGCTCGGTGGTGTCGGGGGTGTTCTCGCTGGTCACCGCGACGCGCTTGTTCGCGAGCGACGTGGTGCACAACTTCCGCTTCGGCGGCGGCGTGTCCGGCTACGACTTCTTCCTGTCGTTTGCGCTGTTCGGCGTCGGGCACCTGGTGGGGGTGTGGGTCGGGGTCGCCATGCTGGTGGGGCTGCTGATCTCCTGGGTATGGGGAGTGCCGCATTTCTCGGCGCTGTCGCCGGCCATGACGCATCTCACCGATCCGGCCGCGATCGCCGCGCTGGCGCGCGACACCTGGAGCCACAAGGTGCGCTTCGTCGGCGCCGGCACCATCGGCGTGGCGGCGGTGTGGACGCTCGCCAAGCTCGTGAAGCCGGTCGCCGCCGGACTGAGCTCGGCGCTCGTGGCGCAGCGCGCGCGCGCGGCGGGCCAGGGCGCACTCCTGCCGCGCACCGAGCAGGACATTCCCATCACCTTCGTCGGCCTCGCCTCGCTCGTATGCATCCTGCCCGTCGGGGTGATGCTCGCGATCTTCGCCCGCGGCAGCGGACTGGGCGATCACCTCGGCTTCATCGTGGTCACCGGCGTGCTGTATGTCACCGTCATGAGCTTCCTGATGTCCGCGGTGTGCGGCTACATGGCCGGCCTCATCGGCGCCTCCAACAGCCCGCTGTCGGGCCTCGGCATCCTCTCGGTCATCGGCTATGCGCTCATCCTGGTGTTCGGGCTGCGCAATGCGGTGCCCCCGGAGTTGGGCAAGGCGCTGGTGGCGCTGTCGCTGTTCGTGACGGCGGTGGTGTTCGCCAACGCCGCCATCGCCAACAACAACCTGCAGGATCTGAAGACCGGACAGCTGGTGGACGCCACTCCCTGGAAGCAGCAGGTGGCGCTCATCATCGGCGTGGTGGCGGGGGCGGCGATCATCCCACCGATCCTCGACCTCCTGAACCAGGCCTACGGCTTCGTCGGCGCACCCGGCCCGCCGCGCGAGCACGCGCTGCCAGCGCCGCAGGCGGGCCTCATCTCCGCGCTCGCCCAGGGGGTGCTGCAGCAGAACGTCGACTGGAGCCTGATCCAGATCGGCGCCGTCATCGGCGTGTTCGTGATCGCCGCGGACGAGCTGCTGCGGCGCTTCAGGCCCGGCGCGCACCTGTCGCCGCTCGCGGTGGGCTTAGGCATGTACCTGCCGACGCAGAGCACGCTCATGGTCGTGGTGGGCGCGGTGGCCGGCTGGCTCTACGACCGCCACGTCGGCACTCAGCCGCGCGCGGAAGCCAAGAAGCAGCTCGGCGTGCTGCTCGCCTCCGGCATGATCGTGGGCGAAGGCCTGGTCGGTGTGGCGGTGGCCGCCCTCGTCGCTTTCTCGGGCAGGGACTTCCCGCTGGCGCTGGTCGGCGAGTGGTTCGCCGACGGGCCGGCGGTGTGGCTGGGCGGCGCCGCGTTCGTGCTGGTGATCTACCTGCTCTACCGGCGCGTCGGCCGCGCGCTCAAGCCCTAGGTCGCCGCCTCACAACCGCGCGGCGGGGCGCGGCCCGATGAGCGCGTGACCGATCCAGCTCACGATCCACACGATGATCGCGGTCAGCAGCGCTGCGCGGAAGCCGGAGAGGTGAAAGCCCGGCACCAGCCACGCCGCCAGCGCCACCATCGCGGCGTTCAGCACGAACAGGAACAGCCCGAGGGTGATGAGGGTCACCGGCAGGGTCAGGATGAAGGCGACGGGCTTCACGATGGCGTTGACGACGCCGAGCACCAATGCAGCGATCAGAAGCGTCGCGGGCGAGTCGACGTGCACGCCGCTCACCACCTGGGTGGCGATCCACAAGGCGACCGCGGTGAGCACCACGCGCAGCACAAAGCCGATCATGTCGGGACTCCCGTTTTTGTTAGTTTCTCCACGAACACCTTGAGCCGGGTGAGGGCCTGCTGCCAGCTGGTGCGCAGCCGCCAGTACTGAGTATCCCACTCCGGGCTCCCCGGCACACCCGAGCCGAGCAGGCGCACGATGGTGCCCCCCGGCACGCGGTCGAGGATGAAATCATCCACCATCACCGAGTCGGCGCGCGGCAGCTCGTGGGAGGGCAGGTACAGAAGCTTCAGGCGCCGCCCCGGCTCGAACACGTCGATGCGCGCCTCGAGCTCGGTGACGCGGTCGACGCTGGCGCGGAACAGCCCGCCGTGGCGCGCGCTGATCTGCGCGCCCGGCGAGCACCAGCGCGTCAGCAGCTCCACGTCGGTGAGGGCGCGCCACACCATGTCGGCATCGGCCACGATGTCGACGCGGTGCGCGTAGCCCCGCTCCCTGTCGCTCATGGGCTCATTGTGCCATTCTGGATGCGAAATCCGGAGGTCCCATGGCGCTGGTGCACCTGGTGATCGGTCTCGCCCTGATCGAGTTCTTCCTGTTCGCCCTGGCGGTGGCGCGGGCCCGCACCACCAACCACGTGCCGGCACCGGCCACCGCCGGTAACGAAGTGTTCGAGCGCTATTTCCGGGTGCAGATGAACACCCTCGAGCAGCTCATGGTGTTCATCCCGGGGATGCTGCTGTTCGGCCACTACGTGAGCGCCTGGCTGGCGGCCGCGCTCGGGCTCATGTTCATCCTCGGCCGTGCGCTGTACTTCTTCGGCTACGTCAAGTCCGCGCCCGGCCGGCACCGCGGCTTCCTGCTGAGCGTCATTCCCAACGCGGTGCTGCTGATCGGCGGAGTGCTCGGGGCGCTGCGCGCGGTGCTCATCCTGGGATTCGCGGCCTGAGCGGCCTTCAGGCCGAGCGCGTGGTGCGCCTGAGCGCCAGCACCAGCGGGATCAGCGAGACGGCCACGATGGTGAGCGTGACCAGCCCGAAGTTCTGCTTCACCAGCGGAATGTTGCCGAACAGGTAGCCGCCCCACACGAACAGCAGCACCCAGGCGAAACCGCCGATCAGGTTCCAGCCCATGAAGCGCGGCCAGTACATGCGGCCGACGCCCGCCACGAACGGCGCGCAGGTGCGCAGGATGGGCATGAAGCGCGACAGCGCGATCGCCATCGGCCCGTGGCGGCGGAAGAACTCCTCGGTGCGGTGCAGGTACTCCACCTTGAGCAAGCGGTAGCGCCCGGAGAACGCCGGCGGCCCGATAGTGCGGCCGATGGCGTAGTTGGTGGTATTGCCGAGCACCGCCGCGATGCCGAGCGTCACGCTCGCGAGCGGCGCCTGCAGCGTGCCGCTCGTATCCACCGCCGCGAGCGCCCCCACCGCGAACAGCAGCGAATCCCCGGGCAGAAACGGCGTCACGACCAGGCCGGTCTCGGCGAAGATCACCGCGAACAGGATCGGGTAGATCCACAGCTCGTAGCGGGTGAGGAGCTCGACCAGGTGGCGGTCGAGGTGCAGGACGAGGTCGACGAACCAGCCGATCATCCCCGCAGGATACGGGATGGGCGCTCTCGCGCTAAGCGCGACCGGACGCAGCCGGCGTCAACGACTTTAGGGGACGAGCGCCGAGAGCACCGCCGGGTGCACCGGATGGCCGTGCTTGAGCGTCTCCAGTCCGAGGTGCACGTCCGCATCGCGCACCGCAAGCGGCGCGGCATCCTTGCCCGCGGACACTTCTGCGGGCACCTCGCCCGCTCCCTCCTCGACGATGTCGGGAACGAGGCCCTTGCCCTGGATGGAGGCGCCGGAGGGGGTGAAGTAGCGCGAGGTCGTGAGCTTCACCGCCCCGCCATGGGTGAGCGGCATGACCGTCTGCACCGAGCCCTTGCCGTAGGTGCGGCGGCCGATGAGCAGTGCCCGCCCGTGGTCCTTCAGGGCGCCCGCGACAATCTCGGAGGCCGATGCCGAGCCGCCGTTCACCAGCACCACCAGAGCCGCCCCGTTGATCAGATCGCCCGGCGTCGCCTCCATCTGGAAGCGTGCCTCGGGGGTGCGGCCATCGGCACTCACGATGAGCCCGGAGTCCAGGAAGTCGTCGGCAACCGCGACGCCGGCCTCGAGCACGCCACCCGGATTGTTTCTCAAATCGAGCACCAGGCCCTTGATCCCCGACGGATTGTCTCGCTTGAGCCTCAATACGGCGCGACTGACGTCCTCGGCGGTGGTCTCAGTGAAATTGGTGATGCGCACGTAGCCGTACCCGGGCTCGAGCGTGGTCCCGGAGACGCTGTGCACCTCGACCTGCGCGCGGCGCAGGGCGTACTCGGTGATGCCGGGCAGGCCGTCGCGGCGGATGGCGAGCTTCACCAGGCTCCCCGAGGCGCCACGCATGCGCGCGATCGCGCCGGCCAGATCCGCGCCGATGTCCGTGCCGTCGATGCGCACTATCTCATCGCCGCGCCGCAGGCCCGCCTGCTGCGCGGGCGAGCCCTCGATGGGCTTCAGGATCTTCACCACCCCGTTCTCGGCCATCACCTCGATGCCGACGCCGGGATAGGAGCCCATGGTGGAGAGGCGGATCTCGTCGAACTCCTGGCTGTCGAGGTAAGCGGAATGCGGATCGAGCGCGGCGACCATGCCGCGCACCGCCTTCTCCATGAGGGCGTGATCATCGACCTGGTCGACGTACTCGCGCTTGATGCGCTCGTAGACTTCCGCGAACAGGCTCGCCTCCTGCCAGTTGAGCGAGGCGTGCGTGTCGTCGAGGGTGGCCGCCTTGGCTTCACCTGCATGATCGGCCAGCACGCCGCGCGTGAGGGCCCCGCAGAATCCCAAAGCGACACCGGCAGCCAGTGCCAACAGCGTGCGTGAGCGCGTCATCATCTCCCAGGCCCCCCAAGTCAAGCTTCAACGGTCACGGTGCTTCGGCGCACGCAAGGTGACTCTGATCGCAGACAGTAGCGTCGGTTCCCGGCGAGCACTTTAGCGCGCGGCTCCGCCGTGCCAAACGGGCTGCTCATCGCCCGCTGCCGCGCTTGCGATCGCGGCCGGATCGCTCGGCAGCGGCAGCTCGGTGAGCAGATCCGCGAGCGGAATCGGCCGCCCGATGGCAAAGCCCTGGCCATAGTCGACGCCGAGCTCGGCGACGCGCGTGCTGATCGCCTCGGTCTCGATGTACTCGGCGACGGTGATGATCGACATGCTGCGCGCCAGCTGCGCGATGGCGCGCACCATGGACTCGGCGCGCTGATCTTTCAGCACGTCGCGCACGAAGCTACCGTCGATCTTGAGCATGGTGACCGGCAGCTGCCGCAGGCACGAGAGCGAGGAGAGCCCGGTGCCGAAATCATCGAGCGCCACGCCGCACCCCAGGCGCCGCAGGCGCCGCATCAGCTCCTCCGCGCGCGCCAGACACGCCATGGTGGCGTTCTCGGTGAGCTCGAAGCAGAACAGCTCCGGGTCGAGGCCGCTGGAGGCGATGCGCTCGATGAGAAAATCCGGGAACGACTCGTCGTTCAGCGACTGGCCGGAGAAATTGATGGCGAAGCCGAGCGCACGGCCCTCGAGGATGCCGGCGCGCGGCTTGAGCGCCTCGATCACGTGGTTGATGACCCAGCGGTCGATCGTGGGCATCAGCTGGTAGCGCGCCGCGGCCGAAAGAAACGTGTCGGGACCGACGGTGAGGCCGGCCTCGTCCTGCATGCGCAGCAGCAACTCGTAGTGCGGGCGCGCGGTCTCGGCGGTGGCGAAGGGCAGGATCAGCTGCGCATCGAGGTGCAGTCGTCCCGACTCGATGGCCTCGCGCACGCGCGCGGCGATGCCGATGTCCGCATGGCGGCGCACGATGCTGGCATCGCCCGACTCGTAGACCTCGACGCGGTTGCGGCCGCGGTCCTTGGCCGCCTTGCAGGCGGTCTCGGCGGTGGCAAGCACGTGCGCGAGCTCCTGGGCGCCGGAGTCGAGCATCGCCACCCCCACCGAGATGGTGACCGGCAGCCGCGCGTCACCCTGCATGACGCTTAGCCGCTCGGCGCCCTCGCGCAGCGACTCGGCGAAGGTTTCCGCATCCCGCGCGCGCGCCGGCAGCATCACCGCGAAGCGGTCGCCAGAGATGCGCGCGCCGAACGCTCCCGGCGGCAGGCGCTGGCGGATCAGCTCACCGAGCTGCGCGAGCACCGCATCGCCCATGTGCATGCCGGACTTCTCGTTGACCGCGTGCAGCTGGTCGACGTCGATGTAGAGCGCGCTCCAGGACTGGCCCTTGAGGTCCGCGATCACCCCGCGCAGGCGCCGCTCGAAGGCGGGACGCGCGTACAGGCCGCTGAGCGCATCGAAGCTCGACTCGATGACGCCGATGGCCTTGCGCGCGAGGATCTCGGCGATGTGCGCGTCGCGCTCGGTGAAGCTATCCGCGGTCGGATCGCGCAGCAGCGCCAGCACCCCGATGCAGCGCCCGGTGCGCGAGCGCAGCGAGCAGCACAGCAGGCGGTACGGCAGCGCATCGGGCGAGTCGGCCGACACGGTCTCGTTCAGCACCTGCGTGCCGCGCTGCGCCTGGGCGAGCGACAGCAGCCGCCGGTGGGCGCGCATCAGGAACTGGGTGTCGGGGGTGGCACTGCCCGCGGCGCGCACCAGGGTGACGTTCTTCTCCGGCACGAGCAGCGCACCGGTGCCGGCGCGCAGGTGCTCGATGGTCTGCTGCAGCAGCAGTTGCAGCTCGTTGGCGCCATCGGCCTGGACCGGTTCGGTGCTGCCTTGCGCGAGCAGCAGGTTCAGGTCCTTGTCGAGCCCGCCGACGATCTCGTTGAGCTCATCGATGGTGGTGCGCGCCACCAGCTCGCGCCGCAGGCACTCGAGCGCCGGCGCGATCAGCGAGTAGGCGAAGGAGAAGTCGTGGTTGCGCCGGTCATCGCCCGCCCGGCACACCACGGTGAGTAGCGCCAGCAGCTGCTGCGAGTCATCGCGCAGCGCGCACAGGTATACCGGCAGGTTGCCGGCCAGCAGCCGGTGCTGGCCGGGGCTGGCGGGGTTGGAGGACGCGCTCAGCAGCGCATCGTCGACGATATTGATCAGGTCCGGCCCGGTCATGGTGTCGGTGGACCACATGAGCTCGCCCGCCGGGCCGAACATGGCGATGCAGGTGGTGCGCGGAAGGAGCGAGCGCACCAGGCGCACGTACGGCTCGAAGCGGGCCCCGGGCTGCCCAGGCACGTACTCGTTGTCCGGAACGGCGCTCATGTCGGAAGACGCTGATGGCCTTCGATATCTGTTAACTACCCAGCGCACACCATTGCGCGTTGGGGGGCGGCGTGTCCTTGCGCGAGTTGGCGAATCCGCGCACGCCTTTGCCCCACGGCGGGCAAAACATTGATGTCAATCACACCTGCGTGAGGCGGGGGCGGCCGGGCCCGGAACGGGCCGCTTATAGGCGGCTCAGCAGGCCCCCTCAGGGGTCGGCGGACCTGAACCAGGGGCGCGGATCGACGGGCTTGCCCCCCTTGCGGATCTCGAAATACAGCTCCGGGCGGGAGCTGCCGCCCGAGTCGCCCGCCGCCGCGATCGTGTCCCCGGCCGCGACCGGCTCGCCCGCGGCCTTGTAGAGGCGCTCGTTGTGGCCGTAGAGGCTCAGGTACCCGTCCCCGTGGTCCACGATCGCCAGGAGGCCAAGCCCGGGCAGCCAGTCGGCGTAGATGACCCGTCCGGCACACACCGCCTTCACCGGCGCGCCGCGCTCGGTCGCCACCAGCACCCCGTCCCAGCGCACCCCGCCGGCGCGCGAGTCTCCGAAGCGCGCCACCAGGTGCCCGCTGACCGGCCAGGCGAGCTTGCCGCGCAGCCGGGTGAAGGCGTCGTTGCCCTCCACCGGGTAGCGCTCCATGGCCGCACGCAGCTCGCGCAGCAGCTTCTCGAGCCCGGCCTGCTGGCTGCGCAGCCGCTCGAGGTTCTGCGCCCGCGAATGCGACTGCGCCTCGAGGCTCGCGAGCACGTGCGAGCGCTGCGCGCGCGCCTGCTCCAGGCCCTGAAGCTGCTCGCGCTGCTCCTTCTCCAGCTCGGCGAGCTTTGCGTCCTCGGCCTCGAGCGCGGTGTCGAGCTCCTGCAGGCGCTGCACGTCGTCCTCGATGAGCTTGATCTGCCCGGCGCGCGCGCGGCCGAAGTAGCTGTAGTAGGCGAACATGCGCCCGGCGAGCGCCGGGTCCTTCTGGTTGAGCAGCAGCTTCAGCGGCTCCTGGCGCCCGATCAGGTAGGCGGCGCGCATCTGGCCTGCGAGTGCCTCGCGGTTCTGCGCAAGCTCGCTCTCGCGCGTACGCTTCTCGGTGGCGAGCGCCGCGCGCCGCGCGGCGGTCTCGGTGCGCTCGCGGCGCACGTCGGCGAGCGCGGCGCGGGCCTTGCCGACCGAGAGCTCGGAGGCGCGCAGCTCGCGCGTCAGGCGGTCGCGCTCGACCTGCTCCTCGCTGACCTCGCGCGTGATGCGCTCGATCTCGGATTTGACTGCCTGCAGCTGCTCCTCGGTCTTGCGGGCGTCCGCCTCCGTGGGCGCAGCGGCAGCGGGGGCCGGGAGCCCAATCACCAGCAGCAGGCCGAGAAAGGCTGGCAGCCCGAGGCCTGCCGCCCGGGGGCGGCGCGGCGTGCCCGCAAGGCGCGGGGCGCTATAATGCGCGCCCTTTTTCGGCCCCGGCAGCTTTCCGCCCCCCATGGACCGCGTCCTCGAATATGTCAGTCATCACCCCTGGCTTGCGGCCGCCACGGCACTGGTCATCGCCATCATCGTTGCATACGAGATGCGCGCCCGCTCGGAAAGCCTGGTCTCGGTCTCCCCGCAGGAGCTGATCCGCCTGATGAACCAGGGGGCGCTGCTGCTCGACCTGCGGCCGCCCGAGCAATATCAGGCCGGCCACCTCAACGGCGCCCGTCAGATGAGCAGCGAGCAGATCCTCTCCGCCGCCGATACCCTGAAGAAGCATAAGGAAAAGGCGGTGGTGGTGTACGACGATAGCGGATCGCTGGGCGCGGCGGCGGTGCGCCAGCTCGCGGCACAGGGATTCACGCGCGCGTTCGCGCTGCGCGGTGGGATCGCCGCCTGGCGCGCCGACAACCTGCCGCTCACGCGCGCATGAGCGGTGCGAAGGTGGTCATGTACAGCTCCGACTGGTGTGGCTACTGCGCGCGGGCCCGCCGGCTGCTGCAGGGCAAGGGCATCGCCTTCGAGGAGATCGATGTGGACGCGGTGCCCGGCGCCCGCCAGGAGATGGAGGCGCGCAGCGGGCGCGACACGGTGCCGCAGATATTCATCGGCGAGAGCCACGTCGGCGGATGCGAAGAGCTGCATGCGCTGGAGGCGGCCGGCCGCCTGGATTCATTGGTGAAGTAAACGACCGAGGACAGTATGGCGAACGAAATCGCCGGCGAAGCGCCGGCCGCGATGGCGGATAGCGGAGCGGTGCTGGCACTGCAGAACGTGTACCTCAAGGACTGCTCGTACGAGTCGCCCAACGGCCCGCGCGTGGACGGCAACTGGAACCCGCAGATCAGCCTCGATCTGCAGACCAACTCCAACGTGCTCGGCCCCGAGGTGCGCGAGGTGGTGCTCACCGTGACCGTGTCGGCGAAGCTCGGCGACGTCACCATCTTCCTGGTGGAGGTGAAGCAGGCGGGCCTGTTCGTCATCCGCAACCTCTCGGAGGGCGACATGAAGCGCGCCATCAGCACGGTGTGCCCGGGGGTGCTGTTTCCGTACGCACGCTGCGCCATCTCGCAGCTGGTGAGCCAGGGCGGCTTTCCGCAGTTCCTACTGCCGCCGGTGAACTTCGACGCCCTGTACGCGGCCAACCAGCAGCAACAGACCCCACCCACCACCAACTGAGAGCCCATGCAACAGGCGCCGGTGGCCGTGCTGGGGGCGGGTTCGTGGGGCACCGCGCTCGCCATCCAGTTCGCGCGCGGCGGCCGCTCGGCGCGGCTGTGGGGGCGCGACGCTGAGCAGCTCGCCGCCATGGCCGCCGCGCGCCGCAACGCGCGCTACCTGCCGAGCGCGCCCTTCCCCGAATCGCTGGTGATCGAGCCGGAACTGCCCAAGGCGCTGGAGGGCGCGCGCGATGTGCTGGCGGTGGTGCCGAGCGGCGCATTCCGCGCGCTGCTGACGCTGCTCGCACCGCACCTCGGCGCCGGCCTGCACGTCGCATGGGCCACCAAGGGGTTCGAGCTCGGCACTGGCAAGCTTCCCCACCAGGTGGCGCGCGAGGTGCTCGGAGCCAAGCGCCGCATCGCGGTCCTCTCGGGCCCCACCTTCGCGCGCGAGGTGGGCGCGGGGCTGCCGACCGCCATGACCGTCGCCTCGCCCGATGCCTCCTACGCGCGCGCCCTCGCCCAGGAGCTGTCGTCGGCGAATTTCCGCGCCTACACGTCCACCGACATCATGGGGGTCGAGATCGGCGGCGCGGTGAAGAATGTGCTGGCGGTGGGCGCGGGGCTGTCCGACGGGTTAGGGTTCGGCGCCAACACGCGCGTGGCGCTCATCACGCGCGGACTCAAGGAGATGACCCGCCTCGGCGTGGCCCTCGGTGCCCAACCGGAGACCTTCATGGGGCTCGCGGGACTTGGGGACCTGGTGCTCACCTGCACCGACGACCAGTCGCGCAACCGGCGCTTTGGCCTGCTGCTGGCGGCCGGCCGCAGCGTCGGACAGGCGCTCGCGGAGATCGGCCAGGCGGTGGAGGGGTACGCCGGCGCGCGCGCCCTGGTGGACGTCGCCGCGGCGGCCAAGGTCGAAATGCCCCTGTGCGCCATGGTGTACCGCGTGCTGTACGAGAACCTGCCGGCCAAGGAGGCGGTGCGCGCACTCATGAGCCGCCCGATCAGGGCGGAAGCCGATTGAGCACAGCGTGCGCCGTGGGGCTGGCGCCGCACTCGGGGTGGGCGGTGGCGGTCGTGATCGGCGGCACGGCGCGCAACCCTTCGGTCCTGGTGCGCGCCAGGCTCGAAATGACCGATGCGGCGCTGCCCGGCTGCCGCCAGCCGTACCACGCGCTCGAGGGCCTGCCGCTGGCCGAGGCGCGCACCGCGCTCGCTCGCTTCGAGTCCTCGGCGACGGCACTCGCTACCCAGGGGCTGACCGCGCTGCGCGCCGAAGCCCGGAGCGCGGGAGCGCACCTCGGCACCGCCGCGATCCTGGAGTCCTCGGGCCGCGCCTGTGCCTCCCTGGAAGCAACACTCGCCTCGCACGCGCTCGTCCATACCGCCGACGGCAACCACTTCCGCGCCGCGCTGGTGCGCGGCTGCGAGTCGCTCGGCATCAAGGTGGTGCGCCTCCCACAGCGCTCGCTCAGCGAGCGCGCGGCGGCGACCTTCAGGAGAACTCCGGAGGAGCTCGCCGCGCAGGTCGCGCAGCTCGGGCGGGCACTCGGGGCGCCCTGGGGAGCGGACCAGAAATCCGCGGCGCTCTGCGGCTGGCTGCTGCTGGGATCCTGAGGCAGCGGCTCAGCCGAGCGGCTTGTCCGCGCCGCGCCCGGCGGCCGGCGCGGTGCTGCGCGCGGTGAGCCAGCGCTCGGCGGCGGCGACCGTCGGAAACACCTTGACCGGAATCGCGCGGTTGACGGCCACCGTCTCGGCGAAATGCATCATGTCCGCGTCGGCGTTGAGGTCCACGTACGCCATCGCCTTCAGCACCCCGCGAAAGCGCTCGGCGCCCTTGCTCACCATGGCAAAGACCTGCATGGTGCCGAGCCGCGGCCCCTCGAGGTGCTCCTCGATGAGTACGCGGAAACACTGGCGCAGCGTGCACTCGTGCAGCACCTCTTCCATGTACTGCATGACGGTCTCGCGGCTGTTCTGCCCGGTGACCGTGAAGTGCAGGTAGCTCGGCTTCTGCTCGACCTTAAGCTGGTAGGCCATCCTCGTCTCCCTGCGGTTTTTTCGCTTTGTTCTACTCCGCCGGCGCCTGCCCCACGTTGAAGGTGATCCCATAGGGATCGCGCAGATAGCAGCGCGGCACCTTGGGATCTTCCTCGATCAGCTTGCAGCCGGCCTTGAGCAGCCGGTCGCGCGCGGCCGTCACGTCCTCCACCAGGAAATCGAACACCGCGCCGTGCGGCTCGCCGCGCTCGACGTACAGCCGGAACGCGCCGGTCTCGAAGCCGATGAGTCCCTCGCCGCGGCTGGCGATCCGAAAGCCCAGCACCGATTCGTAGAAGCGCACCGCCTCGTTCCAGCTCGCCGTGCGCACGATGACGTCCCGCGAGGATTTCAAGGCTGGCATGGCATTCCTCTTGCGCTAGCGACCGCGGCCATCCGACCGCCCTTCTTTTCCTGAATCATGCGCCCGGGGACGGGGGCTGCTCAACGTCCTCTCCCAGGCGGCGATGCCCCCGGGAACGATGCGGAACAGGGGGTGCGGCTCGGGGGCGGCGAGCCGGCGCCATCGGGCATGCAGGCGGGGGCTGCGCGAGCGGAGCTTGCGCATGAGGTGCCGCCACTCATAGGCCAGTTGCCCCCGCGTCACGGTGAGGACCACCCGAGCGCGCCGGGGCCCGACCTGGCCCCGGTTGAACGCATAGCCGCGGGCCTCGGCCTCGCTGAGGATGGCTTTGATGTAGGCGTTGAGCGCGGTGCCCGGTGCGGCGCAGTCCCTGAAGCGCTGCAGCTGCGGGTGATGGCGGTAGCCTCGGGTTTCGCCGCGCAGCACCGCGCGTGCCAGCAGTGCCTCGCGCCACAGCGCCACCAGCCCCTTCGCGTCGAGGTACCTCGGATGTAGGCTCCAGAGCCGCATGCCCGTCAGTCCACGACCGGAACCGCATACGAATACATGAGGTACAGCAGCAGCGGGATAGTGATGAGCCCCACCACCACCGAGATGCGCACCCAGCGCCCGAGGGCACGCGAGCGGGTGTTGTACGCGCACTTCCACAGCATGACGGACTGCACCACCCCGATGGCCGCGCCCAGCACGGTATACACGCGCACGCTCGTGACGTTCAGCGGATCGACCAGGAGGCCGAGGAAGCTGTACACGACCGACACCCCGACGCCA
>CAZAXR010000042.1:0-37827 GCA_964489185.1 uncultured Steroidobacteraceae bacterium | reverse complement strand
GCGGGCCGAGCCGCCGATGCCGCCGAACAGGTCCCCTTCGACCGTGAAGACGCGCGTGTCGGGCAAGCCTACGGTGATCTTGTCGCGCACCAGCGTCTCGAGCTCGCCGATGCGCTGCTCCTCGATGACCCGCGCGCCGATGGTGCCGCCGCCCGGCCAGGTGAGGATGTACCAGTTCTTCAGGTGCGGCTCGGCGCGGCCGTCCATGTACGGCTTCATCCGCTGCAGCAATGTGGGCAGCAGCTCGCGGTTCACTCCTTCCGGGCTCATGCCCGGCGGGAAGTCGAAGAACGAATCGATGGCGGCGCGCTTGACCGGCGGCAGGTAATCGAGCGGCGGCAGCATCCACCACGCGAGCAGCAGCGGCAATAGCAGCAGCCCGCCGATCCAGCCGAGCTGCTTGGCGCGCGTATCGGTCACGCGCAGCACCCACTCGGTGAGCTTCGGCCAGCCCTGCCCGTAGCCGCTCGGGCGCAGCGGGCGGTTGAGCGCAAAGCTCAGCGCCACCGGCAGCAGCGTGAGCGCTGCCACCACCGAGATCGCCACTGCGATGGAGATGGTGAGCGCCAGATCGCCGAACAGCTGTCCCTCGACATCCTTGAGGAACAGCACCGGTACAAAGACCGCGACCGTCGTCGCGGTAGAGGCGAGCAGGGCGCCCGCGACCTGCCGGGAACCAACACGGCAGGCCTCCTCGAGCGCCATGCCCGCCTCACGTAAACGCACCACGTTGCCCGAAACGACGATCGCTCCCTCGACCACCATGCCGACGGCGAACGCCAGCCCCGCGAGCGAGATCACATTCAGGCTGCGGCCGAACAGGTCGAGCGCCACGAACGTGGCGCACAGGCACACCGGGATGGTAGCCGCGATCAGCAGCGTCACGCGCCACTCGCGCATGAACCACCAGACCACCACCAACGCCAGCAGCGCACCGACGATCAGGTTCTCGGTCAGCAGCTGCACCGCGCGGCGGATGAAGAGCGAGGCGTCGAAAGACTGCTCGATGCCGAGCCCGTGCGCCTTGAGCGGGCCGTCGCGCAGCTCGGCGACCGCCGCCTTCACCGCATCGAGCGTCGCGAGCACGTTGGCGCCGTTGGCGCGCAGCACCTGGATGCTGATCGCGGGGTTGCCGTTCTGGTAGGCGAAGAAGCTGCGCGCCGGCGGCGCGACCTCGATGGTGGCAACGTCGGCAAGATGCACCGGGCGGCCGTCGCGCCAGGTGAGCACCAGTGCCCCGAGCTGCTCGGGCGTGAAGCGCCCGGTAAAGCGCAGCGTGTACTGCCGCCGGCCGACATCGAGCAGCCCGCCGGAGACATTGTTGGCACTGGCTGCGCGGCTGGCGATGTCCGGGACGCTGATGCCGAGGGCGGCGGCGCGCGCCAGATCGAGTGTGATCCATACGCTGTCGGGGGGTCCGGCGTTGACCTCGACCGACGCCACCCCAGGAATGGACTCGAGCCGCGCGCGCACGGTGTCCTCGATGAAGCGCCGCTGCGCCTCGATCGGACCGGGCGTGCCGGGCAGCAGCTGCACGAAGAACCAGGAGAGGGTCTCGTTGGTGTTGCCGTTGCCGCCGAGCGAGACCGCCGGACGGTCCGCATCGCGCGGCAGCGGCGGCAGGCGGTTGAGGCGCCCGATCACCTCCACCAGTGCGTTCTTCATGTCGGTGCCGAGCGCGAAGCGCAGGTTGAGGTTCGCGTTTTCGGGGAGGGCGTTGCCCTCGATCTCCTCGACTCCGGACATGCCCTGCATGACGTTCTCGAGCGGCTCGAGCAGCTCGGACTCGACCTCCTCGGGCGAGGCGGTGCGCCAGCTGGTCTGGATGCTCAGCTGCGGCTTGTTGACGTCGGGAAACAGCTGCAGGGGCAGTCGGGTCATGCTGAGCAGCCCCAGCAGGAGCACGAACACGGAGATGACGATCACCCCGATCGGGCTACGGCTCGACCAATGCAGGCTGTCCATGGGCGCACCCGCTGGCAGGGGACCCTCCCCGCACCGTTGGATGCTACTGCCCGCGGCGGGGTTTGAAGCGCGGCGCGCGGCAGGGCGTTAGCCCGCTGCGACGAGGAGCGGCGCGTTCCCGCGGAAGTGCACGGCAAGGCAACCGGCCGCTTTCGGACCCGGATTTCTCCCTTCGAAGTCCGAAAACGTCCTGGGTCGTGCGCACAGCCGCTCTAGAGTCCGCCGGCACACAGTCGGCCGTACGCGGCCGGGGGAGGAAACATGAAAGGCAAACACGGACTCGTCGTTCTGGCCCTGGGTGCCCCGCTGGCGGTGGCGCTCGCTCAGGCCGATGAACCAGCACCGCCGGCTTATATCGTGTACGACACCAGCACGCTCGGTGGCACGCTCGGCTTCGGCAGCGCAGTGAACGAGCTCGGCTGGATCTCGGGCGGTTCCACCACTGCCGCGGGCGCGCTGCACGCCGCGCTGTGGATCCCGGGGCAGGCGATCGATCTCGGCACGCTCGGCGGCGCGAGCAGTGCGGTCGAGTGGCCCGTCAAGAACAACCACGGCCTGGTCGTCGGGATCTCCGAGACCGGCATTGCCGATCCGCTGGGCGAGACCTTCTCGTGCGCGGCCTTCATCAATACGCACGGCCACACCTGCTTGCCGTTCCTGTGGCAGAACGGCGCGCTCAGCGCGCTGCCACTGCTCGGCGGCAATAACGGCTTCGCCACCGCGATTAACAATTCCGGAGCCGCGGTCGGCTGGGCGGAGACCGCGCTGCACGACAAGACCTGCGTGGCGCCGCAGCAGCTGCAGTTCGAGGCGGTTGAGTGGGGTCCGGCGCCGAACCAAGTGCGCGTGCTCGCGCCGCTGGCGCATGACTCCACTTCTGCCGCCACCGCAATCAACGATGCCGGGGAGGTGGTCGGCATCTCCGGTGACTGTGACGTCGCGGTGGGCGCCTTCAGCGCGCGCCACGCGGTGCTGTGGCTGAACGGCCGCCCCATCCGGCTGCCGACCCTCGGCGGGCAGGGCTGGAACACGCCCATGGCGATCAGCAACAGCGGGCTCATCGTCGGGTTCTCCGACACACCGGGCGATGTCGTAAACGGGGTGCTGCAGCAGAACTTCCAGGCCACGCTCTGGACGGCCGAAGGCATCGTGAATCTGCATTCGCTGCCGGGCGATGCGCTGGCGGAAGCCACCGGCGTGAACGACTTCGGTCAGATCGCCGGCACCTCGTTCGATGCCGCCGGCAATCCGCGCGTGTTCCTGTGGCAGAACGGCCGCATGTACGACGTCAACAGCCTGGTGCAGGCGGATGCGCCGCTGTATCTGCTCGCGACCGGTGACATCAACGACCGCGCTGCGATCACCGGGCTCGGCTGCGTGATGGTCGGCGGTGCCTGCGGTCCGGTGCACACCTTCATTGCCATCCGCGCCCCGGCTGGCAGCGGCGCGCATGCGAACGCGCAGCTGGCAGCGCGCCCCTACCTGTCGCCCGAGACGCGCGGCAGCCTCATGCGGCAGCGACTTATCGGTCCGCGTGACGCCCGAGCGGGAACCGGCGCAGTTAACTAGACCCCTGCGCCGCCGCACGCGCGGACCGCGTCGCCTGTAGCGGGCGCGGTCCGCGTGGCGCTAGTACTCCACGTAACCGTGGGTGAGGGCGTAGGCGACCACGCCGGTCGCGGACCGCACTCCGAGCTTGCGCATCAGGTTGGTGCGGTGACGCTCCACGGTCTTGTGGCTGAGCGCCAGCATCTCGGCCATCTCGCGCGTGCGATAGCCCTCAGCGATGAGTGCGATCACCTGCTGCTCGCGATTGGTCAGCATGCCGGCTCCCTCGCCGCGCCGTGCGGGCTGGGTCAGGGTACGGCGCGTGCTCGGTGGTGCGGGCAGCTCGAGCACCGAGGCGCTGATGTAGTGCTCGCCGGCACTGAGGGCCTGGATGGCCTTGAAAAGTTCGCCGCGGCGGTCATTCCTGAGAACGTACCCGTTGGCCCCGGCGCTTCGCGCCGCCTCGATGGTCTCGCCCTCGCCGCTGGCGGACAGCGCCAGCACGCTCACCCCGGGCCAGCGGCCCTTGAGGTGGCCGATCGTCTGGGGACCGCTCTTCATGACTGTGGGAAAGTCGACGATGAGGAGGCTGGGCCGCAGGTTGCCGCCGGCGCGCACCGCTTCGCGGGCGCTGGCAAAGGCGCCGTCCAGGTGCAGGGTGTCATCGCGCCGGAGCAGGGCGCACAGCCCGTCGCGGACGATCCCTTCCTCATCGATCACCAGGATATGGGTCTTGCCACGCATGGTGTTTGGACGAGCGCCCCCTCGGGCAATATACGCTCCACGGGCACCTATGGCAGCGTGTGCAGGCATGCACGAGAGCATCAGGAGTTATCTCAGACGCCGCTACCGCTGGACGCTGTCCGGTGTCATCGGCGGCGCGCTCGGCGCCTTGCTGGCCGGCTCCGCGATCGGGGGCCGTGCGCCGGAAGTCGCGTTCCAGGGGGCCTGCGCCATCGTATGGGGCGGGGCGCTGGTGGTGGCCGTGGCCACGCGCTGTCCACGTTGCCGCGCGCGCCTCGCTTTAGGGGCCGGGCAGGTCATCCCGCTGCTGGTGCAGTTCTCCCTCGGCAGCCCGCCCAAGCGCTGCCCGCGCTGCAAGGTCAGCCTCGACGAGCCGGGACCTCCTAGCGCTTAGGGGCCGACTGGTCCTGGGCCTGCGCGGGCGTCACACAGTTGTAGAGCGTCGAGTTCTCCACGCGCGCCGCGACTGCCGTCTTCCCCTCCTTGGCGCACCTTGCCTGTTCCTGCTCGAGGCTGCGGGCTTCGATCTTCTGCTCCGCATCGCTGCGCGGCGGACGTGGCGCGGACGGGTTGTCCACAGGGGCGCGTTGCTGCGGGCGGCGGCGAGGAACGTGGCGGCGACCAACAGGGGGAGGAGCTTCATGGGACGGTCGCGTTCTTATCGAGCCTGGAGGGTCAGCTGCATGCAGCCCGCGGCAGAGTTCGGACTCACCGGGGAGCGGTAGGCGCCCGAGCCCGCCCTGGCGACGCGCAGAGCCGCCGCATCAAGCTCCGCATCGCCCGAGGAGTGCACGAGCGTTGGCTCCTGCACCAGCTTGCCGGCGCCGTCCACGCACACCTGCACCTGTGCACCTTCCGGCGCGGCGTGCCCTGCGGGCGCAGCGGGCTGTTTGGACACGGCCGCCACCGGCGCGGCGACCGCAGCGGCGGTGAGCACCGGCGCAGAGCCTGCCGCGGCTGCCGGCGCCTCACCTTGCTTTGCATCGTGATGTGCAGGTGCCGCCTTCCACGCCATCTCCTGCCATGACTCGATGGCTTCTGCGTCGCCGAGGCGCGTCGCCGGCTGGAACCGCAGCTTCAGCACGCAGTTCACGGCCGCGGCGTCCAGGTCCGTCACCCCTGAAGGGGAGCTGACCGAAGCCTGCGACGGTACGCCGCTCGTGCCGACCCGGAAGCGCACGACCGCGACCGGGCTGTCGTCCACCGTCGCAGGCCTGATGTCAGGACAGCGCGCGATGGGGTCGTAGCGCACCGCGGTGCGCGCCCGGATGATGTTTTGGGGCGCGGGTGCGCTCAGTGCGCCGGCACAGACGGACAGCAGCGCTAACGTGCACAGTAGGGCTCCCGACCAGTGACGCATTCGGCTCTTCTCCCTTCTTCAAGTGTGCCCAGGGCCGGACTCGAACCGGCACGGGGTTGCCCCCACGGGATTTTAAGTCCCGTGCGTCTACCAGTTTCGCCACCCGGGCATCGAAGAGGGTCACGATTCTACAGAAAAGTGGCGCGCTGACGCGGACGAGAGACAGCCTTGGTTGTAGCGCTAAGCTTATGAATTTGCGAGACTCGCCGCCCATGTTGAACGAGGGTCTGCGGGTCGAGAATCTGCACTTGTGGCGCGGCGAGCGCCACGTGCTGCGCGGGATTTCGTTCTCGCTCGCGCGCGGGCAGTGCCTACAGGTGACCGGTGCCAACGGCTCGGGCAAGACCAGCCTGTTGCGCACGCTGTGCGGGCTCATGTATCCCGAGGAAGGCCAGGTGCTGTGGGAGGGGCAGGACGTGCGGCGCGACCTGCGCGCCTTTCACTCGCTGCTCGCATACCTCGGTCACGAGCCGCCGCTCAAGGGCGATCTCACCGCGCGCGAGAACCTGCACTACTGGATCGGCGTGCGACGCTGTGCCGCCGCCGCGGAGCTGGAGGGGGTGCTGCTGAGGACCGGTGCCGCGGCGTGCGCCGATCGGCTGGTGCGCACGCTGTCCGCCGGGCAGCGACGGCGCGTCGCGCTCGCAGGACTTGCGTTGCTGAGCGTACCGCTGTGGCTGCTCGATGAGCCGACCACCAATCTCGATGCCGAGGGTCAACAGCTCGTGGGCATGCTCATCGTTGAGCAGCTGGCGCGCGGCGGAACGGTAATCGCCGCCGTGCATCACGACCTGCCGCGCACGGTGCGCGAGGTGCAGCACCTGGAGCTCGCGGCGTGAATCCCCGCACCACGCACAGCGCGGATGCGCTCGCTGCGCTGCCCGTGCCGGGGGTGGGCGCGGCCGACATCGTGGCCGCCCCGGCGATCGCGGCGGCGCGGCTGGCGCTGCTGCGCGATCTGACGCTCGCGTTCCGCAAGCGCGGCCAGCTGGTGCAGCCGCTCGCCTTCTTTGCCATGGTGACCATGCTCTTCCCGCTGGCCATCTCGCCGGAGCTGTCGCGCCTGCGCGAAGTGGCGCCGGGGGTGATCTGGGCGGCGGCGCTGCTGGCCTCGCTGCTGGCGCTCGAGTTTCTGTTTCGCGACGACGCCTACGACGGCACACTCGAGCAGTACGCGCTGTCCGGACAGTCGCTGACCTCGTTGATGTTCGCCAAGACGGCCGCCCATTGGCTGCTCACCGGTCTGCCGCTGGCGCTGATGGCGCCGCTGGCCGCGCTCTCCCTCGGGGCACCGGGCGCGGCCCTTCCCGGCATCATCGCCTCGGTCGCCGTCGGCAGCGTGGCCCTGAGCCTCATCGGCTCGATCGGCGCGGCACTCACCCTCGGCATCAAGCGCAGCGGCGCGCTGCTGTCGCTGCTGACGCTGCCCCTGTCGCTGCCAGTGCTAATCTTCGGCGCGCGCGCCACGCAGCTGGCGATCGTGGGCGGTGCGTTGCTCCCGCCGCTGGAGCTGCTCGCGGCTCTCGCCGTGCTTGGGGTTACGCTTGCGCCCCTGGCCGCCGCCGCGGCGGTACGCATCAGCCTGGAGTAGGCGCACGCATGAACTGGACCTGGTTCCATCGTCTGGGATCTCCGCCGTACGTGTACGCGCTCGCCGGGCGTCTCACGCCCTGGTTTGCGTGGCCCGCGGCGCTGCTGATCGCCGGCGGCCTGTGGGGCGGGCTGGTGCTGGCCCCGCCGGACTACCAGCAGGGGGACGGCTTTCGCATCATCTACGTGCATGCCCCCAGTGCGTGGATGTCTCTCATGGTGTATACGAGCATGGCGGTCGCCGCGGCCATCGGCCTCATCTGGCGGATGAAGGTGGCGCATGCCGCCGCCGCCAGCTGTGCGCCGATCGGCGCCTCCTTCACATTCGCCGCGCTGGTGACCGGGTCGCTGTGGGGCCGGCCGATGTGGGGAACGTACTGGGAGTGGGACCCGCGTCTGACCTCGGAACTGATTCTGCTGTTTCTCTATCTGGGCTACATGGGATTACGGGCGGGACTTGAGGATACGCAGCGGGCGGACCGCGCGAGCGCGGTGCTGGCGGTGGTAGGGGTGGTGAACGTGCCGATCATTCACTACTCGGTCACCTGGTGGAACTCGCTGCACCAGGCGCCCTCGGTGATGCGCCTCGCCAAGCCGACCATCTCCCTGTCCATGCTGGTGCCGCTCTTGATGATGCTGCTCGGGTTCACGCTGCTGTTCGTCGCGCTGCTGCTGACGCGCCTGCGCGGCGAGGTGCTCAACCGCGAGCGCACCGCGAGCTGGATCCGCGAGGCGCTGCACGCATGAGGGCGTTCTTGGACATGGGCGGATACGGCGCCTACCTGTGGCCGGCATACGCGGTCACTTGTGCGGTGATCGTGCTCAACATCTTCTGGGCGCGGCGCGCACTGGCGCAGGCACAGGCGCAGGCGCGGCGCCGCCTCCGGGGGCAGGGAGAGCCGCGGTGACCCCACGCCGACGACGCCTGATCCTGGTCATCGGCATTCTCGCGGGAGTCTCGGTCGCCGGGGCGCTGGCGCTCAGCGCCTTTCGCCAGAACGTCACCTTCTTCTTCGACCCGAGCCAGGTGGCCGCCGGCAAGGTGCCCTCGGGTGAGCGTTTCCGCCTGGGCGGCATGGTGACGGAGGGGAGCGTGCATCGCGATCCGGGCAGCCTCGAGGTGCGCTTCGTGGTCACTGATTTCAGCCACAACGTGCCGGTCAGCTACACCGGAGTGCTGCCGGATCTGTTCCGCGAGGGTGCCGGCGTCGTGGCGCACGGCCGGCTGCGCGGCGATGGCACCTTCGTCGCCGACGAAGTACTCGCCAAGCACGACGAGAAGTACATGCCGCCGGAGGTGGCACGCTCGCTCAAGCGCCGCCACGGTGAGTCGCGCACGGAGGCGCCGCCCGCCACCAACACTGCCCCGCAGTCACCCGCGCCCGCACCTGCCGCCGGCGGATCCTGAACATGCTGCCCGAGCTCGGACACTTCGCTCTGATCCTGGCGCTGCTGCTGGCTGCGCTGCAGGCGTTCTTCGGCATCGCCGGACCGGCGTTCGGACGCGAGCGCTGGATCGCGGCGGTCACCCCGGCGGTGGCCGGGCAGGCCGTGATGGTCGCGACGGCGTTCGCGTGCCTGATGGCCTCGTTCGTGGGCAATGACTTCTCGGTCACCTACATCGCCGAGAATTCCAACTCGGCGCTGCCGCTGTTCTATCGGGTGACGGCGCTGTGGGGCGCGCACGAGGGATCACTGCTGCTGTGGATCCTGCTGCTCGCGCTATGGACCGTGGCGGTCACCATCGGTGCCGCGCGGCTGCCGCGGCGCTTCGCGGCGCGCGTGCTTGGAGTGCTGGGCGTGGTGAGCTTGGGGTTCCTGCTGTTCACCCTTGCCACCTCCAATCCCTTCCTGCGCATCGACCCGCCGGCCCCCGACGGACGCGACCTCAATCCCATCCTGCAGGATCCGGGACTCGCGGTGCACCCGCCGATTCTCTACACCGGCTATGTCGGCTTCGCGGTGGCCTTCGCCTTTGCATGCGCGGCGATGCTCGAGGGTAAGCTCGATCAGAACTGGGCGCGCTGGACGCGGCCGTGGACCACCTGCGCGTGGGCCTTTCTTACCTGCGGAATCGCGCTCGGCAGCTTCTGGGCCTACTACGAGCTCGGCTGGGGCGGATTCTGGTTCTGGGATCCGGTGGAGAATGCCTCCTTCATGCCGTGGCTGGTCGGTACCGCCCTGGTGCATTCCCTCGCCGTGACCGACAAGCGTGGACTGTTCAAGAGCTGGACGCTGCTGCTGGCGATCCTCGCCTTCTCCATGAGCATGCTCGGCACGTTCCTGGTGCGCTCGGGCGTGCTGGTGTCGGTGCACTCGTTTGCCGCCGACCCCACCCGCGGCATTTTCATCCTCGCCTTCCTGATTCTCATGATCGGCGGGGCGCTAAGCCTGTACGCGTGGCGGGCGCCGCTGCTCAAATCCGCGGCCGGCTTCGAGCTCGGCGCGCGCGAATCCTTCCTGCTGTTCAACAACGTGCTGCTGGTCATCGCAGCGGGCACGGTGTTTGCCGGCACCCTCGCGCCGCTCATCTCCGATGCGCTCGGCCTCGGGACGGTTTCGGTCGGGCCGCCGTACTTCAACCCGACATTCATGCTCTCCATGCTGCCGCTTCTGGCCTTGCTCTCGGTCGGGATCCATGCCAACTGGAAGCGCGGCCGACTCAAGGACAAGCAGCGCACGCTCCTCTACACCTTCGTTGCCGCGCTCGTGCTCGGCTGCGGCGTCGCGTTCGCCATCTGGTCGCACGGACACATCCTGACACCGGTCGGTGCCGTGCTCGGGGTGTGGATCGTGCTGTCCTCGCTGGTCGATCCGGTCGACCGCTGGTGGCGCGGACTCAGCCTGTCGCGCGCAGTCCTCGGCATGACCGTGGCGCACCTGGGGCTGGCCACCGCGGTGATCGCGCTCACCACCGTACAGTCCTTCACCAACGAGCAGGACGTGGCACTCGCGCCCGGCGCCACCGCAAGCGTCGGCGGCTACGATTTTCGGTTCGAGGGGGTGCGGCCCGTCGAGGGACCGAACTACGAGGCGATGGGCGCAACCGTGGTGGTCACGCGCAAGGCAGCCCCGGTCGCGGTCTTCAAGCCCGAGAAGCGCCAGTACTGGGTGCAGCGTCAGGTGATCAGTGAAACGGCGATCCGCATGAGCCGCGGCAACAACATCCTGGTGGCGCTCGGGGAGGATCTCGGCGGCGGACGCTGGAGCCTGCGTATCCAGATTCGTCCGCTGGTGAGTCTGGTTTGGCTCGCGGCGCTGATCATGGCCGTGGGCGCGGCGCTGGCGGCCTCCGACCGCCGCTACCGCACGCAGCAAGCGCCGGCCGTCGTCCCCGCGGCGAGCGCGGCGGAGCCGGCCGCGTGAGCCGCTTCCTGCTGCCCCTTGGGCTGTTCGTGCTGCTGGCGGTGGTGCTGGGCATCGGCATCTACCACTCGCCCGACAAGGGAATGATCGCCTCGCCGCTGCTCGGCAAGCAGGCACCGGAGTTCACACTGCCGAACCTGATCGATCCTGCGCATCCGGTGCGCTCGCAGGATCTGAAGGGTCGCTGGTACCTGTTCAACGTCTGGGGCACGTGGTGCGTAGAATGCCGCGCCGAGCACGACATGCTCCTCACGATGCAGCGCTCCGGGCGCGTGGCGCTCATCGGGCTCGACTGGAAGGACGATGACGTGCAGGCGCTCGAGTGGCTCAAGCAGCTCGGCAACCCGTACGACACCGTCGCCGCCGACCGCATGGGGCGCGAGGCGATTGAGTGGGGCGTTTACGGCGCGCCCGAGACCTTCCTGGTCAACCCGCAGGGGGTCATCGTGTTCAAGCACCTTGGGGCGCTCACCCCCGAGACCTGGGCGCGCGAGATCCTGCCGCGCCTCCCGCCGCCCGCACCGACCAGATCCTGATGCGACACCCGTTCGTGCTGCTCGCGGTATGTGTGAGCCTCGCCATGGCGTGGGCGGGCGGCGCCTGGGCGGTCGACCCCACGCGGATGTCGGATCCGGCCCTGCAGGGGCGCTATGTCGCCCTGACCCACGAGCTGCGCTGCATGCAGTGCCAGAACGAGTCGATCGCCGACTCCCCGGTGGATCTCGCCGCAGACCTGCGCCGCGAGGTGCGCGAGCAGCTGCAAGCGGGCAAGTCCGACGATGAGATTCGCAGCTGGATGGCCGCACGCTACGGAGACTTCATCCTGTTCAGGCCACGCTACACCCTGCGCAACGCCTGGCTGTGGGGCGCCCCGGGGGTGCTGCTGCTGATCGGCGCCTTCGTGTGCTGGCGCGTGGTGCGTGCCCGCAGCGCGCTGGTGGCGGCCGACTCCGAACCTGTGCCCGAGGACGGCGAGGGCGGATGATCACCTTCCTGCTGCTCGCCGCCACACTCACCCTCGCCGGGGTTGCGCTGGTGGCGATTCCGCTGTTGCGAGGTCGCAGCGATGCGCCGGCACCGGATTCGTGGGCGGCACTGGGCGCCGGTACGCTCCTGATCATCGGCTCTGCGCTGCTCTACGCGCTGTGGAGCAACTGGCCGTGGCGGGCCTCGACCCCGGGGACCTCGCCGCAGACCATGGTGGCGCATCTGGCGCGCCAGCTCGAGCAGGACCCCAACAACCTGCAGGGATGGCTGATGCTGGGGCGCTCGTACGCGGTTCTCCAGGAGTATCCCCTGGCGTTGCGCGCGTACGAGCGCGCCGAACGCCTCAGCGGCGGCAAGAGCGCCGAGGCGCTCACCGGGGAGGCCGAGGCCCTGGCCCTGAGCGATGAGAGCGAACTCGACGGGCGCGCCGGGAAGCTCATCGAGCGGGCCCTCATCCTGGATCCCAGCAACGGAAAGGCCCTGTTCTTCGGTGCGGCCCTCGCCGAGCGGCACGGCGACTTCGCCCTTGCGCGGCAGCGCTTCGCGACGCTGCTGGCGAGGAACCCCCCACCGAACGTGCGCCCGCTGCTCGAGCAGCAGATCAGCGCCCTGGACGAGAGACTGGCCGGCACGGCCGCCGCTGGGGCCCCTGAGACCGCCGCCTCGGCGACCGCGGGCGGGGATGTGCCCACCGTGCGCGTAAACGTCTCGCTGGCCCCGTCGATCACGGCCTCGGGCGCCGCGCCGCTGTTCGTGTTCGTGCGCGACCCCGCGCAGCCGGGCCCCCCGCTGGCAGTCAAGCGCCTGGAGAGCCACTTCCCGCAGAGCGTCGCCCTCAGCGCTACGGACTCGATGATCCCGGGTCGGGGGTTTTCCCCCGGTCAGAGCGTGCAGGTAGTGGCCCGCATCGCTCGCTCGGGCAACCCGGTGGGCGCCAGCGGCGACCCCTACGGGCAGGTCACTTATAAAGTGGGGCAGGACGGGCTGGTGAGCCTCGTCATCGACCAGGTGACCCCCTGACCCTACTCCCCGGGGGCGACCCCCAAGCGGGCGCCTACAGCCCCGTGTCAGATTGCGCTGGTTTTACCTCCGCGGGCTTGGGCGTATGCTCCTTCAGGAAGGGTTCACATATGTCGCATCACACCGCGATGCCCAGCGCATCCGCGGGCTGTGCGGTTTACACAAAGGAGAGCAGTGATGGCTCAAGGAACGACTGGTGAAGGGCGCATTTCCCACCGCGGCTTCGCATCCATGAATCCGGAACGGCAGCGCCAGATTGCGAGCATGGGTGGCAAGGCGGTGCCAGACGAGAAGCGTAGTTTCTCGCAGAACCGCCGGCTTGCGGCGGAGGCTGGACGGAAGGGCGGGCAGAGCGTGCCCGGTGCCAAGCGCAGCTTCTCGCAGAATCGCGAGTTGGCGGCGGTCGCCGGACGGAAGGGCGGCCAGAGCGTGCCCGATGAGAAGCGCAGCTTCTCCCAGCATCCGGATCTTGCGGCGGAAGCGGGCCGCAAGGGCGGACAGGCGAGTCACGGCGGGGCGCTGCGTCCCTCCTGAGGAGCCTGGGTTTCTTGTTCCGTTCAAGGTCGCGTGCGCGGCCGGTAGGGTCGCGCACGCGCACCTAAGCCTTCAGCGCTACGAACCAGGCCCCGGCGGCAATCATCAGAATGCCGAGCCAGTTGACCGGGGCCAGGCGCTCGCCGAGAAATAAGGTTCCGAAGAGCGCCACCAGCACTACGCTCAGCTTGTCGAGCGGCGCGACGCGCGCCGCATCCCCGACGTTCAACGCCCGAAAATAGCACCACCAGGAAGCCCCGGTGGCGAGGCCCGAGAGCACCAGAAACGCATAGGTGCGCGCCGAGGCCTGTGCCACAGAGGGCAGCTGACGGGTCGCGGCGACCACGCTTGCGAGCAGGATGAGAATCACCACCGTGCGCACCAGCGTCGCGGCATCAGGACTCATGCCCTCGACGCCGACCTTGGCGAAGATCGCCGTGAGCGCGGCGAAGCCGGCGGACATGAGCGCCCAGATCTGCCAGGAAGCCATCGCTGCTAGTGTCACACACCGCCGCGGCAGCGGTCACGGCCGCAGCCCCGGCACCGCCGCGCGCGTGAAGTCATTTGACCATCCGGGCGCGTCGTACTACTTTCACGCGCGAAGCTAGGGGAGCCCCGGCAGGGGGCTGAGAGGCCACGGGCGCGCAGCGAGCGCGGCATGGCGACCCTTCGAACCTGATCCAGTTAATGCTGGCGTAGGAAAGTGACTCTTCAAGCGCGAGCGGGCCTGTTGGCGTGCGCCGGTCGCTTCCTACCGCATGGCGTTGTCCGGATCTTCTGAACTTTCGTCCAGGAGCATCGCGATGAATGCGCAACTTATGCACGTGGTCTCGGAGTCCTTGCCCGCTTCCCGCAAGGTGTATCGCAGCGGTGTGCTGCATGCCTCGGTACGCGTGCCGATGCGCGAGATCGAGCTGCACCCCTCGTCCGCGGAGCCGCCGCTGACGGTTTACGATTCCTCCGGACCGTACACCGATCCCGCCGCGCATATCGATATCGCAACGGGGCTGCCGTGCCTGCGGACCCCATGGATCGCCGCGCGCGGCGACACCGAGGGCTACCCTGGGCGGCGCGTGCAGCTCATCGACAACGGGCTCGCCGCCGGCGGCAAGGCGGCGCCGGAATTCGCGCAGCAGCGCAGCGCGCTGCGCGGGCGCGCCGGCGCGGCAGTCACCCAGCTCGCCTACGCGCGCGCCGGCATCATCACCCCGGAGATGGAGTTCGTGGCGATCCGCGAGAACACCGCCCGCGAGGGCCGCGGGGACGGCCCACGCGACGGCAACTCCTGGGGCGCGCAGATCCCGCAGCTCGTCACACCCGAATTCGTGCGCGCCGAAATCGCCGCCGGCCGCGCCATCCTGCCCGCCAACGTGAATCACCCCGAATCCGAGCCGATGATCATCGGCCGCAACTTCCTGGTGAAGATCAACGCCAACATCGGCAACTCCGCGGTCAGCTCCTCGACGGCCGAGGAGGTCGACAAGATGGTATGGGCGATCCGCTGGGGCGCGGACACGGTGATGGACCTCTCCACCGGACGCAACATCCACACCATCCGCGAATGGATCCTGCGCAATTCCCCGGTGCCGATCGGCACGGTGCCGATCTACCAGGCGCTGGAGAAAGTCGGCGGCGTGGCCGAGGAGCTCAGCTGGGACATCTTTCGCGACACCCTCATCGAGCAGGCCGAGCAGGGGGTGGACTACTTCACCATCCACGCCGGCGTGCGGCTGCCGTACATCCCGCTCACCATCAACCGCGTCACCGGCATCGTCTCGCGCGGCGGCTCGATCATGGCCAAGTGGTGTCTCGCGCATCACCGCGAGAGCTTCCTCTACGAGCACTTCGAGGAGATCTGCGAGATCTGCCGCGCCTACGACGTGAGCTTCTCGCTCGGCGATGGTCTGCGCCCCGGCTCGATCGCCGATGCCAACGATGCCGCACAGTTTGCCGAGCTCGAAACGCTTGGCGAACTGACGCGCATCGCCTGGGCGCGCGACTGCCAGGTGATGATCGAGGGGCCCGGCCACGTGCCGATGCACAAGATCAAGGACAACATGGACAAGCAGCTCGCCACCTGCGGCGAGGCGCCGTTCTACACCCTGGGACCGCTCACCACCGACATCGCCCCGGGCTACGACCACATCACCTCCGCGATCGGCGCGGCGATGATCGGCTGGTACGGCACCGCCATGCTCTGCTACGTGACGCCCAAGGAGCATCTCGGGCTCCCGGACCGCAACGACGTCAAGACCGGGGTGATCACCTACAAGATCGCGGCGCACGCGGCGGATCTAGCCAAGGGGCATCCGGGGGCGCGGGCGCGCGATGATGCGCTGTCGCGTGCGCGCTTCGATTTCCGCTGGCAGGACCAGTTCAACTTGTCACTCGACCCGGACACGGCGTGCGCGTTCCACGACGCGACGCTGCCGAAGGAGGGGCACAAGGTGGCGCACTTTTGCTCCATGTGCGGGCCGAAGTTCTGCTCCATGCGCATCTCGCACGAGGTGCGCGCCGAGGCGCGCACCCAGGGCATGGCCGAGATGGCCGCGAAGTTCCGCGCCAGCGGCGGGGAGCTGTACGTGCCGGCGGCGGAAGCCCCAGCCGGGGCCGCCGGCCAGGACGACGCATGCGCGTGAGCGTCATCGGCGCCGGGGTCGCCGGGCTCACCTGCGCGCTCGAGCTCGCCGAGCGCGGCGTCGCGGTCGAGGTGCTCGAGCGCGGCGCGGCTGCCGGGATCGGCGGCTGCTCGTGGTTTGCCGGGGGCATGCTGGCGCCGTGGTGCGAGCTCGAGAGCTGCGGGGCGCTGATCGCGCGCCTGGGGAGCGAGAGCCTGCCCTGGTGGCGCGAGCACTTTCCGGGCACCGTGACCAACGGCACGCTGATGCTGGCGCAGGGGCGCGATCTGCCCGAGCTCACGCAGTTCGCGCAGCGCACCGAGCGCTTCCAGAGGCTCGATGCGGCGGGGATCGCCGCGCTGGAACCGGACCTCGAGGGACGCTTCAGTCACGGGCTGTACTTTCCGGAGGAGGCGCATCTCGACCCGCGTGCCGCGCTCGCCGCGCTGTGCGCGTGTCTGGCCGCGCTCGGTGTGCCGCTGAGCTTCGGCGTGGAGGCGACACCGGCGATGCTCGCCGGGCGCGCCGTCCTCGACTGCACCGGGCTCGCCGCGCGTGGCGCGCTGCCGGAGCTGCGCGGGGTGAAGGGCGAGATGGTGCTGCTGCGCCTGCCCGAGCTGCGGCTTGCGCGGCCGGTGCGCGTGCTGCACCCGCGCGTGCCGGTCTACGTGGTGCCGCGCGGCGACGGACTCTTCATGGTCGGTGCGAGCATGATCGAGAGCGATGCGGGGGCGCGCGTGAGCGCCCGCTCGCTGATGGAGCTGCTGCAGGCCGCCTACGCGCTGCATCCGGCGTTCGGCGAAGCCGAGGTGGTGGAGATCGGCAGCGGCGTGCGCGCGGCCTTTCCCGACAATCTGCCGCGTCTGCTGCGCACGAGCGAGGCGTTGTACGTGAACGGTCTGTACCGCCACGGCTTCCTCATCGCGCCGGCGCTCGCGCGGCGCGCGGCCGAGGTGCTGCTGCACGGCAGCCATTTCCCGGAGGTGCTGCATGAAGATACTCGTCAACGGCGCCTGGCGTGAGCTGCAGGCCGGTGAGCTCTCGGCCGTGCTCGAGGAACTCGGTTACGGCGACAGCGTCGTGAGCACCGCAGTCAACGGCGAGTTCGTGCCGAGCGGCGCGCGCGCCGCCACCTCGCTCGCCGACGGCGACCGGGTCGAGGTGCTCGCGCCCATGCAGGGTGGCTGATGCTGGCGATCTACCAGGCCACGCTGCGCTCCCGGCTGCTGCTCGGCACGGCGCGCTACCCCTCGCCCGCAGTGCTCACCGATGCGGTGCGCGCGAGCGGCACCGAGGTCGTGACCGTCGCGCTGCGCCGCGAGTCCGCCGGCGAGCGCGCCGGCCAGGGGTTCTGGTCGCTGATCCGCGCCCTCAACGTGCGCGTGCTGCCCAACACCGCCGGCTGCCACTCGGTCAAGGAGGCCGTTGCCACCGCCCACATGGCACGCGAGGTGTTCGGGACCAGCTGGGTGAAGCTCGAAGTCATCGGCGAGGACGATACGCTGCAGCCGGACGTGTTCGGCCTCACCGAGGCCGCCCGCATCCTGTGCGCGGAAGGATTCGAGGTCTTCCCCTACACCACCGAGGACCTGGTGGTCGCCGAGCGGCTGCTGGCCGCGGGCTGCCGGGTGCTGATGCCCTGGGGAGCTCCGATCGGCTCCGGGCGCGGGCTGAACAACCTGTTCGGTCTTGCGGCGCTGCGCGCGCACTTTCCGCAGGTGCCGCTCATCATCGACGCCGGACTCGGAGTGCCTTCGCACGCAGCTCGGGCACTGGAGCTGGGGTTCGACGCGGTGCTGATCAACACCGCCGTCGCCCAGGCGGCCGATCCGGTGCGCATGGCCGCGGCATTCGCCCAGGCGGTGGAAGCAGGCTGGAACGCGCGTCAGGCCGGACCGATCGAGCCGCGCGATCTCGCCGCCCCCTCAACTCCGGTCATCGGCACGGCGTTTCGCGGATGAGGCTGCCACGCGTCTATCCGATCGTCGACAGCGCGGCATGGGTGCCGCGTCTTGCGCCGCTCGGCGTGCGGCTGCTGCAGCTGCGCATCAAGGACGCGCCGGAGGCGAGCTTGCGGAGTGAGATCCGGGCGGCGCGCGCCTACTGCGTCGCCGCCGGAGTGCAGCTGATCGTGAACGACTACTGGCAGCTGGCGCTGGACTCGGGCTGCGACTTCGTGCACCTCGGGCAAGGGGATCTGGACGCCGCGGACCTCGCGGCGCTGCGCCGCCAGGGGGTGCGGCTCGGTGTGAGTACCCACGATGAGGCCGAGCTGGAGCGCGCGCTGGCCCTCAGCCCTGACTATGTGGCCCTCGGTCCCATCTATCCCACGCTGCTCAAGGTGATGCCGTGGGCGCCGCAGGGACTGGCCCGCATCGGCGCCTGGAAGCGGCGCATCGGCGAGCTGCCGCTGGTGGCCGTCGGCGGCCTGACACTCGAGCGGCTGCCCGGGGTGTTCGCCGCGGGTGCCGACGTCGCCGCAGTGGTCACCGATATCGTACGCGCGGCACAGCCCGAAGCACGCGCGCGGCAGTGGCTTGCGGCGGCCGAGGCGGCCTGAAGGAGGGCGGGATGAGCGAGCGCTACGCAAGACAGACGGTACTCCCGGAAGTCGGAGCGCAAGGGCAGGCACGCCTGGCCGCCGCGCAGGTGCTGGTGGTGGGAGCCGGCGGACTCGGTTGCGCGGTGCTCGCCTATCTCGCCGCCGCGGGCGTCGGGCGCCTGGTGATCGTCGATCACGACCGCGTCGAGGAATCCAACCTGCACCGCCAGCCGCTGTACCGCATGAGCGATGTCGGTGAGCCGAAGGTTGCGGCGGCGCGCGCGGCGCTGCGCCAGCTGAACCCGGAGCTGCACGTGGAGGCGGTGCAGGCGCGCCTCACGCCCGCCAACGCCGCCGCTCTGGTCGCCGCGGCCGCCGTGGTCATCGATGCGGCCGACAGCTTCGCGGTCACCTACGTGCTGAGCGATGCCTGCCGCGCCGCCGCACGCCCGCTGGTAAGCGCCTCGGTGCTGGGCCTGAAGGGTTACGTCGGGGTGTTCTGCGGTGAGGCGCCGAGCTACCGCGCGGTCTTTCCTGACATGCCGCGCGCGGCCCGCAACTGCAGCGAGTCGGGCGTACTCGGCACCGCCGTCGGCGTCATGGGGACACTGCAGGCGCACCTGGCGCTCGCGCTGCTGCTCAACTGGCAGCCTCCGGTGAGCGGCCGGCTGATCTCGATCGACTTCCGCACCCTGCAGCTCGGGGGCTTCGCATTCGCAAATGCGGCCGAGCCCGAAGGAGCACCGCTACCCTTCATCGCCCCGGGGGAAGTGTCGGACACTGATACCGTCATCGACCTGCGCAGTCTCGCAGAGACCCCCGTGTCGCCGTTTCCGCAGGCGCTGCGGATGCCGGTCGAGACGCTCGAGCAGGCGGGGCTCGGGGAGCCGGCTGCCGGGCGCATCGTGCTGTGCTGCCGCTCCGGACTGCGCGCCTGGCGCGGGGCGCGCGCGCTGCAGCGCCACGGCCACCACAATCTGGCGCTGATCGCGCTCGGCGAGTGAGCGCGGTTCTCGTCATCGCCGGCACCGATCCGACCGGCGGTGCGGGGTTGACGCGCGATGTCAGCACGCTCGCACACCTCGGGGTCGAGGCACTGTGCGCGGTGACCGCCGTGACGGTGCAGTCGGACGCGCGGGTGAGCGCCACGCACCTGGTGCCCGCGGAAATTCTCGGCGCGCAGATGGCGGCGGCGCTCGCCACGCACCGCGTCGGTGCGGTCAAGATCGGCATGCTCGGCACGCGCCTCGCGGTGCAAACCGTGGCCGCCGCGCTGCCGCCGCGCGCTGCCGTGCCGATCGTTCTGGATCCGGTGCTGGTGTCGTCCTCGGGCGGGGTGCTGCTCAATGAGGACGGGCGCGCAGCGCTCATCGAATACCTGCTGCCGCGCGTGACGCTGCTGACACCTAACATCCCGGAAGCCGCGCTGCTGCTCCAGACGACCATCGCAGGCACGGAGAGCGAGCTTCTCGAGCAGGCCTGGGCGCTGTGCTCGCTCGGCGCCGCGGCGGTACTGCTGAAGGGCGGACACGGACACGGGCGCGAGGCGATCGACTATCTGGTGCGCGCCGAGCAGCCGGTGCGTCGCCTGAGCGCGCCGCGTGCGGCACGCAGCTTGCGCGGCAGCGGCTGTGCACTCGCTGCGGCGATTGCCGCGGGACTGGCGGCGGGCGCGTCGCTGGAGGATGCGTGTGCGCGCGCCAAGCACTACATGAACGAGTTGTTTCAACGCGCGGTGTGAGCGCGCCGGTCACTGTCGCCGCCACCCGACAGACGGCCCCAAAATTCAAACGGTCACACGTCAACCAACCGCGCTGTCGTTCGCTATGTGCCCCAAAGCCGCGGCAGGCGGCAGGGCAGAACCAAAGGAAGGGTGTGGATATGCAGCGCACTATGTTGCATCGCGCGGTCCGCGGCGCGCTCGTCACGGGTCTCACGGCAAGCCTGGCGGCCTGCGGTGGGGGAGGGGATGCGGGCTCGGGCACCGCCACGCAGACCACGATGGCCAACATGCCGGTGCTCATCAGCGATGCGTCCTCCGACGACTGGGCCACCATCGGGGTGCGGGTGCTGTCGATCGCACTGCTGCCGCAGGCGGGCGGCAGCAACGTCACCGTGTGGACCGCGCCGACCCCGGCTCCGTACGTGAACCTCGAGCAGCTCGATCAGCTCGGCGAGATTCTCGGCAACGCCAGCGTGCCCACCGGCACCTACAGCGGCGCTGTCCTGACCGTGAGCGCCAATCCCGGCGATGTACTGCTGACGGTGTCGGAGAATCCCGAGGCTGGCTTCCCCGTGCCGGCCGGGACCACCATCCCGTCCGAGCAGATCCAGATCCAGGGCAAGAGCGGCAGCACCGGCGATCAGACCGTGGCGGTGAAGATCAGCTTCGATGAGCCGCTGACGGTCACCACCAGCGGCAGCAACGCCCTCGACCTGGAGTTTGATCTCGGTCATCCGGCTTTCATCATCGGCCATACTCCGCCGGCGGCCGCAGGCCTCACGCTCTGGGCGGTCGACTTCAAGGGCCCGGTGCGCCGCCATCCGGTGCACGACATCGCGGCGCTGGTGCTGCGCCACACCTACGGCACGGTCACAGCAGTGTCCCCGGACAACAGCTCGATCACCATCACCAAGGACTTCCCGGTGCTGCCGGTGACCAACCCGGAGACCGCGGTGCCGAGCGCGGTATCGCTCAAGATCCTGGCCGATGCGACGAACGGCACCATCTTCTACGACCTCGACGCCAAGACCCGCACCATCATCAACAACTTCGCAACGCAGGCGATGGGCCTTCCCGGCAAGTACGTACGCATTGCGGCGCGTTACCAGGAGGACGGCACGCTGGTGGCGGTGCGCGTGTGGGCCAGCGGCGAGTTCAGCAAGGTGTGGCTGAGCCCCGAAGGCCACGTGGCGCACGTCAATGCCACGACCGATGTGATCACGGTGGACAACGAGTCCGGTGTCGGCGTGCCGATCACCGTCGATGCCAACACGCAGTTCTTTTTCCGCACTCCCGCTGATGCGCTCGCGGATGCCACGCCGATTGCCACCGGTACCGGCTTTCTCGCCAGCCAGGAGCTGGTGCGTGGCTTCAAGGTGCACGTGAGCGTCGTCGATCCGCTCGCGACGCCGCTGGTGGCGCAGAGCGTCGACATCGAGACCGCGGCTTACGCGGGACGCATCTCCGGAGCTGACAGCACCGGTTTCACGTACACGCGCAACTTCGCCCGCGCCAGCGACGACTACTCGGTCACTCTCGACTACATCGCCGGCAGCACCCCTAATGGCACCGACGGCAGTGGCAATCCGGTCACCGGATACAAGTGGTGGGACTTCACCTTCCCGACGCTGGTCAGCACCGGCAGCAACGCCGTGGCGGACTTCGTGAGCGCCACCAATGGCGGGGTGAATTTCGGCGGCACCGTTGGCTCGCTGACCGCCTGGGGCGTGAGCCGCGCGACCTGGGGCGATGCGGCCAATCCCAACGGTTGGGCGCTGCGCAACGCGGTGCTGGTACCCACGCCGGTGCCGCTCGGCATCGTCAGCACCGGCTTCGCCGGCGATGCCTTCGCCATGACGGTCAGCGGCGGCAGTACCCCCGTGACGGTGGACGTCAGCACCGCCATGCAGTCGGCGACGCTCGTGTACCAGATCGACCGCAGTGGCGCGCTGCTCACGATCAGTCCGATCGACGTCACGACTCCCGCGGGGCTTGCGGCGATCAGCGCCGGCCTCACTGCCGGCGCCCCGGTGAAAGTTTTCGGGGTCCCGCAGCCGGACGGCACGCTCAAAGCCTACGTGCTCGCTTACTACACGGGCATGATGCCGGCGAGCTGAGACCGCAAGCGGACGGGGAAGGGAAACCTCGTTTGGAGGAAGAGGGGCGCCGCGGCAGGAGCCGCGGCGCCCTTCGCTGTGCGCGCATCGCAGCCGCGCGGCGCAGGCTGCTTGCTATCATGCCGCGATGCCCAAGGACCCGGTGTCACAGGACGCGCTGAAGCGCATCGCGCATCGCGTCATGCTCGAGCACGGCCTCGAGCCCGACCTGCCGCCGGCGGCCCTGCAGCAGCTCAGCACCATCGGCGCGCCACGCCTCGATGCGGCTCGTGCGGTGCGCGACCTGCGCTCGCTCCTGTGGTGCTCGATCGATAATGATGAGTCGCGCGACCTCGATCAGCTGTCGGTGGCGCAGCCGCTCGGCGACGGAGCAGTGAAAATCCTGGTGGCGATTGCGGATGTGGATGCGAGCGTCGCAGCCGGCACGCCGCTCGATGATCACGCGCGCACCAACACGACCTCGGTGTACACGGCGGCGCAGATCTTTCCGATGCTGCCGGAGCGGCTCTCGACCGATCTCAGCTCCCTCGCCGAGGATCAGGAGCGGCTCAGCATCGTCATCGAGATGAGCGTCTCATCGGCCGGCAGCGTCACGGCATCACAGATCTACTCCGCCCGCGTGGTGAATCGCGCCAAGCTCGCTTATGCCAGCGTCGCGGCATGGCTCGATGGCAAGGGGCCCGCGCCGCCACGGGTGACGGCGGTGGCCGGTATGGATGAGCAGCTGCGGCTCCAGGACGGCGTCGCGCAGGCGCTCAAGGAAGTGCGGCGCGAGCAAGGGGCGCTCGGGCTCACAACCCTCGAGGCGCTGGCGGTGTACCAGAACTGCGCGCTCATCGATCTCAGGCCCGACGAAGACAACCGCGCCAAGGAGCTCATCGAGTATTTCATGATTGCGGCCAACCAGGTGGTGGCACGCTATCTCGAGGCGCAGGGCAGCCCGTCGCTGCGCCGGGTGCTGCGCCCGCCGGAGCGCTGGGGCCGGATCGTGGCGCTCGCGCGGGCCCTCGGGGAGAGCCTACCTGCGGCACCCGATGCCAAGGCGCTGAGCGCCTTCCTGCTCAGGCGTCAGGGGGCCGCGCCGGCTCAGTTCGCCGACCTGTCGCTCTCGGTCGTGAAGCTGCTCGGTGCCGGCGAATACGTGCTGAAGCGTCCCGGCGAGCCGGCCGTGGGCCACTTCGGCCTCGCGACCAACGACTATACGCACGCGACGGCGCCGAACCGCCGCTTCCCGGACGTTATCACGCAGCGTCTGCTCAAGGCCGCCCTCAGCGGGGGGCGGGCTCCGTACGCCGACCAGGAATTGGCCACGCTCGCCACGCACTGCACCGTGCAGGAGGGCAACGCGGCGAAGGTCGAGCGCCAGGTGCGCAAGTCCGCTGCCGCCATGCTGCTTGAGCGGCGCACGGGCGAGCAGTTCAACGCCATGGTCACGGGGGCCTCGGACAAGGGCACCTGGGTGCGCATCACGCAGCCCCTCGCCGAGGGGCGTCTGGTGAAGGGCGAACAGGGCCTCGACGTGGGTGACACCGTGCGGGTACAGCTCACGCACACGGACGTGGAGCGCGGCTTCGTGGATTTCGTGCGCGTGCGCTGAGCGCTGCGCGCGGAAACGATCGCACCGCCACGGACCGCCGCGCCCCTGCGGCGCCAAAGACCGACACCTTGCCGCGCCACCCGCACTGGTCTTAGATGATCCTTAGGCACAGGGAGGGTGCTCAGTGCCGCGTCGTCAGCTCGCGCCGTCGGCGCACGCACACAGCACACCTGCCCCGCACAGGTCCGACACGGAGGTGGGTAATGACACGAGTAATTTCTTCAATTGCAGCCGCGGCGGCGCTGACCGCGATGGGAGTGGCTTACGCCCAGACCTCGCCGAGTCAGGGACCGACCGCACAACCGTATCCGTCCGAACAACCGATGCCTTCAGATCAGTCGATGCCCTCGGAACGGCAGATGCCGGCTCCTGCGACCCCCGGCACGCCCGCTGACACACAGGCCGACCAGTCGGCGAGGCAGTCTGAACAGTCCACCGGTCCCGCCCCGTCGGCCACAGCAGGGGCTCCACGCGGCGGCTCGGGCAACACGCGTCTCGCGGCGATTGTCCCGCCCGGGATGACCGCGAAGGATGCGTGCTACGGCTTTACGAGCGTGAGCGACTGCGTAACTTCCCTGCACGCGGCGCAGAATCTGAGCCTGCCGTTCGCGGACCTGAAGGCGCGGCTGACGGGCGGACAGAAGCTGGACGCCGCAATTCACGAAATGCGGCCGGAGGTCGATGCCCAGGCCGAGGTGCTCAAGGCCGAGGAGCAAACCAAGGTCGACCTGCACCCGTCGTCCGGTTGATCTGAAGGGGGGGCGCGAGGCACGCGGAAGGGGCACGGCGCCGCTCCCGCGTGCTGCTCCCGCGGGGCCAGCGCGGCAGTCAATATTCCAGGTGCACCCGCAGCGCGTAGAAGTGCACCGGCCCGCGATCGTGGTTGAAGCCCGGATTGGCGATGTACTGAAAGTCGGGGGTCAGCTGCGCGCGGATCTGTGCCCCCCAGGGGGAGAAGCTCCACTGCGCGCGATAGTAGGTCTCCAGGATCCGCTCGCGGGCGTAGGCAAGGCGCCCGTCCCCCAACAGGAACCCCGCACCGCCGGCGGCGAGATAGTCATGATGGGGCTCGGACAGGCCTTGCCCGACTAAGCCCATGCCGAACCGATCCTCGGCGCGCTGCCAGTGTATCCCCGAGAGCTGCCCGCCGACGCTTGCCACGCGGTCGACCTCGGTGAACGCGAAATCCTCGGTCTTGCCGTCATTCCACCCCAGGCGCATGAATAGTCCGCTGTCACCGTCGTCGGCGAGCGGCTGCTCGGCATTCACGCCCCAGCCGTACTTGCGGCGGCCTTCACGATCGGTCGCGGCCACGTCCGGCACGGTGCCGGCCGCCTCGGCAATGGCGATCGCCTCGGCGTAATCGCCGAGCCGCGCGGTGTTGCGATACACGAGCAGCCGCACCACGGTGCTCACCTGTGGCGGCGAGAGCGTCAGTTCGAGATTCTCCCCGTGTGCGCGGGCCAGCGAATCGAGCGTCTGGCCGTTGGCCTGGGTCGGCATCTTGTAGATGCCGTACTTCAGCGACCAGGCGGGGCTCACGAAGCCGAAAACGAACCCTTCGGTGTAGCCGCGGGTGTCCGCCGCAAAATCCCAGGCGGTGTTGTCCCACAGCGACCAGTTCATGAACTGCGTACGCGTGGAACCGGCGTAGCGGTTGTGGTCGAAATCATCCGACACCGACATGAGTCCGATCTTGAGCTCGAGGCGGGTGGCAGCCTCTACTCCCGGAATCTGATCCTGCGCGCGCGCCACCGCAGTGCCGGCGTTGCCGAGTGGCAGCATGAAACGGCCATAGAGGCGCGCGATGTAGAACTCTTTCTTCAGCCCCGGTGCGCCCGAGCGCACGACGTCCCCGTTGGTGAGCCCCCCGAGACCGGTGGCGTTGCTCACCCCGGCACCCATGAATTTCTCGACGTCGAAATACAGCTGACCCCAGTCAAGCGGCGCCCAGCCGGCGTAGAAGCCGATGGTGTGGGTGGACTGCCGGTCCCCCTGCGCCCGCAGGCTGTGCACCCCGGCGTACGGGGAGTTGAGCGAGCTCTGCTGCTGGTCGATGAAGGTGTATTGGGCGGCGAGCAGCAGCGGCCAGCGGCTTGCCGGACCCATCCCCTGCGGTGCCGCGGCCTCCGCCGACACGCCGTCGGCGCAGGCAGCGGCAGGGCGCCACGCGCACAGGCCCGCCATGAGCGCAGGCAGCAGCTGCTGTTTCCGGTTGCGTGCGCGCATGTAACGGAACTCCGCGGGCGTCGTATACTATACCCCCTACCCTATATGGCGCTACCACGGAGCACACTCCATGGGACATACGATCGAGGATAAGAGGCGACTATTGCAGCGCGTGCATCGCCTGCGCGGGCAGGTCGAGGCGATCGAGCGGGCGCTCGAGAGTGATGCCGAGTGCGCACGCGTGATGCAGCTGACGGTATCCGCGCGTGGCGCCGCCAGCAGCCTGATGGCGGAACTGCTGGAAGACCACATCCGCCTGCATGTCTCCGACCCCGCCCGCGACCGCGACCGTGAACGGGCCCGGGCCGCGAAGCATTTGATCGACGTGGTGCACGCCTACCTGAAGTAGGGGAGTGCCGCTCAGGAGGCGGGCGGTCCCTGCCAATCGCCGCCAAGGGCCTTGATCAGCAGCACCGTCGCCTCGGCGCGCCGGATCTGGATGTCGACCGCCGCGAGCCTCGCTGCCAGCGCCGCATTCTCGGTGGCGACCACTTCCAAGTAGGTGACGATGCCGCCTTTGTAGCGCAGGTTCGCCTGATCGGCCGCCCCCTGGCTGGCCTCGACCGCGGCAGCCTGGCTGACACTCTCGCGCTGCAGCTGCCGCAGCGCCGCAAGGTTGTCCTCGACGTCCTGGAAGGCGGTCAACACGGTATTGCGGTAGTTGGCGACCTGCTCGTCGTAGGCGGCGTGCGCCTGCGCGGACTGCGCTGCGTGCAGGCCGCCATCGAAGACGGTGAGCAGAAGCTGCGGCCCGATCGCCCAGAACTCACTGGGAGCGGTCAGGAGCCTGGCGGTGGCCGGCGCCTGCGAGCCGGCGCTGGCGACGATGTCGAGGACCGGGAAATAGGCGGCACGGGCGACGCCGATGCCCGCATTGGCGGCCGCGACGCGTCGCTCGGCGGCCGCGACATCCGGGCGGCGCTCGAGCAGCTGCGAGGGCATGCCGAGCGCCACCTCCGGCACGGGGAGACTGAGGGCCGTGGGCCGCGCGGCGATACTGAAGGCGGACGCCTCGCGCCCCACCAGCACCGCGATCGCGTGCTCGGTCTGGGCGCGCCGCAGCCGCGTGTCCTCAGCCTGGGTGCGCGCATTCTCCAACTGCGCCTGTGCCAGCTGCACGTCAGAGATCGCTGCCGCGCCTCCGTGAAACAGATTCTGGGTGAGAGCGAGTGCACGCGCGTAGTCGGCGACCGTCTGATCGAGCAGCTGCTGCTCGACGTCCAGGCCGCGTAGCAGCAGGTAGTCGCTGGCGAGATCGGCGTGTACCGCAAGATCCAGCGCGCCCACGTCGCCGACGCTCGCCTGTTCGCTGGCGCGCGCCCCGGCGACGGTGTTGCGGATGCGCCCGAACACGTCCACCTCGTAGGAGAGGTCCGCGGCCACCACGAAGGCGTTGCCGGTGCGCGTGGCACCGGGGGTGTAGTTGGACGAGTAGACCGAGGTCTGTGCGCGCGTGGCGGCGGCCTGCGCGGTCAGGGTCGGGAACCACGAGGAGCGTGCGATGTGGGTCTGAGCGCGTGCTTCTTCGAGCCGCGCCAGTGCCGCCTTCAGGCTCTGGTTGGCATCGGTCACCTCGCCCTCGAGGGTGTCGAGATCCGGATCGTCGAAGCGCGTCCACCACTGGCCGCGCGGGGCATTGTCGGCAGGAGCCGCCAGCTTCCAGTCGCCCGCCTCCTTGTAGGCGTCCGGTGGCGCCGGCACGGTCGGCCGCTCGTAGTGCGGAGCGAACGAGCAGCCCGCGAGCGCCAGCAGCACCGGCGGCGCCAGCCATGCAGCAGCGGGCTTCACGTGTGCCCGCCCGGGGGCGGCGCGCCCGCGTTGCCCTCAACGGGCGGTGGTGCGACGCGCACCTGCTGGCCCTCGCTGATGGAATCGGGAGGATTCAGGACCAGCGTATCGCTGGGCGAGAGCCCGGAGATCACCTCGAGCTCGGTGCCGAAATCACGTCCCTGGGTGAAGGTCTTCAGGTGCACCCGGTGCTGCTCATCGAGCCGGGCCACGATCAGCCCCTGGCTGCGGAACAGCACGGCGTTCACCGGCACGCGCAGCGTGCGCTGCCCGGCGGCGAGCTTGAAGTACACCTGCGCGTACGAACCCGGCAGCAGCTCGCCGTTACTGTTGTCGATCTGCAGCTCGACCTGCAGGGTGCGCGTGCTCGCGTCCAGCGCACGCGCCGTCGAGGCCACCGTGGCCGTGTAGGACTTGCCCGGGCGATCGGCGAACTCCAACCGCGCCGTGAGCCCCGCCTGCATGGCGGCCGCGTAGGGCTGCGGCACGGAGACGTAGATGCGCAGCCGGTGGGTGTCGGCGACACGGAACAGGGCGCTGCCCGCGGTAGTGCCGGCGCTGATCAGGGCTCCGACGTCGGTGTTGCGCTGCGTGACGATGCCGTCGAAGGGGGCGAGCACCCGCTTGAAGGACTCGAGCTGCTGCAGGCGCGCCAAATTGGCGGCCGCGGACTGGCGCGCCGCCACTTTGGCGGCGGCATCGCCCGCGCGCTGATCGGCATCTTGCTGCGACACCGACTGGGTGGCGAGCAGGCCCTGCCAACGCTCGTTGGTGGTGCGGGCGAGCTCGTAGTTGGCCTGCGCGGTGCCAAGATCGGCCTGCGCCTGGCGCAGCTCCTGGTCCACCTCAGGGGTGTCGATCTCGGCGAGCAGTTCGCCCTTCTTCACGGCCGTGCCGATGTCGGTCTTCCACTCCTTGAGGTAGCCGCTGGTGCGGGCATAGATGGGCGCCTCGTAGAACGCCTGCACCGTGCCCGGCAGTACCAGCTTGTCTGCAGCCGGACCCTGCTGCGGGTGCACGGTCGCCACGGTCACGATCGCCGCGCTGGCGGCCTCGTGCTCGAGCGCATTGCGCGCGATGAGCCGGCTGGCAATGCCCCACACCGCCAGCACCACCGCGATCCCGACGCCGATCAGCGCATAGCGCTTCGGGCGCGGATCATGTGCCGGCGGGGGCGCGTAAAGCGGCGACTCGCTCATGCGCGACTCCGGCGCCCGTGGATGATCGTGAAGACCGTGGGAACGAACAACAGCGTGGCGACGGTGGCGAACACCAGCCCACCGATCACGGCGCGGCCGAGGGGCGCGTTCTGCTCGCCGCCTTCACCCAGTCCCAGCGCCATGGGCACCATGCCGATGATCATGGCGAGCGCGGTCATCAGCACCGGGCGGAAGCGGGTGAAGCCAGCCTGCAGCGCCGCGTGCTCGGCATCATCGCCGGCATTCATGCGTTCGCGGGCGAAGCTGATCACCAGCACGCTGTTGGCGGTGGCGACGCCCATGCACATGATGGCGCCGGTCAGGGCCGGCACGCTCACCGGCGTATGCGTGAGGAACAGCATCCACACGATCCCCGCGAGCGCGGCCGGCAGCGCCGTGATGATGATGAAGGGATCCTGCCAGGACTGGAAGTTGACCACGATCAGCAGATACACGAGCACAATGGCGCCCGCCAGCCCGATCAGCAGGCCGGTAAAGGAACTGGTCATAGTCGTCACTTGGCCGCGCACCGTCACCTGCGAGCCGCGTGCTAGCGAGTGCTGTGTCGCGGCCACCAGCTTGTTGATCTGCGCGGCGATGAAGCCGAGGTCGGTGCCCTCGACCGAGCCGTAGATGTCGATCACCGGTATCGCGTCGTAGTGGCTGACCACCGCGGGCGCCACCCCGCGCGAGAAGCTCGCCAGGTTGGCGAGCATCTGTGAGCCGCCGTTGCCGCCGGTGACCGGAGTAGTGGCCAGATCCGAGAGCGAGGCGAGACGGAACTGCGGGGTCTGCGCCACGATGCTGTACTGGCTGCCGCTCTTGGGATCGATCCAGAACGACAACGTCGTCTGCGAGCTGCCCGAGAGCGATACCAGCAGATTCGAGGCGACGTCGGTCTCGGAGAGCCCCAGCAGCGCGGCCTTGCTGCGGTCAACGTTGACGTTGAGCGTCGGGTAGTCGAAATCCTGCTGGATGCGCAGATCGACCAGTCCCGGGATGGCATGCATGCGCCGCCGCAGGTCGTTGGCGTAGCCGCGGTTGGCCTCGATGTTGAAGCCGGAGATCTGCACATCGAGCGGTGCGGGCAACCCAAAGTTCAGTATCTGGCTGACCATGTCCGCCGGCAGGAACGAGAAGCTGGTGGCCGGATAGAGCGAGGTGAGCTTGGCGCGCAGCCTGCGCACGTAGTCCGCGGTCGGATGATGATCCCCGCTGAGGCTCACGAGGATGTCCGCATCCCCTGCACCGACCGGTGCCGAGGTCGAGTACGACAGGTTGATGCCGCTGTAGGGCACGCCGATGTTGTCGACGATAGTGGTGATCTCGCGCGCCGGGATCACTTCGCGGATCGTGGCCTCGACGTGGTCACATAGCGCCGCGGTCTCGTCGATGCGGATGCCCGTCGGGGCGCGCAGGTGCAGCTTGATCTGGCCCGCGTCCACGCTCGGGAAGAAGTCCTGCCCCAGTCCCGGCAGGGGACGTCCGAGCGGGAAGGCAAGCACGGCGGTGGCCGCCATGGCGCCCAGAAACGGCAAGGCGAAGCGGCCGCGAGCCGCCAGGACGCGCGCCAGCAGCGCCTTGTAGCGTTCGCGGGTGGTGGCGAAGCCGCGCTCGAAGCGCTGCTGCAGGCTCTGCAGCGCCCCGCGTGCGGCGTGCCTCGCATGGGGGTCGTGCTTCTGCAGCCAGTACTTGGCGAGGGTTGGCACCAGCGTCCGCGACAGCATGTAGGAGGCAAGCATCGCGAACACCACCGCCTCGGCCATCGGCACGAACAGGAAGCGAGCGATCCCGGCGAGCATGAACATCGGCACGAACACGATGCAGATCGCGAGCGTCGAGACCAGGGCGGGCAGGGCGATCTCGTGCGCGCCCGTCAGGATCGCGTCCTCGACCTCCAGACCCTGCTCAAGATGCATGTTGATGTTCTCGATGGTGACCGTGGCGTCATCCACCAGGATCCCGACGGCGAGCGCCAGGCCTCCTAGAGTCATGATGTTGATGGTCTCGCCGAGCGCCGACAGGCAGATGATGGAGGTGAGAATCGACAGCGGGATCGAGATCGCGATCATGAGGGTGCTGCGCCAGCTGCCGAGGAACAGCAGGATCATGAGCGCGGTGAGCGCTGCGGCGATGATCGCCTCGCGCACCACCCCGCCGACGGCGGCGCGCACGAAGATGGACTGGTCGCCCACCAGGTCGATGTTGAACCCCTCGGGCAGCTGCGAGCGGATGCGGGGCAGGCGCTCCTTGATGGTCCGGATGATGTCGAGGGTCGAGGCGCTGCCGGTCTTGAGCACGCTCATGAGCACGCCGCGGTGCCCGTCGCGGCGCACGATGTTGGTCTGCGGCGGATAGCCGTCGCGCACGTGGGCCACGTCACGCACGTAGATGATGCTGCCGTTGCGGGTGGTGATCGGCAGGTCGTTGAGTTCGGCGACCGTCTTGGGATTGGCGTTGACGGTCACGAAGTACTCGCGGTCGCCGATCTTCTGCGTCCCTGCGGGCAGGATCGAGTTCTGGGCGTTGAAGGCGCCGGCGACGTCGTTGCCGGAGAGACCCTGGGCCCGCAGCCGGTCCGGATCCAGGTCCACCTGGATCTGGCGCTGCAGGCCGCCGAAGGGGTAGGGCATGGAGGCGCCCTGCACGGTGGCGAGTCCGGTGCGGATGATGTTGTTGCCGAGGTCGAAGAGTTGCACCTCGGACAGGCTCTGGCTCGACAGCGCCAACTGCACGATCGGTACCGAGGAGGCGTTGTAGGCGAGGATGAAGGGCGGGGTGGTGCCGGGCGGCGCCGCGCGCAACTGCGTCTGCGCGACCGCGGTCACCTGAGCAAACGACAGCTCCTCGTTGACGTTCGGCTGGAAGAAGTACTTCACCACCGAGGTGCCGCTGATGTTCTGCGACTCGGTGTGCTCGACGTCGTTGACGGTGGTTTGCGCCGTGCGCTCGCTCTGCAGCACCAGGCGCGTCGCCATCTCCTCCGGCGACAGTCCGGTGTAGCGCCAGATGGTCGCCACCACGGGGATCTTGATGTTGGGAAAGATATCGGTCGGCGTGCGCGTGATCGAGAACACGCCGAGCAGCGTGATCACGATGGCGAGCACGATAAAGGTATAGGGGCGCCGTAGCGCCAGCCGCACGATCCACATCGTCCGCCACGGTAACGCAGGCCCCGCGGACGAACGATTACGCGCCGGTGGCGGTTTGTTACAGGTGAAACACGCCGCGCAAATACCCGGCTACCGGGCACGCGGACAGTGCCGCGAGGCGGCATGCGCCGGGCAGACAGAGGCGCGGGGGATCGGCTTTGCGGGGCTTGAGGGTTAACTCAGTACACGGGTTCGACGGCGACCGCGATGCGGTATCCAACGCCGCGTTCGGTGACGATGATCTGGGGCTCGGCCGGGTTGCGCTCGATCTTGCGGCGCAGCCGCAGGATCTGCACGTCGATTGCGCGGTCGTACACCTCGTTGTCGTAGCGACGGCTGAGCTCGATGAGCTGATCGCGGCTCACCACGCGGTTGGCCGTGGCGAGCAGTGCCGCCAGCAGATTGAACTCGCCGTTGCTGAGGGCGACCTGGGTGCCGCTGTGCGCGGTGAGCTTGCGGGTCCGCAGATTCAGTTCCCAGCCCGGGAGGCGGTAGGCGCGCACCACCTGTGCACCGTGGGCTTCGTGCCCGCCGTGTGCACGGCGCAGCACCGTACGGATGCGCGCCAGCAGCTCGCGCGGGCTGAAGGGCTTGGTGAGGTAATCATCGGCCCCGAGCTCCAGACCCATGACCCGGTCGGCCTCCTCGGTGCGACCGGTGAGGATGATGACCGGTATCTGCGAGTCGGCACGCAGCTGCCTGAGCAGCTGCATGCCGTCTTCGCCGCGCAGGCGCAGGTCGAGCAGCACCAGGTCCACGACCTCGCGGCCGAAGACCTGGAGCAGCTCGGCACCGCTTGCGCAGCCCGAGACGCGGAACTCGTTCTGGCCCAGGTATTCATCGACGAGCTGTCGCACCGCGGGGTCGTCGTCCACCACCAGCACGTGCGGGGCGGGCAGGGTGCTCACGGCAGGCAACACCCATGAAGCGCGTGCTGGTCATCGAGCGTGATAGGCTGCACCGCGAGCTGGTCTGCGAGTGGCTCGCGGAGTGCGGCGTCGAGGCGCTGTGCCCGGATGGCGCCGCCGCGGACGCGGATATCGATGCGATACTGGTCGACGTGGCGTGTCAGCAGCAGGCCCATACGATGCTTACGTCCTGGCGGCGCAGCTACCCGCACGCCGCGATCGTGCTCGCCTCCGGCCGGTTCTCCCCCGGAGACATGGCGAATGATGCCATGGCACTGCGGCTCGGAGTGACACGCATCCTCGCCAAGCCCTTCACGCGCGAGGACCTATGGGCAGCCCTGAGCCTGCCGCCGCCCCGCTAGCAGGCGCCTCCGGCCGCGAGCGCGCCCGTGCGCGTGCCCTGCGGCTGCGCCTGATACTGATCGTCGCGGCCGTGTGTGCGGCGGTGTGGCTGTCGACGTTCTTCGACACAGTGCAGGACCGGGATGCCACCTTGGCGCTCGCCGAACGCCAGCACGACAACGTCGCAGGTGCGCTCGCCGAGCAGGCCGCGCGTGCCCTGCAGGCCACGGACCTGATCCTGCAGCAGGCGGCGCTGCTCGACCCGGGATTGCCGGCAGCTTCCGGCCGCGGAGAAGGCGTGCCGGAGCTGCTGCGCCGGCACATGAGCGGGGTACCGCAGGTACGCAACCTGTTTCTGTTCGACCCGGCACGCGGTCTGCACCTGAGTTCGGCGCCGGCGGCACTTGCGAACGCCGCGGACCTGAGCGACCGCTCCTACTACATCGCGCAGCGCGATCACGAGGACCTGGGCCTGTTTGTGAGCGAGCCCTTCATCAGCCGCGTGACCGGCGATCCGACCTTCGTGCTGAGCCGGCGCCTTCCCGGCCCGGGATTCCGGGGCATTGCCGGGGCTGCGGTCGACGTGGGCTACATGCGCCGCTTCTACGGGGCACTCGACCTGGGCGCCGGCAGCGCCATCGAGTTGCTGCGAGCCGACGGTCTGACGCTGGTGAGCCATGACGTCGGCCACCTGCCGGCGGGCCCCTCGCCGTGGCTGCCGGCGCTGCATGCGCTCGGTGGCGGCGAAGCCCTGCACATGACGCTGACCCACCCACAGCTCGGCCGCACGCGGGTGAGCGTGCGACGCGTCGCCGGCTATCCTGCGGTCATCGCCGTCGGCCAGAGCCAGCACGAGATACTCGCGGGCTGGCGCGCCAAGGCGTGGAAGAACGTGCTGCGTACCTTCGTCATCACGGCCCTCGCAGCGGTGCTGCTCATCGCGTTCCTGCGCCAGCTCACGCGTCACGAACGAGTCACCGCGCAGCTGCATCAGTCCCAGAAGCTCGAGGCGCTCGGCACGCTCGCAGGCGGCATCGCGCACGATTTCAACAACGTGCTCGGCGCGGTGCTCGGATACGGGGAGCTCGCGAGCGCCCAAGCTGCCCCCGGCAGCACGCAGCGCCGCTACATCGACAACATCGTGCAGGCCGCCAACCGCGCGCGCGAACTCGTGGCGCGCATCCTGGCCTTCAGCCGCCCCGGGATGGGCAGCCCACGCCCGGTGGTGCTGCAGGACCTGATCGGCGAGGTCAGGAGCCTCACTGCCGCATCGCTGCCGACGGGAGTGAGCGTCGAGGTGAGCCTGCCCGCGGCACCCCTGGTCGTGGCGGGGGATACGGCCCAGCTGCATCAGATGCTCGCCAATCTCGTCACCAACGCCGTGCAGGCGGTCGGCAGCAGCGGGAAGGTGGAGTTGAGGGCGGCCGAGGAGGAGGTCCAGGAGGCGCGGGATTGCAGCGTCGGGCGCCTCAAGCCCGGCCGCTATGCGCGCGTTGACGTGATCGACTCGGGCGTGGGCATGACCTCTGCGCAAGTTGAGCGCATCTTCGACCCGTTCTTCACCACCAAGCCCGTGGGGGAGGGGACCGGGCTCGGTCTGTCGCTCGTGCACGGCATCGTGCTCGATCACGCTGCGGCCCTTGAGGTCGACAGCCGCGCAGGGGAGGGCACCGCCTTCAGCGTCTACCTGCCGCTGAGCGAGAGCGAGCCGGCGCAGCAGCCCGTGCCGCGCGCCGTCCCGCGCGGCCACGGCGAGACCATCCTGGTGGTCGACGACGAAGAGAGCTTGGTGCGCCTTGCGGAGGAAGTGCTGGCATCGCTTGGCTACGAGCCGGTCGGCTGCGTCGGTGCGCAGGAAGCACTGCGGGTATGGCGCGCCTCACCGGAGCGCTTTGACGCGGTGCTGAGTGATGCGGTGATGCCGGACATCTCCGGGACGGAGCTGATCGCGGAGCTCAAGCGCCAGCGACCGGCCCTGAATGCGATCCTGGTCAGCGGCTACGGCGGCCCGGATCTCCAGGCGCAGGCGCACGCCGCCGGTGCCGAGGCGGTGCTCACCAAGCCGCTCGCTGCCGCAGAGCTGGCACACTGCCTGGCGGGGATCTTCGGCGCCGCAGGGGCGGGCCCCGGCGCACGTGCGGTGGCCGCAACCCCGCCTTAGCACCCGCGGCGCCAAGAAAAACAGCCCGCCGGTCGGCGGGCTGTGAGGAGTCTGGAACGAGCGGGTGTCCGGCGCGTTACGCCGGACACCCAGTCCGGTGGCTCAGTGCGACACGGCGCGGGTCGCGGCATCCGCGTTCACGAGGCCATGGCCCGTGAAGTTGTTGAACGGCAGCTTCGGCATCGCCATCACCTCGGAGCTGAACACGCTGCCATCCTCCATCGTGACCGTCATGGTCATGTGGCGGAAGCGGTCCGGATCCTCCTGCGTGGACCCCTGGATGGGTGCGAACACCGACATGCCCCAGTCGAAGGAGTTGCCTCCCACGAAGGTGCCGGGCGCGAAGGTGATCGTGAACTGCGTGCCGTTCACGGTACGCGTCATGTTGCTGATGTCGACCCCGACGCCGATCGGATTGCTGACGCTGAAGCGGTTCGGATTGGTGCTCCAGGTCAGACCCGCAGGCCCTGCGTCGAAGGTGATGGAATGCACCTTGTTCTTCTTGCCCTTGTCGACCGAGAGGCTGAAGTCCTCGGTCCAGCGCGTCCAGTCGGCGTTGGCCGAGAACGACACCGGGCCCGCGAAAGCGCCGGCGACCCAGCGAACGTTCGGCAGACGTACCGGCGTCGCGGTGTCTTCCATGACGCTGTAGAGCTGCCTGGGCTTGAGGCTCCCGGAGCCACCTGCCGCCTGCAGCACTAGCGCTCCGACCGCCGCAGCATCGGGCGCCGCTGCGCTGGTGCCGAAGAAGTTCGGGAAGCCGGTGGCATCGGGATCGAACAGCGGTCCGGGCGGGAAGAACGTCGTATCGACGCCATCAGCGGCGGTTAGCTGCGGAGTGAGACGGATCTCAGGCCGGCGCAGCCGGTTACCCTGTGTGTCGAAATAGATCGTCACCGGTCCCGGGGAGCTGAAGTCCTCAGGGAAGGTCGGGATCGCGTAGTACATGGCCGCGATGCCACGGGCGCCCGTCGCGGTGGAGTGCCCGAAGGTCGACGGCGCGTTCTGCCGCTGGCTCACTGCCAGCGTGTTGGCCATGAAGTACTTCAGGTGCGAGGCGGGACCGTCGTTCATCTTGCCGATGACGATCTGGTAATTGCCGACGTTTGCGCCGCCGATGATCGTGCCGTTCGGAATCATCTCGGCCAACTCGATCGCCTGGTCGGTGGCGATGTTGTCATCGTCGGTGTTGAAGGTCGTCGGCGAGGTGTTCGGGTCCAGCCAGTTGCCGTCCTCATCGAAGATGTAGATGTTGTAGTCCGTCTGCACCTTGCCGAGGTTGAACGGCTCATCCCACTGCAGGTCGAGCACCGCATCCGCAGCCGTGGTGATGTGCTGCACAATGCTCGCCTTGCCGCTGCTGTTGAAGTTATGGAAGCTGATCGGGCGCAGCTCGGGCGGAATCTGATCGAGCTTGACGTTGTCGCCGTTGCCCTTGGCGATCTGCTTCTGCGCCTTGGTGAACGAGATCGGGCGATAGCTGTCTTCCCACGCCTCGAGTCCGTTATTGCCCGCCGAGGAGAAGTACGCGGCGCCATCCTGGGCGACGATGTTCACCGCCTGCGCGACAATCCCGTCGGAGAACATCGGCTCGTCGAAGTAGTACACATCATCCACGATGACGTCCGCGCCGAACTTCGAGCGCAACGCCAGAATGTTGTTGGCAAAGTCGATCTCGCTCACGAACGCGGTCGCGAAGCCGAGCTGCGAGCCGGGGGCGATGTCGTGCATCAGCTGCAGCATGGCACGACCCTCGTCCTCGCCGAGCGGGCCGTCGGGAGGCGCCACCAAAGGCAGGTCCTCGAGCACCGTGACGCCGGCCGCCGGCAGGTCACCGGTGGCGATGTCCTTGGCCGCATCGGTCGAGCAGACCGTGCCGCAGGCGTTGTAGCTGTCCGACAGGGCGCCGATCTTGATGCCGGTGCCGTCGAAGCCGTTGGCCTGGGCCAGGTCAGCTTTCTGGAGCGCCACCGCCTGGCTTTGCACCAGGCCGGCGTTTCTCACCGGACGGTGCACCGCAGTCAGCGCGCGGATGCCAGCGATCCTGGACGCCTCGTGCAGTTTCGCCAGCGGCAGGTAGCCCTCGACCAGCGAGGGATTGAGGCTGCTGCGGGCCACGGTGTGGAAGCCGGAAGCGCTGAGCTTCGCCAGTACTGCGTCCGCGGACGCTCCTGGCTGCACGTGCACGCGCACCAGCGGATTGCCGGTGCGGTCGTGCAGATGCACTGAAAGTTTCATCGGCAGACTCGCATCGCCGCGGTCGTATGCTGCGGACATTTCCCGCAGCCCCGAGCCGAGAGCGGCGTTCGCCGCCGTCGCGGTCATACTCCCTAGACA
>CAZAXR010000041.1:0-206246 GCA_964489185.1 uncultured Steroidobacteraceae bacterium | reverse complement strand
CGATGCTGCCGACCGGGCCGGAGCCGCAGAATTCGTTTGCCGAGGGCTTCTTCCAACTCGCCGCCGCACAACAGCCACGGCCGAAGACCGTCGCGATCGTCGCTGCCGATGCCGAATTCGCCCAGAACGCCGCCGACGGCGCGCGCCAAGCGATCAAGGAAATCGGCGGCTTCCAGACGCTTATGGACCAGAAATATCCGCCGTCGACGACCGACTTCGCGCCGATCATGCACGCCGTGGCGGCGCTCAATCCCGACATCCTTTATGTCGCGGCCTATCCGCCCGACTCCGTCGGCATCGTGCGTGCCGCCAACGAGATCAACCTCACCCCGAAAATGTTCGGCGGCACCTTCATCGGGCTATTGGTGACGCCGATCAAGGTGCAGCTCGGCCCGTTGATGAACGGCATCGTCAACAACGAAGTGTTCCTGCCGGCGCCGGCCTTCACCTTCCCCGGCACGCTGGAGGTGCTGGAGAAGTACCGGGCCGTCGCGCAGCGCGAACATCTCGACCCGATCGGCTGGGCGTTCCCGCCGCTCGCCTATGCGGCCGGCCAGGTTCTCGGCGAGGCGGTCGAAGGCGCCAAGACGCTGGATCAGGTGAAGCTTGCCGCCTACATGCACACCCACAGCTTCTCGACCGTGGTCGGCGATATCAGCTTCGGCAAGGACGGCGAGTGGACCAAATCGCGCGTGGTGTTCACGCAATTCCAGCACGTCACCGCCAACTCGATCGATCAGTTCAAGGATACCAGCCACGAGGTGATCGTTTGGCCGGACCAATACAAGTCGACCAACATGATCTATCCCTACGCCGAGGCAAAAAAGCCGTAAAACGTTAGCTGCGCCCGCGCAATGGACGATCTCGACGCCATCGTCATCGGCGCCGGCCATAACGGGCTCACCTGCGCGGCGTATCTCGGCATGGCCGGATTGCGCGCGCGCGTCGTCGAGCGGCGCGGCGTGGTCGGCGGCGCCGCGGTCACCGAGGAATTTCATCCTGGCTTCCGCAATTCCACGGCGGCTTACACGGTCAGCCTGCTGCAGCCGAAGATCATCAGCGATCTGAACCTGCATGCCCATGGCTTGCGCATCGTCGAGCGGCGCGCGCAGAATTTTTTGCCGCTGCCGGACGGCCGCTACTTGCTGACCGGCGAGGGCCGCAGCGAGCGCGAAATCGCCAAGTTCAGCGCCAAGGACGCCGCGCGTTATTCGGACTATCAGGCCGAGCTCGGCCGCATCGCCGACGTGGTGCGCGCGCTGATGCTACGGGCGCCGCCCAATCTCACGCTGTCGAGCTTGCCGCGCTCCATGGGCGAACTCGGCAAGCTCGCCGCCATCGGCAAACGGCTCTGGCAGGCCGATGGGTTCAAGGCGGCCTTCAACGTGGTGCGCCAATCGGCCGGCCAGATGCTCGATGGCTGGTTCGAATCCGATCCGATCAAGGCGGTGCTCGGCTTCGACGCGGTGGTCGGGAATCTGGCGAGCCCCTACTCGGCCGGCTCGGCTTACGTGCTGGTTCATCACATGCTGGGCGAGGTGAACGGCAGAAAAGGCGTATGGGGCCACGCCATCGGCGGCATGGGCGCAATCACCCAGGCGATGGCCACGGTGGCGGCGCAGCGCGGGGCGCTGCTGCGGGTCGGAACGGCGGTGCGCGAGGTGCTGGTGGAGGGCGGGCGCGCGGTAGGGGTGCTCACCGAGTCGGGCGAGACGCTGCGCGCGGCGGCGGTGGTTTCGAATCTCAACCCCAAGCTGCTGTACCTGAACATGTTTGCGCCCGGGTCACTGCCGCAGGAGTTCCGCGAGCACATGAGTCACTGGCGCTGCGGCTCGGGCACGTTCCGCATGAACGTGGCGCTCGCCGAGCTGCCGGACTTCAGCTGTCTGCCGGGCAAGGCGCCCGCCGACCATCACACCGCCGGGATCATCATCGCTCCGACGCTGGCCTACATGGAGCGCGCCTACTTCGATGCGCGAGCGCACGGCTGGTCGCGCGCGCCGATCGTCGAGGTGGTGATCCCCTCGACGCTCGACGACAGCCTCGCCCCGCCCGGCCAGCACGTGGCGAGCCTGTTCTGCCAGCACGTGGCTCCGCAGCTGCCCAACGGGGAGTCGTGGGACGCGCATCGTGATACCGTTGCCGACCTCATGATCGACACCGTCACGCAGTACGCACCGAACTTCAAGGCCGCAGTGCTCGGGCGCCAGATCATGAGCCCGCTCGACCTCGAGCGTACCTTCGGGCTGGTGGCCGGCGACATCTGTCACGGCAACCTCAGTCTCGATCAGCTGTTCTCGGCACGCCCCATGCTCGGCTACGGCAACTACCGCGGACCGCTGCCGGGGCTGTATATGTGCAGCGCCGGCACGCACCCGGGCGGCGGTGTTTCCGGAGCTCCCGGGCACAACGCCGCGCGCGAGATTCTCGCCGACTTCCGCCACCGGCGCCTGCGGCGGGTGGCATGAAGGGCGCGCGCGGCGCAGGCGAGTCAGCGGCGCGGCGCCTGCCGGCCGCGCCCGCCAAGCCGCGCGCCGTACGCACTCCGCGCTTCGAGCGGCAGCTGCCCGAGCAGCGCCGCAAGGCGCTGATCGATGCCACCATCGTCTGCCTAAAGCGCTACGGCCACGACGGACTCTCGATCCGCACCATCAGCGCCGCCGCCGGGGTATCGGTCGGACTGATCAACCACCATTTTCCCAACAAGGACGAGCTGGTGGCCGCGGCCTACCGGCACTTCAACAGCGAGCTGGTCGGGGGCATGCAGGCGGCGGTGGCGCGCGCGGAGAACTCGCCGCGCGCCCGCATGCGCGCTTTCCTGGAAGCCTCGTTCTCGCCGCCGAACCTGGATGCCGACGTGCTCGCGGTGTGGGTGGTGTTCTGGGGGCTGTACCGGCATTCACCGCTCATCCAGCGCGTGCATCACGAGACCTACCAGGGATACGTGCGGCTGGTGCGCGGCATGCTGGCCGACCTGCTGCCCGGCCGACGAACGCGTGGTGGGGTGCTCGACCTCAAGCACGCGGCCATCGGCCTCACGGCGCTGCTCGACGGGCTGTGGCTCGAGTGGTGTCTCGAGCCGGGCACGTTCCGGCCCGCGGAAGCGGTGGCGCTGTGCGAGGCGTGGGTGGACAGCCTGCTGCGGCGCATCGCTGAGGCCGGCCCGGAGCAGACCGCTGCCAGCGCCCAGAGCCTAACGTCGCGCTAACCGGGCGCCCGCGACATTAGCTGAGCGCCGTAGCGCGGCAACCGGGCGCTGGGTCGCGGTGGCAGCAGCCTGTACTCCAACAGCACACGCAGGCGCGTATGGCCTCGCTCATCCTCAGCGTCACATTCGTGGTGTTCTTCTCAGCGGCCTGCGCATTGCGCAGCTGTATCAGCGCGGCGTGGTTTTTCGGCTGGGTCGCTACACGGGCCTGCGCGGTCCGGGTCTGTTACTGGATCGTACCGCTCGGGATCGAGCGCGCGGTCACCATCGATGTCCGCACCCGCACCGTTTCCGCCGAGCGGCAGGAGAAGATCACGTGCGACAGCGTCACCGTGAAGCTCAACGCGGTGCTCGCGCCGCCGCAGTGCCGCGACCACAGGCGCTTGTATCGGCCGATAATGGCCCCTATATCAATCGTCTGGCCAGGGCCGCTGCGGAGGCAGGTTGACGGGGCGGGCGCGCATCGTGATCGTGGGTTGTGGCTTCGGCGGCCTGTTCACCGCGCGGGCGCTGCGGCGCACGCCGGCTGACGTGCTGATCGTCGATCACAACAACTACCACCTGTTCCAGCCGCTGCTCTACCAGGTCGCCTGTGCGGCGCTGGCACCGGCGGACATTGCCCAGCCGATCCGTGCCATCTTCCGCCAGCAGAAGAACACGCGCGTGATGCTCGCGGAGGTCGAGCGCGTGGATCTTGACGGGCGCGCGCTGATTGCCGGTGGCATCCGTGTGCCCTACGACTACCTGATCCTCGCCCCCGGCGCCGTCGACAACTACTTCGGCCACGAGGAGTGGAGCGCGTATGCACCGGGGATGAAGGCGGTGGAGGAGGCGACGCTCATCCGCTCGCGCCTGCTGCGCTCGTTCGAGGCCGCGGAGCTCGAAGCGGACAGCGCGGAACGCGCCGCGCACCTCACCTTTATTATCGTGGGCGCAGGGCCTACGGGAGTGGAGCTTGCCGGCGCCATCAAGGAGCTGGCGGTTGACGTCGTGGCGCGTGACTTCCGGGTGGTCGACACCCGCCAGGCGCGCGTCATCCTGGTCGAGGCGGGCGCTCGTGTGCTGCCGGCGCTGCACCCGGACTCTTCGGCCCGGGCCCTGGCGCAGCTGCGGGAGCTGGGCGTGGAGGTGCGCCTCGGCGCACCGGTGACACAGATCTTTGCCGACGGCGTGGAGCTCACGGGCACGCGCCTCAGGAGTCACAACGTCATCTGGACCGCCGGGGTGCGCGCCGCGCCCCTGACGGCAACCCTGGGGGTGCCCTTGGGGCCTGGCGGACGGGTGCGCGTCGAGCGCGACTGCTCGATCCCGGGCCATCCGCAGGCGTTCGTGATCGGCGACGCTGCGCACCTCGTCGACGATGCGACCGGGCGGGTGGTACCGGGGGTGTCCCAGGGCGCCATGCAGATGGGCCGCTACGCCGCCGCCATCATCGATGCGGAGCTGCGCGGCCGTGGGAGCCCTCGCGGACGCGGCTTTCACTACAAGGACTTCGGATCCATGGCCACCGTCGGCAAGTCGCGCGCGGTGGTGGAGCTCGGGCGCTGGCATTTCGGCGGACTGCTCGCGTGGCTGGCGTGGATGGCGCTGCACATCACCGTGCTAATCGGCTTCCGCAACCGCCTCGCCGTGCTGTCCTCCTGGATCTACAGCTACGTGTTCTTCCGGCGCGGCTCGCGGCTGATCACCAAGCTGTCTCCGGCCGGCGTGCGCGAGCCGATCGCTCCGGTGACCGCAGCCTCCGCGGCAGCTCCGGGTGCACGCCCTGATGCAGCCACCGCCGAGCGTCGTTCCTGAATGGCCACCCCGTATCATCCGCCGCGTCACGCCAACGTGACGGCCGCCGGCAGGGAGGGCACGACCCTGCGTGGCTTCTTCGGCGTGTTCCGCTACAGCGCCCGGGCACTGGAGCTGGTGTGGAGCACCAACCATGGGCTCACCCTGGCGCTCGCAGTGCTCACCCTGGTCGCGGGCGTGCTGCCCGCCTCGGTCGCTTACGTGGGCTCGCTGATCGTCGATGCCGTGGTGGCAGCCATGCGCGCCGGCGGAATCGCGCGGCGCGTCGTGGAGCTGGTGGTCCTGGAGGGCGGCCTGGTCGCGGCCATCGCGGCCGCGCAGCGCGGCCTGTCACTGTGCCAATCGCTGCTGCGCGCCCAGCTCGGCCAGCGCGTCAACGTGATGATCCTCGAGAAGGCCCTGACGCTGCAGCTGCAGCACTTCGAGGACTCTGAGTTCTACGACAAGCTGACGCGCGCGCGGCGTGAGGCGTCCACGCGGCCGCTGAGTCTCGTCACGCGCACCTTCGGCCTGGTACAGAACGCCATCTCGCTGGTCAGCTACGGGGTACTGCTGGCGCGCTTCTCGCCCTGGGCGGTCGGGGTGCTGCTGATCGCAGGACTGCCGGCGTTCGTGGCCGAGGCCAAGTTCTCCGGCGATGCCTTCCGGCTGTTTCGCTGGCGCTCGCCCGAGACGCGCATGCAGATCTATCTGGAGACGGTCATCGCGCGCGAGGACCACGCCAAGGAAGTGATGCTCTACGGCCTGGGGCCGCGCCTGCTCGAGCGCTACCGCGACATCTTCCGCCGCCTGTACCGCGAGGATCGCGACCTCACAGTGCGGCGCGACACCTGGGGATTCGCGCTCGGACTGATCGGCACCGCGGCGCTGTACGGCGCCTATGCCTGGATCGCCGTCACCACGGTGCGCCGCCTGATCACGCTCGGCCAGATGACCATGTACGTGGCGCTGTTTCGCCAGGGGCAGGCGGCGGTTTCGGCCATGCTGGCCGCGGTCGGCGGCATGTACGAGGACAACCTGTACCTGTCGACGCTCTACGAGTATCTGGAGACCAACGTGCCGCGCGCCTCCGGGAGCGCGGTGCGCGGGCCACACCCCGAGGACGGGGTGCGCTTCGAGGACGTGAGCTTCAGCTACCCCGGTGCGGAAGAGCCAGCTCTCGAGCACGTGACGTTGCATCTCACTCCCGGCAGCAGCCTCGCCTTGGTGGGCGAGAACGGCTCGGGCAAGACGACCCTCATCAAGCTGCTGACGCGCCTGTACGCACCGAGCTCGGGTCGCATCCTGCTCGACGGCCAGGATCTGACCGAATGGGACGAGGCGGCGCTGCGCGAGCGCATCGGCGTCATCTTCCAGGACTTCGTCCGCTACCAGATGCTGCTGGGCGAGAACGTCGGCGCGGGGGATGAGCGGTACTTCGAGGACGAGCAGCGCTGGCGCGCCGCGGCCGCCAAGGGGCAGGCGAGTGAGTTCATCGAGACCCTGCCTGCGGGCTATCGAACGCAGCTCGGCAGGTGGTTCCGCGACGGCCGCGAACTCTCGGGCGGGCAGTGGCAGAAGGTCGCCCTGTCGCGCGCTTTCATGCGCACGCGCGCCGATATCCTGGTGCTCGATGAGCCGACGGCCGCGATGGATGCGCAGGCCGAGGCGGAGGTGTTCGAGCATTTCCGCCAGCTGGCGCGCGAGCGCATCACCATCCTCATCTCACACCGCTTTTCCACGGTGCGCATGGCGGACCAGATCATCGTGCTCAACCGCGGCCGCATCGTCGAGCGCGGCACGCACGAGGAGCTGATGCGCCTCAACGGGCGCTACGCGCACCTGTTCACGCTGCAGGCACGTGGCTATCGCTGAAGGGGCGCGGGGCGCGCCTGCTGCTACTTCGTGACCTCGGTCTTGGGCGGTACGTCGCGCGTGAGATCCGCCTGCAGGCGCCGGTAATCGATCCTGCGTATTTCGTCGATGGGACAGCGCTGGCCCGCGACGCGTACCGCATCCAGGTGCGCATGCACCGCCCCTCCGGTGGAGGTCAGCGAGATGGTGTTCGCAAAGCGCGTATCGCACGGCAGCCAGATCTTTAAAAGATAAGCGTCCCAGGGCGTGGTGAACACCACCAGCTCCGAGCGCCCCAGCGACTGCCAGCTGTCGAAGCGCCCCAGCCAGGTGAACTGATCGATCGGCGGACCGGCATAGGCGGCGAAGCGATCGCGCACCGGCTGACCGCTGTCATGGCGCGCGATGCCGCTGCAGGCGCCGAGCACAGCGAGCAGCGCCACCCCAGTCGCTATCCCCATGCGCCCCATGCGAGTTCTCCTGCCGCCTGAGGATGTCAGGATCCCGCCCATCCTCTGCCCGATGCGCCTGCGCCGTAGTTCAGCCGCGTCCGCAGGTTCCCGGAGAGTCAACGCGCTGCCGGCGGAGGCGTTTACTTCGGAGGCGAGTCGCAGCCGGCAGCCAGCAGTGCGACCGGGAACTCGGCCAGCGCCTGCGCTGCCAGCACTCCGGCGCCGTCGCCGGAGGTGACCGCGTGCACGTGTGCGCCGTCGATCACGCTGCGGAAGCTGCGGACACGCTGCTCACGCGGCAGCTCGATGACGGTGTCGCCCCAGACTTGCGGCCCGAGCGGCAGACCGCCGCGTTCGGCGAGCAGCCGACGGTACAGGCGTGGTGCGATCACGATCAGCACCCGCGCACCCAGGCGACGGCTGAAGGCGCAGATGTTCGGCGCGTGCTCGCCGCGCACCCGCAGCCGCCGGTACGAGCCGTCCCGGAACAGCGCCGGCTGCGCGCGCCGCAGCTCCAGCACCCGCAAGGTCAGCAGCAGCTTGCAGCGGCCATCCTCCATGTGCTCCACCAGCTCGCGCGCCGCTGGTGCGCCCTCGCGCAGCTCCTCGAGCAACGTGCGCCGGCGCAGGTAGTCGACCGGGCGGCGATTGTCCGGGTCGACCAGCGAGAAGTCCCAGATCTCGTTTCCCTGATAGATATCCGGTACGCCGGGCGCGGTGAGCTTGCAGAGCGTCTGGCTGAGGCTGTTGAGCAGCCCAAAGCGCACCGCGCCCCGCTGGAACTCGAGAAAGTCGGCGAGGAACAGGTTGCCGTCGCGCGGCTCGAGGACGCTGTGGATGAACTGCTGCAGCGCCTCCTCGTAGGCCGCGTCCGGCTCGGTCCAGCTGGTGCGCTGCTTGGCCTCGCGCACCGCCTTCAGCATGTAGGCCTCGATGCGCTCGCGGTAGGCGGCCCCCTCCTGCGGCGCCGGCGTGCCGAGCGGCCAGGAGGCGAACAGCGTCTGATAGAAGTGGTACTCGTCGTTGCGCGAGGGCGCCGGAGCGCCGAGCAGCTCCCGCTTGCGCGTGCGGTTCATGCGCGTCCAGCGCCGCACCGCATCACGCCACGGCGTGGTCATCTCCGAAAGCACGTTGAGCCGTGCCCGCAGGTCCTCGGAGCGCTTGGTGTCATGCGTGGAGGTGGCGAGCATTTCGTGCGGCCAGTGACGCGCGCGGTACTCGGAGTCGGCGTGGAAGGCACGCACCCCCGCGCCATAGCTGCCCGGCTCGCCGCCGACCTCGTTGAGCGACAGCAGGCGGTTGAAACGGTACAGCGCCGTGTCTTCGATTCCCTTGGCGGTGATGGGTGCGGTGATCTGCTGGAACTTCATGGCGAAGCCGCGCACGCGGCGCAGTTGCTCCTCGGTCGGGCAGGGCAGCTCCAGCAGCAGTGCGGCGCGCACGAAATCGAAGACGGAGGCCTCGGTGGCCGCGCGCCGCCGCCGCGCGGCGGTGATGGCCCACTCGACATAGCGCCGGTCGCTCTCCGACACCGTGTCTGCGACATAGGTGCGGTACACAGGGAAGCAGGCGATCACCTCGGCGAGCGCGTCGCGCAGGCTGTTGAAGGTGAAGTCGCGGGTGCTGCGGTCACCGCGCGCAATGCGCGCCAGCTGGTTGGCGGCGACGTTGAGCTCGGAAGCCAGTGAGCGGCGCAGGATCAGGCGCTGGCACTCGTAGGCGACGTCCGGCCAGGTGAACGGCTCGCCGATCACGCCGTGGTAGACGCGATCCATGCGCTGGCGCGTGGCCGAGTCCACCAGCATGCGGTTGACGACGTTGAGGAAGTGGTAGCCGGTCTCCCCATGCACCGCCCAGTCGGCCGGCAGGTGCTCGAAGGAGGCGGTGATTTTCTCCACCACCAGGTACAGCGCCCGCGGGGCGAGCTTGCCGGTCACCGCGCCGATGTGTTCCTGCAGGCGGCGGAAGTAGCCGGCCGGATCGTACAGGCCATCGGAGTGATCGATGCGCAGCCCGTCGATCTTGCCGTCCGCGATCAGCTGCAGCACCAGACGGTGTGTGATCTCGAACACCGCCTCGTTCTCCACACGCAGTGCCGCCAGATCGTTGACATCGAAGAAGCGTCGATAGTTGATGTCGTCGGCGGCGACGCGCCAGTAGGCGAGGTGGAAGGCCTGCAGCTCGAGCAGCTCGTGCAGTGCATCGAAGCTGGCCGGCTCGGCGGCCGTGCCCGTGAAGCTGCGCACCGCCGCTTGCAGCGCGGCAGCCACTGCCGGGTTGGCGGCGGCGAGCTGCGCCAGACGCTGCTTGTGCAGCTCCTTGGCCCGGTTGCGCTCGCTCACTTGCTCGGGGGTGGCCGCGTGCCGATCGGGAAGGGCCGCCAGCGAGCGGCGGATGTTCTCGAGCTCGGTGTTGCTCACCAGCGCCGCGACACGATCGAGGATGCGCGGGTAGCTGCGCGGATCGAGCGGCAGGCGGTGCGCCTGGTAGTACGCCGCGAACGAGCCGCTCGTCGGCTCGAAGCGTAGCTCGAGCTCGCCGCGCTCGAGCACCGTGCCGTACGGGTCGGCGAGCACCGGCACCAGCACCTTGTGTGCGCGGTCGGGGTTGGAAGGCGCCCAGTCGATGTCGAAGAAGCCGGCGTACACCGACGCTTCGCCGTTCTCGAGCACGTCCATCCAGCGCAGGTTGTCGCTCCCCAGGATGCCGACGTGGTTCGGCACGATGTCGACGATGTGGCCCATGTGGTGCGCGCGCAGTGCGGCCACGAAGGCTTCGAAATCCGCGCGCGTACCGATTTCGGGGTTTAAGGCGTTGTGATCCACCACGTCGTAGCCATGCGTGCTGCCCGAGCGCGCGCGGAAGTACGGCGAGCAGTACACGTGGCTGATGCCGAGCGCCGCGAGGTAGGGCACGATCGCGGTGGCGTCGGCGAAGGTGAAGGCGGCACTGAGCTGCAGCCGATAGGTGGCGCGCGGGATGTCCGGGGGGCGCGCGCCTGCGGTGCGCGCTTGCTCAGCGGGCGCCACGGCGGTGTTCCAGCAGCCACAGCACGCTCCAGGGAGGGAGTTCGTTGCGCGCGGCCGCGGCGCGGATGTCGGCGTGCGTGGCGAAGATCACGCGCCCGGCCGGCGGCTGTGGCAGCGGCGCCGGCCGAGCGCCCAGGTTGGCAATGAGGTGCAGCACGTGCCCGTCGGCCGCCCAAGCCACGCCGAACGCCCCGCTGTGCGGATCGCACTGGCAGCGTCCGGCGCCCAGCTGCCGGATGAGCGGCACGATGTCGCGACGGCGCACGGCGAGCAGCCGCCGGTAGTGGTCCAGCATGCGTGCCTGCGGGGGGTGCGTGATCTGGTTCCAGTCGAGGCGCGCCGCTGCGAAGGTCGCCGGGGCGGCGGCGTCGGGCGAGCCCGGGAGCTCGCGCTCCCGGTGGGCCACGACCTGGCGCGCGAGCTGCGGTTCGAAGTCGCAGAACCACGGGAACGGCTCGGTCGCGCCCCATTCCTCCCCCATGAAGATCAGCGGCGGCGAAGGGGCGAGCAGCAGCACGGCGCTCGCCGCGCGCAGCGCCTGCTCATCGCGCACCAGGCACGTGAGGCGCTCGCCGTGCGCGCGATTGCCGACCTGATCATGGTTCTGGAGGAAGTTGATGAACGCCGTGGGTGGCAGGTGCGCGCTCGGCTCCCCGCGCGGCGCTCCGAGGTGCCCGGAGTGTTCACCCTGATAGGCGAAGCCCTCGGCAAGCGCACGGCACAGCAGCGCACGCGGCTGTTCGAGGTAGTCGGCGTAGTAGCCGTGAGTTTCGCCGGTGAGCAGCAGGTGCAGGCAGTGGTGCGCATCGTCATTCCACTGCGCGTCGCAGGTTGCGGGCGCGCCCGGCGGTCCGAGAAAGCGCGCCGCATTGTCCAAGTTCTCGAGGTTCAGGTAGATCGGGCCGCGGCTGCCCGGGCCGGCGCGGGCGGCGCGCGCCAGCTCGCTGACGATGTGCGGCTCGCTGTTATCGCGGATCGCGTGCACCGCATCGAGACGCAGTCCGTCGAAGTGGTACTCCTCGAGCCAGTACAGCGCGTTGTGGATGAAGAAATCGCGCACCGTGCGGTTGTCCGGGCCGTCGAAGTTGAGCGCCGCTCCCCAGGGGGTGTGATGGCGGGCGCTGAAGAACTGCGGGGCGTACAGGTGCAGGTAGTTGCCCTCCGGGCCGAAGTGGTTGTAGACGACGTCCAGCAGCACCGCGAGGCCGTGGCGGTGTGCGGCGGCGACGAGGTCCTTGAGTTCCCCCGGTGTGCCGTAGGAGGGGTGCGGGGCGAAGGGCAGCACGCCGTCGTAGCCCCAGCCACGTTGCCCCGGAAACGCCGCGACGGGCATGAGTTCGATAGCGGTCACGCCGAGGCGCACCAGGTGCGGAAGGTGTGCGATAGCGCCGGCAAACGTGCCGGCGGCACTGAAGGTGCCGACGTGCAGCTCGTAGACCACGGCGCCGTGCCAGGGCGGGGCGCGCCAGTCTGCGTCGTGCCAGGCGTACGCGTTCGGGTCGATGACTTCGCTTGGGCCGTGTACACCCTGCGGGTTGGCGCGCGTGGCGGGATCAGGCACCTCCTTATCGCCGTCGATGCGAAAGCGGTACAGACTTCCCGGGCGCGCCGCCTCGGTGGTGAGGCCGAACCAACCGCCGGGAAGGGCCTGCAGCGCGAGCGTCTGGCGCGGCTCGTCCCACACGACAAGCTCCACCTGCCGCGCCGCCGGCGCCCATAGCCGGAAGCGGACCGCACCGGTTGGGGTGAGCTCCGCTCCGAACGGCATGAGGTGCCGGCGCCGCAGCTTACTCTCCACGTCCCTCCGTTCCTCCTTGTCCGCTCTCGAGGACCTCCAGGGTCCGCGAGTGGGATCAGGCCGCGAGCGCGAGGACGCTCTTCAGCACCATCCCGGTCCATTCGGGATGCTGCAGCAGCGTGCGCCGCAGATCAGCCAACGCCACCTCAAGCTCGAACTGGCGCAACAGCGGATTCCCCTGCGCACGCACCGCATACTCTCCGGAGCTCTGCGCGACTGCATCGTAGGTCGATACGAACATCTCGCGGGTCTGCTGCTCCCACTCATCGAGCTGCGGCTCCCAGCGGCCCTGTTGGTCACGGGAGTTGATCGACCACTGTTGTAACGCCTTCCGCCGTGCGTATGCAAACGAACGCAACATGCTCGCGATGTCGCGCAGCGGCGAGCGTTTGCGTCGCCGAGCGGCGACGCTCTGTTCGGGCGGCCCCTCGAAGTCGGTGATCACGAGGTCGTTGCGCTTGAGCAGTACCTGCCCGAGGTGATAGTCGCCGTGACAACGGAACTTCCAGCCGCCGGGAGCGACTTCCCCGGCGTGACGGCGCCATAGCTTGCTGCGCTGCGCCAGTAGCGTGTTAGCATCGGCCACGGCGGCCGCCGGCAGCGTGGAGGCGCGCTCGGCGAGCAGCCCGAGGGCGCTGTCCGCGGTCTCGCGCGCCGCGTGCGCCCACTCGCGCAGCTCGGCAGCGCTGATGGGCTCGGGTACGAAGTCTGGATCGGAGCCTGCCGCCAGCGCCGCGTGCATCTGCGCCGTGCGCGTGGCAAGGGTCCGCACTAGCGCCAGATGCAGACCGTGTGCATCGGCCGGCACCGGCGTGCGCGTCACGGGCTCCTCGAGAAAACGCACCAGGTGATTGACGGTGTAGTCCCAGCCATCGCCCTGGTTGCCGACGAAGCCGTGCAGCAGCGCCAGGGTGAAGGTCTCGCCGTCGCTGCGCTGGTACTCGATGAAGCCGGCCACGGGCGCGATGTTGGGGAAGTGTGCGACCTCGGTCAGGTAGCGCCCGATCTCCACTCCGGGGTTGAGGCCGCTGTGAAGCCGGCGACAGATCTTCAGAAAGAATGCGTCGCCGATACGCAGGGTAGTGTTGGCGCCCGGTGTGCCGGTGGCACTCACCGGCAGCTCGCGCAGCCCCGGCGGCAACAATTCAGCGAACACGCTGGTGTGGCGGCACAGCACCCGGCCGTGCTCGGCTGGCAGCTCGCGCGCCTCGCCGATCCCCTCGACGAGCGCGCGGCAGAACTCCTCGTCGGCGCCGGCGTCGGCCAGCACGCCCACGGCGGAGTGCTGGCGCACGCGCGCCAATGCTGCCGGCTGCAGCCTGCGCCAGCGCGCCTCATCGGTGTCCTCAAAGGCGATCGCCAGCGGCACGAAGTACAGTCCCGCCTGCGCCCCGCCGCGGATTTCGAAAATCCCGGTCAGCCAGCGCGACAGCTCCGGAGGCAGCACCGCATCGGCCAGCTGCGCGCCACCGGCGCCGAGCGCCGCCGGCTCCGGCGGCGCGGTCACCCCCACGGCGGCCGCCCAGCGCTGGCTGGCAATGAAGGACGGCACCACTCGTCCCTCGAGCTGGGCGCGCAGCGCGCTGGCGGCGCCCTGGCGCCACGGCGCCACGCGCTCCGCGAAGAAGCTGTGCCAGCCGTCGACCAGCACGAGCACCGGCAGGTCCTCGCGGGCGGCACGCTCATCGTGCCAGGGCGGCGCCTCGGCCTCGCGACTGAGGCGGAACCAGTAGAAGGCGTAGCCGGGCAGGGTGAGCAGGTACGGCAGCTCGCCAATCGGCGGAAACGCGGCGCGTCCCAGCAGCTCGATCGGCACCGCGCCCTTGTGGGCGGCGAGGTCCAGCTCCACCGGCTGCGCCGAGCGCGACAGGTTGGCCACGCACAGGATCGTGTCCTCGCCGTACTGACGCAGGTACACCAGCACGCGGCGGTTGCCGGGACGGATGAAGCGTAGCGTGCCGCGGCCGAAGGCCTGCGAGCCGCGGCGCACCAGCAGCAGGCGTTTCATCCAGTTCAGCAGCGAGGAGCGGTCGCGCGTCTGCGCTTCGACGTTGACCGCCTCGTAGCCGTATATCGGATCCATGATCGGCGGCAGGAACAGCTGCTGCGGATCGGCGCGCGAGAAGCCGGCGTTGCGGTCCGGGCTCCACTGCATGGGCGTGCGCAGTCCGTTGCGGTCGCCGAGGAAGAAGTTGTCGCCCATGCCGATCTCATCGCCGTAGTAGATGATCGGTGAGCCGGGCATCGACAGCAGCAGACTGTTCATCAGCTTGATGCGCTCGGGATCGTTCTCGAGCAGCGGCGCCAGTCGCCGACGGATGCCGAGGTTGAGCCGCGCGCGGCCGTCGGCCGCGTACGACTGGTACATGTAGTCGCGCTCGCGGCTGGTGACCATCTCGAGCGTCAGCTCGTCATGGTTGCGCAGGAAGATGGCCCACTGACAGGTGTCGGGAATATCCGGCGTCTGCTCCATGATCTCGACGATCGGGTGGCGGTCCTCCTGGGCGATCGCCATGTACATGCGCGGCATCAGCGGAAAGTGATAGGCCATCTGGCATTCGTCGCGACCATCGCCGAAGTAGTCGCGCACGTCCTCGGGCCACTGGTTGGCTTCCGCGAGCAGCATGCGGTCCGGATAGCGCTCGGCGATGGTGCGGCGGATGGTGCGCACGATGTGGTGCGTCTCGCGCAGGTTCTCGTTGCTGGTGCCCTCGCGCTCCACCAGGTACGGGATCGCATCCAGGCGGAAGCCGTCCACCCCCATCTGCAGCCAGAACTTCATGACGCGCAGCACCGCGCGCAGTACGTGCGGGTTGTCGAAGTTCAGATCCGGCTGGTGGCTGAAGAAGCGGTGCCAGTAGTAGGCCTTGGCCTCGTTGTCCCAGGCCCAATTGGAGCTCTCGGTGTCGCGGAAGATGATGCGCGTGCCGGCGTAGCGGTGGGGCGTGTCGCTCCACACGTAGTAGTTGCGCTTGAGCGAGCCGGGCGCGGCACGACGTGCGGCCTGAAACCACGGGTGCGCATCGGAGGTATGGTTCAGCACCAGCTCGGTGATCACCCGCAGCTTGCGCCGATGCGCCTCGCGCACGAAGGCGCGAAACTCCGCGCGCGTGCCGTACTGCGGGTGAATGTTGTGATAGTCGGCGATGTCGTAACCGTCATCGCGCCCCGGCGAGGGATAGAAGGGCAGCAGCCAGATGGTGTTGACGCCGAGATCCTGGATGTATTCGAGCTTCTGCGCGAGTCCGGCAAAGTCCCCGACGCCATCGTTATTGCCATCAAAGAAGGCGCGCACATGCACTTCATAGATGACCGCGTCCTTGAACCACAGCGGGTCGCTGTCCGAGGAGGGTTTGCGTCGTGTCGCCAAGCGCCGGCCCGGTTCAGTCCGGCGTCAGCACGACCACGGCCAGCGGCGGCAGGCGCACGTCGAGGGAATGGGGATGGCCGTGCGCGCCGGCGTCGAGCGCCTGCAGGGCGCCGAGATTGCCCTGGCCGCTGCCGCCGTAATCGCGCGCGTCGCTGTTCAGCCGCTCGCGCCAGCATCCCCCGCGCGGCACCCCGAGGCGGTAGCGCTCACGCGGCACCGGGGTGAAGTTGCAGGCCACCAGCACCGTCGACCCGTCGCTGCTCTTGCGCAGGTAGGCGATAACGCTCAGGTCACCGTCCTCGCACTCCACCCACTGGAACCCCGCGTCGCTGAAGTCAAGCTCGTGCAGCGCTCGCGTGCTGCGGTACAGGGCATTGAGGTCGCGCACCCAGCGCTGGACGCCGGCGTGCAGCGGGTACTGCAGCACGTACCATTCAAGGCCTTCATCGTGCTGCCACTCGCGCCGCTGGCCGAACTCCCCGCCCATGAACAGCAGCTTCTTGCCCGGATGCGTCCACATGTAACCGAACAGCAGCCGCAGGCCGGCGAACTGCTGCCACTCGTCCCCCGGCATCTTGCCGATGAGCGAGCCCTTCCCGTGCACGACCTCGTCGTGCGACAGGGGCAGCACGAAGTTCTCCGTGAAGGCGTACCAGAGGCTGAAGGTGAGACGGCTGTGGTGGAACTTGCGGTGCACCGGATCGTGCTGGAAGTACTTGAGGGTGTCGTGCATCCAGCCCATGTTCCACTTCAGGCCGAAGCCCAGGCCGCCGAGGTGGGTGGGGCGCGAGACCATCGGCCAGGCCGTGGATTCCTCGGCGATCGTCTGGGTGTCGGCGTGGTCGCGGTACACCGCGAGGTTGAGCTGCTTCAGGAACTCGACCGCCTCGAGATTCTCATGGCCGCCGAAGCGATTGGGGATCCACTCACCGGCGCGGCGCCCGTAGTCCAGGTACAACATCGAGGCCACGGCGTCGACCCGCAGGGCGTCGATGTGGTAGGCGTCCAGCCAGAACAACGCGCTGCTGGCGAGGAAGTTGCGTACCTCGGCGCGCCCGTAATTGAAGATTGAGCTGCTCCACTCGGGATGAAACCCCTGGCGCGGGTCGGCGTGCTCGTACAGGTGCGTGCCGTCGAAGCGTGCCAGAGCATGCTCATCGCTCGGAAAGTGCGACGGCACCCAGTCGAGGATTACGCCGATGCCGCGCTGGTGCAGGTGGTCGACGAAGTACATGAAGTCCTGCGGCGTGCCGTAGCGCGCGCTCGGTGCGAAGTAGCCGGTCACCTGGTAGCCCCACGAGCCGTAGAACGGGTGCTCCATCACCGGCAGCAGCTCGACGTGCGTGAAGCCGAGGTCGCTCACGTAGTCGGCGACCGCGTGCGCAAGTTCGCGGTAGGTGAGCCAGCGGTTGTGTTCCTGCGGCACGCGTCGCCACGAGCCCAGGTGCAGCTCGTACACCGACCAGGGGGCGCCCAGCGCGTTGGCCTGTACGCGCCGCGCCATCCAGGCGTCATCGCGCCACTCATAGCCCAGCTCCCACACCACCGAGGCGGTGCGCGGCGGAACCTCGGTGCACAACGCGTACGGGTCGCATTTATCCACCGCGTAGCCATCCTGGCGCGACACCAGGTGATACTTGTAGAGCGCGCCGCGGCCGACTCCCGTTATCGTCCCCTCCCAGATACCCGAGGAATCGCTGCGTGGCTTGAGGGCGTGGCGGCCGCGCTGCCAGCCGTTGAAGTCACCGACTACCGAGACCGCCGCGGCGTTGGGCGCCCACACGGCGAAGTGCGTGGCGGTTGCGCCCGTGGAGCTAGGCTGCGGATGGGCGCCGAGCTTCTGGTACGCGCGGAAGAACGTACCTTCACGAAAATGATAGATGTCCTGTTCCGTCAGTAACACGGACCAGAGTCTAGCAACTCATCTGTCAGTGCGCTGCCGCGTGGAGCTGACGCCGGCCGCGCGCGGCAGGTCATGCCGAGCACACGCTTGCGGCGTGCGTCAGGTGAGGCGCCGCCGCCCCGGACCGCCGGCGAACACCAGCGGATCGCTCGTCTCGCGTGTCGGCCCGGCCTCATCCAACGCCTGGCGCGCGCGCGCCGCGGCCGCCTGGGCTTCCGCGGGTGCGGTGGCTGCCTCGACCGGGTGGGCTAGCAGGAACCCCTGTACGCCGATCGGACCGCAGTGCGACAAGAACTGCAGCTGCGTGGCGCGCTCCACGCCCTCGGCCACGACCTGCAGCCCGAGTCCGTGACACAGCGCTACAATCGAACGCACGATCGCCGCGGAGCGCGGGTTGCTGTCCACGCCGGCAATCAACAGCCGGTCGAGCTTGACGCGCGTTATCGGCAGCTGCTCGAGCGAGGTGAGTGAGGAATAGCCGATACCGAAGTCGTCGAGCGCGATGGCGACGCCCAGGGCACGCAGACGGCGCAGCGACTCGACGATCGCCGGTCCGGTCTGGAACACGGTCTCGGTGATCTCCAGTTCGAGCGCACTCGGGGGCAGCCGCGTGGCTTCCAGCGTGCGCGCCACGTGCTCGACAAAATCGCTCTCGAAGAACTGCGGCGGCGAGACGTTGATGGCGACGCTGGCGCGCGGCCAGCCCTCGCGGCGCCATGCGGCTGCGGCCTGCGCCGCCGACTGCAGGATCCAGTCGGTGAGGTTGTGGATCAGACCGGTCTTTTCCGCGACGTGCACGAACTCCTGCGCGGTGGCGATGCGGCCGTCGGGCTTGCGCCAGCGCAGCAGCGCCTCCATGTGCGTCGACTCAAAGGTGTGCAGTGCGAGCTGCGGCTGATACATGAGCAGCAGCTCGCCGCCCGCGACCGCACGGCGCAGCGACTGCTCGAGGCGGAAGCGCTGCGCTGCGGCGTCGTACAGCGCCGGGCTGTAGAGCGTGCAGCGGTTGCGGCCCAGCTCCTTGGCGCGGAACAGCGCCACGTCGGCGGCGCGCAGCAGCCCCTCGGCATCGGCGGCGTGATCCGGGTACAGGCTGGCGCCGATGCTGGCGCTGGTGGTGAGCACGCGTCCGTCGACGATCAGCGGCTGGTGCAGCGTATCCACGAGCGCCGCGGCGCGGCTCTCGACCTGCTCGCCGGATTCCACGTTCTCAAGCAGCACCGTGAACTCATCCCCGCCCAGGCGCGCGAGCAGCCCGTGGCCGCCGGTGGCGGCGCGCAGTCGCTCGGCGATGTGCTGCAGGACGCGGTCGCCGAAGCTGTGCCCGAGCGTGTCGTTGATGGACTTGAAGTTATCGACGTCCACGAACAGCAGCGCCAGGCGCTGCGCGCGGCCGGCGCGCTTCAGTGCCCCCTCCAGGCGCGAGGCGAGCTTGCGACGGTTGGGGAGCTGGGTCAGCGGGTCGTGGTAGGCGAGGTAGTGCAGCTGCCGGGTGCGCTGGGCGACGTGCTGCTCGAGTTCGGCCTGGTGGGCACGCAGCTCCGCCTCCGCGGTTGCGATGCGGTCGGCCATGGTGTTGAACGACTCGGCCAGCTCGTCGATCTCGGCCGAGCCGCCGCGCGGGGCGCGTGCGCCGCGATCCCCGGCGGCCAGCTCGCGCGTGGCGACGGTCAGGCGCCGCACCGGCAGGCTGATGCTCACCACCAGCAGCACGGATACGAGCAGCAGCAGGGCGAGCACCTGCGTGGCGGTGTTCCTCAGCGTCTGCTCGGCAGCCTCGGCGGCGGTGGCGGCGCGCTCGGCGGCCTGCGCCAGGCCGGCACGCGCCGGCTTCTGCAGCTGCTCCTGCACGCCGACCACGAGCGCTGCGCTGTCTTCCACCAGGCTGTGCCAGTCGGCATCGCTTTGCGCGTCGTAGCGTTCGATCTGCAGCCGCAGCCGGATCGCCTCCAGGAAGTCCTCACGCACCAGCCCGAGCCAGGCGACGCCCGGGGAACTTTCGAATTCCTCCAGGTGTGCGCCGAGCAGCGCCATGAAGTCGCGCTCGCGCCGCGCGGTCACCACCGGCGAGGCGACGTTGCCGCGCACCGCGTTGATCGCCGACTGCAGCTCGGCGAGCGAGCGCGTGGCCACGACCTGGTTGCCGTTGATCGCCAGGCCCGAGCCGCCGGCATCGACGATGTGCTGGTAGACGCGGTTCAGAGCCTGCTGGCGGGCCTCGACCCATTGCGCGCGTTGCGCGGCGCGACTCGCCAGCTGCCGGGCGTTGCCGATGTGGCGCGTCAGCTGGGCACGCAGCCCGGCGGCGGCGGCCGCGACCGTCGGCGGCGCGTTGTCGAAGTAGCTGCCGACCGCGACCTCGAGCGCATCGCCGGCATTGGTGATGTTGTTGAAGTCGGCGCCGCTGCGCGACTGCACGTACTCGCCGACGGCGCGGTCAAAGGCGAGCAGTTTGCCGAGCACCGTGTTCGCGCTGTTGGCCAGCGGCTCGTGCTCGTTCTGCATGCTGCGCACCGCCTCGAGCGCGGCACGTGTGGTGCGCGCGGCAAGTTCCTCGCCGCCAATCAGTACCGCCGCCACCGCCGCAAGTCCCAGGGTGAGGCGCCAGCCGATCCCCAGCCGCGGCAGGCGCAGCCGCCGCCGGCGGCGTGCGGGAAGTGCCGCCGGGGGGGTCGGGGTTGCGGCCGTTTCGCTCATGGGCCTCGTGCATACGACATAAGCCGGCGGCTAAAGACCCACGCTTGCTCGGTCAATCCGTTAACCAAGGTCTTGCCTCTTGCATGATGCGCGCGCGGGCGGGACCCCTTCCGTGGCCGGCGTCGCATATCCCTTGCCGCGGACGTGACGGAGCGCGGGGTTGGGCCAGGGCGTGGCCGCTTATGCCGCCCGGGCAGGGGCGCCGGCGGCCCCCGGGGCCGGGCGGCGGTGGTCTTGTCCTATACTAGGCACCAACGATGAGGGGCGGCCGAAAGCAATGACCGAGCTCGCTGATACTTTTGATGCGGCGTTTTCCAAGGCCGTGGACCTGGGGAACAAGATCGCCGACAAGGACAAGGACGCCGATCTGTGGGATATCGCCGATGGGCTGCTCGCCGGCGCGATCCAGTACTGGTTGTACTCGCGTCAGCCCTGTGGTGACCCGCGTTGTCAGGACTGCATGCCGATCAGCACCGCGCAGGGACGCATGGCGGAGCTGAAACGGCTGATCGAGCAGCTCGCCTCCGAGAGCGAGTACTTCCACACCCCGACCGACGCCAACGCCGGGCGCGCCTAGACCGCCGCTTTGGCCTTGGCGCCGGCGCCGGCCACTTCCTCCAGCGCGAGCTCAAACAGCCGGCAGCCTTCCTTCAGCAGCGCGTCGGTGATGGTGAGCGGGGCGAGAAAGCGGATCACGTTGGAGTACATGCCGCAAGACAGGATCACCAGTCCCTGACGCCCGGCCGCCTGCACCAGTGCCTTGGTGAGCTCGGCATCCGGGGAGTCCGGGCGAGCGTGCTTGACCAGTTCCACCGCCACCATGGCGCCGAGAGCGCGCACTTCACCGACGCACGGGAAGCGCACCTGCAGCCCCTTTAGGCGTGAGCTCATGAAGCGGCCGATCTCCTGGGCGCGCTGCAGCAGCTGCTCTTCCTGCATCACCTCGAGCACCGCTAGCCCTGCGGCGCACCCGAGGGGGGAGCCGGCGAAGGTACCGCCGAGTCCGCCGGGGAGCGGTGAGTCCATGATGTCAGCCTTGCCGATGACCGCGGAGAGCGGCACGCCCCCGGCGAGGCTTTTGGCGACGGTGATGAGATCGGGCTCGACGCCGGCATGCTCGATGGCGAACATGCGCCCGGTGCGCCCGAATCCCGACTGGATCTCGTCGGCGATCATGACGATGCCATGGGTGTCGCAGACACTGCGCAGGCGGCGCAGCAGCTCCGGCGGCGCCGCATAGAAGCCGCCCTCGCCGAGCACCGGCTCGATGATGATCGCCGCGACGCGCGCCGGGTCCACGTCCGCTTTGAACAGCTGCTCGAGCGCGTCGAGCGAATGCTCAACCGTGACTCCGTGGAAGGGCATCGGGAACGGCAGGTGATAGATCTCCGGCAACATCGGCCCGAAGCCCGCCTTGTAGGGCTGTACCTTGCCGGTCAGGCTCACGCAGGCGAGCGTGCGGCCATGGAAGCCGCCCGAGAACGCGATTACCCCCGAGCGGCGCGTGTGAAAGCGCGCAATCTTGAGGGCGTTCTCCACCGCTTCGGCGCCGGTGGTGAGAAAGATGGTCTTCTTCGGACCGGTCCCGGGAGCCAGCGCATTCAGCTGCTCGGCGAGTGCGATGTAGCTCTCGTAGGGCGTGACCTGGAAGCAGGTGTGCGTCAGCTTTTCCAGCTGCTTTGCGATCGCCTCGCGCACCTTCGGGTGCACGTGCCCGGTGTTGAGCACCGAGATGCCACTGGCGAAGTCGATGTAGCGGCGGCCCTCGACGTCCCAGATCTCGGCGTTGGCGGCACGCTCGGCGTACACGGCGAGCGAGTTGGTGACCCCGCGCGGTACGGCTTGCTGGCGGCGCTGGTGCAATTCGGCGTTGGACGTCAAGACAGTTCCTTTCCGGTGTGTGACTTCAGGCGCCGGCCTTGAGGGCGGCAGCACGGTGGATCGCCGCGCGGATGCGCTGATAGGTGCCGCAGCGGCAGATGTTGCCCGCCATCGCCTGGTCGATGTCGGCGTCGGTGGGCTGAGGGGTTCTCGCCAGCAGCGCCGCGGCCGACATGATCTGCCCGGACTGGCAGTAGCCGCACTGCGGCACGTCCAGCTCAATCCAGGCCTTCTGCACCGGATGGCTGCTGTCGGCCGACAGGCCCTCGATGGTGGTGACCTTCTTGCCCCCGACGGCGCGCACCGCCGTGACGCAGGCGCGTGCCGGCTCACCGTCCAGGTGCACGGTGCAGGCGCCGCACAGCGCCATGCCACAGCCGAACTTGGTACCGGTCAGTCCCAGCGTGTCGCGCAGCACCCATAACAGCGGCATCTCGGGATCGACATCAACCTGGGTGTTCCGGCCGTTGATGTTGAGGCTGATCATGAATTCCCTGCTCAGAGTGAGGCCGCGGCACGCCTACTATACGGCGGCGCGCAACTTGCACGCACCTTCCCCCCACCCTCTACAATGGCGCCGTCGCTACCTGCATGTCCTGAAGCCATTACCTTGAGCGAGATCGCATCCGGCGCCCCCGCGGCGCCCATCAGCACGGAGGTCGTCATCGTCGGGGCCGGACCCTGCGGCCTGTTCCAGGTTTTCGAGCTGGGGTTGCTTGGCATCGGTGCGCACGTGGTCGATTCCCTGCAGCATCCGGGCGGACAGTGCGCCGAGCTCTACCCCGACAAGCCGATCTACGACATCCCGGCACTGCCGGTGTGCGGCGCGCAGGAGCTGGTCGACCGCCTGTTGCAGCAGATCAAGCCCTTCAAGGCGCAGCTGCACCTCGGCCACGAGGTCGTGGAATTCTCCCCGCGCGGCGGGCGCTTCCACCTCGCAACCGCCGGCGGTGTGAGCTTCGATGCCGGCGCGGTGGTCGTCGCCGCCGGCCTCGGTTCGTTCCAGCCGCGCCGCATCGGCATCGAGGGTGCGGAACCGTTCGAGGGCGGCGCTATCCAGTATCGCGTCAAGAACGCCGCCGCCCTGGCCGGGAAGCACCTGGTGATCTTCGGCGGCGGGGACTCGGCGCTCGACTGGACGCTCGAGCTGCTGCCGCGGGCGGCGAGCCTCGCCCTGGTGCACCGCCGGCGCGAGTTCCGCGCCGCGCCCGCCTCGGTGGCGCGCATGCAGCAGCAGGTCGCCGGCGGACGCATGCGCTGCTATGAGGCGCTGCCGCATTCGCTCCTCGTCAAGGACGGCGCGCTGCGCGGAGTCAGCGTCAAGGCCCCCGGCGGAGCGGTGACCGAACTTGCCGCCGAGCAGCTGCTGGTGTTCTTCGGCTTGCACCCCAAGCTCGGCCCGATCGCCGACTGGGGACTGGCGCTGGAGAAGAAGGCGCTGCGCGTCGACGCCGAGAAGTTTCAGACCAGCCTGCCGGGGGTATTCGCCGTCGGCGACATCAACACCTACCCGGGCAAGAAGAAGCTGATCCTGTCCGGGTTCCACGAGGCGGCGCTGGCCGCATTCGCCATACAGCACCATCTGTATCCGCAGAAGAAGCAGTTCCTGCAGTACACCACCACGAGCCCGGTGATGCACCAGCGTCTGGGAGTGCCGGACTGAAGCACTGACCGTCCTTCATGCAAGGAGATTCGCCATGACCCCCACCCGTACCACGCTCGCCGCTGCCGCGCTGCTCGGCGCACTCTCGCTGCCGCTGTTGGCGCACGCCGATCCCTGCAAACTCGAGATCAGTGGCAACGATCAGATGCAGTACGACAAGCAGGAGCTGTCGGCTCCCGCGACCTGCAGGGAGATCACGGTCACGCTGCACCACTCGGGCAAGCTTCCCAAGGAGGCGATGGGGCACAACTGGGTGCTGGTGAACGGCGCGGACTTCGCGGCGGTCGCTAACGCCGGTATGGGCGCCGGGCTCGCCAACAACTACTTAGCCGCCGGTGACAAGCGCGTGCTCGCGCATACCAAGATCGTCGGTGGCGGGGAGAGCGACAGCGTCACCTTCCCGTCCTCGATCCTGAAGAAGGGCGGCGACTACAAGTACCTGTGCACCTTCCCCGGGCACAACGCCCTGATGCATGGCACCTTCAAGCTGACCTGAGGCCCGCGCACGGCCCATGGACCAGCGTCTCGCCGACCTGTTGCAGCTGCTCGAGCTTGAGCAGCTGGAGGTGAACCTGTTTCGCGGTGAGAGTCGCGACATCGGCGCGCCGCAAGTGTTTGGCGGCCAGGTCCTGGGCCAGGCGCTGTCGGCGGCGGCGGCGACCGTCGACGGCCGGATCGTGCACTCGCTGCACGCGTACTTTCTGCGGCGCGGCGACTGCAACGCGCCCATCATCTACGAAGTCGACCGCAGCCTGGACGGCCACAGCTTCTCCAACCGCCGCATCGTCGCCATCCAGCACGGCGAGCAGATCTTCAACATGACCGCCTCGTTCCAGGTGGCCGAAAGCGGCTTCGATCATCAGGTGGACATGCCGCAGGTGCCGACGCCCGAGAGCCTGCCCGACACGGACCGTCCACCGCCGGAGCTGCTGGCGCGCGTGCCGGAGCGGGTGCGGCGCTTCTTCGCACAGCCGCGCCCGTTCGAGTTCCGACCGGTGCAGCCGATCGACTTGCTGCGGCCGCGTCACGAGCCGCCGGCACGCCAGATCTGGTTCCGCGCGGTCGGGCAGCTGCCTGCGGACGAGATGCTGCACCGGCGCCTGCTCGCCTACGTCTCGGATTTCTTCCTGCTCGATACCGCCATGCTGCCGCATGGCACCCAGTTCCTGACCTCGAGCATCGTCATGGCCAGCATCGATCATGCGGTGTGGTTCCACCGCCCGCTGCGCGTGGACGACTGGCTGCTGTATACCATGGAGAGCCCGAGCGCCTCGGGAGCGCGCGGCTTCACCCGCGCCAGCGTCTTCGCACGCGACGGCCGCCTGGTGGCAAGCGCCGCCCAGGAGGGACTGGTGCGCATGCGCAAGGACAGCTGAGGGCTCGTGCCGGCGCGCGGGGCGGGCGCAGCACCCGTGATTGGCTTACTGGCAACATGGATGGCGGCGGCAGGCGCGGCGGATAGCGCCGACGTCGCAGCCCTCGAGCGCCTGTGGTCGGGCGTGCGCGACTCGAGCGAGCAGATCGTGATGAGCCTCGATCGCGGCGCCGCGCTCTGGCCGCAAGCGGCCGAGATTCGGGTCCGCACGGTGGTGGCGCCCGTGGCGGTCGCCTGGCTGGGCACGCACGTGCTGTACCTCGAGGAGTTTCTCGAGGACGACCCGGGCGAGCCGCGCCGCCAGCTGCTGATCGCGCTCGAGCCGGCCCCGGGTACGCCGCACGCGGTGCGCGCGCGCCTGTTCACGTTCTCCGCCCCGCGGCAGTGGACGCACCTTAACTACCGTCCGCAGCTGCAGGCGGGCCTGGTGTGGAAGGACCTCATCGCCGCGGTGGGCTGCGATCTGACTCTCACGCGCGCCGGCGATCAGTTTCGCGGCGGCACCAGTGGTCGGCACTGTCTGGACTACAGCGCCGAGGTGCCGCGCTATCTGGACTACCAGCTGGTGATCGGCCAGGACCTGTACTGGTACCGGCGCCGGGTGCTGCGCCAGAGTGATCAGCAGCTGCAGCAGGAAGTGATCGGCTTCAACCGCTTCGAGCCGAACGAGGCACGGCTGTACGCCTGCCGCATCGCCTGGTCAGCGAGCGGCCAGCGCGCCGACCTGCGGCCGCTGCTGACCCTCGACCTGTACGAGGCGGGCGGCCACGGGCGCTTCGTGACTCCGGACGGGCGCGCCCTGGAGCTCACCCTGCATGGCCGCGACTGGCCGTTCGCCGCCGACCGCGACGCGCTGCTGCTGCTGCTCACCGAGCAGGGGCAGGAGGAGCCGTTCGCCACGGCGTGGGCGCAGATGGACGCGCAGCGCATCGCGCTCGAGCTCGGCTGGCTGCAGGTGCACTGCGGCTCGATCGCGCCCGATTCCGATGAGCTCGCTCAGTGAGGCGCGCGAGCGCTGATGGCGGCGATGTCCTTGAGCAGCAGCGTGTTGAACGGCCCTGGCGCCTCGAGCATCGGGAAGTGACTGTGGCCGAGCACGTCGAGCGTGAAATCGGGAAGTGACTTCTTGATGCGCGCGGCATCGGTCACCGCGAGGTCCGAGTTGATGGCGTACACCGGCACGTGCACTGCCGCCAGCAGTGGCGCGAAGTCCATGGCGAGCAGCGCCTGCATGCTCGGCACGGCCACCGCGGGCGGCTCGAGCGACATGTCGTAGGCTACCTTCTGCACCAGCACGCGGTCGGCACCCTTTGGGAACAGCGCATCGGTCACCAGCTTGCGCGTCTCGCCGACGAAGTCGGCGCGGAACGGCGCGACCTTCTGCTCGATCTCGCGGGGGGGTAGTGGTGGCAGGCCCACCGTGCGCAGCGCCTCCACGGCCACGATGCCGGTGACGCGCGCGCCGATCAGCGGCGCCGCCGCGAGCACCACGGCACCGCCCATGGCGTGTCCCACCAGCACGATCTGCCGGTTGGGAATGTCGCGCGCCACCGCCGCCACATCCTGCGCGTAGCTGGCGATCGACCAGTCGCTGCGGTTGGCGCCCGAGGCGCCGTGGCCGGCGAGGTTCATGGCCACCACCGTGTAGCGCGCCGCCAGCGGATCGATCTGCGCGTGCCAGTAATCGGCGTCGGCCGCCCAGCCATGCACCAGCAGCACCGCGGGCTCGCCGTGCCCGTAGAGGCGGTATTCGATGTGCACGTAATCCCTGGACATCACGATGCGCGGCCCCGTGTTGGGTGGGACGGCAGCGCGGGCCGCCATCGCCGGCGGCGCCGCTTGCGCCGCGGCGCCGGCGGCCGGCGGCTGCTTTTGAGCGCAGGCCGTCACGCCCGCCAGCATCAGGCTCAGCCACGCCGCCCGATACGTCATGCACGACTCCTTCACGGTGCGCGCAGCACCTTGCCGGGATTCATGATGTCCTGGGGATCCAAGGCGCGCTTGACAGCGCGCATCAGGTCCAGCTCCACCGGGGAGGCGTAGCGCTCGAGCTCATCGACCTTGAGGCGGCCGATGCCGTGCTCGGCACTGAAACTGCCGCCGAACTCGTGCACCAGCTCGTGCACCGCGTGCCGCACTTCGTCGGCGCGCGCCAGCAGCGGCGCGGGCAGTGCGCCGCGCGGCGCGCTCAGGTTGAAATGCAGGTTGCCATCGCCCACGTGGCCATAGGCAACGAGGCGGCCCTCGGGGACGTGGGTGGCGAGCCAGGCGGCGGCGCGCGCCACGAACTCCGGCAGCGCCGCGACCGGTACCGAGATGTCATGCTTGAGGCCGGCGCCTTCCTTGCGCTGCGCCTCGGGGATGCTCTCGCGCAGCTTCCAGAGCGCGGCCCGCTCCCGCTCGCTGCGCGCGAGCGCCGCATCCAGCACCGTGCCGTGCTCGAGGGCAGCGCCGAGCGCCTGCTGCAGCAGCTCATCGAGCCCGTCAGCGGCGCGTGCCGAAGACAGCTCGACCAGCGCATACCAGGGATACGGCTGTGTCAGCGGGTCGCCGACTCCGGGGACGTGCTGCGCGGTGAGCTCGAGGCCGATGCGCGGAATGAGCTCGAAGGAGCTGAGGCGTTCGCCGCCCGCCGCGCGCAGCTGCTGCAGCAGCGACAGCGCCGCGCGCACATCCGGCAGCGCCACGAGCGCGGTGGCGTAGGAGTGTATTTTGGGGAACAGCTTGAGGCTTGCGGCCGTGATCACCCCGAGGGTGCCCTCGGCGCCGAGGAACAGCGCCTTGATGTCGTAGCCGGTGTTGTCCTTGCGCAGCGTGGAGAGGGCCTCGAGCACGCGGCCGTCGGCGAGCACCACTTCGAGACCGAGCACCAGGTCGCGCATCATGCCGTAGCGCAGCACCGCGGTGCCGCCGGCGTTGGTCGAGAGGTTGCCGCCGATCTGGCAGCTGCCCTCGGACCCGAGGCTGAGCGGGAACAGGCGCCCCGCATCGTCCGCGGCGCGCTGCACCTGCGCCAGCACGCAGCCGGCTTCGGCAACGAGCGAGTCATTCGCCGCATCCACGCTGCGGATGCGGTTCAGCCGCCGCAGCGCCAGCACCACCTGGCGGCCGGACTCATCCGGGGTGGCTCCGCCGCAGTAGCTGGTGTTGCCTCCGTGCGGCACGACCGCTATACGCGCACGGTTGCACAGCGCCACGGCGCGCGCCACCTCGGCGGTCGTGCGCGGCAGCAGCACGGCGAGCGCCCGGCCGCGGTACAGCCGCCGATGGTCGCTCAGGTAGGAGTCGGTGTCGGAGTCTTCCGTGAGCACGCCGTCCGCGCCGAGAACGGCACGCAGCCCGACGAGCAGCTCCGGCGGATTCAATGGGTGTCGAGCGATCGCAGCGCCGCGATGCGCTCATCGAGCGGCGGGTGGCTCATGAACAGCCTCTTCAGCCCCGTGGCGACGCGCCCGTCGGCGATGCCGAAGGCGGCGAACTGCGGCGCGGGCAGCGGCTCGTGCACGCGCTTCAGGTCCTCGAGCGCGGCGATCATGCTGCCGGTGCCGGCAAGCTGCGCGCCGCCGCGGTCGGCGCGGAATTCGCGCCAGCGGGAGAACCACATGACGATCGGGGTCGCCAGCAGCCCGAAGGCGATCTGCAGCAGGTAGAAGGTCATGTACGAGGCAATCCCGCGGCCATCCTCGGAGCGAAACACGGCGCGGTCGATGATGTTGCCGACCACGCGCGCGAGGAACAGCACGAAGGTATTCACCACCCCCTGGATGAGGGTCAGCGTCACCATGTCGCCGTTGGCGACGTGGGTCATCTCGTGTCCGAGCACCGCCTCGATCTCCTGGTGGCTCATGCGCTGCAGCAGCCCGGTGCTCACCGCCACCAGCGATGAGTTGCGGCTGGCGCCGGTCGCGAACGCATTCGGCTCGGGGGAATTGAAGATTCCCACCTCCGGCATGCCTACCCCGACCCGGCGTGCGTGATGCTCGATCACCGACAGCAGCCACTGCTCGGTCGGGTCGGCCGTCTGGCCGATGACCCGCACGCCCATGAACATCTTCGCCTGCGCCTTGGACATGAGCAGCGACACGAACGCGCCGCCAAAGCCGAACAGGGCCGCCCACACGAGCAGTCCGCCGAGGCTGCTGCCGTGCGCGTCGAGGTACGCGTCGACCCCCAGCAGATGCGCCACGATCGAAAGGACCAACAGCACGGCGAGGTTGGTCGCGATGAACAGTACGACTCGTTTCATGGGTGGCGGCCTGCGGGAGTGAGGTTGGGACTCTACCGGGACAGCATCACTGCTGCCAGCGTGGGGGCCGGACGGTAGTTTTCAAGGGGCCGGCGCGCGCCCTCAGCTGATCGCCACCCCGAACGCCCGGCCGAGGAGGAAAGTGGTGGCACCGGCGCCGCCCCCGACCAGCACCATGCGCAGCGCGCTGCGCAGCGCCTGCCGGCCCGTGAACAGCGACAGTCCGAGCCCGACGAAGAACAGCGTGCTGAGGGTGATCGTTGCCGCGATGACGATCGCGCGGCCACCGCTGCTGCTGCCGAAGAACGGCAGTAACGGAACAGCGGCGCCGACGGCGAAGGTGAGGAACGAGGTGCTGGCGGCCTGCCAGGGCGAGCCGAGATCATCGGGATTAAGGCCGAGCTCCTCGCGCTCGAGCGCGATCTGGTACTCGAACATCTCGCGCTGCGAGCGCACCGAGACATACTCGCCTACGGCCATGGAGAGCGCCCGGTCAGCAGGCCGGCTACGCCGCTGGTGAGCACGAAGCTGCTGCCGGCCCCCGCGCCGGCCACTCCGAGCACCACGCTCACGCCGAACACGCCGGCGCGCAGGCTGCCGCCGAGCGTGCTGCGGTGGCGGGCGCCGACCTGCGCCAGCGAGGTGGGCATCGCATGTCCGCCGGCGATACTGAGCGCCGCGCCGTAGATGGACAGGCCGCGCAGCTTCATGGTGGCCAGTATGGCGCGCAGCCAATGCGGGTCGAAACGCTTCAGCAGCCGCGCCACGATCCGCGCGCGCAGCGCCGGCCGGAATACTCGCTCGGGACCTGCGGCGGCGCGTTGCCACCTCGCGGCCTGCTCCTCGGCAGGGGCCGCGAGCTTCAGGAACAGCTCGCTTCTTTTGGGATCAGGCTCGGCCGCGGCGACGTGCCGGTACAGTCAGGCCGATTCCTTTTCGTGATACCAGCTATCGACGCCCGGTACGGTCAATACTCATCCCGCCCTTCATCGCCCTCGTCCTCGTCATCGTCCCAGTCGTCGTCGTCCTCGTCCTCGTCCTCTTCCTCGTCCCAGTCCTCGTCGTCCTCCGCCTCGTCCTCATCGTCGGACTCAGACCAGCCCTCGGGCTCCTGGATGCGCTCGAGGTCCATCTCATGCCAGGTCTCCAGGTCGATCTCCTCGATGTCGCCGTCGAGGTATTCGATCTCCAGGAGCTCGGAGTCTTCATCGACCGACAGTACGCGAAACTGTTCTTCTTCTTCGAGGTTCTCGTACCACTGGCCGGCCACCGGTTCGTAATCTCTGCTCACCGCGAACGCCACCCTGTCGTCAAATTCGCTCCCCGACAGTGTAGGGGCTGCGGTCGGGTTGGGCAACGTGGCGGCGGCTGACGCTAGCGTGGCGCGAGCGCATCGCCGAGAGAGGATCGCCGAGTATCGCTGAGCCGCGTCACGCTTTTGGGCCTCGGGAATCGTATCGTAACGCGCAGGCCCGGGCCGTTGTCGGCGAGTGCAAGAGTTGCGCCATGTTGCTTGGCGATCACCGCAACCAGGCTCAGTCCGAGCCCGCTCCCCTCGGTGGTGCGGCTGGCCTCGAGACGGTAGAACGGGCGCAGCACGTTCTCGTGTTCCGACGCGGGAATGCCCGGGCCGGTATCAGCGACCACGATCTCGAGCGATGCGGCGCTGACGCCGGCGCTCACGGTGATCCGCGCTCCGGCTCCCGAGTGGCGGATGGCGTTATCCAACAGATTCACCATCATCTGCGTCAGCTGCTCGCGATCGCCAAGCAGCCGCAGGCCGGGGGCGACCTCGGCCTGCAGCAGCTGGCCGCGGTCGGCCGCGGCGGGGGCGAAGTCCTCGACCACGCTCGTGAGCATGGCCGAGAGGTCAATCGTGGCGCGCGCCGCCGAGCGCCCGCCGGCTTCGATCTGCGCAATGCGCAGCAGCGCGCCGAACGTTTCGAGGATCGACTCCAGCTGCACGATGGCGCCCTCGAGCGCTGCGCGCAGCTCCTGCGGCGAAGCGGCGCCGCGGCGCGCGTGCTCCAGGCGCTGGCGCAGCCGCGTTAGCGGGGTGCGCAGGTCATGGGCGATGTCGTTGGACACCTGCCGCACGCTGCGCATCAGATCCTCGATGCGATCGAGCATCGCATTGACGTTGACCGACAGGCGGTCGATCTCGTCATCGGTGCCGCGCAGCGGCAGGCGGCGCGACAGATCGCCGGCGACGATTGCCTGGGTGGTGCGCCCCAGCGCCTCCACCCGGCGCAAAGCGCGATTGCTGATGATCATGCCGCCGATGACCGCCAGCAGCAGCGTGACCGCCGCGTTGACACCGAAGGCACGCGCGATCAGGCGCTTCATGTCGCGCAGCGCGTGTGGGTCCTGGCCGATGAGCACATAGTCGCCATTCGCCAGGCGGTAGCCGTGAGCGCGCAGCTCGCGCCGCTCCCCGTCGATCGGCGCCTGTAGGGTCTGTGCGCCGGTCAGCGGCGCGCGCGCCGGAATGTTGCCCGCCAGTCGCTGCCCCTGCGCGTCCTCCAGCAAGTAGGCGGCGTGCTCGCCGCTGCGTTGCCGCAGGTGATCGTCGATGATCTGCGGCAGTTGCGCGTCGCCGGCGAGGCGTGCCTCGTCCTGGATCGCGATGAACTCGACGTCGATCTCTTCGGCTTCGTCCTGCGCAGCGTAGTCCGCGGCGGTCCGGTAGGTCAGGGCGAACAGCACCAGGATCGAGGCGGTGAACAGACCGGCATACAGCACGGTCAGCTGGAAGTTCGAGGTACGGAACGGTCTAACCGGGTTCACGCAGGCAATATCCCGCGCCGCGCACGGTGTGAATCAACTCAGGCGTGAAGCCTTTCTCCACCTTGGTGCGCAGGCGACTCAGGTGCGACTCAACAATGTTAGTGCGCGGGTCGAAGTGGAAGTCCCACACGTTCTCCAGCAGCATGGTGCGCGTCACCACCTGCCCGGCATTGCGCATCAGATACTCCAGCAGCCGGAATTCGCGCGGCTGCAGCGCGATCGGTTGCCCGGCCCGGCGCACGGTGCGCTTGACCAGATCCAGCTCCAGGTCGGCGACCTTGAGCAGGGTCGCGACCGCGGTGGTGCGCGGGCGGCGGCCCAGCGCCTTGACACGCGCTGCCAGCTCGCTGAACGCAAACGGCTTGACCAGATAGTCGTCGGCGCCGGCATTGAGGCCGCTCACGCGATCGTCGATGCCGGACATGGTGGTGAGGAACAACGCGGGCGTCTGCACACCGCTGGCGCGCAGCGTGCACACGATCGCCAGCCCGTCAAGGCCCGGTAACATCCGGTCGACCACCAGCACGTCGAAATCCTCGGTGGCAGCGAGCATCAGTCCCTTGCGCCCATCCGCCGCGACGGTGACAACGTGCCCTTCCTCGGTCAGGCCGCCTAACAGGTAAGCTGCCGTCTCGGCGTCATCCTCGATTACCAAGATACGCACGTCCGCTCTGTCTTCGCTGCTTCCGCAGCCGTGATCGATCCACGTGGAGCCCGAATATTACGAATCCCCAACGTTTCGACAACCGCACGGTAAGGGGCGGCAGGGCATCATTTAGCAGGCTCTCTACGGCCCGTAAACAGGATCAGGACAGGAGACCGCCGATGCCCTTCCGATACCAGTTGTTGGTCGCGGCCGTGTGCGCCGCCGCGGCTGCCGCCGCCCCCGCGTCCGATCCGGCCCACGTTTCCTACACCGTTACCCGCAGCGTGCCGCTCGGCGCTCCGGACGGCTGGGACTACCTTTACTTCGAGCCGCAGTCGCACCGCGTGTACGTTGCACACGGCACGGAAATCACCGTCGTCGACGGCCGCAGCGGCGAGCTGGTAGGTCGGGTGACCGGCATCGGCGGGGTGAACGGCATCGTCGCCCTGCCGCAGCTGCGCAAGGGCTACACCGACAGCCGCCGCGACAAGTCGGCGGTGGTCTTCGATCTCGCCACGTTCAAGGTCACAGGCCAGATCCCTGCCGACACCGATACGGACGCGCTGATCTACGAGCCGAGCACGCAGCGGGTGTTTGTCATGAACGGCGACGGCCAGGACACGACCGTGATCGACACTGTGCACGATGCCGCGGTGGCGACCGTGCCCCTGCAGGGGCAGCCGGAGTTCGCCGCGGCCGATGGCAACGGACACGTGTTCGTGAACATCACCGACAAGCGCGAGATCGTCAGGATCGATGCGCGTAGCGCCCGCATCGAGGCACGCTGGCCGATCCCATCGTGCGAGCGGCCGCACGGGCTGGCGATCGATCCTGCCACCCATCGACTGTTCTCAAGCTGCGTGAACAGTCTGCTGCTGGTCGTGAGCGCCGATGACGGCCGCGTGATCGCAAGCCTTCCGATTGGCCGGGGTACGGACGCAGCGGCCTTCGACCCGAAGCGCAAGCTGGTCTTCAGCTCTAACGGCGAGGGCACGCTGTCGGTAATTCGCCAGCAGGGCCCCGACCACTACGTTTCCCTAGGCGACATCCCGACCAGACCGCTGGCGCGCACCATGACACTCGACCCGGACTCGGGCAGGCTGTATCTGGTGACGGCCGACGCCAATGAGGTCAATCCCAAGGCAGAGAGGTTACGTGAGCGCTATGCCATCCGGCCCGGGACCGTGCAGCTGTTGTTCCTGGATCCCAAGTGATCCGGCAAATCCCCAACATGGTTGGCGAATGAGGAGCAGCTTGGGGTGCGCCGTTGCGCTGCTGCTGGCGGCCGCGCTGGCGGCGTGCATCAGCGCACCGCCGGCACCCCTCGATCCGGAGCGCAGTGCCGAGCGGCTCGCCAGCCGCTCGCTCGAAGATCCGGAGGTCGCGCAGGCGCTCGCGCACGCCGGGCTGTCGCCCCCGGCGAGCTGGGACCTGGACGCCCTGACCGCCGCCGCGTGGACGCTGCGGCCCGAGATGGCGGCCGCGGCCGCGGATGTTGCGGCCGGCGAGGCCGCTATGCGCGTCGCCGAACAGCGGCCGAACCCCACTCTGTCGCTCGGCCCGGGCTACGTGACGCATAACGCCAACGCGGACGTGAGTCCGTGGGTGATGGCCACGGCGCTGGGATTCACCTTCGAAATCGGCGGCAAGCGCGGGATCCGCACGGCGCAGGCACGCGCCGCGCGCCAGGTGCTTGAGTGGCAGGCCGCCGAACGGCTGTGGCAGACGCGCGCCGAGGTGCGCAAGGCGCTGCTCGACTGGCAGCTCGATCAGCGCGCACTGGAGCTCGCCGAGCAGGAAGCGGACGTACACGCGCGCATCAGTGCCTGGGTAGATACCGAGGTGCGCTATGGCGCCGCGGCGCAGCCTGACCGGCTGACCGCACAGGCGCGCCTCGCGCAGGCGCAGGCGCAGTTGCGCGGCGCCCGCGGTGATCTGGCTGCCGCACAGGCGGCCCTGGCGGCATCGATAGGGCTCGTAAGCGAGAAGCTGCCGCTGGAGCGCCTACAGGCTGCGACTCTCGATGAGCTGCCGGACCCGACCGCCACCCCGCGTGCACACTGGCGGGAGCTGAGCGTGCGTAATCGGCTCAGCATCAACCACGCGCTCGCCGACTATGAGGTCGCAGAACAGGATCTGCGCATGGCCGTCGCCCGCCAGTACCCTGACATCGGCTTCGGCCCCGGCTATACCTACGACAAGGGTGACAGTGTCATCACGCTGTCGCTCGGGCTGACGCTGCCGCTGCTGCACACCGAGCGGGCGCAGATCGATCAGGCGCTGGCGGCGCGACACAAGGCAGCGACGCAGTTCGAGGTCACGCAGTCGCAGGCGCTGGCGGAGGTGGACAGCGCGCTGGCGCGCTACCAGGCAGGCTATCAGGCACTGCTCGAGGCGCGCGCCGCGCAGGCGGCGACCGCGCGCGTGGCCGCGGGCACGCAGCGGCGCCTCGAGGCAGGCGCGGCGGATCGCGGCGAGGTGCTGGCAGCGCAACTCGCGACGGTCACCGCGCAGCGCGCCGTGCTCGATGCGCTGCGCACTGCCAGCGGCGCGCTGGGAGCCATCGAGAACAGCGTGCAGCGGCCGGTGTGGCCGCCCTCAAGGCTCACGCTGCCGACACCGGTCGCCGCAGCGACCGAGACGGCAAAATGAAGCGGCCGCTACGCCTGGCGCTCGCATTGGGGGTAACCGCGCTGGGAGCGGCGCTGTGCGCGGAGGCGGCCGAAGTGAAGCTCGATGCGCCGACGCAGCAGCGCATCGGCATTACGACGCTCGCGGTGCAGGCCGTGCAGCACCGCGCCGAGGTGCAGGGGCTCGGCCAGGTGATGGGTCTGGATGGGTTGGCCCAGACTGACGCTGAGCTGACGGGCGCGGAGGCCGCGGCGCGCTCCAGCGCGGCGGCGCTGCAGCGCGCGCGCGGTCTCTACAATGCGGACACCTCCGTTTCCCGCCAGGCGCTGGAAGCGGCCGAGCGGCAGGCGACCACCGACTCCGTGCAGCTCGCGCTCGCTCGGCGCAAGGCGATCGCGACCTGGGGTCGCGGGGCGCCCTGGGGAGCGGCGCCGCAGCGCGCGGCGCTGCTCGCCAGGATCTCCGCCGGCACGAGCGCGATCGTGCGCGCCACCTTCCCGGCCGATATCGGCCCCTCCAGCGGCGGGGCAATGAGCGTTGAGCCACTGGACGGCGCGGTCAAGCATCTCAACCTGAGCACCACCAGTGTCTGGGTGGCGCCGGCGGATCCGGCCATTCCCGGACGCAGCTACTACCTGCTCGTCAATGGCGCCGAGGCCCTGGCGCCCGGGCAGCGCGTGCGTGTGTTCATGCCCGTTGGGCCCAGCGAGCCGGGCGTACTGGTGCCGGCCTCCGCGCTGGTCATCGCCGAGGGGGGCACCTGGCTGTACGTGCAGGAGAACAGCGGCGCCTTCACCCGCCGTCCCATCTCGGTGTCCCAGCCCCTCGGGGAGGGCTACTTCACCGCCGCCGTGCACCCGGGCGAGCGCGTGGTGGTCCAGGGCGCCGGTCAGTTGCTGGCGCGCGAGACCGGAACCGAGACCGGGGACTGACCGAGCGTGCGCGCCCTGGTCGCCTGGTGTGTGCGCCGGCGCGGCGCGGTGGCGGTGCTGGCGCTGGTGCTGCTGCTGCTCGGTGCCTGGGATGCGACCCGCGTGCCGCTCGACGTGTTTCCCGAGTTCGTCCCGGTGCAGGTCGAGATCCAGACCGAGGCCCCGGGACTGGCGCCCGAGCAGGTCGAGCAGCTCGTGACACGGCCGATCGAGGCCGCCGTCAACGGTGCGCCGGATCTGGCGGCCATGCGCTCCGAGTCGATTCCCGGGCTGTCGGTGGTGTCGCTGAACTTCACCGACAACGCGGACGTGCACCAGGCGCGCCAGGGGATCGCCGAGCGGGTTGCGGCCCTCGGCAGCGCCCTGCCGGCCGGGGTGGGCACCCCGACGCTCTCGCCACTGGTTTCGAGCACCATGGACCTGCTGAAGATCGGCCTGGTCTCGGCGCGGCTCGATCGTTATGCGTTGCGCGACCGCGCCGAGTGGGTGCTCAAGCCGCAGCTGCTCGCGGTGCCGGGAGTGGCGCGTATCACCGTGTTCGGTGGCGCGGTGCGCCAGATCCAGATCCAGCCGCAGATGGACAAGCTCGCCGCCTACGGCCTGACGCTCACCGAGCTCGCCGACGCGGGGCGCGCCGCGCTCGCGCTGCGCGGCGCGGGCTTCCTCGATCTCAAGGCGCAGCGGGTGCTCATCGAATCGCCCACGCCGGCGCCCGATCCCGGGATGGTGGCGGAGGCCGTGATCGCGGTGCGCCAGGGCGTGCCGGTGCGGCTGCGCGACGTGGCGCGCGTCAGCGAAGCTCCGGCGCTGCAGACCGGGGACGCACTCATCCAGGGGAGCCCCGGGGTGCTGCTGTCGATGTCGAGCCAGTTCGGCGCCAACACCCTCACCGTCACGCGCGCGGTGGAGCAGACGCTTGCGACCCTGCTCCCCGAGCTCAAGGCGGACGGCATCGAGGTGTACCCGGCCCTGCACCGGCCCGCCAATTTCATCGAGGTCGCACTGCACGACATCCGCCAGTCGCTGCTGCTCGCCGGCGTGCTGATCCTGTTGGTGCTGTTCGCGTTCCTGCGCAACTGGCGCTCGGCGGGCATCTCGTTCCTCGCCATCCCGCTGTCCCTGGTCGCCGCGGCGGTGGTGCTGGGGCGGCTTGGCCTGACGCTCAACACCATGACGCTCGGCGGGTTCGCGGTGGCGCTCGGCGTGCTGGTCGACGATGCCATTATCGGCATCGAGAACACGCTGCGGCGCCTGCGGCAGAACGCTGCCAGCACCGCACCGCGCTCGCGCCTGGAGGTGATCCGCGACGCCACCGTCGAGATCCGCGGCCCGGTGCTGTACGCCACGTTCGTGGTGCTCGTGGTCTTCGTTCCGGTGCTCGTGACCTCCGGGGTGCAGGGGCGCTTCGTCGGCCCGCTCGCGATCGCCTTCATGCTCTCCGTGCTCGCCTCGCTCGGGGTGGCGCTGACCGTCACCCCGGCGCTCTCCGCGCTGCTGCTGTCGGCGCGCGAGGTGCATGCCGAGCCGCGCTGGATCGGCGTCCTCAGGCGGCTGCAGGCGCGCTGCATCGGCGTCGCGGATCGTCATTTCAAGCCGGTCGTCGCTGCGCTCGTCATCCTGTTCCTCGCCGCGCTCGCCGTGTTGCCGCTGCTCAGCGCGCAGTTCATGCCGGACTTCCGCGAAGGTCACTTCGTGGTGCAAGTGGATAGCGCCGTGCCCGGCACCTCGCTCGAGGAGATGCGCAGGCTCGGCCTGCGCATCAGCCGCGAGCTGCTCGCGCTGCCCTTCGTCGCCACCGTCGAGCAGCAGCTGGGACGCTCCGAGGGAGGCGAAGACACCTGGGGCACGCAGCGCAGCGAGTTTCACGTCGAGCTCAAGTCCGATGCCGGCATCGACCAGGCGGCCGCGCAGGACCGGATCCGCAAGGTGCTGGCCGGCTACCCCGGCCTGAACGTCGAGGTGGTGACGTTTCTCGGTGACCGGCTCAGCGAGAGCCTGACCGGGGAGACCGCCCAGGAAGTGGTCAACATCTTCGGCGATGATCTTGCCACGCTCGATAAGGTCGCCGCCGATGCCGGCGACGTGCTGGGGAAGGTGCCGGGGGTCGTCGACCTGCAGGTCTCACACGTCGCGCAGACTCCGGCGATGCGGGTGACGCTGCGGCCCGAGCGCCTAGCGGCTCACGGCCTGCGCGCGCAGGACGTGCTGGAGACGGTGCAGACGGCCTACGCCGGCGCGACCGTCGGGCAGGCGTACGCGGGGGTGCGCAAGGTGGACGCGGTGGTGATCGCGCCCGAGGGGGTGCGGCAGCGCACCGAGCAGCTCGGCGCACTGCTCATCGGCAGCCCGTTCGGGCCGGTGCCGCTGCGCGAGCTGGCGGACGTCTCCCCCTCAGAGGGCCGCTTCAGCATCCTGCACCAGGACGGTCAGCGCCGGGTCGCGGTCACCTTCAACGTCAAGGGCGCGAACCTGCAGAGCGTGGTGAAGGAGGCCAAGCGGCGTCTAGCGGCGGCGCTGCCGCCGCGGGGCGGGATCCACTGGCAGTTCACCGGGCAGGCCGAGGCCGGACACGCCGGTGTGGTGGAACTTGTGTTCTACGCCGCGCTGGCGCTGGCCCTGGTCGTGATGCTGCTGTTTCTGTGCTTCCACCGCCGCGCCCATCCGTGGCTGGTGTTGATCAACCTGCCCTTCAGCCTGATCGGCAGCGTGCTGGTGATCGCCCTCACCGGCATCGGCCTGTCGGTCGGTACGCTGGTGGGCCTGGCGACGGTCTTTGGCGTGGGCGCGCGCAACTCGATCCTGCTGCTGGCGCACTATGAGCACCTGATCGAGGCGGAAGGCGCGACCTGGAACGAGGAGACCGTCCTGCGCGGCGCCTCTGAGCGGCTGGTTCCCATCCTCATGACGGCCACGGTGACCGCGCTCGGGCTGGCGCCGCTGGCCATTGGCATGTCCCGCCCCGGACAGGAGATCGAGGGGCCGATGGCGGTGAGCGTGCTCGGCGGCCTCATGAGCTCGACCCTGCTCAATCTCCTGGTGCTGCCCGCCTTTGCCGGGCGCTACAGCTACCGCCCGGAAGGCCCACGCGTCGTCCCCGGCTGATCGGGCATCGCCGCGGTGCGGCGGGGCCGGGCAATTGCGTATAGTTTCCCGCATGAACGGCTCGGCCTCTGCAGCACCCCTCACGCAGGCACGGCGCATCGTCGTGAAGGTGGGCTCGGCGCTGCTGGTGGACGCCGAGACCGGACGCATCAACCGCGGCTGGCTCGAGTCTCTCATCGAGGATCTGCTGCGCCTGCGCCGGCGCGAGCAGCGCGTCATCCTGGTGTCTTCGGGGGCGATCGCGCTCGGGCGGCGGCGCCTGGGCCTGATGAAGCACGGCCCGCTGCGGCTCGAGGAGAGCCAGGCGGCCGCAGCGGTGGGGCAGATCCGCCTGGCGCACGCCTACAAGGAGCTGCTCGAGGGCAACGACGTGACCGTGGCGCAGGTGCTGCTCACCCTCGAGGACAGCGAGCAGCGGCGGCGTTACCTCAATGCGCGCGCCACGCTGGAGGCGCTGCTCGCGCTCGGGGCGCTGCCGGTCGTGAACGAGAACGACACCGTCGCCACCGCTGAGATCCGCTACGGCGATAACGACCGCTTGGCGGCGCGGGTCGCGCAGATGGCTGGCGCCGACTGCCTGGTGCTGCTCTCGGACGTCGACGGGCTCTACAGCGCTAATCCGCACCGCGAGCGCGGGGCGCGCTTCATTCACGAGGTGCGCGAGATCACTCCCGAGATCGAAGCCATGGCAGGGCGGGCGGTCTCGGGGATCGGCTCGGGCGGCATGATGTCCAAGATCGCCGCCGCGCGCATCGCGGTCGCCGCCGGCTGTCACATGTGCATCGCCGCGGGCGGCTACCGCCACCCGCTGCGGCGCATCGAGGAGGGCGCCGACTGCACCTGGTTCATTCCCTCGGCGACTCCGGTGGCGGCGCGCAAGCAGTGGATCGCCGGCACGCTGCGCCCGGCCGGCGCGATCACCATCGACGCGGGCGCGCTGCGGGCGCTCGCCGAGGGACGCAGTCTGCTGCCGGCCGGTGTCACCGGCACCCGCGGGCGCTTCGAGCGCGGCGACACAGTGAGTGTCCTGAGCGCCGACGGCGCCGAGGTGGCGCGCGGCATCGCCGCCTATTCCGACGCGGACGCCGCCCGCATCATGGGGCGCCGCTCCTCGGAGATCGAAGCGCTGCTCGGTTTTCGCGGCCGCGACGAGATGATTCATCGCGATGACCTGGTCCTCATGCGCCACGAGGTGGCGCCCGCGCGCGCGGCGGTCGCGCCGCTGCCTACGGTTCCCTGACATGCCGACGCAGGCGCTGAGCGAACTCATGGAAGGGCTCGGCCGCGCGGCCACCGCCGCGGCCGAGACGCTGGCGCTGGCCGGCAGCGAGCAGAAGAACGGCGCGCTGGCCGCGGCCGCCGCCGCGGTGCGTGCCCAGGCTGCGGCGATCCTCGCCGCCAACGAGCGCGACCTGGCGGCGGCGCGCACCGCGCACCTCTCCGGGCCGCGGCTCGAGCGGCTGCGCCTCGACGAGCGGCGCGTGGAGGCGATCGCCGCCGGCATCGATGCCGTGCGGGAGCTGCCTGACCCGATCGGCGTCATCGCCGCCGAGTGGGAGCGTCCCAACGGACTGAAGATCCAGCGCGTGGTGGTGCCGCTCGGCGTGATCGGCATCATTTATGAGAGCCGCCCCAACGTCACCGCGGATGCCGGGGCGTTGTGCCTGAAGTCCGGCAACGCGGTGCTGCTGCGCGGCGGCAGCGAGAGCCAGCACTCGAGCGCTGCGCTGCACGCCTGCCTGGTGAGCGGGCTGACCGCGGCGCAACTGCCGCCCGCGTGCATCCAGCTGGTGCCCATCACCGATCGCGCCGCGGTCGGCTACATGCTGGCGGCGATGAGCGAGTACCTCGATGTCATCGTGCCGCGCGGCGGCAAGTCCCTGGTGGAGCGGGTCAAGCGCGAAGCACGCGTCCCGGTCATCGGTCATCTGGAGGGCAACTGCCACGTCTACATCGACCGCGATGCCGACGTGCGCATGGCGCGCACCATCGCCGTGAATGCCAAGATGCGCCGCACCGGCATCTGCGGGGCGGCCGAAACGCTGCTCATCGACCGAGGCTGCGTGGGCACGCATCTGGCGCCGCTGGTGCGCGACCTGCTGGAGGCCGGTTGCGAGGTGCGCGGCGATGCGACCGTGCAGCAGGCCGATGCGCGCGTGCGCCCGGCGAGCGAGGACGACTGGTACACCGAGTACCTGGATGCCATCATCGCCGCGCGCGTGGTCGAGGGCGTGGACGCGGCGATTGCGCACATCGCGCGCTACGGCTCGGCGCACACCGAATCGATCGTCACCGAGAACCCCGCGACCGCCGAGCGCTTCCTGCAGCGCGTCGACAGCGCCATCGTGCTGCACAACGCCTCCACGCAGTTTGCCGACGGCGGCGAGTTCGGCATGGGGGCCGAGATCGGCATCTCCACCGACCGCTTTCACGCTCGCGGGCCGGTGGGCGTCGAGCAGCTCACCAGCTACAAGTACGTGGTGCGCGGGACGGGGCAGGTACGCCCCTGAAGTGGCTCAGCGGTGGTGATCGTGCCGGTGCACCGCGACCGGTGACTCGGCATCCGTGGCCGGGGCCGCGCAGCGCTCGCAGTTCACCCAGCCCGAGTCGCCGTTCAGGTAATGCTCCTTCTTCCAGATCGGCAGCCGGTGCTTGACCTCGTCGATGATGTAGCGGCAGGCGCGGAAGGCCTCGTCGCGGTGCGCGGCGCTCACTCCGACCCACACGGCCAGCTCCCCGACCGCGAGATCCCCGAGCCGGTGTGCGCACGCGGCATGCGTGACGCCGAACCGCGCGCGCGCCTCGCCGAGGATGCGCTCGCCCTCGCGTACCGCGAGTGCCTCGAACGCCTCGTACTCCAGATGCCGCACGCGCTCGCCCTCGTTGTGATCGCGCACCCAGCCTTCGAAGGCCGCATAGCCTCCGCAGGCGGGGTCGGCGAGCTCGCGGCGCAGCTGCTGCGGGTCGAGCGCGCTGTGGCTGAAGCGGAAGGCGGACACGGCGCTCAGCCGCCCGCGACCGGCGGGATGAACACGACCGCATCGCCCTCGGCGAGCGGAGTGGCCCAGTCGGAGAACTCGCCGTTGATGGCTACGCGCAGCACCTCCGGGGCGAGCGTGAAGGGGTAGCGGGCCGCAAGCTCGCCGTACAGCTCGCGCGGGGTGCGCGCCGCGCTCTGCAACGACTCTTCGCGCCGGCCGGCCTGCTCGCGCAGCAGCGCGTAGTACTGCACGGTCAGGTGGCGTGCTTCGATGGCCTGCTCCCGGGTCAAGACGTGCGCCGAGCCATACTCCGCGGGCGTATTGATGTTGTCCAGTGCACGCGGATTGGGCTCATCCAGCAGCTGCGTGTCAGCGCGCTGCAGGAAGCGGCGCGGGCAGCTGTGGCCGGCGGCTACATAAGCCGCGAGCGCGGCGTGGCTGTGCGGCTCCCAGATGGCGCACAGCGGCTCGGGCAGTCCGTCGTGGCTTGAGCGGTAGGCGGTCGCGGCGCGTTCGGGGGCGCGCCCCTTGAGGAGGTGCTCGAGCGTGGCGGTGTCTAACAGCGGCAGGTCGCAGGCCAGCACTAGCCAGGCGGCCTCCGGGTGGCGCTCCTGGGCGGCGAATACGCCGGCAATCGGGCCCAGGCCGGGGCGCGTGTCGGGAATCTGCGGGTAGCGCGCGCGCAGCGGGTCCGCGCTCTGCTCGGCGCGCACCGATACGTACGCCTTCGGGACGTGTGCCGCCAGCAGCTGCATCGCGCGCTCAAGCTGCGGGGTGCCGTCGCCGTAGGCGAGCTGCGCCTTGTCGCGCCCCATGCGGGTGCTGTGTCCGCCGGCGAGCAGCAGGCCGTAGAGCGGCGGGGTGCGGTAGCCGGCTGCGGTCGCTGCCATGGCCTAGCTGCCAGTGCGCGCAAAGCGGCGCCGCCCACCGGACTTCGCCAGCAGCCGCACGCTCACGATCTCGATGTCGTGCGACAGCGCCTTGCACATGTCGTAGATGGTGAGCGCGGCCACCGCCGCCCCGGTCAGCGCCTCCATCTCCACGCCCGTGCGGTGATGCACCGAGGCCTCGCAGCGCACCACGATCTCGCCGCCGCGACGTTGCTCGATGTGCACCTGGCAATTCTCAAGCGCGAGCGGGTGGCAGAAGGGGATGAGCTCGTGGGCGCGCTTGGCTGCCATGACGCCGGCGAGGATCGCGGTGTCGAATACCGGACCCTTCTTGGTGCGGTGCCCGCTCGCGCGCAGCGCGCGCGCTACCCCCGCCGGCAGCCGCAGCCGCGCCTCGGCGGCGGCCATGCGATGCGTCACCTGCTTGGCGCCGACGTCCACCATAGCCGGGCGGTGGCGCGCATCGAGATGCGTGAGGCCGCGTCGTGCCATCAGCCACCGATGTAGAACATCTCGACCTTGCGTTCCTCGTGTGCACCGCCGCGCAGCTGCGCACGCAGCTCGCTGTAGCGGTCGGAGCGCCTGAGCCACACGCCGCGCATGATCTCCAGCAGCGCGTCATCGCTCGCGCCGCCGCGCAACGCGTCGCGCAGGCTGGTGCCGTGGGTGGCGAACAGGCAGGTGTAGAACATGCCGTCGGACCCCAAGCGCGCCCGCGAGCAGTCGCCGCAGAACGGTTGCGACACCGAGGAGATGAAGCCCACCTCGCCCTGGCCGTCGACGAAGGCGTAGCGCGCGGCCACTTCGCCGCGATAGCCGGGCTTGAGTGCCGTCAGCGGCCAGCGCGCGCTGATCAGCTGCGCGAGCTCGCGCGAGGGCATCACCAGCTCCGGTGCCCAGTGGTTGCGGTTGCCGACGTCCATGTACTCGATGAAGCGCACGATCACGCCCGTGCCGCGGAAGCGCTCGAGCAGATCGAGCACCGTGTGATCATTGATGCCGCGCTGGATGACCGCGTTGACCTTCAGAGGCGTGAGCTCGGCCCGCAGTGCATGCTCGATGCCCTCGAGCACCTCCGCCACGCCGCCCAGGCCGCCGCTCATGCGCTTGAAGACCTCGGGGTCCAGGCTGTCAAGGCTCACCGTCACGCGCTTCAGGCCTGCCGCGCGCAGCTCCGCCGCGTAGCGCGCCAGCAGCACCCCGTTGGTGGTGAGTGCGATGTCCTCCACGCCCGGGATGGCCGACAGGTCGCCGATCAGCTCCGGCAGATTGGCACGCAGCAGCGGCTCACCGCCGGTGAGACGCAGCTTGCGGACGCCGAGCTGCACGAACAGCCGCGCCAGGCGCACGATCTCATCGAACGACAGCCGCTCGTGCGAACCGAGGAAGCGGTACTTCTCGTGGAAGGTCTCGCGCGGCATGCAGTACGGGCAGCGGAAATTGCAGCGGTCCATGACCGAGATGCGCAGGTCGCGCATCGGCCGGGCAAGACCGTCGCGCGGCGCGGGCCGCGCGTTGAGCGGAACGATGACTTCGCGTGTGGACATGGCCTCTGGGGCCGCAGTATGCGCAACGCTAGGCCGGCATGGCTATCAGCCGGAAGGGGAGTGCCCCTGTTAGAGGCCGCCTGGCCCCTCAGGGTTCCCGCCCGCTTAGGCCCAGCGATACAGCCGCGTGACGAACCCCTTGGCGTAGGTGTTCGGGCCGGGGGGCAGCTCCACGAAGCCGTCGGTAGCGGCCAGCGAGGTGCTGTCCGCGGGATCGTGGGTCGAGGCCGGCTGCGCCCAGGCGCGGCCCCAGTCGTCCTGCTCGCAGCGCACCGGCAGGAAGTGGGTTTGCGCATCAGCGATGCTGACCGGGGCACCGAGGGCCATGCGCTCAGGAGGCAGCGGACTCTGGCCGAGGCTGCCGTAGAGCGCCGGCAGGACATAACGTGTCAGGCACACCAGCGACGACACCGCGCTGCTCGGCAGCCCGAATACTGCCGTCCCCGAGGCGGCGACGCCGAACCACATCGGCTTGCCAGGCCGCTGCGCGACACCGTCGACGAGGGCGCGCACCCCGAGCTCTTTCAACACCTGCGGTATGAGATCGAAGCGTCCCCCGGACACCCCGCCGGAGAGCACCAGCACGTCGTGGGTCTCGAGATGAAAGCGCAGCCGCACCCGCAGCTCCGCGAGGTCGTCCTGCAGGTGATCGTCCGCCACGCGCTGAAACCCGTGCTCGCGCAGCGCACTCACGATCGCGTACGCGTTGGCGCGTCGCACCTGGTGCGCCAGTACCGGCTCGCCCGGCTCGATCAGCTCGTTGCCGGTGGAGATGACGGCCAGCATCGGCTGGCTGCTGACCCGGATGCGTGCCATGCCGGCCGCCGCGGCGATGGCAATCTGCGGCGCGTGCAGCTTGACGCCCGCAGACACCAGCAGCGTCCCCTGGCGGGTCTCGCTGCCGCGGCGGCGCACGCAGCGCCACGCCTCAGCGTGCGCCGCCGGGCCGAGCACGGCGCGTCCGCGCGCGAGGGCCAGCTCCTCCTCCGGCACAACCGCGTCACAGCCGGCAGGCAGTACTGCGCCGGTCATCACCTGGATGCACCGGTCGGACGCGGCGAGGCTGAGGGGCGTCTCGCCCGCGGTCTGGGTCGCCTGGATGTGGAAGGTGCGCGTCCCGGCACTCACCGCGCGACTGTCGAGCGCGACTCCGTCCATCGCCACGCGATCGAAGGGTGGCTCGTCACGCTCCGCGTAGATGTTCTCGCGCAGCACCGCCCCGGCGCACTGCGCGAGCGGCAGCGACTCGATCGGCAGACACTGCAGGTGCTGTCCGATCAGCAGATCCGCCTCGGACGGGCTCAGCACTCAGCCCTTCTTGTCGGCGGTCCTGGCTTTGTAGACCTTCACCTGCTCGTTGAAGCGATCCGCGATCGCCTGCTCCTGATCGATGGCGGCGTTGTGCTTCTGCGCCTCGACCTTCTGCATGTCGGCCTTCTGCTGCGGTTTGAGCTGGTCGCCGCCCTTGGCGATGGCTGCATCGAGCTCCTTGTCGATGCAGGCCACGTAGTCATCGATCGCCTTCTGGTAATCCTTGACCTTTTTCTGTCCCGCGAGCATGTCTTCCAGCGTCGCAGTGGCGCCGTCGGGGAGATTGTTCGGCGCGGGCGGGTAGGGGCAGTCGGCATACACCGGCGCCACCATTGCAAGCCCCGCCGTGCATGCCATCGCAACAAGTGCCTTCATAGCCGGATCCTGGAACGCGTGAATCGGACGACTATCTTAAAAGGCGTCCGGGAGCGAAGGCTACTTTCGCCTCCCGGCACCACCGCCGGCGCGGCCCGAGCGGCGCCGTGGCGGGCAGCGGAAGCAGTCCCGGGAGTGATCGTTCACCACCCCGACCGCCTGCAGGAAGGCGTACACGATGGTGCTGCCCACGAAGCGGAAGCCGCGCTTGGAGAGGTCGCGGGACAGTGCGTCGCTCAAGGCGGTGCGCGCCGGCGCGCCACCCGGTCGCGGCCGGTTGATGTGCGGTTTGCCCCCCGCGAAGGACCAGAGGTAGAGGTCGAAGGATCCGAACTCGCGCTGCACCGCGAGGAAGGCCTGCGCGTTGCTGACCGTGGAGTCGATCTTCAGGCGGTTGCGCACGATGCCGGGGTCGTGCCGCAGCCGCGCGCGGCGCCGGGCGTCGAAGCGCGCCACCCTGCGTGGATCGAAATTGCCAAAGGCACGGCGGTAACCGGCCCGCTTGCGCAGGATCGTGGACCAGGAAAGCCCCGCCTGCGCGCCTTCCAGTGTCAGCATCTCAAACAGCGCCCGGTCATCATGCACCGGCCGTCCCCACTCCGCATCGTGATAGCGGACGTAGTCCGGATCAGCGCCGCGCGCCCAGCGGCAGCGACGCTTGCCGTCGCCCCGCTGCGTCGCGCTGTCGGGGTGTTGTGCCATAGTAGCCCTGACCGCTGCGATGACTTGTCGGGTGCAGCGCGAACATGATACGCATGCCGCGCCATGACGGGCAGCGGCCAAACGCGCGCCTGGAATCGGACCGCGGGATCTACGATGATCAGGCGGCGTTACAACACACGGGCCAGCGCGGACTGAGGGGGAGGCATGACGATGTTCTCCAGGCGGGATTTCTTCGGCTTGACGGCGGCGGGTGCCGCGGTCGCAGTGGGTGGGAGCGCGGCGCACGCCGCGACACAGGCTCCGGGGCTGACCTCGATGACCAAGGACGTGCCGCCGATCAGCGCACAGGAGCACGGCGCGCGTCTGGCGAAACTGCAAGGTCTGATGCAGCGGCAGAAGATCGCGGCCTTCCTCGTGGAATCGGGATCCTCGCTTGAGTACTTCACCGGCATTCGCTGGTGGCGCTCCGAGCGCACTACCGCGGCGCTGGTCCCGGCCAGCGGCCGCGTGGTCGTGGTCACCCCGTTCTTTGAAGAGCCCTCGATACGCGAGACGCTCAGGGTGGACGCGGACGTGCGGCCGTGGAAGGAGGACGAGAACCCGTTCGAGCTGCTCGGCAGCGCGCTGCGCGCCTCCGGCGCCGCCGGTCCGCTGGCGGTCGAGCCCACCACGCGCATGTTCATCGTGGAGCGCGTGGGCAGGTCCGGCGGTGGCCCCAAGGTGATCTCCGGCGAGGAGCTGATACGCGCCTGCCGCATGATCAAGTCGCCGCTGGAACTGACGCAGCTGCAGGCCGCCAATGACGTCACCCTGGCGGCGCTGCGGCATACCCACGGTCGCATCGAGGCGGGCATGAGCGGCCCGGACATCCTCGCCATCATGGTGGCAGCGACCGAAGCCCTCGGCGGTCACCACGAGTTCACGCTGGTGCTGCTGAACGAGGCAAGCGCCTTTCCGCACGGCTCCATTAAGCCGCAGAAGGTGCGCGCGGGCTCGGTCGTGCTCATCGACACCGGCTGCAGCGTGCACGGCTACCAGTCGGACATCACGCGCAGCTGGGTGTATGGCGAGATAGCAGCGCGTCAGCGCGAGCTGTGGGACACGGTGAAGCGCGGCCAGGAACTCGCTCTCGAGACCGCGAAGCTCGGCACGCCGTGCGGCGCCATCGACAAGGCAGTGCGCGACTTCTACGAGCGCAAGGGATGGGGTAAGGACTACGGTCTGCCAGGCCTGTCGCATCGCACCGGCCACGGCATCGGCATGGACGTGCACGAGGCACCGTACCTGGTGCGCAACGACACGACGCCGCTGGCAGCGGGCATGTGCTTCTCGGATGAGCCGGGCATCTATGTGCCGGGCGAGTTCGGCATCCGCCTCGAGGACTGCTGGCACATGACGGATGCGGGACCGAAGACTTTCACCCCGCTCGCCAAGTCGATCGATCAGCCGGTCTGAGCTGTGCGGCCGTGACTTAGATCGGCGACTGCGATATTTACGATGAGTGCGCCGGTCACGGGTATTTCCTGAGGCGTCGCTCGTGCACCGTGTAGTGCTGCCGCGCTCCGCAGTGCGGGCATGCAAGCCGCACGATCGCATGCGACTTTCAGTTCGCAGGGGTCAAGAGGTTCGATTCTTGACTGCAGCCGTCTTCAGCTGCCGGAGGATGACGCGGAGCGCGTGCGCCAACGCCCCGCAATGTGGGAAGTGAATCATTCCACCTGACCGCAAGGGAGCTGGTTCACAGCCACTAAGCGCTGGCGGGTTGTGGAGCTTACGGGACGGACTGAGACGCCTGCCCATCATGCCTTGATCAGCGATTCTTCCTTTAGCTTGCACTTGGGACAGACCGAGACCTGAACCACCACACCCGGAGTCTTGTGAGGCTTGGTACTGGCCACATGCCACCCAAGCTCGCCGCACCTCGGACAGCATTCCGCTTGTTGTGATTTGGCCCGCCCCTTAAGGGAGGCGTTCTCCGTCATGACCTCGCCTAGCTTTAGCTGAACCTCTGCAAGCTCGAGCAACAGTGCGTCGGCGACGCGTTTGAAGTCTCCGTCCTTCAGCCTTTCGCTCATCGAGCGCAGGCGGGTGGCGAGCATCAGGGCCTGGGAGATCGACGTCGACAGGTCGCTCATAGCGGCGGAGTATAAGCCTGACATCGAGTCCCGATGCAGTGCCTAACATCACAATCCGACACGATCCGCACGAATCGGGCGTGGGCGCTGGACTGGGACTTCAGCATAACGAGCGCAAGCGTTCACGTGGCCGTCCCTGAGCCGCGGGCGTGGGGCTGATACGACCGGCGCGGCGCCGCCGTTCACGCTGAGCGCTACTGTGAACTCGCTACTGCCGCTTCCTCACCGGCGTCACGATCGCTGCGGGATCAATCTCCGTCGGTCCCAATGCTCACGCTCGGGAAGAACTAATGCGGCGACGATCTACGGGTCCTTAGGTCTTCGAGCATCATGGCTGGCGCACTCAAGCAGCCAGACCGACTGACAGACCATGTGAAATATCAGGCTGTGCCGGCCGCTTTCGACCTCGAATTCGATCTGATCAGGTTGAACCGGCTCGCGGCACAACGAGCAAAGCCGACCGGTTCCGTGACCGCCCCACGTTCGTAAGACCGGCTCGCCCGGCAATTCTCCCTTTGTTATGCGTTCGCGCGCGAGGGCTCGCAGTTCCTGTTCGTGCTTCGTTTGCGACATGGTTGAATTGAGAGTCCCTGCTCCCGATCTGCTGCCGCAATTGTGTGCGCCGCTTGTCGCGGTCGAACGTCAGCGGGATGGCTTAACGGCCGTGAGCGAAAGGTTGAATGCCGTGTCGGCGTTTGCCTTTCTTCATGTCGTGTTCATGTTGGCGTTGTTGCGTCCCGAGATGATCCGACGCCCGGCGGCGACAGTATCAAGTTGCTATGGCACAAACAGACTAGCGCGGACTCTTCGGGATGCCCCCGGCGGGTAAGCCCATCGACTGCCACAACTGGCTCGCCCGCGTGTGGGCGCCGCTACTAAAGAAGACCGGGGTCACCGGCACGTTGGACATGCTGCGGCACTGCTTCGTCACGGCGCTGATTCAGTCGGGAGTGAACGCGAAGGTTGCACAGACGCTGGCCGGTCAGCACTCAGCGAGCTTCACGCGCGGCCGCGATGCCTCAGCAGTTGGAGGAGGCCGGCGAGGAGGTTTCCACACTGCTAGTCGAGGCGAGCAGTAGCATTTCGGTGGCAGAAGCCAAACAGAGCGAGCTAGAAAGCCGCGAATCATTGAGATATCAAGCGCGCCCCGGAGAGATTCGAACTCCCGACCCTCAGGTTCGAAGGTAGTTCCAGGCCCCCAGCGCACTCATCGCACCACTGGACTGGTCAGCCACCGACGCTCTCGAAATGGCGGAGCAGACGTACTGGTCACGTAACGGTGCTAGAGTTGGCAGCTCGCCAAAAACGATAAAGGTGTCGCCATGAAGCCTAAAAGCGCACTCGCGATCGTAATTGCAACGCGGGCGAGCGTTATCGCCTATCTGGTAACCGCGTCCGGACAGGCAGGAGAGAATTCCGCTCCAGTCTACTTGACCGAAATTCCCTCCGGATACCGCGACTGGAAGCTGATCTCCGTGGCTCACGAAGAAGGCGACCTCCACAGCTTCGCTGTCGTTTTGGGCAACGATGTAGCGATCAAGGCGTACCGCGAAGGGAAGCTCCCCTTTCCCGACGGCGCAATCATCGCCGCTTTGCACTACAGTCATGTCCCGTCGGAGGAGAACAACACGGTCTTTGGCCGCGAACAATCCTTCGTTCCCGGCCCCGCCACAAACATACAGTTCGAGGTCAAGAACTCGAAAAAGTACGCGGCTACGGGCGGCTGGGGGTTCGGGCACTTCTACCCAAATGGCAAACCTGCCGACGAGGCGCTACTTAAAACCTGCTTTCCCTGCCACGCGCCGGCCAAAGCTCGCGACTTTGTCTACACGCGTTACGCACCCTCACCTTGATACAGAGAATCGGAACCTGGGACGTAAGGGGACAGCCCGCGCGTAAGGAGGCTCGCCGGCCACAGGCTTGTGGAGCGCGAGCCACGCCCGCTTGTCCTTATCTGATTGGTCGTCCGAAAGCCGACAGTCGCGGCCGAGAGCTGCGGGGTCAATAGCGGCCTAAGCGGAATCCCTTTGCTAGCGTAAGGCTCGCGCGAGTTCGCGAAGCAAAGGGCGGCACGAGCCGGTGTATGTGTTGTGGGCAGTTCTCACCTTACCCGTCTTCGGTCCTGTTGGTCGCTGCTGGCACGTCTTCCGCCACGCCGTTGATCTCATTTGACTCAGCCTGTTGGAGGAACTCCACCTGGCTGTGGAGCAAGCCAAGCACCGTCGCTAGTTCGTGATCGGTGAAATCAGACAGCGGCTCGCCCTACTCTAACTTAAGCTCTGTAGGCAGTAATGACGCGATGATCGCTACATAACGGGCCGGGCTTTGCTTCCGACAGGCCACGATAGCTGCCCGTCCGTAACTCGAGGAAGCGGGCGAGAAGGTTGCCAACGTACTTCTGGAAGCGAGCGGTCGCAATTTTGTAGCAGCGCCAAAATAGACTGATATTGGAACCGCGCAAGTGCTTGAGTTAGAAAGCGCGCCCGGAGAGATTCGAACTCCCGACCCTCAGGTTCGAAGCCTGATGCTCTATCCAACTGAGCTACGGGCGCACCCCGGAAAACCGCTACTTGCGGATTAACGCCGTCTTCTCGCAGGCGCTGTCGGCAATTCTGCCGGTAAACAGCAAACCCTGCACTGGCGGTGAGTCGAACCCCGGTATGATCGACCACGCGCGCGCGTGCCCTCGCATCCAGCACTACCGCCTCGTACTTGGCGCCGGCGGGCACGGCGAAAACCCGCAACGCCGTGATGAGGGGGTGCTCGGTCGCAGTCACCCTGAGTTTGCACTCTAACAGCTCCCGCCATTGTCCGCGGCCCGGACACCGGCAGCCCCGCGCAAGCGGAGCTGCCGGTGATCCGAGGTGGCAGCGGTCAGTCGCGCTCGACGCTGCTGCGCTCGGCGCCGGTGGCGAGCCAGCGGCCGATAGCTCCCGCGACCGGGAAGCTGGGGCCGATGCGCACCAGAAACAGCGGGCTCGCGCACACGGCAGGCAGCCCGGCGATTTCGCCGCTGAAGTGCGCGTCGCCGCGCGTGCTGAGTCGCACCTCCGCCGAATCGCGAACCACCTGCGCGGTGGTGCCGGCGTTGCACACCAGCGTGCCCACCACCGTGTTCACCGGACCGGGTGTGCCGCTCGAGTTGCTGCCGTTGAGCACCAGCCCCCGCACCTCAAAGCTAGTCTGCCCGGTGGCCAGGTTCACATGGGCCTGACCGGAGCGCACGGACCAGGGTCCGGCTCCGGCCGCGATACCACCGGCTGGGTTGTTGATGCCCGGGGCAGTGATGACTCCGACGATCTGGTCCCAGCGTACAACTGACTCATCGGCTTCCTGTGCCAGCACGAGTGCCGGGGCCAGCAGCAGAGTCAACGGCAATAACTTCATCAGACGCATTTCATTCCTTCCACAGTTAGAGAGGGGAGATGGCGACTCAAGCCCTCGCGGCGGCTGTCCATCGGCTGCCGCTAAAGCGTGAGCTCGGGCTGTAAGTCGGCCGCCGTTGGTTTCGGTTCAGTGCGGAACGCGCGCTTGCATTTCCTTCTATGCAGGGTGCGCGGCACAATGCCTGCGAGCAGCAGCGGGAGTGCGCCATGACGATGTTCGATCTCACGGGCAAGGTCGCCCTGATTACCGGCTCGAGCCGCGGCATCGGCAAGGCGATCGCCGTGCAGATGGCCGCGCACGGGGCGCGCGTCGTCATATCCAGCCGCAAGGCTGAGAGTTGCGAAGCGGTGGCGGGCGAGATCACCGCCGCCGGCGGCAGCGCGATGGCGCACGCCTGTCACGTCGGTCACAAGGAAGAGCTGCGGGCGTTGGTGGATGCCACCGTTGCCAAATGGGGCCGCATCGACATCGTGGTGTGCAACGCGGCAACCAATCCGACTTTTGGTCCGCTGCTGAAGACCCCCGACGAGGCCGTCGACAAGGTGATTCACACCAACCTGCACAGCCCGCTGTGGCTGTGCAACATGACGTTGCCGGCCATGGCCGAGCGCAAGGATGGCGTGGTCATCATCGTCTCCTCAGTGGGCGGCTTTATCGGCAGCGCGAGCCTTGGGGCGTACTGCATCTCCAAGGCCGCTGACATGCAGCTGGCGCGCAACCTCGCGGTGGAGTGGGGTCCGCACAACATCCGCGTCAACTGCATCGCGCCCGGGGTGATCCGCACGCACTTCTCAAAAGCGCTGTGGGCCGATCCGCAGCGCGCCGCGGCCATCGCGCGCACTTACCCGCTGCGCCGCCTCGGCGATCCGGACGATGTCGCAGGAGTTGCCGTGCTGCTCGCCTCGCGCGCCGGCAACTTCATCACCGGGCAGAGCCTGGTCGTCGACGGCGGAGGTCTGATCGGCGGCAACGAGCCGTTGCTCTAGGCGCGCCGCTGCCGCTGCAACAGCAGGTAGCCGAGGATCAGCAGCCCGAACCACACCGGGGCCACGTACAGCGCCACGCGGGTGTCCGGCCTGCGCGCCAGCATGACGGTCACGAGCAGCAGGAACGCGAGCACCAGCCAGTTGGCGAGCGGTGCCCCAGGCATGCGGAACGGCGCGGGCGCGGCACGGCCCGCGGCTACCGCGCGGCGATAGTTGGCGTGCGACACCAGGATGATCCCCCAGGTCCAGAACGTGCCCACCAGCGCAACACTGGTGACGATCGTGAACACGTCCTCCGGCATCAGGTAGTTGAGCGCCACGCCGATCAGCATCACCGCGGCGGAGGCGTGCACGCCCGCGGCCGGCAGCTGACGCCGGTTCAACGCCGCGAACGCTCGCGGGGCGTGGCCGCGCTGCGCAAGGGTCCACAGCATGCGGCCGGTGCTGAACAGGCCGCTGTTGCAGGAGGAGGCGGCCGCCGTGATCACTACCAGGTTGATGATGCTGGCAGCGCCGGGCAGCCCCAGCTTGCCGAACACGAACACGAACGGACTCACCTTCGGGTCGAGCTGAGTCCAGGGCACGAGCGACATGATCACCAGCAGTGCGCCGATGTAGAAGATGAGGATGCGCACGATGATGCCGTTGGTGGCCCGCGGCAGCACCACAGCAGGGTTCTCGGCCTCGCCGGCCGTCACCCCGATGAGCTCCACTCCCTCGTAGGCGAACATCACGATCTGCAGCGCGAGCAGTACCGCGAGGACGCCGTTGGGCATGAAGCCGCCCTGCGCCCAGAGGTTGGAGAAGGCGGCGGTCGGGCCGAGGGCGCCCGCATGGAAGACAACCACGAACAGTCCGGCCGCGATGAGCGCGACGATGGTCACGACCTTGATGAGCGCGAACCAGAACTCCAGCTCGCCGAATACGCGTACCGCCAGCAGGTTCGCGCCGTAGAGCACCAGCAGCGCGATGAGCGCCGGCAGCCACTGCGGCACGTGCGGTAGCCAGAAGTTCACGTACACGCCGATGGCGGTGATCTCCGCCATCACTGTGACCACCCAGGCGAACCAGTAGGACCAGCCGGTGATGAAGCCCGGCAGGGGTCCGCAGAACTCTTCCGCGTAGGTGGCGAACGAACCGGCCACGGGGCGGTAAGTGAGCAGCTCACCGAGCGCCCGCATGATGAAGAAAATAGCGATGCCGCCGACCGCGTAAGCCAAGAGCAGGCCGGGCCCGGCTTCATGGATCGCCTTGGCCGAGCCGAGGAACAGGCCCACGCCGATCGTGCCGCCGATGGCGATGAGCTGAATGTGCCGGTTGCGCAGGTTGCGGGCGAGGTGGGTGTCGGGTTGGTTCATGAGTATCTTCCGGTGAATTCGGGAGACAGCCTACGGGGGGCCGAGCAGCGCATAGCGGCGGCCCTGCGGCAGTTCGTAGCGTTGCACCAGCGCCGCGCTGCCCGAGGCGATGAGGCTCGCGGCGACCCCGTCGCCGGGCTCCTCGAGCCGATGAAAGCGCGCCAGCCAGTCGGTGAGGGGCCCAGGCGCGTGACCGGGCAGCAGGATCAGCACACGCGCTTCGCGTCCCCGGGTGCTGAACCACTCACCAACCACCTGAGGTGCGCGGTTGCCCGCGCTCGTCAGTGTCGTGAAGCGGGTGCTCAGTCCGTGATCGAGCATGGCGATGGTGGTCTCATCCGGATCGAGCAGTGCCAGGCTCTGCTGGGCGGTGTCCGCGTGGATGCGCCGTGCCAGCTGTGGTAGGTCCTGCCAGCGGTCGATGACCGGCAGCACGATGAGTGAGGTAAGAGACAACGCCGCCGCATAGCCGGTGTAGCTCCAGGCGAGGCTGCGCTGCACGTCGGTGCGGGCGGCGCCCGCCGCACCCATGAGAGCCGCTGCAGTCAGGCCGAGCACCGCAGTCGCGCCGGTGAGGCTCAACGCCCAGGACTTCAGGCCCGCGGCGGCGAGCACCAGCAGGGTCGCGGCGAATGCGCAGGCGAGCACGCCGATGACAACGCGCGTGACACGCAGGGCGAGCCGGTCGAACCGCCACGGTGAGCTCTGCGCCTCGTGCGCCCACAATCCTGTGAGCAGGCCGAAGCCGAGCAGGCAGGGGGCGGCGTACACGTCGCGCGCGGTCGCGGCGAGCGAAAGCAGCACCAGGAACGGCACGCTGGCCGCGAGCGCGAAGCGCCACGGCGTGCCTTCCCCGCCGGGGGCGCGCATGCGGTGCCAGGCGCGCCCGAGCGCTGCGAGTACCACGAGTGTCCACGGCAGCAGGTACAGCGGCAGTTCCAGCAGGTACTTGCCGGGGGAGTTGTGGTGGCCGCTGGTGTAGTCGAGCGCGGCGGGCGCGGCGACCGGCGTGAAGCGGCCGATGAGGTTGTGCCAGAAGAGGGTGAGCAGCGCGTTCTCGCCGTGGGCGCTGCGCGCCACCGCGAGCAGCCACGGGCCGATGATGAGGACCTGCAGCACGAAGCCCGCGTACAGCTCCCAGCGGGCCAGTTCCCGCCAGCGCCGCTCCCAGACGATGAGCGCAAGAAGCGCGAGCCCCGGCACCAGCCACCCCGGTGCGCTCTTGGCCATGAAGCCGATGGCAGCCCCGGCGTGCATCAGCAGGTAGCCGGCGGCTTTTGGAGGCCCCGCGGGAGCGCGATAGCCGCGCCACGCACCGAGCAGCGCGAGCGCGCAGCCGGCCAACAGGGCGGCGTCGGGCGCCAGCCAGATGCTCACGCGGTAGGCGATCAGCGCGCTCGAGGTGACGAGCGCGGTGAGCACCGCCGGCACGAGCTGCGAGTGCAGGCCAAGTGCCAGCGCGCCGAGGGCGAGCGCGGTGATCAGGGCGTACAGCAGGTTGGGGGCGCGCGCGGCCGCGGGCGAATCACCGAGCAGTGCCAGCGCGGCACCGGACATCCAGTACGACAGCGGCGGCTTTTCCAGGAACGGTGTGCCGGCGAGCTGCGGCAGCGTGCGATCGCTTTGCAGGCTCATGCGCCAGGCGATGTCGGCTTCGCGCGGCTCGTCCGGTGTCCACAGTCCGCGTCCGAACATCCCGATCAGCCATAGCGGCACGAGCGCCATCACGATGAGTACGCCAGGCGCGCGCACCGGTGCGGACGGAGGTGAATTCAACAAGCCCCCTACAGGCTCCAGCAGCCGCTGGGCCAATTATGCGGGGCTAGAGTGAGTAGCGCACCGTGACGCGCACCATGCGGGCATGGTCAGCGGACCAGTTGCTGAAGTCCTGGCACACTTGGCGGCTGCCCGCCTCCGGCGCGCTCTCGGAGTACTTCTCCGCGAAGCGCGCCTGCCCCGACTCCTGTCCGGGCAGGAAACGGCTCTGGCTCCAGGGCGTGTCGCTGCCGGCGAGTTTGGAGAACAGCGCCACCTCGCTCACCGTGGCGGTGGCTGGAATCGTGGCGCACAGCGTCACTGGGCTGGCCTCGGACTCCGCGCAGCTGTGCGGCGGGGCACTGGCGGCATCGGCCGTCGCGCTGGGTGGCGGGGCGGTGCCGGGCACCGGCAGCGCCAGTGCTGCGTGGCATGCCGCCACAGTCGCCATGACCGTGATGCCGTCGGTGCCGAGCCGGCGCAGCACGCCGGTCTCGATCTCGGCGCGCGCACTGTCGCGCGTCATCTCGAGTTCGCTGGTGGTGCGGCTGATCTCGGCGATACGCGCCTGCAGCTCGTGCTGCAGCGCGCTCTGTGCCGCGCGCTCGCCCTCGGTGAGCCACTGCGAGAAGGAGAAGCCGGCGGCGGCCGCGCCGCCGATGATGGCAAACAGCACCAGGCGCTGCAGCCGGCTCTTGCGGCGTGCGACCGCGGACGGGCCGCGCGCCCCCTCCTTGAGGGAAGCCGAGCGCAGCTGCAGGAAAGACGCTGACAGCGTCGCGGTTCCCGCGATGAGGGCGGCAAGCACTGAATCGGTGAGCATAGCGCGCGACGAGTGAGGCTCAGCCGCCACGCTAGCGTGCAGGGACAGTTTTCGCGCGCTGGAAGGAAGAAAACGCGACCTTGGTCACAGCTCCCCTGTCGTACTGGCGCGACGCGGCCGTGGCGCGCGCTCGCGCGCCTCGAGCCAGCGCTCGAGCGGACTTAAGTCCACCCCCAGCAGGTGCAGGCCGAGCTTGGAGCGGCGCCAGAGGATATCTTGAGCGCTGCGTGCGAACTCCTCGCGGCACAGGTACTCGAGCTCGCGCTCGTAGAGCTGTGGCAGCAGCTCGCGGCCGAGGTCGGCGAGCGCGGCGGCGCCGCCCAGCAGCCGCTCGAGGCGCGTGCCGTAGGCGTGCGCGTAACGCCGCCGCAGCGGCGCGGGCAGCCAGGGATAGCGGCGCTCGACGGTGCGCAGAAACACCGCGAGGCTGCCTTCCGGCAGGTCGCCGCCGGGCAGCTTGGCGAGCGCGGTCCAGGGCGTGGTGCGCGTGCCGAGCGCCGCGGCCAGCAGGTTGACGGCATCCTCCGCCAGGCGCCGGTAGGTGGTGATCTTGCCGCCGAACACCGACAGCAGCGGCGCCGGATGCGGATCGAGCTCGAGCGCGTAATCGCGCGTGACGCTCATCGGGTCGGGAGACTCATCCGACAGCAGCGGCCGCACGCCCGACCAGCTCCACACCACATCGGCCGGCGTGATCTGCTGGCGGAAGTAGCGGTTGGAGAGCGCGCACAGGTAGCTACTCTCCTCGGCATCGATGTGCACCCGCGCCGGATCGCCTTGATAGTCCACGTCGGTGGTGCCGATGAGTGTGAAGTCGTGCTCGTAGGGGATTGCGAACACGATGCGCCGGTCCTCGTTCTGAAAGATGTAGGCGAAGCGATGCGCGAACAGGCGCGGCACCACGATGTGACTGCCCTTGACAAGGCGCACCTGGCGCGCGGTGCGCACCGGCGTAGCCTCGGCCACGAAGCGGCTCACCCAGGGCCCGGCGGCGTTCACCGCCGCGCGCGCCCGCACCTGGCAGCCGTCGCGGGCGCTCACCAGCGTTGCCAGCCAGGCCCCTTCCTGCGGCGTCAGCCGCTCGCAGCGGGTGTGCGTGAGCAGGCTCGCACCGCGCTCGCGCGCATCGACGGCATTCAGCACCACCAGGCGCGAGTCATCCACCTGACCGTCGGAGTACACAAAGCCGCGCCGGTAACCCGCTTTCAGCGGCGCGCCGGCGATGTGTGCGGTGAGATCCACGCCCGCGGAGGCGGCGAGACGGGCGCGCGCGGCCAGATGGTCATAGAGGAACAGCCCGGCGCGGATCATCCACGCCGGACGCAGGTGCGCGGCGTGCGGCATGATGAAGTGCAGCGGCCGCATGATGTGCGGCGCGGCCGCGAGCAGCACCTCGCGCTCCTTGAGCGCCTTGCGCACCAGGCCGAAGTGGAATTCCTCCAGGTAGCGCAGGCCGCCGTGGATCAGTTTGGTGCTGGCCGAGGAGGTGTGCGCGGCGAGGTCATCCTGCTCGCACAGGATCACCGACAGTCCGCGCCCGGCGGCATCGCGGGCGATGCCGGTGCCGTTGATTCCGCCGCCGACGACCAGCAGGTCGCAGCGTTGCGCCGCCGCGGCGGTCACGCGCCGCGCGGCGCCTGCCGGCCGTAGTAGTCCGGATAGTCCTCGGAGAGTCCCTTGAAGCGGCGGTGGATCCACAGATACTGCTCGGGCACCAGGCGCACCTGGGCTTCGATCATGCGATTGAACCGCAATGCATCGGCGCCGGGACTGTCGCTGGGGAAGTCTTCGAGCGCCGGATGGATGACGGCCCGATAGCCCTCAGTTCCCGGCAGGCGCTCGAGGAAGTAAGGTAACACCGCCGCGCCGCTCATGCGCGCCAGGCGCGAGGTCAGGGTGTTGGTGGCGGCCGGGATGCCGAACATCGGCACCATCTCGGCGCCTTTCTTGCGGTAGCTCTGGTCGGGTGCGTACCACACGCACTCGTTGTGCTTCAGGGCGGCGATGAAGGTGCGGATGTCGTCGCGGGCAATGCCGCGGCTGCCGTACTTGCAGCGAAAACGCTGCAGCGCGTACGCCAGCACCTCGTTCCTGGTGGGCCGATACAAAAACCCGACCGGGGTCACCGAGGCGAGCGCGCGCCCGGCCATTTCCATGGTGGTGAAGTGAGCGGTCAGCAGGATCACGCCCTTGCCTCGCGCGCGCGCCGCGCGCAGATGCTCGGTGCCCTGCACGCGGATGAGGCGCGCCAGGCGCGCCGGCGAGCTCCACCACGCGAACGGAATCTCGAACAGCGCGATCCCGAGGCTCGCAAAGTGCTCGCGCAGCAGCCGCGCGCGCTCTGCCGCGCCGAGCTCCGGCAGGCACAGCTCCATGTTGCGCAGTGCGGTGTTGATGAAACTGATGGGAAGATGACGCAGCAGCGTGCCGAGCGCACGCCCGAGTGGCACGATGCACACAAATGGCAGCAGCGCTACCAGGCGTAACAGCCCCAGACCGAGCCAGGTGGCCCAGTATCGGGGCGCGAGCAGCCGCAATCGCAAGTGAACCCCCTGCGTGCAGGGCTTGTATGTGCTCGACAGAATAACCCATTCCCGGGTGACTCCTGTGCTCCAATGCGCCCAATGAGTTCCGCCGATCCGCATTACCTCGAGGCGCGGCTCGCGCGCGCCGGCCTGGTACGCGGCGGTCGCGAGGTGCTCCGGAACATCACCTGGACCATCAGCTCCGGCGAGCGCTGGGTGCTCGCGGGCGCGAACGGTGCGGGCAAGACGCAGCTGCTCAAAATCGTGGCGGGCCTGGTGTGGCCGACGCCGGCCTCGCCGCCGCCGCTACGCTGGCGGCTCGGGGGCGAGGAGGGCTCGAGCGCCTACGGCTTCAAGGAAGAGATCGCCTACCTCGGGGCGGAGCAGCAGGACAAGTACCAGCGCTACGGCTGGAACACGAGCGCGGAGCGCATCGTGGGCACCGGGCTGTACCGCACCGACATCCCGCTCGCCGCGCTCACCCCGGCCGACCGCTCTCAGGTCCGCGGCATCCTCGCCTCCCTGGGCGGCACATCGCTAGCGCCGCGGCCGTTCCTCACCCTGTCGTACGGGGAACGGCGGCTGATCCTGCTCGCACGCGCCGTGGCGTCGCGGCCGCGGCTGCTGCTGCTCGATGAGGTGCTGAACGGGCTTGATGAGCTCAATCGAGGGCGGATCCTCGGCTGGCTGGCTCACTGCCCGCGCGCTCTGCCCTGGGTTCTCGCCACGCACCGGCCTGCGGATGTGCCGTCCGGTGCCACGCACGCGCTGGTGCTGGAGCGCGGCCGGGTGGCGTACTGCGGTCCGCGGCGCGGCGCGGCGCTGTCGCGCTGGCTCGGCCCAGGGCGCGCCGTATCCCGGGGACGCGTGCCGCGCCTCGCCTCGCGGCGCTGCCTGGTGCGTCTCACCAGCGCAAGCGTATATCTCGAGGAGCGGCGGGTGCTCTCGGGGCTGTCTCTCACCGTGCGCGCCGGGCAGTGGTGGGTCGTACACGGGCGCAACGGCTCGGGCAAGACGACGCTGCTGCGCACGCTCTATGGCGATCATGGAGTTGCGGTCGGCGGTCGCATCGAGCGCGCCGGGGTAACTCCGGGAGTGCCGCTCGAGAGGTTCCGCAGGCGCGTCGGACTGGTCGCACCGCACCTGCAGGCCGAGCATCCCCGCGGGCTGACCGTGGAGGAGGTGGTGCTGTCCGGCCCTCACGCGAGCATCGGCCTGAACGAGGGTCCGAGTGCGGTCGATCGCGCCGCGGCGCGACGCGCGCTCGCCGCGTTCGGCCTCACCCAGCTTGCGCGGCGCACGCTCGGCGAGCTGTCCTACGGCCAGTCGCGACGGGTGCTGTTCGCACGCGCCTTGGCCGGCGCGCCGCAGCTGCTGCTGCTCGATGAGCCGTTCGCAGGCGTGGATACGCGCACGCGCCGCGTGCTCCTGGAGCGCGTGCGCGCCGCCGCGGGCGCAGCCGCGGTGGTTGTCGCCACCCACCGCGGCGATGAAATGAGCGCCTGGGCGACCCACGAGCTGGAGCTGGTCGCCGGGCGCGCGCGCTACTGCGGTGCCGCGCGCCGTCCCGCGACCCCGATGGCGGAGGCGATGGGTTGAGCGCGCCCGGCGGGCGTGGGCCGGGTCGCGCGCTGCTGCTGGCCCTGGCGGTTTTCGCGATCGCGGTCCTGGCACCCTGGGCGTGGCGCTGGTACCAGGCCGAACGCGCGGTGGGGCCCGAGCAGCCGTACCAGCCGACCGAGCTGCTCGTGGGGGGAAACGAGCCGCCCGCACCGCATGAGACGCCGGAGCAGGAGTCGCTGGACCGAGCAGCGCTCGAGGCCGCCGCGACGTACGCGGGTGAGCACGATTCACTGGCGCTGATCGTGTCCCGTCATGGGTACATCGTGTTCGAGCGCTACTGGCGGGGCAGTAGCTACGACACCCCGATCGATGCGCAATCCTTAACCCGCCTGCTGCCGGCCCTCGCCACGGGGGTGGCGATCTCGCATCGGCTCATCGGCTGGCCGGACGAGCCGATCGGTGCCTTCATCAGTGAGTGGGCGCAGGATGCGCGCGGCAACATCACGGTGCGCGACCTGCTGCAATCCGCGAGCGGACTTGCTTCAAGCGGCGCAGTGCTGCGCGGCACAGACCTGGTGGGCGCCGTGCTCGCTCTGCCGCTCGAGTCCGCGCCGGGCACCCACCGCGTGGACCAGGGCGCTGATCCGCAGCTGCTGGCGCTGGTGCTGGAGCGCGCCAGCAAGGAGCGCTTCGCGCAGTACCTCTCGCGGGTGCTGTGGCGCAGGATCGGCGCGGCCGATGCGCAGTTGTGGCTCGATCGGCCGGGAGGAACCGCGCACGCCGACTGCTGCCTGCGCGCGCACCAAGGCGACTGGATCCGCGTGGCACAGCTGCTGCTGCGCGACGGCAACTACGGTGGCGCCGAGGTCATCCGTCCCGGCTGGGTGACGCTTATGCGGGCGCCCGGCAAGGCGGATCCGGACTATGGCGCGTATCTGCGTGTCGGGGCGGGCGCTGCCGGCGCGGAACCCTACGCCCTGCCGGATGTGTTCGTGGTCGCCGGCGCGGCGGGCCACCGCCTGTGGCTCGTGCCGCAGCTTGAGCTCGCGATCCTCTGCACCACCGAGGCGCACGCGCGCGATGCACGCTGGGACGATGGCCGCATCCCGAACCTCATCATCCGCGGTGCGCGCGACTATCTGCCGAGTGCGGCGCGCCCCGGCGCGGACCTCTCCAAGATCGTCCCTGGTCACTGAGGGGGTCGGTTGCGCCGGCAACTCGCAGCGCTGTTCCTGTTCTGCGTCATTGATACGCTCGGGTTCGGAATCCTGATCCCGCTCGTGCCGTACATGGCGGACCGCTTCGGCACCGCGCCGCAGTTCATCACCCCGGTGCTCGGCAGCTACTCGCTGTGTCAGCTGCTGGCCGCCCCCTGGTGGGGGGCCTGGAGCGATCGGCTCGGGCGGCGACCCATCCTGATCAGCAGCCTGACGGGGGCGTGCGCCTCCTACGTGCTGCTGGGCGTTGCGCACAACATCTGGTGGTTGCTGGCCTCGCGCATGCTCGCCGGCGCCATGGCGGGCAACATCGCTGCCGCCTTCGCCTATGCCGCGGATGTCAGTGCGCCGCAGAAGCGCGCCGCGACGCTCGGGCTGATCGGGGCGGCCATCGGCATCGGCTTCACGCTCGGGCCGCCACTCGGCGGCATGCTTTCCGGAGCTGACCCGCGCAGCGCCAACTTCGTGCTGCCTGCGGTGGTCTCCTGCGCGCTGAGCGTGCTGGCGATCGGAGTCGTCGCATTCGTGCTGCCGGAGAGTCACAGCGCCGCGCACCGTGCGGCGCACCCCGCCGCGCCGCGCGGCGGCGCATTGCGCCTCTTGCGGCAGCGTCCGGCGCTGGCCTTCCTGATGGCCGCGACCCTGGTCGTGACGTACTCGCAGTCCATCCTGGAGTCGATCTTCGCCATCTTCGCCCTGCATCGGTACGGCTTCGGCCCGCGAACGGTCGGCTTCCTGCTGTTTGCCGTGGCGCTGCCGGCGCTGCTCGTGCAGGGCGGCCTGGTGCGCGTGCTCGCCCCGCGGCTCGGGGAGGCGCGGCTCGCGATCTGCGGGGTGCTGCTGTCTGTCGCCGGGCTTGTGACGCTTGCAGCCGGAGCGAGGCTCCCGGCCACCATCGCGGGGCTGCTGATGTGCGGGACGGGTCTCGGGGCCTACAACCCCAGCGCCTTCGCGCTCGCCTCCAGGCAGTCGCGCGGCCACGACCGCGGCGCGGTGCTCGGGGCGTACGTGGCGAGTGCCAGCCTCGCGCGCGTGCTCGGCCCGTTCAGTTCCGGAGCGCTGTACTGGTTGTTCGGCCCGGCCGCGCCGTTCCTGGTGGGCGCCTGCGTCACGCTGCCCGCGGCATGGCTGGTGCGCGGCGCGAGCGCGCGCACTCAGGAGGCCTGAGGGGCGAGCGCCACCTCGATGACCCCCTCCACGATACGCAGCGCGTGCGTCGGCAGGGGCAGCACCGCCGGCGGTCCCAGCACCCGCCCGTCGCGGACATCGAAGGAGGCGCCGTGCAGCGGGCACACCAGACGCGTGGCGCGCAGCCGACCCTCGCACAGGCGCGCATGCGCGTGGGTGCAGATGTTGTCGAGCGCGAAGACGCCTTCGCGGGTGTGACAGAGGACGATCTCGCGTCCCTCGATGCTGCAGGCCCGCATGCCGCCGGGCGGAAGCTCCTCGAGCTTCAGCACGGTCCGGAACTCCGCCATGGCACTCCTACAGGGTGATCTCGGTCTGAAATATCGACACGGCCTGGCCGCTGATCCACACGCCGGCGAGCTCGTTGTCCTTGAATTCGAGCTCCACCTCGACGCGCCCGGGCCGGTGCAGCGAATGCCCCTGGATCCCGGTAAAGCGGGCGCGCTCGCCGCTGCGGGCGAGCAGCCCGAGCTGCGCCAGGTACGCCCCGAGCAGTCCGTGGGCATTGCCGCTCACCGGGTCCTCGGCGATGCCGAGCGCCGGGCAGAACATGCGCGACTCGGTCAGGTGGTCGGCGGCGTTGGGCTTGAGCGTGAAGACGAAGTAGCCGGCGGCGCCGATCTGCGCCGAGAGCGTGGTGAGGCGCGCGAGATCCGGCTTGAGGTGCTTGAGCGGCTCCGGCCCGCGCACCCCGATCAGCAGCCGCGCGCCGGCCGCCCCGACGATGCGCAGCGGCAGCCGCGAGTCCAGGCTCTCCGAGGCAAGTGCCAGCGCATCGAGCACCGCCAGGCGCTCACGGTCGTTCACCTCGCGTCCGATCTGCGGCGGGGCGCGGCGGATGGCAATGCGCCGGTCCTCATCGCTGCCGCGCACCTCCACATCGACGATGCCGGCCTTGGACTTCTGGCGCTGCCAGCGCGGGGCGTCGTGGCGCCGTGACAGCACGTACTGCGCGGCCACGGTGGCGTGGCCGACGAAGCCGGCTTCGCTGCGCGGGGTGAAGAAGCGGGCGCGCACGGTGTGGTCGTCAGCGTCGGGGGCGAGGATGAAGGCGGTCTCGGCGTTGTTGAGCTCGCGGGCGATGGCGAGCATCTGTGCCTCCGAGAGCGTATCGGCGTTGAGCACCACGCCGGTGGGATTGCCGGTGAAGGGCTCGCGGGTGAACGCGTCAACCTGATGAACCTGGACCTTCCGCGTCATCGTGTCATCCGCCGTTGGGGCCCGAAGCCGGTCATTCTAATCCTGAGCGCGATCATAGCCTCAGCCCATTGCAGCGCGCGTGCAATACTCACCCACCCTGTTCCGGAGGCGACACACATGCACATCGGGGTCGAGATCAGCCTGTATCCGCTGCAGCGGGAGTTCGCGCCTGCGATACGCGAGTTTCTCGCGCGCCTGAACGCCGCGCCGCGGCTGCGCATCAGCACGAACAGCATGAGTACCCAGGTGTTCGGCGCGTATGAGGATGTCATGGAGGCGCTCGGGCGCGAGATGCGCGCGAGCCTCGAGGCGTTCCAGAGCGACTCCGGCAAGGCTGTGTTCGTGATGAAGGTGCTCGGCCCTCTCGCGGGCGCCTGAAGTGCCGCCGGCTCGCCTCTGGCGGGCCCCAGGCCGAAGCGGCAAACTAGCAGGTTCAGGGCACGTTCGCCTACAACAAAGCCTTCCAGGGTCACGAGGAACCGGCATGGCGCTTCTGCGAGTCGTGGATCGCGACGGAGTCGAGCACGACGTCGAGGGCAAGACCGGGCTGAAGGTGATGGAGAATCTGCGCGAGCTCGACTACGGCGTGGCCGCGATCTGCGGCGGGATGTGCTCGTGCGCCACCTGTCACGTGTACGTCGATCCGGAATGGCAGGCGCGGCTGCCGCCGATGATGTCCGATGAGCGCGAACTGCTCGCCGAGCTCTCGCACTACAAGGAGAATTCGCGCCTCTCCTGTCAGGTGGAATTCACCCCCGAGCTCGCCGGACTGCGCGTCAGGATCGCGCCCGACGAGTAGCCATGTCCGCCCCGAGCGTACAGGTCGAGACCCGCGGCACGGTGGCGCTGGTCACGCTGAATCGTCCCGACAGCGCCAACACCCTCAATCTGCAGATGGCGATGGACCTGCTGGCGGCCGCCATGAGCTGCGCGCGCAGCGCCGCGGTGCGCGCGGTGGTGCTCACCGGGGCGGGACGCCACTTCTGCTTCGGCGGCGACCTGCGCGCCATGGCCAGCCGCGACACCAGCGGCGAGGACTACATCCGTGAGCTGACCACTTACCTGCACGCGGCGATTTCGCAGTTCGTGCGCATGGATGCCCCCGTGGTGGCCGCCGTCAACGGCACCGCGGCGGGCGCGGGCGTTGGTCTGGTCGCCATGGCGGATCTGTCCGTGTGCGCGCACAGCTCCAAGTTCAACCTCGCTTACACCAAGGCCGGCCTCACTCCCGACGCCGGCACCACCTTCCTGCTGCCGCGCATGGTGGGCGCCAAGCGCGCCATGGAGCTACTGCTGCTCAATCGCACGCTCGCGGCCGAGGAGGCGCACGAGTGGGGTCTGGTGAACGAGGTGGTGGACGATGCGCAGCTGCTGCCGCGCGCGCTCGAGATCGCCGAGCAGCTCGCGCAGGGGGCGAGCAGCGCCTTCGGCGCCACCAAGCGCCTGCTGGCCCAGTCCCTCGGCACCCTCGAATCGCAGATGGTGCTCGAGAGCGAGACCATCGCCGCGCACGCCGTCAGCGCGGAAGGGGTGGAGGGCATCGGGGCGTTCCTCGAGAAACGCCCGCCGCAGTTCCCGGACAAGGGCGCGCGCTGAGCCTGCCGGGAGGCACCCGTGGCGTGGATGTATGTCGTGCTGCTGCTCGGGGCCCTGGGGCTTGTGGTGCTGCGCATCTACTCCAAGCTGCGCGAGGCGCGCAAGTCGCGCGCCGAGAGCTGGGACGAGCAGATGATCGCGCGGCTGCGCTCGCAGGGCTATGCGCCCTTCAACGACTATGCGGTGGACTTCTTCCTGGCGCTGCCCGATGAGGCCGCGGTGCACGGCGCACGCGGCCGTCTCGAGGGCGAGTTCAAGGTCGACGTCCGGCCGGTGGCCGACGATCCGGAGCTCGCCTTCAGCCTGCACGCCAGCAAGACCATGCGCCTGGTAGTGCCGGACATGCAGGACATCAGCCGCCGGCTGAGCGCCCTCGCTACCGAGTACCGCGGGCGCTACGACGGCTGGGCGGCGGGCAAGTCGGGAGGCGCTGCGCTCGCGCCCGGCCCGATCGAGGTGGTGCTCAAGCGCTTTGAGACCCCCGACGAGACGCGCGATCTGGAGCGCGGCAAGTTCGAACTGGTGCACCTTGCGGGGCTTACCGTGGGGCGCGCCACCTACCAGCCGGGGTGGAGGTGGTCGCAGCACGTGGGGCCGTCGCTGGGGCTGTCGCGCTGCTCGCTCGAGCACGTGGGGCTGGTGCTGTCCGGCACCGCCACCGCCGCCTTCGATGACGGCACGGTGATCGAGCTGCGTCCCGGGCAGCTGTTTCACATCCCGGCCGTGCCGCACGACAGCTGGGTGGTGGGCGATGAGCCCTACGTATCGCTGCACTTCGTCGGCGCGGACAAGTACGCGAAGTGAGGGTGCCGATGGTGCAGGCGGCGTCGCTGTCGGCGGCGGAACTGGAGCGCTACCTGCATGCGCATATTCCGCTCTCGAAGGCCATGGCGGTTGCGGTGCTGTCGGTCGGGCAGGATGAGGTGGTGCTGCAGGCACCGCTGGCGCCGAACATCAACCATCGCGACACCGTCTTCGGCGGCAGCGCCGCCGCGCTCGCCATGCTCGCGGCGTGGTCGCTGCTGCACGCGCGGCTGCATGCGGAACGGATCGACGCCCGGCTGGTGATCCAGCGCAACACCATGGAGTACGAGCGGCCGATGGACGGAGACTTCACCGCCCGCGCCACGCTCGCCCAGCCCCAGAAATGGCACGCCTTCACCGCGATGCTCGCGCGCCGGGGCAAGGCGCGGATCACGGTGGCGGCGGTGCTGGCGCAGGACGGTCACGGCGCGGGCCGTCTGAGTGGCGAGTTCGTGGCGCTGCGCGCCGGAGGCTGAAGCGGTCAGCGCTTCTCGGTCTGGCGCCTGACCGCCTCGGCGGCGGCGGCGATGGCCGCGGGGTCGCCGAGGTAGCGGCTGCCGCGCGGCCTGAGTTCCGCGTCCAGCTCGTATAGCAGCGGCACTCCGGTGGGGATGTTGAGTTCGGTGATCTGCGCCTCCGACACCCCGTCGAGCATCTTCACCATGGCACGCAGGCTGTTGCCGTGCGCCACCACCATGACGTTGCGTTCGCTGCGCAGCTCGGGGGCGATGCGCGCGTGCCAGAACGGCAGCACGCGCGCCAGGGTGTCCTTGAGCGACTCGGTCGCCGGCAGCAGCTGCGCCTCGACCCCGGCGTAGCGCGCATCGAAGCGCGGGTGGCGCGGATCCTCGGGCGCGAGCGGTGGGGGTGGCACATCGTAGCTGCGCCGCCAGATCTTCACCCGCGCCTCGCCGTGCTGCGCCACCGTCTGCGCCTTGTTGAGGCCCTGCAGTGCCCCGTAGTGCCGCTCGTTCAGCCGCCAGGAGCGCTCCACCGGGATCCACATGCGGTCCATCTCGTCCAGCATGATCCACAGCGTGCGGATCGCGCGCTTCAGCACCGAGGTGAAGGCGAGGTCGGCGCACAGCTGCTCCCTGAGCAGCTCGCGCCCGGCCTGCGCCGCCTCCGCGCGGCCCTGTTCGGACAGATCGACGTCGGTCCAGCCGGTGAACAGGTTCTCGAGGTTCCAGGTGCTCTGGCCGTGGCGGACCAGGATGAGCTTGCCGGGCACGTCAGTTCGCCAGCTTGCGCACCGACTCGACTCCCACGGTGAGGGTGGCGAAGTCACTGGCACCCGCGGAGCGCATGTCGGCGAGCGTGCGCTGCCAGTGCTCCAGATCCTTGCCGGCGGAGGCCACCCAGGCGCTGACGCGCGCCTGGGCCGAGCCGCGGTCCTTGCGCGCCAGCACCCGCTCGGTGAGGCGGCGCTGGACGCGCAGCGCCGCATCCCGCAGTCCGGTGCGCGCGATGGCCTGCCAGGTTCCCTCGACCGCGAGGTTCTCGATGCGCGCGCGCAGCCAGTCGAAGCCCACGCGTGTGCCGACCTCGAAATACACCCGCGCGGTCTCGGCGACGCTCACGCGGTGAGCGCGTGCCACCTCCACGATGTCGAGCGCCGCGTTCAGCGCTTCCAGGCTCGCGATGCGCACGGCGAGCGCCGGCGGCAGCCCCGCCTCGAGGTAATGCGCGCGACTCTCCTCGAAACGCGTCAGCTCCGCGCCGGTGAGCAGTTGCGGCACCTCCGTCTCCAGGCGCCGCACGCCGTCGCGGAACTCGCGCACCGCCGCATCCACCTGCAGTCCGCGGCTGCGCGAGGCGAGCAGCCAGTAGGTGACGTGGCGCAGCAGGCGGCTGGTCTGGAACGCCGCCTCGTACTGCAGCTTCGCCGACACCTTGTTGTCGAGCGCCTCGATCTGCTCCCATACCTCGCGCATCGCGAAGATCTCGCGTGCCGCGGTATAGGCGCGCGCGATCTGCGCGGGCTCGGCGCCGGTGTCCTCCTGGGCGCGCGGCACGAAAGTCGGTCCCATGCGGTTCACCAGACTGTTGGTGGTCGCGGTGGCGATGATCTCGCGCCGCAGCCGATGGCGGGTGATGGCGCGCGGGAAGCGCTCCTGTACCCCGGCCGGGAAGTAGCGCACCAGCTCCGACGACAGGTACGGATCTTCGGGCACGTCCGAGGCCAGCAGGTGGTTGTTGAGCCAGATCTTGCTGTAGGCGAGCAGGATCGCAAGTTCCGGCCGCGTCAGTCCCGCACCGCTCTTGCGCCGCTCGGCGAGCTCATCGTCGGTCGGCAGGAACTCCAGTGCCCGGTTGAGGTCGCCCGAGCGCTCCAGCGAGCGGATCAGGTGCTGATATTCCGGCAGTCGCGCCACCCCCTGCAGCTCGAGCGTGCTGAGTGCCTGGCTCTGCAGGTAGTTGTTGCGCAGCACCAGCCCTGCGACTTCGGAGGTCTGCCGCGCCAGCAGGCGGTTGCGCTCCCCGAATGACAGCTTGCCCTCGGCCACCTGCGGGTTGAGCAGGATCTTGATGTTGACCTCGACGTCGGAGGTGTTGACGCCGGCGGAGTTGTCGATGAAGTCGGTATTGAGCCGGCCGCGGGCAAGGGCGTACTCGATGCGTCCGCGCTGCGACAGCCCGAGGTTGCCGCCCTCGCCGACGACCGTAGCCCGCAGCTCCCGCCCGTTGATGCGCAGCGCATCGTTGGTGCGATCGCCGACCTCGGCGTTGCGCTCGTCGCTTGCCTTGACGTAGGTACCAATGCCGCCGTTCCACAGCAGGTGCACTGGCATGCGCAGGATGGCGCGCATCACGTCGTTGGGGGGGGCGCTGGCGGAATCGAGCTCGAGCAGCGCGCGCGCTTCCGCCGACAGTGCGATCGACTTGGCGGAGCGCGGGAAGATGCCGCCGCCGCGCGAGAGTTTCTTGCGGTCGTAGTCGTCCCAGCTCGAGCGCGGCAGGTCGAAGAGCCGCGCGCGTTCGGCGAAGCTCACCGCCAGGTCCGGATCCGGGTCCAGGAAGATGTGGCGATGGTCGAAGGCGGCCTGCAGGCGGATGTGGCGCGACAGCAGCATGCCATTGCCGAACACGTCGCCGGACATGTCGCCGATGCCGGCCACGGTGAAGTCCGTCTTCTGGATGTCGATACCCACTTCGCGGAAGTGGCGCTTGACGCACTCCCAGGCGCCGCGCGCCGTGATGCCCATCTTCTTGTGGTCGTAGCCGGCGGAGCCGCCCGAGGCGAAGGCATCGCCGAGCCAGAAGCGGTACTCGGCGGAGATGGCGTTGGCGATGTCGGAGAAGGTCGCGGTGCCCTTGTCGGCGGCCACCACCAGGTAGGGGTCATCGCCGTCGCGGCGCACCACCTGGGCGGGCGCGGCCACGCGTCCGCCCACGATGTTGTCGGTGACATCGAGCAGCCCGCGGATGAAAGTCTGGTAGCAGGCCACTACCTGCGCCTGCACCTCCTCGCGCGTGCCTGAGACGGGCAGGCGCTTGGGCACGAACCCGCCCTTGGCGCCGACCGGCACGATGAGCGTGTTCTTGACGTTCTGCGCCTTCATCAACCCCAGGATCTCAGTGCGGAAGTCCTCGCGACGGTCGGACCAGCGGATGCCGCCGCGCGCCACGTACCCCATACGCAGGTGCACGCCCTCGACGCGCGGGCTGTAGACGAAGATCTCGAACTTCGGCTTCGGCAGCGGCAGGTCCGGGATCCTTGCCGGGTCGAACTTGAAGGATACGTAGCTCTTGGCGTGTCCGTCGGCGTCGCTCTGATAGAAGTTGGAGCGCAGCGTCGCCTGCACCAGGGTCAGGTAGGCGCGCAGGATGCGATCGTCATCGAGGCTGGTCACGCTGTCGAAGGCGGCGCGGATCTGCGCGACGATCTTCTCCGCGTTGCGCTCGGTGTCGCGCGCGCGGCCGACCGGCTCGAAGCGCGCCTGGAACAGGCGTACCAGGTTGCGCGCGATGTCGGGGTGGGCGGCGAGGGTGCGCTCCATGTACGCCTGGCTGAAGGGCACGCCGGTCTGCAGCAGGTAACGACAGTAGGCGCGCAGCATCACGATCTGGCGCGCGGCCAGCCCGGCGGCGAGCAGCAGGCGGTTGAAGCCATCGTTTTCCAGCTCCCCGCTCCAAGCGGCCGCGAACGCCTCGCGGAAATTGCCCTCGCTGCGCTCGATATCGATGGCGAGGCCCTCACGCTGCTCGAGCTCGAAGTCCTGGATCCAGGCGGCACCGCCCTCGGGCCAGGCGAGCTCGTAGGGGCGCTCGGAGATCACGCGCAGGCCGAAATTCTCCAGCATCGGCAGCACGTCGGAGATCGGCACCGGATCACCGAGCTTGACGATCTTCAGGTGCACGCGCTCACGCTTCTGGCCCGCCGGCCGGTGCAGGTTGAGCTGCAGCGCCTGCGGCTGAACGCGCAGTCCCTCGAGATCGCCCAGGTCGCCGAGCACGTCCTCCGGCTCGACGTCGTCCTGGTAGGCGAGCGGGAAGGCGCGCCGATAGCGCGCCGCGAGCGCCAGTCCCGCGGCTTCGCCGCGCCGCCTGACCAGCACCTCGCGCAGGCGGTCGGCCCAGGTGAGGGCGGCCTCCGCGATGCGCCGCTCGATGCGGGCAAAGTCCGGCTTGTGGCGCCGGGTCGGATCGGTGCGCACCACCACGTGCACGCGCGCGTGACTGGAGCCGGAGATTTGGGCGTGGCTCTCGACGCTGGTGCCGGCGAAGCCCTCGAGCGCGATCTGCTCGATGCGCTGGCGTACCTCGGTGTTGTAGCGATCGCGCGGCACGTACACCAGGCACGAGTAGAAGCGGTGATATGGATCCTGCCGCACCAGCAGACGCACCGTGCGCCGCTCGTACAGGTTGACCACGCCCCGCACGATGCGGATCAGATCCGGGACGCCCGCCTGGAACAGCTCATCGCGCGGATAGGTCTCGAGCACGGCGAGCACCGCCTTGCCGTCGTGCCCGGCCGGGTCGAGGCCGAAGTGCTCGATGACGCGCTCGACCTTGCGGCGCAGCACCGGGATGTCGCGCGGACTGCCGAAGTAGGCGGTCGAGGTCCACAGCCCGAGGAAGCGGTGCTCGCCGGCGACGCGGCCGCGGGAGTCGAAGGTCTTGACGCCCACGTAGTCGAGCAGCTCGCCACGGTGCACCGTGGCGGTGGAGTTGGCTTTGGTGATGACCAAAAGCTCCGGCTCGCGCGCGCGGGTGCGCACGTCATCACGCAGCACCGTGGCGCGCGCGCGGCGCGCCTGGCCGCGCCGCATGCTGAGTATCCCGAGCCCCGAGCGCGGGTCGGCCACCAGCCGGTCCTCGGAGCGCCCGCGCTCCAGGCGGTAGTGGCGGTAGCCGAGGAATACGAAATGCCGGCTCTCCATCCAGTCGAGCAGGTGCCGCGCCTCCTGCACCTCGGCCGCCGGCAGCGGTGGCGGATCGCTCTCCAGGCGCGTGACGATTAAGCGCACGCGCTCGCGCATGGCGCGCCAGTCGCTCACCGCGAGGCGCACGTCCGCAAGGGTGGTCTCAATGTCGTGCTGCAGCTTGGCGATCTGCGCCGCATCGGTGACGCGGTCGATCTCGTACAGCTGCCAGGACTCCGGGTGCGCGGCCGCGGCGCCGTTGCTGCCGATGTCGATCAGCTGCCCGCGGCGGTCGCGCCGCGCCTGCAGTACCGGGTGCACGATCAGGTGCACCGCCAGCTCGCCGCGCGCGAAGACCATGCCGAGCGAATCGACCAGAAACGGCATGTCATCGGTCACCGTGAGCACCAGCGTGTGCGGTGACTGGAAGCCGTCCGGGCTCTCCTCGGGATTGAATACCCGCACCAGCGAGCGGCCGGGAGCGCGGCGCGCGCCGAAGGTCAGGTGCGCCAGCGCGGCCTTGGCGAGATGTTTGGGCGCGCGCTCGGCGAGGTCCTCTTCGGCCACGCCGTGGAAGTAGCTGCGCAGGAAGCGCTGCGGCAGGTCGTTGCGGGCGCCGCCGCCGGCGCGCGCGATACGCTCGATCAGGGCGACGCGGGCGGCCGGGATACTGTGCAACATCCCATTGTCATCAACAGCAACTGACGCGTGCATGCCCAATCATCCTGCTCGGGGAAACGGCCGTCTCGGGTGCGCGGAGCGCATATTCTGCAGTAAACGGCGGCACTGGCTGCGGGGGCGCGATTATACATGCCAAGCGTGGCGCGCCGCCTGCGAGCGCGCGGCAGGCCGCTATAATGGCGGTCTGCAGTGGCGCTGCCACCGCGGGGCCTTCAAGGTGAGCTCATGAGCGACCTGCAAGACAATCCCATGGGCACGGACGGATTCGAGTTCGTGGAATACACCGCGCCCGACCCGCAGCTGCTGCGCTCGCTGTTCGAGCGGCTCGGATTTCCGGCCGTAGCGCGCCACCGCTCCAAGAACGTCACGCTGCATCGCCAGGGCGAGATCAACTTCATCATCAACGCCGAGCCGCAGTCCTTCGCGCAGGCGTTCGCGCGCGCGCATGGCCCGTCGGCCTGCGCCATGGCGTTTCGCGTGCGCGACGCTTCGGCAGCCTACAAGCGCGCGCTCGGACTGGGCGCCAAGCCCGGTCCGCAGAGCGCCGGACCGATGGAACTCAACATCCCGTGTATCGAGGGCATCGGCGGGTCGCTGATCTACCTGGTGGATCTGTATGGCGAGCGCTCGATCTACGACGTGGATTTCCGGCCCACCGGGGAGGCTTCCGCCGGGGGCGGCGCCGGCCTGACCCTCATCGATCATCTCACCCACAACGTCGCCCGCGGCCGCATGGACGTGTGGGCCGGCTTTTACGAGCAGCTGTTTAACTTCCGCGAGATCCGCTACTTCGACATCGAGGGCAAGCTCACCGGGCTGTTGTCACGTGCCATGACCAGCCCCTGCGGCAAGATCCGCATCCCGATCAACGAATCCCAGGACGACAAGAGCCAGATCGAGGAGTACCTGCGCGAGTATCAGGGCGAAGGCATCCAACACATCGCCCTCGCCACCGCCGATATCTACCGCACCGTGGACCTGTTGCGGACGCACGGCGTGGCCTTCCAGGACACCCCCGACGCCTACTACGACGGTGTGGCGGCGCGGGTGCCCGGGCACCGCGAGCCGCTCGAGGCGCTGCGCACGCGGCGCATCCTGATCGACGGCAATCCGCAGAAGGGCGAGGGTGTGCTGCTGCAGATCTTCACGCAGAACGTCATCGGGCCGATCTTCTTCGAGATCATCCAGAGAAAGGGCAACGAGGGCTTCGGCGAGGGCAACTTCCGGGCGCTGTTCGAATCGATCGAGCAGGACCAGATCCGGCGCGGCGTGATCTGAGCAGCGTCGGCGCGCGGCCGGATGCTAGCGCCGCGCCAGCACCGGCGAGCTATCGCAAAGCAGCTTGGCCCACAACACCGCTTTCGTCGAACCGTCCGGGTAGGTCAGCGAGCCCAGGATGCTGCCGCAGGCGTCGACCGCCGTGGCATAACTATCCATGGCGCCCGCCGGCACGGGCAGGATCAGGGCCGTGCTGGCGCCCGGCGCAACTGTCCAGCCGCGCCGGGGAGTGGCAAAGATGTTGGTGCCGACGCGGCGCCCGCTGTCGCTGATGCCGTAGACCAGACTGATGGAGTTGGGCGCGATGTTATACGCATGGTTGCTCAGGTCCCACGCGGTGGTGTAGCCGAAGATGGTGCCGTTCTGCACTGCGCGCCATGCGAAATTGCCGTACGCGGCGGTACCGGCCTGGAAGGTGCCGGGGTACCAGCGTGTCGCCGCCTGCTCGAGCCCGCACCACGCAAAGCCGGCAACATAGCCGCTATCGGAGATGTCGTAGGCCTGGGACTGGTTGGAGTTCGGTGGGGCGATGGAGCGTATTCCGCCCGACAGCGACCAGGTAAACGCGGTCGGCAGATCGCGCACGCTGGTCGCATAGTACTCACCGACCGCGACGCCCTGGCTGTTGACCGCGCGCGGACGCGTGATCGCCCCCAGTCCCCCCATGTCCCGCGGCGGATTGAGGTAGCTCGGCCAGAACAGGCCACGATCGTTGTTGGCGCTGCGCGCGTAGCCGACGATGTAGCCGTTGGCTGAGATCGACGTCGGCTGCACACCGGTGTAACCGGCCTTGCCGGGCAGCGGCACCACCTGCCCGTTGACGTAAGCGACGGCTACGCCGTTCGCGGTGCCAACGATGATTCCGTCGCCCATCCCCGCGGCGCTGTCGAGCGGCAACACCTGGGCGTGGTACGAGAAGAGATTGAGCAGCAGCTCCGGGGTGGCCGCTTGCGCCATCACGGGCAGCAGCGCCGTAGTCACAATCACAGTCGGGACGGGCACTTTCATCGCGCCGTTCCTCATAGGTGGCCGCGGGCAGCGGCTCGGGATGTCTCCTACTGAGGAAATCGGAACTGCACGCCAAATCCTGTCATGACCCTGCCAGTACTGCCGCGCTGCTGCAGCATGGAGACGGCGCGCGCACCAGAGGCGCGTCAGCAGCGCCGCGCGGCTACGGCCGGTGCTCGCGCGCCAGATACTCCGCGCTCTGCATCTCGGTGAGGCGGCTGGCGGTGCGCGCAAACAGCGCCCCGAGACGCTCACCGCGGTACAGCGCCGCCGGCGCTGCGGCGGCCGAGACGATCAGGTTGACGTTGCGGTCGTAGAGCTCATCGACCAGCGCGATGAAGCGCCGCGCCTCATCCTCATGCTGCGCATCCAGCAGCGGCACGTCGGACACGATCAGCGACTGATACTCGCGCGCCAGCTCGATGTAGTCCTCCTGGCTGCGTGCACCGGCGCACAGCACCTGGAAATCGAACCAGGCGACGTTGGCGCTGGCGCAGATCACCGGCAGCGGCCGCCCCTCGATCTCGAGGGTGCCGCCTGACTGCGTCGCGTGGTCTGCGAGGCTGGCGTACAGCGACTGCAGGTGCTCGCGGGTGTGCGGGGCGCCCGCCGGCAGGTAGATGCCGGCCTGCGTGAGCTGCCGAAGCCGGTAGTCGGTGGCGCCTGCCAGATGCAGCACCTCGAGGTGCTGCTCGAACAGCGCGATGGCCGGCAGGAAGCGCTCGCGCTGCAGGCCCTCTTTGTAGAGCGCGACGGGTGCAACGTTGGAGGTCGCCACCAGCGTCACGCCGCGCCGGAATAGCGCCGCGAACAGCGTGCCGAGGATCATGGCGTCGGCGATGTCGGCGACGTACAGCTCGTCGAAACACAGCACGCGCACCTCGCGTGCGATGCGTGCCGCGATGCGCTCGAGCGGGGCGCGCTCGCGGCGCAGGCGCGCCAGCTCGGCATGCAGCTCGTGCATGAAGCGGTGAAAGTGCCGGCGACGCGCGCTGAAGGGCAAGCTGGCATAGAACAGGTCCATGAGCCAGGTCTTGCCGCGGCCGACACTGCCCCACAGGTATAGCCCGCGCACCGGCGCCGGCCGCGTGCCGAGGGCGCGCAGCCAGCGCCCGAGCGCACCGTCGCCTCCCGTGGCCAGCAGCCGCGCGCGCAGATCCTCGAGCCGCGCCACGGCGGCGAGCTGTGCGGTGTCGGCCTGGAAGCCGCGCTGTGCGAGCGCCTGCTGGTAGCGCTGGCGCAGGCTGTCGGGAGGCGCCGCGCTCACGCGAGTGCTCTCAGGATCGCAGCTCCTCCAGGTCGCGGTAGTGCTCGAGGGCGCCGGGATTGGCGAGCGCGTCCAGGTTCTTCACCGGCAGCCCATGGATGACGTTGCGCACCGCCAATTCGGTGATCTTGCCCGAGAGCGTGCGCGGGATGTCGGGTACGGCGATGACCTTCGCCGGCACGTGGCGCGCGGTGGTATGCGTGCGGATGGTGTTGCGGATCTCTTTGCGGAGCGGCTCGTCGAGCGCCACGCCCGGCTGCAGCCGCACAAACAGCACCACGCGCACGTCCCCATTCCAGTCCTGGCCGACGGCCAGCGCCTCGGCAACCTGCGGCAGCGTCTCGACGGCGGAGTAGATCTCGGCGGTGCCGATGCGCACCCCGCCGGGGTTGAGCACCGCGTCCGAACGACCATAGATCACCAGCCCGTCGTGTTCGGTGAGCGCGGCATAGTCGCCGTGATGCCACACCCCGGGGAAGCGCTCGAAGTAGGCGGCGCGGTACTTGGCACCGGTCGGGTCGTTCCAGAACCCCACCGGCATGGAGGGGAAGGGCGCGGTGCACACCAGCTCGCCGCGCGCCCCGCGCAGCGGCCGGCCGTCGTCATCGAAGATCTCCACCGCCATGCCCAGGCCGCGGCACTGGATCTCACCGCGGTGCACCGGCAGCGTCGGACAGCCGAGCGCGAAGCAAGACACGATGTCGGTACCGCCTGAGATCGAGGCGAGCTGCACGTCCGCCTTCACCGCTCGGTACACGTAGTCGAATCCGTCCGGCAGCAGCGGGGAGCCGGTGGAGAGCACGGCGCGCAGCGCCGTCAGATCGACCGCCTGGGCCGGCACGAAGTCGCTCTTCTGCAGCGCGGAGAGATACTTGGCGCTGGTGCCGAAGATGGTGAGGCGCTCTTCCTCGGCCACGCGCCACAGCGCGTCCGGATTGGGATGGAACGGGCTGCCGTCGTACAGCAGCAGGGTCGCGCCGGTGGCCAGGGCGCTGATCAGCCAGTTCCACATCATCCAGCCGCAGGTGGTGAAGTAGAACAGCCGGTCGCTGCGCTTCAGGTCGGTGTGCAGCAGGTGCTCCTTCTGATGCTGCAGCAGCGTGCCGCCCGCCCCGTGAACGATGCACTTCGGCACCCCGGTGGTGCCGGAGGAGTAGAGGATGTAGAGCGGGTGATTGAAGGGCAGTGGCTCGCAGCTGAGGGCGCGCTCGCGGGTGCCGAACTCCTGCCACAGTGTGGCGCGCACGCCGGCGGCGCCGAGCGCTTCGAGCCGCGGCTGCGGATGCAGGTAGGGGATCACCACCACCCGCTTGACCGCCCGCAGCTGCGCGAGCACCTCGGCCACCGCGCCGAGCGAGTCGAGATCCTTGCCGGCGTAGAAGTACCCGTCGGCGGTGAATAGCACCTTCGGCTGGATCTGCCCGAAGCGGTCGAGCACGCCGTGCACACCAAAGTCCGGCGAGCACGAGGACCAGATGGCGCCAATGCTCGCGGCGGCGAGCATCGCGATCGCCGCCTCGGGGAGGTTGGGGACGTAGCCCGCGACGCGATCGCCCGCGACCACGCCGGCCTCCCTGAGGCCCGCGGCTACGCGCGCCACTTCCGCGCGCAGCTCACGGTACGAGAGCGTGCGGCGCGCGCCGCGCTCGCTGCGGAACACCAGCGCCGGCTGCTCATCGGCGAAGCGCAGCAGGTTATCGGCGAAGTTCAGGCGCGCCTGCGGGAAGAAGCGCGCCCCGGGCATGGCGCGCGGCTGCTGGAGCGCCGGTCCGCTGCCCCAGTCGGCACGCACGTCGGCAAAGCGCGCCAGCTCGCTCCAGAATTCTCCCGGGGCGGCGAGGGACCAGGCGTACAGGTCCGCGTAAGCGGACAGGCGCGTGCCACGGCGCGCATTCACGCAGCGCATGAAGCGCGTGAGGTTGGCATCCGCGACGCGCGCGGGAGAGGGGCGCCACAGCTCAGTCATGCAGGAGCGAATCCTACAACGACTGGTAGTTCGGCCCCGAGCCCCCTTCGGGCGTGGTCCAGGTGATGATGCCGTAGGGGTCCTTGATGTCGCAGGCCTTACAGTGCACGCAGTTGGCGGCGTTGATCTGCAGGCGGCGCCCGCCGGCACCGTCATCCACCATCTCGTACACGCCCGCAGGGCAGAAGCGCTCGCAGGGGTTGCCGTACTCGGCTGCGCAGCGCTCGGCGCAGATGCTGGTGTCGGCCACCTTCAGGTGCACCGGCTGGCTTTCCTCATGCGCATTGCCGGCGAAGAACACGAACGACACCCGATCGCGCGGCGGCAGGGTGCGTTCCACCCAGTGCCGCTCGGGCGAGGTGAACGCATCGAGCTGCGCCAGGCGCGACCAGTCGGCGCTGTTCTTCAGCGTCCAGGGCGAGAGGCCGCAGGTGATGAGCTCCCAGGCGGAGTTGATCAGGCCCACCCACAGCCCGCGCTTGAACGCCGGCTTGAAATTGCGCACACGCCTGAGCTCGCGTCCGCCGGCCGAGGCGCGCCATTTGGCGTCGAATCCGCGCCCGGAGCCGGTCGCGGCGATATGCTCGGCGGCGAGCGCGCCGCAGCGGATCGCCTGGTGCACGCCCTTGATCTTGGCGAAGTTGAGCGTGCCGCCGGCGTCGCCGATCAGGAGGGCGCCGGGCATCTCGAGCGTGGGCGTCGACTGCCAGCCGCCGGCGGCGATGGTGCGCGCGCCGGCCGAGATGATCTCGCCGCCTGCGAGCAGCGCTTTGACACTCGGATGGTTCTTGTACTGCTGGAAGGCCTCGAACGGCTTGAGGCGCGGGTCCTGGTAGTCGAGCCCGACGATGTAGCCGACGTACACGCGGTCGCTATCGAGATGGTAGAGAAAGCTACCGGCGTAGGTGCGCCGGTCGGCGGGCCAGCCGAGGCCGTGCTCGATGCGCCCGGCTCGCACGCGCCCGGGCGGCAGCTGCCACAGCTCCTTGTAGCCGAGGGCGAAGGTCTGCGGGCAGTGGCCGCGCTCGAGGTCGAACTTCGCGATCAGCGTCTTGGCGACCGAGCCGCGCGCGCCTTCGGCGAGCACGGTGAGCGGGGCGTGGAGCTCGACGCCCGGGGTGAAGTTCGGCCCCGGCGTGCCGTCGCGGGTCAGTCCCATGTCGCCGATGCGCACGCCCTTCACCGCGCCTGATTCGTCGTACAGGGCCGCAGCCGCCGCAAAGCCCGAAAACACCTCGACGCCCAGTGCTTCGGCCTTGGCGGCGAGCCAGGGGGTCAGCTGCCCGAGCGAGATGATGTAGTTGCCGTGATTGTTGAAGGGGGTCGAATAGGTGAGCGAGCGCGGCAGGAGCCGCGTCAGCCAGTCCGGCACCGGTTTGAAGGAGCCGCTGCGGGTGAGGATGCGGAACTCGTCCGCGGTGGCCGGCACCTTCATGCCGGGATAGTCGCTCGCCCATTCCGGCAGCAGCTCGAGCAGCGGCCCCGGTTCGAGCACCGCGCCCGACAGCGAATGGGCGCCGACCGCCGAGGCCTTCTCCAGCACGCATACGCTGAGCGCGCTCTTCAGCTGCTTGAGCCGAATCGCACACGCCAGCCCCGCCGGTCCCGCCCCGACGATGACGACGTCATATTGCATGACGTCACGCTGGATGGGCTGCGCTGCGTTATCCACCTCCGCCACGGTCCGCCCCGCGAGCTACTTGGGCTGCATGCGGATCGCGCCATCCAGGCGGATGGTCTCCCCGTTCAGCATCGGGATCTCGAACACGCTCGCCACCAGCTGCGCGAACTCCTCCGGTCGGCCGAGACGGGACGGGAACGGCACCTGCGCGGCGAGCGAGTCCTGCACCTCCTGCGGCATGCCATCCATCATCGGCGTGTGGAAGATGCCCGGGGCGATCGACATACAGCGGATGCCGAAGCGCGCCAGCTCACGTGCGATCGGCAGTGTCATGCCGGCGACCGCGGCCTTGGTGGCCGAGTAGGCCGCCTGGCCGATCTGTCCTTCGAAGGCGGCCACCGAGGAGGTGTGGATCAGCAGTCCGCGCTCGCCGTCAGGCCCCGGGATGTTGTTCTGCATGAGGGCCGCGGCCGCCTTGTCGCACAGGAAGGTGCCGATCAGGTTGATGTGAATCACCTTGGTGAAGAACTCGCCCGCCATCGGGCCGTTCTTGCCGAGCACGCGCCCCGCGCCAATGACCCCGGCGCAGTTCACCAGCAGGTTCATGCCCTTGAGGTAGGCCTGCGCGGCGGCCATGGCGGCGTTCACTTCCGCCTCGGAGGTGACGTCACAGCGGGTGAAGCTGGCATTGGCCCCGAGAGCGGCGGCGGCCGCACGCCCCGGTCCCTCCTGCACATCGAGAATCACGACCTTGCCGCCGCGCTCGGCAATGTGGCGGGCGACCGCATGGCCGAGACCGGAGGCCCCGCCCGTGACCACCGCACGCGCGTCCTGGATTTTCATGTAACTCCCCGCCGGCCGCAGGCGCCGCGGCTAGATGAGCTCCACCGCGAGCGCCACCGCTTCCCCGCCGCCGATGCATAGAGAGGCGATGCCGCGCTTGCCGCCGCGGCGCCGCAGCGCGTGCAGCAGCGTCGTCAGGATGCGCGCCCCAGTGGCCCCGATCGGGTGCCCGAGGGCGCAGGCGCCGCCGTGGATGTTGACGCGCGCCGGATCGATGTCGATGTCGCGCATCGCGGCCATGGTCACCACTGCGAAGGCTTCGTTGATTTCGTACAGGTCCGCATCGTGCGGCTTCCAGCCCAGCTGCGTCAGCACCTTGCGGATCGCGCCCACCGGCGCGGTCGTGAACCACTCCGGCTCCTGGGCGTGACTTGCGTAGGCGAGCACCCGCGCCAGCGGCTTCAGGCCGCGCTTGGTGGCGCTGCCGGCGTCGGTCAACACCAGCGCCGCGGCACCGTCGGAGATCGAGGAGGAGCTGGCGGCGGTGACCGTGCCGTCCTTGTTGAAGGCCGGCTTCATCGTCGGGATCTTGCTGACATCGCAGGTGCCCGGGGTTTCATCGCGCGCAATCACGGTCTCGCCCTTGCGGCCCTTCACGGTCACCGGGGTCACCTCGCCGTCGAACTCCCCGGCCTCGAGCGCCGCCATGGCGCGCCGCACCGATTCAGTGGCGAAGGCGTCCTGCTGCGCGCGGGTGAAGTTGTAGCGGCTGGCGGTCGAGTCGGCGAAGCAGCCCATCGACTTGTTGTCGAACGGGCTCTGCAGGCCGTCCCTCATCATGTGATCGATGATCTCTCCGGAGCCCATGCGGTAGCCAGTGCGCGCTTTTGGCAGCAGGTACGGCGCGTTGCTCATCGACTCCAGCCCGCCCGCGAGCACGATCTGCGCGGTGCCGGAGCGGATCTGGTCGGCGGCCAGCATCACCGCCTTCAGTCCCGAGCCGCACATCTTGTTGACCGTCGTGGCCGGAACGGTGATCGGCACCCCGGCGCCGAGTGCCGCCTGGCGGGCCGGGGCCTGGCCGAGGCCGGCCGGCAGCACGCATCCCATGATGACTTCCTGGATATCGGCAGCGCCGATGCCGGCAGACTCAACCGCAGCCTTGACCGCAGCGCTTCCCAGCTGCACGGCGGTCAGCGGGGAGAGCACGCCGAGGAACGCCCCGATCGGGGTGCGCCTGGCGGAGAGGATGACGACGTCTGTGGCGGACATGTGAAGCCTCGTTGCTTAGCGCGCCAGTGGGTCCCGGGCCCGGCGCGTGCGGGCGCGGGCGCCTAAGGCGGAGGCGCTGCCGCGCGGGCGCAGGCCTCCCTCGAATATGGTGACGAACGCTTCGGCGATCTGGGCACCCGTCATGGACTGGTCCTCACGATACCAGTGCGCAATCCAGTTGAGGGCACCGGCGAGGGCAAAAGCGGTCATTTTCGCATCGCATAGCTCGATCGACCCATCCTGGATGCCCTCGCGGATCAGGCGACGGATGCCGTGGTCGATCTCGGACTTGAGCTGCTTGATGTGACGGCTCATGGCGGGGGAGAGGTCCTGGTCCTCGGCCCGCACCATGCACCAGCCGAACTCGGAGGCCACCGCCTCCCCGTACTGCCGCAGCACTGCCTTCAGCCGCTCGCGGGCCGGGATGTGCAGACGCCGCGCCTCGCGGAAGGCGGCGCGGATCTGCTCCACTCCCGCCACGAAACACTCGAACAGCAGCTGCTCCTTGTTCGTGACGTAGTAGTACACGGTGGGCTTGGTCACCTCGAGCCGGGCGGCGATGTCGTCGAGGGAGGTGTTGTGGTAGCCCTTGCGGTTGAACTCCCGCGCCGCGGCGCGTATCACCGCCTCGCGTTTGAGCTCGCGGTCGCGCAGGCGTTCGCGGCTCGCCCGCCAGGGCGAGACGCTCGGGGCGGCTACCCGGCCCACGGCCGGGCTGGAACGGCGGCTGTTCATCGGTTCATTATAGCGGCGTACTGCGGCGGCTCCGGGCGCTCACGGGCGAGCGTTGACCGTGCGCCGCAGGCTCAATCATACTATTGGGTAGGTATCTTACTCACGGGTAAATAGACGGGGCAAGCCCGCCCGTCGACACGCTGCCCGTGGCGCGGGAAGGCAGGTCAGATGAACGCCGGTCTCAAGGGTAGCGCCGCGGCGCGCAGCAGCGAGCAGGCACTCGCCCGGGTGCCGCTGCGCTTCGTATCCGCCGCCTCTTTGTTCGACGGCCACGACGCCGCCATCAACATGATCCGGCGCCTGCTGCAGGCGCGCGGTGCCGAGGTGGTACACCTCGGCCACAACCGTAGCGTCGCCGACATCGTGCGCGCCGCGATCGATGAGGACGCGGACGCCATCGCGGTCAGCTCCTACCAGGGCGGCCACAACGAATATTTCACCTACATGGTCGATATGCTGCGCGAGCGCGGCTACGGCCACGTGCGCGTGGTGGTCGGCGGCGGGGGCACCATCGCACCCGATGAGATCGCGGCCCTGGAGCGTCACGGGGTCGAGAAGATCTACACACCCGAGGACGGCCGCCGCATGGGGCTCGCGGGCATGATCGATGATGTGTTCGCGCGCGTCGGCGCGGTGCCCAAACCCGCGTACGAGTTCCGGCCGCTCAACGCCCGCGACCACGGCCTGATCGCGCGCACCATCACCGTGCTCGAGGGCGGCGCCGCAGCCGAGGCCTCGGAGGGGCAGGCGGAACAGATCCGCCGTGCCATCGTCCGCAGCCAGCGCAAGGTGCCGGTCATCGGCATCACCGGCACCGGCGGGGCGGGCAAGTCGAGTCTCACCGATGAGCTGCTCGCGCGCCTGGTGCGGCACTTTCCCGAGGCGCAGGTCGCGGTGGTGGCGATGGACCCGACGCGCCGGCGCAGCGGCGGCGCGCTGCTCGGGGACCGTATCCGCATGAACAGCCTGGCGGCGGACCACATCTTCATGCGCTCGCTCGCCACGCGTCGTGCCCACCGGGCGACCGCGGCGGTGCTCAGGGAAGTGATCGAGCTGTACAAGGCGGCCGGCTTCGACCTCGTGATCGTGGAGACGGCGGGCATCGGCCAGTCGGACAGCGAGATCGTGGACCTCGCGGACCTGACGCTGTACGTGATGACCAGCGAATATGGCGCGGCCAGCCAGCTTGAGAAGATCGACATGCTGGACTACGCCGACTTCGTGGTGCTCAACAAGAGCGAGAAGCGCGGTGCCGAGGACAGCCTGCGCGATGTGCGCAAGCAATGGCGGCGCAACCACCCCGAGCGCGCGCGCCTGCCGGATGAGCAGCTGCCGGTCTACCCGACCATCGCCAGCCGCTTCAACGACCCGGGCGTCAACCGCCTGTTTGCGGCGGTGTGTGCGGCGCTGGCGGCCAAGCACATCGGCAGCGCCTCCTGGTCGCTCGCCGACCCGGGGCCCACCGAGCTTACATCGCGCGCGCCGCTCATCCCGGGCAGCCGCACCCGCTACCTGGCGGAGATCGCGCAGTCCGGGCGCGGCACCCGCGCGCGCATCGAGGCGCAGGTGGAGGCGGCGCGCCGCGCCTTCGGCCTGTACGAGTCGCTCAAGGGACTGAAGGATGCGCCGCTGCCCGCACCGCTCGCCCCTTACCCCGAGGAGACGCTCGCGGAAGGCTCGGCGGACCCCACGCGGCGCTCGCTGCGCGGCGCCTACAACGCGGCCCTGGAGGAGATCGGCGCCGAGGCGGTGGCGGAGCTCAAGGCGTGGCCTGCGCGGGTGCGCTCGGCCACCGACGAATACTATTCCTACAAGGTGCGCGACCGGCTGGTGAAGGGCGAGAACTACACCGAAACCCTGTCGCGCTCCCAGGTACCCAAGCTCGCGTTGCCGCGTTTCCGCGGCTGGGGCGAGCTGCTGCACTTTCTGCTCACCGAGAATCTGCCAGGGTCCTACCCCTACACCGGCGGCGTCTATCCCTATCGCCGCGAGGAGGAGGATCCCACCCGCATGTTCGCCGGCGAGGGGGGACCGGAGCGCACCAACCGGCGCTTCCACTACCTCGCGCATGGCCACGGCCCGCGCCTCTCGACCGCCTTCGACTCGACCACGCTCTACGGCGAGGACCCGGACACGCGCCCGGATGTCTACGGGCGCACCGGCAACTCCGGGGTCTCGATCGCCACGCTCGATGACATGAAGAAGCTGTACTCGGGCTTCGACTTGTGCGATCCGGCCACCTCGGTCTCCATGACCATCAACGGGCCGGCGCCCATGCTGCTCGCGATGTTCATGAACACTGCCGTCGATCAGCAGGTGGAGCGCTACCTAAAGGCCGAGGGGCACTGGAGCGCGGCGCAGCCGAAGATCGCGGCGCTGCATGCGGCGAGCACGGCGCGCGGTGTGGCGCCGCCCGCCTACAAGGGCCCGCTGCCGCCGCACCATGACGGCTCCGGGCTCGCGCTGCTCGGAGTGACCGGGGACCAGCTGCTCGAGCGCGAGGTGTACGAGCGCATCCGAACCGCAGCGCTGCAGGCGGTGCGCGGCACGGTGCAAGCCGACATCCTCAAGGAGGATCAGGCGCAGAACACCTGCATCTTCTCGACCGAATTCGCGCTGCGCATGATGGGCGACGTGCAGCAGTACTTCATCGTTGAACGGGTGCGCAACTTCTACTCGGTGTCCATCTCCGGCTACCACATCGCCGAAGCCGGCGCCAACCCGATCTCGCAGCTGGCGTTCACGCTCGCCAATGGCTTCACCATCGCCGAGTACTACCTGGCGCGGGGCATGAAGATCGATGACTTCGCCCCGAATCTGTCGTTCTTCTTCTCCAACGGCATGGATCCGGAATACGTGGTCATCGGGCGTGTGGCGCGGCGCATCTGGGCGCGCGCCATGCGCGAGCGCTACCACGCCTCCGCGCGCAGTCAGATGCTGAAGTATCACGTGCAGACCTCGGGGCGCAGCCTGCACGCCCGCGAGATCTCCTTCAACGACATCCGCACTACGCTGCAGGCGCTGTACGCGCTGTTCGACAACTGCAACAGCCTGCACACCAACGCCTACGACGAAGCGCTCACCACGCCCACCGAGGAGAGCGTGCGCCGCGCGGTCGCCATCCAGCTCATCATCAACCGCGAGCTGGGCCTCAATAAGATCCAGAACCCCTGGCAGGGCTCCTTCGCCATCGACTACCTGACCGACATGGTCGAGGAGGCGGTGTACCGCGAGTTCGAGGCGCTGTCCGAGCGCGGCGGGGTACTGGGGGCGATGGAGACCATGTACCAGCGCGGCAAGATCCAGGAAGAGTCGCTCTACTACGAGACCAAGAAGCACGATGGCTCGCTGCCGATCGTGGGGGTCAACACCTTCCTCTCCGGCGGCGACGGCGAGGCGGAGCACAAGGAGGCGCACCTCATCCGCTCCAGCGAGGAAGAGAAGCAGGATCAGGTCGCCGCGGTGCGCGCCTTCCAGGCGCGCAATGCGCAGGGCGCGCCCGAGGCCCTGGCACGCCTGCAGCGCACCGCCGCCGGTGGCGCCAACGTATTCGCCGAGCTCATGGAGAGCGTCAAGGTCTGCTCGCTCGGGCAGATCTCGCGCGCGCTATACCAGGTGGGCGGGCAGTATCGTCGCAACATGTGAGGTCCGGCTCGCCGAGCGCCCCGAGCATCGCCGCTCGGGCCCGCTCGCGCAGCTGCGCGGCCGCGTGCTCGGGCGCTCCCGGCCCGGCGCTGAGCGCCGGCAGGATCTCCAACTCGATCGGCCCGGGCCGCGGCAGCCCACCCGTGGGCGGCAGGACACGGCGGGTGCCGCGCACCACCGCCGGCAGCAGCGGGCAGCCGGCGCGGGTCGCGGCCGCGAACGCCCCGGTGTGAAACTTCAAAAGGCCCGGCCGGCGGGTGAAGGTGCCCTCGGGGAAGAACACCAGCGAATGCCCCTGATCGGCGTTGCGCAGCACCCGGCGCGCATCGGAGGCCCCGCGGTGGCGGTTGAAGCGCTCGACGAACTCCGACCCCAGGCGCCGCAGCGCGGTTCCCGCCAGCGGCACTGCGGCCATCTCGCGCTTGATCACGAAGCCGAAGCGCGCCGGTAGCGCCGCGGTGAGCACGATGCCGTCGAGGTAGCTGGCATGATTGCAGACCACGACGCACTGGCCGGGCGGGAGCCGTTCCGTGCCGCGCACCGTCAGCGGCATGCCCGCAAGGCGCAGGAACGCAGCGGCCGCGGCGCGCGCCGCGGCTCGTCGCCGCCTGAGATCAGGGAGCACGACCACCAGCAGCAGCGCCGTCAGTCCCACCGCGAGGAACGCCACCGCCATCCACAGCCCGTACAGCAGGCGCAGCGGCACAAGCACCAGCGCGCGCAGCTTCAAGGTGACGTTCCGCTCATAAGGGATGTGAACTGGTTCTCTTTATGTTAATGCCGGAATACAGATGTGAAGGTCATCACGTCGATCGCGACCTCGCGCTCACCATACTGGGGTCAGCACATTACCGCGAAGCCCGAGTCTGTACACAGCCGCGCGTGTGCGGACGTTAATCTCAACTTTCCAGCGAGACCATGACTTGTCCAATACCGCGATCTCCATGACCGGAAACGCCGATTCCGCAGATCCTGCGGTTTCCCGCTTTCTGGACGCGGTGTGGATGGAGCGGGGCCTCTCGCCCAATACACTTGCCGCCTACCGCGCCGACCTGACCGCGCTGGCGCGCTGGCTGGCCGAGCGCAACGTGCCCATCATGCGCACCTCGCGCGCGGACCTGCAGGACTTCATCGCCTGGCGCGTGCGCGCCGGGGCCCGGCCGCGCTCCACGGCGCGCCAGCTGTCGAGCTTCCGGCGCTTCTTTCGCTATTTCATGCGCGAGGGTGTGATCCGCGAAGACCCCACCGCGCAGATCGCCATGCCGAAGATCGGCCGCTCGCTGCCGCGCTCGCTCACCGAGGAGGAGGTCGAGGCGCTGCTGTCGGCCCCGGTGGTGAGTGATCCGCTCGGCAACCGCGACCGCACCATGCTTGAGGTGCTGTACGCGACCGGGCTGCGGGTATCGGAGCTGGTCAACCTGCGCCACGGCCAGGTCAACCTCAATCAGGGCGTCATCCGCATCCTCGGCAAGGGCGACCGCGAGCGGCTCATCCCGCTCGGCGAGGAGGCCATGCGGGCGCTGAAGGATTTCTCGCGCAGCGCGCGCGGGGAGATCCTGCTCGAGCGGCAGACGGACTATCTGTTCCCGACGCGGCGCGGAGATCGCATGACGCGCCAGGCGTTCTGGCACATCATCAAGCGCTACGCGCGCAAGGCCGGCATCGCCAAGGAACTCTCCCCGCATACGCTGCGCCACGCCTTCGCCACGCACCTGCTCAATCACGGCGCGGATCTGCGCGTGGTGCAGATGCTGCTCGGGCACAGCGACCTGTCGACCACTCAGATCTACACTCACGTCGCGCGCGAGCGCCTCAAAGAGCTGCACGCGCAGCATCACCCGCGCGGCTGAGACGGCTGCTGCCCTCGAGGTCCGGCAGGGAACGTGCCCCGGCGTGCTAGACTGCCGCTACGCGGCGGCGTGATAGCCGAACCTTCCCCGCCCGCGGCGGTCCAATTCCCCCTTCACCGGAAAGTGGCGGCACCGATGGTTGGCAAGAAGTTGATGTTGCTGCTCGCGCTCGGCGCCGCGGTTGCCTGGAGCATGCTCCCCGCGCAACCGCCCCCGCCGGCAGCGCCCCCCGCCGCGGCACCGGCGGCGGCACCGAATGCGGACCTGCGGGCGGAGATCGCCAGCCACATTCCCGGGGTGCGTGTGGAGGATCTGCGTCCCTCGCCGGTGCCTGGCTTGTACGAGCTCACACGCGGCATGGACGTCGCCTATGTCACCGCCGACGGCAAGTTCGCGCTCACCGGGGATCTGTACGACCTCGCCAAGGACGACAACCTCACCGAGCACCGCCGCCGCGAGCTGCGCGTCAAGGCGATCGCGGCGCTCCCCGAGAGCGAGATGCTGGTGTTCGGGCCGCCGAATCCGAAGTACACGGTCACGGTGTTCACGGACGTCGACTGTCCGTTCTGCCGCAAGCTCCACAGTCAGATCGCCGAGTACAACCGCCTCGGTGTGCGCGTGCGCTACCTGTTCTTCCCGCGCTCAGGCCCCAACACCTCCTCCTGGACCAAGGCCGAGCAGGTGTGGTGTTCCGCAGACCGCAACGACGCGCTCACGCGCGCCAAGCTCGGGCAGGAGCTGAAGACCAAGCCGTGCGCCAACAATCCGGTGGCGCGCACCTACGCGCTCGGCAAGGACTTCGCGATCGAGGGCACCCCGGCCATCATCATGTCGGATGGCGAGATGCTGGACGGCTACATTCCGCCGGACGTGCTGGTGAAGCACCTGCAGGACATCAAGTAACAGCGCGCGCGGGCGCGCGCCCGCTCAGCGTTCCAGCAACTTGAGCTTGTCGGGCTTGCCTTCCCATTCCTTGGCGTCGGGGGGTGCATCCTTCTTCTCGGTGATCACCGGCCACTGCTTGGCCAGCTCCGCGTTGAGCTGCTTGAAATGCTCCTGGCCGGCCGGCAGCTCCTCTTCCGAGAAGATCGCCTCCACCGGGCACTCCGGCTCGCACAGCGTGCAGTCGATGCATTCCTCCGGATCGATGGTGAGGAAGTTCGGTCCCTCATGGAAGCAGTCGACAGGGCATACCTCGACGCAGTCCATGTACTTGCACTTGATGCAGTTTTCGGTGACGACGAAAGTCATTCGATTTCCCAGGCGCGGCGCAACCCGAATATTGTGCCACGGGCGGCGCGGCGCGCGTGAGTCAGCCGGTACGCGGCTCGCGCAGGCGCCGGTCGACCGTGGTGAAGTGATGTTCCTCGCGCCCCGCGGCGCGGTCCTCGAGGTAGCGGCGCAGCGTGAAATCGGTGCTGGGGAAGGCGATGTCCGGCCACGGAATCTCGGCGGGATACACCAACTTGACCTCGAGGCTCTCGGGGCCCACCCCGAAGTGCGGCTCGGCCAGGCGCGCGCGGAAAAACACGTGCACCTGCTCGGCGTGCAGCACGTGCACCACCGACAGCAGCGAGCCGATCGCCACCTCGGCGAGCGCCTCCTCCTGGGATTCGCGCGCCGCCGCTTCCTGCAACGTCTCGCCGTTCTCCATGAACCCCGCCGGCACGGTCCAGTAACCGCGGCGTGGCTCGATCGCGCGACGGCACAACAGGATCCTGCCGTCGTGCTCGGGCACGCAGCCGGCCACCAGTTTCGGGTTCTGGTAGTGGATGGTGCCGCAGGCCGCGCATACGTAGCGCTCGCGGTGGTCACCCTCCGGGACGCGCAGCTGCAGCGGTGCGGCGCATTGCTGACAGAACTTCATGATGTGCACCGAGGATACGGACGGGGCCGCAGCTTGTCGACGCCGAGCAAGAAACGGAATGCGGCAACGCGGCGCCGTGCGCACACTACCGGCCAACGGTGTGAAACGGGCGCGGGGTGTGACATGAGCTTTCGGATCACGGGTCTGCGGGCTGAGGAATTCTCCTCACTCATGGGCATGACGGATGCACAGCTGGCGGCGCACGGCGCGCGCCGGCTCACCGCCGACCGCCATCCCGGTTTCCCCTGCCGCGTGAGTCTCATCGACGCGCAGCCGGGCGAGACGCTGCTGCTGGTGAACTACGAGCACCACAGTGCGCCGGGTCCGTATCGCTCGCGCTACGCCATCTACGTGCGCGAGCACGCGCAGGATGCGCAGCTGGCGGTGAACGAGGTACCGGAGGTACTGCGCCGCCGCCTGCTGTCACTGCGCGCGTTCAGCGCCACTGGCGAGCTGCTGGATGCGGATGTCGTCGAGGGCGCGGGACTCGCCGCGGTGATCGAGCGACTGTTCGCCGACCCGACGGTCGCGTACCTGCACGTGCACAACGCCAAACCGGGTTGCTACGCCGCGCGCATCGAGCGCGCCTGAGGCGCGCAGCACTATTTCACAACGGCAGCCTCTGGACCGGCAGATCCGGTCAGGGTATGCGAGGGGAGATCAGGTCCTGGCCCGGTTTTGCCCGATCAAGTAGAAGTTGTTCCGGTAGACCGGGCACTCAGCGTGTTGCCACACGAATTGCGGCATGCTTGCTTCCAGCGATCTGAAGTAGCTCACGTTGTCGCAACCGCCGAACGCACGCTGATAAGCGCACAGGATGTAGGAAAATCCCCCCAGGGCTGGGGCGACTGCATCCCGAACCGCCGGCGGCGTTTCGCTCAGTGACCAGGTGGCCACGAACAGCGACGGAGCGCGTTCCGAGGTTTCTCGGGTCAGTGCATCAGGTACGCTTCCGGACACCCAGTGCAGATTGTGCGGGGGCCCCGCATCCGGCTCCGCCGGGAACAGGTTGCGCAGGTAGAAGCGTTGCAAGGCACGCATCACGGGCAGGTCGCAGATTACATAGCGGTCGCGGTAGCCGAGGTTGCGCAACAGGCGGAAGAACCCGCCATACCCGGCGCCAAACTCAACGACCAGCCGGACCTGTGACAGATCAAAGTCCGTCGCTTCCAGCAATCTCACGAGGTGGTAACCGTGCTGGACGAGCAGCGGGCTGCTGAGCGGGTAGTACGGGCTCAGGAGCGGCTTACCGACCGGAGACTCTGTCAGGGCTTGTTGCAATCGCGGGGAAAAGCGCTCCGACCCAAACAAATAGCTTACGTACCGTCTCCCGGGACTGCGGATGCGCGGGTGTACGGTCTTTGCTATGGGCGGTAGCCGCAGGAACTGATCGGCTCCGTGGGCGCTGAGTGCGCTGCGTATCTCGGCCGCGAGGGCTGACCATTCGCCCGCCTCGGTTCCCGGCATTGCGGCGCTATCCACCTCCTGCAGAAGCTCCGCGGTGAACGCCAAGGGCGGCGGCGGATAGTCACTCACGATCTTGGCGGCGATGCGTCGCGCCAGCGTCTGGATTTCGGAAGCTATCGTCATGACCCGTGCGTTCGCAGCCCCTCACCAGGCCCGATCCGATGCGGCCGGGTCATGGATGGAGTCGTGGTGCCCGAGGTCGGAGTCGAACCGACACGCTTTTAAGGGCGGCGGATTTTCCGGCCACTTCGGCTTTCGCCGCCCGCCTGCAAGGCAGTTCGTGGTCTGGAGCACGCCTTCACCGTGGCCCTGTAGGCTGTAGGTGCCCGCCGTCTGCTCTCTACACCTTCCCGCGCGCTTGCGCGGGCTTGGCTCGGCGTGAGCTCGAGAGGCGAACCCTCCAGGGCCTTCACCGAGTTTGACGGGTTGCACCCCGGGGATTTCTCCGCGGGGGCTCAAATCATTCTGAGTCCGCTGCGTCTACCAATTCCGCCACTCGGGCTCCGAGTGGGTGGCCAGTATAAGGGGCGCGCAGCCCCGAGCGGTACGGAAATGCCCGTGGGCGTGCGACCTTTTGCCGGCCTCGGGCATCTAAGGGGATCGTGAGCCGACTGGCGGAAATCGACGTACCGGACGAGCTGCTGTTGCGGGCGTGCGCGGGGGAGCGGCGGGCACGGGAGGCGATCTACACCGCCACCGCCGGCCCCACGCTCAGCCTCATCCGCCGCCTGGTCGGCCAGCACGCGCTGGCTGAGGACCTGTTCCAGGACACCATGATGACCCTGTTCGAGCGCCTGCCGCAGTTTCGCCGCGAGGCACCCCTCGGCGCCTGGTTGCGCCAGATCGCGGTGTCGCGCTGCCTGATGTACCTGCGCTCGCCGTGGCGACGCGCGCGTCTCAGCCTCGCGAGCGAGGAGCCGGTCGCGGGCAGCCCCGCCGCGGCGCTGGTCACGCCGGGTTATCACGGGGAAGCGATCGACCTGGAGCGGGCGCTGGCCGCGCTGCCGGCGACGGCGCGCGCGGTGGTGTGGATGTACGAAGTGGAGGGCTACTCGCACCAGGAGATCGCGCACGAGTTTGGCCGCTCAGTGAGTTTTTCCAAGTCGCAGCTGGCGCGTGCGCACGCGCGCCTGCGCGCCTGGTTTGAGCCTCAGGAGAACCGCCCGTCATGCACCATGATCTAGAGCCGGAGCGCGCGCTCGGTCGGGCGTTGCGCGAATTGCCCGACGCCGCGGCCCGCCCCTACGACTTTCGCGAGTTCGAGCGCCGCGCCCAGGCACGCGCGCGCCAGACCGCCCGTGGGGTGCAGGCGCTCGCCGCCGCGGTGGCGTTGATCGTCGTGGCGAGTGCCGCGCTGTACATGCGCGTTACCGGTCCACGCAACGAGGGCGTAGCGCAGCTTGCCGACAGCACCCCCGCAGTGGCGGCCGTGGAGGCGACTGCTGCCGCGCGTGCGGACGCCATGGAGAACTGGCTCGCCGCGCTGCCGAGCGACCCGGCGCTGGTGCGCGTCGGCACGCGCGCGGCGGTGACGGGACTGGAGGATCGCATCGCGCAGGTCGATGACCTGCTGAGTGCGGCGCGCGCCGAGCAGACCCAGCCGGCGCGCCTGTCCGATCTGCAGCAGGAGCGACTGCGGCTGGTAGGGGCACTGGTGCAGGTGCGCTACGCCGAAACCCTCGCCGATGCCACGCGTTGAAATTCCACAGGAGAGCAATCCGTGAATCTGACATCCCTGAAGTCCCGCCCGGCCCTCGCCCTGTTCGTCAGCGCGGTGCTGGCCGCCCCGGCACTGCCAGCGGCCGACGCCGCCCCGCCCGCACCACCCGCCGCACCCGCGCCGGCGGCCCCCGCGGCGGCGCCGGACAGCGCCGATCTCGATGCGCAGCTCGCAGCGGCACGGCGCAAGCTTGAGCAGGCGGCCAACGAGGTAGCACGCCTGTCCACGCAGCTCAGTGACACGGCCATGGTGCGCGTCGCACCCTTGTTCGAGCCGGGGCGCGCGCTCATCGGCGTGCAGTTGGAGTCGGCTGCGAGCGGGGCGCGCGTGCGCGAGGTATCCCCCGGTGGCCCGGCGGCCGAGGCCGGTATCCGCGCCGGCGATGTGATCGTCGCCGTCAACGGCACTGCGATCAGCGGCGCCGAGCCTGCGCGTCAGGTCATGCGCCTCATGCACGAGGTCAAACCCGACAGTCGGGTGAGCGTGCGCGTGCTGCGCGAGGGCAAGCCGCAGGAGTTCACACTCGTCGCGCGCGGCAGTCCGGTTTTCGACTTCGACTTCAGCACCCTGCCGGAAGTGCAGCCCTTCATGTTCCACCGGCCGCTGATGGACATGGAGCTCGTGACGCTCAGTCCGCGGCTGGGCAGCTACTTCGGCAGTGAAAAGGGTGTGCTGGTGGTGCGCGCCCCGGAGGATGGGGCACTCAAGCTGGAAGACGGTGACGTGATCCTCGATATCGACGGACGTCAGCCGCGCAGCGGCTCGCACGCGACGCGGATCCTTGCTTCCTACCAGCCGGGGGAGAGGATCACGCTGCGCATCCTCAGGCAGCACAAGACGCAACAGATCGAGGCCACGCTGCCCGAGCGCGGTTCCCCACAACGAGAAATGATGCACCACGCAGGTCCGCTGCCGCAGACGCCGCAGCGCAAGCTCGTCATCTTCGGCGCCGACGCAGCCTGAAGGCAGCTGCTGCGGCCCCGGTGGCGCACGCGTGTAACATGCGCGCGTGCGCCGCCAGGACTTCGCCTACCAACTGCCCGCCGAGCTGATTGCCCAGGCGCCGCCGCCTGAGCGCTCGGCCGGTCGCATGCTGGTGGTCGATCCGGCCAGCGGCACTCTCGAGGACCGCCGGGTGCGTGAGCTGCCTGCGTACCTCGCGAGCGGCGATCTGCTGGTGCTCAACGACACTCGCGTGGTGGCCGCGCGGCTCATCGGCAGCAAGCCCTCGGGCGGGCGCGTGGAGATCCTGCTCGAGCGGGCCCTGCCCGGATGCGAGGCACTGGCGCAGGTATCGGCCTCCAAGCCCATCCGCGCCGGACTGGAGGTATCTACCGCCGGCGGCGGCGTGCGCATGCTCGCACGCGAGGGCGACCTGTGGCGCATTGGCCTGCCGCAGCCGGCGCTCGCTTTCTTCGAGCGCTTCGGCGCGGTGGCGCTGCCGCCCTATATCCGCCGGCCGCCGGCCGCCGCGGATCGTGACCGCTATCAGAGCATCTTCGCGCATCAGCCCGGCGCGGTCGCCGCTCCGACCGCGAGCCTGCACTTTGACGCGGCGCTCATGCGCGGTCTCGGCGCGCGTGGAGTGCAGCAGACGCTGGTCACGCTGCACGTGGCCGCGGGCACTTTCCAGCCGTTGCGCGCCGATGAGCTCGCCGCCAACACGCTGCATGCCGAGGTGGCGGCGGTGGGCCCGGCCGCGTGCGCTGCGATCGCCGCCGCGCGGCAGCGCGGTGCGCGCGTGGTCGCTGTCGGTACCACCGTGGTGCGCGCCCTGGAATCCGCGGCGCTGGCGGCCCCCGAGGGCAGCGCTGCGGTGCCGGCGCCGTGGACCGGAGAGACGCGGCTGTTCATCACCCCGGGGTTCCGGTTCCGGGTGTGCGATGCGCTGCTCACCAACTTCCACCTGCCCGAGTCCAGCCTGCTGATGCTGGTATGTGCGTTCGCCGGTCAGCCGCTGGTGCTCGAGGCCTACGCTCACGCGGTGCGGCGACGCTACCGCTTCTTCAGCTACGGGGATGCCATGCTGATCACGCGGAGGGCGGCGTGAGGCCGGCCTTCACCGTGCAGGCGCAGGACGGCGCCGCGCGCTGCGGGCGGCTCGCCACCGCGCACGGGTTGGTCGAGACCCCGGCTTTCATGCCCGTCGGCACCTACGGCACGGTGAAGGCCATGACGCCGGAGGAGCTGGAAGGACTCGGTGCCCAGATCATCCTCGGCAACACCTTCCACCTCATGCTGCGTCCCGGACCCGCGATCATCGCAGCGCACGGCGGGCTGCATCGCTTCATGCACTGGCAGCACCCGATCCTCACCGACTCCGGCGGCTTCCAGGTGTTCAGCCTCAAGAGCCTGCGCCGCATCGACGAGCAGGGCGTGCGCTTCCGCTCCCCGGTCGACGGCGCCGAAGTGCAACTGACGCCGGAGGTCTCGATGGACGTGCAGCGGGCGCTGCGCTCGGACATCGCCATGGCGCTCGATGACTGCACCGAGCATCCGGCCACCGAGGCCGAGGCGCGCGCCTCCATGGAGCGCTCGATGCGCTGGGCGGCGCGCAGCCACGCGCACTACTACGGTGATGCGGCGGCCCCCCCACCGGGCGGGCTGTTCGGCATCGTGCAGGGCGGTATGTACCTGCCGTTGCGCCTGGCGTCCCTCGAGACGCTACTGCGGCTCGACTGGCCGGGACTCGCCCTCGGGGGGCTGGCGGTCGGCGAGTCCGAGGAAGAGCGGCTCGCGGTGCTGGAAGCGCTGGTGCCGCACATGCCCGCTGACCGCCCGCGCTATCTGATGGGAGTAGGGCGCCCCGAGGACATCGTGGCGGCGGTGCTGCGCGGCATCGACCTGTTTGACTGCGTCATGCCCACGCGCCATGCCCGCAACGGCCACCTGTTTACCTCCAGCGGGGTCATCAACATCCGCAACAGCGCCCACGCCAGGGACACCGCCCCCATCGATGCGGGCTGCGAATGTTATACCTGCCGGCACTACAGCCGCGCCTACCTGCGCCACCTGGACCGCTGCAACGAGATCCTCGGCTCGCGGCTGAACACCATCCACAACCTGCACTTCTATATCGGGCTGATGCGCGCGCTGCGTGCGGCCATCGGCCGCGGGGAGCTTAGCGCCTGGTCGCAGCAATTCCTCGCGGCCCGGCGTCCGGACCATGCTGTGGCATAATGCCGCCCTTTTCGCCTCCCGGACCGCACACATGAATGGTTTGATTTCGGATGCCTGGGCGCAGGCCGGCCCCGGCGCTGCCGCCCCCGGCGGACAGTTGCAGTTCATCCTGATGATGGCGGCGTTCATCCTGCTGTTCTACTTCATGCTCATCCGCCCCCAACAGAAACGCACCAAGGAGCATCAGGCGCTGATCTCCAAGCTGGCGAGCGGAGATGAAGTCGTCACCAGCGGCGGCATCCTCGGCAAGGTCACCGAGGTCGGCGACACCTTCGTGACGCTGGAGGTTGCCGACGGTGTGCGCGTCAAGGTGCAGAAGGCGCAGGTCACGCAGCTGATGCCCAAGGGCACTCTCAAGAGCGCCTGAGATGCTCGAGTACGCGCGCTGGAAGTACATCCTGGTGGCGGTGGTGCTGGTGCTCGCGCTGCTGTTCGCACTGCCCAACTTCTTCGGCGAGGATCCGGCGCTGCAGGTGGCGCGTAAGGACCACGGCGCCATCAGCCCGGAGTCGGCGCGCTCGCTGGAGCAGTTCCTCACCCAGCACAGCATCCATTTCCGCAACAGCTACGTCGACAACGGGCGGCTGATGGTGCCCTTTGCCAACGTGCCCGACCAGCTGGCGGCGCGCGACGCCGTGGATGAGCAGTACAAGGGTACCTACATCACCGCGCTGTCGAACGCGCCACGCACGCCGGCGTTCCTGCGCGCGCTCGGTCTGCGCCCCATGCCCCTGGGGCTCGACCTGCGCGGCGGGCTGTATCTGCTCTACCAGGTGGATGTGAACGCTGCGGTCAATGGCGCGCTCGAGGGCTATGCCCAGGATGCGCGCCGCGCGCTCGCCGCCGCCAATATCCCCTTGAAGGACGTCACCACGGTCGCGGTGGGGAGCGACAAGTCCAACGCGATACGCATCGTCCTGCCCCCGGAGGCGGACGTCACCGCCGCGCGCAACGCGCTCGCCACGCCACTGCAGGGGCTGTCGATCAGCAGCGCGAGCCTCGCCAGTGGCTCGGCCATCACCGGCGTCATGACCACCGCGCAGATCCGCGAGCGCCAGGACTACGCCATCCAGCAGAACATCACGACGCTGCGCAACCGCGTCAACGAGCTCGGCGTGTCGGAGCCCATCGTGCAGCGCCAGGGGATCGACCGCATCAATGTGCAGCTGCCCGGCGTGCAGAACTCGGCGGAGGTCAAGAACATCCTCGGCCGCGTCGCGACGCTCGAGTTCCGCCTCGAGGACATGCAGAACAACGCTTTCGAGGCGATGCAGACCGGTCACGTGCCGCTCGGCTCCAAGCTCTACACGCACACGCGCTTCGGGCGCCCGGTGCTGCTGAAGCGCGAGGTGATCGCCACGGGTGATCAGCTGACCAATGCCACCAGCGGCCAGTCGCAGGAGGGGCCGGCGGTCAACATCAGACTCGATGCGCGCGCCGGCGAGAACATGCTGAAAACCACGCGTGCCAACCTCAACAAGCGTATGGCGGTGGTGCTCATCGAGAAGCGCCGCGAGACCAGCGAGGTCGACGGCAAGAAGGTGTCGCGCGAGCTGACCGACGAGGAGGTCATCAACGATGCCACCATCCGCGGCATCTTCAGCAACAGCTTCCAGATCACCGGACTGCAGGCCGGCGAGGCGCGCGAGCTGGCGCTGCTGCTGCGCTCCGGCTCGCTCGCCACCGTCATCTACGAGGTCGAAGAGCGCGCCGTGGGCCCGACGCTCGGCGCCAAGAATATCCAGGAGGGCGTGACGGCACTGATCGTCGGGATGGCGGGCGTGTTTCTGTTCATGGCGCTCTACTACAAGGCCTTCGGCGTGGTCGCCGATCTGGTGCTGCTCGCCAATGTGGTGCTGCTGACCGCGCTGCTGTCGATGATGCGCGCCTCGCTGTCGCTGCCGGGCATCGCCGGCATCATCCTCACCGTCGGCATGGCGGTCGATGCCAACGTGCTGATCTACGAACGCATCCGCGAGGAGCTGCGCAAGGGGGTGTCGGCGCAGGCGGCCATCCGCGCCGGTTTCGAGAAGGCGTTCTCGGCGATATTCGATTCAAACATCACCACCCTGATAGCGGGGGTGGTGCTGTGGGTGCTGGGCACCGGCCCGATCCGCGGCTTCGCCGTGGTGCTCACGCTCGGCATCGCTACCTCGATGTTCACTTCTCTCATGGGCAGCCGCGCGCTGCTCACCCTGATGTACGGCGGGCGTCGCAAAGTGGCGCGCCTGGCAATCTAGCGCTGGCCGCGAGGACTACACGTGGAGTTTTTCAGTCACCAGACCAACTATCCGTTCATGGCCACACGCAAGGTGTGGTACACGCTGTCCGCCGTGCTGATGGTCGTGTCGCTGGCGTCGTTCTTCACGCGCGGCGTCAACCTTGCGATCGATTTCACCGGCGGCGTGAATGTCGAGGTGAGCTTTCCGGCCGCGGTCAATGTCGAGACCGTACGTGCGCACCTCACCGCCGCGGGGTTCCGCGATCCGCAGGTGGCGATCTTCGGCTCCTCGCGCGACATCTCGATCCGCCTGCCGCCGGATGCCAAGCAGACCGCGACCGAGATCCGCACGCGCCTCGACGGCGCACTGAAGAGCGTCGACCCCGGGGCGCAGGTGGTACAGCTGGACGTGGTCGGACCGCAGGTGGGGAACGAGCTCAAGCGCAGCGCCATGTGGGCGCTGTTCTTCACGCTGCTCGGCATCTTCATGTACATCGCGTTCCGGTTCCACACTTGGCGGTTGTCCTCGGGGGCAATATTCGCCGTGCTGCACGACCCGATCCTGGTGCTGGGCTTCTTCTCCATCACGCAGATGTCGTTCGATCTGGCGGTGGTGGCGGCGATCCTCGCGGTCATCGGCTACTCGCTCAACGATACCGTGGTGGTGTTCGACCGCATCCGCGAGCGCTTCGAAACCAACCGCCGCTCCGCGCCCGATGTGGTGCTCGATCAGTCGATCAACCAGACCCTGTCGCGCACCATCATGACCAAGGTGGTCACCTCGATCGTGGTGGTGGCACTGCTGGTGCTCGGCGGCGCGACGCTGCGCGGCTTCTCCGCGGCGCTGCTCATCGGCATCATCGCCGGCACCTACTCGTCGATCTACATCTCCAGCGCCATCGCGCTCGATTTCGGGCTGACCGCGGAGCACATATTCCCGTCGGTCAAGAAGGCGGCGCTCGACCACCTGCCGTAGCGCGAGCGCTGCCGCCCTGTTAGCCGACCCGAACATCTGGCTGGCGTTCATCACGCTGTCGCTGCTCGAGATCGTTCTCGGCATCGACAACATCATCTTCATCGCGATCCTCGTGGCGCGGCTGCCGCCGCAGCGGCAGAACGCCGCGCGCCTCGGCGGGCTGGCGCTCGCCATGCTGACGCGCATCGCGCTGCTGTTCTCCATCGTGTGGCTGACGCGCCTGACCACGCCGTGGTTCGAGATCGCCGGCCACGGTTTCTCGGGCCGCGACCTCATCCTGCTCATCGGCGGCCTGTTTCTGCTCGGTAAGAGCGTGCTCGAGATCCACAAGACCGTCGAAGGTCCCGCGCCCCACGCCAGCACCACCGTGCTGCACGGCGGTTTCACGGGAGTGGTGGTGCAGATCGCCCTTATCGACATCGTGTTCTCGATCGACTCGGTGTTCACCGCCGTGGGTCTGGTGCAGGATGTGGAGATCATGGTCGCCGCCATCGTCGTGGCGATCGTGGTGATGATGTGGGTGTCGGGCTCGATCAGCGCATTCATCGGGCGGCATCCGACCATCAAGATGCTGGCGCTCGCCTTCCTGCTGCTGATCGGCGTGGCCCTGGTCGGTGAGGGGCTACACTTCGAGATCCCGAAGGGCTACCTGTACTTCGCCATGGCGTTCTCGGTCGGCGTGGAGCTGATCAACATGCGGGTGCGCCGCCGCGCCGAGGAACGGCGCACCGCGGACCGGCGCCCCGACAAGCGCTAGCCGCTCGCGCCGTGCGAGTCAGGCCGGGCGCGGTGCGCCGGCGGCGCCGTTGGCGGCCTTGCGCACGCAGCTGTGCTGGTAGCCGTAGAAGACGTAGATCAGCACCCCGACCGCGGTCCAGATGACCAGGCGCCACCAGGTGGCGGGGCCCAGCGAGATCATCATCGCCGCGCACACCACGGCCCCGGCAATGCACACGAACGACGGCGCCGGGGTCTTGAACGGGCGCGGCAGGTCGGGGCGCGTGCGACGCAGCACCAGCACCCCGATGCACACCGTGATGAATGCCGCCAGCGTGCCGATCGAGACCAGCTCACCCAGCACCTTCACCGGGAACAGCCCGCCGATCAGCGCCGCGAACAGCGCCGTGATCACCGTGCCGGTGGAGGGGGTACGGAAGCGCGGGTGCACGCGTCCGAACCACGGCGGCAGCAGGCCATCGCGTGCCATGGCGAAGAAAATGCGCGCCTGCGCGATGGTCATGACCAACATCACCGAGGTCATGCCGCACACTGCCCCGAGCTTCACCGGAATGCCGAGCCAATGCAGGCCCGGGTAATTGTCGAGCGCCAGCGCCACTGGCGCGGGCACGTTCAGCTCGGTGTAGTGCACCATGCCGGTCAGCACCGCTGCGACGATCACGTACAGCACCGTGCAGATAACCAGGCTCGCCAGGATCCCGATGGGCATGTCACGCTGCGGGTTGCGGGTTTCCTGCGCTGCGGTCGACACCGCGTCGAAACCGATGTAAGCGAAGAAGATCACCCCGGACGCGGCCATGACCCCGCTCCAGCCGAATACCCCGGTGTGCCCGGTGTTGGGAGGTATGAACGGGTGCCAGTTGCCGGGGTTGATGAAGCTCACGCCGAATACGATGAACAGCACCACCACGGTAACCTTGATGGCGACGATGACCGCGTTGAACCAGGCCGACTGCTTGATGCCGATGTAACAGATGGTGCCGATGACCGCGACGATCAGGATCGCCGGCACGTTGATGATCGCCCCGGTACTGACCACGTGCAGCGTCTCGCCCGCCTGGTCGAAGGGCGCGCGCGACAGCGCATCGGGGACGTGGATGTGCAGCTGTTCGAGCAGGCTCACCGCGTAGCCCGACCAGCCGACCGACACGGTTGCCACCGCGAACAGGTACTCGAGCACCAGGTTCCAGCCGATGAACCAGGCGATGCCCTCGCCGAGCGTCGCGTAGGAGTACGAGTAGGCACTGCCGGACACCGGGATCATGGCGGAGAACTCTGCGTAGCAGAGGCCGGCAAAAGTGCAGCCGAGTCCCGCGACGATGAACGACAGGGGCAGGGCGGGCCCGGCGTGATTGGCCGCGGCGGTGCCGGTCAGCACGAAGATGCCGGTGCCGATGATGCCGCCGATGCCGAGCAGCGTCAGGTGCGTGGCATTCAGCGCGCGGCGCAGCTGGTTGCCGGACTCCTGCTCGTGCAGCTCGGTAATTGACTTGGTCGCAAGGAGCTGGCTTGCCATGGAACCCCCATTTTTCGCGCAAGGACTCTACACAAGCGATTCTCTGAAAGCGAGCGAGCCGCGACCTTGGGAGCGCGCGCAGCGCGCGCGGTCAGGTGCGCAGATCGGCGGGGACGTGCGGCGCGATTGCTTCCAGCAGCGCTGCGTAAACTTTCGGGGTGCCGGCGACGATGTGTCCCTCCTGGCGGTATTCGGCGCCGGTGAGCGTGCCGGTGTGACCGCCGGCCTCCTGGATGAGCAGCGTGCCGGCGGCCGTGTCCCAGGGCGAGAGCCCGATCTCCCAGAACGCATCCACGCGTCCGGCTGCGACATAAGCCAGATCGAGCGCTGCGGCACCGGGGCGGCGCACGCCCGCGGCCTGCTCGGTCACGGTGCGGAACATGGCGAGGTAGGCGTCGAGGTAGCGGATGTTGGCGCGGTACGGGAACCCGGTGGCGATCAGCGCGCCGTCGAGCGTGCGCGCCTTGCTGACCCGCATGCGGTGATTGTCGAGGTGCGCGCCCGCGCCACGGCTGGCGGTGAACAGCTCGCCGCGCATCGGGTCGTATACCACCGCATGTTCCAGGCGCCCGCGGATCTGACAGGCGATCGATACCGCGAACACCGGGAAGCCGTGCAGGAAGTTGGTGGTGCCGTCGAGCGGATCGATGATCCAGCGTGTCTCGTGCTCGCCAGTGGCACCGCTCTCCTCGGCGAGGAAGGCGTGCTGCGGGTAGTGGCGGCGGATGGTGCCGATAATCTCCTGCTCGGCCGCGCGATCGACCTCGGTGACGAAGTCGTTGCGCCCCTTGGAGGCGATGGTGAGCGACTCGAGGCGGTTCAGGCTGCGAACGATGACTTCGCCGGCACGGCGTGCGGCACGCACGGCGATATTGAGAAGCGGCTGCACGATCCTTAAGCTTTCGGTGACCGACCTACGGCGGTTGCTGCCTAGCCTAACAGATGGACTCTCCCGACATTCGCATCGTACTGGTGGCGCCCTCGCATCCGGGCAACATCGGCGCCGCGGCCCGTGCCATGAAGAACATGGCGCTGTCGCAGCTGGTGCTGGTGAGCCCACGCCAGTTTCCGCACCCGGAGGCCGCCGCGCGCGCCGCGGGCGCCGACGACGTGCTTGCTCAGGCGCGCGTCGTCGCCTCGCTCCGCGAGGCACTCAGCGGCTGCGGCTTCGTGGCGGCGACCACCTCGCGCGAGCGTGATCAGTACTTCAGGGTAGTGGATGCCCGCGCGGCCGCGGCGCGCATCGTGTCCGAGGCGCGCCGCTCTCCAGCAGCGGTGGTGTTCGGCGCCGAGCGCACCGGGCTCACCAACGAAGAGCTCGAGGCCGCGCACCTGCTGATCCGCATCCCCGCCAACGATGCCTACCCGTCGCTGAACCTCGCCATGGCCGTGCAGCTGCTCGCGTACGAGCTGCTCTGTGCCCGCGAAGCGGCGCCGGCGCCGGCCGCGCCGCCGGCCGCGCCGCTCGCCAGCAGCGAGGAGCTGCAGGACCTGTACGCGCACTTCGCACAGGTACTGCAGGAGATCGACTTCCGCGATCGCACAGCGAGCGGCACGCACCTGATGAGCCGCATCCGGCGCCTGCTGCAGCGCGCCGAGCTTGATCAGAACGAGGTGCACATCCTGCGCGGCATCCTGACGGCGGTGCAGGGGCGCCGGCGTCAGGCGGGCGAGGGGCAGCGGCATTGAGCCCGGTGTACCTCGACTACGCCGCCACCACGCCAGTCGACGAGCGCGTAGCCGAGGCCATGTATGCCTGTCTGACCGCGGACGGCGACTTCGGCAACCCGTCCTCCGCACACCGCTTCGGCGCGGCCGCGGAGGCACGCATCGCGCGCGCCCGCGCGCAGGTGGCCGCGCTCCTCAACGCGCAGGCCGACGAGATCGTCTTCACCTCCGGCGCGACCGAATCGAACAACCTGGCGATCCTCGGCCGCGCGCGCGCGGCGGCGCCGCACGGACGCCACGTGATCAGCGCGCGCACCGAGCACAAATCGGTCCTGGATCCCTGCCGGCAGCTCGAGAAGGAGGGCTGCAGCGTCACCTATCTGGTGCCGGGGCCCGCGGGACGCATCGAGGTCGAGGCGCTGGCGGCGGCGCTGCGCGCCGATACGGTGCTGGTGTCGATCATGGGCGCCAACAACGAGACCGGCGTCATCGAGAACCTCGCGGCGATCGGCGCACTGTGTCGCGAGCGCGGCGTACCGCTGCACAGCGACTGCGCCCAGGCGGCCGGCAAGCTCGCCCTCGACGTGCCGGCGCTGCAGGTGGACTTCGTGTCCCTCACCGCACACAAGCTCTACGGGCCGAAGGGCGTCGGGGCACTGTTCGTGCGCCGCGGCGCCAAGGGACTGCTGCAGGCTCTGAGCTACGGCGGCGGACAGGAGCGCGGCTTGCGGCCGGGCACACTGCCGACTCACCAGATCGTGGGCTTTGGCCTCGCCTGCGAGCTGGCCGCTGCGAGCTTGGCCGAAGAGAGCGCGCGGCTCACGCAGCTGCGCGAGCGGCTGTGGGCAGGACTTGCGGCGCTGCCCGGCACCCACCTGAACGGTGCGGCCGCGCCCCGCCTGCCCGGGATCCTCAACGTCTCGTTCGAGGGGGTCGAGGGCGAAAGCCTGGTCACCGGGCTCACGGGACTCGCCGTCTCGACCGGCGCTGCCTGCAGCTCCGACTCCCCCGACCCCTCCTACGTCCTGCGCGCCCTGGGGCGCGACACGCAACTCGCGCAGAGCTCGCTGCGCTTCAGCCTCGGCCGCTTTACCACGGAGGCCGACATCGACCGCGCGGTGAGCGAGGTGCGGGCGCAGGTGGAGCGGCTGCGCGCGCTCTCGCCGGCGGCTCAGCCCGCCGACGGGGGCAAGTGGCCGAACCAGGCGCCGACGGATCGGCGCGTGAGCGGGGAAGCGGGCGGCCCGCGGTGCGACACCTGGGTGCGCTTTGAGCTGCTTACCGCGGGCGACACTGTGAAGGACGCACGTTTTAGGGCATTGGCGTGCCCTCATACTACGCAGGTGGCTGCATGGCTGTGCGCCGAGCTGCGCGGGCGGGGCCGGGCGGCGCTGCTGCCTGGTACCCCGGCTGAGTGGGCCGCCGCGCGCGGCGTGCCGGTGGAGAAACTCGGGCGGCTGCTGGTGGTCGAAGACGCGCTGCGTGAGTGCCTCTTGCATTGGGCCTGAGGCGCTACAATACGAGGGACGATGGCTATCTCACTGACGGAAGCTGCGGCAGACAGGGTCAAGACCTTCCTGGCCGCGCGCGGGCACGGAACTGGCCTGCGGCTCGGCGTGCGCAAGACCGGCTGCTCGGGCTTCGCCTACGTGATCAACTATGCCGACGGGCCGCAGCCGGGCGATGCGGTGTTCGAGGACCGCGGCGTGCAGGTATTCGTGGATGCCGGCAGCCTCACGCTCGTCGACGGCACCATCGTGGACTTCGTGAAGCAGGGCCTGAACGAGGCCTTCCGCTTCAGAAATCCCAACGTGAAGGGGGAATGCGGCTGCGGGGAGAGCTTCTCGGTCTGACCCGGCGCGGCGCGCCCGCGTCCATGCCTCATTGCTCCCGCGCAAAATTCCTTACCAAACCGGCACTTCCGGCACACTCCAAATTGCCGCCGGCGCGCCACCCAAGGTAAACTGCGCCGCTTAATCCGCGCGCCCACCGCGCCCGTTGCCGGGACTATCCCGCACCCACACCATTCTCCAGCAGAGGAAAGCGAATGGCGCTCGAGCGCACCCTGTCCATCGTCAAGCCCGACGGCGTAAGAGGCAATCTCATCGGCGAGGTATACCGGCGCTTCGAGAAGGCGGGACTGTCGATCGTCGCCGCGCGCATGCTGTATCTGTCGCAGCGCGAGGCCGAGGGCTTCTATGCGGTGCACCGCGAGCGTCCGTTCTTCAACGATCTGGTGCGCTACATGACCTCGGGTCCTGTGATGGTGCAGGTGCTGCAGGGCGAGAATGCGATCGCGCGCAACCGCGAAATCATGGGCGCTACCGACCCGAAGAAGGCGGCGCCGGGCACCATCCGTGCCGACCTCGCCAAGAGCATCGAGCAGAACGTGGTGCACGGCTCCGATGCACCCGACACCGCAGAGCGCGAAATCGCCTACTTCTTCAGCACCACGGAGCTGCACCCGCGCAGCTAGCGCGGTTCGCCATGAGCACGACTGCCGCTAGCGAGCGCACCAACCTGCTCGGGCTGCCGCGCCCGGGCCTGGAGGCGTTCGTGGGCGAACTCGGCAGCCAGCCGTTTCGCGCCCGCCAGCTCATGAACTGGATCTACAAGCGCGGCGCCAGCTCCTTTGCTGACATGAGCGATCTTGCCAAGGTGCTGCGCGCCCGACTCGAGGTGAGCGCCGAGGTGCGGCCACCGGAGATCGTCGCCGTGCAGCGCTCCGCCGACGGCACCCGCAAGTGGCTGCTGCGGGCAGACGCGGCGCAGGCCTTCGAGATGGTGTTCATTCCCGAGCCCGATCGCGGCACGCTGTGCATCTCCTCCCAGGTCGGCTGTGCCCTCGACTGCTCGTTCTGCGCCACCGCGCAGCAGGGCTTCAACCGCAACCTGAGCACCGCGGAGATCGTCGGCCAGGTGTGGCTCGCCGCGCGCGAGCTGGAGCGCGAGGCGGGCGCCCGCGCGGCCGCGGCGGTGCCAGGGGCCGCCGAACGGCACGTGACCAACGTGGTGTTCATGGGAATGGGCGAGCCGCTCGCCAACTTCCGCAACGTCGTGCCGGCGCTGCAGATCCTGCTCGATGACTTCGGTTTCGACCTGTCGCGGCGGCGCGTGACGCTCTCAACTTCCGGGCTGGTGCCGCAGATCTACCGCCTGGCCGAGCAGAGCAACGTGGCACTGGCGGTCTCGCTGCATGCGCCCGACGATGCGCTGCGCAACGAGCTCGTGCCCATCAACAAGAAGCACCCGATTGCCGAGCTGCTCGCGGCCTGCTGGCACTACCTCGATGAGCAGAATGGCCGCAGCGTGACCTTCGAGTACGTGATGCTGGAGGATGTCAACGACTCCCCGGCGCAGGCGCGCGCGCTGGCGCGGCTGCTCAAAGGACATCCGGCCAAGGTAAATCTCATCCCGTTCAATCCGTTCCCCGGCACCCGCTACCGCCGCTCCGACGCTGCCGTGATTCAGCGCTTCCGCGACGAGCTGCTGCAGCGCGGGGTGCTGGCCACCATCCGCCGCACGCGCGGCGAGGACATCGACGCCGCCTGCGGCCAGCTCGCCGGGCGCGTCATCGATCGCACCACGGTGCGTCTCGGCAACAAGGTCATCGGCGTCGCGGTTCAACCATGAGCACACCATCGATCCTCTCGCGCTTCTGCGCCCTGGCGTCACTGTGCGCCTGCGCCGCCGTACTGCTCGGTGGCTGCGTCACGGACAACCCCCAAAAGGCGGCCCGCGCCAAGGATGCAGCCGCCTACAACGTGCAGCTGGGAATCGCTTACCTCAACCAGGGCGATATCGCACAGGCGAAGGACAAGCTCGACCGGGCCGTCAAGCAGGATCCGAACAGCGCCGAGGTGCACAGCGCGCGCGCCCTGTTGTTCGCACGCATGAACGACCCGGCGCAGGCGGATGCGGAGTTCCGCGCGGCGCTGCGCCTGGCGCCGCACGACCCCCAGATCGCAAATAACTACGCGGTATACCTGTGCCAGAACGGGCGCACTGACGAGGGCGTGAAGCGCTTCCTCGAGTCGGCACGCAACGCGTTGTATCCGACGCCGTGGGCGGCCTATACCAACGCCGGGGTGTGCCTGCACGCGGCCAAGCGCGACGACGAGGCGCGCCTCAACTTCGAGCGCGCGCTGCAGCTGCGCCCCAATTTTGCCGAAGCCACCTATCAGCTGGCGGGACTGGAGTTCTCCCGCGGCGAGCTGGCGCCGGCGCGCGCGCGCATCGACACCTATCTGGGGCATTTCGAGGAAACGCCGGATCTGCTGCTGCTCGGTGTGCGGGTGGCGCGCGCCCAGGGAGATAAGGTCGCGGCGCAACGTTACGCCCGCAAACTGCAGCTGGATTTCCCCAGCAGCGACCAGACGCGCGCGCTGGCCGCGCTCGGCAGCGGCTGATACCCGTGGCGAGCGAAGCCGGCGGCGAGGAGCCGCGCAGCATCGGCGCGCGGCTGCGTGCCGCGCGCGAGACGAAGGGCCTCACAATCCTGCAGGCGGCCGAGCGGCTGCACGTGGACCCGCGCGTTCTGGAGGCACTGGAAGCACAGAATTTCGAGGCGCTGGGGGCGGAGGTGTACGTGCGCGGGCACCTGCGTCGTTACGCCGAGGCGCTGGGCGAGTCTCCCGCACAGCTGCAGGAGCTGTACAGCTCGGGCCCGCGCGCGGCGCGCCCGGACCTGACACGCATCCCGCGCGCCGCGCCGCGCGGTGATTCGCCGCGGCTGATGCTCCCGGCGCTCCTGGTGGTGGTGGGATTTGGCGCCGCGGGCCTGCTGTGGTGGGTGCTGAGCCTGCAGGCACAGAAGGCGCAGCCCGTGCTGCCCGCCACACCGGCCGCCGGCACGGCTGCTCCCGCCGCGCCTCCCGGCTCACCCGAAACCGAATCTCCCGCGCATGCGGGCGCCGAGCCCGGCGATGCGAGCGGCGCGCCCGCCGCCGTGCGCGCTGCGGCGGCAGCGCCCGGCGGGACGCAGCTGGCGCTGAGCTTCTCCGCCGCCAGCTGGGTGGAGGTCTCGGACGCCACCGGGCGGCGCCTGCTGCAGGGCCTGATCGATGCCGGCAGCGAGCGCACGCTCGCCGGTGCCGCACCGCTGCGCGTCATTCTCGGCAACGCTCCCGGGGTGGCCCTGCAGGTGAACGGGCGGGCGGTGGGGCTCGCCGGGCTGGTGCGCCGTGACGGCAGCGCACGGCTGCTGATCGACGGGGCCGGGCGCGCCTCCGTCGCCCCGCCGCGCCTGGCGCACGGAGACTGAAGTGGCCGAGCAGATCCAGCCCATCAAGGGCATGAACGACGTGCTGCCGGCCGAGATGGGCGCCTGGCAATACTTCGAGGCGTGCACGCGGGAGCTGCTCGCTGCCTACCGCTACGAGGAGATCCGCGTCCCGATTCTCGAGCGCACCGAGCTCTTCAAGCGCGCGATCGGCGAGCACACCGATGTAGTCGGCAAGGAGATGTACACTTTCGTCGACCGCGGCGGTGACAGCCTGACACTGCGTCCTGAAGCCACGGCAGGCATCGTTCGGGCGCTCATCTCCCACGGCCTGCTGCGCGGGCAGCGGCACAAGCTGTGGTGTCTGGGGCCCATGTTCCGCCACGAGGCGCCACAGGCCGGCCGCTACCGCCAGTTCTGGCAGGTGGACGTGGAAGCGGTCGGCTGGCCGGGCCCGGACGTGGATGCCGAGCTCATCGCGCTCAGCGCCCGGCTGTGGCGGCAGCTGGGGATCGCGCCAGCCCTGAAGCTCGAGATCAACTCTCTCGGCACGCCCGAGAGCCGGCGTGCCTACCGCGCCCACCTGGTCGAATACCTGCGCGCGCACGAGTCACAGCTCGATGAGGACAGTCGCCGGCGCCTTACGGGCAATCCGCTGCGCATCCTCGACAGCAAGAACCCGCAACTGCAGGAGCTCATTCGCGCGGCCCCGCTGCTCACCGAGCACCTGGACCCGGAGTCGCGCCAGCACTTCGAGTCGCTGTGCGACATGCTGCGCACCGCCGGGATCAGCTATGAGATCAACCCGCGCCTGGTGCGCGGCCTGGATTACTACACTCGCACGGTGTTCGAGTGGATCACGGCCGCCACCAGCGCCCAGAATGCCGTATGCTCCGGCGGCCGTTACGATGGCCTGATCGCGCAGCTGGGGGGCGAAACCACGCCCGCGGTGGGCTTTGCCATGGGCGTCGAGCGGCTGGTCGCGCTCATCGTGGCTGCCGGCCGCACCCCGCCCCCACTGCACCCGGACGTGTACGTGGTGGTGAGCGGCACGCAAGCCACGGCGCGCGCTCTGGAGCTGGTGGAGCGCCTGCGCGGGGAGCTGCCGTCCCTGCGCTTCGAATTGAACGCGGGCGGGGGCAATTTCAAGGCACAGTTCCGCCGCGCCGACAAGAGCGGGGCGCCTCTGGCGCTGATCGTGGGCGATGACGAGCTCGCGCGCGGTGTCGTGGCCATGAAACCTTTACGCGAGACTGCCGGTCAGAGCGAGTGCCCTATCGCGCAGCTGGCGGCCTGCGTGCAGGCGGCGCTGGCCGCCGCCGGAGGCCCCGGCGGGTGAAGTAGGGAGGATGCGTGGAAGACTACCTGTCTGAAAAAGAGCAGTGGGAATGGGTCAAGGCGCAGGTGCGCGAAAGTGGCCCGGCAGTGATCCTGGCCATTGTCATCGCCCTGGGGGCCGTGTTTGGCTGGCGCTGGTGGCAGGGGCACCTCGATGCCGGGCGGCTGCAGGCCGGGGCTATGTACATGCAGATGGTCGCAGCGCTTGAGCGCGATGACCGCTCGCAGGCACTGGTGTTGCTTGGGGAGCTGGAGCGCGAGCATCCGGGCTCGGCGTATACCGACCAGGCGCGCATGCTGGCCGCACGCGTCTACGTCGACGGCGGCGAATTCGACCGTGCGGCGGCAGAGCTGTCCCAGGTCATCGAGCACACCAAGGATCGTGACCTCGCCCAGGTGGCGCGCCTGCGCCTGGCACGGGTGCAGATCAACCAAGGCAAGGCCGACAGCGCGCTCGCCACGCTCGGGGGCGTAACGGGGGCGGGAGCGTTCGCGGCGCGCTATCACGAGGTGCGGGGGGACGCCTACTACGCCAAGGGCGACAAGGCTACAGCGCTCACCGAGTACCACAGCGCGCAGGCGGCGGATCCGGCCACCGATGCGGAGCTGCTCGGCCTCAAGGTCGCCGACCTCACCACCGATGCGCCCGCCGCGCCCGCGGTCGCCAAACCGGCGCCCGCGCCCGGCAAGTGATGCGCCCTTCAGACCACAACCGTGCGGCCCGCGCGCCGCGTGCCCTGGCCCTCGCCGCAGCGCTCGCGGGGCTGCTGCTGATCGGTGCGTGCTCAAAGGACAAGAGCGCCGATCAGCCGGCGAAACTCACCCCGCTGCAGGCGACGTTGAAAGTGCAGCGCGTGTGGACCCACTCGGTGGGTGTGAAGAAGGAAGTCGATCTGCGACTCGGGCTCGGCATCGCGCTCGCCAACGATCGCGTGTACGCCGCCGGCAATCAGGGCGACGTGGTGGCGCTGGAGCTCGCTAAGGGCCACGTCGCCTGGCGCACGAAACTCAAAGCGCCGCTCTCGGGCGGCACAGCCGCGAGCGCGACGCTCGTGACGGTGGGGGCAAGCGACGGGCAGTTCTTCGCCCTCGATGCCGCCAGCGGCAAGCTGCTATGGAAGGTGCGCCTCAACGGCGAGGTGCTGGCCCCGGCGGCCCTATCCGCACGGCTGATCGTGGTGCGCACCGTCGATGGCAAGCTGCATGCCCTGAACCCCGCGGATGGCCACGAGCTGTGGAGCGCACAGCAGCAGGTTCCGCGCCTGTCGCTGCGGGGTACGGCGCGTCCGGTGATCGCCGGCGACCTGGTGCTGTGCGGCTTCGACAACGGCAAGGTGCTGGCGGTCAGCGCCAGTGACGGCTCGATGCTGTGGGAGGCAACGGTTGCCCCACCCCACGGGCGCACCGAGCTCGAGCGGCTCGATGACATCGATTCCGCCGTCGATGTCGCCGGACAGAATGTCTACGCGGTGAGCTTCCAGGGGCGCCTGGCGATGCTGGCGCTCGATACCGGCCAGGTGTGGTGGTCGCACGACGCCTCGAGCTACCGCGGGGTGTCGCTCGATGATGAGGCGCTCTACATGGCCACCTCCGACGGCGAGGTGGTGGCGCTCAAGCCGCGCACCGGCGCGGAGCTGTGGCGGCAGAAGGCGCTGCTCAATCGCGGGCTCTCTCCAATCGCGGTCATGGACCACGCCATCGTCACCGCAGATTTCCAGGGCTACGTGCACTGGCTCGACAAGGCGACCGGAGCGCTGGCCGCGCGCGAGCACAGCGGCAAAGTGCGCGTCAGCACCGCACCGCTGGTGAGCGGCAACATGGTGATCATCGTCAACGACCGCGGCGAGATCAGCGCCTGGCGCGTCTCACCGCGTCCGGGCGTTGCGCAGCACCCGGCAGCGCCGGCCGCTGCCGCCCCGGCCGCCGAGCCCGGCACGGGACCGGCGGCACCGGCACCTGCGGACCAGGGCACCCCGCAGCCAGCCCCGGCGCCGCCTGAGGACAAGGGCGCGGCCCCCGAGAGCCCGCCACCCCGCGGAGAAAGCCGGTAGCGGCGCGCGCCGCGCCGTGCAGGCGCCATGCTGCCCGTCGTCGCCCTGGTCGGCCGGCCGAACGTCGGCAAATCGACGCTCTTCAACGTGCTGACGGGTACGCGTGATGCGATCGTCGCCGATGTGCCGGGGCTCACGCGCGACCGCCAGTACGGCTTCGGGCGAGTGGGTCCGGTGCCCTGCGTGGTCGTCGACACCGGCGGCCTGATCGAGAACCCGCGCGGTATCGAAGCGCAGATGCGCGAGCAGACCGAGCGCGCGGTGGCTGAGGCCGACCGGCTGATCCTATTGGCCGATGCGCGCGCGGGTCTTGCACCCCAGGACTGGTTCGTTGCGCGCGAGCTGCGCCGCTCGGGCAAGCCGGTGACGCTGGCGCTGAACAAGGCCGAGGGACTCGACCCGGACCTGGTCGCGGCCGATTTTCATGCGCTCGGGTTCGGCGAGCCGCTGAGCATCTCCGCCAGCCACGGCCAGGGGTGCGCAGAGCTCATGGAGCAGGTGCTCGCCGGCTATCAGCCCGGGCCGGCGGAGCCGGAGGACTCGGGCGCGATCCGCATCGCCGTCATCGGCCGGCCGAACGTCGGCAAGTCGACCCTGGTCAACCGCCTGCTCGGCGAGGAGCGCGTGATCGCCAGCGAGGAGCCGGGCACCACGCGCGACAGCATTCTGGTGCCGTTCGAGCGCGACGGACGCAGCTTCCTGCTCATCGATACCGCGGGCGTGCGGCGCCGTGCGCGAGTTGAGGATGCGGTGGAGCGGGCGAGCGTGGCCAAAACGCTGCAGGCGATCGATGAGGCCCACGTGGTGATCTTGGTGCTGGATGCGCACGACACGGTCGCCGAGCAGGACGCGAGCGTACTCGGCCTGGCGCTCGAGCGCGGGCGCGCGCTCATCATCGCGGTGAACAAGTGGGACGGCATCGCGCCCGAGCAGCGCGAGCAGATCCATCGGCAGCTGGCGCTGCGGCTCGACTTCGTGCCGTTCGCGCCGCTGCATTTCATCTCGGCGCGCCACGGCACCGGGGTGGGCGAGCTCATGCAGTCCACCGTGCGCGCCTATGAGGCAGCGATGCGCGCCATGCCGACCCGCGAGCTCACGCGTACCCTCGAGCAGGCACTCAGCGTGCATCAGCCGCCGCTGGTGCGCGGGCGGCGCATCAAGCTGCGCTACGCGCACCAGGGGGGTCGCAATCCGCCGCGGATCGTGATCCACGGCAACCAGACCGCGGCGGTGCCCGAGGCCTATACGCGCTATCTTGCCAACGTGTTCCGCAAGACCTACGACCTGTTTGCGACGCCGGTGCGGATCGAGTACCGCACAGATGCCAACCCTTATCAGCGCGAGCAACGTGTGAAGGCGCGCAAGCGCGGCGCCGCGCACAGGCGCCGCCGCTCAGCGTGACGCTCACCCGCGCAGCTCAGTTGATCTGATAGGGCGCGTAGTGGATCGCCAGCTGCACGAACAGCAGCCCCAGCCCCGCGTAGTGCACGAGCCGCGATCTGCTGAGCAGCAGCACCAGCGCAAGCAGACAGGGCAGCGCCATATTGATCAGAGTCCTCACGGGATGCTGCCACACGCCGCTGCCGACGAAGTACAGCCCGTTCAGCAGGTAGCTGACCTGGAACAGCGTCACCAGCGTCCAGAAGTAGCGCCGGTTGCGCGCGTAGTGCTCACGTAAGTCGCCCGCTTCGCCCGATCCGTCAGGCAGGCTCGCCGCGGAGAGCAGAAACAGCACGAACAGGTCGGCGAGCATCCACAGATAGAAGAAGAAGTGCCGGGTCTCGGGGAAGTGCCGCACTCCCCACAGATCGAACCACATCCCCACCGTGAGACACAGGGCGTACAAGGCGGCGAGCAGCGCGAGCGGATCCCACACCACCTTGGCCTGGCGGCGCGCCAGGCGGTGAAAGCTGGTTGCCACGTCCGCCATCGCCAGTCCAATGAGGACCGCGAACAGCCCGAGCGCGTATTCGAAAGCGCGGATTTCCGGCGTCATCGGGGGCTAAGCGTCGCACGTTTTGCAGCAGCCCGGGAGAGTGTTGGCACGGTGCTAGAGGGGCAGGGCGTGCACGCTCTTGGTTTGCCGCAGGACCAACAGCGAGCGGTAAGCGCGTACCCGCCGGTCATCCGCCAGGTGTCGGCGGGTGAAGTCCGCGAACTGCGCCATGTCGTGCGCGATCACCGTGAGGATGTAGTCGACCTCACCGGCCAGCTCCGAACACTGAATGACCTCCGCACAGCGCTCCATGCGGCGCTCGAATGCCGCCATCTCGCTCCCGGAGGCACTGGTGAGGCTGATTTCCACGAACGCCATGACACCGTACCCCACCCGCCCGGCATCCAGCAGCGCCGAGTGCGAGCGGATCACGCCCCGGGACTCGAGGCGGCGCATGCGCCGCAGGCAGGTAGGGGCTGATACCCCGAGCTCCGCGGCGAGCGCGCGCAGGCGCCGGCGGTTGTTCAGCTGCAGCAGTCGCAGCAGACGGCGGTCGAGATTGTCGAGCGGGAACGCGCGCATGGGGTCTGTGTAACAAATGAAAAGCCTATCGCTTCATTAGTTTCTCCCGTTTCCCGTGCCTTTGCCACAATTGACCGAACAGCAGAGGTGAGCGGAAGTGGAAGTCGCGGAGTCGAGATCGCGCCAACTCGCGGCCGCCGAAGTGTTGTTGTGTGGTGCGATCGTCATCGCCCACAACGTATTTCGCGTGCTGCCCAACGAAGTGCCGATTCTGGTGGTTCTCGCGCTGCTGTCGATGCGCCTGCGCCGCGGGAGCTGGGATTGGAGTTCGCTGGGATTCCGCAGGCCGAAGTCCTGGACGCGTATCGTGGCGATCGCGCTTGCGGCGACGGCGCTGCGCTTCGCGGTCGGCGACGGGCTCATCGAGCCGGCCGTTGAGCACTTCTGGCCCCCAGCCAAGGCGCCGGCCGGCACGCAGGAGATCACCGGCAACCTGAAGCTGGTGCTGCTATATCTGCCTGTGATCTGGGGATTTGCGGCCTGCGGCGAAGAGATCGGGTATCGGGGCTACCTGCTGAGCCGCGCAGCCGCCGCAGGGGCCGAGACACGCACCGCCTGGTGGGTGGCAGTGCTGGTGAGTGCGGTGCTTTTCGGTTTCGGGCACTACTACAAAGGGCCCGCAGGGATAGTGGACTCCGCCTGGGCAGGAGTGGTCCTCGGCGCCGCGTACCTGTGGTCCGGGCGCAATCTGTGGACCTGCGTGTTGGCGCACGGCTTTATGGACACCGTTGCCCTGATCGCGGTCTATCTCGGGCTGAACGACTGAGAGTTTCGGGCGGGGCCTCGCCGGGCTCGCTGGCAACGCCTCGGCCGCCGCGTGCGGAGGGCCCGCATCGCGACGCGTGAGTCGCTAGAATCCCCACCGGCCAGACACAGAATCCGGGGGATCAATGCGAATTCCGCGTTATCGGCCTGCTGTCGCAGCAGGCCTGCTGATGTTGTGCGCGGTCTGCAGCAGCCAGGCGGGTCCGCCCTCCGGGACACAGGGCGGAGCCGCTACGGGCTCCAACTCGCAGGTGGCGGAGCTCAAGGGAGGCTTTCTCTCGTCGTTCGGCCAGGGCTTCAAGGAAGACTTTGCTCGCGAAGACGTACGCGGTCACTTCGACCTGGGCTCCCCTCCCAACACCCGTCGCTACTACTGCATGTACGATCCGAAGAAGCGCAAGAACCAGCCGAACGGCATCTCGGGCGAGCCCGTACCACGACGTGACGGTACTACCGGAATCAAGGGAGCGGCCGTGACTCCTCTGAGCTGCGCGGACGCGGAACAGAAGGGGCTGCTGGTCACCGAAGGCTACACGCTCTCCGGCGCTGGCCCCGCCGCGCCGGCGGCGACCCCTGCGGCAAAGACAACTGCGCCCGCCGCCGGCGCCGCTGCGGCGGCGACCGCGGGCGCAGCGGCTGCAACGACGGCGGCAGCGGCCCCCGCGCCGACTGCCGCCCCCGCCCCAGCACCCGCGGTTGCGGCCCCCACGCCGGCTCCGGCGGTCGCAGCAGCGGCCCCGTTAGCCGCGGCGCCCGCAACGCCCGCGGCCGCTTCGAGCGAGAAAGAGGTGCTGGCCATCTATGAGCGATTCATCGCTGGCGAGAACGCGCACGATCGCGCCGCCGTGGCCGCGGTGCTCCTGGATTCGAAGGACTTCGTCTGGGCCCGGTACGGCGGCGACTCGATCTTCGGATACACACAGGCGTTGGATGCTTTTCAAAGTGAATGGAAGGGCATCTGGCGGGTGGACCCGCAGCTGACGGAAGCGCGCGTCACCAGTCCGGCACCGGGAGTGGCTGTGCTGGTTACGCCGCTGTTGTTCACCGCAGCGGCACCGGGGGCAAGCCCTACGATGGTTCCGATCCGCTGGGCTGGAGTATTCGTCAACACCAAGTCCGGCTGGCGGATCGCGTCGATATTCATCACGCCGTTCAGGGACTGGCGCGCACCGGCGGGTTGACCCGCGCGGAATGCTCGCGGTAACGGTTAACGGAGGCCGTGCGCCCTGATCTCGCGTGAGGGGAGCTGGTGCTTGCTGGTCGCGTACAGGCCCGGCGACCCGTACAGATGCCGGCAGCATTCCCCATCCGCCGGCACCGCACGCGAGACGTTCCGCCGCAGCACCACGTCGTAGCGCGGCTCGGCGCTCCTGTGCCACTCGCGGCGGCCGTCCACGATCTGCTCGATAACGTGCTCGGCCGGCAGCGTATCGACCCCCACGCGGTACCAGAGATCATCGAGGCGCAGCAACAGCGTGCGCTCATCGAGCGCGCGACGCCGCGCGAGCTCCTCGATCCGCGTGCGCTCGCGGCGCTCGGCCTGCTCGCGCTTCCAGGAGCGGAACTGCCGGTTCAGTCGGGTGAGTCCGGTGCGCGGATCGACGTACAGTGGCTCCGAGATCGGATGCCCGCTCTCGCCCAAGCCCCGGCGGGCCCCGAGGTTCACCAGCCGCCCGTGGCGCACCGCGACTTGGATCGCGATGAATTGGCCGATGTGCTGGTGAATGTGCTGCTGCACGGTGTTGCGGCGATCGATGCCCTTACAGATCTCACCCAACACCTTGTTCCAGGGACGCCCGACCTGCGCGTGCAGGTAGCGGCGCAGCGGGTTGAGGTTCTCGTTGAGGCCCAGGTACCCGTAACCGGAGCGCATGCCGAGCCGCGCCGGACCGTCAGGATCTCTGCGTAGCCGTGCAGGGCCATTGCCGCGGCCCTTCCCATGGCGTGGCCGCTCGACGATCACCTTGTACATGTCTTCGCGCATATCAGACTCCGCACAGCAAAAAGCCTCCGGCAAGGGTCCCGCCGGAGGCTTCGCATTGGCGGCCCGGGCGGCGAGGGGTAGCGTGCTACCGGCAGCCGTAAGGGCGCGGAGTTACGCTACAGAATGTTGGTGTCAGTCGGCTCCATCAACGTCGGCATGCAGCACTCCGGTTTCGAAGGGCGCGCGGGCTACTCCCGCGGCGGCGGAAGTCAAGACTGCGAGGGCGCTGCGGCGGCTGGCTGCGGCCCAAAGTAGTAATCGAACTCCGCGGTCAGGGCCGCGAGCTTGGGATCGACGGCGGCATCCCTGAGGAACAGGTCGACGGTCGACTTGGCCCACTCCAGCCCGTCCTTGCCCATGCCAAAACTGTTGTCGGCGCCGCTCCAGAGATTATGCGCGTGGGTGAGGGACCTGCTGTACCGGTAGGAGGAGACCGGTACCCCGTTGACCAGCACCTCGTACACGATGGTGTGATCGCCGCTCGAGACCTGTGGAAGGATCCCCAGCGTGGCGGCCGCCAGCAGGCCGGTGGCTGTCGCGCTGCCACGATTGATCCGCCATGTGTGGTAGATGCGAAGCTCGACCGGACTTCCCACGGCCTCCTTGCTCATCTTCTGAAACTGAGACGCGGCGTGAATCTGCTCGTAGAAGCCGCTGCCCAGCGAGTCGGAGTTGAAGCGCATCGCCGGTAGTACCGTCGGTCGGAGTTCGTCCGCCGCAGCGCAGAACGCGGCAGTCAGCGAACCGGCGAGGAACAAGGCGCGCAGCATTGCGGAGCTCCTATTCATAGCATTGCACGTCCACCACGGCCGCCAGCGCCGCCTGGTTGGCGGTATGCGCATCAGCGTGCGGGTTCGGGTCGACGGAGCTGAACGCAAAGTTGTTCTTCTGCAGGAACTTCGTGGCGTAACGCGCCTCCAGCGCGAAGTTGACGTTTTGCGGAATGACTCCTTCCTTGGCCAGCGCCACGGCGTTCAGCGTACCCACTGTGATGCCCAGCACCTCACCGCCGTCCGAGACCACCGGTCCGCCGCTCGCACCGGGTTGGATCGGCGCCGAGAACTGGAACTGGCCGAGCGAGCCGGTCAGGCCACCGCGCGCGCTGACGTTGCCGCGTGTCAGATTGGGGGTTGCCGCGAGGATGCTCTGCAGCGGGTATCCGACGTTGGTGACCGGCTCGCCGAGCTCGAAATTGGTGTCGCGCCGGAAGGGCAGGAAGGCCGGGGCGGCGGTCCCGGTGTCCAGTACCGCGGCGTCGATTACGTTGCTGCGTGCCAGCACTTTCGCGGGCAGCACCTTGTCGTCACGCTTCACGTCGATCTTTACGCACTCCTGGATCACATGAGCGGCGGTGAGAACCTGGCCGTTGGAGTTGAAATAGAAGCCGGTACCGTTCGCCCACGGCTTGTCCTTGTTGGCGGCGAACTCGAGCGAGCGCGATTTCAGGTTGATCACCGGCGGGAACTTGCTGTCATCGGGATGCAGACTCAGGATCATCGACGTCATCGCCTGCTGCGTGGCCTGCAGCATGGCGCGATCCAGGTCAAGCCCCTCGACCGTTACGGATTCCGTGGCCTTGAGCAGCGGTTGATCATCGGTGGCGAAGACGGCGTAGCCGAGCGTGTACACCAGGTGCCCGGACTCGCTCTTGAATTCCGGATGTAACGCCAGCAGCAGGCCGAAGGGCGCATCGGCCCCCGGCTCCGCCATGTGGCTGTCGCTGAAGTAGAGCTGAGCCGCCGACAGCAGCGTGTCTTCCAGGGTGCGACCGCTCTCGAAGGGGCCGCGTATCCCATGCCAGCGGCGCAGCTGCGCGGGCACATAGATCGCCACCGAGACATGGACGGGAAGCTTCACATCCTTCGGCAGCTGGCCGCTGCCGGACGGGGCTGCCGCGGCGGCAGCGCCCGCCAAGGCGGCTATCGACAGCATCCCCCACCACGCGAAGCGCGCTGCCCGCGCCACTTTATTCACCACTGGGACGTCTCCGCGCCCTTGGACATTGCGAGGCAGTGTAGCGGAGCCCCTCGCGCAGTGCGAACCGCATCCGGCGCGATCGACTGATTCGCGACCGCTGCGCTGAGGTATCCTAGCGTTTGCACATAAGCACAACACCAACCAGCGTCGAATTCAAATTCGATTCCGGGGGCGCAAATGCTGAGACGTTTTTGCCTGCTAGTGCTGGCCTGCGCTTTCGGCACAGCGGCACTGGCAGCGGAGCGCATGGCGGCGGCTGCGGGCCACTACATGTTTGCCTGGGCCGGAGACGTCGCGGGAGCGGGCAACGATTTTCTTGCCGTAATCGATGCCGATCCCGGCTCCTCATCCTACGGTCGGCTGCTCGCCACTGCGGTGACCGACCAGAAGAGCATGCAGGTTCACCATACCGAGTACACGATGCCCGACGGCGGGCTGCTGTTCGCCAACGACCATCTGGCGGGCCGCACGTTCGTCTTTGACGTGCGCAATCCACTCGCCCCCAAAGTGAGCGCCTCGTTCGTGGACCTGGCAGGCTTCAGTCACCCGCACTCGTTCCTGCGTCTGCCCAACGGTCACGTGCTGGCCAGCTTCCAGCACGCGCAGCATACGCACGATGCAAACGCCCTGGGCAGTTCCGGCGGCCTGGTCGAAATCGACGACCGCGGGCGCGTGATTCGTGCCGTGAGCTCCGCCGATCCCGCCTTGCCGGACGCACTGCTCATGCCCTACAGCCTGGTGGTGCTGCCCGAGCTGGATCGGGTGCTGGTCACGAACTCCTCGATGCACGATGAGGATGCGCATGGTCACACGTTCCAGGTGTTCCGGCTCTCCGACCTCAAGCTCCTCAGGACCGTTTACTTTGATACCGGCGGCAGGCGTTATGGGCAGATCGATCCCGAGGAACCGCGGCGCGGCCCGGATGGCTCAGTGTTCGTGCAGACACTTGCCTGCGGTCTCGAGCGGGTAACCGCCATAGACAGTGAGCACCCGCAGTCGCAGCTGGTCTACGTGTTTCCCGGCTCGTACTGTGGCGTGCCCACCATCGTGGGTCACTACCTGATACAGAGCGTACGGCGCATCCACGGCGTGATCGCGCTCGACATCAGTGAGCCCGCGAAGCCGGTTGAGGTGTCACGCGTCATCTTCGATGACACCTTTGCGCCGCACTGGACGGGGTGGGATGCCAAGACCCACCGCCTGGTCGTCACCGGATATCAGGAACACCGCCTGTTCATCGTGAAGCTCGACGAGCACAACGGGCAACTCGCTCTGGATACGGCCTTCCACGACACCGACGGCAAGCCCGGCTTCAGCTTCGATAATCGGCAGTGGCCGCACGGCTGGAGCGGCTCAGCCAACCCTCATGGAGTGGTGTTTTCGCGCTAGCGGCCACTCCCGCCATGGTGGGGCGCCAGCGCGCTCACCCGGCGCGACTTCCATCAGCCGCGCAGGATCGGCGCGAGCGCTTGCTGGATGCGGGCGAGCTGCTCAGACGTCGTCAGGCTAGTGAGCAGACGCATGAAATGCGCGTGCTGCACGCCGGATCCAATGTACTGCCACCGATACGCGCGCAGCACACCGGCATCGAGCGCCCGACGCTCCCCGTCGCTGAATGCACGGCCTGCAATTGACACGAAATACTCGACGTCCGCCACGGCTTGAGCTTGTACGATCCCGTCGACACCCGCCACCAGTTCGATCAGATCGTCCACCGCACGATCCCGCTCAGAGGGCGTGAGCTTGGAGTCTTCGCGCTGCCACTCGAGCTCATCGAGCATGGCGTGCTGGCATTCCTCTTTCCAGTGGAACATGAAGACGTCCTTCCACAGCGGAGAGATATCGGTCTGCGGCTGGATGCTTTCGGTGTAATGCGCCTGCGAGAAGAGCTCGATGAAGCAAGTGAGTGCAAGCACCGCCCACGTCGACTTGCCGAGCACGAAGCCTGCCACAGCGTTCGGCTCGGCGGCAGCCCGGTAACCCGCCGGCATCGCGGCTGCGATCATCGTTTCGATTCGGCGGAAGAGCTTCTGATGCTTGAGCTCTTCGTCACTGAAGCGAACGAGCGCCTCCAGCGCCGTCTGATCGCCAAACCAGTGCTCGCGGCTGACCTCGAGCACCTTGGCACTGATGAAGCGCTCCACGAGGCCGAAGAGCATCGCATAGCTGCGCCCCTGCACCTGCGTGAGCAGGCGCGCCTCGCCCGGGCTGAGAAACTCGAGCTCGTCGACCTTCGAGAGTCCGTTGGGAAGGAAGCGCTGGCCGAGATCGAATTCGCGACCGCGAATGATGTCCAGTTCGATATCCCAGCGCGCGCGCTTCGAGGCGCTGATGCAGCGTGCGTAACGAGCAGTCTGCGAGGCGGGATTGGCTTGCGTCTCTTCGCGTACGGCTTGAGCGGTGGCATTCATGAATTTCTCCGTGACCTTGTCGCGCTGATTGGCGCGTAGAATGCCGGACAGGCGATGCGCGCTCACAGGTGACGAATGTCCTGACTTCACGGTCCGGACACCGCAGAGCACGGGAGACTTGTCCCGGCGTGCCTCGCCCGGCGCAGGGTGGCAGGCTAGGCCGCGAGCAATGGGGGGCGCCGATGCAGCAGTCGATTCGCTATCTGAAGACCTCCGATCAGGTCCGGCTCGCCTGGGCGAGCAGCGGAGAAGGGCCACCGTTCGTCAAGGTGTCCAACTGGCTGACACACCTCAACTACGACCTCGACAGTCCCCTCTGGCGGCATTGGATCGAGTTTCTCAGCTCCCATTTCCGGCTCATTCGCTATGACGAGCGCGGCTGCGGGATGAGCGACTGGGAGGTGGGCGATCTGTCCGCTGAACGCTGGACCGCCGATCTCGAAGAGATCATCGATGCGAGCGATCCGCGCGAGCAATTCGTTCTCTTCGGCGCCTCGCAAGGCACAGCCGCCGCGGTGGCTTACGCGGTACGCCATCCGCAACGCGTGTCGCAGCTGATCCTCTACGGCGGTTATGCATTGGGCTGGGCCCGTCGGGGCGACCCGGACGAGCAACTCCGCTATCGCGCCATTAGCGAGCTCATTCGGACCGGGTGGGGCAAGGAAAACCCTGTCTTTCGCCAGGTGTTCACGGCGAGGTTCGTACCGGAAGCGCGCACGGAGCAGATCGAGTGGTTCAACGAGTTGTGCCGCCGCACGACCTCGCCTGACATGGCCGCGCGACTGCTCCTCGCGCGCGGCGAGACGAATTTCCGCGATCTGCTGCCTCAGGTGCGCGTCCCGACTCTGGTGTTGCATGCCAGGCGCGACGAAGTCGTTCCCTTCTCGATGGGCCAGATGCTCGCGTCCGAGATCCCGGGTGCCGAATTTGTCGAGCTCGATTCACGCAATCACATCCTGCTGGCGGAGGAGCCGGCGTGGACGCGCTTCAAAGAGGCGGTGCTCGAGTTCACCGGCCGCGCAGCGGAGGTCAGCGACCCACGCCTTGCGGCGCTCTCAGCTCGGGAGCGCGAGATATTGGGGGCGGTCGTCGCCGGTAAGACCAATGCCGAGATCGGCGCGACGCTGTTCCTGAGCGAAAAGACCGTGCGCAACTCGCTGACGAGGATCTTCGGGAAGCTTGGCGTTCACAGCCGGACGCAGGCGGCCGTGCTTGCGCAGGATCGCGGCTGGACCCTGGCGGTGCCGGCGCGCGGGCGTATTTCGACATCGAGCGCGTCGGTTCGACGGCGACCGGCACGGCCGCCGAGTTGAATAGCGGTACGCGCGGCTGGCGAGCGAGGCGTGTGGAGCTCAGATTGGCCAGCCGGGCGATAGAGGGCGCTGCCGCAGCGCAGCCCTGACCGGCACCGTCACTCCCACTCGATCGTCGCGGGCGGCTTGCCGGAAATGTCGTATACGACGCGCGAGATGCCCGGCACCTCGTTCACGATGCGCCGTGAGACGTGGTCCAGGAATTCGTACGGCAGGCGTGCCCAGTGCGCCGTCATGAAGTCGATGGTCTCGACCGCGCGCAGCGCGATGACATGGTCGTAGCGGCGCCCGTCGCCCATCACACCCACCGAGCGCACCGGCAGGAACACCGCGAAGGCCTGCGAGGTGCGGTCGTACAGATCGTGCCGGCGCAGCTCGTCGATGAAGATGGCGTCCGCGCGCCGCAGCAGGTCTGCGTACTCCTTGCGCACCTCGCCGAGGATGCGCACCCCCAAGCCCGGTCCCGGGAATGGATGGCGGTAGACCATGTCGCGTGGCAGTCCCAGCTCGACGCCCAGGCGGCGCACCTCGTCCTTGAATAGCTCGCGCAGAGGCTCGACCAGCTGCAGGTGCATCTTCTCGGGCAGCCCGCCGACGTTGTGATGCGACTTGATGACGTGCGCCTTGCCGGTGCGCGCGCCGGCCGACTCGATGACATCCGGGTAGATGGTCCCCTGGGCGAGGAACTGCACGCCTGTGAGCTTGTGAGCTTGCTGGTCGAAGACCTCCACGAACGTGCGGCCGATAATCTTGCGCTTGGCCTCGGGGTCTGCGACCCCGGCCAGCGCCTTGAGAAAGCGCGCTTCTGCATCCACCCGTACCACGCGCACGCCGAGGTGCTGCGCGAACGTCTCCATCACCTGGTCGCCTTCGTTGAGGCGCAGCAGCCCGTGATCCACGAATACGCACACCAGCTGATCGCCGATGGCGCGGTGCAGGAGGGCGGCCACCACCGAGGAGTCGACGCCCCCGGACAGGCCGAGCAGCACCTTGCCCTTGCCGACCTGGGCGCGCACGCGCTCGATGGCATCCTCGATGATGTTACCGGTGCTCCACAGCGCGTCCGATCCGCAGATCTCGCGCACGAAGCGTTCGAGCAGCCGCGCCCCCTGCGGGGTGTGCGTCACTTCGGGGTGGAACTGCACGCCGTAGAAGCGCCGGCGCTCGTCCGACATGGCGGCGAACGGAATGGTGCCGGTGCTGGCGCTGGCTACGAACCCGTCCGGCAGCCGATCGACGCGGTCGCCATGACTCATCCACACATCGAGCACCGCCTGGCCGGCGCGATCGCGGCGGTCCTCGAGGTGATCGAGCAGGCGCGAGGCGCCGGTCACGGTCACTTCCGCGTAGCCGAACTCGCGCTCGCTGGAGGGCGCGACGCGTCCGCCGAGCTGCTGCGCCATGGTCTGCATGCCGTAGCAGATGCCGAGCACCGGAACCGCGAGTTCGAACACCGCGGCCGCGGCGCGCGGCGGGTCCTTGTCGGTAACCGATTCCGGACCGCCCGACAGAATCACGCCGCGCGGAGCGAAGGCACGGACCTCGCCATCGCTCATATCCCACGGGTGGATCTCGCAGTAGACACCGAGCTCGCGCACCCGCCGCGCGATGAGCTGGGTGTACTGCGCGCCGAAGTCGAGGATCAGGATGCGGTGCGCATGGATGTCGGGATGCGCAGCGGCGCCGCGGGTGGCAGCCTCAGCAGGTCGGGGAACGCTCGCCATATCCTTGCGCCGTCAGGACACCCGGTAGTTGGGCGCCTCCTTGGTGATGCTGACGTCGTGCACGTGGCTCTCGCGAATCCCCGCGGTGGTGATGCGCACGAATACGGGCCGGGTACGCAGGTCGGTGATGTTGCGGCTGCCGGTGTAGCCCATGGCGGCGCGCAGACCGCCCGACAGCTGGTGCAGGATGGTGACGACGCTGCCCTTGTAGGGCACGCGACCCTCGACGCCTTCGGGGACCAGTTTTTCCAGCTCGGTTGCGGCGTCCTGGAAGTAGCGGTCCGCCGAGCCCTGCCGCTCGCCCATCGCCCCGAGCGAGCCCATGCCGCGATAGGACTTGTAGGAAGCACCCTGGTAGAGCTCGACGTCGCCCGGGGACTCCTCGGTACCGGCGAACAGGCCGCCGATCATGACCGCGTGTGCGCCGGCGGCGAGCGCCTTGGCGATATCGCCCGAGAAGCGGATGCCGCCGTCGGAGATCACCGGCACGTCGGTATCGTGCAGCGCCTCGGCGACGTTGGCGACCGCGGAGATCTGCGGCACGCCGACGCCCGCGACGATGCGCGTGGTGCAGATGGATCCCGGACCGATTCCGACCTTGACGGCGTCGGCGCCGGCTTCGACCAGCGCGCGGGCCGCCTCGGCGGTGGCGATGTTGCCGGCGATCACCTGACTGTCGTGCCACTTCGCCTTGATGCGTTGCACGGTCTCGATGACGCCGCGGGAATGTCCGTGCGCAGTATCGACCACCACCAGATCCACGCCCGCTTCGCGCAGCGCCGCGACCCGCTCGAGCGTATCCGGGGTGGTGCCGACCGCGGCTCCCACCCGCAGCCTCCCGCCCTCATCCTTGCAGGCGCGCGGAAACTCGTTGGCCTTCTGGAAGTCCTTGACCGTGATCATGCCGACCAGCTCGTGCGAGCCGTTCACGACCAGCAGTTTCTCGATGCGGTGTTTGTGCAGCAGTGCCAACACCTCGTCCTTGGGCGCGTCCTCGCGCACCGTGATCAGGCGCTCCTTGGGGGTCATGACCGAGGACACCGGCGCTTCGAGCTTGTCCTCGAAACGCAGGTCGCGATGGGTCACGATGCCGACCGCCTTCTTGCCCACCACCACCGGCACGCCGGAGATGCCGCGCGAGCGGGTGAGGTCCAGCACCTCGCGGATGGTCATGTTGGGCGAGACGGTGATCGGATCCTTGATCACGCCGCTTTCGAATTTCTTGACGCGGCCGACCTCGCGCGCCTGCGCCTCGATGGTCATGCTCTTGTGGATGACGCCGAGACCCCCCTCCTGCGCGATGGTGATCGCCAGGCGGGCCTCGGTGACGGTGTCCATGGCCGCGGACAACAGCGGCACGTTGAGCGGGATGCGGCGCGTCACGCGCGTGGAAAGATCGACCTCGCGTGGCAGAATTTCCGAGTAGGCCGGAACCAGGAGGACGTCGTCGAAGGTGAGAGCTTCTTCGAGAATGCGCATGCGCAATTATAGGCGCTCACACCCCGTCGGTAAACCTCATGCTCGGGGTTGGTGCTGGCCGCGCCCGGCACGGTGATCGCGGCGAACTACGCCAATTCGTCTGCGGGCGGAGGCGGCGACGGCAACTCTCCGCTCGACTTCAACCTGGCCTTACCAAGAACGTGGTCTTCGTCAGCACCGACGTGGTGGTCTGCGGTATCGATACCGGCAGCCGCCTGACCGTGTAGAGAGCTACCCGCTGTCTGGCATCAAGCTGAAGTAGGCGCGCGAGGATCCGCCGCCACCGATCCGTGCAGCTCATACTACGCCTGGTAGTAGAGCTCGGGCGGGTGCGTTAATCGCGCCCCCATGCGAAGTCCCAAGGGCCGTGGGCGCTCCGGCGCCTCAGCGGTGCAACTCCCGCGCCGCGGAGCCGGCCGCTGTTTGCTCGCCGTGGCCGCCATGGCACTGGCGCCGCACGTTGAGGCCGAGAGTCTCAACGAGGTCGTCGTCACGGCCACGCGCACCCCCACCCCCGTTGCCCAGATTCCTGCGACCATCTCTGTCGTCTCCGGGTCGGAGCTGCAGGTGCGCGGGTCACAGGACCTGGCTTCCGCGCTCGCCCTGGTGCCGGGGGTCGAGGCGCCTTCCGGGGGCGATGCGGGACCTGCGAGCGCCGTTCCCTCCTTTTGGGGATTGCACGAGTTCGACGCGTTCCTCTTGGTGCTGGACGATGTGCCCTGGGGTGGCGCCTTCAATCCCTCGATCACCACGCTGGACTTCACGGACGTGCAGCGCGTCGAGGTGCTCAAGGGAGCCGCCCCGGTCATGTACGGGGCCACCTCTTTCGTGGGCGTCGTGCACCTCATCCACTACCCTGCGGGCGAGGCTTCCGACGAAGCGGACCTCGCGTACGGCACGTACGGCTCATGGCGGGGCTCCGCGTCCATGGCCCTGCCGGCAATCGGTGACCTGCGACAGTCCCTCTCCGTCGACGGGCAGGACTCAGGCTTCGCCGACGCCCGCGAGAAAGTCGCGGACGCGCACGCGCTCTACCGCGGCGCGCTCGCCCTCGGTGCGGGGACGCTGCGCCTGGACGTCAACCTGAACTTTGTGCACCAGGTCCCCTCGAGCCCGGTGCTGCGCAGTGGCACGGCCCTGAGCCCAGTCACTCCGATCGATGCGAACTTCAATCCGGCGGACGCCCGCATCGATCAGAACCAATATCAGATGGACCTCGGCTACACGCATCCGCTCGGTGCGGGGAATTGGGAGACGCTCGCCTCGTTCAGTTACTCAACGGTCACCGATATCCGCGCGTTCGTGCACCCGGATCTCTCCGGCACCGCCGACACCCAGAACCAGAGCCGCACCATCCAAGACGGCTACTTCGACACACACTGGAGCGGAGCACTCGGCACCGCGACACTCGTGGCCGGCGCGGATCTCCTGTACGGACGCGGCCGCCAGACGAGCCTCAACGGCAACGACGCCTACACCGTGCCGCTCGATGGTTCGGTGCTGCCTCCGCCCACCTACGACATTCCCGTGACCGAGATCGGCACCCTCGACGACCGGCGTGTGTTCGCCGGGCAGTACCTGCAGGTCGACTGGAAGCTGACCGAGCGCTGGGCCATCGAGGCGGGCGTCCGCCTCAACGAGACCGACGAGCACAAGAAATCCAGCGACTACACCGTCCCGCCGCCCGAGCTCCTCGCCGCCGATGTCAGCAAGACCCTGGTCAAGCCCACGGAGGTGCTCGGAGTCAGCTACCGGCTGTGGTCCGGGGGCAAGGACGCCGCGGTGCTGTACGCCGACTTCCGCAACGCCTTCAAGCCCGCCGCCATCGATTTCGGGCCCGACTACACCCCGCAGCTCTTGAGCCCGGAGACCGCGCAGAGCTACGAGCTCGGCCTGCGGGGCTCAGCCGGGCGCCTGAGCTACCAGGCAGAGGCCTTCGCGCTCGACTTCAAGAACCTCGTGGTCCCGACCAGCTCCGGTGCGCTGGCCAATGCAGCGGGCGAGAAGCTCCGGGGCATCGAGGCGGAAGCGCGCTTCCAGGCGAGCTCCGATCTCGCCCTGGTCGCAACCGCGGCCTATCACGATGCGACCTTCTCCCAGTATCTGTTCTTCGACGGCGTCGCGAACGTCGATGTGGCCGGCAATCAGCTGCCGCTGTCGCCGTACGCGCTGGCGGCCGCCGGCGTGCTCTACACGTCGCCACACGGCTTGAACGCGAGCGCCGTGGCGCGCTATGTCGGCCGGCGCTTTCTGGATGAGGAGAACACCGCGCCCGTCGGCGGCTACACCACGCTCGATGCCACGGTGGGCTATTCGTTCGGGCACACACAGCTGACGCTCGAGGGTTTCAATCTCACCAACCAGCGTCCGCCGGTGACCTCGAGCGAGTTCGGCAGCGAATCGTTCTACCTGTTGCCGGCGCGCATGCTCTGGCTGCGCGCCGGTTATTCCTGGCGCTGAATGGCGCCTCAGCTCCCGAAGCCGACCAGGAGCTCCACGAGGCCGTAGATCGCCCGGTGCGCCGGCAGCGCCGCCAGGGTGATCAGGAGTGCGCCCGGTAGCAGCCACGCGGCGCTCACCCCGCGCCGGCTGGCCGCAGCCGGCGCCAGCAGCCGGCGCACGCGGCTCTCCACCTCATCTGCCGCCCCCGACATCGCCGGGACCGCCACGACCGGCCCGCCGTGAAGCCGCGCAACCCTGATCAGCGCCGAGGCCAGCGCCAGGCGCTTGTAGGGATCGGAGCCGGTCGCGCGCTGGTCGGCTTCACACTCCGCGCAGATCCGCCAGCGCCGCGCCAGCGCTGTGCCGCTCGGCAGCCAAGCGAGAAAATCCGGGCTCACGATCAGCAGCAGGCACTTGAGGTTGTCGCGTGATGTCTGGTGCGCGCACTCGTGCGCCACGATCTGCTCGAATTCCTCAGCGCCGCACGCACTCACCACGCGCCGGGCAGCGATGATGCGCCCTCGCCAGGCGCCGATGACGGCGACCAGTGGCTCGGCAAGCTCGACGACGTCGACGCTCCGGCCGCCGCGGAGGATGTGCCTCCGCTCAGGCCCGCAGCGACTAAGCAGCGCACGGGTTGCGCGGCGTGCCGAGAGTGCGCGCCGCAGCGCATCGCCCACCATGACCAAGGAGAGACCGGCCAGGCCCCACAGGAGCGGTCCGCCCGTCTCGGAGCGCACCCTCGGTTCATAGGTGAGGAAGGCGGGCAGAATGACGGCTGCGACCAGCACCAGGGCGCCGAACCCGGGCAGCAGGCGCAAGGTGAGCAGCTCCCCGGCAGCCAGCCGCCGGGCGCCGATCCAGGGCGAAAGTGCCGCGACCGCCAGGGCCAGCGTGAGGTTGGCGAGTCCGTAGCCGGCCGCCGCAACCAGGAACGGCATCAGCGCGCCGCTCATCCGCCGGACCCTTTCAGCCGTGCGTACTCCGCCTGCACCAGCGCGTCCAGCTCATCCAGCAGCGCCGCATCCTGGCGGCTCACAGCGCTCACCAGTGCCGACAGCACGGGGGTGCTCGCGCCGGACTCCTTCAGGAGCTCGCGCATCTGCCCGGACAGCAGCTCATGCAGGGCCTCTTCCGGGGAGCGGCGCCCCTCGTAGGCGAAGGCACGTCCGCGGCGGCGGCGCAGCAGCAGCCGCTTGCGATACAACCGATCGAGCGTGGTCATCAGCGTCGTGTACGCGAGGTCCGGAAAGCGCCCCTGCACCTCGCGCACGGTGAGCGCGCGGCCGTGTCCCCAGACCGCTTCCAGCACCCGCGCCTCGAGCGGCCCGAGTGCGGTGCCACCGATGCGTGCCGCTTCGGCGGCGATGGCGAGTCGACACAGGCGTGACCTGCTCATGCGCACATATTGTTATGGGACGGGCGAGCGCGGCCCGAGCCGCGAGCGAGTACGAACTCCATCCGTGCTACGGTGCACATGACCGGCGAAGCGAAGAACACCGTGGCCAAGCTGCTTACCGAGGTCGCACTAACGAATTGACGTCCCTGGGACGCTTGTTTGGGCGCTTAAGGATGATGCACCTTGCACGTCATGCGTCGCTCAGTCAAATTTCAAACTGAGCCGCTACTGTAAGGTTTGACGATGTCCATGAGCCCTGAAGCGCCCGCCGCTACCGCCCGCAGCCGCGACGTGTACAGCGTTTCGCGGCTGAACCGCGAGGTGCGCGTACTGCTCGAGCGCGGCATGGGGGTGGTGTGGGTGGCCGGCGAGCTGTCGAACCTCTCGCAACCGGCTTCCGGGCACTGGTACTTCTCCCTCAAGGACCGCAACGCGCAGCTGCGCTGCGCGATGTATCGCGCGAAGAATGTGCTGGTCGGCTTCACCCCGCGCGCCGGCATGCAGGTACTGGTGCGCGGGCGCATCAGCTTCTATGAGCCAAAGGGTGAGTGTCAGCTCGCCGTTGAGCACCTTGAGGAGGAGGGCGTCGGTGCTCTCAAGCGCGAGTTCGAGCGCCTGAAGAACCAGCTCGCCGCCGAAGGCCTGTTCGCGCTGGAGCGCAAGCGCGCCCTGCCGCGCTTCCCGCGCCGCGTCGGCGTGGTCACCTCGCACAGCGGAGCGGCACTACGCGACATCCTGCACATCCTCGCGCGGCGTTATCCGCCGGCCGCGGTGCTCATCTACCCCACTCCGGTGCAGGGGGCCGCGGCCGTGCCATCGCTGGTGGCGGCGCTGCGTCTGGCATCGGCGCGCGCCGAATGCGACGTGCTGATCCTCGCGCGCGGCGGCGGCTCGCTGGAAGATTTGTGGGCGTTCAACGACGAACGCGTGGCGCGCGCCATTCACGCCTGCGCGGTGCCGGTGGTGTGCGGCGTCGGGCACGAGATCGACTTCACCATCGCGGATCTCGCGGCGGATTCGCGCGCCCCGACACCCTCAGCGGCCGCGGAGCTGGTGGTGCCCGATCGCCTTGCGTGCCTCGATGCCGTGGCGCGCACCGCACAGCGTCTTGACAGCTGCATGCGGCGCGAGCTGCGCGCGAATGGTGCGCGGCTCGAGGCCGGTACGCGCCGCCTGATGCAGGCGCATCCGGGTGTGCGCCTGCTGCAGCAGACGCAGCGCCTGGATGATCTGGGGCTGCGACTCTCGGGCGCGGTGCGTGCCGCGCTCATGACCGAGGCGCGGCGCTTCGCCGAGGCGCACGGGCGCCTGCGCCATCATTCCCCCGAGCGCGCGCTCGCCACCTGGTGCGCGCGCACCCAGGACCTGCGGGCCCGCATCGGCCACGCCATGCAGCAGCAGCTGGCGCGCACCGGGCATCGTCTGGCCCTGGCACAGCGCGCACTCGATGCGGTGAGCCCGCTCGCCACGCTCGGTCGCGGCTTTGCCATAGTGACCGACAGCGAGGGCAGGCTGCTCACCGATGCGACGACCGTGCCGGCGGGCGCCGCGATCGAAGCGCGCCTCGCGCGCGGGGTACTGACGGCGCGCGTGACGGGCCGCAAATGAGGGCAGCGTCTCTGCGCGGCACCCCGCGCGCGGCGTGCGCGCTGTTGGCCGCCTGCAGCGCTTGCGCGGGCGGTGCTTGGGGCCAGACGCTGCAGCTGCCCGAGCAGGAGCCGGTACCGGGAGGGGTGGCGCTGCTGGACATCGATGCCGCGGCAGGGATACCGCCGCGCGTGACGTTCGAGGATCGGCGGGTCATGGTGTTGCGTGTGGCAGACCGCTGGCTCGCGGTGGTCGGCCTGCCGCTGTCGCAGCCGCTCGGGCGCGCGCTGCTGCGCGTGCATGACGGCACGCCGGAGGGGACGGCAGTGCCTTTTGAAGTCGTCGACAAGCAGTACCCCGTGCAGCACCTGACCGTGGCACCGGGCCAGGTGAATTTGTCCAAGAAGGACCTGGCGCGTGTCGAGCGCGAAACTCCACGGCTGCACCAGGACTACGCCACGTTCTCGGAGCACTCACCCGAGACGCTGCGGCTGCTGCCACCGGTGCCGGGCGTGCGCCAGGGCACCTATGGCTCGCGGCGCGTATTCAACAACGAGCCGCGCAATCCTCACAGCGGCATGGACATCAGTGCCGAGACCGGCACACCGATCCACGCTGCTGCCGCCGGCCGCGTCGTTGACACCGGCAAGTTCTTCTTCAACGGCAACACCGTGATCCTCGATCACGGCGGCGGTCTCGTGACTATGTACTGTCACCTGAGCGCCATCGGGGTGAAGCGTGGCGCGCAGGTGCGCGCCGGCGAGGTGATCGGCAAGGTCGGCGCGACCGGGCGCGTCACCGGCCCGCACCTGCATTTCGGCGTGGCGCTCAATGCCGCCTTCGTCGACCCGGCGCTGTTCCTGCCGCCGCCGGATACCCCCGCCACCACCCCCGAGCCGCCGCCGGCCGAGCCGCATGGCGCCAGCCCCTGAATCGCGCGATGTCGGCTTCATGCGCGCAGCGCTCGCGCAGGCGGCCGTGGCGCGTGCGGCCGGCGAGGTACCGGTGGGCGCGGTGCTGGTGGGCGGCGAGCAGATCATCGGCACGGGCGCCAATTCGCCCGTTGCCAGCCACGACCCGACCGCGCACGCGGAGATCGTGGCGCTGCGCGCCGGCGGCGCGGCACTGCGCAGCTACCGCCTGACCGACACGACACTGTACGTGACGCTCGAACCGTGCGTCATGTGCGCCTCCGCCATCGTGCACGCACGCGTGAGGCGGCTGGTGTTCGGCGCCTGGGATCCGCGCGCCGGCGCCGCCGGCAGCCTCACCAATGTCTTCACCCTGCCGGGTGTCAATCACCGCGTCGACGTGTTCGGGGGCGTACTGATGGGGGAGTGCGCGCAGGTGCTGCAGGAATTCTTCGCGAGCCGACGCTGAGGCTGCGCGGCGCTTCGGGCGATCAGGGGTTCACGCTCCGCGGAGCGCTGGCCGGCGCCTTCGGCCGGGAGAGGGCGGAGGTGGCGACCGGGGCCGCCATCCCGGGCGGGGCTCCCGCGCCTGCGGCGCTTTGCGCGCTGGCCTGCGCGGCACCCGGCTCGCCGGGCTGCCACTCGAGCAGTGTGAGATAGCGCTGGATGCGATCGACGAACTGCACCGGCTCCCAGCCACGCGCGTAGCCGCGCTTGGCGCGATCGGCCCAGCGCTCCTGCGCGAGCAGCGGCAGGCGCGTGCGCACGTCGGCCCAGGAGTCGGGGTCCTTGCCCTGCGCCTGGGTGATGATGCGCGCATCCTCGAGGTGTCCGAAGCCCACGTTGTAGGCGGCGATGGTGAGCCAGGTGCGATCGGGTTCGGGAATACGGTCCGGGATCATCGCGCGCACCTGCCCCAGGTAGCGCGCGCCGGCAAAGATGCTCTCCTCGGGGTTATTGCGGTCCTTGATGCCCATCGCCTGCGCGGTGTCGGCCGTGAGCATCATGATCCCGCGCGCGCCGTCGAAGGAAACGGCGCGCGGATCCCACTTCGATTCCTGATAGCCGATGGCCGCCAGCAGCCGCCAGTCGATGCCGCTCTGCACCGCGGCCCGCTCGAACCAGCTGCGGTACAGCGGCAGCCGGTCGCCGACGTGCGCATGGAACTCGCGCGATTCCTCGTACTCGAAGCGGCGTGTGTCGCCGGAGGACTCCTGCACCAGCTGCGGCAGGCGTCCGCTCGCTGCCAGCTCCTTGAAGAAGCCGTTGACGCTCGCGAGCAGCCCCGGCGCGCCCTTGCGCACCATCCACTGGACCGGACGGCGCTCGGGCAGCTCGAAGCCCACCAGCACGTTCGGGTAGAGATGGTGCGCGAAGGAGAACTCGCGCGCGTCGGTGATGGCGTACTGCGCCTCGCCAGCGTCGACGTCCTCCACCGGGTCGGCGGAGCTCGGCGCGGTCTCCTCCCACTGCAGGGCCGGGGCGACGGTGCTCTTGAGGCGCTGCAGGATGCGCTCCTGCGGACTGCCGGCGCGCACCGCAAGCTTGGCCGATTCCAGCTGCAGCGTGTCGCGCGGGCGCACGCCGCTGCGCTGATACACCACGAGCTGCGGAATCAGGCTGTAGGGCTGCGCGGCATCACCGGCGCGCTCCCAGTCGGGGTTGGTCGTGAGTGAGCACGCGGCGATATCCGCGCGCCCGGCGGCGAGCTCCGCCTGCATCGCAGGCTCGTCGGCGACCGTATACATGTCGAGCTTCACGCCCGCACGCTCGGCGTAGGCGGTGGCGAGCTCGAATTCCAGGCCTTCCGTGCTCTGCGCGCCCAGGTAGTAGCAGGTCGGCAGGTTGAGCGTCACCACGTGCAGCGCGCCGTGCGCGCGCACCGGATCGGCGGTCGCGGGCGTGGACTGGCGGCAGGCCGTCAGTGGCGCAAGCAGTCCCAGGACTGCGGCGAGAGCGAATGCGCGCACGAACCTCCCCTCACCGCACGGGCTTTCCGCTAGAATAGCAGCCCGCAAAAACCCGTGGCTCCACGCCGGAGAGGTACCGAAGCGGTCATAACGGCGCCGACTCGAAATCGGATGGTCGGGTAAAACCGGCACGTGGGTTCGAATCCCACCCTCTCCGCCATGAGTCTTCGCGACCGCTTAGGATTCCGGCTTGTGCTTGAGCGCTTCGCGGTACGCTGCGGCAAACGCTTCCACGAAGGTGTGCGGCAGGTGGTCTGCCGGCATCTCGATGAGATTGCGGTAGAAGGTCGTAAACAGATCCCAATACTGAGCCTTGTCGGCCGAGCGCGCCTTGCCGCGGCGCGCGGCGCGCTCGAAGCGCGCCTCCAGTTCCGCCGGATCCAGCCGGTCGAGGAATTCGATGAACGCGGCGCGCGTTGCCTGAGCGGTGGCGGTCTCGTGACGCTTCGCCTGCGCCAGCGTGTCGCGCAGGAATTGCACGGAATCCATGCGCCGATTCTCATGTTGCACGAACAGCGCCACGATCACATCTTCCACCATCGAGTCGGCGAGCGAGGGACGCGGGTCATCCTGCTCCTGCGGCAGCGTCTCGATGCGGTAGCGGTTGCGCGTCTCGGCGCGCGTGCGCTCCAGGTCCTTGAAGCCCACCAGCGTTTCACGGAACAGCCGGCCGGCCAGATGCAGCAGCCGTCCCTGTGCGTCCGCCGGCAGCTGCTCCGGCTGGATGCCGGCGCCGCGGCAGAAGGCATCCAGTCCGCTGTGGACGTCCTCGAACGCGAGCGCGCCGACACCGTTCTTCGGTTCGCGCCCGACCGCCTCGGCGAGGCGCGCCATGCGTAGCGCGAGCGAGCCCGCATCGGCGCCATCGGTGGCGCTCAGGGTGAAGTCGTTAGGCCCGGACTGCTCGTTGGGGTCCTGCCGGGCCAGCGCCTGCACGCGCCCCGAATTGACTGCCTGGCCGTAGGCGTTCACCGGCAGCACGGGCTCCATGTCGATGACCGGCACCAGCAGATCCTCGACATTGAGCTTGGCGCCGAGGTCGCGGTCGGTCGCCACGCGCCCGACGGTGCGCAGCGCGTGGATGCTGGTCGGCACGGCGGCGGCGCCGGTTTGCTCCTGTTCCTTGCGCTGCTCGAGCGCCGCGACGATGTGGTACTGGCCGATGCGCAGCACATCACCGTTGGCCAGCCGGTAGCCGCTGGAGCCGCGCTTGGCGAGCGGCTCCATGTCGTCGTTCACGTACACGCCGTTGGTGCTGACGTCCTGCAGGTAGAAGTGGCCTTCGCGGAACTGCACGCGCGCGTGATGCGCGGAGACATAGCGCAGCGGGTCGGGCAGCACCCAGTCATTGTCGGCCGAGCGGCCGATGGTGCCGCCTTCGATGGAAAAGGTCGCACTGCTGCGTTCGGCCAGCGTGCGCCGCTGATCACTGACGACCCGCAGTCTGAGCATGGTTCCCCGGTTCATGACGCAAAATCCCACGCGCACGGGCCGCCGCCGCAGGCGGCGCCCGTTATAATGCCAGCGTCAAAGCTAGCAGCGCCCCCCAGCCCCGCCATGGCAACCAGTCACATTTTCCGGATTATGTTCGTGAATCAGGGCAAGGTTTACGAGGTCTACGCCCGGCGCGTGAGTCACGGGGAGCTGTTCGGATTCATCGAGGTCGAGGAGCTGGTGTTCGGGGAGCGTTCCTCGGTGGTGCTCGATCCGTCCGAGGAACGGGTCAAGGGGGAATTCGCGGGCGTCAAGCGGACGTTCCTGCCGATGCATTCGATCCTGCGCATCGATGAAGTGAAGAAGCAGGGGGTCAGCAAGATCACCGTGCTGGAAGCGGGTGCCAACATCGCGCAGTTCCCGATGCCGCTGTATTCGACGCCGCCGAGCGAGAAGAAATGAGGCACGCCTAGTTCATGCTGCAGATCCCGGGCGCACCGGCACTCTCCGCCTTCCGCATCGCCAAGCTCCTCGATCGTCTGAGCGCCCTCGAACCGCGGGTGCGGGCCCTGGATGCGCGCTTCGTGCATTTCGCGGATGTGGCGCAGCCGCTCACCGGCGCCGAGCGCGCGATCCTCGCGCAGCTGCTGACCTACGGCCCGACGCTGCCAGCCGCCGACGAGACGCGCGGCGGGGAACGCGTGCTGGTGGTGCCGCGCGCCGGCACCATCTCGCCGTGGTCGAGCAAGGCCACTGACATCGCCCGCGTGTGCGGTCTCACGCACCTGCGGCGCGTGGAGCGCGGCATCGAATACCGGCTGCAGGCGCACGGTACGCTCGGCGCGCGCGAGCTGACGCGCCTGGCGCCGGTGCTGTTCGACCGCATGACCGAGATGGCGCTGCTCGATCCGGCGGAGGCCGCGCGGCTGTTCGGGCACGCGCCGCCGCAGCCGCTCGCGCGGGTGTCGCTCGCCGCCGGCCGCACCGCGCTCGAGCAGGCCGACCGCGCCCTCGGGCTTGCGCTGTCGGCGGATGAGATGGACTACCTGATCGAGGCCTTTGCGCGACTCGGGCGGGATCCCTCCGACGTCGAGCTCATGATGTTCGCGCAGGCGAATTCCGAGCACTGCCGTCACAAGATCTTCAACGCCCGCTGGATCATCGACGGCCGCGAGCGCGACGAGTCGCTGTTCGCCATGATCCGCCACACGCACGCGGTGAGTCCGGCGGGGGTGCTGTCCGCTTACCGTGACAATGCGGCGGTCATCGAGGGCACCAGCGGCGCGCGGTATTTCCCCGAGCCGCGCACCGGCATCTACCGCGCGGTGCGCGAGCCGATCGATATCCTGATGAAGGTCGAGACGCACAACCATCCCACCGCCATCTCGCCGTTTGCTGGGGCGGCGACCGGTTCGGGCGGCGAGATCCGCGATGAGGGCGCCACCGGGCGCGGCGCGAAGCCCAAGGCCGGGCTCACCGGCTTCTCGGTGTCGAACCTGCGCATCCCGGGGTTCGAGCGTCCCTGGGAGGGCGAGTTCGGCGTGCCGCAGCGCATCGCAGCGGCGCTCGACATCATGATCGAGGGACCGATCGGCGCGGCCTCCTTCAACAATGAGTTCGGCCGGCCGGCCGTGTGCGGCTACTTCCGCACCTTCGAGCACAGCGCACCGGGCGACCCGCCGCAGCGCCGCCGCGGCTACCACAAGCCGATCATGATCGCCGGGGGGCTGGGCAACGTGCGCCGTGCGCACGTTGACAAGGCCGACGTGCCGGTGGGGGCGAAGCTGGTGGTGCTCGGCGGACCGGCGATGCTCATCGGACTGGGCGGCGGCGCCGCCTCATCGCTCGGCAGCGGCAGCTCGAGCGCGGATCTCGATTTCGCCTCGGTACAGCGCGGCAATCCCGAGATCCAGCGCCGCGCGCAGGAGGTCATCGATCGCTGCTGGGCGCTCGGGGAGCGCAATCCGATCGCGCTCATCCACGACGTCGGCGCCGGCGGTCTCTCCAACGCGGTACCGGAGGCGGTCGCCCACAGTCACCGCGGAGCGACGCTCGACCTGCGCGCGGTGCCGAGTGCGGAGTCCGGACTGTCGCCGCTGCAGCTGTGGTGCAACGAGGCGCAGGAGCGCTACGTGCTCGCCATCGAGCCGCAGCGTCTCGAGGAATTTTCCGCCATCGCGGCGCGCGAACGCTGTCCGTTCGCGGTGATCGGTGAGCTCGACGGCAGCGGCCGCCTCGTGGTACGCGACCCACTGTTCAAGGACACGCCGGTCGACATGCCGCTGGAGGTGCTGCTCGGCAAGCCGCCGCGTCTCACGCGCGATGTCACGAGCGTAGTGCCGCAGCGGCGGCGCTTCGACGTCAGTGGCATCGTGCTGCGCGAGGCACTGTATCGGGTGCTACGCCTGCCGGCGGTCGCCGACAAGACCTTCCTCATCACCATCGGCGATCGCACCGTCGGCGGTCTCATCAGCCGCGATCAGCTGGTGGGGCCGTGGCAGGTGCCGGTGAGCGACGTGGCGGTCACGCTCGCGGACTACCAGGGAGCGGCCGGGGAGGCGATGGCCATGGGCGAGCGCACCCCGGTGGCGCTGCTGGATGCGCCCGCCTCCGGACGTCTCGCGGTCGCCGAGGCGCTCACCAACATTCTCGCCGCCGACATCGGCTCTCTCGCACAGGTGCGCCTGTCGGCCAACTGGATGGCCGCCGCCGGCGAGCCCGGCGAAGACGCTGCCCTCTATGCCACGGTGCAGGCGGTCGCCAAGGAGTTGTGCCCGCGGCTCGGCATCGCCATCCCGGTGGGCAAAGACTCGCTGTCGATGAAGACCGAGTGGCGCGAGGGCGCGGAGCAGAAGAGCGTGGTCGCCCCAGTCTCGCTGGTGGTGTCGGCGTTCGCGCCGGTGCGCGACGCGCACCGCACGCTGACCCCCGCCCTGCAGCTGGATGAGCGGCCGACCTCGCTGTGGCTGATCGACCTGGCCGCGGGCCGCAACCGCCTGGGCGGGTCGGCGCTGGCACAGGTGTACGGCGAGCTCGGAGATGAGCCTGCGGACCTCGATGAGCCGCAGCGGCTCGAGCAGCTGGCGGGCGCGCTCGGCGAGCTGCGCGCGGTCGGCATGCTGCGCGCCTACCACGACCGCTCCGACGGCGGACTGCTGGTGACGCTGCTCGAGATGGCGTTCGCCGGACACTGCGGGCTGGACGTTGCGCTGCCGGCCGCGCGCGGCAGCGCGCTCGCGCAGCTGTTCGCCGAGGAACCGGGCGTGGTGGTGCAGATCCTCGCCGGCGATGAGCCTGCCTTCCTCGAGATCCTGGCGCGCCACGGGCTCGGGGCGGCAGCGCTGTATGTCGGCGCGCCGGTCAGTGAGCTGCGCGTGCAGGTGCGTATCGGCGCTGTCGAACTCGATGAGGGATGGGCGGACCTGCGGCGTGCGTGGTCGGAGACCTCGTGGCGCATGCGGCGCCTGCGCGATGACCCGCAGTGCGCCGACGAGGAGTTTGCGGGGCACACCGCAGAGAGCGACCCGGGCCTGTCGGTTGATCTGAGCTTCGACCCCGAGGAGGACATCGTCGCCCCGTACGTCGCGCGCGGCGTGCGTCCCGCGGTGGCCATCCTGCGCGAGCAGGGCGTCAACAGCCAGGTCGAGACCGCTGCGGTGTTCGAGCGCGCCGGGTTCGAGGCGCACGACGTGCACATGACGGACCTGCTGTCCGGGCGGCGTGGGCTGGCCGGTTTCAAGGGGCTGGTGGCGTGCGGCGGGTTCTCCTACGGGGATGTACTGGGAGCGGGCGAGGGCTGGGCGAAGTCGATCCTGTTCCACGAGGCGGTGCGCGAGGAGTTTGCGCGCTTCTTTGCGCGCTCCGACGCCTTCGCGCTCGGCATCTGCAACGGCTGCCAAATGTTCGCGGCGCTCAAGGTCCTGATTCCCGGCACCGCGCACTGGCCGCGCTTCGTGAAGAACCGCAGCGAGCAGTACGAGGCGCGCTTCTCGCTGGTCGAGGTGCTGCGCTCGCCCTCGGTGCTGCTCGAGGGCATGGCCGGATCGCTGCTGCCGGTCGCGGTGGCGCACGGCGAGGGGCGGGCGGAGTTCGCCTCCGAGGCGGCGGCGGCCGCCTGCGCCGCCAGCGGGCTGGTGGGGTTTCGCTACGTTGACAACGCGCGTGCGCTCGCCACCACCTACCCCTGCAACCCGAGCGGTACGCCGTTCGGGATCGCCGCGCTGTCGAATGCCGACGGGCGCGTGAGCATTACCATGCCGCACCCGGAGCGCTCATTCCGCTACCTGCAGAACTCCTGGCGGCCGCGCCAGGCAGGCGAGCACAGCGGCTGGATGCGCCTGTTCCGCAACGCGCGCCGCTTCGTGGACTAGGGCGCCCGCGAGCGCCGTCAGGTCGCGGAGATGAACGGCGTCACCGCGTGGCTGCCGGTCTCATCGAGGAAGAAGCGCCGCACCATCAGGGCCTGCTGCAGCTTGCCCTTGCGCACGTAGGCCTCGTACACCAGGTCCTTGACGACCTCGAGCATCACGCCCGCCTCGTAGCCGTCCAGCAGCGGCAGCGTCGAGCGCGCATCGAGCTCGGCACCGAACAGCACGCTCTTCATCTTGGCGAACAGCTCCGGGGCGATGTCGGCGAGCTCGCGCACCGCGTTGAGCTCATCGAACAGCCGTAGTTTCCCCGCCTCGCCGAGATCGGCAAACATCGCCTGGGCGCTGCGCCGGCACATGGAGGCGAAGGCGTTGAAGGCGCCCTGGGAGAAGCAGATCAGGGCCTCGCGGAACAGCAGCTCCACGTCCTCCGGCACGTAGGTGAAGCTGAATTTCTCGCGCGCCCGCTCGACTTCGGAGAACTGCGGCGACAGCTCGATGCGTGCCGCGCCATACACCCGCACCGTGAAGCGCAGGAAGATCGGGGAGTGGCAGGCATCGCACAGGTACACCAGTCCCACCTGCTTGGGACGGTACAGCTGCAGCTCTTCAAAGCGCGGCACCGCGTTGGCGGTGATGTGCGCCACCGCCTGGCAATGCGGGCAGGTCACGACCAGGTTCTTTTCCAGGTCGTGGTGCAGGCGGCTCGCAGAATCGATGTACAGCGACATAGCTTCGGCGCGTGACGGCTGATGTTTGTTGTGGGTGCCGCTGCCGACATGTTACTCCAGCGCGCGGTGCCGCTCACCGCTGCGCTTGAGTGTCAGGCACGAGGGCGCCCTCCGGGACACGTTATGTCACAGGGCGCCCGGTGCGTGCAAAGGCAAGAATGCGGTCGGCGAGCGTCGCGTATTCGCCGCTGAAGTGATGTCCCTTGCCGATCTGCTCGCGGACGATGCCGCCGGAGGCGGGCAGGCCGGGGCAGATCGAGTCCGCCTCGCCCTCGCCGTAGATGCACAGCACCGGCACGTGCGGCAGAACGTCGAGCTCGGGCTTGGTCGGCGGTCCGCCCTTGTCCTCGCCGACCCAGTCGGAGATGCGTACCTCGAAGGAGGCGTGCGCGTCGATCCCCAGCAGACTCACGCTCGCGATGCGCGCGCGCAGGTCCGGCGGCAGGCGGTTGACCACGAACGGCAGCACGTCGGCACCAAAGGAGTAGCCCACCAGCAGCACGCGCTGCTTGTGCCAGGCGGCGAGGTAGTGGCGCAGCACGCGCGCCACGTCCCGCGCGGTCTGATCCGGGCTGCGCTCGGTCCAGAAGTACTTGAGCGAGTTCAGGCCCACCGTCGCAACGCCGCTCGCCGCGAGCCGCGCCGCGAGTTCCTGGTCGAGGCCTGCCCAGCCGCCGTCACCGGTGAGCAGCAGCGCGAACTCAGCCGCTGAACCGCTGGCCTGCACCTCCTGCAGCGGCAGATCGCTGATGTCAGGGGGCCGCTCGGCCGCCTCTTCGGTGTGCGCGCTGAGACGCGCGTAGGCTGCGCGGAACTGCGGCATCCAGTTGCGCTCGACCGAGAAGCCGTGACCTACCAGCGGCAGCCGCACGATCTCGCCCCCGGCCACCTTGGCGGCGAAGGCCTCGGCTGCCTGCGGGCTGCACACCGCGTCCTTCTGCCCCTGGAAGGCGATCCACGGCTGCTTGAGGTGGCTCGCCGGCTCAAACACCAGCTCGTGCTGCTGGTTCTGCGAGTAGCGCAGCCCGGCACCCGGGCACAGCGCGGCACCGGCGAAGTCCTGCTCGGCGCAGAAACCGAGGCTGAGCGCGCCGGCGAAGGTGCCGGGCGGGGACTGCACCAGCGTCGCGTAGGCGACGGTCGCGCCGGAGGAGTAGCCGACCAGGACCGGCACGAGGTACTCGCTCATGCCGATTTCCTTCTGCACCTGGTGGCTGAGCGCTTCGACGTCCGCCGCGATCATCTGGCAGGGCGCGCCGGGACGCTGCGCGGTGTTGCGCAGGCTTGCGAAGTATTCGCGGATGTCGACGCCGATCACCACCGCCCCCATGTTGGCGAGCGCGCGCGCCATGTTGATGACGCCAAGCTCCCAGCCGCCGTCGCCGGAGAGGAAGATGGCGACGCTGGTGGGCGTGGCCTCGGGGATGTACACGGTGACCTTGCCGAAGTGCCCCGCCGGCAGACGCGTCGAGTACGCGCCGTTGGCAGGAGCGGCCGGCTGCGCGGCGGCCGGCTGCGCGGCGGCCGGCGCAGCTGCGGGCGGCGCGCCCGGCAACATCACCGCCAGCGCGCCGAGGAGCACCGTGCCGCAGCGCGCGCTGCTCCGCAGGATCCCCCGCGCGCTCATCGGACAAACAACTCCTTCACTCCCCCGGCGATCAGCACGGACACGTCCATCAGCACGCGCGGCAATGCGACGCCCCCGGGTGCCATCAGATAGCGCGGCTCCCAGACCGGGTCGAACTTCGCTTTGTAGCGGCGCAGGCCTTCGAAATTATAGAAGTGCTCGCCATGGCGGAAGACGAAGTTGCCGACCCGATGCCAGGCGGGGGCGAGTGGATGTGCTTCCAGGCCCGAGAGCGGCGCCATTCCCAAATTGAACCAGTGATACGCCTCGCGCTGTCCCCACTGCATGAGCTCGATGAACAGGAAATCCATGGCGCTGCGCGGGGCGTTGGGGGCGAAGCGCATGAGATCCACCGAGAGCTCGGCACGCGTGCCGGTGGTCCAGAGGTTGGCGAAGGCGCACAGCATGCCCTGCGCGCGCACCGTCGCCACCGGGAACTGTCGCACGTACTGCGGGGTGAACGCCCCTACCGAAAAGCGCTTCTCGCCGGTGGACTTGTCGGCGAGCCACGCATCCGAGATGCGCTGCATGAGCGGCAGCAGCTGCTCGAGCTGCTCGGGAGGCACGACCTCGAAGCTCGCCCCGTCGCGCTGCGCGCGGCGATGCGCCTGGCGCAGTTCCGCGCGCGCCGCGCCCTCGAGCGAGAACTGTGCGAGCGGCACGCGTGCCTCTTCGCCGATCTTGAGCGCCGCGAGTCCCAGATCGACGTACAGCGCCAGTCGCTCGCCCGCCACTTGGTAGAACACGGTCTGGCCGCCGTGGTGGTCGGACATCTCGTGCAGGCGCCACACCAGCTCCTCGGCCCCCTGCTGCGAGCCGATCGGATCGCCGAGCGCGATCCAGCTGTGGCCGGCAATCTGGTACATGAGAAACGCGTCGCCGCTGTCGGCGAATAGCAGGCGCTTGTCGCCGCTGAGGGCGGCGTTTGCGATCGTCACGTCGCAGGCGGCAATCAGCGGCCGGGCACGCGCCAGCTCCTCGGCGCCTGCGACCGCCGGCTCGGGGCGCGCCGGGCGCAACAGGTTGAGTGCCACATAGGCGCTGCCGAGCACGATCACCGCGAGTGCGGCGCGCAGCATGCGTGGCGCATTGCCGTGCAGGGCAAAGGTCCACCACAACTGATCGCTGTAGCTGATGTGCCGGTAGGACACGACCCCAATCCACACTGCCATGGCGATCACGCCGACGATGCTTGCGACCCAGGCCGGCGTGAAGCGCTCGGAGAGGATCGCGGTCGGACGATAGAAGGCGCGGCGCCCGAGCAGCAGCACCCCGAGCACCAGGGTGAGCAGGCTGGCTTCCTCGAAGTCCAGTCCCTTCAGCAGTGAGGCGAAGATGCCGGCTACCAGCAGCCACACCGAGATGTGGAACGCGGCCTGCACGCGGCGGAACAGCGCGCGCGACAGCACCAGAAGTCCCAGCCCCACCACGCTTCCCGCCAGGTGCGAGGCCTCCAGCACCGCCAGCGGCAGGAACTGATCCAGAAACGCCAGCCGCTCATCGACCGCTGGCGTCGCGCCCGAGAACAACAGCAGCGCCCCGGCGAGGAAGGTGAGGGCGCCGGCGATCTGCGGCACCACCGGCGCGATGTACATGCTGGCGAGTTCGTGGGCGCGGGCCAGCGCCGCGCGTTGCGCCGCCAGCTCCTTGGCGCCGAACAGCAGCGTGCCGAATATCAGCGGTACCAGGTAGTAGACCGCGCGGTAGGCGAGCAGCGAGCCGAGCAGCGCGTCCGGCGGCGCGTTGGGGAGGGTGAACAGGATCACCGCTTCGAAAACGCCCACGCCGCCCGGCACATGGCTGATGATGCCGGCGATAACCGCCGCGGCGTACACGGCGAGGAAGGTGACGAAGTGGATGTGTGCCGCCGGCGGCAGCAGCCACCACAGCACCGCGGCCGACAGCGAAACGTCCATGACCGAGAGCGCGATTTGCGTCAGGCCGATGAGCGGCCCGGGGGCGCGCAGCGCCCAGCCGCGGACTTCGAGCTTGCCGCGCGCCAGGCACGCCCACAGTGCGTAGGTACCCACCGCCGCCAGCAGCAGCACGCCGACCAGCTGCGACCACTCCTGGCGCAGGTGCAGCAGGTGTGCGAAGTGCCCGGGCGCCACGAGCAGCGACAGCCCCGAGATGGTCGCGAGCCCGATGCCGAGCGACAGGCTGCAGAACGCGGTGATGGTGGCGACGTCGATGGCGTTGGCGCCGGCGGCCGCGTACAGACGGAAGCGGATGGCGCCGCCGGTGAACCACGTGAAGCCAAGCGAGTGACCGAAGGAGTAGGCGATGAACGAGGTGAACAGGATGCGCGGGTAGGCGATGGCGCGGCGCAGGTAGGCGAGCGCCAGCACCTCGTAGGTGGTCAGCAGCCAGTAGCTGAGCGCGGTGAAGCCGAGCGCGGCCAGCACCTGGCGGCGCGGGATCGAGTGCAGGTGCGCGAACACGCTGCGGATGTGCAGGTGCGCAAACTGGTGATGCAGGATGAAGGCGACGGCGACGAACACCGCGAGCGCGGCGAGCGGTCCGAGCCAGCGCAACAGCGCGTACTCCTCGTCCTGATCGCGCGGCGCCGAAACTGTTGGCGGGAGAGACAAGGCGTGCCGCGCGTCCTCAGCGCGTCAGCGGCTTGTAGCGGATGCGGTGCGGCTGCGCAGCTTCCTCGCCCCTGCGCCGTTTGAAGTCCTCGACGTATTCCTGGTAGTTGCCCTCGAACCATACCACCTGCGAGTCGCCCTCGAAGGCGAGGATGTGGGTGGCGATGCGGTCAAGGAACCAGCGGTCGTGTGAGATCACCACCGCGCAGCCGGGGAAATTCAGCAGCGCCTCCTCGAGCGCGCGCAGCGTCTCCACGTCCAGGTCGTTGGTGGGCTCGTCCAGCAGCAGGACGTTGCCGCCGGCGCGCAGCACCTTGGCCAGATGCACGCGGTTGCGCTCGCCGCCGGACAGCTCCCCGATCAGCTGCTGCTGCTGCGTGCCTTTGAAGTTGAAGCGCCCGACGTAGCCACGCGAGGGCGTCTCGTAGGCGCCCACCCGGATGATGTCCTGGCCGCCGGAGATTTCCTGCCACACGGTCTTCTTGTCATCGAGGGTCTGCCGCGACTGATCGACGTACGCGAGACGCACGCTCGGGCCGATGCGGATTTCGCCCGCGTCCGGCTGCTCCGCCCCGGTGAGCATGCGGAACAGCGTGCTCTTGCCGGCCCCGTTCGGGCCGATGATGCCGACGATTCCGCCGCGTGGCAGGTTGAACGCCAGGTTGTCGATCAGCAGCCGCTCGCCGTAGCCCTTGCGCAGGCCCGTGACCGCGATCACCAGATCCCCGAGGCGCTCCCCGGGCGGGATGTAGATCTCGTTGGTCTCGTTGCGCTCCTGGAACTCGCGCGAGGCGAGCTCCTCGTAACGCTGCAGCCGCGCCTTGCTCTTCGCCCGGCGGGCCTTGGGGTTCTGCCGCACCCACTCGAGTTCGTGCGCCAGCGTCTTGCGCAGCCCTTCGCGCTCGCGCTCCTCGAGCGCCAGGCGCTGCTCCTTCTGCTCGAGCCAGGAGGAGTAGTTGCCCTGCCAGGGAATGCCGTAGCCGCGGTCGAGTTCGAGGATCCACTGCGCGACGTTGTCGAGGAAGTAGCGATCGTGGGTGACCGCGATGACGGTACTCGGGTATTCCTCGAGATAGCGCTCCAGCCAGGCAATCGACTCGGCGTCCAGGTGATTGGTCGGCTCATCGAGCAGCAGCATGTCGGGGGCCGACAGCAGCAGCCGGCACAGCGCCACGCGGCGCTTCTCCCCGCCCGACAGCGTGCCGATGCCCGCCTCCCAGGGCGGCAGGCGCAGCGCGTCCGCGGCGATCTCGAGCTTGCGCTCCAGCTCCCATCCGCCGGCGGCGTCGATCGCATCCTGCAGCTGCGCCTGGCGCGCGAGCAGCGTGTTCATCTGTTGCTCGTCCATCGGCTCGGCGAACTGCTCGCTGATGCGGTTGAATTCCTCGAGCTGTCGGAAGGTGCCTCCCAGGCCCTCCATGACCGTGCTGCGCACGTCCCGGGTGGCGTCCAGCTGCGGCTCCTGCGGCAGGAAGCCGATGCGGATGCCCGGCTGCGGCCGCGCTTCCCCATCGAAGCTGGTGTCGATACCAGCCATGATTCTCAGGAGTGAGGACTTGCCCGCCCCGTTCAGGCCCAGCACGCCGATCTTGGCGCCGGGGAAGAAAGACAGGCTGATGTCGCGGAGGATGACGCGCTTGGGCGGCACCACCTTCGACACGCGGTTCATGGTGTAGATGTACTGGGCCATGTGTGCGGAGTGTAAAGAACGGCAATGTCGATTATCGCCGGGGTGGCCGCGGATGGCGATGGCCGCGGCTGCCGTACCGCGCGCGCCGCTGTGTTAGGCTTGCGCGCCTTGACGCGCGCACGTGCGCATGCCTGCAAAAGCCGAGGAGCGTGACAGCCGCCATGACAAGCGTCGCAGTGGTGGTCAGCGAGCGCCTGGCCCGCTACGGGTTTGGCGACGGTCACCCGTTCGGGCCGGATCGTCTCGCCGCGTTCGTGCGCGAGTTCTCCGCGCGCGGGCTGCCGCAGCGCGTAACGCTGCTCGAGCCGCGCACCGCCACGGACGAGGAGCTGCGCTCGTTCCACACGCCCGAGTACCTGGAGTTCGTGCGGGAACGCTCCGCGAGCGGCACCGGACTGCTCGATGCCGGCGACACGCCCGCGTTCAAGGGCGTGTACGAGGCGGCCGCCGGCGTCGTCGGCGCGACCTTGAGCGCGATGCACGCCATCATGCAGGGGCAGTGCCGTCGCGCCTTCGTGCCGATCGCCGGGCTGCACCACGCCGCGCGCGACCGCGCCGCCGGGTTTTGCGTGTTCAACGACTGCGGCGTGGCCATCGAGCAGCTCAAGCGCGCCGGACTCAAGAGCATCGCCTACGTGGACATCGACGCGCACCACGGCGATGGCGTGTTCTATGCCTTCGAGGAGGATGCGGCGGTGGTGTTCGCCGACCTGCACGAGGATGGCCGCTACCTGTATCCGGGTACCGGCGCGAGCGCCGAGATCGGCCGCGGCGCGGGCCGCGGCCTGAAGCTCAACGTGCCGCTGCCGCCGGGCTCGGACGAGGAGGTGTTTGACGCGGTGTGGCCGCGGGTGCTCGGGCACCTGGAGAAGTTCGCGCCCGAATTCATCATCCTGCAGTGCGGCGCCGACAGCCTCGAGGGCGATCCCATCACGCACCTGCGCTTCTCGCCCCAGGTTCACGGCCGCGCGGCCCGCGAGTTGTCGGCACTGGCCGAACGGCTGGGGCACGGCCGAGTGCTCGCCCTGGGGGGCGGCGGCTACAACCGCACCAACCTCGCGCAGGCCTGGACCGCGGTGGTCGAGAACCTGTTGTAGGCGGCCGCGCGCGCTGTCGCGCAGCTTTCAGGTCCCGGACGCGCGCGCGCAAACGCCTGCCGGGTCGTTCCGGTACAATTCCCCGCTCCCCCAACTTGCACCGCAGGCGGCGCCGCGCATGTTCCGCACCACCATGAATATCGAGGGCTTCGATCCGGCACTGGCTCAAGCCATCGCCGGGGAGCGGCGCCGGCAGGAGGATCACGTCGAACTCATCGCCTCGGAGAACTACGCCAGCCCGCGCGTGCTCGAAGCACAGGGCTCGGTGCTCACCAACAAGTACGCCGAAGGCTATCCGGGCAAGCGTTACTACGGGGGCTGCGAGTTCGTGGACATCGTCGAGCAGCTGGCGATTGACCGCGCCAAGCAGCTGTTCGGCGCCGATTTCGCCAACGTGCAGCCGCACTCCGGTTCGCAGGCGAACGCCGCGGCGTACTTCGCGCTCGTGCAGCCGGGTGATCCGATCCTCGGCATGAGCCTGGATCACGGCGGCCACCTCACCCACGGCGCCAAGGTCAATTTCTCCGGCAAGTTTTTCCGCGCCGCTCAGTACGGCATCCGCCCCGACACCGGCGAGATCGACTATGAGCAGGTGCAGCGGCTCGCCGAGGAGCACCGGCCGAAGATGATCGTGGCGGGCTTCTCCGCCTACTCGCGCGTCATCGACTGGGCGCGCTTCGCGGCGATCGCCAAGAGCGTCGGGGCGTACTTCGTGGTCGACATGGCGCACGTGGCGGGACTGGTGGCGGCGGGCATCTATCCCAACCCCGTGCCGCACGCGGACGTGGTGACCACTACCACGCACAAGACGCTGCGCGGTCCGCGCGGCGGACTGATCCTGGCGCGCGCCAACGAGCAGATCACCAAGAAGATCAACTCACTGGTGTTCCCCGGCACGCAGGGCGGACCGCTGATGCACGTGATCGCCGCCAAGGCGGTGGCGCTGCAGGAAGCCCTACAGCCGGAATTCAAGGACTATCAGCGCCAGGTGCTCGCCAATGCGCGCGCCATGGCGGCACGCTTCATCAAGCGCGGTTACCAGATCGTTTCCGGCGGCACCGACAATCACCTGTTTCTCATGAGTCTCGCCGACCGCAACATCACCGGCAAGGACGCCGACGCCGCGCTCGGGCGTGCCAACATCACGGTCAACAAGAACGCGGTGCCGAACGATCCGCGGCCGCCGATGATCACCAGCGGCTTGCGCATCGGCTCGCCGGCTTCCACCACCCGCGGCTTCCGCGAGCCGGAGATCGAGCAGGTGGCGGACCTGATCGCGCAGGTGCTGGACGCGGAAGGGGCGAGCGCGGTGATCGAGCGGGTGCGGCCGCAGGTGATCGAGCTGTGCCACCGCTTCCCGGTCTACGGACCGTAGCCGCCGGAGGCTGACGCGCCGCATGCACTGCCCGTTCTGCGGCCACGAAGAGACCAAGGTGAACGACTCGCGCCTCGCGGGCGAGGGACGGCAGATCCGTCGCCGCCGCGAGTGCCTGAAGTGCGGCGAGCGCTTCACCACCTTCGAGACGGCCGAACTGGTCATGCCGGTGGTCATCAAGGGCGATCGCGCCCGCGAGGCATTCGATGAGGCCAAGCTGCGCGCCGGCATGGCGAAGGCGCTCGAGAAGCGGCCGGTGCCGCGCGAGCAGATCGACGAGGCCCTGAGCCGCATCGTCCACAAGGTGCGCAGCCTCGGTGACCGCGAGGTGTCCTCGCGCGCCATCGGGGAGCTGGTGATGGAGGAGCTGCGGCATCTCGATGAGGTGGCGTACGTGCGCTTCGCCTCCGTGTATCGTCAGTTCGAGGACGTCGAGGCCTTCCACGAGGAGATCCAGCGCCTGCGCAATGCGCGCAGCCGCCCCGCCGCGCCCCCGGCACCGCGCGCCCGCAAGCGCGAGCCGGCGCGGGCCGCCGAGCGCGAGCAACTGCCGCTGCTGCCGGAGACGCAGGAGGGCCCAGCGGGCCCAGGAAACAAGAAGTGAGCCGTGGCGTTTAGATTTGCCGCGCGGCGGATGGAATAATCGTCATCACCCGCAAGGTTCCGCAGGCGCCAATGTTCTCCGATTTCGACCGTTTCGCGATGCAGCGCGCGCTCACCCTCGCAGCGCGCGGCCTGGAAACCGCCGACCCCAACCCGCGCGTTGGCTGCGTGATCGCACAGCGCGGACGGGTGATCGCGGAGGGCTGGCACGAGCGCGCGGGCGAGGCGCACGCCGAGGTGGCGGCGCTGCGCGCCGCCGGCTCCCAGGCCGCCGGCGCAGCGGTGTACGTGACGCTCGAGCCCTGCAGCCACGAGGGACGCACGCCACCGTGTGTCGAGGCACTCAGCGCAGCGCGCGTGGCGCGCGTGGTGTACGCCATCGCCGATCCCAATCCGCTGGTGAACGGGCAGGGCGCACAGGCGCTGCGCGCGGCCGGCATCACGGTCGAGGCGGGCCTGCTCGCGGCCGAGGCGCGCGAGCTCAACGCGGGCTTTATCAAGCGCATGCAGCAGGGGCTGCCGTTCGTGCGCGTCAAGCTCGCCATGAGCCTCGACGGCCGCACTGCGCTCGCCGACGGCACCAGCCGCTGGATCAGCAGCGAGGCGGCGCGCGAGGACGTGCAGCGCTGGCGCGCGCGCAGTTCCGCCATCCTGACCGGGGTCGGCACGGTGCTGGCCGACGACCCGCAGCTTAACGTGCGCCTCGCGCCGGAAGCGGACGGTGGCGAGCGGCGCCAGCCGCTGCGGGTGGTGCTGGATGCGCAGCTGCGCACGCCGCCGGCGGCGCGCCTCTTGGGCAGCGGCGGCGGGGTGCTGATCCTGACCGCCCTGGCCAGCCCCGAGGACCCGCGCGCGGCCGCGCTCAGCGCGCGCGGCGCGCGCGTCGAGTGGCTGCCGGCTTCCAATCAGCGGCCGGCCCTGCCGGCGGTGCTCGCGCGCCTCGCCGAGCTTGAGGCCAACGAGGTTCTGGTGGAGGCCGGAGCGACGCTGGCCGGGGAGCTGATCGCGCAGGCACTGGTGGACGAGCTGCTGGTGTACGTGGCGCCGAAGCTCCTGGGGCCCACCGGGCGCGCTCTCGTACAGCTGCCGCAGCTGACCGAGCTCGCCCAGGCGCCGCAGTTCACGCTCGTGGAGATGCAGCAGGTCGGCGCCGATGCGCGCCTGCGGCTGCGCCCCGCCGGCGAGGCGGCTGCCTAGGTGTTCACCGGCATCGTCCAGGATGTGGGTCGGGTGTCCGCCGCCGAGCGCCGCGGCGGAGACCTGCGGCTGACCATCGAGTGTGCGAGCCTCGACATGTCGCGGATCGCGGTGGGCGACAGCATCTGCGTGCAGGGGTGCTGCCTCACGGCGACCGCGCTTGAAGGGCGCACGTTCGCAGCGGACCTCTCGCGCGAGACGCTCACGCTCACGACGCTGGGGGAGCTCGCCGTCGGCTCTCCGGTGAACCTCGAACCCGCGCTGCGCGCCGGCGACGCCCTTGGTGGCCACCTGGTGTCCGGCCACGTCGATGGCGTCGCACAGGTCCTGAGCGTGGCCGGGGATGCGCGCTCGCGGCGACTCACCATCGGCGTGCCGCGCCCGCTCGCCCGCTTCCTGGCACCCAAGGGGTCGGCGGCGGTGGACGGGGTCAGTCTCACGGTCAACGAGGTCGCGGGCGAGAGTTTCGGCGTCAGCATAATTCCCCACACCCAGAGTGTCACGACCCTGGGCAGGCTCACGGTCGGCGCGCGCGTCAACCTCGAGGTCGACCAGGTGGCCCGCTACCTGGCGCGCCTGCTCGCCGTGCCTGAGCGGTAAGGCTGGGGACTTCCGGGCAGTAACTTAGGTTGTTTGACCCATATGCGCAGCCCGCGGTCGCAGTAGACTGCCTCTGATGACCCCAGTTCCCGATCTGCACACTCGCCCTTGGCTCGCGCTGCTGCTCGTGGCCGCGCTGGCGCTGCGGGGCCTGATTCCGGACGGCTACATGCCGGTGGCCAGCGCCGGCGGGATGTCCATGGAGCTGTGCCCGGGAGCCGCGCCGCTGCCACCCGGACTCGCCGGTCACGCTCACGGGTTGCCGCCCCGCCACGCGGGCCACACCGGACACGGTTCCGGTGACCCGGGCGCCGCTCACCACCCGACCTGCCTCTTCAGCACCGGCGCTAGCACCGCCTTCGCCGCCGTGCTCGCCGCACCGGCGCTCATGGCTCCCGCACTCACCGGGTGCGGGGACCGTCCCTGCGCCCGACTTTTCGTCCCCGCCATCCTGCGCGCGCAATCCTCGCGCGGTCCCCCGCTCTTCGCCTGAGTCGCCGAGGTCGGGCCGCGCGGCACTGCGCTGCCTGAGTCTGCACGCGTCCGAGAAGGTCCCCGCCACGGCCTTGCCCGTGTTGCTGGCGCCTGCTGGCCGCCGTCGAAGGACGTGCCATGATCGATCTGAATCTACAGCTTCCGCTGGCTACACCGCGCGTGCGCCGCCGGGGTGCCGCGCCGGCGATGACCCTGGCGCTGCTCGCCGCTTTGGCTGCGGGCCGCGCGGCGGCCTGCGCCAGCTGCGGCTGTACGCTGAGCGCGGACGCCGCCATGGGCTACTCGGCGCTGCCTGGCTGGCGGCTGAGCGTCGAATACGACTACATCAACCAGGATGAGCTGCGCAGCGGCACGCATTCGGTGTCGGGCGTGCCCGACGGCAGCGAGCTCGAGCACCAGACACTCAACCGCTACGTCACTGGGGCCGTGAGCTACACGCCCGACTCGTCCTGGAACGTCACGCTGCTCGTGCCGTACGTGATTCGCGATCACTCCACGTACGGCGAGTTCGATTCAACGCAGCCACTGCCGCCGCTCAGCTACTCGCACAGCTCGAGCATCGGCGACGTGAAGCTCATCGGCAGCTACCAAGGGTGGCTGCCGACACGCAACTTCGGCGTGCAGCTCGGCGTCAAGCTGCCTACCGGCCGCTACGGCACCGCGGTCGATTTCTCTTCGGGCCCCCTCGCCGGCGCACCTCTCGACGCCAGCCTGCAGCCGGGCACCGGCAGCACTGACCTCATCGTCGGCGCTTACTACTACCGGGCGATCAGCCAGAACTTCGACGCTTTCGCCAACGGGCAGTTTCAAGCCGCCGTCAGGCAGCGCATGGACCAGCCAGGCAACGACTTCCGGCCTGGCAACTCGACCAACGTGAGCCTGGGGCTGCGCTACGAGGGCAATCCGCGCTGGGTGCCGCAGCTGCAGGCGAACCTGCTGCACAAGTCGCCCGATCAGGGCGCGCTCGCCGACGTGCAGAACACCGCCGGCATCGTCGCCTACCTCAGTCCCGGCATCACGCTCCAGGTCGCAACCAGTCTGCACCTGTTCGGCTTCGTGCAGCTGCCCGTATACAGCAACCTCTACGGCATCCAGCTCTTCCCGCGCTACACCGTGAGTGTGGGGGCCACCTATGCCCTGTGAAGCGCGGTACGAGCCGCGGCGCCGCGAGGTGCTGAAGGGCCTTGGCGCGTGTCTGGCCGGTGCAGCGCTCTGCACGCCGCGTGCCGTCGCTCGCGGGCTGCGCACGGGTGAGCCCGCCCCACCCGCGACGCTCGTGACGCTGGATGGCGCGCGCATCTCCAGCGCCGAGCTGCACGGTAGCGTCCTCATCCTCACGTTCTGGGCCACCTGGTGCACGCCCTGTCGCGAGGAGCTGCCGCTGCTGTCGGACTACTGGTCGCGCCACGCTGAGGCGGGACTGCAGATCCTGGGCTTCAGCCTCGACATGCCCGAGCAACTGGTCGAGGTGCGCCGGATCGCCCAATCACTGCGCTTCCCGGTCGGGTTGCTGCGCGACTCGAGCGCGCCCGGCTACGGTCGCATCTGGCGCCTGCCCGTCAGCTTCACCATCGATCGCGCCGGGGTTCTGGTCGAGGACGGCTGGAAGGAGAAGCACCCCTCCTGGACACAGGAACGCCTGGACCAGGTAGTGACGCCGCTGCTGCTGAGGAGTTCCTGAGCGTGGGCGGCGAGCCCGGCGGGCACCTAGAATATTGAGAATGCTGAGAGCGACCCGATTGCACTGCCACTCGCAGCGGACCCGCCCGCGTGCCGCGGCCCTCACCGCCTGCGCGGTAGCGCTCATCGCCGGCACAACGCCGGCGTTGCGCAGCGCGGCGGCGGACGAAAGCCCGGTACGCATCGGCCAGACGGCGCCGCCGCTCGTCGTGCCGCAGCTCGACGGCCACACGTTCGATCTCGCACGGCAGCGCGGCAAGGTCGTGATCGTTAATTTCTGGGCGACCTGGTGCTCGCCGTGCCGCGCCGAGATGCCGTTGCTCGACTCCTTTTATCAGCGTTACCACACGCGTGGCCTGGTGCTCATCGGGATGAGTGTCGACGACGCGCACGACCGCGCCGAAGTGGGGCGCGTGATGCAGAAGTTCGGCTACCCGGCGGCGCTGGTGGCCAATGCCAAAGTGAACGGCTTCGGCCAGCCGCTCGCTGTGCCGATGACCTGGATCATCGACACCGGCGGCACGGTGCGCGCGCGGTGGTTGGCGGGGAACGCCGTCACCGAGCAGAGCCTGACGCAGACAGTTGTGCCCTTACTGCCGCCAGCTGCATCGCCTTAGGCGGCCGGCGCGGGGGGGCGCGGCGGGCCCTCGGGTATACTGGCCTGCCGAATCAGCCGTACACCACGCCATGTCCAAGATCGTGTCGCTGCCCGGCAAGGGCGCATCCCCGGAGCCCATGCCGCAGCTCAGCTCCATCGCCGAGATTCTCAACGAGCTGCGCGCCGGGCGCATGGTGGTGATCATGGATGATGAGGATCGCGAGAACGAGGGCGATCTCATCATGGCGGCCGAGCACGCCACCGCCGAGGCCGTGGCCTTCATGATCCGCCACACCAGCGGCATCATCTGCGTCCCCATGGAAGAGGAGCAGCTCACGCGCCTCGAGCTGCCGCAGATGGTCCCGCTTAACAGCGAATCGCACCGCACCGCGTTCACGGTGTCGGTGGACCTGCGCGCCGGCATCACCACCGGCGTCTCGTCCGCCGACCGCGCGGCCACCATCCGCGCCCTTGCCGACGGCTCATCCGCGGCTGCGGACTTTGCGCGCCCGGGGCACATCTTCCCGCTGCGCTCGCGCCGCGGCGGAGTGCTGGTGCGCGCTGGCCACACCGAAGCGGCAGTCGACCTGTGCCATCTGGCCGGGCTCAAGCCGATCGGGGTGCTGTGCGAGGTCATGAACGAGGACGGCAGCATGGCGCGCCGTCCGCAGCTGCAGGAATTCGCGCGCCGCCACGGGCTCAAGATCGGCACGATCGCCGATCTCATCCGCCACCGCCTGCGCACCGAGCGCTCGGTCGAGCGCATCTCCGAACGGAGCGTGCAGACCGAGCTCGGCGAGTTCCGTCTGTACGCCTACCAGGACGAGGTCAGCCTCGAGGTGCACCTGGCGTTGGCGCACGGGCGGCTCGACGGGCCGGAGACACCGCTGGTGCGCGTGCATGTCACCGACACGCTGCGCGATCTGCTCGGGGTGCATGGCACGGCGCGCGCTTGGACGCTGCGCGCCGCGATGCAGCGCATCGTCGATGCCGGCAACGGCGTGGTCATCGTGTTGCGCCAGCAGGAGTCGCCGCGCGAGCTGGCGGACGCGGTGCGCTCCTTCGCCGCACCGGCCGCCGCGACGGCCGAAGCCAGCGCCGAGGGCACGGTGCTGCGCACCTTCGGTGTGGGCGCCCAGATTCTCAAGGACCTGGGCGTGAAACGCATGCGCGTGCTGTCGGCGCCCAAGCAGATGCACGGCATCGCCGCCTTCGGCCTCGAGGTCGAGGGTTACGTCGGGGAAGAGGGGTGAGCCAACCCACGCTCATCGAGGGCGCGGTGCATGCGCACGGACTGCGGGTCGCGATCGCCGCGGCGCGCTTCAACGACCTGATCGTCGCCAGCCTCATCCAGGGTGCGCAGGGCGAGTGGCTCGAGCGCGGCGGCGCGGCCGCCGACCTCACCATCGTGCGCGTGCCGGGCGCATTCGAGCTGCCGCTGGTAGCCAAGAAACTCGCCGCCAGCGGGCGCTTTCACGCGGTGGTGGCGCTCGGCTGCGTCATCCGTGGCGACACGCCGCACTTCGAGTACGTGGCCGGCGAGGCCGCGCGCGGGCTGGCGCGCGCCGGGTTCGACACCGGCGTGCCGGTCGCCTTCGGCGTGCTGACCGTGGAGACCCTCGAGCAGGCGCTGGAGCGTGCCGGCAGCGGTGCGGGCAACAAGGGCGCCGAGGCGATGGCGAGCGCGCTGGAGATGGCCGCCGTGATGGCGCGCCTGTGAAGGCGGGCGCGAGCATGCCGGCGCCATCGGGTCGCGAGTACAGCGGTGCACGTTCGGTGGCGCGCAAGCTCGCGCTGCAGGCGCTGTACCGCTGGCAGCTCAACGCCTGCCCGTGGCAGGACCTGGTGCAGGAATTCGGCAGCTCCGAGGACATGCCGCGTGCCGACGGCGAGTACTTCCGCGCACTGGTAGAAGGCGTGTGGCGCGGCCGCACGCAGCTGGACGCGCGGCTCGCGACCTTCACCGACCGCGAACCGCAGCGGCTGGATCCCATCGAGCACGCGGCGCTGCTCATCGGGCTGTACGAGCTCAGCGAGCGCCCCGAGGTGCCGCATCGCGTCGCCATCAACGAGGCGGTGGGACTGGCGCGGCGCTTCGGCGCCACCGACGGTCACAAGTTCGTGAATGCGGTGCTCGACCGCGCTGCGCGCGAACTGCGTCCGGGCGAGCACTGAAGCCGCCGCGGGAGCCAGCGCGTGGCGCTCACGGAATTTACCCTGATCGAGCGCTACTTCCGCGCCTGTGGCGCCGCGCGCGGCGACGTGCGGCTCGGGGGTCGGCGATGATGCGGCGCTACTCGATCTGCCCGCCGGCCAGGAGCTGGTGGCGGCGACCGACACGCTGGTCGCGGGGGTGCATTTCCCGGAATCCTCACCGCCGGCCTCCGTCGGTCACCGCGCGCTGGCGGTTAACTTAAGTGATCTCGCCGCCATGGGGGGCGCGCCCGGCGTGGGCGCTGCTGGGGCTGACGCTGCCGCGCGCCGAGGAGAGCTGGCTGGCGGAGTTCAGCGCGGGGCTGGATGCGCTCTCGCGCGCGCATCAGGTGGCGCTGGTGGGGGGCGACACCACGCGCGGCCCGCTGTGCGTGACGCTGACGCTGTTGGGTCAGGTGCCCGCCGGGACGACGCTGCGCCGCTCGGGCGTCCGGCCGGGCGATGCGCTGTTCGTTTCCGGCACGCCCGGGGATGCGGCGGCCGGCCTGGCGCTGGAGCAGGGGCGCTTGGAGGCGCCGCCCGAGGCCGGCAGCTACCTGCGCGACCGGTTCCTGCTGCCGCAGCCGCCTCTGGCGCTCGGCGAGCGTCTGCGCGAGTACGCCAGCGCCTGCATCGACGTATCCGACGGGCTGCTGGCCGATGCCGGCAAGCTCGCCGCGGCGAGCGGTGCGGGGGTGGAGCTCGCCCATGAGGCCGTGCCGCTGTCGGAATCGCCGCGCGCGGCGCTCGGCGACACACGCGCCCGCGCACTCGCGTTCACCGGCGGCGATGACTATGAGCTGTGCTGCGCCGTGCGCCAGACAGGGTTGAGGCACTGCGTAGCGCGCTGCCGCCGCAGAGCTGGGGCTACACGCGCATCGGCACTCTGCGTGCCACGCCGGGCGCACAGGTGTTGCGCGACGGTACTGTGATGGAGTTCTCGCATTCCGGTTACGAGCACGTCGCCTAGGCGCACTTGAGCGCGCCGCGCCACAGCGTCCGGGGGCGTGAGGGATGCATCACAGTCACCCCTGCGGGCGACACTTTATCCTGACGCGCCGTTTCGATTACCGACGCGCGCCATGTCAATTCCGGCTTCAAAAACCGTACCGCCCGCTAAACCCGGGAGCAAAATGCCGGACAAGATCGGCAAGTACGTGGTGGTGCGCGAGGTGGGCCGCGGCAGCACCGGTATCGTCTACCTGTCGCACGATGCGTACTACGGCCGCGACGTCGCCATCAAGGTCTACAACATGGACACCGGGGGCGACGAGGAGCGCGCGCGCATCGCGCGCAAGATGTTCCTCTCGGAAGCGCACCTGGTGGGCATGCTGCAGCACCCGCACATCCTGCCGATTTACGACGCCGGCGAGGAAAACGGGCACTGTTACATCGTCACCGAGCACGTGCACGGCGCGCGCACCCTGGCCGCCTACTGCCGCCCGGACAATCTGCTGCGCATCGACGACACCGTGGAGATCATGTTCAAGTGCGCCAAGGCGCTGCACTACGCGCACTCGCGCGGCGTGATCCACCGCGACATCAAGCCCTCCAACATCATGCTCACGCAGGACAGCGACGTGCGCATCATCGACTTCGGCATCGCGCTGGTGTCGGATTCGGATATCTCGCGCATCGAGGGCATTGCCGGCAGCCCCTCCTACATGTCACCCGAGCAGGTGCAGAGTCTCGAGCTCACCAACCGCTCGGATCTGTACTCCCTGGGCGCGGTGATGTACGAGCTGCTGACCGGGGCACGCCCGTTCCGCGCCGGTAACCTGCAGAAGCTGCTGCACCAGATCGTGTACGCCACGCCCCCGCCGATCCACACCCTGCGCCAGGAGGTCCCGGAAGAGCTGGAGACGGTCGTGGCGATGGCGCTGCAGAAGGATCCGGAGAAGCGCTTCAAGAGCGGCGTGGATTTCGCCGCGGAGCTGACGCGCGTGCACCAGCGGCTGCGTGAGGCCAACTCGCGCATCGACCGCCAGGAGCAGTTCGGGGTGCTGCGGCGGCTGAAGTTCTTCCACGAGTTCAGCCACGCCGAGATCTGGGAAGTGCTGCGCGCCAGCAGCTGGCAGGACTATTCCGCCGGCGAGGAGATCGTCAAGGAAGGGGAGATGGACGACCGCTTCTACATCCTGGTGAGCGGCAACTGCCAGGTGGAGCGCCACGGCCACCGGCTCGGCGTGCTGGACACCGGGGACTGCTTCGGCGAAGCGAGCTACGTGCCAGGTGCCAAGCGCACCGCCACCATCCGCGCCGGCGGCGCGGTGACGGTGCTCAAGGTGAGTTCCACGCTGCTGGAGCAGGTGTCCGCCTCCTGCCAGCTGCGCTTCAACCGCGTGTTCCTGAGCTCGCTCATCGCGCGCCTGCAGAGCGCCGAGCGCAACCCCAGACCCGCCTCCTGAGCCGCGCCCGCGGCGGGCGCAGCTGGCGCGGGCGGCTCTTGCGCGCCGCCGCCGCTGCCTCCTACGCTTGCGCCCCGTGCACGTACTGCTCATCGAGGACGACCACGAGGCGGCGCGCTTCCTGGTCAAGGGGCTGCGCGAGAGCGGCTACAGCGTCGATCATGCCGCCGACGGCCGCGAGGGCCTGTACCGCGCCACCGAGGGGCACTTCGACCTCATCGTCACCGACCGCATGCTGCCGCATATCGATGGCCTCTCCGTCATCGAGCAGCTGCGCGCGCAGGGCATCGGCACCCCGGTGCTGGTGCTCTCGGCGCTCGGCAGCGTCGATGACCGCATCAAGGGACTGAAGGCCGGCGGCGACGACTACCTCACCAAGCCGTTCGCGTTCGCGGAACTGCTGGCGCGCATCGAGGCGCTGCTGCGCCGCCGCCCCAACCCCCCGCACACCACGCGCCTCAAGGTCGAGGACCTGGAGTTCGACCTGCTGGCGCGGCGCGTCACGCGCGCCGGGCGTGAGGTCGAGCTGACCGCGCGCGAGCTGAGGCTGCTGGAGTTCCTCATGCGCCGCGCCGGACAGGTGGTGACCCGCACCATGCTGCTCGAAGGCGTGTGGGATCTGCACTTTGATCCGCAGAGCAATCTCATCGACGTGCACATCAGCCGCCTGCGCCAGGCGATTGACCGCGGCACCGATCATCCGCTGATCCACACGGTGCGCGGCTCGGGCTACGTGCTGCGCAGCGACAGCTAGCCCGTGCGGCTCGCGCTTTTCAATACCACCGCCTTCCGTCTCTCGGTCGGCTACACGCTGCTCGTAACGCTCGCGGTGGGCGTGACACTCGGCAGCGCCTATCTGCTCACCGAGAGCCTGATCACCGACGAGGTCGATCTGATCATCGACACCGAGCTGAAGAGCCTCGAGGAGAAGTTCGCGCGCGATGGCGTGCCGGGGGTGAAGGATGAGATCAACCTGCGCATCGACAGCTGGGGGCGCATCGGTGCGGTCTACATGCTGGCGGACGCGAACTACGAGCGCATCTCGGGCAACGTGACCGACTGGCCCTTCGAGGGCATGCCGACCGAGGCGCGCCCGGAGTTCGAGATCGCCACCATCGAGCCGGGCCGGCGCGCCGTGCATCCGGTGCGCGCCGCGGTGCGTACCCTTCCCGGCGGGGACCTGCTGCTCGTGGGGACGGACATCTCCCAGGGGCGGCGCTTTGCCGAGAAGTTCCGCTTCGCGACCCTGTGGGGCATCGGCCTGTCGACGCTGGCCGCGGCGCTCGCCGGCTTCTGGTTCAGCTACAAGCTCGCGCGGCGCGTCGGGGAGGTGACCCGCACCTGCCAGCGCATCATGGCCGGGGAGTTGGGCCGGCGGCTGCCGGTGGCCGGCGTCAACGACGAGTTCGACGCGCTCGCGATCTCGGTCAACCGCGTGCTCGACCGGCTCGAGGAGCAGGCCGGGACGCTGCGCGCCACCTTCGACAGCACCGCGCACGACCTGCGCGCCCCGCTGCACCGGCTGCGCACGCGCATGGATGCGCTGCTGCTGCGCTCCCCGCCGCTCGAGCCCGCGGTGTATGAGTCGGTCGATTCGGCGCTGCGCGAGGTGGATCACCTGCAGCGCACGCTCGCCACGCTGCTGCAGATCGCGCTCGCCGAGTCGGGAGCCCCGATCGCCTCGCCCGCCTCGGTCGACGTCGGGGAGCTGGCGGCGGAGCTGGTCGAGCTGTTCGAGCCGGTGGCCGGTGACAAGGGCCTGCGGCTCGCGTGCCGTCAGGAGGCGCCCGCGGTAGTGCCGGGCAACCGCCAGCTGCTGGCGCAGCTGATCACCAACCTCATCGAGAACGGGATGAAGTACGTGCCCGCCGGCGGGCGCATCGAGGTTGCGGTGCGGCGCCTCGCCGACGGCGTGCGCCTCACCGTCAGCGACGACGGCCCCGGAATCGCCGCCGCCGACCGCTCACGGGCGGTGCAGCCGTTCGTGCGCATCGGCGCCGCCGCCCGTGAGGAGGGCAGCGGCCTGGGGCTGAGCCTGGTGGCCGCGATCGCGCGGCTGCACCGCGGCCGGCTCGAGCTGCAGAGCAACGATCCGGGGCTGCGGGTGATCGTCGACCTGCCCGCCTAGGAGCTCTTGTGGGCGGCGGCGGACGCGGGCGTGCTCGCGCGGCAGTCCTTGACGAACTGCGCACGCTCCGGTCCGGTGAGCTGCCTGGTATCGGCCTGCTTGTTGCACGCCTTGAGCGAGGGGTGTTTCACCGGGGTCGCGGAGGGGGCGGCCGGCGGGTCGGCGGCGAACACGGTGCCGCACCCCAGGATCGCGGTGGCGGCCAATGCGCTGACAAACTTCATTCCCTCGGTCTCCTACGGGTGCGTGCGGCGAGGAGGGAAAGTTAGAGGGCAGGGGCTCAAGCCGCAATGAAGCGGGCATTAAGAAATTTTCATGCGCCGCCATGCGGCTTGCGGCGGGGCTGCCGGCGCTGTCAGGAGCGGCCGGGCCGGCGGCTGGCGCCGGTTCAGGCGTCCTTGTCGTGCTCGATCAGCGCGTACGCCGAATGGTTGTGGATGGACTCGAAATTCTCCGACTCCACCACGTAGGCGGCGATGCGCTCGTCGTGGTTCAGCCGTCCGGCGACATCGCGCACCACGTCCTCGACGAACTTCGGGTTGTCATAGGCGCGCTCGGTGACGTACTTCTCGTCCGGGCGCTTGAGGATGCCGTACAGCTCGCACGAGGCCTCGCCCTCGGCGATCTCGATGAGCTCCTCGATCCAGATGTGGCGGCGCAGCTGCGCCTTGATGGTGACGTGCGAGCGCTGGTTGTGCGCGCCGTAGTCGGAGATCCTCTTCGAGCACGGGCACAGGCTGGTGACGGGCACGCTCACCTTGATCCAGGTATCGGTGCGCCCGTGGCGGTACTCGCCGATCAGGGTGCACTGGTAGTCCATCAGGCTCTCGACCCCGGACACCGGGGCGCGCTTCATGACGAAGAACGGGAAGCTCATCTCGATGTGCCCGGTGTCCGCTTCCAGCCGCGTGGTCATGGTCTGCAGCATGGCGCGGAATGACTCCACCGAGATCTCGCGCTCGGCGTGCAGGATTTCCACGAAGCGCGACATGTGCGTGCCCTTGAAGTTGTGCGGCAGGCTCACGTACATGTTGAAGCTGGCGATGGTGTGCTGCTCGCCCGCCGAGCGGTCCTTGACGCGCACCGGGTGGCTGATGTCCTTGATGCCGACCCGATTGATGGGCAGCCGGCGCGTGTCGGCGCGCCCCTGCACGTCCTCGGCCTCGGCGAGGGTGGCGCGTGCGATCTTGGCGGTGGCGGCGGGCGGATTCATGGGCGAGAGCCTACAGAAAGGCGGGGAGCAACTCCATTCTCGCCGCGGTGGGAACGGCACGGCATGCCTCCTTTTGCGGAGGACGGCATCTGTCAAAACCGGTACCGCGGTAAGTGTCGGAGGCAATACGCGCGGTTCAGGCACCGCCCGCCGAGCGCAGCCGCTCCCCGCCCTGCAGCGCCCACCAGTGTCCGACGCTCGCCGCAAGCCCCGCCGCATCGAGCCCCGCGGCCGCGAGGCAGCCCTCGCGCGAGCCGTGCTCGATGAAGCGGTCGGGAATGCCGAGCTGCAGCAACGGCAGCTGCAACCCTTCGGCGGCCAGCAGCTCGCCGACGGCCGAGCCCGCGCCGCCCTGCGTGGCATTCTCCTCGATGGTGACGAGGGCCCGGTGGCGCCGCGCGAGCGCCGTCACCAGCTCCTCATCGAGCGGCTTGACGAAGCGCATGTTGACGAGGGTCGCATCCAGGCTCTCGGCGATCTGCTGCGCACTCGCGACCAGCGCGCCGAAGGCGAGCAGCGCCAGCCCGCTCTTGCCTTCGCGGCGCAGCTGCGCCTTGCCGATCGGCAGCGCAGTCATCTCGGCCTGCACCGGCACGCCCGGTCCGCTGCCACGCGGATAGCGCACGATCGCGGGAGCTGCGAGCGTGGTGGCCGTGTACAGCATCTGGCGGCATTCGTTCTCATCGGCCGGCGCCATGATCACGGTGTTGGGAATGCAGCGCAGGTACGACAGGTCGTAGCTGCCCTGATGCGTGGCGCCGTCGCTGCCGACCAGGCCGGCGCGGTCCACCGCGAACACCACCGGCAGGTTCTGCAGCGCCACGTCGTGGATCAGCTGGTCGTAGGCGCGCTGCAGGAAGGTCGAGTAGATGGCCACCACGGGCCTTAAGCCCTCGGCCGCGAGCCCCGCGGCGAAGGTCACGGCGTGCTGCTCGGCAATCGCGACGTCGAAGTAGCGGTCCGGGAAACGCTTGGAGAACTCCACCAGCCCCGAGCCCTCGCGCATGGCCGGGGTGATGCCGATGATGCGCGCATCGCGCTCGGCCATGTCGCACAGCCACTGCCCGAACACCTGCGAGTAGGTGGGACCGGCGCTCTTCTCCTTGAAGATGGTGCCGCTCGCCGGGTCGAACGGGCCGGGGCCGTGCCACTTGATGGGATCGGCCTCGGCGGGCGCGTAGCCCTTGCCCTTGCGGGTGACGACGTGCAGGAACTGCGGCCCGCGCAGCTGCTTGACGTTGCGCAGCGTGCGCACCAGCGCCTTGACGTCGTGCCCGTCCATCGGGCCGATGTAGTTGAAGCCCATCTCCTCGAACAGCGTGCCCGGCAGCACCATGCCCTTGAGGTGTTCCTCGGAGCGGCGCGCCAGCTCCCACACCGTCGGCATCGGCCGCAGCACTTTCTTGCCGCCCTCGCGCAGGTGCGCGTACACCCGCCCGGAGAGCGCGCGCGCGAAGTGGTTCGACAGCGCGCCGACGTTCTCGGAAATGGACATGTCGTTGTCGTTGAGGATCACCAGCAGATCCGCGGGCAGGGAGCCGGCGTGGTTGAGCGCCTCGAAGGCCATGCCCGCGGTCATGGCGCCGTCGCCGATCACGGCCACGACGCGGCGGTCCGCGCCGGCGCGCGCCGCCGCCACCGCCATGCCGAGGGCCGCGGAGATGGAGGTGCTCGAGTGCCCCACGCCGAAGGTGTCGTACTCGCTCTCGGCGCGCGAGGGAAACGGGGCCAGTCCACCGTCCTGCTTGATGGTGTGCAGCCGCTCGCGGCGCCCGGTCAACACCTTGTGCGGGTAGGCCTGGTGACCGACGTCCCAGACCAGGCGGTCGCGCGGGGTGTCGTAGACGTAGTGCAGGGCGATCGTGAGCTCGACGGTGCCGAGCCCGGCTGCGAAGTGCCCGCCGCGCGTGCTGACGCTGTGAATCAGGAACTCGCGCAGCTCGCGCGCCAGTGCCGGGAGCTTCGCGACGGGAAGCCGGCGCAGATCCGCGGGCGATGCGATGCTGGTGAGCAGGGGGTACTTGTCCGGCGCTGCGGTCATCGGCTTACGCAGTGTACACGGGGCGCCGCGCGGCCCGAAAAACACCCCCGCGGCGGCCGGGGGGGGCGCGGGCGAGCACCCTAGCTGTCGCGGTCCACCACGAAGTGGGCGAGCTGCGCGAGCGCCGTGCCGCGCTCGCCGAGCGGCGCGAGCGCTGCGATCGCCGCATCGCGCAGCTGTGCCGCGCGGGCCCGCGAGGCCGGGAGCCCCGCGGTGCTCGGGTAGGTCGGCTTGCCGTGCGCGGCATCGGCACCGATCGCCTTGCCGAGCAACGCAGGGTCCCCTTCCACGTCCAGGATGTCGTCCTGGATCTGGAAGGCGAGACCGATCTCCGCGCCGAAGCGGGCGAGGGCATCGAGCTCGGGGCCCGCTTGGACGCCGGCCGCCAGCGCCCCGAGCAGCACGCTGCACTGAATGAGGGCGCCGGTCTTGCGCCGGTGCATGTTCTCGATGGCGGGCACGCTCAGCGAGCGGCCCACCGCGGCGAGATCGACCGCCTGGCCGCCGGCCATGCCGCCGGTGCCGGTGGCGCGCGCGAGCACGCGGATCATCCCGAGCCGCCTCTCGGACGTGGTGCCGGCCATGGGCTCGTTGGCGAGCACCGCAAACGCCAGTGCCTGCAGGGCATCGCCGACCAGGATCGCGGTCGCCTCATCGAATGCGCGGTGGCAGGTCGGCCGGCCGCGCCGCAGATCGTCATCGTCCATGGCCGGCAGGTCATCGTGCACGAGACTGTAGACGTGAATGAGCTCGACCGCGGCGGCCGGGGCATCAAGCCGCGCAAGCTCACTGCCGAGGGATTCACCGGTCACATACACCAGAATGGGGCGCAGCCGCTTGCCCGCGCCCAGCACGCTGTAGCGCATGGCCTCGCGCAGCCGCTCGGTCCCCGGGTCGGGCAGGGCGAGCGCCTCGTCGAGCACCTTCTCGATGCGTCCCTGGCAGGCTGCGATGCGCGCCAGGAACTGCGCGCTCGGCGGGCTACTGCCCTTCACGGCCGCGCTCATCGCTCAAGGATCCGCCGATCCGGCGCTTGGCTCCTCGTGCCCCTCGGCGAAGGGCTCGGCGTGGGGCTCGCCGCCGCGCTTGAGCAGGATTTCGACTTTCTGCTGCGCCGCCTGCAGCGAACTCTGGCAATGCCGCGTCAGCGCCACTCCGCGCTCGAACACCTTGAGCGCCTCATCGAGGGGCAGGTCGCCGCGCTCGAGCCGCTCGACCAAGCTCTCGAGCTCGGCGAGGGCTTCCTCGAAATCGGGTGACTTGCTGTTGCGCGCCATGGCCTGCGCTCCGTTGAGCGGTGTCGGGTGGTTGCGGGGCGCGCAACGTTACACAGCACGCCCGAGCAGGGTCAACGCCAGGGTTGCGGCCGCTCCGCGGCAGGGATAGAGTCCGGGACCTGCGTTAGACCAAGTCTAAGTGAGGAACGACATGAATCTCAAAGGCAGCAAGACAGAGAAGAACCTGAAGGATGCGTTCGCCGGTGAATCACAGGCCAACCGCCGCTACCTGTACTTCGCCGCCAAGGCCGACGTGGAGGGCTACAACGACGTGTCCGCAGTGTTCCGCTCCACCGCCGAGGGCGAGACCGGACACGCGCACGGACACCTCGAGTACCTCGAAGCTGTGGGCGATCCGGCGACCGGCCTGCCGATTGGTGAAACCAAGCTCAATCTGAAGGCCGCGATCGCCGGCGAGACCCACGAGTACACCGACATGTACCCGGGGATGGCGAGGGCGGCACGCGACGAGGGCTTCGGGGAGATCGCCGACTGGTTCGAGACGCTCGCCAAGGCCGAGCGCTCGCACGCCAACCGCTTCCAGAAAGCGCTGGACGCGCTCTGAAGCGCGCCGCTGTAGCGCGCGCGCACCGCGGCGCGCTTGCCAGGCGCGCGGAACGCCCGTGAGCACTCAGACACCGGGTGCAGGAGCGGGGCCGCGCGAGGGCAGCCTCGAGGCCCCGACGCGCCACCCGCTCGCCTGGCGCAGCGCGGAGTTCTACGATGCCGGCGCGCTCGAGAAGGAGCTCGAGCGCGTGTTCGACATCTGCCACGGCTGCCGCCGCTGCTTCAGCCTGTGCAACGCCTTCCCGACGCTCTTCGATGCGGTGGATGCGACCACCGAGGGCGAAGTGCAGGCCGTCGACCGCAAGGTGTTCTGGGAGGTCGTGGATCACTGTTATCTCTGCGACATGTGCTTCATGACCAAGTGTCCGTACGTGCCGCCGCACCCGTGGAACGTCGATTTCCCACACCTGATGCTGCGTGCCAAGGCGGCGCGCGTGAAGCGGCAGGGACTGTCACTCAGTGAGCGGGTGCTGGCGGCCACCGATACCGTCGGCAGCCTCGCCGGCATACCCGTGGTGGCGGAAGTGGTGAACGCCCTCAACCGCACGACCCTCGGGCGCGTGGCGCTGGAGAAGACGCTGGACGTCGACCGCACAGCGCCCATTCCCGTGTATCAGGCGCGCAGTGCCCGCCGCCGCCTGGCCGCGCTCGGCACCGTGACGGCCGCCGCGGGCGAGCCGGCGGATGAGGCCGCCGGCGCCACCACCGGCAAGGTGGCGCTGTTCACCACCTGCTATGCCAACCGCAACGAGCCGCAGCTGGCGGAGGACCTGGCCGCGGTCTTCGAGCACAACGGCCTGGAGCTCGCGCTGCTCGAGGCGGAGCGCTGCTGCGGCATGCCGCGGCTCGAGCTCGGCGATCTCGAGGCCGTCGCACGGCTGAAGGAGTTCAACATCCCGCAGTTGGCGCGCGCCATCGATGCCGGTTACGACATCGTGGCGCCCATTCCCTCGTGCGTGCTGATGTTCAAGCAGGAACTGCCGCTCCTGTACCCGCAGGACAGCGAGGTGCAGCGCGTCGCCGCGCGCGTGTTCGATCCGTTCGAGTACCTGATGCTGCGCCACGCCGCCGGCCGCCTGCGCACCGACTTCCGCACCGCGCTCGGCAAGGTGAGCTATCACGTCCCCTGTCACCTGCGGGTGCAGAACCTGGGGCTGAAGACGCGCGATCTGTTGAAGCTCGTGCCGGGCACGAGCGTGGAGGTCATCGAGCGCTGTTCGGGCCACGACGGCACCTACGGTGTGAAGCGGCGCTTCCGCGCCGCCTCGGTCAAGATCGCGCGCCCGGTGGTGCAGAAGGTGCAGGGCGCTGGCGCCGATCACTACGGAAGCGATTGCCCCATGGCCGGGCACCAGATCGAGAGCGTGCTCGCCGGCGCTGACGGCGGTGCAGCGCGCGCCCCGGAGCACCCACTGCGGCTGCTGCGCATCGCCTATGGACTGTGAAGGCCGGGAGGCCGCCGTGAACAAGCTCGCCGCCACCGATCTGATGTCGCTAGAGCAGTACGCGCGCGAGCGCACGGGCTTCCGCGTGCGGGTGCTGCGCCACAAGGGCGCGCGGCAGCTCGCGGTGGGCCCGAATGCGAGCTGGTGCTTTGAGGACCGTCTCACGGTGCAATACCAGGTGCAGGAGATGCTGCGCGCCGAACGCATCTTCGAGCCCGAGGGAATCGCCGAGGAACTCAACGCCTACAACCCGCTGATCCCGGACGGTCGCAACTGGAAGGTGACGCTGCTGCTGGAATTCGAGCCGGCCGAGCGGCCGCGCGCGCTCGAACAGCTGAAGGGCGTCGAGGATCGCTGCTGGGTCCAGGCGGCCGGCCACGCGCGCGTGTTCGCGATCGCCGACGAGGACCTGGAGCGCGAGAACGAGCAGAAGACTTCCGCGGTGCACTTCCTGCGCTTCGAGCTCGAGCCGGTCATGATCGAGAGCCTGCGCGCGGGCGGCGCGCTCGGCGCCGGCATCGATCACGAGCACTACCGGCACACGGTGGCTGCGGTCCCGGAGCCGGTGCGCCAGGCGCTGCTCGCGGATCTGTCGTAGCCGCGCGCCGCGTGCGCGGCCGCCGCGCAGCGCCAACCTGCTAAACTCCCCGCCGCGCTTTGGGAAGCGCACGCACTGCAGGGAAAATCAGCGCATCGGGATGAGTCAGTCCTACACCGCATCCGATATCGAGGTTCTCTCCGGCCTCGAGCCCGTCCGCCGGCGGCCGGGCATGTACACCCACACCCAGCGCCCCAATCACCTGGCGCACGAAGTCGTCGACAACAGCGTCGATGAGGCGATCGCCGGCTACTGCAAGCAGATCGACGTGGTGCTCTACAAGGACGGCTCGCTGGAAGTGGCGGACGATGGCCGCGGCATGCCGGTCGACATCCACCCCAAGGAGAAGGTGAGTGGCGCGGAGCTGATCCTCACGCGCCTGCATGCCGGCGGCAAGTTCAGCGACAAGACCTACAAGTTCTCCGGCGGCCTGCACGGGGTGGGCGTGTCGGTGGTGAATGCGCTGTCGAAACACCTCGAGTGCTGGATCAAGCGCGGCGGCAAGGAATACAACATCTCCTTCAAGGACGGCAAGATCGCCTCCAAGCTCGAGGAGATCGGCACCGTCGGACAGCGCAACACCGGCACCACCATCCGCTTCTGGCCGGATCCGAAGTTCTTCGACTCCGACAAGTTCTCGGTGCCGCAGCTCAAGCACACCCTGAAGGCCAAGGCGGTGCTGTGCCAGGGGCTGCGCGTCACCTTCAAGAACGAAGCGAGCGGGGAGGAGGAGGAGTGGTTCTACACCGGCGACCTGGGCGCGTATCTGGTCGAGGAGCTCGGCAAGCACGAGCGCATCCCCGCCGAGCCGATCACCGGCACGCGCGCCGGCGATGACGATGCGGTCGACTATGCGCTGTGCTGGGCCCCCGATGCCGAGGCCTCGATCGGCGAGAGCTACGTCAACCTGATTCCGACCCCGGAAGGGGGCACGCACGTCAACGGCCTGCGCGCCGGCGTCGCGCAGGCGGTGCGTGAGTTCTGCGAGTTCCGCAACCTCGTGCCACGCGGCATCAAGCTCACGCCCGAGGATGTCTGGGACAAGGTGAGCTGCGTGCTGTCGGTCAAAATCCACGAGCCGCAGTTCGCCGGCCAGATGAAGGAGCGCTTAGGTTCGCGCGACGCAGCGCCGCTGGTGGAGGGCTTCGTGCGCGACTCGATGGCGCTGTGGCTCAACCGCCACCCCGATGCCGGCGAGCGCATCGCGCAGTTTGCGATCGCCAACGCCCAGGAGCGGGCCAAGGCGGCGCAGCGCGTGGTGCGCAAGCGCATCGCCGGCGGGCCGGCGCTGCCGGGCAAGCTTGCCGACTGCGCGAGCCAGGAGCCCAAGCGCTGTGAGCTGTTCCTGGTGGAGGGCGACTCCGCGGGCGGCTCGGCCAAGCAGGCGCGCGACAAGGACTTCCAGGCCATCATGCCGCTGCGCGGCAAGATCCTGAACACCTGGGAGCTCGACCCCGGCGAGATCGCCGGCAGCGAGGAAGTGCACAACATCAGCATCGCTCTCGGTGTCGAGCCGGGCTCGACGGACCTCAGCCAGCTGCGCTATCACAAGATCTGCATCCTCGCGGATGCCGACTCCGACGGGCAGCACATCGCGACGCTCCTGTGCGCGCTGTTCCTGCGGCACTTCCGGCCGCTGGTGTCCCACGGGCACGTGTACGTGGCGATGCCGCCGCTCTACCGCATCGACGCCGGCAAGCAGGTGCTGTACGCCCTCGATGAGGCCGAGCGCGATCAGCTGCTCAAGAAGATCGAGAAGGAGAGCCCCCGCACCAAGGCGACCTACACCCGCTTCAAGGGCTTGGGGGAGATGAATCCCAGTACCCTGCGCGAGACCACCATCGACCCACGTACGCGGCGCCTGGTGCAGCTCACCATCGACAGCAAGGACAACACCGATCAGATGATGGACCTGCTGCTTGCCAAAAAGCGCGCCGCCGACCGGCGCGAGTGGCTGGAAGAGAAGGGCAATCTCGCGGAAGTGCAGGTGTAGGCGTGCCGGAGAACCAGGAACTGAACTTCGAGGGCATCGAGCGCCAGCCGCTGCGCACCTTCACCGAGAAGGCTTACCTCGACTACTCGATGTACGTGATCCTCGACCGTGCACTACCGGCGCTCGGCGACGGGCTGAAGCCGGTGCAGCGGCGCATCGTCTACGCCATGAGCGAGCTCGGGCTGTCCGCCGCCTCCAAGCCCAAGAAATCCGCGCGCACCATCGGGGATGTCATCGGCAAGTTTCATCCGCACGGTGACTCGGCCTGCTACGAGGCGATGGTGCTCATGGCGCAGCCGTTCGCCTACCGTTATCCGCTCGTGGACGGGCAGGGCAACTGGGGCTCCCAGGACGACCCCAAATCCTTCGCCGCCATGCGGTACACGGAAGCCAAGCTCACCAGGTACGCCGACCTGTTGCTGGGCGAGCTCGCAGACGGCACGGTCGACTGGGCGGCCAACTACGAAGGGACGCTCGAGGAACCGGTTATCCTGCCGGCGCGCCTGCCGAACCTGCTGCTGAACGGCACCACCGGCATCGCGGTCGGGATGGCCACGGACATTCCGCCGCACAACCTGCGCGAGGTCGCCGCGGCCGCTGTGCACCTGCTCGAGGATCCCGAGGCGACGACGGCCGCCCTCATGAAGCACGTGAAGGGACCCGATCTGCCGACCGGGGCGGAGATCATTTCGCCGCGGGCTGATCTCAAGGAGTTCTACGACAAGGGCACCGGCACTTACAAGGCGCGCGCCACCTGGGAGATCGAGGAGGGCAACGTCGTGATCACGGCGTTCCCGTACCAGGTGTCCCCCACGCGCGTGCAGGAGCAGATCGCCGAGCAGATGCGCGCGAAGAAGCTGCCGATGGTCGAGGATCTGCGCGACGAGTCCGACCACGAGAATCCGACGCGCCTGGTGCTGGTGCCGCGCTCCAACCGCGTCGACCTGACCGAGGTCATGAACCACCTGTTCGCGACCACGGACCTGGAGCGCAACTACCGCGTCAATCTCAACATCATCGCCCTCGACGGCCGCCCGCGGGTGATGAACCTCAGGGAGATCCTCAGCGAGTGGCTCGAGTTCCGCACGCGTACCGTGACGCGTCGCCTGGAGTTCCGCCTCGGTAAGGTCGCAAAGCGGCTGCACATCCTCGACGGTCTGCTGATCGCGTTCCTCAACCTCGACGAGGTGATCCGCATCATCCGCCGCGAGGACGAGCCCAAGCCGGTGCTGATGAAGCGCTTCAAGCTCTCCGACGAACAGACCGAGGAGATCCTCAATACGCGCCTGCGGCACCTGGCGAAGCTCGAGGAGATGAAGATCCGCGAGGAGCAGAAGACCCTCGCGGCCGAGCGCGAGGAGCTGGAGGCGCTGCTGAAGAGCAAGGCGAAGCTGAAGAAGCTGATCGCCGCGGAGATCCGCGCTGATGCGGACAAGCACGGCGACGAGCGCCGCACCCGCATCATCGAGCGCGAGGCGGCGCAGGCGATCGATGAGGCCTCCCTGATCGCCAACGAGCCGGTCACGGTGGTGCTGTCGAAGGGCGGCTGGGTGCGCTCGGCGAAGGGACACGAGATCGAAGTGAGCGCGCTCTCCTACAAGAGCGGCGATGCGTTTCAGGCGCTGGCACGCGGCCGCAGCCTGCATCCGGCGGTGTTCATCGACAGCACCGGCCGCACCTACACCTTGCCCGCCCATTCGCTTCCCGGGGCGCGCGGCTACGGCGAGCCGCTCTCGGGGCGTCTCGACCCGCCCGACGGCGCCAAGTTCGCCGGCGTCATGATCGGGGAGCCCGAGGACCTGTGGCTGCTCGCAACCGATGCCGGCTACGGCTTCACGGCGCGACTGAAGGAGCTCGTGACCGACCGGCGCGCCGGCAAGACGGTGCTCAACGTGCCCGAGAACGCCCAGGTGCTGGCGCCGGCGGCGGTGCCTTCTGCCGATTCGCTGGTCGCGGCAGTCAGCAGCGAGGGCAAGCTGCTGGCCTTCCCGGTGAGCGAGGTGCCCGAGATGCCGCGTGGCAAAGGCAACAAGCTCTACGACATCCCCGGCAAGAAGGCGAGGGAGCGCACCGAGCTCATGAGCGCCGTCGCGGTGGTGCCACCCAACGCGAGCCTCGTGCTGTGGTCGGGTGAGCAGAAGAAGACCCTCGAATGGCGCGAGCTCAAGGACTACGTTGGACAACGCGCCCAGCGCGGCGCGGTCCTCAAGCGCGGCTGGCCGCGCAAGATCGAGCGTATGGAAGCGCAGCTGCCGCCGCCGGCGACCTGAAGCAGACTTCAGGCGCGGGCCGCGGTCCCCCCGCGGGTCCCGACGAGCTCATCCCTCCCAGGACTCTACTTTAGCGGTCCAGGCTATGATTGCGAATGGGAATGATTCTCATTAGTATTCATACCAAGCTCAGACGCGAGCTCATCCGGACCGAACCACCATGAAATCCAATTCCGTTTCCTGCCCACGACGGCAGAGGGCGCTTGTGCTGTGCGCGGCGCTCGTCGCTGCGGGTCCGACGCTGGCCGCCACGCCTTCCGCGACGCAGCAGCTCGCGACGCTGCACAACCAGCTCCTGCAGGTACAGGCGGCGCTGCAGCAGCTCACCGAGGAGAACCGCGCGCTGCGCGAGCACGAGCGCGAGATCGATGCGAAGCTCGCAGAGCTCAGCAGCGCGCATGCCCCGGTGGGGGCCGCTTCGGCAGCCGCCGCGCAGGGCATCACGCCGGCCGCGCCGCCCGAGAATGCCTCGGCGTTGCCTGCAGGCCCGGTCGGCACCTCCTTCGGCGCGCTCAGCCCGAACCTGCGCCTGTGGGGCTACGGCGAGATCTACTACATCAACCCGGTCAAGGACCGCTCGCAGACCACCATGGACCTGGCGCGCGCCGTGTTCGGCATCGGCTACCGGTTCGATGAGCGCACCGAATTCAACTCCGAGTACGAGGTCGAGCACGCCGTGTCCTCGGCCAACGACCAGGGCGAGTTCGAGGTGGAGCAGTTCTACGTCGACCGCCGGCTCAACGATGCGGTCACGGCGCGCGCCGGGCTGTTCCTCATGCCCTTCGGTTTCCTCAACGAGCACCACGAGCCGACCAACTTCTACGGCGTGCAGCGCAACTTCGTCGAGACCCTCATCATCCCCAGCACCTGGCGCGAGGGCGGCGTCAACCTGCACGGCGACACCGCCGCGGGGTTCAGCTGGAATGCCGGCCTCACCACCGGCCTCAACCTGTCCGAATGGGACTTCCAGCCCGAGTTTCCGCCCTACCAGAGCGCGCTGCAGCTCGGCGACACCGACACCTCTCCCATGCGCGCCGGCCACCAGGAACTGCAGCTCGCCAATGCCCGCAATCTCTCCACCTACGCGGCGCTCGGCTACTACGGCATCCCGGGCGTTTCGCTCGGCGCTGCCATCAGCACCGGCAAGGCAGTGCCGGCCGGTGGCATCGGCGATCCGCGCGTGACGCTCTGGGAAGCTCACGCGCGCTGGCAGCCGGCACGCTTTGACGTGTCGGCGCTGTACGCGCGCGGCAGCATCAGCGATACGGCCGCGGTCAACTCCCTCAACCCCGGCTCACCGAACCCGCTGCCTGCGTCCTTCTACGGCTACTACCTGCAGGGCGCCTACCGGCTGTGGGAGCACGGTGAGTACCGGCTCGCGCCGTTCGCACGCTTCGAACGCTACAACCTCGGGGCGAGTTATTCCGGCACGCCGGGGCCTGCCATCCCGAGTGGCCTGGTGCCGCTCCCGGGTGGGGACCTCGGCTACTGGCCGCAGAATCACGATCGCGTCTGGACCGTGGGGGCGAACTTCTACATCGGCCCGCACCTGGTCCTGAAGGGCGACTACCAGTGGTTCCAGGAAAACGTCGACTTCAAGCGCTTCGATCTGGGGCTGGGGTTGGCCTTCTGAGCGGCCGCCGGCCTGCTCAGCGCTCGGCGCGCAGCACCACTTCCTCGGGCTCGTTGACGAAGTAGCCCTGGATGTACTGCACGCCGATCTGCCACAGCACCGCCATGGTGTTGGCATCCTCGACGCGCTCGCCGATGGTCTGGATGCCGCGCCGGCGGGCCGCTTCCACCAGCGCCCGCACGCGGATCTGCGTCTGCTGATCGGCTGCCAGGCCCTGGATCAGCGTGCCGTCGATCTTCACAAAATCCAGCGGCATGGACTCGAGCATGCCGAAACTGTCGCGCCCGGACCCGAAGCCCTCGAGCGCAAAGCGGAAGCGCCGCTCGCGCAGCTCCGCGGCCAGCGCCTTGGCCTGCGGCACGTAGCTGGCGGCGCTCTCCTCGGTGATCTGGAAGCACAGCCGCTGCGGCTCGGCGCGGCTGGAGCGCAGGTGATTGTCGAGCCACTCGATGAAGCCGGTATCGCGGGCACTCTCCTTCGAGAGGCGCACGAACAGGCACTCAGGCTTCTTCTGCGCCGCGAACGACAACGACGCGCCGACCACCCAGCGGTCGATGTTCTTCAGCAGATCATTGCGCCCGGCGGCCGCCATGAACTCCGACGGCAGCACTTCCTTGCCCTGCGTGTCGATCATGCGCACCAGCACGTCGAACATGCCGGGGTCCTCCCCCTGCAGACTCGCGATCGGCTGCTGCACCAGGCGGAAGCGGTTCTCCATGAGAGCCGCCTTGATGTGCTTCACCCACACCTTATCGTAGGACATGACGCGGCTGTCGGTATCGGCGCGGTCGGAGCTGATGCTCTGGTTGCCGCCGCGCGCCGCGCCCTTGCGCGCGCACTCGAGCGCGTCCGCGATCACCGCATCGAGGTTGGTGTCGCCGGAGGCGACAACCGACAACCCGACGGTGCAGGTGACCGCCACGGACTTGTCGCGCACGCGCATGACGTGCTTCTGCAGCCGCGCCAGCAGTCGCTCGCTCCAGGCGTTGATGTCGTTCTCGTTGCCGCGCTCGAGCAGCACCAGAAAGCGCACCCCGCCGAAGCGGCCGGCGAGCTCCTTCGGGGTGAGCGTGTCCCTCAGCAGCCGCCCCACCTCCACCAGCACCTCCTCGCTGGCGGTGGCGCCCACGACGCGCTCGAGCGCTGCGAACTTGTCCAGCCGGACGAGGGCGAGGCAGCGCATGCCGCCCGGGGAGGGGCTGGCCATGCGCGCCGCGAGGGCATCCAGCAGCTCGCCGCGGCGCATGAGTGCGGCCGCGGGCTCCGAGCGCGGCAACACCGGCGGGGCGGGGATGCGCTCCTCCTGGGGCCGCGAGGGCACCACCAGGCGCACGCACGGCTCCTCCTCGCGCTCCCCGAGCGCCAGGGTGATCTCGATCGGCACCACTGAACCGTCCGCGAGCAGCGCGTTGGCGCGCAGCGGATGATCGTTCCAGCGCCCCTGCAGGCAGGCGGCGAGCGCGCCGCGCAGTGCCGCGTGCGTCGACTCTTCGAATAGGTCCATCACCGGCTGGCCGGTGAGGCCTTCCTCCAGGCCAAACAGTTCCAGCCAGGCGGGATTCGCCTCCACGACGATGCCTTCCTGCACCTGGATGATGGCGTCGTTGGAGCGTTGCAGCACGGTGTCGAGCTGGCTGCGCGCATCGTGCGCCGACTTCGCGCTCGCCTCGAGGGCGCGCGCGGTGCGAAACACCTCGATCTCGCGCAGCAGCACCGCCTGCAGGCGCCGCGGTTGGGCGAGGCTCACCGCATCGCGCGCCCCGTGCGCCATCGCCTCGCCGATAGCGGCCTCGTCGAGTGAGGCCGCGAGCCACAGTACCGGCACTTGCGGCGCCAACTGATCGCGCACCCGCACCACCGCCGCGAGCTCGGCGCTGCTGCCGGCGTGCACCAGTACCTCGGGATTGAGCTGTGTGAGGGCATCCCCCAGGTCGCGCAGGGCCGGGATCCAGGTGCAGTGCACTGCCTGCCCCGCGCGCCGCAGGGTGCTGTTGACGGCCTCGACGGGGTCGCGCGCCGCGCTCAGCACGACGAGCGGAACGGCGTTCTGCTCGCTCAAGACGGCCCTCCACGGTGCGCCCTCAGGAGCGGCGGATTCTAGCACCGCGAAAACGCGCCGCCCCGTGAGCAGCCTCGCGGAAAAGCAGCCGCCGCGCGGTGTCGGCGTACGCCGACGGACCGAGGGGCGCGCGCTCGCGCATCCCACGCGGCGCGCTGGCGGGGGTAGGGGGATGCCGCTATCATACGCGGCCCTTTGAGCGGGCTGTGTCAGCCGCCCGCAGCGCGAGAGATGACCATGGCCAGCTACACCACCAGCGAGATCCGCGGCGGTCTCAAGGTCCTGCTCGACGGCGACCCGTACACTGTCATCGAGAACGAGTTCGTGAAGCCCGGCAAGGGCCAGGCCTTCAACCGCATCAAGGTGCGCAACCTCAAGACCGGACGCACCATCGAGCGCACCTTCAAGTCCGGAGAATCGCTCGAGGCCGCCGACGTGGTGGACACCGAGATGCAGTACCTCTACCAGGACGGCGACTTCTGGCACTTCATGGTGCCGGAGAGCTTCGAGCAGTACACCGCCGGCAAGTCGGCGGTGGGCGAGAATGCGCAGTGGCTGAAGGACGGCGTCGTCTGCATCGTGACGCTGTGGAACAACGTGCCGCTGGTAGTCACCCCGCCGCCACACATCGAGCTGAAGATCGTCGAGACCGACCCGGGGCTGCGCGGCGACACCGCCACCGGTGGTCAGAAACCGGCCAAGCTGGAGACCGGCGCCGTGGTGCGCGTGCCGCTGTTCATCAATGAGGGCGAGGTCATCCGCATCGACACGCGCAGCGGCGAGTACATCTCGCGCGCCAAGCAGTAGGCGCTCCTCACGCCGCCGCGGCGGCGGCCGGCGCGCGTGCGCGCCACAGCCCGTCGGCGGCGTAGATGAGCAGCGCGAGCCAGATCAGCGCGAACCCCAGCGCCAGCCCGGACCCGAAGTGCTCGTGATAGAGCAGCACTCCGCACATCAGCTGCAGGCTCGGTGCGATGTATTGCAGGATCCCGACGGTCGAGTAGGGCAGCGCGCGCGCCCCATAGGCGAACAGGAACAGCGGAATCGCGGTCGCCAGGCCGCTGCCGATGAGCAGCGCCGTGGTCGCGGGGCCCGCGCCGGCGAACGCGCCGCTGCCCACCACGTGGCACCACAGCAGGTAACCCACCGCCAGCGGCGTCAGCAGCAGCGTCTCGGTCGCCAGCCCCGGCAGCGCCTCGACACTGATCACCTTGCGCAGCAGCCCGTAGAGAGAAAAGCTCAGGGCCAGCACGAACGCGATCCACGGCGGCTGTCCGGACAGCAGCGCCAGATACAGCACCGCCGCCGCGGCGATCGCCACCGCGCTCCACTGCGCCCCGTTCAGGCGCTCGCGCAGCACCAGCACGCCGAGCACCACGTTGACCAGGGGATTGATGTAGTAGCCGAGGCTGGTCTCGACGATGTGCTCGTGCGCGACGCCCCACACGTATACCAGCCAGTTGCAGCTGATGAGCAGCGCCGTGACCGCAAGGCGCGCGAGCAGCGCCGGCCGGCCGAGCACGGCCGACAGGCGTCCGAGCTCGCCGCGTGCCAGCATCCAGATGAAGATGAACACGAACGACCAGGCGATGCGGTGCGCAATCACCTGCAGTGCCGGGACCGCGGCGAGCGCGTGCAGGTAGATCGGGAACAGTCCCCACAGGACGAACGCCGCGGTGCCCGCCGCGAGCCCCCGCGGCGAGAGCCGCGCCGGGATCATGGCGCGCCGCTGCGCGCAGCGCCGTGCGTCGCCGCCGCGACGAACTGCGCGGCAAGCGCCTCGAGCCCGCGCGCATCGAGCGCGTCGAACCGGCCCGCACGCGGGCTGTCGAGATCGAGCACCCCGAGCAGCTCGCCGTCGGCGATGAGCGGCACCACCAGCTCCGAGCGCGAGGCGGCGTCGCAGGCAATGTGCCCGGGAAAGGCGTGCACGTCGGGTACCACGAGCGTGCGCCGTTCGGCGGCGGCGGTGCCGCATACGCCCTGGCCGAGCGCGATGCGCACGCAGGCGGGCTTGCCCTGGAAGGGCCCGACCACCAGCTCCCCGCCCCTGAGGAAATAAAAGCCCGCCCAGTTGACCTCGGGCAGCGCGTCGTAAATCAGCGCCGCGGCGTTGGCGGCGTTCGCGATCACGTCGGACTCGCCGGCGAGCAGCGCCGCGAGCTCGCGCGTGAGCTGCGCGTAGCCGGCCGACTTGTCACGGAAATCGTAGCGTGTGGTGGCGTAGCTCATGGGGCCCCGCGGGGAGCGGCATTGTCGCGCACCTGCGGCGCCGACGGCAGCACGTTCCGGCTATGTGCTGATCCCCCATTGGATATAGCCTCAGGCGCGCTCGGTCGGAAACGCCAGCACCGCGGCGATCTCTTCCGCCCCGGTGGCGAGCATCAGCGTGCGGTCGAAGCCGAGCGCGACACCGCAGCAGTCCGGCAGCCCCGCGGCGAGCGCCGCGAGCAGCCGCTCATCGGGCGGGCACACCGGCAGGCCGCGGCGCCGTCGTTGCTCATTGTCGGCGTCGAAGCGCGAGCGCTGCTCATCCGCGGCGACCAGCTCGTGAAAGCCGTTGGCGAGCTCCAGCCCCTCGCAGTACAGCTCGAATCGTTGCGCGCTGCGCGCATCGGCCGGGTCGAGGCGCGCCAGGGCGGCCTGACTGGCCGGGTAGCCGTGCACGAACGTGAGCGCGCCGCGCCCGAGCCGCGGGCCGATGAGCGCCCCCATCAGCAGCTCCAGCCACTCATCGCGCGCGCCAGGCGCCGCAGGGCCACGGTAGCCGAGCGGCGCGGCGGCGCGCGCCAGCGCCTCGAGAGGAGCGGTGAAGGGATCCAGGCGCAGCTCGCGCACGAACGCCTCGCGGTACGAGAGCCGCTCGCCGCGGCGGTCGCGGGCTGCGGGCGCGAGCAGTGCGCGCACCAGCTCCTCGACCTCGTCCATCAGCTGGCTCAGCGAGAAACCCACCCGGTACCACTCGATGAGCGTGAACTCCGGGTTGTGGTGCCGCCCGCTTTCGAAGCCGCGCACCACGTGGCAGATCTGGTAGATGTCGCCGCTGCCTGCGGCCAGCAGGCGCTTCATGGCGTACTCGGGCGAGGTATGCAGGAACAGCGGCGCGGGCGCTGCGGCTGCGGACGGCGCGGCCGCCAGCTGCACGCGCGCCGAATGGATGTGCACATCGCTCACCGGCACGTTGATCAGCAGCGGGGTGTCCACCTCGAGCAGGCCGCGCGCGGCGAAGAACTCGCGGCTGCGCGCGAGCAGGGCGGCGCGCGCTGCGAGCCGCTCGCGCGTGGCGCGCGGTCGCCAGTCATCGTGCGGCGCGCTCACGTCAGGCTCCCGAGCGTCTCGCCCATGCGCACGCTCTTGCCCGGTGCGAGCGCCGGCAGCCACTCACTGCGCCCCGGCGGCAGCAGCAGGATGACGGTGGAGCCCATGTTGAACCGCGCCATCTCCGCGCCCTTCGGCAGGCTGAGGCTGGCGCGGGCGGCATCGAGCGGCAGCGCCGCAGGGCGGCGCGGGCTGCGCGGGGTTACTTCCCCGTGCCACACCGTTTCCATGCTGCCCACGAACAGCGCGCCCACCAGCACCAGCGCGAAGCTCGTGGTGCCGTCTTCAAACACGCACACCACGCGCTCGTTGCGCGCGAACAGCCCCGGCACGCTCGCCGCGGTCGTGGCGTTGACGCTGAAGAGCTGACCCGGCACATACCAGGCGGCGCGCAGCGTGCCGGCCAGCGGCATGTGCACGCGGTGATAGTTAAAGGGCGCCAGATACAGCGTGGTGAAGGCTCCGCCGCGGAAGCGCGCCGCGTGCGACTCATCCGCGGCCAGGAGCGACTCCAGCGTGTAGGCGTGTTCCTTGGCCTGCACCAGCCACGAGCCATCGAGCCGGCCGACCTGACTCACCGTGCCGTCGACCGGCGAGACGAGCGCTGCGGGGTCGGGGTCGAGGGGCCGGGCGCCGCTGCGCAGCGCGCGCGTGAAGAAGGCGTTGAAACTCTCGAACTGCCGTGCATCGGACTGCTCGGCATCGCTCATGTCGGGGCGATAGCGCACCAGGAAGTTGTCGATCAGCGCGTTCTTCACCACCGGCACGCGGCTGCGCGCCAGGCGATGCACCAGCTGCGACAGAAAATGCTGCGGCAGGATGTACTGTAGCGCGACGAACGCGCGTCCTTCGGCGCTTTGCGCATCCGGAGCAGTCATGTCGGTGCGCGGGCGCTGACCCAGGGGGCGGCACGCCGCAGGTCGGCACTGAGCGCCGGCGCCTCGAGGGGCGGAGTGAAGATCGCGGCAATGTGCGCGCCGGCATCGAGCAGGAACACCACCGCCGAGTGATCCATGGTGTAGTCGCCGCCGGGCAGCTCCACGCGGTTGAAGGCGACTCCGAAGTTGGCGGCCAGCGCGGCGATCGCCTGCGGGTCGCCGGTCACCCCGAGGAACGAGGGGTCGAAGGCGTGCAGGTACAGCCCGAGCACCGGCGGGGTATCGCGCGCCGGATCGACGCTGACGAACAGCACCCGCAGGCCGGGCACCGCGGCGCTCTTCTTGACCTGCGCCAGCTTCAGCAGCGTCGTCGGGCACACGTCCGGACAGTGCGTGAAGCCGAAGAACACCAGCGTCGGCCCTCCCGCGAGGTCCGCCCGGGTGAATGGCCGGCCGCTGGTATCCACGAGACTGAACTCGTTCACCGCGCGCGCCTGCGGCAGCCACGTGCCGCTTGCCAGGCGGGGGCTGCCCCTGTCAAGTTGTGTGGCCACCCAGAAACCGCCGGCGGCCGCGCACAGCGCGGCGACGGCGAGCAGCACCCGGGCGCGTACACGCATCATGAGTCGATTATTTCATACAGCCGCGCGCACCGGGCGCGGCCGCCGCGCCCGCAGCCGGGGCGCGCGCGTGCGCGCCGTCACCGTCGCCACGCTGATCGCCGGCGGCGCCCGGCGCCTGGCACGCGCGCGCCTGTTCTTCGGCCACGGAACCGACAACGCCCGCGACGAGGCGGCCGCCCTGGTGCTGCATGCGCTCGGTGTGCCGCACACGGGCGCAGCGGCGCTCTACCGGCGCCGCGTGGGTCGCGTGGGTCAGCAGCGGGTGCGTGCGCTGCTCACGCGGCGCGTGCGCGAGCGCATTCCGGCGGCGTACCTCACAGGGGTCACCTGGTTCGCCGGCGTGCGGCTGCACGTCGATCCGCGCGTGCTGGTGCCGCGCTCGCCGATCGCCGAACTCATCGAGAGGCGCTTCACGCCCTGGATCGATCCCGGGCGCGTGCGACGCGTGCTCGATGTCGGCACCGGCTCGGGTTGCATTGCCATCGCCTGCGCCAAGGCGCTGCCGCGCGCGCGCGTGGACGCGGTCGACATCTCGGCCGTGGCCCTGGAAGTGGCGCGCGGCAACGTGCGCCGCCACCGCCTCACGCGGCGCGTGCGGCTGTTGCGCTCGGATCACTTCCGCGCGCTGCGTGGCGCGACCTACGATATCATCGTGTCAAATCCGCCATACGTCGGGGCGGCCGAACTGAAGACCCTGCCTGCCGAGTACCGCCATGAGCCGCGCCTGGCGCTCGCCGCCGGGCGCCGGGGGCTGGATTCGGTGAGCGTCATCCTGCGGCAGGCACGCCGGCACCTGCGCCCCGGGGGAGTGCTGGTGGTGGAAGTGGGCAACACCGAAGGCGCGGTGCGACGCGCCTTCCCGCGTGTGCCGTTCGTGTGGCTCGAGTTCGAGCGCGGCGGCGGCGGAGTGTTCCTCTTGACACGCGAACAGCTGCCCACGCGCCGCGCGCGGCGCCGCTACCTCGGGTGAGGCCCAGCACCAGATGTCCGGTAATAGCATCGGCAAGCTCTTCACGGTGACTACGTTCGGCGAGAGCCACGGCCCGGCCATGGGCTGCATCGTGGACGGCTGTCCACCGGGACTGGCGCTCACCGAGGCGGACCTGCAGGAGGATGTCGATCGCCGCCGCACCGGTACCTCGCACTTCGTCAGCCAGCGCCGCGAGGCGGACGCGGTGCGCATCCTCTCGGGAGTGTTCGAGGGGCGCACCACCGGCACCCCGATCGGGATCGTCATCGAGAACACCGACGCGCGCTCACGCGATTACGAGAAGATCAAAGACCGCTTCCGCCCGGGGCACGCCGACTACACGTATCAGCAGAAGTACGGCGTGCGCGACTACCGCGGGGGTGGCCGCGCCTCGGCGCGCGAGACCGTCATGCGTACCGCCGCCGGCGGCATCGCGCGCCGCTATCTCGCCGAGCGGCTCGGCGTGCGCATCTACGGTTACCTGAGCCAGGTCGGAGCGCTCAGCCTCGAGGCGGTCGACCCGCCCTTCGCCTATCAGAACCCGTTCTTCTGCCCGGACCCCAAGCGCATCGCCGAGCTCGAGGAGCTCATCTGGCAGGTGCGCAGCGCCGGTGACTCGATCGGCGCGCGCGTCACCGTGGTGGCGAGCGGCGTGCCGCCGGGGCTCGGCGAGCCGGTATTCGACCGGCTGGATGCCGACATCGCGCATGCCCTCATGAGCATCAACGCGGTGAAGGCCGTGGAGATCGGCGCCGGTACGCGCGCCGCCGCGCAGAAAGGCAGCGAGCATCGCGATGAGCTCACGCCCACTGGATTTCGCAGCAATCACGCCGGCGGGATCCTCGGCGGCATTTCCTCCGGTCAGGACGTGGTGGCGCACCTGACGCTCAAGCCCACCTCCAGCATTCAGGTCCCGGGCAGCACCATTGACGTCGCCGGTAACGCGGTGGAGATCGTCACCACCGGGCGCCACGACCCGTGCGTCGGGCTGCGCGCCACGCCGATCGCGGAAGCTATGCTCGCGATCGTGCTCATGGATCACTATCTGCGGCAGCGCGCGCAGAACGCGGACGCGAAGTCGCCGACGCCGGACATCACGGCGCGGCAGCGGTAAGGCCCGTGGCGCGCGAGTACAGCATCGCCGTCGTCGGGGCCACCGGTCTGGTCGGCGAGACGATGATCAGCGTGCTCGAGGAGCGCAGCTTCCCGGTGCGCGAGCTGTACGCGCTGGCGAGCGAGCGCTCGCTCGGGCACCGCGTGAGCTTCCGCGGCCGCAGCGTGGCGGTACAGGAGCTGACGGGCTTCGATTTCAGCCGCTGCGACCTGGCCCTGTTCTCCGCCGGAGCGGCGGTGTCGCGCGAGTATGCCCCGCGCGCCGCGGCCGCCGGCTGCATCGTGATCGACAACACCTCCGAGTTTCGTTACCGGGACGAGGTACCGCTGGTGGTTCCGGAGGTGAACCCGCAGGCGCTCGAGGGCTTCGGGCGCTCCGGCATCATCGCCAACCCCAACTGCTCCACCATCCAGCTGGTGGTGGCGCTCAAGCCGCTGCACGACGCGGCCCAGCTCGAAAGCGTGAGCGTCGCGACCTACCAGTCGGTGTCCGGTGCCGGCCGTGAGGCGGTGGAGGAGCTGGCGCGGCAGTCGATCGCGCTGCTCTCGGGCAAGGGGCCGATCGATACCGCGGGCGGTGCGCGGCAGATGGCCTTCAACTGCGTGCCGCACATCGATGCCTTCCAGGACAACGGCTACACGCGCGAGGAAATGAAGATCGTCTGGGAGACGCGCAAGATCCTGTCCGAGCCGCAGCTGCGCGTGAACGCCACCGCAGTGCGGGTGCCGGTGTTTTACGGGCACTCCGAGGTGGTGCAAATCGAGACGCGCCGCTCACTCAGCGCCGCCGAGGCGCGCAGGCTGCTGGAGAATGCGCCGGGCGTCACGGTTTTGGACGAGCACCGCTTGGGCGGGTACCCCACGGCGGCTACCGAGGCAGCGAAACGCGACACAGTTTATGTCGGGAGAATCCGAGAATATCTCGCCCCTGACCGGGGACTTAACTTATGGATTGTCGCCGACAACGTACGCAAAGGCGCTGCGACCAACAGCGTGCAGATCGCGGAGGCTTTGGCCCAGCGGGCTATTTAAGTTATATTGCCGCCGGATGTACAGATGGGTCGCAACGTATGGCCCATCTTTATGTTTTTACTAGATATTCCGCCCAATTAATGCCTTTCGGGGTGTCCTGATGCTCGCCAAACGCTCAAGCCGGGCGCTGGCATTGTTGCTGGCTTTGCCGTCAGCGGCGTTTGCCCTGGGTCTGGGAGATATCCATCTCCTGTCGCCTCTCAATGCGCCCCTAGATGCGGAAATCGAACTCGTCGACGTCGCACCCGATGAGGTCAATACCGTTCAGGCACAGGTCGCCTCGCGCGAGACTTTCGCCCGCTACGGACTCGACTGGCCGGCCTTTCTCGCCGGCGTGCAGGTGCGCACGGTGCGCACCCCCGACGGCCGCCAGGTCATCAAGCTCAAGTCCACGGACGCGATTTCCGATCCGTTCGTGACGCTGCTGGTGGATGTGAACTGGTCGCGCGGACACCTGGTGCGCGAATACACGATGCTCCTCGACCCGCCGGTGTACACGCCGGGCAATGCGCAGGTGGCGAGCGCCCCGGTCGCTGCGCCGACGACCGGCGCCGGGACGCGCGAGGGCGCCATCGCCCGCAGCACCGAGACGCCGCCCGCGCCGGCTCCCGCCCCGACGGCAGCGCCCGCTGCGGTGGCGGCCCCCGCGGCGGCAGCCTCGCCCGAGCCGGCACCGGAACAAGCCGCCCCGGCTCCAGCTCCGGCGGCGCGCGCGCCGACACCGGCGCCGGCGGCCAGCGCCGATCAGGAGGAAGGGACGCACCTCGTCCGGCGCGGCGAGACGCTTTCGCAAATCGCGGCCGGCGCCACCGGAGAGAAGGCCTACTCCGCCAAGGCACGCAGCACGATGCTCGCCATCTACCAGGCGAATCCGCGCGCCTTCGACAAGAACATGAACGTGCTGCGCTCGGGCGCGGTGCTGCGCATGCCCGATGCAGAGCAGGTCGCGGCCGTCTCCCCGGCCGAAGCGAGCGCCGAGATCCGCCGCCAGTACGCGGCGTGGCGCGGCGAGGCCGCGCCCGCAGCGGCCGCCGCAGGCGAGGAGGCGGGACGACTGAAACTGGTGACACCTTCCGAGGGCGCCTCTGCCGGCACCGAGACCGCAGCCCAGCGTGGTGAGAACGCGGCGCTGCAGGGCCGGGTCAAGGATCTGGAAGGTCAGCTCGCCGAGCAGAAGCGGCTGCTGGCGCTGAAGGATGCGGACCTCGCGCGGCTGCAGGCGCAGCTCGCCGCGAAGCAGGCCGCGCAGCCCGCCCCCGCGCCCGCACCTTCCGCTGCTCCTGCGCAGCAGCCCGCGCCCACGCCGGCGCCGCCTCCGGCGGCGGCCCCGGAGCAGCCGACCGCTCAGGCCACTCCGCCTGCGCCACCTCCGGTTGAGGAAAAGCCGCCGGCCCCCGCGCCCGAGGCCGCGGCTCCGGCCACGAAGCCCGCCCCGGCGCCCGTCAGCAGGCGCCCGGCGCCCAGCGGTGGCGGATCCATATTCGACTACTGGTGGGTCGCGCTGCTGGCGCTGCTCGCGCTCATCGGCCTGGCCGCCGCGCGCTTCCTGCGCGCGCGCCGCGCATCGGCCTTCGATGATTCCCTCGGACGGCTCGCCGTCGCTGGCGCCGCCGCGGTGGACGATGAGCCCATGGTGCCGACTCGCGGCTTCGCCTCCGCCCCCGGAGAAGCCCCGCTCCGCCCTACATCGGCCGCGGCGCCTGAACCTGCCTTCGTCGTCGAGGAGACGGGGACGCACGAGCGTCCGCGCTTCACCGGCGGAGCGCCAGCGCCGGCTCCCGCGGCCAAGCATGTCGCGAGCGATGAGACCATCAGCAGCGAGACCGCGATCAACCTCGACCAGGGGGATCCGCTGGCGGAAGCGGACTTCCACATGGCCTACGGCCTGTATGACCAGGCCGCCGACCTGATCCGCATCGCCATCAGCCGCGAGCCGGCCCGACGCGATCTCAAGCTCAAGCTCCTGGAAGTGTTCTTCGTCTGGGGCAACAAGGACCAGTTCCTGCAGACCGCGCATGAGCTCGCCGGGTCCAGGGGCGAGGCGGCGCCGGGCGAGTGGGAAAAGATCCTCATCATGGGCAAGCAGCTCGCGCCCGAGGATCCGCTGTTCTCCGGCGGCGCCGTCAGCGGCGCCGCGGCCGCGGGGGTGGATCTGGACCTCGAGGGGGGCCAGAGCCGCGTCGACTTCGACCTGCTCGGCGAGCCGGTGCCCGGCGAGGGCGCACAAGGCGTGGACCTCGACATCGGCAGCGCCGCGGGCGACCGTGACCCGACGGCGGAATCCCCGACCAACATCACCGACCGCAACGTCGCGCTCGCCGAGAGCACCTTTGCCACCGGCGGCACTGGCAGCTTCGCGGGCGCTGCCACCGGTACGACGCGTCAGATGACGGCGCGCGTGCGCCAGGACACCGCGGGCAACACCGCGGAGATGGAGGGCCCGACCGTCGAGCAGCCGCAGCTGCGCGCGGCGGACAATCCCACCATCCGCCAGAAGCTGGAGACGGCGCTCAAGCAGGGCGTAGGTGAGCCGACCGCCGAGCTCGCGATCGATGATCTTGGGCTCGATGTCGGTCCTGACACCGTGGATCAGCCCGGCATCGCCGCGGCGGCCTCTTCGACCCCGGAGGGCCCGACGCTCGTGGCCGGCATGGACGACCGCTCGCGCCGGGTCATGGAAGACGCACAGATGCGCGCGGCCAAGGAGGAGACCGGCTCCTCTACCGGCGCCTGGCAGTTCGATCAGAACGAACTCGAAGCTGCGCTCACCCAGACGCGCCTCGCGATTCCCGACCCGTCCTCGACCTCGCGCCTCAAGGCGCTGGCTCGTGGGGTGGACGTGGACGTGGGCGATGCCACCGGCACCCACCCCTCCGTGCAGCCCACCGGCGCGGTGGACCTCGACGTCGGTGAGGCAACCGGCACCCACCCGACCAACGGTGGGTTGGATCTCGATGTCGGAACCGCGACGGTGCCCGATGCCGCTTTCGCGGCCACCCAACGGCTGTCATCGGAGGACCTGGCACTGCCGGACCTCGAGCCTGTGACCATGAGCGAGGTCGGTACCAAGCTCGACCTGGCACGAGCCTACATGGACATGGGCGACCCGGACGGTGCCCGCAACATCCTCGAGGAAGTGCTGAACGAGGGTTCGGCCGCGCAGAAGCAGGAAGCGCAGCGCCTGATGGAGTCGCTCCCCGGCTAGAGGCGCCGGCTGCTCAGTGGCCAGGATCGCCGTCGGCATCGAGTACGACGGCGCTGCGTTCGCCGGCTGGCAGGCGCAGGCCGCGCTGCGCACGGTGCAGCAGGTTACCGAGCGCGCCTTCTCCCGCATCGCCGATGAACCGGTCGCGCTGGTATGCGCGGGACGCACCGATGCGGGCGTGCACGCGCGCGGCCAGGTCGCGCACTTCGACACCCGCGCCCGGCGCAGCACCCGCGGCTGGGTGCTCGGCGCCAACAGCGAGTTGCCCCACGATGTGAGTGTCTCGTGGGCACTGCCGGTGCCGGCGCATTTCCATGCGCGCTACTCGGCCTCGGCGCGCACCTACCGCTACCTGGTGCTGAACCGCCTGGCGCGCTCGGCGCTGCACGCGCATCGTGCCGCCTGGATCCACCGGCCGCTCGATGAGGAGCGCATGCGCGCCGCGGCGCAGCCGCTGCTCGGTGAGCACGACTTCAGCGCCTTCCGCTCCTCGGAATGCCAGGCCAAATCGCCCATCCGCCGCCTCGAGCGGCTCACCGTCGAGCGGCGCGAGGACTGGGTCGTCATCGAGGCGACCGCCAACGCCTTCCTGCATCACATGATGCGCAACATCGCCGGGCTCCTGATCGCCGTCGGCCGGCGGGATGCACCGCCGGAATGGGCGCAGGAGCTGTTGGAAGGGCGCGACCGCACCCGCGGCGCCGCCACCGCCCCGGCGGCCGGGCTGTACCTGATGTCAGTGCGCTACCCGGATGCCTTCGCGCTGCCGTCCGCGGGACCTGAGCAGGTGTTGCCGGCCTGATCGGCTATGATTCCTCGCCTGTACCTGCCGCCGGTGCGCCTGCAAGATGACCTGGTTCGACAAGATCATGCCCTCCCGCATCAAGACCGAGCGGCGCACGCGCTCGGTTCCGGAGGGGCTGTGGATCAAGTGTCCGGCGTGCGATGCGGTGCTGTACCGCGCCGAGCTGGAACGCAACCTCTATGTGTGCCCCAAGTGCAGCCACCACATGCGCATGGGAGCGCGCGAGCGCCTGGAGCGCTTCCTGGATCCGGGAACCGGTGAGGAGATCGGCGCGGGTATCGCGCCGGAGGATCCGCTGAAGTTCCGCGACAGCAAGCGCTACCGCGAGCGCCTCGCCCAGGCGCAGAAGGCCACCGGCGAGAGTGATGCGCTGGTGGTGCTCGCCGGCTCGCTGCACGCTCTGCCGATCGTCGCCTGTGCGTTCGAGTTCCAGTTCCTCGGCGGCTCGATGGGCTCGGTGGTGGGCGAGCGCTTCAAGCGCGGCACCGACTACTGCATCCAGGAGCGCCGTCCCTTCGTGTGCTTCGCTGCCAGCGGCGGGGCGCGCATGCAGGAGGCGCTGTACTCGCTGATGCAGATGGCGAAGACTGCCGCCGCGCTCTCGCGCCTGGCGCAGGCCCACCTGCCGTTCATATCGGTGCTCACCGACCCGACCACCGGCGGGGTATCGGCCAGCCTGGCACTGCTCGGGGACCTGAACCTCGCCGAGCCGCGCGCGCTCATTGGCTTTGCCGGCCCGCGCGTGATCCAGCAGACCGTGCGCGAGACGCTGCCGGAGGGTTTTCAGCGCAGCGAGTTCCTGCTCGATCACGGCGCCATCGACATGATCGTCGACCGGCGCGACATGCGCGACAAGATCGCGGCGCTGCTGCGCGTGCTGCTGAAACTCCCGGCCGCCGCGGCCTGAAACCCGTCCGATGCGTACGCTTGCCGAGTGGCTCGCGCTGCAGGAGTCGGTGCACCCGAAGAGCATCGATCTCGATCTGACGCGCGTCAGCGCGGTGGCGCGCACGCTCGCGCTGGCGGACCCGGCCTTTGCGGTGATCACCGTGGGCGGCACCAACGGCAAGGGCTCGACCGCCGCGCACCTCGAAGCGCTGCTCAGCGCACACGGCGCCCGCACCGGGCTGTTCCTCTCGCCGCACCTGATCCGCTACAACGAGCGCATCCGGGTGGCGGGCCGCGAAGTCTCCGACGCGGCCCTCTGCGAGGCGTTCGAGCACATCGAGGCCGCGCGCGGCGCCACTACGCTGACTTTCTTTGAATACAACACGCTCGCGGCGCTCCTGATCTTCACCCGGCAGGCGGTCGAGGCCGCGGTGCTGGAGGTGGGGCTCGGCGGGCGGCTGGATGCCACCAATCTCATCGGGGCCGATGTGGCGGTGCTGGCCTCCGTGGGCCTCGACCATCGCGATTACCTCGGTGACACCGAGGAGCTCATCGGCGTGGAGAAGGCCGGCATCTTCCGTGCCGGCAGGCCGGCGGTGCTCGGTACGCCGCTCATGCCGGCGAGCGTGTTCGCCACCATCGACGCGCTCGGAGCGCTCGCGCTGGTGGCGGAGCGCGATTTCACCTGGCATCAGCGCGGGTCGCTCTGGGACTACGACGGCCCGGGAGGGGCGCTGCACGGTCTGCCGCCCTCGGCGCTCGGCGGCTCCATCCAGTACCGCAACGCCGCCACCGCCCTCGCCGCCCTCGGCAGCCTCGGCAGGGGGGCGCAGGCGCGCCCGGCTGCCGCAGCGCTCGCCCGGCGCCTCGGCCGCCCCGAGGTCGAGCGCGTCGGCGCCGCTTTGAAGCAGGTACGCCTCGCGGGCCGCTTTCAGATCGTGCCGGGCGCCGTGGAGTGGATCCTCGACATCGCCCACAACGGGCCGGCGGCGCAGGTGCTGGCGGGAGAGCTGCGCGAACGGCCGCTCGCGGGCGGCGCCACGGGAGCTACGTTCGCGGTGATCGGCGTGCTCGCGGACAAGGACGCCGCCGCGATCGGCGCGGCACTCGCGCCGGTGATCGACCGTTGGATCGTGTGTGCGCTGCCCGGACCGCGCGGCGGCAGCGCGGCGCAGCTCGCCACACGCCTGGGACTCGCGCCCTCGGCGGCGCAGCTGGCCGCCTCGATCACCGAGGGCTGCGAGCTGGCGCACGCGGCGGCACGTCCCGGCGACCGCGTGGTCGTGTGTGGCTCGGTCTACGCGGTCGGGCCGGCCCTGCAGTGGCTTCGGATATACTAGCGGGCGAGGCGACTGTGCCGGGCGCCTCGCGCGGCGCGAGCGGCGCTTGGCTTTCGCGGTTTCGCCCCCATGGTGGGTCTAAGGTGAGAGAACGGCTGACGGGCGCGATCATCCTCGTGGTCCTGATCGTGCTGCTGGTGCCCGAGCTGTTGACAGGTCCGGTCCGGTCCGCACCGCGGCCGGCCGCCGTGGAAGCTGCCGCGGAGGGTGCGCCATTACGCTCCTACACCATCAATCTTTCCGACGACCGCTCGCGCAGCGCCGCGCCCCAGGCGAACGGGCCGGAGCAGCCGGCACCGCTCGCCGCGGCCACGAATCCCGCCCCGCCCGAGACCGCAGCACCGCAGGGGCAAGCTGCGGTGGCGCCGGCGGCCGAGGAGCCGCAGACCCCCAGCGCCACCGGGGCAGCCCCTGCTGCACCTGCTCCAGCGGCCACGACGCACGCGCCGAGCACGCCGCCCGCGCACAGCACGGCTTCCAAATCCTCCCCGCCTTCCGCCTCCGGAGCTTTCATGGTGCAGCTCGGCAGCTTCGCAAGCCGTGCCAACGCCGACCGACTGGCGCAGGAGGTGCGCGCGCGCGGCTTCCCGGTCAGCGTTTCGCAGGGCAGCTCGGGCCGCAAACTCTATCGGGTGCGCGTGGGGCCGGCGCACGACCACGCCGCGGCCGAGGAGCTGGCCGCGAAGCTGCGCGCCGCAGGCCACTCGGGCTCGGTGGTGCCGCGCTAGGGCGCGTGACGCGCTGCTCAGGCAAGGCACGCGGTGCTCTTGTACAATCCGCGCCGCGCGGACTGGCCGCGGCCACGACCGGTACCGATGTACTCGACCGACTACCTGGTTATTGTCGCGATCCTCATTTCCGCGGTGGTGGGCACGCTACGCGGCTTCCTGCGCGAAGCGGTGGCGCTGGCCGCCTGGATCATCGCGCTGTTCGTGGCCTGGCACTTCTCCGATCTGATCGAGCCGCACCTCGGCGGGCTCATCGGCACCTCCGAGGTGAAGCCCTGGGCGGCGCGCGTCATCATCGTGGTGCTGATCCTGCTGCTGGGCATGGCTATCGGCGCGTTGCTCGGACACTTCGTGCGCCTCTCGATCTTCAGCGGCATGGACCGCCTGCTCGGATTCGCCTTCGGCCTGCTGCGCGGCTTCATGCTGCTGGGGGTGTTCGTCATCCTCGGGCAGCTGCTGCAGCTGCAGGGCGAGCGCTGGTGGGGACGGTCGGTGCTGATTCCTTACGGGGAGAGCATCGCCAACGGACTGCGGGTGCTGGTCGGGGCCGAGCGCGTGCCGCATGGCCGGGACACGCACGTCTGATCGCGGGCGCGGTAAGCCGGGACAGCGGCGTGAGGAGCTGAGCGCAGCATGTGCGGCATAGTCGGCATCGTCGGCACCAGCGCGGTGAATCAGCGCCTGTATGACGCACTCACCGTGCTGCAGCACCGCGGTCAGGACGCCGCCGGCATCGCCACCTTCTCCGGCGAAGGCGAGCTGTGCGTACGCAAGGGCAGCGGGCTGGTGCGCGATGTCTTTCAGCAGCACCACATGCTCGAGCTCAAGGGCAACGCCGGCATCGGGCACGTGCGCTACCCCACCGCCGGCTGCGACAGCGCCTCGGAGGCGCAGCCGTTCTACGTCAACGCCCCCTACGGCATCTGCCTGGGTCACAACGGCAACCTCACCAACGCCGCCGAGCTCGCTGAAATCCTGATCCGCGAAGACCGGCGCCACCTCAACACCACCTCCGACTCCGAGGTGCTGCTGAACGTGTTCGGCTCGGAGCTGCAGCGCGTCGGCACCGCGCGCATCACCCCGGCGGACGTATTCGCGGCCCTGACCGCCCTCTACCGCCGCTGTCGCGGCGGCTACGCGGTGGTGGCGATGATCATCGGCCACGGCATCCTCGGCTTCCGTGACCCGAACGGCATCCGCCCGCTGGTGCTCGGCGAGCGGCGCACGCCGCGCGGCACGGAGTGGATGCTGGCCTCGGAGAGCGTGGCACTCGACAGCCTCTCTTTCCGCTTCGTGCGCGACGTGGCCCCGGGCGAGGCGGTGTTCATCGACGAGGCCGGCCGGCTGCACACCCAGCAGTGCGTGGCCACACAGCGTCACACGCCCTGCATCTTCGAGTACGTGTACTTCGCGCGTCCGGACTCCAAGATCGACAACATCTCGGTGTACCGCGCGCGCATGCGCATGGGCGACCGGCTGGCCGACAAGATCCTGCGCGAGCGCCCCGACCACGACATCGACGTCGTCATCCCGATCCCGGACACCAGCCGCACCAGCGCCCTGCAGCTCGCCCAGCGCCTCGGCCTGAAGTACCGCGAGGGCTTCATCAAGAACCGCTATATCGGGCGCACCTTCATCATGCCGGGGCAGGAGCAGCGCGAGAAGTCGGTGCGCCGCAAGCTGAACGCCATCGATCTGGAGTTTCGCGGCAAAAACGTGCTGCTGGTGGATGACTCGATCGTGCGTGGCACGACCTCGGCGCAGATCATCGAGCTGGCGCGCGAGGCCGGCGCCGCCAAGGTGTACTTCGCCTCGGCGGCTCCGCCGGTGCGCTTCCCGAACGTTTACGGCATCGACATGCCGGCGGTGAACGAGCTCGTGGCCAGCGGCCGCACCGTGGATGAGGTGACGCGCCTGATCGGGGCCGACTGGCTGGTCTACCAGGATCTGGAGGACCTGATCGCCGCCTGCAAGCACGAGGACGCACGCATCGAGGAGTTCGACACCTCCTGCTTCTCGGGCGAGTACGTCACCGGCGATGTCACCCCCGAGTACCTCGAGCGGCTGCAGCTCGAGCGCTCGGATGCCGCGAAGCTGGCGCGCCGCGAGCGCCGCGGCAAGCTCAAGGTCGTGCACGGGAGCTGAACTGGCCGAGGCTACCGATCCGCGCCGCCAACTGCTTCTCGGGCTGCTGCAGGCGGGTTTGCAGCGCGTCGACGGGCGGCGCTGTGTGCGCGAGGTGCTGAGCCGCGCTGCGGCTCCCGCCGCGCACGTCTGGGTGGCCGCGGTCGGCAAGGCCGCCGTCAGCATGGCGCTCGGCGCCCACGACGCGCTCGGCAGCGCCATCGAGCGCACCCTGATCATCACCCACGATGCTGACGCAGCGAGTGCCTTGGCGCGCGACGGGGGCTGCGAGCTGCTGGTGAGCTCGCACCCGCTGCCCGACGAACGCGCCCTGGTCGCCGGTGAGCGGCTGCTCGCGTGGGTCGACGCCTTGCCGGCACAGGCGCAGCCGCTGTTCCTCATCTCCGGAGGCTCCTCGGCGCTGGTGGAGCTCCCGGAAGCGGGTGCGACCCTCGCCGACCTCGAGGCGCTCACCCGCCTGTCCTTCACCCAGGGCATGCCGATCACCGAGCTCAATGCGCGCCGCGCCGCGCTATCGCGCATCAAGGGCGGCAAGCTCGCCGCGCGCCTCAAGGGCCGCCCCGCCCGGGCGCTGTTCGTCTCGGACGTGCCGCAGGACGATCCGCGCGTCATCGGCTCGGGGCTCATGGGGCCCTGCGGCGAGACGCCGGACCAGGTGCAGCGTGAAGTGGTGGCGAGCGTCGACCACGCGGTGGCGGCGGTGGCGGCGCGCGCCGGCGCTCTCGGACTCAGCGTGCAGACTGCGGCACGGCGCTTCGCCGATGACGCGGCGCGGCTCGCGGCGCGTTTCGCGCACGAGCTGCGGCTGGCGCCGGCGCAGCTGTGCGTGTGGGGCGGCGAATCCACCGTGCGCCTGCCGGACCGGCCGGGACGTGGCGGGCGCAACCAACACTTGGCACTCGCCGCGGCGCGCCTCATCGCCGGACACTCCGACCTGATGCTGCTCGCCGCCGGTACCGACGGCATCGACGGCCTCACCGACGATGCTGGCGCGCTGGTCGATGGCGAGACCTGCGCGCGGCTGGCGCTCGCCGAGCTCGACGCCGATCAGTGTCTGGCGCAGGCCGACTCGGCGCGGGCACTCGCCGCCAGCGGCGACCTGGTGCATACCGGGCCCACCGGCACCAACGTCGGCGACCTGGTGATCGGCCTGAAGCTCGCGGTGCAGCAGGCGCGCGCGCTCGAGCCTGACGGCCCCCGGCCGTCCGGTGTTGTAGTCTAGGCGGATGCGTCTGCTCTTGATCGAGGAAGACGCGCAGCACTGTGCGCGGATCCGCGAGCGCCTCGCCGCGTGGCGTCCGCAGGCGCAACTCGTGGTGCACAGCCCGCTGCGCTCGGGGGCGCTGGCGCCCGAATTCCTCGCACAGGGGTTCGACGCGGTACTGCTCGCCGAGGAGTGGCCGGGCGGGCACGGCCTGGCCTGGGCGCGCGAGCTCAGCGCGCGCGCCGGTTTCGCGCCCATCGTGCTGCTGTGCGCAGGGGCGGATCCCACCGTGGCGCGCGATGCCATTGCCCTGGGCGCGTACGCACTCAGCCGCGACGAGCTCGAGCGCGATGCCTTCACGCACGTGCTCACGGCGGCCGAGCGCCGCCAGGCCTACGCGCGCGCCGTGTGGCGCACCAGTCACGCGGGCCGCGAGACCCAGCGCTTCGGCGATGCCTTCATCCGCGGCTATCGCTGCATCCGCAGGCTCGCGACCGGGGCCACCACCGACCTGTACGTCGGGGAGAGCGAGAGCGCCGGCACGCTGGTGGCGCTCAAGGTCGCCCGCGACCGCCAGGACGAGCAGCCGCAGCCCTTCGATGCCTTCGGCCGCTTCCTGCAGGAGTATGAGATCGCGCAGCGCATCGACAGCCCGGCCGTGGTGCGCCTCTACGACCTGGGGGTGAGCGACGAGCACGCCTGGCTGGTGATGGAATTCTTCGCGCTCGGTGACCTGCGGCGGCGCATGCGCCAGGGGCTCAAGCCGCGCGAGGCACTGCATTTCGCGGTGGCGATCGCGCGCGCGCTCACCGATGTGCACGCGGCCGGCATTCTGCACCGCGACCTCAAGCCCGGTAACGTGATGCTGCGCGAGGACGGCAGCATCGCGCTCATCGACTTCGGGATGTCCAAGGACGCAGCGCTCGCCCTCGACATCACCGACACCGGCATGATCTTCGGCACCCCGCACTACATGAGCCCGGAGCAGGGGCACGCCGAAGCGGTGGATGAGCGCAGCGACCTCTACAGCCTGGGCGTCATCCTGTTCGAGATGCTGGCGGGGCATAAGCCCTACCGGGCCGAAAACCCGATGGCGATCGTCTACAAGCACCGCAAGGAGCCGGTGCCGCAGCTGCCGGCTTCGCTCACGGCCGTACAACCGGTACTCGAGCGGCTGCTCGCCAAGTCCCCCGAGCAGCGCTTCGCGAGCGCGCGCGAGGCGGCCGAGGCGCTGCAGGCGACGCTCAGCGGCTGGCTTGCGCACGGAGCGCAGACATGAAGCGCGCGCCTGATGCCGCGCCGCCGGTGTTGCTGGCCCCGACCCCGCAAGCGTGGGTGACGGAGGCGGTGCGGCGCTGGCCGGAGCTGCTGCTCGATCATGCCAACTGCGAGAAGAAGGCGGCTTCCACCGCCGTGGCGCTGATGTTCGCTTACCCCGAGGACCGCGCGCTGGTCGGCGCGCTGTCGCGCCTGGCGCGCGAGGAGCTGCGGCATTTCGAGCAGGTGCTGAAGGTCATGAGCGCGCTCGGCGTGCCGTTCGCGCGGCAGCGGCCGGGCCGCTATGCGCACGCGCTGCGCAGCCGGCTGCGCACCGCCGACCCGGGCCGCAAACTCGACCTGCTGCTCGCCGCGGCGCTGATCGAGGCGCGCTCGGCCGAGCGCTTTGCGCTGCTCGCACCGCAGTTGCCGCCGCCGCTGGGGGACTTTTATGCCCAGCTGGGCAGCGCCGAGGCACGACACTACGAGCTGTACGTGGGGTTCGCACGTGCGGCGGCCCCGCAGCAGTGGCAGCACCGCCTGGTGGTGCTCGCGGTGCACGAGGCGCGGCTGGCCAGCGAGCCGGATGACACCCTGCGCTTTCATTCCGGGCCGCCCGGAGCCTGAGTCGGTGCCAACAGTTGCTTACAAGTGCGGTGAGACCGCTTCAACAATCGTAAGCAAGCCTGCGGCACCAATTCGGCTGCCGGCGGTCTCTTGCCCCGGTATGCTGCAAATCTCAGCCCCGCGAGGCACGATGACCGAACGACCGCACCTGCTGATCGTGGACGACGATCGCGAGATCCGTGGGCTGCTGGCCCAGTATCTCGAGAAGCACGACTTTCGCACGACCGCGGTGCCCGACGGCAGGGAAATGCGCCGCGTCATGGAGCGCTCGCACATCGATTTGCTGGTGCTCGACCTGATGCTGCCCGGGGAGGACGGCCTGTCGCTGTGCCGCGAACTGCGCGGCCGCTCACAGGTGCCGATCATCATGCTCACCGCCCGTGGCGAGGACGTCGACCGCATCATCGGACTCGAGCTCGGTGCGGATGACTACGTCGCCAAGCCGTTCAATCCGCGCGAGCTGCTCGGGCGCATCAAGGCGATCCTGCGCCGCTCGGCGCACGCGCCCCGCGACCCGAGTCCCGCTACGGTGCGCGGCTTCTCCTTCGGCGGCTGGCGACTCGACACGGTCACGCGCACCCTCACCGACGCCTCGGCGCAGGAAGTGGCCCTGAGCGGTGCCGAATACCGCCTGCTCGCGGTACTGCTCGCCTCGGCCAACCGCGTGCTCACGCGGGCGCAGCTCACCGAGCTGCTGCGCGGCCGTGACGCCGATCCCTTCGACCGCAGCATCGACGTGCGCGTGAGCCGCTTGCGCCAGATTCTCGGCGACGATGCGCGCGCCCCGCAGATCATCAAGACCGTGTACGGCGAGGGCTACGTCATCGGCGTCAACGTGACGAGCGACTGAAACCTCAGGCGGCAGATGCGCATACCGCTGTGGCCCCAGTCGCTGTTCTGGAGACTGCTCGCGGCCTCGGTCATTGCGGTGTTGCTGGCGCAAGTGGCTGCGCTGCTGCTCATCGCCCAGGAGCGCGAGCACTTCGTCCTGCAGGGCAGCGTGCGCGAATGGACGCGGCGCATCGCCGAGACCACTTCCATGCTGCAGTCCATGAACCCGGCGGAGCGCGTCGAGGTCATCGCCGGCCTCGAGGCGCCGCGCGGGCCGCCGCATGGACCACACCCGCTGCCCGACGGGCACCACGGGCGGCCGGGGGCGTACGGGTTCCTGCGCCTGCCGCTGCTCGGGGACTTCGAGCAGTCACTCGGCACCCAGCTGCGCGCGGCCCTCGGAACCGGCTACGGTATCCAGATCGGCGCCACACCCGATCCCGCGCCGCCGGCCATTTCCGTGCCGGTGCCGTTCTACGAGGCGCACGAGCTCGCCGCCCACCAGGATGCGCTACAGCACTACGACGTCCGGGTACGCTTTCCCGACGGCGGTGTGGTGATCTATCGCGTGATGCGCATGCACGGAGGGGCGCCGCTGCCGCGCAATCTGTTCGTGAACCTGGCGCTGCTGGTGCTGGTACTGGTCGTGGCGCTGTACGTCGCGGCGCGCAACATCACGCGTCCGCTTTCGGAACTGGCCCGCGCCGCCGACCGCATCGGTCGCGATACGCGTCCCGCGCAGCTGACGGAACGCGGTGCCCGCGAGCTGCGCAACGCGGCGCGCGCCTTCAACACCATGCAGGATCGCCTGCACCGCTACCTCGACAGCCGCTCACGGGTGCTCGCGGCCATGTCGCACGATCTGAAGACGCCGCTGACGCGGCTGCGGCTGCAGGTCGAGACGCTCGACAACCCGGCGCTGCAGGCGCGCATCGGCCGCGAGCTCGACGAGATGGAGAGCATGGTGCGCGAGGCGCTGTCGCTGTTCCGCGGCCTGGATGATGGCGAGCCGGCCGCACCCGTGGATCTCGGTGCGCTGCTCGCGCAGCTGCGCGCGGAGTTTGCCGACATGGGCGGGGAAGTGACCGTCAGCGGCCACGCCCTGCAGCCCTTCTGCGCCAAGCCGCAGGCCCTCAAGCGCTGCCTCACCAACCTCATCGCCAACGCCATCAAGTTCGGCACCTGTGCCGAGGTGCTACTCGAGGATGGCCCCGAGCTCATCATCCGCGTACGCGACCGCGGCCCGGGCATCCCTGCCGAGGAGCTGGAGCGCGTCTTCGAACCGTTCTACCGCCTCGAGTCCTCGCGCAACCGCGACAGCGGCGGCACCGGGCTCGGCCTGACCATCGCGCGCGATATCGCCCAGGCACACGGCGGCTCGCTCACCCTTGCCAATCTGCCAGGCGGAGGCCTTGAGGCGACTCTGCGCCTGCCGCGGCGGCGCTGACTCGCCACGCCGCACCGGGCTGTCGCTTCGGCGCAGGCCCGCTGCCCCTTCACAGTGCCTCACGATTGTTCACCGCCGGCGCTGCGCCTGACCCGTAGCTTAAGTGCCGCAATGCGGGGCCCCCCAATGGACCAACCCCCGCCAGGAGACAGTCATGAAAGCCAGTGTTCTAGCGCTCGTGCTGCTGTGTGCCGGGACCGGAGCGGCGTTCGCCCAGACCGCACCGCCTGTGGGCCATCCGAGCCACATGGACAACCTCGCCACGCTGCTCGATCTGAACGAGGCGCAGAAGGCGCAGGTGCAGGCGATCCTGCAGGAAGAGCACGCCAAGATGAAGGCGAGCTGGGAGCAGGCCAAGGCTTCCGGCACCAAGCCCGATTTCCAGCAGATGCGCGCACTGCACCAGCAGTTGCAGCAGGAGACGCTGCAGAAGCTGACCCCGGTGCTCTCCAGCGCGCAGCTGAAGAAATTCCAGGTTCTCGCGCAGATGCAGCACCATGGTCATTTCGGCCATGGCGGCCCGGGCGAAGCGGAGACTCCGCCCCCGACGCAGAACTGATCCTCAAAAAAGCACGGCGTACGCCGGCAGGGTGTGGCCCTGCCGGCGTGAGCTACCGCGGCAACTCGCGCAGCTCGTACCTTCCGCCCGCACACGCAAGATAGCTTCCCTGCTCGTACCAGGCGCCGAGCACGATACGCTGCGCGGGCGCGCCGTCGAGCGTGAGGTCGTGCACTCCCGGGCGATGGGTGTGGCCGTGGATCATGCGCCGCGCCGCGGCGGCGCGGAACGCGGCGGCAACTGCAGCCGGGTTCACATCCATGATGTAGGGTACCGTGCGCGAGATGTGGCGACGGCTGCCGGCCCGCACCTCGTCCGCGAGCAGCTCGCGATGCGCGCGCGGCAAGGCAAGGAAGCGTCGCTGCCAGGCGCTATCACGCACGATGCTGCGCAATTCCTGATAAGGGTGGTCATCGGTGCACAGCGCGTCGCCGTGCGTGAGCAGCACCCGCTCGCCCTCGAACTGCGTCACTACCGGGTCGCTCAGCAACCGGCAGCCGCTGCGCGCGCTGAAGCCCGTGGAGAGGAGAAAGTCGCGGTTGCCGTGCAGGGCGAAGCACGCGACCCCGCGCTCACTCAGGGAGCGCAGCGCGCCGCACACCCGCTGGTTGTGCGGATCCGCATCGTCGTCGCCGATCCACGCCTCGAACAGGTCGCCGAGGATGTAGAGGGCCTGCGCCGCGGCCGCCTCGGTGGCGAGAAAGGCGAGGAACTGTTCGGTGGCTTCGGGCGCGCCCGCATCGAGGTGCACGTCCGAGACGAACAGGCGCGCCATCAGCTCACTTCGGCGACAGGATCGTGTCCTGCGGCGGCGGGGTGACCGGGGTGACCGCCGCCGGCGTGACCGCGCCCGCGGCCCCCATCAGCTCGACCTTCTCGATGATGACCGGCTTCAGCGGCGCATCCGACTTGAAGGGGCCGGTGGCGCCGGTCGCGGTGCTACCGATCCGATCGACCACGTCCATGCCCTGCACCACGCGCCCGAACACCGTGTAGCCCCAGCGGGTCGACACCGGGTCCAGGTCCGGGTTGTCGACTAGGTCCACGAAGAACTGCGCGTTACCGGAGTGCGGCGGATCGGCGCGTGCCAGCCCCACCGCGCCGCGCTTGTTCTGCAAGCCGTTGCCGGATTCGTTGAAGACGTTCTCGTGTGTCGGCTTAATCTTCAGGGTGGTAGCGTCGTGGCCGCCGCCCTGGATCACGAAGTTCGCGATCACGCGGTGGAACAGCGTGTTGCTGTAGAAACCCTCTTTCACGTAGCGCTCGAAATTTGCCACCGTGATGGGCGCGCGGTCCGGACGCAGCTCGATCACGAACTCGCCCATGTTGGTCGTCACCCGTACCTGCGGGTTCGGCTCTTCGGCATGCGCCGTGCCCTGCGCGAGCAGCAGGCCGAGCAGCAGGCCCGTGAGTACGCGCAAGCGATTGCGGGCTGTAACGAGCATCGATCCTCCGGCGGCAGTCTGCTCAGTGGTGGCAGGCCGCGAATTCTATATGAGCCGGGTGCGCTGCGGCGCTTTGTCGCGATTCGCAGCTTTCCCGTAACATGGCGTCATGAGCGCAGGTGGAATGACGAGTGCGCGGGTGGTCACCCGCTTTGCCCCGAGCCCGACCGGGGAGCTGCATCTCGGAAATGCCCGCACCGCCTTGTTCAGCCTGCTGCTGGCGCGCCGCGTTTCGGGCCGCTTCGTGCTGCGCATCGAGGATACCGACCGTGAGCGCAGCGACGAAGTTCACACCGCAGCTCTGATGGCCGATCTCGCCTGGCTCGGCATTGATTGGGACGCCGGGCCGGACCGCGAGGACGAGCGCGGCCCGTACCGCCAGTCACAGCGCGCGGCCATCTATGCGCGGTACTTTGCGCAACTCGAGCAGCGTGGGGCGCTGTACCCGTGCTACTGCACCCCGCTGGAGCTCGCCGCCGCCCGGCGCGCGCAGCTGGCGGCCGGGCAGCCGCCGCGCTACGCCGGCACGTGCCGCGACCTGAGTGCCGCCGAGCGTGCGCGCCGCGCCGCGCAGGGCGGGGCCACCCTGCGCTTCCGGGTCCCGCCGGGGGAGCGCGTGCGCTTCGTCGACTTCGTGCGCGGGCCGCAGGAATTCCTAAGCGACGACATCGGGGACTTCGTAGTGCGCCGCGTCGACGGCTCGGCGGCGTTTTTCTACTCCAACGCGGTGGACGACTCCAGCATGGGAGTCACCCACGTGCTGCGCGGCGAGGATCACCTCGCCAACACCCCGCGCCAGCTCATGGTCCTCGCCGCGCTCGGCCTGACGGCACCCGAGTACGGGCATGTCGCGCTGCTGCTCGGTCTGGATGGGACGCCCCTGTCCAAGCGGCACGGGGCGGTGAGCGTGCGCGCGTATCGCGAGCGCGGCTACCAGCCGCTCGCGCTCGTCAACCACCTGTTCAGGCTCGGCCACTCGGCGGCTCCGCCGGGCCTGCTGACCCTGCCGGAGATGGCACGGGCGTTCGATCCGAAGCATCTGGGTCGGGCACCGGCGCGCTTCGACGAGCAGCAGCTCAACGTGTGGCAGAAGGACGTCGTGCACCATCTGTCTGCGGAGGCCGCGCGCGCCTGGCTTGCGCCGCTGCTGCCGCGCGGCCTGGATCCCAAGGCAGCCGCGGCGTTCGTCGCGGCGCTGCTGCCTAACTTGGTGCTGCCCGAGGATGCACGCGCGTGGGTGGACATCGTGTTTGGCGCAGCCCCGGCGCTCGAGCCGGCGGCGCAGCAGGCGGTGCGCGAAGCGGGCAGCAGCTACTTCTCGGCCGCGGCTGCGGCCGCGACCGACGATGCCGAGCTGGGCACGATCGCCGCGGCAGTACGCGCGGCCACCGGGCGCCAGGGGGCGGCGCTGTACATGCCGCTGCGCGCCGCGCTCACCGGGCGTGCACACGGGCCGGAGCTGGCGCCGCTGCTGAGGGCCATGCCGCCCGGCAAGGCACGCGAACGCCTGGCGCGGTTCGCATGATCCGCATCCACAACTCGCTCACCGGGGCGAAGGAGCCGCTGACACCCATCGTGCCGGGCGAGCTGCGCATGTACGTGTGCGGACTCACCGTCTACGACTACGTGCACATCGGGCATGCGCGCATGCTGTTAGTGTTCGACGTGGTGAGCCGCTACCTGCGCCATCGCGGCTACCGCCTAACGTACGTGCGCAACATCACCGACATCGATGACAAGATCATCCGGCGCGCCGCCGAGAACGGCGAGCCGATCGAGGCGCTGACCACTCGCTTCATCGATGCTATGAACGAGGATACGCAGGCGCTGGGCATCGCGCCGCCGGACCACGAGCCGCGCGCCACGCAGTACGTGCCGCAGATCGTGACCATGATCGAGCAGCTGCTGGCGAAGGACTACGCGTACCTCGCCGCGAACGGCGACGTCATGTACGCGGTCGCGCGCTTTGCCGGCTACGGCCGGCTCTCGGGCAAGCGGCTCGCGGACCTGCGCGCCGGGGCGCGCGTGGAGGTCGACGAATCCAAGCGCGACCCGCTCGATTTCGTGCTGTGGAAGCACGCCAAGCCCGGCGAGCCTACCTGGCCCTCACCCTGGGGCCCGGGACGGCCCGGCTGGCACATCGAGTGCTCGGCGATGTCCACCGCACTCCTTGGTACGCACTTTGACCTGCACGGCGGCGGCATGGACCTGAAGTTCCCGCATCACGAGAACGAGATCGCCCAGTCGTGCGCCGCGAGCGGCGATGCGTTCGTGAACATGTGGATGCACAACGGTTTCGTCAACGTCGATGAGCAGAAGATGTCGAAGTCGCTCGGCAACTTCTTCACCCTGCGCGAGGTGCTGCCCCGCCTGCGTCACCCCGAGGTGCTGCGCTTCTTCATCCTCTCGAGCCACTACCGTGGTCCGATCAATTACTCGCTCGAGCAGCTGGAGCAGGCCGACGCGGCGCTCAGCCGGCTGTACACCGCGCTGCGCGATCTGCCGGCGAACAGCAGCGCAGCGCACGGCGCCCCTCGCGCGCGCTTCCTCGAGAGCATGGACGATGATTTCAACACCCCGGAGGCACTCGCGGTGTTGCAGAACCTCGCCACCGAGGTGAACTCGGCGCGCGCCGCCGGCGAGGCACAGCGTGCAGCGGCGCTCGGGGCTGAGCTCACGGATCTGGCACAGGTGCTGGGGCTGCTCGGGGTTGCTCCGGCCCAGTGGTTCCGGCTGGCCAAGCCGGCCGCCGGAGGGCAGTTGAGCGATGCGCAGGTGGAAGCGAGGATCGCGGCGCGCAGCGCCGCGCGCCGCGCCAAGCACTGGGCCGAGTCGGATGGTATCCGCGATGAGCTCGCCGCCGCCGGCGTGATCCTGGAAGACAAGCCAGGAGGTCAAACCACCTGGCGCCGCGCCTAGCTCTGCCACAGCGTGCGCTGCGTGGGGGAGGGCGGTACCCGGCGCACCTCTGTTACGATGGCGGCCCCATCGCCTCTGCGGCGGTGGGCGGTGCGGGGCATGGCGCAGTCTGGTAGCGCATCTGCTTTGGGAGCAGAGGGTCGGGGGTTCGAATCCCTCTGCCCCGACCAATTCACAAAAAATTCGAGTCGCGACGCTCAGTGCACGACCGTGATGGACGAGGCACCGAGACTCTGCGTGCCGGCGCCCGCATAGAGCGGGTAGGGGTTGCCGGCGATCAACGCCAGGCTGTAGTTGACCGGGTTGATCGAGAAGACCTCGATCTGGTTGCTCACGTTGTCGAGTGCGTAGAGGAAGCCGTCCGCAGAGTCGACCGCCAGCGCGACCGCTCTGCCGTTGGTCGCCGACGGTCCGAGATAGCTCAGCGCCCCCGAGCTCGCATCGACGGTGTAGCAATCCACATTGGTGCCGTTCGCGACATGCAGCAGCGCGCCGGCACCGTCCATGACGACCGACAGGGCGCCGTTGGGCGCGGTGAACGGGCTCCCCGGGACGGCAGTCAGTGCGCCGGTCGCGGTATCGATCGTGAGGCCGGCGACCCCACTCGGCTGCGAATCGGCCGCATACAGGTGAGCGCCGGTGGGATCGAGGACCAACGCCTGAGGATTTCCGCCGACGGCGAAGGGACTCCCCGCCACCGGGGTGAGAGCGCCGCTCATCATGCTCAGGCTGTAGGCGGACACGCTGCCGCCGCCTGCGTTTGCTACGTATACGTAGTCGCCCCGCGTGACGACGATCGCCTCGGGATCGGCCCCGGCGGCGAACGGGCTCCCGGCCACTTCTGCGAGCGCCCCCGTCGAGTCGATCCTGAACACCGAGAGGGTATTCGAGCTGCCATTGGCCGTCAGCACGAATTGCCCGCTCGCATCGATCGCGATCGCGACCGACGGGGCGCTGGTCGGAAACGGACTAGCGCTCATCGCGGTGAGCTGCCCGGACGAGGTATCGAGCAGGTAGCCCCGTATCTCGCCCGAGGAGCTGATCACGTAGAGATGCCTTTGCGCGGGATCGGCCGCGATCGCCCGTGGCGTCGTCCCATCCGGCAGGGGAGCGCCGGAGATCGGCGTCGGGACGCCCGTCCTCTGATCGACGCTCAGGACGTCCAGAGTCCCCGCCGACTCGTTCGTGACATAGAGGAGTACGGCAGGGGGTGGCTGCGAGTGGCTGGGGGCTGAGCCGCCTCCTCCGCCGCAGGCACACATCGCAGCGCCGAGCATCGCTCCGAGGAACGTTCGCGCTCGCGGGGGCTGAGGGATGGGCTCGTAGCAAGGCATTGCAGGCCGAGCGTACCGCTGGCGCTTTTCCTGCCGCGGGGGCCCGGCCGTGAGCCGTTTGGATCATCGAGCGGCGGGGGAGGGCTGTGACTGCCTTAC
>CAZAXR010000040.1:0-9439 GCA_964489185.1 uncultured Steroidobacteraceae bacterium | reverse complement strand
CTGCATCAGCCGGCCGCGCAGCACGACGAGCGTCAGTGCATCCTCGAGCGAGAGGACGCCGGCCAGGGCCGCGGCGACGAACTCGCCGATGCTGTGGCCGATCATGGCCTGCGGCTCGATGCCGAAGCTCATCCATAGCTTGGCAAGCGCGTACTCCACGGCAAAAATCGCAGGTTGCGCCACCGCGGTCGCGGTGAGGCGCGCGGCCGTATCGGGCACATCCGTCCCGGGGTAGACGATCGATGTGAGATCGGCCCCAATCAGCGGCGTGGCAATGGCGGCGCAGCGGTCGAAGTGCCGGCGGAACACCTCGTACCGGCGGTACAGGTCGCGCGCCATGTGCGGGTACTGCGCGCCCTGACCCGGAAACATGAACGCGATGGCGGGACGCTCCCCGCGCGCCCGCCCGTGGTGCCCGGATGGGGCGGGCGCGGCGAGCTTCTTGACCGCTTCTCCAGCACTGCGTGCTACGGCAAAGCCGCGTTGCTCGAAGGCGCGGCGGCCGCACTGCAGTGAGAAGGCCACATCCGCGAGCGGTGCGGGCGGACCTCCCTCCAGATGCGCGCCGAGGTTGGCGCGCGCCGCCTCGAGCGCGCCCTCGGTACGCGCCGACACCACCAGCAGCTGCGCAGCATCGGTGCCGGGCGCGACGCGGCGGGATTCGGGTGCCTCCTCGAGCACGACGTGCACATTCGTGCCGCCGATGCCGAACGCGCTGACGCCGGCGCGCCGCGGCGCGGCGGCCCGCGGCCACGCGTTGCGCCGCGCGTTCACGTAGAAGGGCGTGGCGGCGAAGTTGATCTGCGGGTTCTCGCGGATGAAGTGCAGCGAGGCGGGGATCACTTCGCGTTCCAGCGCGAGGGCGGTCTTGATCAGTCCCACGACTCCGGCAGCAGCGTCCAGGTGTCCGACGTTCGACTTCACCGAGCCGAGGGCGCAGAACTGCCGGTCCGTGCCCGCGGTGCCGAAGGCCTGCGTGAGCGCCGCCACTTCGATCGGATCCCCGAGCGGGGTGGCCGTGCCGTGGCATTCGACGTAGCCGATGGAGCGGGCCTCGACCCCGGCGCTGGCGAGCGCCAATTCGATCGCGGCCGCCTGTCCCTCGATGCTGGGCGCGGTGAAGCCCACCTTGGCCGCGCCATCGTTGTTGACACCGCAGCCACGGATGACGGCGTAGATGTGATCGCCGTCGCCGAGGGCGTCCTCGAGGCGCTTGAGGGCCACGACACCCGCCCCGCTGCCGAACACCGTACCGCTCGCCTGCGCATCGAACGGGCGGCAGCTGCCATCCGCGGACACCATCGCGCCTTCCTGGTGCAGGTAACCGCGCTTCTGCGGGAAGCTGATGGACACGCCGCCAGCGAGCGCCATGTCGCACTGGTAGAGCAGCAGGCTCTGGCAGGCCTGCGCCACGGCCAGGAGCGACGTCGAGCAGGCGGCCTGCAGATCGATGCTCGGGCCGCGCAGGTCGAGCTTGTAGGAGACACGCGTGGCCAGAAAGTCCAGCCCCGCGCCCAGCAGCATCGGGTAACAGCCGACCTGGTAGCTGCTGGTGAACTCCTCGAGCGTGCGCCGGTCGGCGCACACGTGGTGCAGGAAGTAGGTGTTGATGCTGCAGCCGGCGAACACCCCGATGGCGCCCGGATAGCGGCGCGCATCGCAGCCGGCGTTCTCGAGCGCCTCCCAGGCGCATTCGAGGAAGACGCGCTGCTGTGGGTCGGTAAGCTCGGCTTCACGCGCGTACATGCCGAAGAACTCGGCGTCGAACAGTTCGACGCCCTCCAGGATCGGGCGCGCGCGCACGAAATTCGGCGCGCGACGCACCTCGCTGTCGAAGGCGTCTTCGAGCTCGGCATCGCTGAAGCGGCTGATCGACTCCACGCCTGCCTCGAGATTGCGCCAGAACTGCTCGAGGCTGCGCGCTCCGGGGAAGCGTCCGGACATGCCGACTATGGCCACCGCGTTGCGTGGCGCTGCGGGCGCGGGGGCCTTGGCGGCAGAGTCGTTCATCGCAGGGTTGACCTGGGCTTGCCGGGACGGCCCTGGGCGAGCGCCGCCTGCGCGCGGCGCGCGCGCTCGGCCGGCGCGAGCAGCGAGCCGCGCGCGGGCGCCGCGCCGCGCCGCACCCGCTCTGCGAGCGCGCTGATTCGTGGGTACTGGAACATCTCGATTATGGTCACATCGCTCGCCAGCGAGCGGCGCATCGTAGCGTGCACCTGCATAAGCCCGAGCGAAGTGCCGCCGAGATCGAAGAAGTTGTCGTCCACCCCGACCGCGCCCGTGCCGAGCACCTGCCGCCAGATCTCGAGCAACGCCGTCTCGGTGTCGTTCGCGGGCGCGCGTCCCTTGACGCTCTCGACGGGGGGCACCGAGTGCGGAAGCTGGGAGCGCTCGATCTTGCCGGTCGGCGACAGCGGCAGTGACGGCAGCTGCGTGACGGTCACGGGCATCATGTAGTCAGGCAGCTCCGCGCGCAGCGCACTGCGCAGCGCCGCGATGTCGACCGCCGCCACGCCGGGCGCGGTGACGAACGCGGCGATCTGGCGCGGCGCTCCCGCCGCCGCGGGGGCGCACACCACCGCGGCGTCGGCCACCAGACCGGTGGCACGCAGCCGCGCCTCGACCTCATCGAGCTCGACGCGCTTGCCGTTGATCTTCACCTGGCGATCGACCCGGCCGAGGAAGTCCAGGTTCCCGTCTGCACGGCGGCGCACGCGGTCGCCGGTGCGGTAGAGCCGCGCCCCGGGCGATGAGTCGAAGGGATGCGGGACGAAGGCCTGAGACGTGAGCTCCGGGCGGTTCCAGTACCCGAGCGCCAGTCCGGCGCCGCCCACATACAGCTCCCCTGCCTCGCCATCAGCCACCACCCGGCGCTCCTCATCGAGCACCAGCGCCTCGGTCTGGCGTATGGGGCGTCCGATGGGTACGGGACTCGCGCCCGAGTAGTCGTGGGGAATCTCGTAGCAGCAGCTGAAAGTGGTGTTTTCTGTCGGTCCGTAGCCGTTGATCAGCCGGCAGCCGGGCAGCGCACGCAGCGCCCGCACCACGTGGGACGGGGAGAGCACGTCGCCTCCGGCCAGCAGCTGGCGCAGCGGTGCGAGCCCCTGGAGGTTGTGCTCCACCATGAGATGAAACAGCCCCGCGGTAAGCCACAGCGTACTCACCCCGTGACGCGCGATCGCTTCCCCAATGTCCTCGAAGGAAGGGTAGGGGTCGGGGACTACGGCGAGCCGCCCGCCGTTGAGCAGCGCGGCCCAAATTTCGAACGTCGAGGCATCGAAGGACAGCGGCGCGAGCTGCAGGATGACCTCATCGGGCCCCATGACCGCAAAATCGTTGCCGAGGACCAGGCGCAGCACCGCACGGTGCGGAACCACCACGCCCTTGGGTCGGCCGGTGGACCCGGAGGTGTACATGATGTACGCGGGATCCTCGCCGGCCGGGCTCTCGGGTGGGGTGAGGCTCCCCGCTGCAGCGACCCCGCCGGTGAGTGGCAGCGCCTCGCCCTGCCAGAACGGCTCCGCGCCGAGGAGCGAGTCCTGCACCACCATCACCGCGGGCGCGGCATCGGCATAGATGTAACTCAGGAGCTTCGGCGGATACGACGTGTCGAGCGGCACATAGGCCGCGCCGGCCTTGAGCACGCCAAGGATGGCGGCCATGGCGTCCGCCGATCGGTTCGAGTAGAGCCCGACCCTCGACCCCCGTCCGATGCCGCGCTCCCTGAGCTGCGCAGCGAGCTGGTCAGCGCGGGCAGAGAGCTCCCGGTAGCTCAGTCCCGGGCCGTCGCCGACCACGGCGAGGCGGTCTGGCGAGGTCGAGAGAGTCGCGGCGAAGGCTTCAGGGATGGACGTCGGGAGCATTGTGCATTGCGCGCCTCGAGCGGGGCCTAAGCCCCGGCTGTCGGGATGTGGCGAGCGGGAGCTTAGGTCTCCGATCGCGTCACGCTCCCGTGGGCTTCGGGGCGGCAGTTGCCATACGATCGCATTGGCCTGTCCGGTGGCGTAGTTCGCTTGGCACCGCGGCTGCCACTATCTAGCATCCGGCGGGTGACAATGACTTTAGCACCCCTCCGGTCCCCAAATCCTGCCCGGCTGTCGAGCGAGTTGGCGGGCCTGTTTCCAGCGGGTGTCGTGGCTGCCGAGCTGGCCGAGGCTCCCCCTGAGGGCCTTCTCACGGACCTTGAGAGTTCTGTAATAAGTCATTGTGCGGAAAAGAGAATAATCGACTTCACGGGCGGCCGGCTGTGCGCCCGCCGGGCGCTTGAGGAGCTTGGGGTGCAGGGCTTCTCCCTGATGCCTGCCCCTGACCGTACGCCCCTCTGGCCGGAAGGCCTGGTCGGCAGCATCACTCACACCCGCGGCTACTCGGCCGCCGTGGTCGGCAGGCGCAGCGAGCTGGCAGCCCTGGGACTCGATTCGGAGCTCATGGCTTCGGTGCACGAGGAGCTGTGGCCGCGCATCTGCGCCCCGCCCGAGCTCACGCGGCTGCAGTCGCTCCCCTCCGCTCAGCGCGCGGCCGCGGCCACGCTGATCTTCGCGGCGAAGGAGGCCTTCTATAAGTGCCAGTATCCGATCACCGGAGAGTGGCTCGAGTTCGAGGACCTCGAGATTGAATCGCCGGACTACGGAGCGGAAGCGGGGGCCTTCACGGTCATGCCACGCCGCCAGCTGGCAGTGCGCGCAAGGTCTGCGCAAGCATTCCGCGGAAGGTTTCGCGTACACGGGGCGCTCCTCACCTGCGGGGTGGGGCTGGGCGTCTGAGACTTGTCGCGGACGATGCCCGCCCATTGCGCAGGCGCGATCGCTCCCGCAAGCTCGTTCCATGAGTGATCATGTTCTGGTGTCGCGGGCGGATGCGGTGTGCGAGGTGCGCTTCAACCGCCCCGAGAAGCGCAACGCCCTGACCGTGGCCATGTACGAGGCTTTCGGTCGTGCCCTGCATGAGTCGCAGGCCGATGCGGCTGTGCGGGTGGTGCTGCTGTCGGGGGAGGGTGCGGGCTTCTCGGCCGGCAATGACCTCAACGATTTTCTCCAGGTGCGCGAGTTCACCAGCAGCCATCCGGTGATGGGCCTGCTGCGAACACTGGCCACCTTCGGCAAACCGCTGGTGGCGGCGGTGCACGGGCAGACGGTTGGCATCGGCGTCACCATGCTGCTGCACTGCGATCTGGTGATCGCTGCACGCAGCACGCAGCTGTCTCTGCCGTTCGTGAAGCTCGGGCTGGTGCCCGAGGCGGCGAGCTCGCTGCTGTTGCCGCGGCTCCTCGGCCCGCAACGCGCCGCCGAGCTACTGTTTTTCGGCGAGCCCTTCGATGCCGAGAAGGCCCAGCGTCTCGGACTCGTCAACCGCGTGGTGGAGCATGCGGCTCTCATGACCGAGGCGCGTGCCCTGGCGCGCGCGCTGGCACAGCAGCCGGCCGCGGCGCTGCAGGCCACGCGCCGCCTGCTGCGCGGCGACCCCACGCAGCTGGTGGCGCGCATCGAGGAGGAGGCACGCGTCTTCGGCGCCCAGCTGCAGTCGGAGGAGTTCCGGGCCGGCATCCGCGCCTTCCTCGCCCGCGGCCGCACCACCTGAGAGCGCCCGGCCATGGCTGTCTATTCCCTCGATGGCTTCATCCCGGTCGTGGATCCGAGCGCCTTTGTGCATCCGCAGGCGGTGCTCATCGGCGATGTGATCGTGGGCCCGCGGTGCTATGTCGGGCCGGGGGCGTCGCTGCGCGGGGACTTCGGCCGCATTGTGATCGGTGCCGGCTCGAACGTGCAGGACTCGTGCACTGTGCATGCTTTCCCGTCCAAGGATGCGCTGCTCGAGGAGGACGCTCACGTGGGGCACGGGGCGGTGCTGCACGGCTGCACCGTGCGGCGCGGTGCGCTCATCGGCATCGGCGCCATCGTCATGGACGACGTGGTGGTGGAGGAGGAGGCCTTTGTCGGGGCGGCGAGCTTCGTGCGCGCCGGCTTCGTCGTGCCGCGGCGCACCCTGGTCACCGGCGTGCCGGCACGTATCGTGCGCGAGCTAAAGAGCGAGGAACTGAAGTGGAAGGCCGTCGGCACGCGCGAATACCAGGAGCTGACCGTGCGTTGCCTCGCAACCTTCAAGGAATGCCGTCCGCTTGCTGCCCCGGAGCCCGATCGCGGACGCCTCGGCGCCTCGGCCGTGGTGCCCCTGCACAGCATCGAACGCGGCTAGCGGGGGGCGTTACTCTCCCTGCGGCGGATCGGTCGCGTCGGGGTTGATCACACCAAACAGCGCCGGCACGCACGCGTAGAAGAGGCGGATGCCCGCGTCGTGTACCAGCGCCAGGAGCTGCTTCGCCTCCTCGTCGGTGACGATGAACTCCACCTCCACGGTGAGGGTGCCCGCCAGCTCGAAGAAGGTGCTCTCGTGCAGCACGTGGTGGCGGCCGAAGCCGGCCATGGCGCGAAACGCCGAGCCGCCGCGGATCCCCAGGGCATTGGCCTGCTCGAGCAGCCACTCCCACACCAGGCGGCGCTGGTGCCGCTGACCCTCGTGCACATAGAACCTGAGGTACGAGCCTTGCATGTTGGGAGCTCCGTGGCCGCTCAGCTTCGGATCCACACTACCGTGCCGATGCCGGCGAAAGTCATGATGAGCGAGCCAAGCAGGTGCATCCCGGCCGCGGTGAGCGCCCACAGCGCCTGTCCCTGCTGCAAGAGCGACACCACCTCCGCCGAGAAGGTCGAGAAGGTCGTCAGCCCCCCGCAGAAGCCGGTGATGACGAACAGCCGCCACTCCGGGGCGAGGGCCGGATAGGTGGCAAAGAAAGCCACCGCGACGCCCACCACGTAGCCGCCGAGCAGGTTTGCGGTAAGCGTGCCCGGGGGGATGGTGGGGAAGTGCGCATTCAGCGTGGTGCCGAGCCACCAGCGCAGCAGCGCGCCGAGGCTGCCACCGAGGCTGATCGCGAGGATCGGCTTCCACATGGGCCAGTCTTGTACCCAACGCGCGAGCGGCGCGCAACGGTTCGAGTATGCTAACGCGCCCTCGCGCCCACTCACGGCAGCCTGCCGGGAAGGACAGCATGCGTACCTCTCCGCTCGTGGTCTGCATCGGCCTGTTCGGCGCCGCGCTGGCCGCCTGCACGCAGCAGTCACAGCAGCAGGCCGACGAGCAGCTGCGGGCGATCTACAGCAGCGAGTGGAAGTGGCGCACCGACCAGCAGCCCGACGGCGAGGACGGGACGCGCCCGATCGCCGATCACCTGCCGCGGGTGGATCCGGCGAGCCAGGAGATGCGGCTGAAGTACTGGCAGGATGTGCTCAGGCGCGTCGAGGCGATTCCGCGCGCGCGCCTGTCCGCTGCCGAGCAGATCAACTTCGACATCTACCGTGCGCAGATCGCGGTGCTGATCGCCAACCAGCGGTTCCGCGACTTCGAGATGCCGGCCAACTCCGACACCACCTTCTGGACCGACCTCGGCTACACGGCGCGCCGCCCGTTCCGCACCCTCACCGACTACGAGCACTGGATCGCGCAAATGCGCGACATCCCGCGCTACTTCCACGAGCAAATGGATGAGATGCGGGCCGGACTGAAACGCGGCTTCACCCCGCCACAGGTCACGATGCAGGGGCGGGATGCCTCGATCACTGCCGTCACCGAGGCGACGCCCGAGGGGAGTCTCTTCTATACGCCCTTCAAGGACATGCCGGGCATCGCCGCGGCGCGGCAGGTGAGCCTCAGAGCGGACGCCATCAAGACGATCCGCGAGGTGGTGCAGCCGGCGTACGGGGAGCTTCTGAAGTTCATGCGCAGCGAGTACGTGCCGGGGTGCCGCACGAGCATCGCGGCGGCGGACTTGCCGGATGGCAGGAACTACTACCGCGCCAAGATCCGCGAGTTCACTACCCTCGACCTGGATCCGGAGGCGATCCACAAGCTCGGAGTGAGCGAGGTGGAGCGGCTGCACGCGGACATGGTCGCCGCCATGCACGAGACCGGGTTCAGCGGCGACTTTCCGGCGTTCCTGAAGTTCCTGCGCACCGATGCGCGTTTCTACGTCAAGACGCCCGAGGAGCTGCTGATGCGCGCCGCGTGGATCGCGAAGCGCTTCGATGGCAAGGCGTCGCAGTACTTTGGCTACCTGCCGCGCGCGCGCTTCGCGATCAAGCCGGTGCCGGAGGATCTGGCGCCGTTCTACACCGCCGGCCGCGGCGGCGCGGGGGTCTACCTTCTCAACACCTACGACCTGCCGAGCCGTCCGCTCTATAACCTCACGGCGCTCACGCTGCACGAGTCCGCTCCCGGGCATGCGTTCCAGATCCCGATCGCCATGGAGCACAGGGATCAGCCTAAATTCCGCCAGCTGACCTACATCTCCGCCTATGGGGAGGGTTGGGCGCTGTACTGCGAGCAGCTCGGGATCGAGATGGGCATGTACGACAGCGCCTATGACCGCTTTGGCATGCTTGGCTACCAGATCTGGCGCGCCGCGCGGCTGGTGGTGGACACCGGCGTGCACGCGCAGGGATGGACGCGCGAGCAGGCCCTGGACTACCTGAGGCAATACACGGCACTGCCGGAGCGTGAGATCGGTACCGAGGTCGACCGCTACATCGCGTGGCCCGGCCAGGCGCTGTCGTACTATCTCGGCGAGCGCGCCATCCTCGAGGCGCGGGCGCGCGCCCAGCAAGCGCTCGGCGAGCGCTTCAACATCCGCGCCTTCCACGATGCGGTGCTCGAGCTCGGATCGGTGCCGCTGCCGGTGCTGCAGAGCCGCGTCAACCGCTTCATCGCCGATGGCGGCCGCGGACCCTATCCTGACATGGAGTAGCGGCGGTGTTTTGGGGGTACCATACGGCCCGTCCGTCCCACTCCGTTGGCGAAGGAGATCGTATGAGACTCACGACAGGGCTCGTGGCGCTCGGCGCGGCGCTGGCGATCGTCGCCGGGCAGGGCGCAATGGCGCAGACGCCGGCTCAGAACAGTCAGCAGGCGAAGATGACCACCTGCAATGAGAGCGCCACGGCCAAGGCCCTGAAAGGTTCCGATCGGGAGGCGTTCATGAAGACCTGCCTCTCGAAGAACGGCGGTGCGCAGGCGCCGGAGCCCAAGGGCAACAGCCAGCAGCAGAAGATGACCACCTGCAATGAGGGCGCCACGGCCAAGGGCCTCAAGGGCGATGAGCGCAAGGCCTTCATGCAGAAGTGCCTGAGTAAAGACACCCGATAGGACGCGCTCGCCGCAAGGCATGTCCGGGGAAGAAGGGCTCTCCGCCGCCGGTGGCTGTACCTGCCGCAGCGTGCGTTACACGCTCACGCGCGCGCCCCTCATCGTGCATTGCTGTCACTGCCGCTGGTGTCAGCGCGAGACCGGCTCCGCGTTCGTGCTCAATGCCCTGATCGAGTCGAGCCACGTCGCGCTCAGCGCCGGCACCCCGGAACTGATAGCGACGCCCAGCAACAGCGGCAAGGGC
>CAZAXR010000039.1:0-128029 GCA_964489185.1 uncultured Steroidobacteraceae bacterium | reverse complement strand
GTTGACCTCCTGGGGCACGCGCGCCCTGCCCTGCACGTGCTGGTACATGACGGACATGTGATCGCCGCGCGAGTACGGCGGCACGCCGGTCACCATTTCGTACAGCATGACCCCGAGGGCGTAGATATCGGCGCGCTCGTCGACCTTCTTGCCGAGGATCTGCTCGGGCGCCATGTACTTGGGCGAGCCGATGACGTAGCCGGTCTTGGTGAGCTGCGTGTCGCCCTCGCGCTGGGCCGCCGCCACACCGAAGTCCACGATCTTCAGCAGCCCCTCCTGGTTGATGAGCACGTTGGCGGGTTTCAAGTCGCGATGCACGATCCCCTGCTGATGCGCCACGGTCATGCCGGTGCAGATGTCGATGCCGAACTGCACCGCGCGCTTGAGCTCGATCGGCTTGTCGTTCACCACCTCGCTGCCGAGGGTGTGCGAGGGGAAGTACTCCATGGATATGGCGTAGAGGCCCTGGATGTACAGGAAGTCGTAGATGCGGATGACGTTTTTGTGGGTGATCTTGCGCGAGTAGCGCAGCTCGTGGACGAAGCGCTTCATCACCTCCTCGTCCTGCGAGACGTTCGGGTTCAGGAACTTCAGGATCAGCCGCTCGTCGACGACCGTGTCCTCCATGAGCAGCACGGTGCCGAACGCGCCACGGCCGATGCGGTCGATGTACTTGTAGCGGCCCTCGATGATGTCGCCGGGCTTGAGGGTCTGGATGTCGAGCCGCGTGGCGGCCTCGGCCTGGCGGGCCGCCTGCGCGGCGGCCTGCTCCGAGATCACCTGGGTCTTGGCGGCGACCTCCGCTGGCGGTGCGGCCTGCGGCGGGCGCACCCCGGCCTGCGCCGCCGCCGCCGCCGAGGGCGGCAGCGGCGTGGCGCCGACCGTGCCGGCGCCGAGCGCGGTGATGCCGGCCATGCGGTTGTCGAGCTCGGTCACCGCGGCGGCCGCCATGCGCGAGATGGTCTGATCGGGCGAGGCCATCTGCGCCTGCAGCTCGTGGCGCACCTGCTCGGCACGCGCCTCATCGGCGACGCGCGACAGCGCCTGGATGGCCTCGATGCGGATCTCACGCTCCGGCCGGGCCACCAGCGGCAACAGCATGTCGACCAGCTTGCTGTCGCCGAGCTTGCCGAGGGCACGCACCACGATGGGCGCCGCCTTGCCGTTGGCCGGCGTGTGCAGCATCTCCATGAGGCGCGGCAGCGCGCGCTTGCTGCCGATCTCCGCGAGCGCATCCACCGCGCGCTCGCTCACCCACCAGTCCGAATCCTTGGTCGCCTGGATGAGCGAGTCGACCGCGCGCTCGTCCTTGGTCTGGTTGAGGATCTCGATGGCCGCGCGGCGGATGTCCTCGTCCTTGTCGCGCACCAGCTGCAGCACCGCGTCGATCACCTTTGGGCCGCCGATCTTGCCGAGCGCGTCCGCGGCGCGGCTGCGCACCCACCAGTCGCTGTCCTTGAGCGACTCGAGCAGGTACTTGACGGACTTGGCGTTGCCGATCTCGTTGAGGACCTCGACTGCCGCGCGGCGCGCATTCTCGTTCTCGTCCTTCAGCACCTCGATCAGGTAGCGCATGGTCTCGGGGTGGTTGGCCTTGATCACCACGTCGATGGCGCGATTCAGGACGTCGATCTCAGGGTCGCGCAGCAGAGCGCACACGCGCTCGATGTCAATCGGCCCGTCCATGCGCTGCAGCGCCGAGAGCGTGGCGCCGCGGATCAGCTTATTGGGATCCTTCAGCAGTCCCTGCAGCGCGGTCTGCACCTCGGGGGTGTTGAAGCGCGCCAGCGTGTTGATGATGTGCACGCGCGCGATCGGATCCTTGCCCTGCACGCGCCCGATCAGCTCCGGGACCGAGGACTTGTCGGCGATCTCGCCGATGATCCGAAACAGCGCGGCCTTCTCGTTCGGCTCCTGCGTGTAGGCGGCGTTCAGCAGCTCGCGCACCGTGAAGCGCGTCTTCTGGCCGGCGATCACCTCGAGGATCGTGGGCTTGGAGATGCCCGGCGTGTTGAGCGCCTCGAGCAGCATGTGCGCCGGGTAGTTGCGGCTGCCGGTGAGTGCCCAGGAGATGCCCGAAATCACCCGCGGGCTGCCCTCGACGAGCCCGCGCACGAACTGCGGAAAGGTCTTCTGGCTGACGAGCGCGCCGAGCACCTCCACGAATGCCAGGGTGGCCGCCTTGTCCGCCTCGGGGAGCGCTCCGAAGATCGATTCGATGGCTCCCGGACCGACCTCTTTCAGGCGCGCGATGGCTTTTTGGGTGGCCGGGTCCGCAGGATCGGTCGATGACCGGATCTCCGTGACCAGCCGATCGGCACGCAAATTCGTGAAAAAGCTCATTCAGCCTTTCCGTGGGGAGCTTCACCTGCACGCATCCGGCGCGCCCCTGACGACCGCAGGATGTGAGCCAGGGGTTGAGTCTGTCCAGAGCCGGCCTCGCAGCGGCCGCGACCCCCGCAACAAAAGGAGCGCCCGGGCATCCGGACCTGCGGATTATGCCATAGCCTTAAGCCCGGCCACGGAGGGCGCCTTTGTGCGTGGCAGCCGTCCAACCTCTACAATCTGTCTCTGGACACGGTCCGGTTTCAACATGACCTCCGAAGTTTCCCTGGAGAGCGTACGCAGCGCCCTGGAAGCGTACGTCGACCCCTATCTTGCCCAGTCCCTCGGCGCCGCCCGCGCGGTGCGCGAGGTGCGCGTCGCGGGCGCGGGCTACAGCGCGCGCATCGCCCTGGGGTTCCCGGCGGGGGGTTACGAGGCGGAGCTGGGCGGGGCGCTCCAGGGACAGCTGGCGGCAGCCGGCATCAGCGCGCCGCTCAGCCTGCAGCTCGAGTCCGACATCCAGGCGCACGCCGTACAGCGCAACCTTAAGCCCCTGGGGGAGATCGCGAACGTCGTCGCCGTGGCCTCCGGCAAGGGGGGCGTCGGCAAGTCCACTGTGGCGGTGAACCTGGCGCTCGCCTGGGCCGTGCAGGGAGCCCGGGTGGGGATCCTCGATGCGGACATCTACGGGCCGAGCCAGCCGCTGATGCTCGGGCTCGCCGGACAGCGGCCGACCTCGCCCGACGGCAAGCACCTCAGACCGCTCACCGCCCACGGGGTGAGCGCCATGTCGATCGGGTTCCTGGTGGACTCCGAGCAGCCGATGGTGTGGCGCGGCCCGATGGTGACCCAGGCCCTCAGCCAGCTGCTCTCTGAGACGCAGTGGGGGGCGCTGGACTACCTGGTGGTCGACATGCCGCCGGGTACCGGCGACATTCAGCTCACGCTCGCGCAACGCGTGCCGGTGGCGGGGGCGGTGATCGTCACCACCCCTCAGGACATCGCGCTGGCCGATGCCCGCAAGGGCCTCAAGATGTTCGAGAAGGTGTCGGTGCCGGTGCTCGGCATCGTCGAGAACATGAGCGTGCACGTCTGCTCCAACTGCGGCCACAGCGAGCACATCTTCGGCGCCGGCGGAGGCGAGCGCATGGCGCAGGACTACGGGGTACGTCTGCTGGGCGAGCTGCCGCTCGATGCACACATCCGCGAGGAGACCGATGGCGGGCGGCCGACGGTCGTGGCCGCCCCCGACTCCGCGCGCGCCCGGCCGTACTTCGAGATGGCGCGGCGCACCGCCGCCGCACTGGCAGTGCGGGCGCGCGACCGCAGCGCCCTGTTTCCGAAAATCGTGGTCGAAGAAACCTGAAACTTTCCGGGCGAACCTGCTACCTTGCGCGGCCGAGTCAGCGCCCACGGGAACCCTATGAGCATCAAGTCCGACAACTGGATCCGGCGCATGGCGCGCGAGCACGCGATGATCGATCCTTTCGAGCCCGGGCAGGTGCGCGAGGTCCAGGGCCGCAAGATCGTCTCTTACGGCACCTCGAGCTACGGTTACGACGTGCGCTGCGCGAGCGAGTTCAAGATCTTCACCAACATCAACTCGACCATCGTCGATCCCAAGGCGTTCGATGAGAAGAGCTTTGTCGACTTCGCCGGCGAGGTCTGCATCATCCCGCCGAACTCATTTGCGCTGGCGCGCACCGTCGAGTACTTCCGGATTCCGCGCAACGTGCTGGTAGTGACTCTCGGAAAGAGCACTTATGCACGTTGCGGTTGCATCGTGAACGTAACGCCCCTGGAACCGGAGTGGGAAGGCCACGTGACGCTGGAGTTTTCCAACACCACGCCGCTGCCGGCCAAGATCTACGCCAACGAGGGCGTGGCGCAGATGCTGTTCTTCGAGTCCGATGAGGTGTGCGCGACCTCGTACCGGGACCGCGGCGGCAAGTACCAGGGCCAGCGCGGGGTCACGCTACCCAAGACCTGAAGCGGATCACTCGCGCTTCAGCGTGAGGATCTGCATGGTCCACTGCACTTCGTCGCCGCGCTTCTGCTCCACCTTCATCGGGATGAAGCCACGATCGGGGGCGCACCAGTAGCGGTTCGCGTGCGGGGAGTTGGCGCGCTGACTGCGGAACACCACGGTGGCGACCTTGCCGATTGCCGTGTCGATGTTGTCGTCGCCTTCGCGCGTATAGCGGTATTCGCGCACGCTGTTCTTGTCGATGAGACTGAAGCGCTCGGGCGTGCGCCCGGCGAGCAGCTCGACCATCATCGCCACCTGTACCGAGGAATCATCCTGCACCCCGGGCTTGAGCGGCAGATCCACCTGGGTCTCCTCGTACACCCCGGTGACGCGGTGCGCCTGCCAGTCGTATTTGAGGTCGATCGCGCGCTTGGTGGAACTCGTACCGTCATCGCCCTTGTAGCTCAAGGGCTGCACGCCCGCAGCGGTTACCTTGAGGACGCTCACCGTCTTGGGGCGCTGCGAGAGCACCTTGCCGATGCCGCGCGGCTCGCTCCGCGAGGTATAGGTCCAGCTGTCATCGCCGCTGTTCTCCAGCTTCAGCGTCGTGACCGCGACCGTCATGCCGTGCCAGATCCAGGCGTAGGAGGCTTCGAAGCGACGCAGCTCATCCGCGGCGGCGGCGCTGGTCACTGCGAGCGCGACCGCGGCCGCGAGCGCCGTCAATGTGCGGCGCGCGCTGCGGCCCAAACTGCGGTCAAGGGTGCGCTGCTGCACGGAAGTCCTCCACGATGGGCGCGTCCAGGCGTCGGCCGTCCAGCCACGGCGCTCCCGCGCTCCAGGTGAGCCGGCCCTGCGCAATCCAGCCTAACACTTCCGGATAGATGATGTGCTCGGTGGCCAGTACCCGTGCCGCGAGCGTCGCCTCGGTATCGCCCGGCTCGACCGCGACCTTCGACTGCAGCACGACCGGGCCGCCGTCGAGCTCTGGCGTCACGTAATGCACGCTGGCGCCGTGCTCGCTCTCATGCGCCGCGAGCACGCGCCGGTGTGTGTGTAGCCCGCGGTACGCGGGCAGCAGTGAGGGGTGGATGTTGAGCAGACGGCCGAGGTAGCGCTCGACGAACGGCGCCGACAGGATGCGCATGAACCCGGCCAGCGCGATCAGCTCTGCGCGGTGCGCCTCGAGCATCGCGCCCAGGCTGTGCTCGAAGGCAGCCGCGTCCGCGGGGTTACCCGGCACGGTGGCGGTTGCCACTCCGAGCGCGCGTGCGCTCGCCAGTCCGCCGGCCCCGGCGCGGTCGGAGACGACGATCGCGACCTCGAGCGGGATGCGGCCGGCGTGCGCAGCACGCACGATTGCGCTCATGTTGGAGCCGCGGCCGGAAATCAGAATGGCGGTCCGCAGCGCCGCGCTCATTCGCGGATGACGACGCCGCGGCTGCCGGAGCGCACCTCGCCGATGATGCGGGCGCGCTCACCGCGCGCGGCCAGGAACTCCAGCGCCGCCTGCGCCCGTGCGGCGGGCACGATAACCGTCATGCCGATGCCGCAGTTGAAGGTGCGGTACATCTCGGCCGCGTCGATGCGGCCGGTGCGCTGCAGCCACTCGAACACCGGATCGCGCGGCCAGCTGGCGCGCTCGAGCGCCGCCTCCAGCCCCGCAGGCAGCACGCGCGGGATGTTGTCGGTGAGCCCGCCGCCGGTGATGTGGGCCAGAGCATGCACCGGCAGCGCTTTGATGAGCGCGAGCAGCGGCTTGACGTAGATGCGTGTCGGGGCCAGCAGCCGCTCGAACAGGGTGCGCCCTTCGAGCACGGTGGCGGGGGTCGCCCCGGCCGCGGCCACCAGCTTTCTGATGAGCGAGTAACCGTTGGAGTGTGGCCCGGAGGAATCGAGTCCGAGGATCGTATCTCCGGCGGCCACCGCGGCGCCGTCGATGATCGCCTCCTTCTCGACGACACCGACGCAGAAGCCGGCTAGATCGTAGTCCTCACCCTGGTACATGCCGGGCATCTCGGCGGTTTCGCCGCCGACCAGGGCGGCGCCGGCCTGCACGCAGCCCTCCACGATGCCGCGGACCACCGCCTCGGCCACCTCGACCCGCAACTTGCCGGTCGCGTAGTAATCGAGGAAGAACAGCGGTTCGGCGCCCGGCACCACGACGTCGTTGGCGCACATCGCCACCAGGTCGATGCCGATGGTGTCGTGGCGTCCGGTATCGATCGCCAGGCGCAGCTTCGTGCCGACTCCATCGGTGCCCGACACCAGCACCGGGTGGCGGTAGCCCTGGGGCAGCTCCACCAGCGCACCGAAGCCGCCGATGCCGGCCAGCACTTCGCGCCGCTGCGCGCGCCGTACCAGCGGCTTGATGCGCTCGACCAGTTCGTCGCCGGCGTCGATATCGACGCCGGCATCGCGATAAGTAGTGCCCGGGCCTTGTGTCATGGTGCGTCGCGGAGCAGCGGGGGATGGGCCGCCGTGGGCGGCGGGCGCCTATGGTATTGTACCTGCCGCTTCGCGCTGTTGCGCGTGCCATCCACACCATGCCGCGACCAGCCCCACAACAACTACCGCGAAGTCAGCGCGTGCGCGGACTGCGGGTGAGTCTGTGTGCTCTGTGCTGCGTGCTGCCGGCGGCAGCGTGGGCCGGGCGAGCGGTGCGCGTTTACGAAGTCGACATCGACGGGCAGACGCCGCCGGCGGTGCAGAGCGCGATGCGCGAGGTACTGGTGCGCGCCACCGGCCGGCGCGAATCCGCAGACGACCCCGCCTTCGCCAGCATCGTCGCCAATGCGCCCCGCTACGTGAAGAACTATGCTTCCGGTCCGCGCGGCGAATCGCAGGTGGTGTTCGATGCGGCCGCGGTCGAGCAGGCGATCGGTGCTGCCGGCCGCAGCGTCTGGGACCGGGTGCGCCCCTTCACGCTGGTCGTGCTGAGCCCGCCGCGCAGCCGCAGCGCCGAGGATGCGGCGCGCGCCGAGCTCGAGCGGGTCGCCGCGGAGCGCGGCCTGCCGATCAGTCTGCTGCCGCTCGGCGTCGATGACGCCAGCGGCACGCCACTCGGCACGGACGCGCTGCTGCAGGCGGCGCAGCGCTACGGCGGCGATCAGATCCTGGTCGGGCGCGGCGATGATGCCGGAGCGGACAGCGTGCTGCAGTGGACGCTGTTCAGGCGCGCCGCCAGCGACTCCTGGAGCGGCCCGCTCGCTGCCGGCATCGATCACACGGTGGACACGCTGGTGCCGCCGCAGGGCGGCTCGCTGGCGCAGGCCGAGAGCGTGGCGCGCGTACGCATCGACGGCGTCACAAGCCTCGTCGATTACGCCAATGTCGAACGCCTCCTGCAGAGCGTCCCGGGCGTGCGCCGCGCCAACGTGGTCGCGGCCGACCCCAGCAGTGTGGTGTTCGAGGTCGCGGTGCGCGGCGGAGCCGCGGGATTGCAGCAGGGGCTCGCCGGCTCGACCCGCCTGGTAGTGCGCAGCGGCGCTGGCGCGCCGGCCGAGTACCACTACCAGCCGCAGGGCTGAGCCGGCGCCGCCGCCGTGCGCCACCTGCCCAACCTCATCTGTGTGCTGCGGCTGGCGCTGATCTGGCCCATCATCGCCAGCCTGCACGCCGGGGCGTACCTCGCCGCGCTGGGACTGTTCGTGGCCGCGGCCGTCTCGGACGGACTCGACGGCTATCTGGCCAAGCGCTACCACTGGACCTCCGAGCTCGGCAAGTTCCTCGATCCGCTCGCCGACAAGCTGTTGCTGGTGGCGGTGTTCGTGGAGTCGGCATGGCTCGGACTGATCCCCTGGTGGCTGAGTGCGGCCGTGGTGGCACGCGACGTGATGATCGGGCTGGGCGCGCTGATCTTTCGCTTGTGGTTCGGGCCATTGCACGGCCGGCCCACGCTCATCAGCAAGGTCAACACCGGCGCGCAGCTGCTGTACGTGGCGCTGGTGCTGCTCGGCGCCGCCGCGCACCTCCCGCTGCACGAGGTGCTGGATGCCGGCGCGCTCATCACCTTCGTTACCACGACGCTCTCGGGGCTGCATTACATCCTGACGTTCACGCGCCGCGCGTGGACCGGCCCGGCCACTTCCCCGTAGCGCCATGCAGCAGCTCCCGCTAGGAGTGCGGCTGCCCGACCGCGCAGTGTTTGCGAGTTTCCTGCCCGGGCACAACGCGCAGGCCCTCGAGCATGCACGCCAGGTCGCCGCGGCGCCTGCGGCCGGGATCACCTGGCTATGCGGACCGGCCGGCAGCGGCAAGACTCACCTGCTGCAGGCGCTGTGCGCTGCGGCCAGCGAACACGCGCGTGCCGGTTACCTGCCGCTCTCGCAGCTCGCGGCACTCGGTAGCGGGGTGCTCGAGGGGCTCGGGCAGCTCAAGTGTCTGTGCCTCGACGATCTCGAGCAGGTCGCCGGCCAGGGCGACTGGGAGCGCGCGCTGTTCGCGCTGCTGCGCGAGCTGCAGGATGCCGGCGGACACCTGGCGGTCGCCGCGCCGGCCCCGCCGGCGCTCGTGCGGTGGCAGCTCGCGGACCTCGGCTCGCGGTGCGCGGCGGCCAGCGTTTTTCAGCTGCGCCCGCTCGATGAGCACGAGCAGCAGCAGGCGCTCAGGCTGCGCGCGCAGCTGCGCGGCGTGGAGCTGCCCGAGGAGACAGTGCAGTGGCTGCAGCGGCGCCTGCCACGCGACATGCGCACCCTGTACCAGCTGCTCGATACGCTCGATGAGGCGTCGCTCGCCGCGCAGCGCCGTCTCACCATCCCGTTCATACGCGAAGTGCTGCGCGCCGCCGCCGGCGGCGCGCCCTGAAACGCAGCGCGCCTCAGCCGCGCGTCAGTTGCACCGCCAGCGCGGCCACGCGCTTGCCGAGTGCCTGGGCGAGGCTCCTCTCGTTGTCACTGAGCGCCGCATTGGCGCTCAAGCCGCTGACGTGCGAGGCGCCGTAGGGAGTGCCACCGCTGCGCGTTTCGTTCAACGCCCGCTCGGTGTAAGGCAGCCCCACCAGATACATGCCGTGATGCAGGAGCGGCAGCATCATCGACAGCAGCGTGCTCTCCTGGCCACCGTGCATGGTCTGAGTCGCGGTGAATACACCGGCAGGTTTGCCGGCGAGCGCCCCCGACAGCCACAGGCTGGCGGTGCCATCCAGGAAATGCTTCAGCGGCGCCGCCATGTTGCCGAAGCGCGTGGGGCTGCCGAGCACCAGGCCCTGCGTCTCGCGCAGATCATCGAGCGTGGCGTACGGCGGACCGCTTGCGGGCACCGGTGTCGGCGCACCCTCGCTCTGCGCGGACACCTGCGGCACGGTGCGCAGCCGCGCGGTGGCGCCCGCCACCGTCTCGATGCCGCGGCACACCTGGCGCGCAAGTTCTGCGGTAGCGCCGGTGCGCGAGTAGTACAGGACCAGTATCTCCGCCATGAGCGATTCTCCGCGTGCGCCGGGCGCACGTTGCCACAAAACGCGCGCGCCATCATCCGTGCCGGGCCCGCGCGCGGGAACTCTAGTACTATTCGCGCTTTCGCCGACGCCAAAGCAAGCTGAGCATGCAGTGCAAGAGGTGTCTCGTGGGCGGGCGCGTCCAGGGGGTGTTCTACCGCGCGACCACCGCGCGGCGCGCGCAGGAGCTGGGCATCCGCGGCTACGCGCGCAATCTCGCCGACGGCCGCGTGGAGGTGCTCGCCTGCGGCGAGGCCGAAGCAGTCGGCGCCTTCGTCAGCTGGCTGTGGATCGGATCCTCGGCATCCAAGGTCACCTCGGTGGAGGTGAGCGAGGTCCCGGTCGATCCCGCCGATGCCCGTACCGGCTTTCACACGACCTGAAGTGAGTCTATGTTGAATCGCGAACCCGGCAGGGCCTGGCCGCTCGCGGCGCTGGCGCTGCTGAGCCTGGCGTGGCTGCCGGCCGCCGCCAACCGGCAGGCCGCCCCCGACAGCCCGCCCCCGCCTGCGGCGGCGCCGGCCGCGCCGGCGGCTTCAGCGCCCGCGCAGACGCCTGCGCCCCAGGGCGCGATGCCCGCGGACAACCCGCCCGCGCCGGCCCCCGCCGAGAGCCCGCCGCCGCATGAAGCGCAGCCGGCCGCCCCGGCGAGCCCGCCTACGGTGTCGTGGCTGCATCGCCGCGGGCCGCACGTGCGGCAGGGGTGGGTGGCGGCGGCCAACCCCATGGCCGTGGATGCGGGGCTGGAGATCCTGGGCAAGGGCGGCAAGGCGATCGATGCCGCGGTGGCGGTGCAGACGATGTTGGGACTGGTCGAGCCGCAGAGCTCCGGGATCGGCGGCGGCTCTTTCCTTCTCTACTACGATGCGCGCACCGGCAAGGTGAGCGCACTCGATGGCCGCGAGAAGGCGCCGGCGGAGGCGCAGCCGGACATGTTCCTCGACGAGCACGGCAAGCCATTGCCTTTCATCGAGGCGGTGCGCAGCGGCCGCTCCACCGGCGTGCCGGGGGCCATCGCCATGCTCGCGGCGGCGCAATCGAAGTTCGGCGCGCTGCACTGGAAGGATCTGTTCGCGCCCGCCATCCGCGCCGCGTCCGCAGGCTTCCGCGTGCCGGCGCGTCTAGCGATGTTCCTCAGTGAAGGCTCCCCGCTGCCGCCGACCAACGAGGTGCGCACGCTGTTCTCGCGCCCGGATGGCGCGACGATCGAGGAGGGCGACCTGTTCCAGAATCCCGAGTACGCACACACGCTCGAGCGCATCGCCAAGGAGGGTCCGCGCGCGCTGTACACCGGCTCGATCGCCGCGGACATTGTGACGGCGACGCACCTGCAGCCGCTGCCGGGCACGATGACCTCCAAGGATCTGTCCTCGTACCGTCCCGACTGGGCGCAGCCGCTGTGCCGCCCGTTCCGCAGCTACTCGGTGTGCGTGCCGCCGCCCCCCTCGAGCGGGGTGTCGCTGCTGCAGATGCTCTCGATCCTCGACCGCACCGACATCGCCGCGCGCTCCGCGTCGGACCCACAGGCGTGGTTCCTGTTCGCGCAGGCGAGCCGTCTCATGTACGCCGATCGCGACCGCTATGTCGGCGATCCGCACTTCGTGCCGGTGCCGGTGGAGCGCATGCTCGATCCGGCCTACGTGAAGCTGCGCGCGGCGCTCATCGGCCAGCACGCGGGTGCGCCCCCGCCGCCCGGGGACATCGCGCTGCCGCGCGGCCGCGATGCCACCACTGAATCCGCGGGCACGAGCCATTTCGTGATCGTGGACGCGGACGGGGACGTGGTGTCGATGACCACCACGGTCGAATCGATATTCGGCTCCGGCCGGACCGTCGGCGGCTTCGTGCTGAACAATCAGCTCACCGATTTCTCGTTCGTGCCGGAAGACGCCGCCGGCCCGGTGGCGAACGCCGTGCGCGGCGGCAAGCGCCCGCGCTCCTCGATGGCGCCCGTCATCGTGCTGGATAAAGCCGGCGACTTCGTGGCCGCGCTCGGTTCGCCCGGCGGCAACGCCATCCTCGAATACAACGCCAAGACGCTGGTGGCGCTGCTCGCCTGGAAACTGCCCATCAAGCAGGCGATCGAGCTGCCGAACCTGATCGCGCGCGGTACCGCCTTCAGCGGCGAGATCGGGCGTTTTCCGCCGGCGGTGGTCGCCGGCCTGCGCGATCGCGGCATCGAACTCAAATCCGGCCGGGCCGAGAACTCAGGGCTGCATGCCGTAGTGCGCCGCCCCGACGGCAGCTACGAAGGCGCTGCTGATTCACGCCGCGAAGGGGTGGCGCGCATGCTCGCGCCCCAGGAGGGGCAGCGCCGTCACGGTACCGGTTAGGCCCGCGCGCCGGTCAGTGGATCGGCGTCACCTTGATCTTCGGAAATCCCAGGTCGTCCGCGCCGCCCCAGCGGCCCCACTGGCTGATCACCAGGTCCGGGTAGTTGCGCTGGCCGGGGCTGCCGTTGTAGCGGGCGAGTGCCTTGCGCACGTCGAAGTGCTCGTAGCGCATGTAGTAGCGCAGGATCGCGCAGCCCATGCGGACGTTAGGTGCGACGTGCACCAGCTCGTAGCGGTGCATGCCGAGCTTTTCGGGCCAGAAGGGCATCACCTGCATCAGGCCCACGGCGCCGGCGGATGACACGGCCCAGCGGTCGAAGCGGCTCTCCACCGCGATCAGCGCCATCACCAGTCCGGGCGGCAGCCGCGCCTCGCCGCTGCGGTGCGTCTCGCAGTACACCTGCTGCAGGATGTCCAGGCGCTCGTCCTTTTGCTTGACCAGGTTGCGCAGCCGCGGCTCCATCAGCGTGTACCACACCGCCGAGTCGTACTGGTCGCTGAAGCACTGCGCCTGGGCGATGGCCCTGGCGACCACCGACTCGAGCTCCGGATCGCGCTGCTGATCGGCGCGCGCCGCCGCGGCACTGAGCAGGGTGAGCGCCAGGAGCGTTGCGAGCGCGCCGCGCGCGCCCCTGCCCGGATCAGGCCCCGAGACGCGCGCGCACAAAAGCGAGCGCGTCGCCGAGCGGGAAGTCGGTGCTAGCGGTATCGCGGCGCTGGCGGTACTCGAGCTTGCCCGCCTCCAGTCCGCGCTCGGCCACCACCACGCGATGCGGAATGCCCAGCAGCTCCGCGTCCGCGAACTTGACCCCGGGACGCGCGTCGCGGTCGTCGTACAGCACCTCGACTCCGGCGGCGCAGAGCTGCTCATACAGGCGGTCGCTGACTTCGCGGACACGGGCGGATTTTTGCAGATTCAGTGGTACCAGCACTACCTGGAACGGTGCGAGCGGCTCCGGCCAGATGATGCCGCGCTCATCGTGGTTCTGCTCGATTGCCGCGGCGACGATGCGCGTCACACCTATGCCATAGCAGCCCATTAGGAGCGTGACCTCCTTGCCTGCCTCGTCCAGTACCACCGCCTTCATCGGCTCGCTGTACTTGCGGCCCAGCTGGAAGATGTGGCCCACCTCGATGCCACGGGCCACTTTGAGGCGCCCGCGGCCGGAGGGGCTGGGGTCGCCCTCGACCACCCTGCGCAGGTCGGCCGCCTGCGGCTCGGGCACGTCGCGTCCCCAGTTGACGCCGGTGAAGTGCATGTCCTTCTCGTTGGCGCCGCACACGAAGTCCGCCAGCGCGAGCGCGCTGTGGTCGGCGTACACGCGACACTTGAGGCCGGGCAGGCCCACGTAACCGGGCTCGGTGCCGGTAGCGGCGAGCACCCGCGCCGCGCTCGCCATGCGCAGCGGATTGGCCACCCCCGGCAGCTTCTGCGCCTTGAGCGCATTGAGCTCGTGATCGCCGCGCACCACCAGGGCCACCACTTCCTCACCCTGGCCGTCGACGATCAGGGTCTTCAGGCAGCGTGCCGGCTCGACCTTCAGGAAGCGCGCCAGCTCCTCGATGGTGCGCGCCCCGGGCGTGGGCAGCTTGCGCAGCGTCTCGCGCGGCGCCGGGCGCGGCGCGCGCGGCGGCAGCGCCGCCGCCACCTCGAGACTGGCCGCGTAGTCGTCCTCGTCCGAGAACACGACGGCGTCCTCGCCGGATGCGGCGAGCACGTGGAACTCCTGCGACACGTCCCCGCCGATGGCGCCGGAGTCGGCGCGCACGGCGCGGAAGGTGAGGCCGGTGCGCGTGAAGATGCGCGTATAGGCCTCGTACATGGCGCGGTAGCCGGCCTGCAGCGAGGCTTCGTCGAGGTGGAAGGAGTACGCGTCCTTCATGATGAACTCGCGCGCGCGCATGACGCCGAAGCGCGGGCGCACCTCGTCGCGGAACTTGGTCTGGATCTGGTAGAAGTTGACCGGCAGCTGGCGGTAGCTCTGCAGCTCGCGCCGCGCGATGTCGGTGATCACTTCCTCGTGCGTGGGGCCGGCCACGAAGTCGCGCTCGTGCCGGTCCTTGAAGCGCAGCAGCTCCGGGCCGTACTGCGTCCAGCGGCCTGACTCCTGCCACAGCTCCGCCGGCTGCACCACCGGCATCACCACCTCGAGCGCCCCGGCACGGTCCATTTCCTCGCGCACGATGCGCTCCACCTTGCGCAGCACCCGCAAGCCCAGCGGCAGCCAGCTGTAGAGCCCAGCCGCCAGGCGCCGGATGAGACCGGCGCGCAGCATCAGCTGGTGGCTGACGACCTCCGCTTCCGCGGGGGTCTCTTTCATGGTGTTTATGGGGTACCGGGAGAGCTGCATCGCTTGCGAGTGGCTGGCAATTCGAGCGTGGCATCTTAGCAGGAGCCCCCTGCTAAGATTGCCGGCGTGGCGACCGACACCGACGAGTACACCAGGCCCCGCGGCAAGGGCATCTACCTGCTGCCGAACCTGCTGACCACCGGCTGCCTGTTCTCGGGCTTCTATGCGGTGGTGGCGGGCATCGACAAGCACTTCGATCACGCCGGCATGGCGGTGTTCGCGGCCATGATCTTCGACACGCTCGACGGGCGCATCGCGCGCCTGACGCGCACCGAGAGCTCCTTCGGCAAGGAGTACGACTCGCTCGCCGACATGGTCTCCTTCGGGCTCGCCCCCGCCATCGTCGCCTACCAGTGGGGCGTGGTGCGCATCGCCGAATTCGGTCATCACTGGGGGCGCTTCGGGTGGCTGGCGTGCTTCTTCTATGCGGTGGCGGCGGCACTGCGCCTGGCGCGCTTCAATGCGCGTGCCGCGGTGGCCGACAAGCGCTATTTCGAGGGTCTGCCGAGCCCGTCCGCGGCCGCCATCGTGGCGGCCTTCGTGTGGTTCGTGAGCGACTGGCATGAACCGGGTCTCGGCGGCCTGATCGCCGCGTTCGTGGTCACGGCCAGCGCCGGCGCGCTGATGGTGAGCCGCTTCGGCTACCCGAGTTTCAAGCAGTTCCACCTCGACAAGCGCGTGCGCTTCGTCTACCTGCTGCTGGTGCCGCTGGTGTTCGTGCTGATCGCCGTCGACCCACCCACGATGCTGCTGTCGGTGTTCGGCACCTACGCGGTGTCGGCGCCGCTTCTGTGGGTCGGACGGCGTCTGCGGCGTCTGCTGCGCGGCGCACCATCCTCGACCTAGGGCGTTCGGCGTGCATTCCGAGCGGCAGCGTCAGTACCTGGAGGCGATCGGCATCGATCTGTGGGTGGCGCGCGATGCCAGGCGCGGCCCGTCCGCGGCGCCGCACCCGCTGCCCGCGGCGCCGGCCCGCGCCGATGCACCCCTGAGTGACACGGCGGCCTGGGAGGGCCTGCGTGCCGAGGTGCGCGGCTGCACCCGCTGTACGCTGCACCGCACCCGCACCCAGGGGGTGCTCGGGGTGGGGCCGCTGCGCACCGACTGGCTGGTGATCGGAGAGGCGCCGGGGGCGGAGGAGGACCGTCGCGGGGAACCCTTCGTGGGAGCGGCCGGGCAGCTGCTCGATGCCATGCTGAAGGCTATCGGGCTCGACCGCCGCAGCAACGTCTACATCGCCAACGTGCTCAAGAGCCGGCCCCCCGGCAACCGCGATCCCAAACCCGAGGAAGTCGCGGCCTGCATGCCGTACCTGCTGCGCCAGGTGGCGCTGCTGCAGCCGAAGATCATCCTGGCGGTGGGCCGCATCGCCGCCCAGAACCTGCTCGGGACCGAGGCACCGCTCTCCCGCCTGCGCGGGCAGGTGCACCGCTTCGGCGAGTTCAACACCCCCCTGGTCGTCACTTATCATCCCGCCTACCTGCTGCGGACCCCGGCGGACAAGCGCAAGGCATGGGAAGATTTAAAATTCGCGCGCAGCGTCTACCAGCGACTCACCCAGACAACCGATGGCGACGGCTCCTGAACTGCTGAAGTCCACCCCCGAGGTGCTGATCCGCCCGATGCGCGTGGCGGACGTTGCGGACGTGGTCACCCTGGAGCGCGCCTCCTACCAGTTTCCCTGGAGCGAGGGGATCTTCCGCGACTGCCTGCGGGTGGGCTACGTGTGCCGGGTGATGACGGTCAGCCGCCAGGTGATGGCCTACGGAGTGATGAGCCTCGGGGCGGGCGAGGCGCACATCCTCAATCTGTGCGTGCGGGAGACGTTCCGCTGCCGCGGCGTGGGCAAGCGCCTGCTGAACTCGCTCATCGAGCGCGCCACGCTCGCCGGCATGGGGGAGGCGTTTCTGGAGGTGCGCCCCTCGAACACCGCCGCGATCCGCCTGTACCTGTCGCTGGGCTTCGAGCAGGTCGGCATGCGCCGCGGCTACTACCAGGCCGTCGGCGGCCGCGAAGATGCCGCGGTGCTCAGGCGCACGCTGCGCGCTGCTGCCGCCCCCACCCCCGGCTGAGCCCGCGGCGCTACCATGACTGAGCTCGCTGCCGAGATCCTTCGGCGCCGCACGTTTGCGATCATCTCGCACCCGGACGCCGGCAAGACCACGCTCACCGAGAAGCTGCTGCTGTTCGGCGGCGCCATCCAGATGGCCGGCACCGTCAAGGGCCGCAAGGCCGCGCGCCATGCGACCTCGGACTGGATGCGGCTCGAGCAGCAGCGCGGCATCTCCGTCACCTCCTCGGTGATGCAGTTCCCGTACCGCGACTGCATCGTGAACCTGCTCGACACACCGGGCCACGAGGATTTCTCCGAGGACACCTACCGTACCCTCACCGCGGTGGATTCGGCGCTCATGGTCATCGACTGCGCCAAGGGCGTCGAGGAACGCACCATCAAGCTGATGGAGGTGTGCCGGCTGCGCGATACCCCGATCATGACCTTCATCAACAAGCTCGACCGCGACGGGCGCCCCCCGATCGAGCTGCTCGACGAAATCGAGCGCGTACTCGGCATCGGCACCGCCGCGGTCACCTGGCCGATCGGCATGGGCCGCGAGCTGCGCGGCATCTATCACCTCGCCGAGGACCGCATCTACGTGTACGAGCCCGGCGAGCGCGGCCGCGTGGGCGAGAACCGCACCATCGAGCAGCTCGCGAGCCCGGCCGCGCGGCAGTTCCTCGGCGAGCAGGCGCGCGCCTTCGAGGAGGAGATCGAGCTGGTGAAGGGCGCCACCCACGCCTTCGATCTCGCCGCCTACCGCGCCGGGCGCCAGACCCCGGTGTTCTTCGGCTCGGCGATCAACAACTTCGGCGTCGAGGAGCTGCTCGCCGCCTTCAGCGCCTGCGCGCCGGCGCCGCTGCCGCGCGCCACGCGCGAGCGCACCGTGCAGCCTGCGGAGCCGGCGCTCGCCGGGTTCGTATTCAAGATCCAGGCCAACATGGATCCGGCGCACCGTGACCGGATCGCGTTCCTGCGCCTGTGCGCGGGTCGCTACGAGCGCGGCATGCGTCTGTTCCACGTGCGCCTGGGCAAGGAGGTGCGCGTGGCGGATGCCCTGACCTTCATGGCGGCCGACCGTGCCCAGGCGCAGCAGGCCTTCGCGGGCGACATCATCGGCCTGCACAACCACGGCACCATCAACATCGGCGACACCTTCACCCAGGGCGAGCGGCTCACCTTCACCGGCGTGCCGAACTTCGCCCCCGAGATCTTCCGGCGCGCGGTGCTCAAGGATCCCCTGAAGATGAAGGCGCTGCAGAAGGGCCTGTCGCAGCTGTGCGAGGAGGGCGCCACGCAGCTGTTCAAGCCGCTGCGCAACAACGACCTGATCCTGGGTGCGGTCGGGCCGCTGCAGTTCGAGGTGGTGGCGTTCCGCCTGCAGGATGAGTATGGCGTGCAGTGCGTGTTTGAACCGGTGACGGTGTACACCGCGCGCTGGGTCGAGAGCGGCGATGCGCGCAAGCTCGAGGAGTTCAAGGCCCGCCTGCACGAGCACCTCGCGCTCGATCACAGCGGCCTGCTCGTGTATCTGGCCCCGTCGCGCGTCAATCTGCAGCTCACGCTCGAGCGCTGGCCGGGGATCAGCTTCCGCGAGACGCGCGAGCACGCGCTCTGAAGCCACCGCCCCCCGATGGGGGATGGCGCGCGGGCGGGATTTGTGCCACATAGCGCCCCATGACGGAGGGCCTATGAGCGAAGTCACCGCGGCGGCGCCGCCCCTCACCCAGCGCGAAATCCTTATCAACCGGCTCTACGAGGCCTCGGAGCTCGAGCACAATCTCATGTGCACCTACCTGTACGCCGCCTTCAGCCTCAAGGCCGGCACCGGGGAGGGACTGAAGCCGGTGGAGAGCGCCGCGGTGGCGCGCTGGCGCCAGGTGCTGCTGCAGGTGGCGGTCGAGGAGATGGGGCACCTCGCGGCGGTGTGGAACATCACCTCAGCGCTCGGCGGCAGCCCGCGCTTCGGACGCGCGAACTTCCCGCTCGATCCGGGGTACCTGCCGGCGAGCATCACCGTGAAGCTCGCGCCCTTCAACGCCGAGACGCTGCAGCACTTCGTGTTTCTCGAGCGTCCGCACGAGTCCACCGAGCCCGAGGGCGCGGGCTTTGCGTGTGAGCGCCCGTACGCGCGCGGCACCGAGCGCCCGCACCTCACCCCGATGGCCCGCGACTACAACACGGTCGGAGATTTCTACGCGCGCCTCGGCGAGGGGCTGCGCGGCTTCGTCGAGCTGCACGGCGAGGCCGCGGCCTTCGGCGGCGACCCGGCGCTGCAGCTCTCGACCGCGGAGGTCAATCTGCCCGGCGCGCGCCCGGTGCGCTGCCTGCAGACCGCGCTCGCCGCCTTCGCCTCCATCGTGGAGCAGGGCGAGGGGGCGCCGCGCGATTCGGCCGGCTCGCACTTCCAGAAGTTTCTCGGCGTGCGCTCTGAGCTGCGGCAGCTCACGCAGCAAGCCCCGCAGTTCGTGCCCGCCTTCCCGGCCGCGACCAATCCGGTGCTGCGCCGGCCGCCGCGCCCGGAGGGACGGGTGTGGATCGAGGATGCGGAGGCGTTCGCGACCGTGGACCTCGCCAACGCCTGCTATGCGCTGATGCTGCGGCAGCTGGCCTACGCCTACAGCGTGCGCGGACCGGGCCCCGAGAAATCGCTCGCGGTGGATCTCGGCATCGGACTGATGCAGGCGCTGGTGCCGCTCGCGGAACGGGCCGCGCGGCTGCCGGCCGGGCCCTCCAACCCCCACTGCAATGCGGGGGTCACCTTCATCGCACCGCGCGACTCCGCCGCGCTCATCCCGGGCGTTGCGGCGCGCCGCCTGTTCATCGAGCGCTTCGGCCAGCTCGCGCAAGCGGCCACACGGCTCGCCGCGCGGGGCGAGGCGCGTGCGTGCGCCGCAGCCGACGCCCTCGCGCGCCTCGCGGCGCGCGCGGCGCGCGGTTTCGAGCTGAGCGCCGCGGCGAGCGTCGCGATGGCGCCGTCCGCCCCGCCACCGACTCCGGCAGCGGCCGCGGCGCCGGAGCCTTCCGTCGCCAACGGCGTGGAGCGCGTGCGCGGCGCGCGGCTCGAGCTCGACTTCGAAGCCCAGCGCTGCATCCACTCGCGCTTCTGCGTCACCTGGGCGCCGCGGGTGTTCCTGGCCAACGTCAAGGGAGCGTGGATCCATCCGGATGCCATGCCGGTGGAGCAGCTGGTGGAGGTGGCGCACGCCTGCCCTTCGGGTGCAATCCGCTACCGCCGCCTCGACGGCGGCGCGCAGGAACCGCTGCCGCCGGTGAATCTCGCCACGCTGCGCGAGGGCGGGCCGTACGCCTTTCGCGGGCAACTGCAGATCGACGGCGCGCCGGCCGGCTACCGCGCCACGCTGTGCCGCTGTGGCGCCTCGAAGAACAAGCCATTCTGCGACGGCTCGCACCACGAGATCGGCTTCGCGGCCAGCGGCGAGCCACCCTCCGGCAAGACCGACATGCTGGAGGTGCGCGATGGAGTGCTGGCGATCAATCCGCAGCCGGACGGACCGCTACGGGTGCGCGGCAACCTCGAGATCACCAGCGGCACCGGGCGCGTGGTGGCGCGCGGCACCGCCGCGTATCTGTGCCGCTGCGGCGGCAGCGCCAACAAGCCCTTCTGCGACGGTACGCACGCGAAGATCGGCTTCAAGTCGCGGTGAGCGGCCGCGGGGCGCGGCGCGGCAGCGACAGCCGCGCGACCGCGCGCCGGAACTCTTCGATCTGCAGCGCGCGGGTCGCAGGCTGCGACGGCCCGTAGCGCAGCTGCGCGTAGCGCGCCAGCAGCGCGCCGACCCGGCCTTCGATGTCCGGCCGGTGCGCGGCCACCGCGGCGGCGAAGCTGAGCGGTCCCTGGTGCGGGGCGCGCGCCGGGGCCACGCGCGCGAGCTTGCGGCACAGGCGCGCGTAGGCGCGCGCCAGTGCATCGGGGCGTACCGGGCGCGCGCCCCGGCCCAGGGACCAGCCGATGAGCGCCAGCCACACGAGCAGGGCCAGCGTGAACGCCCATCCCAGGTGGCGCACGTCCGGCTCGCGCACTCCGAGCCGCGTGAGCAGGTCGAGCTGCATGAGGTAGTCGTACCGCACGACGTGCTCGCTCCACCAGTTGTTGGCGGCGTCCCAGCGCTGCAACAGGTGCGCGAGCCATGGCGACTCGTGCACCAACCGCTCGCCCACCGAGAGCGAGTCCGGCATCAGGTCGAGGATGCCGCGCCGCAGCCGCTCGGGAGCGACCACCGCGGTGGGATCGAAGCGCGTCCAGCCGCGCCCGGCGAGCCATACCTCCGCCCAGGCGTGGGCATCGGACTGGCGCACGATGAAATAGCCGCCGGCCGGGTTCCACTCGCCGCCGAGGTAGCCGCTGACCACGCGCGCCGGCACACCGGCCGCGCGCATCAGGGTGACGAAAGCGCTGGCGTAGTGCCCGCAGAAGCCGCTGCGGGTGTTGAAGAGGAAGTCATCGACCGCGTCGCGCCCGAGCCGTTCCGGGGTGAGCGAGTACACGAAGCCGCCACGGCGCAGATAATCGAGGACCGCCTGCACGAACGCGGCGTCCTCGGGCGCCTGCTGCCGGAGCGTGTGCGCGAGTGCGGCGGCGCGCGGGTTGGTGTTGCGCGGCAGGTAGGTGTCCTGGCGGCGCGCGCCGGGATCGAGCGCCTCGCTGGCCTCGCTGTGCGTATAGGAGACGGCATCGAAGCTCATGAGCTGCCGCACCGGCTCGGAGCCCACCAGTTCATAGTCGTAGGTGAGCAGTGCGCGCGCGCCGGCGCTCTCTTGCGGTGTATCGAGCGCGAACCACCAGCGCTCGCGGCTCGGTTCCAGCGACACCTGGTAGCGATAGGGCTCACCCAGATAGCGCAGCGGCTGGCGCGGCAGGAACACCCCGCTCATGCGCCGCCAGGTGTAGCCGTCGAAGTCGTGCAGCACCGGACCGCGCCAGTACAGCTCCTGCGGCGGCGGCGGGAGGCCGCGGAAGCGCACGCGGAAGGCCGGCTCGTAGCTCAGAATCAGCTGCGAGATGCTGCCCGGACTCATGGTGTCGGACAGCCCGCTGGTGGCTTCCTCGCGGTGCGGGATGGCCCAGAACGAGCCCGGCAGACGCGGGAAGAACAGGAACAGCAGCAGCGCGAGCGGCAGGGCGAGCAGCAGCGCGCGGCCGGCCAGCCACAGCGCCGCGCGCGTGCTCAGCGCCGCGGCCGCGATGACCGCAAGCGCCGCGCAGCACAGCCAGGTCTCGAGCGCGTACAGCGGCGTGCGCGCCAGGCTCTGGCCCTCCAGGCACGCCGCCAGCAGCAGGAACAGCGCCGCCCCGACCAGCACCGACTGATCGCGACGCGTACGCGTCTCGAGCAGCTTCAGTGCCGCCATCAGCATCAGCAGCGTCGTGCCGGCGGCGAGCCCGTTGAGGGTGTGGAAGCGCGCCAGCACGATCACCACCAGCCCCAGGGCGAGCACTGCCCGCGTCGGTGTCCCCGGCACCCAGTGCGTGGAGCGCGCCGTCGCCAGTCGCCAGGCGATGAGCACCAGCGCGCTCACCACCGCCCAGAGCGGAGCGCTGCCGGCATTCAGCAGCACCCCGCCGGCAAATGCTGCGCACGCCCAGGCAAGCGGCCCGAGCACCTCGCGCTCGGCGGATACCGCGCCCGCTACGACGGACACGACTAGCGCCCGCGATCGAGCCCGAAGGCCGCGAGCGCCACCAGGCAGCGGTGACGGTGCTCGGGACCGCGGTCGGGCGGCAGCTGCACCGCCGGGAGGGTGAGCCCGTAACGCTCGCCCTGCGCCTCGGCGTCCACGATCCAGCGCGCCAGCTGCGACAGGCGCGTCTCGGGGTCGGGCAGACGCAGCTGCGCGAACTCGAACAGGCGCAACTCGGAGGCTTCCAGGGTGTACTCCTTCACCAGCAACGGCGCCTCGCGCGCGTACGCTTTCCAGTCGACCGAGCGCGGCGAGTCGCCGTCGCGAAAGGGTCGCAGCCCCGACCACTCGTCCGCGCCGCTCTCCTGCCGCGCCCGCCGCCCGCGCCGTGTGCCGCCGTGCAGCGGCATGGGCAGCGAGCCGTGCGGATGCGGGTACACCCACAGCTGCGCGGGCGCATGCACCCAGGTCCAGGCACGGAACAGGCCGAAGGGGTGCGCGGTGGAAAGACGCAGGCGCTCGATGCGCACCAGGCCACGCGCGCCGGGCGGCAGCGGTACGGTGAGCCGCACCCGTCCCTGCGCGGGCAGGTCCGCCACGATCCGCGGGGTGCCGGCGAGCGCGGCTTCGAGCTGCGGGCGCGGTACGTCGCTGGCGAGCACCACGTGCACCGCCCCCGGGCTGCGCGCGAACACCGCCGGCGCACTCAGCGACACGACCTGCACGCCGAGCAGGTTGCGGTGGCACTGCTGCATCACCACCAGAGCGAAAGCGGCGAGCAGGAACGTGAGGAACAGCGCCAGGCTGTTGGCGTAGTTCAGGCCCGCCAGCAGCATGAGGAACAGCAGCCCCGCGAACGCCGCGCCCGCGCGCGTGGGCAGGATGTACAGCCGCCGCCGCGCGAGCGTGACGGGCAGGCGATCCTCCCCCTGGCGGCGGCGCATCCAGTGCGCCATGCGCGTGTCGAACCACGCGCCCAGGGGCGCGAACGCGCTCAGAGCGGCACCGGCACGGCGCGTACCAGTTCGGCGGCGAGGTCGGCGCGCTCCGCGGCGCTCGCCGGGTCACGCGGCTCGAGGCGGTGTGCCACCACCGCCGGCAGCACCGCCTGCACGTCCTCGGGCAGCACCGCGTCGCGCGCGGCCAGGTACGCCCAGGCCTGCGCGGCGCGGATCAGGCCCTGACCGGCACGCGGCGACAGCCCGAGCTTTAGGTCGCCGCGCTCGCGGCTGCGGGCGATCAGGGCCTGGGCGTAATCCAGCAGCGTCTCCGCGACGTGTACGGCGCGCACCGCGCGCTGCACGCTGACCACGTCCGCCGCCGTCAGCGCCGGCGCCAGCGCCGGCAGCAGTTCGCGCCGTTCGCCGCCGCGCAGCAGCTCGCGCTCGTGCGCCGTGTCCGGATAGCCGAGAGTCACGCGCATCAGGAAGCGGTCGAGCTGCGATTCGGGAAGGGCGTAGGTGCCGAGCTGCTCGTGGGGGTTCTGGGTGGCGACCACGAAGAACGGCTCGGGCAGCGCGTAGGTCGTGCCGTCGGCACTCACCTGACGCTCCTCCATCGCCTCCAGCAGCGCGCTCTGGGTGCGGGGGCTGGCACGGTTCACCTCATCGGCGAGCAACAGCTGGGTGAAGATCGGCCCCTGACGGAAGTGGAAGCGCTGGCTGGCGCGATCGAACACCGATACTCCCACGATGTCCGCGGGCAACAGATCGCTGGTGAACTGCACGCGCTGCCAGGCGAGCCCCAGCACGTGCGCGAGCGCGTGCGCCAGCGTGGTCTTGCCCACGCCGGGAACGTCCTCGATGAGCAGGTGACCGCGCGCCAGCAGGCACGCCACGCACAGGCGGATCTGGTCGGGCTTGCCAAGGATGATGGTCTCGAGGCTCGCGAGCACGCGCACGAGCGCCGCGGCATCCACGCTGGCGGGCGCCGCGCTCACGAGGCCAGCAGCCCGCGCACGCGCTCGAGCTGGGCGCTGAGCGAGTTGGTGGTGCGCTCGAGCTCGGCGACGCGCTCGCGCTCGCTGGCCACCACCTGCGGCGGCGCGCCGCGCACGAAATTGTCGTTGGCGAGCCGCGTGCGGATCTTCTGCAAGTCCCCCTCGGCCTTGGCGAGCAGCTTGCCGAGACGCTCGGCTTCGGCGGCCGCATCGATCAGCCCGGCCATCGGCACCAGCACACTGAGGGTGCCGACGAGCGCCACCGCCGACTGCGGTGCCGGCATGCCGGGCGACAGCACCGTGAGGCTCTGCAGCCCCGCGAGGCGCTCGAGCCAGGTGCGGTGGCGCTCAGCGCGCATGGCATCCTCCGCGCAGGCGTCCTTCAGCAGCACCGGGATGCGCTTGCCCGGGGCGATGTTCATCTCGCCGCGGATCTGGCGTACGCCGAGCACCACCGCCTGGATCCAGGCGGCCTCGCGCTCGGCCTCCTCATCGGCAGGGAACTCGGCCGCGGCCGGGTAGGGCTGCAGCATGAGGGTCTCGGCGGCGCGCCCGGCGAGCGGGGCAATGCGCTGCCAGATCTCCTCGGTGATGAACGGCATGAGTGGATGCAACGCGCGCTGCAGAGCCTCGGCGATCTGCGCCAGCGTACGCGCCGTGCCGCGCCGCGCCGCCGCACTCACCCCTTCACCCTGCAGGACCGGCTTGGTGAGCTCCAAGTACCAGTCGCAAAAGTCGTACCAGGTGAACTCGTACAACGCGCTCGCGGCGTAGTCGAAGCGGTACTCGGCAAAGGCAGTTTCCACCGCGGTGAGCGTGCGCCCGAAGCGCGAGCCGATCCAGCGGTCGGCGACCGACAGCTCGACCTCGCCCGCTGCGGCAGGCACGCCGTCCCCGAGGGTCAGGGTGACAAAGCGCGCCGCGTTCCACAGCTTGTTGCAGAAGTTGCGGTAGCCGGCGACGCGCCCCAGATCGAAGCGGATGTCGCGGCTGGGGGAGGCGAGGGCGGCGAAGGTGAAGCGCAGCGCGTCAGCGCCGTGCGGCGCGATGCCGTGCGGGTACTGCCGGCGCGTCGCCCGCTCGATCGCGGGCGCGAGCTGCGGCTGCATCAGTCCGCTGGTGCGCTTTGCGACCAGGTCCTCAAGCGAGATGCCATCGACGATGTCGAGCGGGTCGATCACGTTGCCCTTGGACTTGGACATCTTCTCGCCGTGCTCATCGCGGATCAGCCCGGTGATGTACACGTCGCGAAACGGCACGTCGCCCATGAACTTCAGGCCCATCATCATCATGCGGGCGACCCAGAAGAAGATGATGTCGAAGCCCGTGACCAGGACGCTGCCGGGGTAGAAGCGGCTGAGCGCGCCGGTGGTCTCCGGCCAGCCGAGGGTCGAGAACGGCCACAGCGCCGAGGAGAACCAGGTGTCGAGCACGTCCTCGTCCTGGCGCAGGGCGAGCGCTGCGGCAAGTCCGTGACGCTCCCGCACTTCAGCTTCGCTGCGGCCGACGTACACGCGCCCGCTGCTGTCGTACCAGGCAGGGATGCGGTGCCCCCACCACAGCTGGCGGCTGATGCACCAGTCCTTGATGTTGCGCATCCACTCGAAGTAGGTGCGCGCCCAGTTCTCGGGCACGAAGCGCGTGCGCCGCTCCTCGACCGCCACGATCGCCGGCGCCGCCAGCGGCGCGATCTTCACGTACCACTGGTCGGTGAGATAGGGCTCGAGCACCGCGCCACTGCGGTCGCCGCGCGGCACCACCAGACGGTGCTTCTCGACGCGCTCCACCAGTCCCGCGCTCTCGAGCTCGGCGACGATGCGCTTGCGCGCCTCGAAGCGGTCGAGCCCGCGGAAGCGCTCCGGCACGTCATCCGCGAGCGTGGCGCGCGGGGTGAAGATATTAATCAGCGGCAGGTGGTGGCGCTGTGCGACCTCGTAGTCGTTGAAATCGTGCGCGGGCGTGATCTTCACGCAGCCCGAGCCGAAGGCCGGGTCGGCGTAGCTGTCGGCGATGATCGGGATGTCACGCGCGGCGAGCGGCAGGCGCAGGTGCCGGCCGATGAGCGGCCGGTAGCGCTCATCCTCGGGATGCACCGCCACCGCGGTATCGCCCAGCATGGTCTCCGGGCGCGTGGTGGCGACCACCACGTGGCCGCCGCCGTCGGCGAGCGGATAGCGCAGATGCCACAGCTGCCCGTCCTCTTCCTGCGCCTGCACCTCCAGGTCCGACAGGGCCGTGAGCAGCACGGGGTCCCAGTTGACCAGGCGCTTGCCGCGGTAGATGAGCCCCTCCTCGTGCAGGCGCACGAACACCTCGAGCACCGCGCGCGACATGCCCGGGTCCATGGTGAAGCGGTCGCGCGACCAGTCGACCGACTCGCCGAGGCGGCGCATCTGCTGGCTAATGGTTCCGCCGGACTGCTCCTTCCACGCCCACACGCGCTCCAGGAACGCCTCGCGGGTGAGCTCGGTGCGCTTCAGGCCCTGGGCGTTGAGCTGCCGTTCCACGACCATCTGCGTGGCGATGCCGGCGTGATCGGTTCCCGGCTGCCAGAGCGTGTCGCGCCCGCGCATGCGGTGATAGCGCGTGAGCGCGTCCATGAGCGTGTGCTGGAACGCATGCCCCATGTGCAGCGTCCCGGTCACGTTCGGTGGCGGGATCATGATGCAGTAGGGCACGCCGCTGCCGCGCGGCGCGAACCAGCCGTGCGATTCCCAGCGTGCGTAGATGCGCCGCTCGATCTGCTGCGGCGCGTACACCTTGTCCATGCCAACGATTATAGCGGCTTGGCGGCGCGGTCCCGGGCGACGGGGGGTGTCAGGGCGCGCGCACCGCGCGCGCCTTGCGGCCCGCGCGCGGCCGTGTGCGGCAGTAGTGCACGTGGCGCACGCGGCGGCCGTGGCTGGCGCCGCGGCGCGCTACAGCCCCGCCCGCCGCAACAGGAAGTCCGCGAGTAGCGGTGTCGGGCGCCCGGTGCTGCCCTTCTGGGCACCGCTCTGATAGGCAACGCCCGCGACGTCGAGATGCGCCCATTTCAAACCCTGCGTGAACTTGCCGAGGAAGGTGGCGGCGGTGATGGCGCCGCCGTCGCGGCCGCCAACGTTGGCGAAGTCAGCGAAGTTGCTCTTGAGCTGCTCGGCGTACTCTTCGGTGAGCGGCAGCTGCCAGCAGCGATCGTCGGCGCGCACCCCGGCCTCCAGCAGCTCGCGCACCAGTGCCTCGTCATTGCCCATGACGCCCGCATGGTGATGGCCGAGGGCGACCACGCAGGCGCCGGTGAGGGTGGCGATGTCCACCACCGCGGCCGGATGGAAGCGGCGCGCGTAGTGCAGGGCATCGCACAGGATCAGGCGCCCCTCGGCGTCGGTGTTGAGGATCTCGACCGTCTGGCCGGAGGCGCTGGTGGCGATGTCGCCGGGCTTGACGGCCTTGCCGCTCGGCATGTTCTCCACCGCCGCCACCAGTCCGACCACGTGCAGCGGCAGGCGCAGCGTGGCGGCGAGGGTGAGCGTGGCGATCACGGCCGCCGCCCCGCTCATGTCGAATTTCATCTCGTCCATCCCGGGCGGATCCTTCAGCGAGATGCCGCCGCTGTCGAAGGTCACGCCCTTGCCGACCAGCACCACCGGCGGCTGCGCTTTCTTGCGCGCCCCCTGGTGCTCGAGCACGATGAAGCGCGGCGGCTGCTGGCTGCCCTGCGCGACCGCGAGCAGACAGCCCATCTTCTCGCGCCGGATAGCGGCTTCATCGAGCACGCGCACGCGCAGCGGACCCTGACCCTTGGCGAGCGCGCGCGCCTGCTCGGCGAGAAAGGTAGGCGTGCACACGTTGGCGGGCAGATTCGCGAGGTCACGCTGCAGGTTCTGCGCCGCGGCGATGGCCTCGCCATGCGCCAGTCCGCGCTCGGCGGCGGCAGCCTTGCGCACCGGTCCGACCAGCACCTTCTTCAGCGCAGGCGGCGGCGGCTTCTTGGCGGTCTTCAGGTCGTTGATGCGGTAGAGTGCGGCGCCGGCGATCTCGGCCACGGCGCGGCCCAGGTAGTAGTCATCGAGCTGCCGCGCTTCCGGACGATCGAGCGCGACCGCACAGCTGGCGATGCGCGTGCGCGCCAGCGCCGCCGCGGCGGCCGCCCACGCCTTGCGCCAGCTCTTGCGCTGAAAGTTCTTCTTGGTGCCGAGCCCGGTGAGCAGCACGCGTGTGGCGCTGATCCCCGGCAGCTCGCCGATGAGCAGCGTCTCGCCCGCGCGGCCGGCGAAATCGCCGCGCCCGAGCAGCTGCTTCAGCCGCCCGCCGCTCGCGGTGTCGACCGCGCGCGCCTCGCCGGACAGCTCGGCCTCCTCGAAGACGCCCAGCACCAGGCAGTCAACCGCCAGAGTTGCCAAGCCCTTCGTCCAGACTCCGAATTCCATGCAATATCCCCCTTGCCGTTGAGGCGCGCGTGCGTTCTGATTTACCTTATTCGCGGACTCTTAACGCGCCTCGCTCCGTTTGATGTTTATTGGGCGCTTAGTGCGCGGTGACGGGTGCACGCGAGGCAAGTGTAACTCAAGAGGCCGCCCGGTTTCTGGAACGGGCGGGTGGGGCAGCGCACCTTTGGGGACGATCCTCGGCCGCTACATTCTGCGCGAGGTACTGACAGCGTGGCTGGCGGTGACCAGCGTGCTGCTCATCATCCTGCTCGCCAACCAGGTGGTGGGCGTGCTCGAGCGGGCCGCCGCCAATCAGTATCCGCAGAGCGTGGTGCTTGAGCTTATCGGCTTTGGGGCGGCGCAGGACCTGGCGATCCTGCTGCCGGTGGGGCTGCTGCTCGGGGTGGTGCTGGCCTTCGGCCGGCTGTACCACGACAGCGAGATGGCGGCCGCGCTCGCCTGCGGCGCGGGGCCGCAGAACCTGTACGTGCCGGTGGCGCTGCTGGCGTTGCTGGTGAGCTCGGCGCTGGCTTACCTGAGCCTGGTGCTGTCCCCGGACGCGACGCAGCACGCGCTCAGCCTGCGTAACACGGCGCTGCGCGCCGGGCAGTTCGCGCCCATCGTGCCGGGCAAATTCCGCACCTTCGGGGCCGTCAACGCCGTGGTATACGCCCAGGAGGTCAACAAGGACGGTAGCCTCGGTAACGTGTTCGTCGAGCGCAACCTCGGGGCCGAGGTCGAGGTGGCCCTCGCCGAGCGCGCCCGTCACGCCGTCACGCCGGACGGCATGACACACATTCTTACACTTTACGATGGGGAGCGTTTCGAAGGCGTGCCCGGCAGCATGCAGTTCCGCATCGTACGCTTCGCCGAGCACGTGGTGCCGGTGCAGATACCCCCGATTACCGACGTCATCAAGGCGCTCGAGGCCCGTCCCACCTGGAGCCTGCTCAGCTCCTCCGACGCGCCCGAGCGCGCCGAACTGCACTGGCGCATCAGCATGCCCATCATGTGCATGGTGCTGGCGCTGCTGGCCGTGCCGCTGGCGCGGCTGCGCCCACGCCAGGGGCGCTACGCGCGGGTGTGGATCGCGGTGCTGATCTTCTTCCTCTATTACGCCCTGGCCTCGACCGGCAAGACCTGGATCTCACGCGGCACCGCCCCGGAGGTACTCGGGCTGTGGTGGACGCACGTGGTGGTGGGACTGCTCGCGCTCGCGGTGATCCTCGGGCCAGGGATCGCCAACCGCCTGCGCTACCGGATGCGCGGCCTGTGAGCGTGCTCGACCGCTACGTGGTGCGCGCCATTCTCGGCGCGGTGCTGCTGGTGGTGGCGGTGGTGCTGGTGCTCGGTGCGCTGTTCGTGTTCATCGATCAGCAGAGCGACATCGGCACCGGGCATTACACCGCACTCGCGGCCTTCTGGTACACGCTGCTCAACCTGCCGCAGCTTGCTTACGAGCTGCTGCCGATCATGGCGCTCATCGGCTCGCTCCTCGGCCTGGGGTCGCTGGCGCGCGGCAGCGAGCTCACCGTCATTCGCGCCACCGGTGTATCGGTCGGGCGGCTGGCGGGCATCGCACTGTCCGCCGGGCTGATCCTGGTCATCATCGAGGTGCTGCTCGGGGAGTTTCTCGCCCCGCCGCTGCAGCAGGCGGCGCGCGAGCACAAGGCCTTCAGCAAGCTCTCCAACGTCAGCTTCGGCGGCGGCAGCGGAGCCTGGGTGCGCGACGGCGACCTGATACTGAACGTCGCCGGGCAGTCCGGCCAGCGCCAGTTCGGCAGCATGCAGATCTTTGAACTCTCGCCGCAGCACCGCCTGCTCGCGCTGGGACACGCCGCGCACGCCACCGCGGGCGCCAAGGGCAAGTGGCTGCTGGCCGACTACACCGAATCGCGCTTCGTGGACGATACCGTGACGGCAACCCCGTCCGGGCAGCGCCTGCTCGAATCCAACGTGAGCGCCGGGTTCCTGGGGCTTGCCATCGAGGACCCCAAGCAGCTCACCAGCCGGGCGCTGTGGCGCCTGATCCGCTACTTCCAGAGCAACGCCCTGGATACCCGCGAATACCTGTTCGCTTTCTGGTCACGCATCGCGCGCACCGTGGCGATCGCGTTCACAGTGCTGCTCGCCATCCCGTTCGTGCTCGGCTCGCTGCGCGCCGCGGGCGCCGGAACGCGCATGATGATGGGCCTGATACTCGGCATCGGCTTCTTCCTGCTGCAGCGCCTGATCGAGAGCGGCACGGTGGTGTTCAACCTCAACCCGGTGGTGCTCGCCTGGCTGCCGACGGCGCTGCTGGCCGTGGTGACCGTGGGGTTGCTGGCGCGCGCGCGCTGAGCCTTCAGGCGCTGCCGCTGCCGGCGGGAAACTGCGGCAGGCCGTCGGTGAGCGAGATCCACGGCAGCCTCTGCGCCACCCACAGGTGCATCTGCGGTGCGATCGCGGCCGGCTCGTCGAGGGTCGCGAGCGTCACGTCGATCTCGGCAGCGCGCGCTTCGTTGCGGTAGGTGAGCGCGGTGCCGCATGCGGCGCAGAATCCGCGCCACACGCGTGCCGAGGAGCGCCGCTCGGTGAGCGTGCCGCGCGTGATGTGAAACTGCTGCCGCGCGAACGTCGCCCAGGGCACCAGCGGCGCACCGGCCGCGAGGCGGCAGCTGCGGCAGTGGCAGAAGCACGCATTCTCCGGCTGGCCGGTGGCTTCGTAGCGCACCGCGCCACACAGGCAGCCGCCGCGATAGCTGTCGGCTTGCATGCTCCGGACGTTAGCACTCGTTGCCTCGGCGGGCCATTTGCCCCGACAATCGCCACCCTTTGCGCGCGACGACGAGGTCTTATGCGAGCGGTACGAGTGTCGGTGATCCTCAGCTGCGCCCTGCTGGCGGGCAGTGCGCTCGCCCACGGCGCCGATCTGACGGTGCGCCTCGATGCGCGCGAGGTGGCGGCGCGCCGCGTGCACACGGATCTGCGGCTCGCGGTGCAGGGCGGTCCGCTGACGCTGGTGTTTCCCAAGTGGATTCCCGGGGAGCACTCACCCTCGGGGCCGCTGGAGACCATCATCGGGCTGACGATCCGCGCCGATGGAGCGCTGCTCAGCTGGCGGCGCGACCCGCTCGACCTGTACGCCATCAGCGTGACCGTGCCGGCAGGCGTCACGCGCCTGGAGATCTCGATGGACTCCGGGCTGCCGACCCAGGCAGGCCTGTTCAGCATCGCGCCGGTCAGCAGCGCGCAGCTTGCGGTGCTGCCGTGGAATCAGTTCGTGCTGCTGCCCAAGGGGCACGACGCCGGCGCGATCAGCACCGAAGCGACGCTACTGGCGCCGCCGGGCTGGCACCTCAGCTGCGCACTCGCCCTGCAGCCGCAGCCCGACGGCAGCGTGCGGCTCGAACCGGGGGACCTCGCGCGGCTGATCGACTCGCCGCTGCAGATGGGCCGCTACGCGAAACGCATTGAACTGCCAGGGTCGCCGCCGCGGCCGCAGCTCAAGCATGCGATCTCCATCGTCGCCGACAGCGAAGCGGCGCTCACGGTCCCGGACGAGTTCGCCGCCGGTTACGGCCGGCTGGTCGCCGAAGCGGGCGCGCTGTTCGGCTCGCGCCTGTACCGGCATTACACCTGGCTACTGAGCCTGTCCGATCACCTGATCAACAACGGGCTCGAGCATCACGAATCGAGCGACAATCGCATGGACGAGAACTCACTCGGTGACGCCGCGCTGCGCGAGGGGGTGGCGGAGCTGCTGGCGCACGAGTACGTGCACAGCTGGAACGGCAAGTACCGTCGTCCGGCGGGCCTGCTGAGTCCCGACTATCAGAAGCCGATGGACGGCTCGCTGCTGTGGGTCTATGAGGGGCTGACGCAGTTCTGGGGGACGGTGCTGCCGGTGCGCGCCGGGCTCATCACGCCCGAGAGCCACCGCGAGATGCTGGCCAGCCTCGCCGGCACCTTCGACGTGGAGAGCGGCGACCGCTGGCGTCCGCTGGCCGATACCGCGGTCGCAGCGCAGATCCTGTACGACGCCCCGGCGGCCTTCGAGTCGGCGCGCCGCAGCGTCGATTTCTATGAGGCGTCCGAGTTTCTGTGGCTGAACGTGGATGCGGAGCTGCGCGCACGCACGGGCGGGCACGCCTCGCTGGATGATTTCATGAAGCGCTTCTACGCCGGTTCCAGCGGCCAGCCGGCGCTCAAGCCTTACATCGAGGCCGACGTGTACGCAGCGCTTACGAGCATCGCAGCGGCCGACTGGCGCGCGCTCATCCGGCGCCATCTCGATTCGCTCGGCCCGCAGGCGCTGCTCGCGGGCCTGGAGAGTGGGGGCTGGCAGCTCACCTACTCACCGGCCAAGAACTCCTACATTGAGACGCGGCAGAAGCGCAAGAAGAGCACCTATCGCGAATGGTCGATCGGCCTGACGCTGGATGACAAGGGAGCGATCACCGACAGCGTCGAGACCCGTGCCGCGGCGCGGGCCGGGGCGGCGCCGGGCATGACCGTCATCGCCGTTAACGGGCGCAGGTACTCGCCCGAGGTGCTGGACGCGGCGATCGCCGCCGCGCACGACAACCACAAGCCGATCGAGTTGCTGGTGGAGAACGGCGACTACTACCGCACGCTCGCGGTCGAGTACTTCGAGGGCCCACGCTTCCCGCACCTCGTGCGCATCAGCGGGCGTGCCGACGCCTTGGCGGAGACCCTGAAGCCGCGCGCCAACTGAGACCTGAACTGGGCTGTTGGTATCGCGTGCGCGCGGGCATACACTGCCGCGCCTCCGGCGCCGCGGGTCCGCGGCGCGGCACAAGAACCAACAGGGGAAAACAACATGAAGATCGCGATGGGGTCAGCACTCGCGCTGCTGCCTGCGGCCGCCTTGGCCACGAGCCCGTTCGACGGCACGTGGAAGACCAACCTCGACTCGATGAAGGTGAGCGGCAAGCCGGACGTATATCTGCTCGCCGGCGGCGAGTACACCTGCTCGAGCTGCGTCCCGGAACTCAAGGTCAAGGCGGACGGCGCCGACCACAAGGTGAGCGGCCACCCCTACTACGACGCGGCGATGGTGAAAGTGACCGGCCCGGCTTCGGATGAGATCGTACTGAAACAGGGCGACAAGGAGTTCGCGCACATCACCGAATCAGTGTCCGCCGACGGCAAGACCCTGACCAGCAAGTTCACCAACCACGTGGGCGAGCAGACCATCACGGGCGTCACGACCGAGCAGCGCGTCGCCAGCGGGCCGGCCGGTTCGCACCCGGTCTCAGGTTCCTGGCAACAGGATCAGATCCAGGCCAACGACGCCATGCGCACCGTGAAGTACTCGATGACGCCCGAGCATTTCACCATGCACTGGAACGGGCAGAGCTACGACGCGAAGTTCGACGGCAAGGAATACCCGGTAACGGGCGATCCGGGTCACACGACGGTGTCGGTCAAGCGCATCGATGACAACACCGTGGAGGAGACCGATCATCGCCAGGGCAAGGTCGTCGACGAGATCCGCCTCGCGGCGGCCAAGGACGGCAAGACCATCGCGGTCACCGATAAGGACGTCGCGCACGGGCAGAGCACGACCTACACACTCGATAAGCAGTAGTTACGCGCGCCGGGAGCCTGCCGCGCGCGGGCTCCCGGCACGAGCTCAGTGCTCGTGCCCGGGGAACAGCCGGCAGTAGATGCAGTCGGCGCCGCCCGGGTTGCCGAGCCTGAAGTGCCGCACCCAGTAACCGTCGGTACGCGCGGCGGCGTGCTCGAAGGACTGGTGGGCAAGATCGTGCCCGACGACTTCGATCGCTCCCTCATCTTCGAGAATTTCCGCCGCACGCTGGGTCTCGATGTCCCCGCGCGGGTGCACTGCGACGGTGGCGACCCCCTGTTCGACGCGCGATGCCAGCGCCTCCACGAACGGCTGCTCGTCCGCGCCGCTCATCAGGGTGCGGAAGTACTGGATGAACCTCGCGTGCGGTGATCCGGCCGGCGCCAGCCCCGCGCGTCCGGGGTCGGTCGCCGAGGTCAGCTCAACGCGGTCGGTGGGGAAACCGTCGCTGACCAGCCGTGTACGCACACGGTCCGCCATCCCATAGTCGCTGAATACGGCCAGTAGCACAGCGCTCATATCCCTCTCCTTGGCAAGCTCTCTCGGTGGGTTGCCTCCCGCCGCGAAAAAAATTCTACGCCCGCTCGCTGCCGCACGGCACGCCACGTTCCCGCTTCCCGTCACGCTCTGGTTGCTGCGCTGCAAGAGCTGGCGCAGGCGGGGGAGGGTAATTCGCCGCGGCGCCGCTTAGGATGCGTCCCATGCCGGGCAGGAGCCGCAGAGGTCGACCCGCGTCGGATGACGTGCTGACACCCACCGAGTGGCGCGTGGTGCACGCGATCCAGCACGGCCTCAGCAACCGCGAGATCGCCGCGCGCCGCGGCGTGAGTCTCGACGCGGTCAAGTACCACGTCGCGAACGCCGTGGCCAAGCTCGGACTCGCGAATCGCGCGGCGCTGCGACGCTGGTTTCGCGAGCCGCGCGGCAGCGCGCTCGCCCGCAAGGAGCTATCGATGACCACGCTGAAACTGGGCCCGCTGGCGCAGGTGGCGCGCACGGTGCGCGACATCAAGGAGTCCGAGGCCTGGTACGGCCAGACGCTCGGGCTCAGGCACCTGTACACGTTCGGCTCGTTCGCATTCTTCGACTGCGGCGGCACGCGGCTGTATCTGAGCGCCACCGACAAGCCGGGGCCGGAGTCCATCCTGTACCTGCGCGTCGAGGACATCCGCTCCGCCTATGAGACCCTGCGCGCGCGCGGGGTGGAGTTTGCCCAGGCGCCACACCTGATCCACCGCCATGCCGACGGCACCGAGGAATGGCTGGCGCACTTCAACGACCCGGAGGGCCGCCCGCTCGGCCTCCTCGCGCAGGTGAAGCCCTGAGGCGGCTGCCCGCCACCCGCCCGGCGGCGGCCGCGCGCGAGCGCGCCTGGGTCGGGCTGCTGCGCGGTGTCAACGTCGGGGGTCACCAAAAACTGCCGATGCAGGATCTGGCGGCGTTGCTCGGCGGACTCGGGCTGCGCGAGGTGAGGACCTACATCCAGAGCGGTAACTTCGTGTTCCGCAGTTCCCGAGACGCTGCGGCGCTGCGGGAGCTCATCAGCGCGGCCATCGCAGCGCGTTTCGGGTTTCGCCCGGCTCTCATGCTGTTGCCGGCGCGCGCGCTGGCACGGGCCGCGGCCGCCAACCCTTTTCCGCAATGTCGCACGGCGCCCGAACGGGTGCATCTTTGGTTCCTGGACCGGGCTCCGGGGACGGGAGCACGCAAACGCCTCGAGCCGCTGTGTGATGCCAGCGAGCGCTTCGTGGTGCGCGGCACCGTGCTGTATCTGCACGCGCCACAGGGGGTGGGACGCTCCAAGCTCGCCGCGCGCGCCGAGCGCGCGCTCGGTGTGGGCGGCACGGCGCGCAACTGGCGCACGGTGACGCAGCTGCTCGCGCTGGCGGGCGTGCCTGCGGCCTAGGCTCAGTGCGGCGCGGCGGCCGGCGCCTTTGGAGACTTGGACTTCGTTGCCCCCGGGGACGCGGCCTGCTTGGCCGCTTCCGGAGGTTTCTTCAGCAGCTCATCGAGCGGGGTGAAGAGCGCCGCGTACTTGTACTCGGGGACGTCGAACTCCCAGCCTCCAAGGCGTGCGTTCAGCTTGTCGGCCTCCGCCTGCGTGTCCTTGCCGCTGCCGTGCGCGTTGATGGCGATCAGCGAGCGCGTGCCGTCCTTGCGCCCGGCGACGTCGACCTCCAGGCCGTCGAAACCGCGAAACAGGGAATGAACGAGGTGCGCATCCGGGGGCGCAGTGCCCTTGTGGACATCGTCAAGCGTCAGGGCGGCGAGCGCGGCCGGAATGGCGTCGGCGGCGCCCGGGCCGCTGAGCTCGTGCCCCTTGGGCAGCGGGGTGACCGTGAAGTGCGCATCCTCTTTCTTGGCCCGGGCCGCGCTGAAGGCCGGACCCTGCGCCGGCTTCACATCAACCTGCTTGACGCGCTCTACCGGCAGATCGATGAGGGCATTTTCGAGCCAGCTCTTGGGATCGGCGTCGACCGACAGCAGCGGTGCGGCCAGCAGGCTCTGCTCGGCGCCTGCCACGCGCACGTAGCCGGACTTGGCGCTCGAGGACTTGCCGACGATCAGCGCCCAGGTGTGCGTGGGCGTCACCACCTCCACCCGCGTACCGCTCGCCTTGGGAGAGGTGACGTCCTCGACCCCGAGTTGCGGGTAGTTCGCCGGCAGGCGCGTCTTCTCCTCCACCACGTTGAGCGCGCCGAGCGCCAGCAGGAGCTTGCGCACCTTGCCGACGTCCGCCGGCCAGCTGCGCTCGCTGACGCTCCAGGCATCGCCGCTTTTCTGGATGGTCGCCTTCGTCCCATCGCCCTTGGTGAGCTGCAGCTGGGTCACGGTGTTGACGCTCTGCGTGAGCCCCGGCAGCACCGGGTCTCCTGCCATCGTGGCGCGCTCCAGGTGGCGACGCGAGGACAGCCAGATGGCGAACGCGATGACTACAAGTCCCGCCCCCAGCAGCCAGGCGACGCGGCGCGCGGTCATGGCCGTGGCTCCGTAGCGCCGGCGGGCGGCGTGCGGCGGCGACCGCGCCAGCCGGCGATGAGCAGCGCGAACAGCGCGAAGGCCACCGGGACCACAACGATGTTGAGAATCTTCAGCGTGGTGCCGAGGCGCTTGATGTCCGCATCCAGCCCGGCGCGCACCGCGCGCAGCTCCTTGCGGATGCGCAGCTTCTCGGTCTGGAAGTGCGCGATCTCCTGCTCCTGCTCGGGCGTGACGATCAGTTCGGCGCTCTTGCCGCCCTTGCTCTGCAGCGCGGTGAGCTTTTCCTCGGTGTCGCGCAGCTGCTTCTCCAGCTCCTGTTCCTTGGCGCGGAAGCGCTCGTCCGCGGCGCGCCGCAGTTTCTCGACGCGCTCGAACGGACGCGTGAAGGAGGCGCGGCCGCGCACGCTGATCAGGTCGGCGCTGCCGGAAAGGTTGTCGAGCGCGTTCTGCACCATGTCACCGTTGCTCGCCAGGGCCTGCGTCATGCGCTGGCCGAAGAAGCTCTGCTGGCGCACCCACAGATAATCCGACAGCAGATCGGTATCGGCAAACACCACCAGGTTGAGTGGCTTGGTGGATTCCTTCAGATCGAGCTGCCCGGGTGGCAGCTGCACCCCGGCCGGCGGCCCGTTGGGGAAGGCGCTGTGCACCGTGCCGGTGACGCGCGCCGCGAAGGTGTAGCGGCGGTTCGTGGGCTTGAAGCCGTCGAGCAGCGTGCCGGGATCGAACAGCATGCGGAAGCGCTCCACCGGCAGCGCCGCGGCGTCGGTGCTCGACTGCAGCAGCGGCTCGAAACGCACCTTGCTGCCCTTGACGGGCTCGAGGTAGCCGGCGGTCGCGACGTTGACGTTGGAGAGTCCGGCGGTGATCACGTCATCGCTGGTGAAGCTGTCCTTATCGAGCCCGAGCACTCCGAGGTGCATGACCGGCGCCTGACCCTGGCGCATGCTCACGGTGAGCGCGTGGCCGCGGTCGGCGATCACCTCGCCGGGATTGAACTGCACGCCCCAGGCGTTGAGCAGTTCTGCAAGGTGCGAGGACTTGTCGGCGCTCATGGCCGCCATGGGATTGCCGGGCTCGGCGCCGGAGGGGTCGGCTTCCGCCAGCGGATCGACGAACGCCAGGATGTGGCCGCCGCGCAGCGCGAACTGGTCGATGGCGAACTGCGTGGCTGGCGGCAGGTTCTTCGGATGCACCAGCACCAGCACGTTGGTGTCCGGCTCGATGCGCGCAGCGCCCGGATCGAGCGGCCGCAGATCGAACAGCTGCTGCACTTCGCTGTAGAGCACCCACGGCTCGCGCATCTGCCCGGTCTGCGGGTCGAAGCCCGGCCCCATCGGCAGCGTCGACATCCAGGCGACCACTGGCTTTTTCGGGTTGGCGAGCTGATAGATGAGCTTCACCACGTCGTACTCGAGGAACTGCTCCTTGTTGGGATCGAAGAATTCGATCGCAGCGTGGCCATCGGTGGCGTTGGTGCCGGCCAGACCGAAGTACAGCTGGGTATTGGCGGCGCCCACCGGCGCGCCCCGCACCCCGAGCTCGGCGGCGCGGTCCTCTTCCTCCGAGAACGGCTGCGGGTCGATCACGTGCAGGCGCAGCTTGCCGTTGGAGCGGGCGACGAGCTCCTCGAGCAGCTCGCGCACGCGCACGCCGTAGGTCTTCAGCTGCGGCAGCAGCTGCGCCGCGGTCTTCTCCGAGAAGAAGAAGTACAGATTGATCGGCTCCTTGATGTTGCCGAGGATGCGATCGGTGCCCGGCGCCGTCGTGTACAGGCGGTTCTCGGTCAGATCCAGCCGCCAGCCGCGCAGCGCATAGTTGAACACCACCGTGAGTCCGATGAGCAGCAGTCCGAGCCCGAGGAGGGCGCCGCCGCCGAGGGTCGAGCGTTTGTTCATAGGTCTTTGCGCAGCTCGAGGGTGATCGCGGTCGCGAGCAGGAAGAACCCGATCAGCATCGCGAAGTACAGCAGGTCACGCACGTCGATGACGCCCTTCATGATGGAGTCGAAATGGGTGAGGAAGGAGAGCGAGGCGATCGCATCGACCAGCATTTGCGGCGCCCAGCCATGGAAGGCGTCGAGCACCAGCGGGAAGCCCGCCAGCAGGAACGCGAAGCACACCACCACCGCCAGGATGAACGCCACCACCTGGCTGCGCGTCAGGGCCGACATGCACGAGCCCACCGCGAGAAAGCCGCCGGCGAGCATCAGGCTGCCGAGGTAAGCGGCCAGGATTGCGCCGTTGTCCGGATGGCCGAGATAGTTGACCGTGATCCACAGCGGGAAGGTGAGCGCCAGCGCCAGCGCGGTGAAGATCCAGGCGGCCAGGAACTTGCCGAGTACCGCGTCCCACAGCTTCACCGGCTGCGTCATGAGCAGCTCGATGCTCCCGGACTTGCGCTCCTCCGCCCACAGCTTCATGGAGATGGCCGGGATCAGGAACAGGTACAGCCACGGATGGAAGGTGAAGAACGGGTCGAGGTCCGCCTGGCCGCGCTCGTAGAAGCCGCCGAGGTAGAAGGCGAAGGCGTTCGCCAGCACCAGGAAGATCAGGATGAAGACGTAGGCCAGCGGGGTTGCGAAATAGCTCGCAAGCTCGCGGCGCATGATGATGCCCACGTTGCGCATGGTGGTCGGTTCCTCAGGCGGTGATGGTGCGGAACACTTCGTCGAGGCGTCCCGATTCCAGGTGCAGTTCCTTCAGTTTCAGTCCGCTGCGCGCGGCGAGCTCCGATACCGCCGCCAGGATGGTGGCGCCGGTCTGCGGCAGCGCGGTGAGGCGCGCATCGCGCTCGCTCACCTCCACACGCTCGACCGCCGGCAGGGCTGCCACGGCGGCGCGCGCGCTCATGAGCTGCGCCGGCTGCTCGAGCTGCATCGACACCGCGTTGTGATAACGCGAGCGCGCCGCCAGCCCCGCGGGCGTGTCGTCCGCGACGATGCGGCCGCGCGCGATGATGATGGCGCGGGTGCAGACGGCGTCGACCTCCTCGAGGATATGAGTGGAGATGACGATGATCTTGTCGCGCGCCATGTCGTTGATGAGCGTACGCACTTCGTGCTTTTGGTTGGGGTCGAGTCCGTCGGTCGGCTCATCCAGGACGAGCACCGGCGGGTCGTGCATGATCGCCTGTGCCAGCCCCACGCGACGCCGGAAGCCCTTGGACAGCGTATCGATGGTCTGCTCGAGCACCCCGCCGAGTTGCAGGTGCTCGATGACGTGGGCCAGGCGCGCGGCGCGCCGCGCGCCCTCAAGTGCGCGCACGTCGGCGATGAAACTGAGAAAACGGCGCACGCTCATCTCGCCGTAGCTCGGCGCGCCCTCGGGCAGGTAGCCCAGGGCCGCCTTGGCTTCCAGCGGGCTGCTCTCGACGTCGTGGCCGCAGATGCTGGCGCGCCCGGAGGTGGGCGTCACGAACCCGGCGAGCATGCGCATGGTCGTGGTCTTGCCGGCGCCATTGGGTCCGAGGAAGCCGAGCACCTCGCCCGGTCCCACCTCGAAACTCACATCATCTACCGCGGTGAGGGTGTCGTAGCGCTTGGTGAGGTGTTCGGTCTTGATCATGAGAGTTTCGGCTCTTTCGTTCGGGGCGTGCCGGAAAAGTTCCCATCGCGTCGAAAGCGCGCGATTTTGCCGGCGCCGCGGGGCGGATTTCAACCTCGAAGTCTTTTTGTGAAGTATCCTTAATCTACGAACAATACCTCAGGGAGTCGCGAGGAGAGGTAAGCCGGCCAACCGGCACGGGTGCCGGTCCGTGACCAGCCCCGCCGCCTCAGGAGCCGAAGCGACGGCGGGCGCGCCAGTACCCGATGCATAGTGCCCCGCCCAGCATGCCGCCGAGATGCGCAAAATGCGCCACGCCCGCCTCGCGCCCGGTGACCCCGAGGAACAGCTCGACAAATGCGTACAGCGTCACGAACAGCCACGCCGGGATCGGGATCGGGATCGGAATCAGGAACAGCCGTTCGCGCGGGAAGTACCAGGCGAACGCCAGCAGCACCCCGAACACTCCGCCCGAAGCTCCGATTACTGGCTGCGGTTCGCTGGAGGCGCCCTGCACGGCGAGCTGTGTCAGGGCGGCGGTGAGCACACACACCAGGTAGAACACAACGAAGCGCCGGCCGCCCCAGTGCATCTCCAGCGCGCGGCCGAACATGAATAACGCGAACATGTTGAGGAAGATGTGCTTGAGGTTTTGGGGGTCGTGCAGGAAGGCGTAGCTCAGCAGCTGCCACGCTCGGAACTGGCCGCTGCCCAGCGGCCACAGCGCAAATAGCTGTTCGACGGCGCTGCCCGCGAACAGCTGCAGCAGGAATACGCCGACGTTGATGAAGATCAGGGCGCGCGTGGCGGGCGGCACGGAAAACATGCCGCCATCTTACCGGTCCTGGATCGCGCGCTGCAGAAAAACCAAGTCGAGCCAGCGGTCAAACTTGTAACCTACTTCCCGCAGGCGGTCGGCGCGCTCGAACCCGAGGCGCTCGTGGAAGCCGATGCCGCCACCATGACGTGCTTGCCGAGCACGGCGGTGTGCGTCAACAGCGCGCGCATCAGCGCGCTGCCGATGCCGCGGCCGCGGCCGTCGGCGCGCACGTGCACCGTGTGCTCGACCGTGAAGCGATAGCCCGGCCAGGCGCGGAACTCCCCGAAGCTGGCAAAGCCGACGACCCCGTGCGCATCGCGGGCCACCAGCACGGGTAGCCGTGTGCGAGGCGCGATTGCCACCAGTGGGCGCGCTCCTCGGGAGTGACCGGCAGGTGCGAGAAGATGGCGGTGGAGGTGGCGACGACCTCGTTGTAGATGGCGCTGATGCCCGCCAGGTCGGCCTCGCAGGCGGCGCAGACCCGCACTGCCGTACTCCGGGCTCAGCCCGCGTGCAGCGCCTCGCGCAGGAACTGCACGAGAGGCGGGCTGTTGCTGTGGGCGGCGTTGAAACGCAGCCACTGTGCGCAGCGCTGCGCGGGTGAGAACAGCGAGCCGCGCGCCAGCAGGATCGAGCGCTGCCAGGCGCGGCGCACCAGCTCGTCCATCGCCACCTCGTCGGGCAGCTGTCCCCACAGAAAGATGCCCTCGCCGGGGGCCGCATCGAAGCGCACGCCGGCGGACTCGAGCGCGGCGCGCGCATCGCGCCGCATGCGCGCCAGGCGCGCGCGCGTCTGCTCCACGTGGCGCTTGTAGCGGCCGCCGTCGAGCACCTCGGACACGACACACTCCAGCAGCGTCGAGCCGGACAGCACCGACAGCACCTTGCGCTCCACCAGCCGCGCCACCAGCGCGGCATCGGCCGCGACATAGCCGACGCGCACCGAGGGGCCGATGAGCTTGGTGTAGCTGTGGACGTAGATGACATGGCGCAGGCCGTCGATCTGCGCAAGGCGCACCGCCGGTCCCTGGTACAGATCCCCGTACACATCGTCCTCGACGATCGCAAACCCGTACTGCTCGGCGAGCGACAGGATGCGGTGACAGTGCGCGGGATCGGCGCTGTAGCCGGTGGGGTTGTGCACCAAGGTCTGCATGAAGAAGGCGCGTGGGCGGTGCGCGCGGCAGGCGGCCTCCAGCCCCTCGAGGTCCGGTCCATCGGCGCGGCGCGCTACCGGAATCAGATGCACGTGATGGGCGCGCAGCTGCTCGAACAGGATGAAGTACCCGGGGTCCTCCACCAGCACCGCATCGCCCGGGGCAAACAGGATGCGGGCCAGCAGGTCGAAGGCGTGGCTTGCGCCGTAGGTAGTCACGATGTTCGCGGCGCTCGCCGCGATGCCCTGCTGCAGCAGCCGCGCGGCGATCTGCTCGCGCAGCTCCGTCAGCCCCTGCGGCGGGCACGGCACCCACGGCCGCGCGCGGCGGCTGCGGGCGAGGCGCGTGAGCACGCCCGCGGAGGCTGCCTCCAGGAGCCAGCTCTCCGGCAGGAACCCCGAGCCGGCGGCGACCACGTCGGCGGGGTGCGAGACGCACAGGCGCGCCAGGGCCAGCGCGTCCGAGCCGGCGTCGCCGAGCGCCTCGACCGCCACCAGCGGCGGCGACAGATGGCGCTGCGTCACGAAGAATCCGCGCCCGGCGCGCGACTCGAGCAGCCCGCGCGCCACCAGCCGGTCGTAGGCGTCCACCACCGTGAAGGGGCTGGCATGCACCTGGCGCGCCAGCCGGCGGATCGAGGGCAGGCGGGCGCCGGCGGGCAGCTGGCCGTGGCGCACCAGCTGTGTGACGTGCTCGCAGATCTGATCGACCAGCGGGACCTGCGAGTCCCGCGTCAGCTCGAACATGTGCGTCCCCGCACCGCTCTGTCTAGCGCACCATCATGAACGCGGTGGTGGCCAGTGCAAGCGCCATGGCGGCATTGAATACCTGCCGCCCGCGGGGCGCCGCGAGCAGGCCCCGCAGCGAGCTGCCGAACAGCGCCCACACCGCCATGCACGGCACGCCGATACCCTCGGTGATGCCCGCCATGTAGGCGCCGCGGGCCAGCCACGACAGCTCCTGCGGCAGGAACAGGGTGGCGGAGGTAATGGTCATCACCCAGGCCTTGGGATTGAGGAACTGGAACAGCGCCGCCTCGAGAAAGCTGACCGGCCGCGTGGCAGCGCCGGCCTGCGCGCTCTCCAGGCGCAGCATGCGCCAGCCGAGGTACACAAGGTACGCGGCCCCCACCCAGGCGAGCGTGCTCTGCAGCGCGGGCCAGCGCGCGAACAGCGCCGAGAGTCCCGCGCACACCGCCAGCAGCTGCACGACGAAGCCGGTGACGACCCCGAGGAGATGCGGCACGGTGCGCCGCAAGCCGAAGTTCGCGCCCGAGGCCGTCAGCATGACGTTGTTCGGTCCGGGCGTGATCGACATGACGAAGGTATAGGTGATGAAGGGCAGCGGGTCGGGCATGGGTGCATCCTGGTAGCGGGAGCAGCAGGGTGCGTGAAGCGCTGGCTGCGAGGCAGATACAGCCGCGGTCACGCGGCGCGAACTGTACCGGGTGCCAACCGGTACGCCGCGCCCGGCAGTGCCTCGCGGTGCATGGGCGGCTTATGATGGCAGCGCCATGACAGACGCCTTCATCTGCGATGCCGTCCGAACCCCCATCGGGCGCTACGGCGGCGCCCTCGCGGCGGTACGTGCCGATGATCTGGCCGCGATTGCGCTGGCGGCGCTCATGCGGCGCAATCCCGCACTTGAGCCCGCCGCCATCGAAGAGGTGCTGCTGGGCTGCGCCAACCAGGCGGGCGAGGACAACCGCAATGTCGCGCGCATGGCAGCGCTGCTCGCGGGACTGCCGGTGTCGGTACCCGCAGCGACGCTGAACCGGCTGTGCGGCTCGGGGCTCGATGCGGTGGCGAGCGCCGCGCGCATCATCCGCGCCGGCGAGGCTGAAGTGGTGCTCGCCGGCGGCGTCGAATCGATGTCGCGCGCACCCTTCGTCCTGCCCAAGGCCGATAGCCCCTTCAGCCGCCACGCGGAGATCCACGACACCACCATCGGCTGGCGCTTCATCAACCCGCGCCTCAAGGAGCGTTACGGCGTCGACTCGATGCCCGAGACCGGTGAAAACGTCGCCGCGCAGTTCCACATTACCCGCGCCGACCAGGACCGCTTCGCACTGCGCAGCCAGCAGCGCACCGCGGCTGCTTACGCGCGCGGCTTCTATGATGCGGAGCTGGTGGCGGTGGAGATCCCGCAGCGCAAGGGCACGACGCTCAGCGTGACGCGGGATGAGCATCCGCGCCCGGAGACCACCCTCGAGCAGCTCGCGGCGCTTCCCACCCCGTTTCGCGCCGGCGGCACGGTCACCGCCGGCAACGCCTCCGGCGTCAACGACGGGGCGGCGGCGCTGCTCATCGCCTCCGAACAGGCGGCGCGGCGCTTCGACCTGACACCGCGTGCCCGCATCGTTGCCGCCGCCACTGCCGGCGTGGAACCGCGCATCATGGGAATGGGACCCGTACCGGCGACGCGCAAGGTGTTGTCACTGGCGCGGCTCGCACTCGGGCAGCTCGAGGTCATCGAACTCAACGAGGCCTTCGCCGCGCAGGCGCTCGCGGTGCTGCGGGAACTGGAGCTGCCGCACGACGCCGCGCACGTCAACCCCAACGGCGGCGCCATCGCGCTCGGCCATCCGCTCGGCATGTCCGGAGCGCGGCTCGCGACCACCGCCACCTGGCAGCTCGCGGCGGTGCGCGGCCGCTATGCGCTGTGCACCATGTGCATCGGCGTGGGGCAGGGCATCGCGGTGGTGCTCGAGCGCGTCTGAGCGCTAGCGGGCCGCCGGCGCGTTCCAGGGTAGCCGGTCGAGATCGAGGTTGCCGCCGCTGACGATGATCCCGATGCGCTTGCCGCGCAGCGCTGCGGGCGGATCGAGCAGCGCCGCATAGGCCACCGCGCCCGAGGGCTCGACCACCGTCTTGAGCACTTCCCAGAGCGTACGCATCGCGCGCACGATCGACTCCTCTGACACGGTGACGATGTCATCGACGCGCTTGCGGATCTCGGCGAACGGGCGTACGCCGAGCGAGCTGCGCAGCCCGTCGGCAATGGTGTTCGGGCTCACGCTGGGCAAGATCTCGCCGGCGCGCAGCGAGCGTGCCGCGTCGTCGGCGCCGGCTGGCTCGACGCCCAGCACGCGGATCGCGGGGTTCACGCTCTTGGCCGCCACCGCTGTGCCGGCGAGCAAGCCGCCGCCCCCGACCGGGCACAGGATGACCTCGAGATCCGGAGCCTGCTCCAGCAGCTCCATGGCCGCGGTCGCCTGTCCGGCCATCACCATGAGGTCATCGTACGGATGCACCAGCGTTGCACCGGTGGCCGCGAGCACCTGGCGGGCGGTGCTCTCGCGCGCCGCGAGGGTCGGTGCGCACCAGGTGATCTCGGCGCCGTAGCGCTCGACCGCCGCGCGCTTCGCCCCGGCGCTGTTGTCGGGCATCACGATGTAGGCACGAATCCCACGCAGGCGCGCGGCGCGCGCCAGCGCGGCGGCGTGATTGCCGGAGGAGTGCGTGGCGACGCCGTGACGCGCCTCGTCCTCGTCGAGGGCGAACACCGCGTTGGTGGCCCCGCGCGCCTTGAACGCGCCGCCCTTCTGCAGGTTCTCGCACTTGAAGTACAGCTGTGCCCCGGCCTGCGCATCGAGCGTGGCGCTGGTCAGCAGCGGCGTCACGTGCACCTTGCCGGCGATGCGCTCGCGCGCCTGGGCGAGCAGCGCCGGGGTCAGGCCGTGTGCGTCGTCCGGGTGGGCCATGCGCCGCAGCATGGGCAGCGCACCTCGGCGGGTCAAGCTGTCAGCGCGCGCGTGAAGCCAGGCGCGATTCGCGCAGCGCATCGAGCCGCGCGAACGCCGCGTTCACATCCACCGGCTCGGCCTGGCCGGCCGTGCCCGAGCCCTGGCGCAGCAGCTCCTCGAGACTCGCGCCCGCGGGACGCGGCGAGCCGGCCGAGAGCAGCAGCGCGATCACCCCGGTCAGTTCCGCAGCGGCCACCGAGGAGCCGGACTCGAAGTCGTACTCGCCACCGGGCCGCAGCGTCAGCACGTGCTCCGCCGGCGCACCGAGGGTGCCCGCCGGCAGCGGGTGTTCGCTGCCGCTGGCGGCGATGACGCCGGGGATGGCCGTCGGGAACGGCGCCTGCGGGCCGGCCGCGGCACCGACGAAAGTGACTCCGCGCTTCAGGCCCGTCTCCACCAGCGCCGTCAGCAGCGGATCCGCGGGTCCGGCGAAGCTCAGATTGACGAGCGGGGCACCGGAGGCGAGGGCGCCGGCGAGCGCCTGCGCCAGCGTGAAGGTATTGCAGGCCGCGGCGTCCTTGCCCGGCTCGAGCTGCCAGCAGGCCTCGAAGATCTCCAGCTGCGCGAGCGGCGCGATACCGACTATGCCGACGTGATTGTTGGCGACCGCGGCGATCACGCCCGCCATCGCAGTGCCGTGGCGCAGCCATGCCGGCGACAGTGCGGCGCTCGCAAGGTACGAATGCGTCCCGGCGATGCGGCCGGTGAGGTCCGGATGCCCGCTGTCGACCCCGGTGTCGATGAGCGCGACGCGCACTCCCGCGCCCTGGGCGCGCGCGTGCGCCCGGGCGATGCCGAGCGAGACCAGATTGGTCTGCAGGTCATAGAGCGGGTCGTTGTAGGACACGCCCTGGGCGTTGGCGTCAGTGAGGGTGTGAAATTGCTGCAGCGGCTGTGCCAGCAGCACGCGCGCATCTTTGGACAGCGCGGCGAGCACCTCGCTCACCGCTCTGCCGTCGGTGATCTCGAATACTACGCAGTGCATCGACAGCGCCTTGATCGGCCAGCTGGCGACCGCCCGCAGCGCATACTGGGCGGCGACGCGGCGCGCCATCAGCTGTGCGGCCTGGGATGCGTGGTAGCCTTCGCCGCCGTAGCGGCTGCCGGTTGCCCCGGCCGGGGCGAGCCCGCCGTGCATCTCGTTGGAGAACCCGACGACGATGCGCGGTGGCGCCTGCAGGCCGGGCTCGGCGGCAGGCGTCGCGGCTGCTGCGCCGCCGAGCACCAGCATCGCCAGCCACGCAGCCGCGTGCACCAGGGTGCGCATGGTTACCGACCCTGCGGGCGCGGCCCCTGCGCTGCAACCTCCGCACCGCTGAGCGGCTCGACCCAGCGCACGCGCGCGTCGGCGCGCAGCTGCTGGGCGAGCTGGTACAGGTCCTGCGCACCGGGGCGGGCGCCCCCTGCCGGGGTCACCCCGAAGATGCCACTGGCGTCGGGTCCTTCGACCACCCGCGCCCCCGCCAGATGCAGCGCTTCCTCCACCTCGCCGATGGGCAGCGAGCGCTCGAAGGCGATGTGCAGCACCGCCGTGGGCGCCGGGGCGGTGGAGGTATGCGTGAGGTACAGCGGCTGCGCCCAGTGATGGGCGGTGGCCGCAGCGAGGGCCAGTCCGAGCGCGGCCACGAAGCTCGCAGCAAACGCCAGGCCAGGCGGACGCCAGGCCGAGAACCCCGGAGCCGGGAAGCCGTGCACCCGCGCCGCACGCCGCTTCTCGGGCCGCTCGGCGGGAGCCGTGCCGTCGATGTGCTGCATCAGCTTGCGGAACGAGGGCCCGGGGGCGTACGTGACGCGGTCGGGTGCCGTGAGTGCCTCGCACAGCAGACGCTGCACGGCGAGTTGGTCGGTGCAGGCGCCGCAGCTGCGCACGTGCTCCTCGAGGCGCGCGCGCTCGGCCTGTGACAGGCGGCTGTTGGCCAGCCATGGCAGCAGCAGCCAGGATTCCTCGTGATTCAAGCTCGTCGTCATCATGGCTCGCCTTGCGGTGTGCTCGGTTTCGTCGCCGCGCCCGCCAGCTGCGGTAACAGTTTCTGCAGCTTGGCACGCGCATGGAACAGGCGCGTCTTCACGGTATTGACCGGACAGTTCATGATCGCCGCGATCTCCTCGCAGGAATAACCCAGCTCGTAACACAGCTCCACCGCGAGACGCTGCTCCACCGGCAGCTGCTCGAGAGCCTGTCCGAGCCAGTCGCGCAATTCCTCGGTGCCAAAGGGCTCGTCGTGAGTGAGTGGTTCGGGTGCGACGGCGAGGTTCTTCTCCTGCAGGCGCGCCGCGGAGCGGAACGCGTTCCGTGCCTTGCGGTAGGCGATGCCGAGGATCCAGGTCGAGGGTTGCGAGTCGCCGCGGAACTCGCGGGCTTTGCGCCACACGACCCAGAAGGTGTCGTTGATGATCTCTTCGGCAACGTCGTAGCGGTGCGTCAGGCGCGTCAGGAACCGTGCCATGCGCCGGTGATAGAGGTTGTAAAGCTCCTCGAACGCCCGGCGGTCGCCTTCGGCTACGCGCGCCATCAGATCGTGTTCGCGCGCTACGCCCACTGCACTGCGATAAGTCGGCTCCGCCATGCTGCCCTTCACAAATAGCACCCACGCCCTTAAAACGGTCACGCCCCTACAACGGTAAGTGTCGGCGCAGGTCCTGTGGGTTCAAGGGCTTCACTATCCCCCCGCCGCCCAGGGGGGTCAAAAGCGCCAGGTCACCGTGCCCGCCACCTGCTGATCTGCGAGCGGGTAGGGGAACAATTTTGCGGCGTCCTTCTGGGTGAGGAAGTAGCCGACATCGACGCGGAAGCGGCGCCACTCCCACGCCAGGCCCGCATTGCCGTAGGCATACCCGGCCGCCGCCTCGATCCCGGGGCCGGTGCCGCTTGAGTAGTAGTAGCCCACACCGCCGGTCACGAACAGCCCGGGCAGGATCAGCCACTGTCCGGCAGTGTCGGCCACCCACGCCGGCGCCCGGCTCAGGCGCCGGTAGAACCAGTAACGCACGGCGTTCGGGATCGCGGTCAGCGTGAACGCCCAGCGATCCTCATAGGCGATGCTTGCCAGGATCTCATGGTAGTCGGCAGAGGGCTCGACCACGCCGCCGGCGAAGTAGTGGCCGCGCGCGCTCAGGGTCAGATTCCACGCGCTGCTCAGATCGAAGCGATGCCCGAGATAGATCTCGAAGTCGTAACTGCCTCCCGGATCCAGGTCGCTGTCGCGCGTCGAGCCCCACACTCCGCCGAACGTGCCGCCCACCGTGCTGAGGTGCAGATCCCCCTGCACGGCGCCGTGCCCGTCGCTCTCGGAGACTCCGTGGTAGATGTAGTCGCTGGTGAGGGCGAGGTTGCCGCCGAAGCTCAGGTCCTGGCCCAGTGCGGAGGCGTGCGCGGGTGCTGCACCGGCGCCCAGCACCATCCACGCCAGCAGGTAACGCGGGCGCGCGCGATTGAGGGAGTGCGGTTGGACCACGGTGGTTGTGCGGCGTATTCCCTGGGACGTGCGCGGGCCCCACTGCCGTGCCCGACGTATACTGGAAACCATGGACACCCTACCGCCGGCCGGGCATGGCGTCGCGCAGCGTATTGTCGCCGAAGGCGGGGCATGGCCGCGATGGGCGACTGCCGGGCGGGGCGGCTGGGCTGCCGCGCGGGCGGGCAGAGGATGAGGCCCGAGCCGGCGGTACAGCCGTCCGCGGCGGTGAGCGCGCAGGTGAACGTCGAGCGCTGGACGCACGGCACGCTCGCACAGGCGACCGACCTGGTCGCCGAGGAGATGCCGGTGGCCTTGGTGTACCACGAGGTACCGCACGTGGTGATGCTCGCCACGCCCGCGGACCTGGAAGACTACGCCGTCGGCTTTACCCTCAGCGAGGGGCTGGTGGCGCGTGCCGATGAGATCCGCGGTGTCACGGTGACCCAGGGCGCCGCTTCCGCCGACGTCAACATCTCGGTCGCCTGGGAGCGCTTTACGCAGCTGCTGCAGCGTCGCCGCAACCTCGCCGGGCGCACCGGCTGCGGGCTGTGCGGGGCGGAGACCGCCGAGGATGCCATCCGCGAACTTCCCCCGGTACCAGAGGGAGTGCGCATCACGGCGCAGGAGCTGCACGCGACGATGGCACAGCTGCCGGAGCGGCAGCTGATCAACTCCCGCACCGGCAGCGTGCACGCCGCCGCCTGGGTCGTGCCCGGTGAGGGCATCCAGGTGGTGCGCGAGGACGTCGGGCGTCACAACGCACTCGACAAGACCATCGGGGCGCTGTCGCGCGCCCAGGCGGACTTCTCCGCCGGTTACATGCTCATCACCAGCCGCGCCAGCTACGAGATGGTGCAGAAGGCGGCCACCGTCGGCATCTCGCTGCTGGTGGCGTTTTCGGCGCCGACCGCGTTCGCGGTGCGCCTGGCGCAGCGCGCGGGCCTCACGCTGGTAGCGTTCGCGCGCACCGACCGGCACGTCGTCTACGCGCATCCGCACCGGCTGAAATGAGTGCCCAGCCCGCCGGCCGCGCGCTGATCTGCGGCTCGCTCGCGTTCGACACCATCATGGTGTTCGCCGATCGCTTCGCAAATCACATCCTGGCCGACCGCATCCACATGCTGAACGTGTCGTTCCTGGTGCCGCAGATGCGCCGCGAGTATGGCGGCTGCGCGGGCAACATCGCCTACAACCTCAGGCTCCTGGGCGACAGCGGCTACCCCATGGCCACGGTCGGCCGCGATTTCGGCCCGTACCGGGAGTGGCTGATGCGTGTCGGCGTGCCGCTTGATCACGTGCGGGTCGTCGAGGCGGAGCTGACGGCGCAGGCGTTCATCACCACCGATCTCGATGACAACCAGATCACCGCCTTTCATCCCGGCGCGATGCAACAGGCGCACCTCAACCGTGTGAGCGAGGCCCGCGATTTCGCCCTCGGGATCGTCGCGCCCGACGGCCGCGAAGGCATGATCCAGCACGCGGCACAGTTTGCCGAGGCGGGCATTCCTTTCATATTCGACCCCGGACAGGGCCTGCCGATGTTCGGCGGCGAGGAGCTGCGGCGCTTCGTCACCCAGGCCCGCTGGGTGACCGTGAACGACTATGAGTGGCAGCTGGTACAGCAGAAGACCGGCTGGTCCGAGACGGACCTGATCCAGCACGTCGAGGCGCTCATCGTCACGCGCGGCGCCGCAGGCTCCACCATCCACACCCGTGCCGCCGAGTTCACGATCCCCGCGGCTCGGCCGAGCGCGGTGGTGGACCCGACCGGCTGCGGCGATGCCTACCGCGCCGGCCTCATTCACGGGCTGTTGCGTGGGCTCGACTGGCGCGCCACGGGGCGTATTGCCTCGCTCATGGGCGCCATCAAGATCGAGTCGCGCGGCACGCAGAATCATCGCTTTACGCGCGCAGAATTCGAAGCACGCCTGGCGGCAGCCTTCCCTTAGATAGCCGGGCGGCATATGTCCAGCGTGGCGCGTTATGTGGCGCACCGCGAGCCGCGGCGCGCTCATCTGGGTTAAACTTAGTCTTCTAATCCCCAAGGATCCGCGGCGGAATCACCCCATGGCGAATGACTATCTTTTCACTTCCGAGTCTGTTTCCGAGGGCCATCCGGACAAGGTCGCGGACCAGATCTCGGACGTGGTGCTGGATGCGATCCTCAAGGAGGACACGCGCGGGCGGGTGGCCTGCGAGACGATGGTGAAGACCGGCGTGGTCATCGTCGCCGGCGAGATCACCACCACCGCCTGGGTGGACGTCGAGGCGCTGGTGCGCAAGACGGTGCTCGAGATCGGCTACAACTCCTCCGACATGGGATTCGACGGGGCGAGCTGCGGTGTGCTCAACATCATCGGCAAGCAGTCCCCCGACATCGCGCAGGGCGTGGACCGCAAGGATGAGCGCAAGCAGGGCGCCGGCGATCAGGGGCTGATGTTCGGCTACGCGACCAACGAGACCGACGTGCTGATGCCGGCGCCGATCACCCTGGCGCATCGCCTGGTGAAGCGCCAGGCGCAGGTGCGCAAGTCCGGCAAGCTTCCCTGGCTGCGGCCGGATGCCAAGAGCCAGGTCACCTTGCGCTACGAGGATGGTGAGCCGGTCGGCCTCGAGGCAGTGGTGCTCTCCACCCAACACAGCCCGGAGGTGTCTACCAAGGCGCTGCGCGAGGCGGTGATGGAAGAGATCCTGAAGCCGATGCTGCCGGCGAAATGGGTGGACAAGCGCACCAAGTACCACATCAATCCGACCGGACGCTTTGTGATCGGCGGTCCGGTGGGCGACTGCGGCCTCACCGGGCGCAAGATCATCGTTGATACCTACGGTGGCTTCGCGCGCCACGGCGGCGGGGCATTCTCCGGCAAGGATCCGTCCAAGGTAGACCGCTCGGCCGCCTATGCCGCGCGCTACGTGGCGAAGAACCTGGTGGCGGCGGGGCTCGCCTCGCGTTGCGAGGTGCAGGTGTCATACGCAATTGGCGTGGCCGAGCCCACCTCGATCATGGTGGAAACTTTCGGCACCAGCCGCCTCTCGCGCGAGCGCCTGACGCAGATCGTACGCAAGCACTTCGATCTGACGCCCTACGGGCTGCGCGAGATGCTGGACCTGGTGCGGCCGATCTACCAGAAGACCGCCGCCTACGGGCACTTCGGCCGCACCGAGCCGGAGTTTCACTGGGAGCGTACCGATAGGGCCGAGGCGCTTGCCGCGGAGGCCAAAGGGATCCGCGCCGCCTAGAAATGAGATTGCAGCCGCATTCGCGGCAGCCGCGCCTGCTGAGGAGCGTTGCGACAGCCCGGGGATCGCCCCGCGGGGCTGCCAGGCTCAGCAGGCGGACGTGTTCACACGGCGCTCACTCTGTATCAGCGGAGTATCGAGCATGAACGCCACACTAAAGCCCAACCCCAACAGCGACTACAAGGTCGCGGACCTCGCGCTCGCCGACTGGGGCCGCAAGGAGATCGCCATCGCCGAGACCGAGATGCCCGGCCTCATGGCGATCCGTGAGGAGTACGCACTCACCCAGCCGCTGCGCGGCGCGCGCATCTCCGGCTCGCTGCACATGACCATCCAGACCGCGGTGCTCATCGAGACGCTGCAGGCACTGGGCGCTGACGTGCGCTGGGCCTCCTGCAACATTTTCTCCACCCAGGACCACGCCGCCGCGGCCATCGCGGCGCACGGCACGGCGGTGTTCGCCTGGAAGGGCGAGTCGCTGACCGATTACTGGGAGTACACGCACCGCATCTTCGAGTGGCCCGACGGCGGCCACAGCAACATGATCCTCGATGATGGCGGCGATGCGACGCTACTGCTGCACCTGGGCGCGCGCGCCGAGACCGACGCGAGCCTCATCGCCAAGCCGACCAGTGACGAGGAGACCGCGCTGTTTGCCGCCATTCGTGCCAAGCTCAAGGCCGACCCCAAGTGGTACTCGACCCGCCTCGCGCGCATCAAGGGCGTGACGGAAGAGACCACCACCGGCGTCAAGCGCCTGTACCAGATGGCGAAGGAGGGCCGGCTCGCCTTCCCGGGCATCAACGTCAACGACTCGGTCACCAAGAGCAAGTTCGACAATCTGTACGGCTGCCGCGAGTCGCTGGTGGATGCCATCAAGCGCGCCACCGACGTCATGATCGCGGGCAAGGTGGTCGTGGTGTGCGGATACGGCGACGTCGGCAAGGGCTCGGCGAGCGCGCTGCGGGCCCTGTCGGCGCAGGTATGGGTCACCGAGATCGATCCGATCTGCGCGTTGCAGGCGGCCATGGAGGGCTATCGGGTCGTGACCATGGACTACGCGGCCGACAAGGCTGACATCTTCGTGACCGCGACCGGCAACTACCACGTGATCACGCACGCGCACATGGCGCGCATGAAGCACAACGCCATCGTCTGCAACATCGGCCACTTCGACAACGAAATCGACGTGGCTAGCCTGAAGCGCTACAAGTGGGAGAACATCAAGCCGCAGGTCGACCACGTCATCCTGCCCGACGGGCGGCGCCTGATCCTGCTCGCCGAGGGCCGGCTGGTGAATCTCGGCTGCGGCACGGGCCACCCGAGCTACGTAATGAGTTCGAGCTTCGCCAACCAGACCATCGCGCAGGTCGAGCTGTTCACGAACACGGGCAAGTACCCGGTAGGCGTCTATGTGCTGCCCAAGCACCTGGACGAGAAGGTGGCGCGGCTGCAGCTGAAGAAGCTCAACGTCGAGCTCTCGACGCTCACCGACGAGCAGGCGCGTTACATCGGCGTGGATCAGGCCGGGCCTTACAAGCCCGACCACTACCGCTACTGATGGGCGGCTCAGCGAGCGAAGCGGGCGCCGCTCCCGCACACCCGGGAGCGGCGCTGCCGCGCACTACCGGCGGCGCGATTATCCTCGACGGCAAGGCGGTCGCCGCGCGTGTGCGTGCCGAGGTCGCCAAGCGGGCCGCCGAGTTTGCCGCGCGCTACGGGCGCCGGCCGGGGCTCGCGGTGCTGCAGGTGGGTGAGGACCCTGCCTCGAGCGTGTACGTGCGCAACAAGCGCCGCTCCTCGCTGGAAGCCGGGATCGAGTCGTTCGCGCACGATCTGCCGGCGAACACTGCGGAGGCGCGCATCCTGGCCCTGGTGCAGGCGCTCAATCACGACCAGCGCGTCGACGGGATTCTCGTGCAGCTGCCGCTGCCGAAAGGAGTCGACGCCAACCGCGTCATGGATGCGGTCGACCCGGCCAAGGATGTCGACGGCTTCCATCCGGTCAACACCGGGCTGCTCGCGCAGAAGCGTCCGCGGCTGCGCCCCTGCACCCCCTTCGGCGTCATCCGCCTGGCGCACGAGTACGGCATCGCGCTCACCGGCGCGCGCGCCACCGTCGTCGGAGCATCCAACATCGTCGGTCGCCCGATGGCGCTCGAGCTGCTGCTGGCGCGCGCCACGGTCACCGTGTGCCATACCGGCACGCGCGACCTGCGTGCCGAGGTCGAGCGCGCCGAGGTGCTGGTCGGCGCGGTCGGCAAGGCCGGCTTCATTCCCGGGCACTGGGTGCGCCCGGGCGCCGCGGTGTTCGACGTGGGCATCAATCGCGCCGCCGATGGCAAGCTCGTCGGCGATGTGGAGTTTGCCAGCGCTGCGGCGCGCGCCGGCTGGATCACCCCGGTGCCCGGAGGACTGGGCCCGATGACCATCGCCATGCTGCTGAGCAACACGGTCGACGCCGCCTACCTGCGCGCGCCCGCCTAGCCGGTCGCGGGAATAAAATCCGCCCGCGGGGCGTCTTCCGCCAGGCGGGGTGGGGCGGGTGCAGCCGCGTGAGGGCAGAGCGGTTTCGACAATGGACGAAAAGCGCAGACGTTTCGAGGCGCAGGTCATGCCGCACCTGGACGCTGCCTACCGTTTTGCGCGCTGGCTCACCCGCTCGTCCAGCGAGGCGGACGATGTGGTCCAGGAGGCCTTCCTGCGCGCGTTCCGTGCCTTTGACAGCTTGCGGGGCACGGACGTGAAGAGCTGGCTGCTCGCCATCGTGCGCAACTGCCACGTGACGAGCGTGCGCCAGGAACAGCGGCGCGGCTTCCAGCCGCTACCGGATCAGGACGATGCCGCGGTCGTTCCGGCCACGCTAGCCGCGCCACCCGATCCCGAGACCGCATCGATCGAGGACGAGGAGCGTCGCAGGCTGGCGCGACTGCTCGCCGGGCTGGGCGTCGAGCATCGCGAAGTGCTGCTGCTGCGGGAAATGGAGGATCTGAGTTACCGCGAAATCGCCGCGGTGACGCAGCTGCCGATCGGCACCGTCATGTCACGTCTCGCCCGCGCCCGCGCGGCCCTCAAGCTGAGCTGGCTCAAGGACTCTGCAGGAGAACCCCGTGCAATGCGCTGAGTCACTGCGTGTCCAGGCGTGGTTCGACGGCGAGCTCGATGCGCTGTCGAGCGCGGACCTCGAGCGCCATCTCGAGCGCTGCGCCGAGTGTCGAGCGCTGCGCCAGGATCTGCAGCGCGCGCGCGAGCTACTGCGGAGCGCACCCCCCGAGCACGCCCCGCATGAGCTGCGCGCGCGCGTAACGCACTGCCTCGATGCGGAAAGCGTCGTCGAGCGGCGCGCGGCGCGCGCAACGCCGTGGGCGCGGCGGGCAGCGTGGCGGCCGCGGGCGCCGTTCTGGGCGGGAACGGCCACCGGCCTCGCCGCGGCCGCGTGCGCCGCGGTGGCGGCGTGGTTCCTGTTCCTGATGTCACCCGCGGCTCCACAGGCACTGCTCGATGATCTGGTCGCAGCACATGTGCGCTCGCTCATGCCGACGCATCTCACCGACGTGGTCTCCACCGACCGACACACGGTGAAGCCGTGGTTCGCGGGCCACGCCGACGTGTCACCCGTGGTGGCTGACTTCGCCGCGCAGGGCTATCGTCTGGTGGGTGGCCGCGCAGACTACTTCGACGGGCATCGCGCGGCAGTGGTCGTCTACGAACACGGCCCGCACATCATCAACGTGTTCAGCTGGGCTGGTGTGAGCCACCGCCTGCCGGAGCAGACGACGCGCAATGGCTATCACATCGCGTGTTGGCCGCTGGGGAACGTGGAGTATTGCGCGGTCTCCGACACCGGCTGGACGGAGCTGCAGGATCTGGTGAGTCTGCTGCGCGATCTCGGCGCGCGCGATGCCAGGGGATAGGCGGCCCGGCACTACGCTCTGCCGCGCTGGAACAGTTCCCTCCACTCGGGCCCGCCTACGATCGGTCGGCGGCCCGCGGCGGGTAGTGCTTCCCGGCTCGGACGCTGAGGCCCGCCAGCGCGCTGAAGCATCCGCTCACGCTGCGTTCAGGCGCGCACCGCTCACTAACGGACATTGTTACGACCAACACCTCGCGGGGCCCACGGCCGCTTTGCGGCCCTGAGCACGCTCACGCTCGCGCAGACCTCTGAACAACGGCTCGAGTCAGGCTCGACCGTGACCTGGACAAACGGATACCGGTCGCACGCGGCGTTCAGCCTCGACGTTTCGAGCGCTGATGACACGAGCGCGAGCTTCTCTTTCCGCTTCAATCTGCCGCTTTTTCTGCTCACTTCATCCACAAATGGCCGACGCCATCGTGCAGTAGCTGCGGCTGCGTGCCGACGGACGGGGCACTGTCGGCGAGCACCGACGCACGCTGAACAAACACCGCCGTTGGCGCGCGCGGGCGCGATGCGGACTTGAAACTCGGCGCCGAATGTGCGGTCACACAGAAGTTACAAGTTGGTCTGCGGGAGCGTGGCGCTTGCGCGTTACCAACGCGCCTCACTTCCAACATGTTACGGAACGTACCAGGGTGTCCGCTGGTCTACTGATCGGTGTATGATCGCCAACCCGCCCCCTCGTTGGGTGATGATTTGCGGAGCAGAGTGATGGCAAGACGACCACCGAACGACGGCGCATCGTGGAGCGCCCGTGAAATGCAAACCCTCAAGGCGCTCGCGAAGGCGGGAACACCGACCAGTCAGGTGGCCAAGAAGCTTGGGCGCACCGCTGCTGCGGTCCAGCAGAAGGCGATGCGCAGCGGAATTTCCTTCAGAGCTGCTAAGCGCTCCGGAGCCCGGCGCCGCAAGTAGCGGAGGCACAGCTTTTGCGGCCCGGGCGCGATCGTCACAGCGATAGCGACGGGCGAGGCCGCCGATTCCGAGGTGCCGGCGTCGCGGTGCGCCGGCTGACATTCCGACACCGGCTGTCTGGGCGTGCGGCGCGCCGCCCTGTTCAAGCTCACCGGGCTCATCGGCGATCATGGAGTTCTCGCCTACATGACCCGCACACATCTGCTGAATGCACTCGGGGCTGCGCTCGCGCTCGCGACGCTCGCCGCTGCGGCGGCACCGCCGGCTGCCGTCCCAGGGCCGCTCAAGATCGGTGTCATCGGGACCGGCCACATCGGCGGCACGCTTGCGGCACTGTGGGTGAAGGCGGGGCATCAGGTGTTGCTGTCCTCGCGTCATCCCGATGAGCTTCGGGCTCTGGCACAGTCGCTCGGCCCGGCGGCCCGCGTGGGGACTCCACGCGAGGCAGCGCTCTTCGGGGATGTGGTGCTGATTTCCGTGCCTTATGCGGCGCTGCCGCAGGTCGGGCGTGACCTGAAAGCGGAGCTGGCCGGAAAGATCGTGCTGGAAACCGGCAATCCCTACCCGCAGCGCGACGGCGACATGGCGCTGCAGGCGCGGCGCGAAGGCACCGGCGTGGCGTCGGCGCAATTTCTGCCGGGAGTGCGGCTGGTGCGCGCATTCAACGCCATCAACTCCGGAGACCTGCGCAACGAGGCGCACCGTCACGGCACGCCGTATGCCATTCCGCTCGCGGGTGATGACCCGGAAGCGCTGGCGGTGGCACAGCGCCTGGTCAAAGACGCCGGGTTTGAGCCGGTGGTGGTCGGGCCGCTGGCGAAAGCGCGGGAGTTTGATGTCGGAACCCCGGTGTACACGCGCCTGCTGACCGCGGCCGAGCTGCGGCACGCTCTGGGTTTGCCGTCTCCCTAGGCCGCGGGTGGCGGTTGCCGCTCGACCTGCGGAATGCGCTCGTCAAAATACGCCCAGCTGGGTGCGCTGCTCGTCCAGATGGTGAGGGCAGGGCGGGCGAGCTCGCGCTCATTCAAGCGTGCCGGCGCGCACGAACACCAGATGCGGCCGCGCCTCGGAAGCGCTGAACAGATGCGTTCCGCACACCGGGCAGAAGCGCCGGTGCGCCACATTGCCACTGTCGGCGAGCAGAGTGTAGTCGCGAGTTTCGCCGCTGACTTTGAGCGCCGCGCTCGGGAGACACGGCACCAGCAGGTGCGGGTGATGATGGGGGCGGCGCTGATCGAGTAACGCACCGCCCCGCACAGGCAGCCGCCGGTGACTTCCATGTACCGATGATAAGGGAAAGGGAGCGCACCGGAGTGATACGAACTCAAATCCGAGCATGCTGCAAAATGGTGCCCGCGCTGAAAATTGTGGGCCGCTCGGGAGCGCGTTCAAACCGGTGCGATGAAGAGTATTGTGCGCCGGCCCTGAACCGGCGGTGAATCGCCACGGCGCTTGAGCCGCGGCTCGCCCAACGGAGACGCGGCCGCGTCTCACCAAAGGGATAGTGCTCAGCCGCGCAGGCGCGCGCGCAGCTGGGCGATCTCCGCGCGACTCAGGCCGATCTGCGCCAGGTAGGCACCCGCTCCGCCGGCGCGCGTCAGGAAACGCAACATGTTGTGTGCTCCTTCCTCGGGGCAACGCAGCGCCTCGAGGATGCGTTCCGGGTGCACGTCCGCGTAACGCTGCAGGTACCCCTCGCGCAGGTTATCGGAGCTGACCGCGTAGTCGGCTGCGATCGCCTGTGGTTCCACGTCCGCCAGCGCCAGCAGCAATGCGGCGATCAGTCCGGTGCGGTCCTTGCCGGCGACGCAATGAAAGAGGAGTGGCCCGGGTCCGGCGGCGGCGATGAAAGCCAGCGCCTGCCGCAGCTCCTGGCGCACGTGCTCGAGCACCGCGCACTTCCACAGCTCCTTGGCAGCATCCCGGCTGCGCAGCCGCCATTCGTCCTCGGTGCCGGTCAGAAGCGAGATGCGCTGGTAGCGCACGCCCGGGACCGAGGCCCATGCCGGACCCGGGAAGCGGGCCGCCTCCTCGGGCCAGCGCAGGTCGAGGACGGTCTCGACGCCGTAGTTGCGCAGCGCCTGCAGGCCCGCGTCCGTGAGCTGCGCGAGGTCGTCCGCGCGCAGCAGCGAGCGCCAGCGGGTGAGCGCCCCATCGACCGTCGGATAACCGCCGAGGTCGCGCGCGTTAAGGAGACCGGGAAAGGCCAGTCGGCGTTGCGGGTCGTGCATCCCTTAACGGTACCTCAGCTCTTCGCTTCGCGCTTCTGGCTCAATCCCACCCCGCCCAGGATCAGCGCTCCCGCTGCCGCCATGCTGAGGGTGAGCGGCTCCGCGAGCAGCAGCCACGCCCAGATCACCCCGAACAGCGGTATCAGGTACGTCACGGTGGAGGTGCGCGGCGCGCCGATGCGTGCGATCAGCCGGTAGTAGAAGACGAAGGCGATGCCGGTGCACAGCACGCCTAGTAGGATCGCGCTCAGCCAGGACCCGGCACCGATCGAGTGGTGGGGCCAGTTGTACAGCGCCAGTGGCGCCAGCAGCAGCGCGCCGGTGGCGAGGTTGGCCGCCGCCACCGCCGCGGCGGGGTAGCCCGAGAGGTGACGCCGCACGAGATTGATGCCGAAGCCGTACATGAGCGAGGCGGTGGTGCCCGCGAGTGCCGCCTGCCACACGCTCTGTCCGGCGGTCCGGCCGCTGGCGAGGATGATGACGCCCACGAATCCGGCCACCAGGCCGATGATGCGCCGCGCCCCGATGCGCTCGCCGAAGAAGAGATAGGCCACCAGCGCGGTGAACATGACGGTCATGGCGTTGGTGATGGCGCCGATGCCGGCCGGCGCACGCTCGGCTCCCCACGCGAACAGCGCGAACGGAGTCACCGAGTTCACCGCGGCGATGCCGGCGATGCGCAGCCACAGCTGCGGGGTGAACTGCGCCCGTGCGCGCCAAAGAAATGGCAGCAACACCAGCGCGCCGAGCGCGAGCCGTGCTTCGACCAGCGGGAAGGCGCCAAAGTCCGGGGCCGCCACGCGCATGAACAGGAATGAGCCGCCCCAGATGGCCCCGAGCAGCGTGAGCTCCACGGGCGTGCGCCAGCCGGATTCCGCGGGCGCGCCAACGGCACGGGGAGGTGGCGGGGCGGCGGCGACGGCCGCAGTGCTTGAGCAATCAGTGGTGGACATGCGACCTCAGGATCTCAGTTGAGAGCGGCACTCGGCCACCCGTTCCTTGCTGCGCATATTCAGCGCAGCGCCTGCCGGAAGTCCTCCAGCAGGTCCGCGGTGGATTCGATGCCGACCGACAAGCGCAGCAACTCATCGCTGATGCCGAGGCTGTGGCGCTCCTGCGCGGACAGTCCGGCGTGCGATGTCGTGGCCGGACGGGTGAGCAGGCTGTGCACCCCGCCGAGGCTTGGCGCCACGATGGGGATGCGCAGCCGCGCCGCGAAGGCTTCGGCGCGCTGCACCCCACCGTCGAGCTCGAAGCTCAGCACCCCGCCGCAGCCGGCGAACAGGCTCCGGGCGCGCGCGTGCTGCGGGTGGGTCTCCAGGCCGGGGTAGTTCACGCGCACCACGGCCGGCTGAGCGGCGAGAAACTGCGCAATCCGCAGGGTGCTCTCGTTCTGATAGCGCACGCGCAACGCCAGGGTCTTCAGGCCCCGCTTCAGCAGGAACGCGGCGTGCGCATCGAGCGCGCCGCCGAGATGGTTGGCCTTGTGCCGGATGCGCTCGATGGTCTCGGCCGTGCCGGCGACCGCGCCGGCGACGATATCCGAGTGTCCGTTCAGGTATTTGGTGGCGCTGTGCAGCGAGAGATCGAAGCCAGCCTCGATCGGGCAATAATTGACCGGACTGGCGAAGGTATTGTCGATCATCGAGGTGAGGCGATGCGCGCGGGCGAAGCGCACCACCGCCGGCAGGTCCGCGACCTCCAGCAGCGGGTTGGTCATCGCTTCCACGTAGATGGCGCGCGTACTGGGTTTGAGCTGCGCGGCCCAGGTGTCGGGCCGGCCGGCGTCGATGAAGTCGACCGCGATGCCGAGCCGCGGGAACTCCCGGGTCAGCAGGTCGTGTGTGCCCCCGTACAGGCAGCGCTGGGCGAGCAGGTGGTCACCTGGCGTGAGCACGGTGAGCAGCGTGGTGGAGATCGCCGCCATGCCGCTGGCGGTGACCAACGCGGCTTCGGCGCCCTCGAGCGCCGCCAGCTTGGCGTGCAGCGCCAGCTGGCTGGGCGTGTTGTTGAGGCGCAGGTAGCGCACGTCATCGTAGCTGCCTTCGCCGGCGTACTCGTAGGTCGCCGACTGGAAGATCGGCATTTCCACCGCGCCGGCGATACGCGGCGACGGCTCGCCGGCGTGCACCAGCTTCGTCTCGATGCGCGTGAAGGGATCTGACATGGAAGACTCCAGCGGTGCGATTGTCACAGGGATACGCTACCGTGTCCGTATGCCTTTATGGAGAGACGCGCGTATGCAGGCCGGACGGCACTGTGTCGGCGCGCGGCCAGTACAGCCGCACGGCCGCGCGGACCGGGGCAGCTGATGCGTCCGTCCGAGCGCTTTTCCACCCGCGTCGACAACTATGCCCGCTGTCGCCCCGGGTATCCGCGCGCCGCCATCGATCTGCTGGAGGCGCGTTGCGGTCTGGCCCCGGGGGCGGTAGTCGCAGATGTCGGCGCGGGCACCGGCATCCTCACCGAGCTGCTGCTGGAGCGCGGTGCACGGTCCCTGGCCATAGAGCCCAACGACGCGATGCGCGCGGCCTGTGAGGCGCGCCTCGCGCGCACGCCAGGGTTCGCAAGTGTCAAGGGCAGCGCCGAGGCGACCGGGCTGGAGGCCGCGAGCATCGATCTGATCGTCGCGGGCCAGGCCTTTCACTGGTTCGACGTACCGCGCGCGCGGCGTGAGGCACTGCGCGTGCTGCGACCGGGTGGCTGGGGTGCGCTGCTCTGGAACGAGCGCCCGCCGCAGGCGACAGCGTTCCTTGCCGACTACGAGGCGCTGCTGATGCGCTGCGCGGCCGAGTACGCCGCCATCAAGGCGAGCCGTGCGGACGAGACGAGCATGCGCGGGTACTTCGGCGGAACGATGCAGCTCGCGACCTTCCCCAATCAGCAGATCCTTGACTTTGCAGGGCTCGAAGGGCGCCTGATGTCGTCCTCCTATGCGCCCGAGCCGGGGCATCCGCAGCACGCGCCGATGCTCGCGGGCCTGCGCGAGGTGTTTGCCCGGCACGCGCGCGACGGCCGCATCGAGTTTCCCTACCAGACGCTCGTGTACTTCGGTCAGCTCAGGGCCTGAGTCCCGCCCGCGGTACTCACCACACGCGCACCCGCTCGGCGGGTGCCAGGTACAGCTTCTGCCCGGGGTGCACCTGGAAGGCGCCGTACCAGGCGTCGAGGTTGCGGACCGTGTCGGCGCGGTATTCGGGCGGGGCGTGGCTGTCGATGACGATGCGCCGCCGCAGCTCCTCCTCGCGGAACTTCTCGCGCCAGCTCTGCGCAAAAGCCAGGAAGAAGAGCTGATCGCCATTGAAGCCCGCCTGTGTCGGGCCAGGCTTACCGGCGAGCGTCAGCCGCCAGGCGTCGTAGGCGACCGACAGGCCGGCGACGTCGGCGATGTTCTCGCTGAGCGTCAGCTTGCCGTTCACATGGATGTCCGGGAACGGGCGATAGTGCTCGAACTGCTCCACCAGGCGCTCGCCGGCGGCCTGGAAGTGCGCGAAGTCTTCCTTGGTCCACCAGTTCTTGAGCCGCCCGTCAGCATCGAACAGCGCCCCCTGATCGTCGAAGCTGTGGCTGATCTCGTGCCCGATGACCGCGCCGGTGGCGGCGTAGTCCATCACCGGATCGCGCTGCGGATCGAAGTAGGGCGGCTGCAGAATGGCCGCCGGGAAGTTGAGCGCGTTCATCGCTGGCAGGTTGACCGCGTTCACCAGCTGCGGATTCATGACCCACTCGCCACGGTCGACCGGCTGGGAGAGCTTGGCGAGGTTGCGGTGATACTCGAACAGCTCCGCACGCTCGGCGTTGCCAAAGGCATCATCGGGCAGCACCTTGAGTCCGGAATAGTCGCGCCACTTGTCCGGATAGCCGACGCCCACCTTGAGCGCCGCGAGTTTGGCTTTGGCCTTCGCGCGCGTGGCGGGCGCCATCCAGGTGAGCCGGTCGATGCGCGTGGCGAAGACCCCGATGAGGTTGTGCACCATCTGCTCCGCGCGCGCTTTCTCCGCGGGCGGGAAGTAGCGTGCTACGTACAGCTTGCCGACCGCCTCCCCGAGCGCGGCATTGGTGTCCGACACGGCACGCTTCCAGCGCGGTCGCATCTGCGGCGTGCCCGACAGCACACGGCTATGGAAGGCAAAATGCTCTTCGACGAAGGCCTTGGGCAGGTAGGGGCAGTTGCGCTCGATCAGGTGAAAGCGCAGGTACTCCTTCCAGGTCTCGAGCGGCTCACTAGCCGCAAGCCCGGCGATCCCGGTGACGGCCCCCGGCTGCCACACCACGAACCGCTGCTGAGCGCCGAGGCCCGCGGCGGCGAAATACGCGCTCCAGTCGAGTCCCGGTGCGCGCGCGGCGAAGTCCTTGCGGGTCCAGTGGTTGTTGCCCTTGAGCACGTCCACAGACTCGGCGCGCGTCGAGTGCACGGCCGCGATCTTGTGTTCCAGGGCAAAGATGCGCGCCGCGCTCGCGGCGGGATCCGGCAGGTGGGCGAGCTCGAGCACCGCGGCGATGTGCGCCTGGTACTTGGCGCGGATGTCGGCCATCTTCTGCGATGGGTTTACGTAGTAATCGCGGTCGGGCATGCCGAGCCCGCCCTGCAGCAGGAACGGCAAGTAGCGCGCGGGATCGTCCAGGTCCTGAGCGACCCACAGGCCAAACAGGTTCTCGGTGTAGAAGTTGGTGGCGTTGAGCACGTCGACGTCGGCGCGCAGCGTTTCCCCGAGCGCGCGGGCGAGTGCGGCGCGATCGCGGATGCCGTCGAGGCGCTGCAGCGCCGCAGCGAGCGGGCTCAGTCCCTTGCGCTCGATCCCGGTCTCGTCCATGAATGCCTTGTAGTAGTCGCCGATCTTGCGCGCTTCGGTTCCGGGCGCCCCCGAGGCCGCGGCGCTCTTGATCAGCTCGGCAGTCCGTGCGTCGGTGAGCTCGGTGAGTTGTCCGCTGGTGCCCCAGACGCTGCGATCGGGCGGAATCGCGGTCGACTTGAGCCACGCTCCGTTGGCAAAGGCAAAGAAGTCGTCCCCGGGGCCGACGCTGCGATCGATGCCCGCCACGTCCAGACCGTGTTCGGTGGCCGGCGTTGTGGCTGCGAGCGCTGCCGTCACGAGCGCCGCGCTGGCGCCCGTCAACAAGAATGTGCGCATGCGGGTGCGGGGAGTGCGGATCATCTCCTGCTCCTCAAAGTGGCAGCCCCGGGTGGGGGCGGGGAGGGCGGCGAGTCTACAGCAACCGCCAGATGTTGAATCTGTCACTGCGCTGGCCGAATACTCGGCCGCACTTATGCCCAAGCGTAACCTTCGGGCCCTGTTCCTGGTGATCGTCTCGGCGTGCGCGCCGGGCGCCTGGGCGTGGGGACCGCAGGGTCATCGCACCATCGGGGCGATCGCCGATGCGCTGATAAGGCCCGCCACGCGCGCCGCGGTTGCGCAGCTGCTGCAGGGAGACCTCGACAAGTTCGGTAACCTGTCCGGGCGCACGAGCTTGGAAGAGGTGTCCGACTGGGCAGACGAGCTGCACGCTACGCCGGCGGCCGAGCCCAGCTGGCATTACGACGATGCGCCGATCTGTGGTAGCGCCCCCAAGTCGCGCTATTGCCCGGACGGGCAGTGCAACAGCGAACAGCTGAAGCGCCTGATCGCGGTGCTTGCCAACCCGCACGCGCCGCCGCGCTCCCGCAACGAGGCACTCAAGTGGGTGGTGCACTTGATCGGGGACCTGCACCAGCCGCTGCACGCCGCCGACAACTCCGACCGTGGAGGCAATCGGGTACAGGTCGCGCTGGCGGGGGTGAGGACCCGCGGTCGGGAAAATCTGCACCGCGCCTGGGACGGGGAGCTGGTCAGGCTCGCGCTGCACACCCAGGGCCATCAGCAGCCACCCCGCGACATCGCGCAGCTGGCGCACGAGGCGGCCGAGCTGGCGCGCAATGCGGGGCAGGGATCACCCGACAGCTGGGCAGCGGAATCCAACAATCTCGCGCGCAACGTCGCGTACAACTACACAGGCTTTGCGTGCAACACTGTGCCCGAGGGCATCGTGATCCTGGAGGCGCACTACCAGCAGGAGGCGGTGCCGATCGTGCACGAGCGGCTGCTGCTCGCCGGGGCCCGCCTGGCGGCCCTTCTCGATCAGTCACTGGCGCCGGCTGCGGCGCTGCGCGGGAGGTAATGATGAAACGGCGCATGTTGTTGACGTGGCTTGCCCCGCTGGCGCTTGGCGCTCTGGCGCCGCCCGGCACGTACGCCGATACCCCCTGGGCCGAGGCGCTCGCCGCCCAGACGCTCGATTCGGGGTTTCTGTCGCGGCTGCCGCCGAAGCTCTCCAAGACCCTCGGACTGGCGAAGCCGGAGGAGGGCACCGAAGTGCGGCAGCTCATTTCGCGCTCCGGTCATCACGCCCGGACGTTCAACGTGAGCGTGGCCAATCACAACGACATCGTGATGTTCAGCGTCGACATCCACACCAACGACAGCGTGGCGTATCTGATCGGCCCCGACGGCCAGCTGCGCAAGGCGCTCGCCTACCAGCATGTCGATCAGGAGCGTCCCCTGACCCCCGGCGAGGCCCAAAGCGGTTTCCGGACCGAAAGGAGCTTCTGGTCCTCACGGCTGCACAAGCCCGCCGCCAAGCCCGGCGCTTGAACGATGGCGCCGCGTCACCGTCGGGGAGCCCCCGGCGGCCTGCGGCGGTCGTCCGTGATAACCTAACCTTCGGGACCTGTAGGGAAGGATCGGTTCGTGAACGCCTCCGCCGAAGACCGCCTGTCATCTGCCCGCGCGAGCGACGCGGTGCCGCAAGCTGCTGCACCCCCCACGGTGAGCGCGGAGCACGGGGGGCGTCGGGGCGGGAGAGCTGTGGATGGCTGGCTGCTATCCAAGCTGGCGGCCGTCCTGGGCCATCCGCCGGTCGAGTTCGCGATCCGCAACAGCGCGCAGGTGCGGCCGGCCGAGCCGGTGGCGCGGGTCATCTTTGCGAGCCGCGCGACGCTGCTCTGGACGCTGTCTGACCCGTGGCTGCGCTTCGGCGATGCCTACAGCGACGGGGCGGTCGTCATCGAGGGGGATCTGGTGCGGCTGCTCGAGACGGTGTACCAGGCGGGCGCTTCCGGCAGCACCCCCCTGTGGCGCCGCGTGCTGAGCCGCCTCAGGCGGCCGCATCTCAACACGCTCGCCCGCTCGCGCGACAACATCCACCATCACTACGACATCGGCAACGATTTCTATGCGCTGTGGCTGGGCAGCACCATGGCCTACACCTGCGCCTACTACCCCACGCCCAGCGCCACGCTCAATGAGGCACAGGTCGCCAAGATGGACCACGTGTGCCGCAAGCTGCAGCTCAAGGCCGGCGAGAGCGTGGTGGAGGCCGGCTGCGGCTGGGGCACGCTGGCACTGCACATGGCGCGGCATTACGGGGTGCGGGTGCGCGCCTACAACATCTCTCACGAGCAGATCGTGTACGCGCGCGCCCATGCGGTACGCGAGGGCCTGGCGGGGCGCGTAGAGTACGTGGAAGACGACTATCGCAACATCGAGGGGCGTTACGACGCCTTCGTCTCGGTGGGCATGCTTGAACACGTCGGCCTGAAGAACTACCCGGCGCTCGGTCAGGTGGTAGCGCGCTGCCTCGCGGGGCATGGCCGGGGCCTGATCCATTCCATCGGGCGCAACTGCCCGGCGCGCCTGCAGCCCTGGATCGAAAAGCGCATCTTCCCAGGGGCCTATCCGCCGACGCTGGGGGAGATATCGCGCATCTTCGAGCCGTGGAACTTCTCCATCCTGGATGTCGAGAACCTGCGCCTGCACTACGCACAGACGCTGCGGCACTGGCTCGCCCTCTACGAGGGTGCCGCCGAGCGGGTGCGCGGGATGTTCGATGAGAAGTTCGTGCGCATGTGGCGGCTGTACCTCTGCGGCTCGGTCGCCGGCTTCACCACCGGCTCGCTGCAATTGTTCCAGGTGGTGTTTGCGCCCGGCGAGAGCAACGATATCCCGCTGACCCGCGCGCACCTCTACAGCCGCTGAACCTGCCTCCATGCGCAGCTGTGACGTGCTCATCGTCGGCGGCGGCCCCGCCGGCTCCAGCGCCGCCTGGAAGCTCACGGCCGCCGGCGCCGACGTGCTGGTGCTCGACCGCGAGCCCTTTCCGCGCCAGAAGCTGTGCGCCGGCTGGATCACCCCGGAAGTGGTGCGCGAGCTGGGCATGGACATCGCGGCTTACCCGCACCGGCTGCTCACCTTCCCGCGGCTGCGCCTGCACATGGGTAAGCTCAACGTGTCGGTGCCCTGCGTGCAGCACTCGATCCGCCGCTACGAGTTCGATGCGTGGCTGCTGCAGCGCTCGGGCGCGCCGCTCGAGGTGCACAACGTGCGCCACATCGTCGCGGACGGGGGCGGCTACGTGATCGACGGCGCGTACCGCTGCCGCCACCTGATCGGGGCCGGCGGCACCCGCTGCCCGGTATACCGCGAGCTGTTCCGCGAGTTGAATCCGCGTGCCAGCGAGCTGCAGATCGTGACGCTCGAACACGAGATTCAATACGACTGGAAGGACGCGGACTGCCACCTGTGGTTCTTCGAGCACGGCCTGCCGGGCTATTCCTGGTACGTGCCCAAGGAGCGTGGCTGGCTCAACGTCGGCATCGGCGCCCTTGCCGAGCGGCTGAAAGCGCGTGCGCAGGACATCCGCACCCACTGGGCGCAACTCGCTGCTAAGCTCGACGGCGCTCTCGCCCCGGGCGCACGTTACGACCCCACCGGGTACAGCTACTATCTGCGCGGGCGCGTCGATGTCGCGCGGCGCGACAATGCCTTCATCACCGGCGATGCCGCGGGGCTCGCTACGCGCGACCTGGGAGAGGGCATCGGACCGGCGGTGCGCAGCGGCTTGCGCGCCGCGGCCGCGATCCTCGAGGGCACACCCTACCGCCTGGAGGATGCGACCGGCTTGAGCGTCAGCAGCATCGCGCGCAGCATGCTCGGACGGCTGTCGCACGCCGGCATTTACGCCCAGGCACGTTGGGCGCGGCGTGAGCGCACGTCCGGGGGAGAACCTGGCAATGGCCTACGTGACCGTAATCAATGAACATCAGCATGTTCAGCAGATCGTCTCCGGCCATCATCATCTGACGGCGGACGAGCCGGTTGCCGCCGGCGGCAGCGACGCCGGCCTCGCCCCGCGCGAGCTGCTGCTGGCGAGTCTGGGCTCCGATACTGCGGTGGCGCTGCGCCGGCACGCCGCGCAGCACGACTGGCCCCTCGGCAGGATCACCGTCGGGCTGCGCTGGACGCGCGACGCTGCGGGCCGCGATCACATCGAGCGGCGCTTGTCCTTCGCCAAGCCGCTGACTGTCGAACAGCGCACCCGCCTCCTGGAAGTCGCCGCCGGCACCACGGTCACGAGCGTGCTGAAGGCGGGGATTGCGATCCAGTCCTCGGTGGTCGAGTAACTCCGACTCGAGCTGCGCTCACTTCATGCGCAGCGCGCCGATGTTGACGTCGACGCGGTCGCGCGTGCCAACCTCCACCTCGGTGCGCCCCTCGTGACTGAGTACCCACGGCAGCGGCAGGTTGTCGCCCTGCACGGTGAGCACATGGTGGCCCGCGGCCACGGCTGGGAAGTCGAAGCGCCCGTTGGCGTCGGTGCGCGTCGAGAAGCGGCCGTCGAGAATCACGGTGACGTTCGCCGCTCCGGTCTCGCCCGCATCGAAGCGGCCGTTCTCGTTGCTGTCGAGATACACCACTCCCGTCAGCCGCCCGGACCCCATGCCCGGCATGCCCCCGAGCGGCACGAAGTGCAGGCCGCTCGCCGACTGGTAGCGCAGGGTGAGGAAGAATCCACGCTGGCCCTGCGAAGGCTGCGGGGTCGGCACCGGCGGCGTGAGCGGCGAGGTCACCACGAGCGGCGTCCAGGAGCCGACACGGCTCTCATAGAAGCTGAATAGCAGCCCCCAGGAGCGAGCCATCTGGTAAGTGAGCGTCACGTCAGCGGCGGTAGTCGGCGCGGCGCGTCCCTGCACGGCATCGGCCCACTGCACGCTGCCGTCGAGCGACAGTCGTGCGGTCAGGTCGCCGCCACCGTAAGCGGCCAGTCGCACGATGGTGCTGTCCTCCTGGGGCAGCCCGGGCGCTGCGCCAGTGTGTACGCGGTCGAGCGAGACGCTGGTGGCGAGGCGCAAACCCGGGCGGGTGGTCCAGTCCTGCTGCACCGTGATACTGGCGTCCTGGGTGAGCGGGTCGGTGGCGTAATCGAGCTGCACCCGACCGCTGCCGTAGCGGTTGATGGCATCCACGTAGCCCTCCAGCGACCAGGAGGTGTTGTGGCTGCCGTCGCTCGTCAGCAGCACGTTGGCGACGCTGCCGATGCCCCAGTCACGCGACAGCTGGTAGCGGGCGTCACCGTTCAGGAAGGTGCTGTTGGCGCCGTTGCCGGATACCGACCGCACCTCATCGACACCGGCGTCGGCGGTCCAGCGCCGGCTCTGGTAGCCGACGCGGTAGTAGCCGCCCTCGACGTCGCTCGTGATCAGCTGGTTGCCCCAGGCGAGATTGGGATCGATGCGGAAGGCCCCGAACGACTGCGTTACAGCGCCATGGGTGTGCGAGGCATCGGCCCATACGCCGAAGGCATTGCTGTTGCCGTCCAGCGTGCCGTCGATCAGGTTCAGCTGCGCCCGGTTGCCGCCGTCCGCCCAGGCGGTGCTCACGAGCCCGGTGTTGGATGAGATGCGCTGGTTGGCCACCGTCGGCGGCAGCAGCGTGGACTCCAGCGGCTGGAAGTAGATGTTGGCGTCGCGCGCCCCGGCGTACTCCCCACCGACTGACCAATGCGGGTCGGGCGACCACTGCGCACCCACGGTCGCGGTCGAGCCTCCGAGCGTGTCGAAGGTCGGTACCTTGATGCCGCCGTAGATGCCGGGCTCGCCGCCACCGGCGACGATCTGCGCTCCCGACGGTCCGCGCCATTCGGTCTCCGCCCCGAGCATGGTGCCCGAGGAGAGCACGAAGCGCGGCTGGGTGCGCGCCAGGTTGATGAGGGGTGCGTTGAGGTCGCCGAGGGCGTTGTCGGCCTGCCAGCCGTCATCGAAGGGCATGCCGCGCTCATGCAGCACGAACGAGCCATGGGAGGTGCCCGTCCCGAGACGATCGTCGTCGCTGCCGATGCGCACCGCACCGTCCGCGGACCACGTGCCGTAGGCCCGGGTTTCCCACTGGGTGTCGAACACCATGCCGTTCTCGTGGAGCGTCGGTGCGGCGTTCGCTCCCTCCTGGGTCAACACACTCACGAGCCCATCCACACGCAGCGAGCGCGCCAGGCCGCTCGTGTCGCTGCTGCTGTAATAGTCGCCGCTGGAGATGTCCGGCGACAGCGCGCCGCCGCCGATCAGGCGGTCCTCGTATGCCGCCGGTGGGGCGCTGCTGGGTGGGGTCTGGGCGCGCGCGCCCGTCCCCGCTAGCAGCGCCGCCGCGAGCACACCGCCGCACGCCGCCCGCCTGAGGGCGCGTGCTGCGCGCGCTTTCAATTGAAGCGCTCGTCGAGATCGGTGCGCTGGTCGGCCCATTCCAGGGTCCCCTGCACGGTGACCGGGAAGGTCAGGGTCGGCGTCGGGTTATCGGCAGTGGAGGGCGTGAAAAAGATCTCGCGCTCCTCGCCGGGCAGGATCGGGAAGTCGGACGGAGTGAAGTCGTACTTGCGCCCGGCGGCATCCTTGCCGGTCAGGAACCCGCTCAGGCGCGTGTGCGCATTGCCGGAGTTGTGCACGCGCACCGCCGGCAGACGCTGGCCGTTGAGCGTGATCACCTCCGGACCAAACACCTCGAGCTGCGGGGTGGCATTCCCAACGCTCACGTAGACGATGACGCCGATGCGCCCGACGATCGGCAGCTGCACAGCGCCGGCCTTGGTGACCGAGGGCTCGTCCGCCTCGATCATGATCGCGAAGCGGCACTCCCCCGCGGGTGCCTCCTGCGGCACCTGCACCTCGAAGCGGTAGCGGATGGTGGCGCCGGCTGGCAGTGACACCAGCGGCCGCTCGATCGCCACCCACGGGCGGCAGCTGCCGGGCAGCAGCTCGTCGTGGAAGGCGGCGCCGTAGTCCTTGCCGAGCACGAAGTCCGCGGTGTGCAGCCGGAAGCGGCTCGGTGTGTTCGCGCGGTTGGTGACCTCGATCACCTGCCGCAGCGTGGCACCGGACTTGCCGGTGAGCTCAAAGCGCGGTGGCGATACCAGGGCGGCAAACCCGTCGGCCCGGACTTCGGTGACGGTGCAGGCGGCGGTGAACAGGGCGGCGGTGAGTATCAGGCGTCGCACGATCAGTCCTCGTCGATTTCAAAGCGGAAGTTGACCGGGTAGCTCTGCAGCATGCGTCGGCCGTCGACGGTGACCGTCAGCTGCACGACGTCCTCGATGAAAGGGGTGCTGATGGGACCGGCGTAGACCAGCGTGCGGCTGCCGGACACGACCTGCCCCGGCAGCAGCCGTCCCTGCGTGGTCCAGGTGGCCGTAATGCCGCCAGGCTGCTGGGCGGGCAGCGTCAGGTAGATGCGACCGGCGCGCTTGAGCCACGGGGTGACGTTGAGTCGCACGCGCAGCAGCAGCGTACCCACCATCTGGGTGGCGCCCGGACCGCGCGGCTGCTGTTGCTGCCAGCGCATCGCCACCGCGGCGTTGTTGGGAAGCGTCCCCGAGTCGTCGACGACCGAGGTCCTGGCGGCGTGCGCGGCCGTGGCCGCGAGCCAGATTATGCAGAATGCGAGGATACGAAGCGGACGCATGCGGCGGTGCCTATCGGTACGCCGACTACGGCGCCGCCAGCGTGTACAGCACGCGGCCCGTATAGGTGCCCGCGGCTGGAACGACGGTGTTCTTGTAGGAGAAGGTCCAGCAGCTCTCGGCCCACTGGTTCTGGCCGATGCTGCCCACGTTGAGCGTGGTGCCCGAGAAGCTGCCGGCCGGAAACGGCTCGGCGCCCGCATCGGCGTTGCCAGCGCTGGTCCAACTGATCTGGGAGAAGGGGATCGTATCGCCGGCGACAGCGGTGAGCGAGACGGGAACCGTGGCGATCACCGACACGTTGCCGGCGCCGGCCCCGGTGGTGCGGTAGAAGCCGCCGATGTACAGCTGCTGTGGCAGGTTGCAGAAGGCGAATCCGTCCCAGAAGCTGTTGGCCGCGGTGCTGTCGGTGGTCATTGCCTGCGCGGTGCCGTTGCCGACGCTCGCCGCGGCGACACTCACCGTCACCTTGTTGATGGTGGCGTTGTTGCCGGGATTGCCGCTCGGCTGACCGTTGCCCTTGATGGGCGTGTAGTTGCCGCCGGTGAAGGTGCCGTTGCCGACCTGCAGGTAGATGGTCTTGGGAGAGGCCGGAGTCAGCGTGGCGGTGAACGCCAGCGCGCCCGCGGCAGCAGTAATAGCGCCGGCCGCGAGCGCCATGGCCGCACCTACAGTGCGCAGGTGCCTGCGACGGTCATCCCCCGGGGGGCGCTGCTCCATGTCGCGCCTCCCGGGGGACATAGTGCACCGTGTGCTCGCGGTAGCCCGGAGTTAGGGCACCGACGCGGTGTACGTCACGCGACCGGCGCCGACGTTACCCGCGCCGCCGCCACCGTACGTGCCCGCCGGCGGCACCGTGGTGTTCAGGTACGAGTAGGCCCACTTGGCATCCTGCTGCACGATCTTGGCGACCGCGGTGAGCGTCGTGCTGGTCGTGGCACCGTCGGCCAGGGCCGGCGGGGCCAGCACGGTCGGAGTGGAATTGGCGCTCTGCGTCGTCTTGATCTGAGTGTAGCTGATGGTGTCGCCCGCGCCGTCGTTCAGCGGGCCGGTGGTGGTGGAGCTGAACGTCACGTTACCGTTGTTGCCCACGACCACTGCGGTCTCGACCCCGCCGGTCAGGTCACCGCCGGTGCCTGCGAGCGCGGTGCTGTTACCGACCTGCGCGGACGTCGGAGCCCAGGTGATCTGGTCGACCGTGGCGTTGGTGGCAAAGCCGCCCGCCGCGGTGCCCGTGCCCGCGCCGACGCGCAGGAACAGGAACTTCGGAATCGTGATCTGAAAGTCCACGTGCGCGGTGGCCGTGAGGGCCCCGGCGCCGGTCTGGAAGTTGGATTCGGCGGTAGCGAGCATTGGGGCCGCGAGGGCCGCCGCCGCGAGCACGCTCCGAACAATAACTGACGTCCGCATATTCACATTCCTGAGCTTGGTTGAGGATTCTGTGGCCTAAGCCTTGCGAGTCATCGTACCGACGCCCCTCCGGGCCGCGGCGGGCTTATGTCACGCTTCGCGGGCGGATTTTGGGGGGCTGATTCACATCTCGCTGCGGTGCCGCGCGCGGGTGCGTGCGCTGTGCGACGCACAGCACATTTCGGCTGAGATTTGTGCTCGCTCGGCGGCCCGTGGCCTCTGTGGATAACTGCGCCGGTGGCGCTTGCTCTGGACTCTGCCCCCGCCTGCGCGCCCTTTCTGAATGACCCGGGCTGCGGCAGCGCTCTACAATGCCGGCCCGCGCGCGAGCGCGGAGTGCGCACCAGCGGGGATTTGGGGATTTACGGAGGTTTGAGATGCACGAGACGCTGCGGACCTATGGACGGGCTCGGATCGGAGCGGTGCGCCGCGCGCTGCTGCTCCTGCTCGCGCTGCTGACGGCACTGAGCGCCGCCGCGGCGAGCGGCGACAGCGGCGGCCAGACGCTGTTCGGCTTCGGCCCGGCGCAGGCCGCGCACGAAGCAGGCTTCGAACGGAGCTTTGATGCCCAGCTCGATCCGGCGGACCTGCGCGCATGGCTCCAGAACCTGTCCTCGGACGCCAATCACGTAGGCTCGCCGCACGACAAGGCCAACGCCGAATGGGTGCGCGATCGGTTCCGGCAGTGGGGCTGGGATGCGCAGATCGAGGTGTTCGACGTGCTGTATCCGACCCTCAAGCACCACACCCTCGAGCTGGTCGCGCCCACCCGGTTCGTTGCGAGCCTCACCGAGCCGCCGATCCCCGGTGATCCGACCACCGCCCTGACCGATGGGCTGCCGCCCTACAACGAATACGGCGCCGACGGCGACGTCACCGCCGCTCTCGTGTACGTCAACTACGGCATGCCCGAGGACTACAAGGTGCTGGCGCGGCGCGGCGTCGATGTGCGCGGCAAGATCGTCATCGCACGCTACGGCGAGGGTTGGCGCGGGCTGAAGCCGAAGCTCGCCTTCGAGCACGGCGCGATCGGCTGCCTGATCTACTCAGATCCACACGATGACGGCTACGCGCGCGGCGACATCTACCCCAAGGGCGGCTGGCGACCGCCCGAAGGGGTGCAGCGCGGCTCGGTGCTCGACATGACGCTCTATCCCGGTGATCCGCTCACCCCCGGTGTAGGGGCCACCAGGGATGCCAAACGCCTGCCGATCAGCGAGGCCAAATCCATCCTCAAGATCCCGGTGATGCCGATCTCCTACGCCGACGCGCAGCCGCTGCTCGCGGCGCTCGCGGGGCCGGTGGCGCCGCAGAGCTGGCGCGGCTCACTGCCCATCACCTATCACGTCGGGCCCGGACCGGCGCAGGTGCACATGGCGATCGGCTCGGAGTGGACTCTAAAGCCGCTCTACGACGTGATCGCCAAGATCCGCGGCAGCGACAGTCCGGAGCAGTGGGTAGTGCGCGGCAACCACCGCGACGGCTGGGTATATGGCGCGTGGGATCCGCTTTCCGGCCACGTGACGATGCTCGCCGAGGCCAAGGCGATCGGTGCGCTGCTCAAGAGTGGCTGGCGCCCCAAGCGCACCCTGGTGTATGCCAGCTGGGACGGCGAGGAACCGGCGCTGCTTGGCTCCACCGAGTGGGCCGAGCAGCACGCGGCGGAGCTGCAGAAGAAGGCAGTGCTGTACATGAACTCGGACACCAACTCGCGCGGCTTCCTCGCTCCGGAGGGCAGCCATTCGCTGCAGCGCCTGCTCAACGACGTCGCCAGCACGGTCAAGGACCCCGAGACCGGCGTCAGCACCCAGGCGCGGCTGCGGGCGCGCATGCTGGTGCTCGGGTACGAGAAGGATCCGACCGACAAGCGCGATGCCGCAGAGGACAAGGCGCGCAATGCACGCCTCGCCGCCGCCGGTGGAGATCTGCCGATCGGCGCGCTCGGGTCGGGCTCGGACTATTCGGCATTCCTGCAGCATCTGGGTCTCACGACGCTCAACATCGAGTACGACGGCGAAGACGACCAGGCGGGCGTCTATCACTCGAACTACGACACCTTCGAGCACTACGTGCGCTTCGGCGATCCTGACTTCCGCTACGGAGTGGCGGAAGCGCAGACCGTCGGGCACATCGTGCTGCGCATGGCGGACGCGGAGGTCATGCCGCTGCAATTCGGCGAGTTTGCCGACACCATGGGCGATTACGTCGGCCAGCTGCGCAAGCTCACCGACGAGAAGCGCAGCGGCACCGCCGAACTCGGCCGGCTGCTCGATGCCCAGGCGTTCACCCTCAACGCCGACCCGACGCGGGTCGTCGCTCCGCCCGAGCGCGAGGCGCCGGTGCCACAGCTGAATTTCGCCCCGCTCGATGCCGCGGTCGCGCATCTGCAGGGCAGCGCGCGCGCCTATGATGCCGCCTACGCGAAGCTCACCGCCGGCCAGATCAAGCTCGATGCCAGCCGGCGGCGTGCGCTGAACGAACTGCTGCAGGGCATGGAGCAGCGGCTGACCGATGCGCGCGGTCTCCCGGGGCGGCCATGGTTCAAGCACTTCATCTACGCACCGGGGGTGCTCACCGGCTACGGGGTGAAGACCCTCCCCGGAGTGCGCGAGGCGATCGAGGCGGACCGCTGGAGCGAGGCGAACGAGTATGTCGGGATCACCGCGCAGGTGCTGACGGTGTACTGTGACGGCATCGATCGGGCCACCGCACTCCTCACCGGCGGCAAATGAATGGCGGACGAACCGCTCCTGGGTGGCGTCGAGCTGGGCGGAACCAAGTGCGTCTGCCTGATCGGCACGCGCGAAGGGGCGATCCGGGCGCAGGCCGCGGTGCCCACGGGAAAAGAGCCGCAGGCGACGCTGCGCCAGATCGAGGACCTTCTCAACAACTTCCGCTCCGTGCACGGCGCGTTCGCCGCCCTCGGTGTCGCCTCGTTCGGACCGCTGGAGCTGCGGCGCGCCTCTCCGGATTACGGGCGCATCGGCCCCACCTCCAAGGAGGGCTGGAGCGATTTCGATCTGGCGGGCTTCTTCAGCGGCCGCTTCCGCTGTCCGAGCGCGCTCAGCACCGACGTGATCGGTGCCGCGCTCGCCGAGGGTCGCTGGGGTGCGGCGCGCGGCCTGAGCGATTACGCCTACGTCACGGTGGGCACCGGGGTGGGGGTCGGTCTGGTCTCGGCCGGGCAGCCGGTGCACGGCTGGCATCATCCCGAGCTCGGGCACGTGCGCGTGCAGCGACTGGCGGGCGATGCCTTTCCCGGCGCATGCCCGTTTCATGGTGATTGCGTGGAGGGACTGGCTTCGGGGCCGGCGATCGAGGCGCGCAGCGGCGCAGCCCCGGCGAGCCTGCCCGCCGACAGCCCGGTGTGGGACACCGTCGCGCACGCGCTGGCCCAGCTGGCGCACACCCTGGTGCTGGCGACGGCGCCGCAACGCATCCTCATCGGTGGCGGCGTGATGAGTGCCCAGCCGCAGCTCTTCGCGCGCCTCCGCGCGCGGCTGCGCACCAGCCTCAACGGCTACCTGCGCATCGATTCCGTGCCGGGCGGACTCGAGGCGTACCTCGCGCCGCCGGGGCTGGGGATACACGCCGGGCCGCTCGGTGCGCTGGCGCTGGCCGCCGATGCACTCGCACACCCGTGCCCGCCGCCGGTGCAGAAATGACGGCCGAGCGGCAGGGCTTTGCGTTTGCTTCCATCACCACGCTGTTCTTCGCGTGGGGCTTCATCACCGTCACCATCGATCCGCTGATCGCCTCGCTGAAGGCGATTTTCGCGCTCTCGTATGCCGAGGTGATGCTGACCCAGTTCGCGTTCTTCCTAGCCTACGGGGTGGTGTCCTTGCCGGCCGCCGCGCTGGTGAAGCGACTCGGCTACGTCGGCGCCATCCTGGTGGCGCTCGCGATCATGATCGCCGGCTGCTGCGTGGTGCTGCTCGCCACGCACTACGAGACCTTCGCGTTGGTGCTGGTCGCGCTGTTCATCATCGCCGGCGGCATCACCGTACTGCAGGTTGCCGCTAATCCGCTGGCGGCAGCGCTCGGTCCTGCGGCGCGCTCACACTTCCGCCTCACACTCTCGCAGGCGTTCAACTCCCTCGGCACGGCGCTCGCCCCTTATGCGATGTCATCGGTAGTGCTGGTGGGCGGGATGTTCGCCGCCGGGGAGGGGGCCGCGACCGCGGCGCAGCGCGTCGAATCGCTGCGGCACATCGACGTGGCGTTCGTGGCGATGGCGCTGCTCATCGCGCTGCTCGCCCTGTTCATCTTCCTGGTGCGCGGGCGCCTCGGCGGCGTAGCGCCGCTGCACGGCAGCGGCGAAGACTCCTCGGTGGCGCTGGCGCTGCGCTCGCGCTGGGCGCTGCTCGGGGCCGGGGCGATATTCCTGTACGTGGGCGCCGAGGTTTCCATCGGCAGCACCCTGACCAACTTCCTGCACGAGCCGGACGTATTCGGCGTGCCGCTCGAGCGCGCCGGCAAGCTGGTGGCCGTGTACTGGACCTGTGCCATGGTGGGGCGCTTCGCCGGCAGCGCGCTGTTGACGCGCCTGCCTGCCACCACGCTGCTCGCCATCGCCGCTGCGCTCGCCGCGGCGCTGTGTCTGAGCGTGCGGGTGACGCACGGGCCGGGTGCCGGGGTGGCGGCGCTGTCCATCGGGCTCATGAATTCCATCATGTTCCCGGTGATCTTCACGCTCACGCTCGAACGCACCACGGCCTCGCGCGCCGCGACCTCGGGGCTGCTGTGCATGGCGATCGTGGGCGGGGCGTTCCTGCCGCGCCTGGTGGGAGTGATCGCGGACGCTGCAAGCCTGCGCGCCGCGTACCTCGTGCCGCTGCTCGCCTATGCCTGCATCAGCGCCTTCGCCATCGCAGCATCGCGGGCCGCGCTGCCCGCGGCGCTGCCGGCGCCGGCCCACGGCGGGCACTGACACCCGCCCGCCACGCTTTGCGGCGGTCTACTTCGCAAACAGCTGCCCGGGAATGTCGCGGAAGGACTTGAACTCCAGCGCATTTCCCGTGGGGTCGAGGATGAAGAGCGTGGACTGCTCACCGGGAGCGTTCCTGAAGCGCGTGTAGGGCTCGATGACCCACTCGACCTCATGTTGCCGGAGCCGCTCGGCCAGTTGCCTCCAGTCCTCGGGCTCGAGCACCACGCCGCAATGCGGGACCGGTACGCCGTGACCATCGACCGGATTGAAGTGTGAGCTGAGACGGCCGTGCCGGCCGAGCTGCGGATTCAGGTGGCACACGAACTGGTGTCCGTACAGGTTGAAATCCACCCAGTCGTCGGCGCTGCGCCCCTCAGCGCAACCGAGAATGCCGCCGTAGAAGCGGCGCGCCTCGTCCAGGTTCCTGACCTGAACCGCAACATGAAACGGGGTGAGCGCCATCGCCGCCGATCTCCACAACGAGTCCGGCGCTCATGTTACCGCGTCCGCGTGCTAGGACGGCCGGTGGCGCCGGAGCGCGCCACCGGCAGTGCCAGCTGCCTATTCAAAGCCGATGTTGTCGACGTAGAACAGGTTGCTCGAGCGTCCGGTCTGGTCCTGGATGAAGAACTTGTAGATGCTGGTGGAGTTCAGCACTCCGAGCACCGACAGCGGGATCTTGTAGGTCGCCCAGCGGCCGACCACGGGCGCTGGCCCGTACGGCAGGACGTCCACCGGGTTGCCGATCGGCTTGTCTCCGGCCAGGGCGAACATGCAGTCCCAGTCCTGGTTGGGAACGGTCGGCTTGAGGTCGAATACCAGGTACTTGTGGCCCGTGGCGTTGAACGACGGCGCGTAGGGCTGGAAGCCGCCCCACGGCCCGGTGACCTTCACCGCGATGTCGTACATGCCGCTCTCAGGCACGCCGCTCTTGTCCTGGTAGTTGATGCTGGCGGAGAACGACCAGTCACCGCCCCAGGTGAATTCCCCATCATGGTAGACCCACGCGACGTTCGTCGGTGGCGGTGGCGGAGCTGTGCCTCCCGAGCCGCTGATGACGACCGGTCCGCTGGCCGTGCATTTGTAAGTCCCCGGGCCATTACTCTCGAGCGCGGCGACACACAGAGCATTGGTGGCGTAGGCCTTGCCACTGACGCTCGAGATCCATTTCGGCTGAGTCACGGTCCATGTGGTGGCGAGCGCAGCGCCCGGCACGAGTAGCAGCACTAGGAACTTATGCATGATTCACCTCACTGGTTGAAAGAAAATTCCGTTAACAGACAACGGGGCGTTGGCCGGCCGCTGGGCAAGCGAGCAGCGGCTGACCACCACCCCTCCCCGCGCTACAACGCACGCAGGAAATTGATGAGATCCTGCTGCGCCTGAGCGTTCAGCGAGTTGAAGCGCAGCACCACCTGATTGGCCTCGCTCCCGGGGCTGGCGTGATCCTCGATGGCGACGATCAGGTTGCTGGTGCGGCCGTCGTGCAGGAAGTACACCCGCTGGCCGACTCCCCACAGCGGCGCGCTGCGGAACTCATCCGGCCCGGCGGCGCCCTGCGTGATGCCGTCGGCGAGGCGCGTACCCATGTGGTGCACCAGCAGATCGGAGTACAGGTTGGCTTGGCGGTGCGACAAGGCCGCGCTCGGCTGTTTGTACGAGCCGCTCGCCATGGCCGCGCCCGTCATCATCGATGGGGTGTGGCACAGCGCGCACCCGATGCTGGCAAACAACGCGCTGCCACGCTGCGTCGAGGCCGTGGCCGACGCCGGTGTCGGCGGCGCCAGCAGCCGCATGAAGTTCGCGAACCCCTCGATGTCCGACAGCACCGGCGTCGCCGCCGGCGGCGCGGCCGGGTTGGGGAAGTTGAGCGTGTCATTCGGCGCGTAGTCAGGGTCGCAGCCAGGCGTCTCATCGCGCTCTTGCGGGAACAGCTGATTCGAGATGCCCATTTCGACGTTGTAGGCCTCGCCCGCGAACATCAGCAGCGACTTGTTCTGCGCCTTCCAGCCGAAACGCGTGACGGTGCCGTCGTTGCCGCTGCGGTTGACGTTGCCGCCCTGGACGGCGTTGGCGTGACCCTGTACGCCCATCTGCCGCTTGGTCGCGGAGTTGGTGTTGACCCCGGCGAGAATCGTGCTGTCCGGAATCGCCTCGATGAGGCCCGCTCCCAGCGTCGGTGTTGGAATTCGGAACACGATGTTGCGGTTGCCGCCGAGTCCGGTCACCGGATCGCCCGCGGGCAGGAAGTCCGGCTGCGTGATGTTGCAGCTGCCGGCATCGCTGCGGCCGCTGATGACGAACAGATCGTGTACGCCGCCATCGGGCACGCCGTTGGAGCTGACGAAACGCGCTTCGCGGATCGGCCCGTTGCGGGTGATGAACCACGGCATCTGGTTGTTGGCCCCTTGCGCGGTGGCGATCGCGGGCAACGGGTTCACCGCCGGACTCGAGCCGCCGATGACCGGCTGCTCGTGGCAGGACGAGCAGGAATTGGAGTTGAAGCGTGCCCCAAGACCGTTGCCCTGTCCCTCCACGGCGCCGGATACCATGTCGACTTCCTGGAAGCGATTCAGCCCGTCCAGGTAGAACGTGATCTCGTCCGGGGTCATGCCGGGGAGCGACGCCGGCGCCTGGGCGTCGGTCGTCGCCTGGCGCACACCGGGATCTCTGACCGGCGCGAACCGGGCCGCCGTGTTCACCTGCGCGAACGCCAGCGGGGCAGCGAGCACGGCGGCGATTGCCGGTGCCATACGAAAGAGTTGTCTGCAGCGACGCGACATTGGTCCCCCCTCCCGCGATTGCGGTACCAATTTGCAAGCGACGGCGTGGTTTACGCCGGCGCGCGCGCCGCTGTCGAAGTGTCGCGCCTTCGAGACGTGAGCCCGGACGGTGCAGATTGCGCGCCAAAGACTGGAAAAAACGCACTTTGCCGCACCTGAGCGCGAGCGGGGCGAGTCACAAATTCATTGAACTCATTGCGCTTCGCGGGCGCGAGTGGCAGCTTCGGGAACGGGAACATTGTCTTGATACCGCAAAGCTTGCAAAGCCGAGCATATGTCACGTCGTTCACGCCTCGAGCCCATCGCGCTCTCTAGCGACGAGCGCGCGCAGCTCGAGCTGTGGGCACGCAGCCGCACGGGTGCGCGCGCCGTAGCGCTGCGTGCGCGCATCGTGCTTCGCTGCGACAGCGGACGCACCAACCGCGAAGTGGCGCAGCTGCTCGGCATCACCACGCAGACGGTGGGCAAGTGGCGCGGCCGCTTCGTGCGACGGCGCCTGCGTGGGCTGCTCGATGAGCCGCGCCCCGGCGCTCCGCGCTCGATCAGCGATGAACTGGTGCAGGCGGTGCTGGCCAAGACGCTGCACGAGCCGCCGCCGGATGCAGAACGCTGGAGCAGCCGCCGCCTGGCGAGCGTGCTCGGCATCTCGCAGCGGGCGGTGCTGAGAATCTGGCGGACGTTCGACGTCTAGCCGGCGCTGCAATGAACCTGCCGGGCGCGGCAGCGCACTCACGCTGCGTGCACGCCTACCGTGCCCAGCCGAGGTGTCCGACATTTCCCGCTCCGCCCTATGCTCTGGCCTGATGGCCTTGTCGGCGCTGCTGCTGCAGCCGCCGGCCGCGGCGCAGAGCGCCTGGGTGGAAGATGTCGCCATCCAGCGCCGCCTGGCAGCCGGGGAAGTCGTGGTGCAGAGCGCCGTCGATCCGCAGCACCCGCGCGGCCGCGTGCGCGCCGCGGTACGTATCCTGGCGCCAGCCGAGACCGTGTGGAGCATCATGATCGACTGTAAGCAGGCCGGGTTGTTCGTGCCCGGACTGCGGCGCTGTCGCCGGCTCGATGGTGCTGCCGATGGCAGCTGGGCGGATATCGAGCACGAAGTGCGTTTCTCGTGGCTGCTGCCGACGGTCGACTACGTGTTCCGTGCTCACTACGACCGGCCGCACCGCATCGACTTCCGGCGCATCAGCGGCGATCTCAAGGAAGAGGAGGGCGCCTGGCTGCTGCTGCCGAGCCCGGACGCCTCGGCGACGGTCGTGGAGTACGAGGTTTATCTGGACCCGGGATTCTGGATCCCGCAGTTCCTGGTGAGCCGCTCGCTACGCAAGGACCTGCCGGCGGGGCTAGCGGGGCTGCGCGAACGCGCCGAGAATGCCAACGGCACCGCTGATCGGACGCGACCTTGCACGCCCGAGTGCGGTCGCAGTCAGTTATGAGTGCGCGCTTACTTCGCGGCGAAGATGCTCTTCGGTAGCCGCACGTGCACTCCGACGTTCGGCTTGTCGACGAGCTGTGTGATCGCCACGTTGCCGGCGACGCTGACCAGCTGATAGGCCTGGTGGCGGCTGAGTCTCTTGTCACGGACTAGGAAGTCCACCATCTCCTGCACCGCCGTGCGCGTCGCCACGGCCAGGTCCGGATCAGTCGCCATGCTGATGTAGTCAGTGGGCGTTTCGGCGCGCGGCCAGCTGAGCTTCATGTCCTTGCGGACCGTGAGCTGTAACCGCCCGCGCAGCGAAGTCTCGATGGCGGTCTGATCGACCTCGCCATCGCCCTGCGCCACGTGGCCGTCGCCGACCTCGAACAGCGCGCCGCGCGCGAACACCGGGATGTACAGGGTGCTGCCGGCGATGAGCTCGCGGTTGTCCAGGTTTCCGGCGTGACGCCCCGGCGGATTGCTGCTGAGGCGCCCGGTTTCGGGTGCGGGTGCGACTCCCATGCTGCCGAAGAACGGTCGCAGCGGCACCACGATGCCGGGGCTGAACTGCGCGCGCATGTGCCTGCGGTCGAGCGCTATGATCTTTGCGGGCGCGCCCGGCTCGCAGTTATCCGGCAGAAGCCCCTTGCAGCCGTTATAGCCGTAGTCGATCGCCGGCTCGACGGACAGGATCTTCACCTCGAGCGCGTCGCCGGGCTCGGCGCCCTGCACGTAGACCGGACCGGTCAGGATGTGACCGCCCGGACCTTTGCGCTCGCCGGTCACCTCAGCGACGATGGCCTTGAGGGACGCCTGGATCTTGTCATCGGGCACTCCCGCCTTCGCCAGCCCCTCCGGGGTGTTGGTGAGCAGCGTGTCGACATCGATGATGTCGCCTGAGTCGATGGTGAGGACCGCCGGCGCTTCCGACCAGTAGTAACCGTATGCGACCGTGGCAGGGGTGGCCTCGAGGCGGTAGGTGCGCGGGGCGTGCGCGCGGCCGAGCGCGGTGGCCAGCGCGGCGATTGCAGTGGCAAGCGTGAGATATCTGTTCATCGCGACGCCGATCGGGCAGGGGTGGCGGCGCGATCTTATACTGTCGCGCCGTGGCAAACTCGGAGATTGTCGTGGGGCGTGCTCGGGGACTGTTGGCGGGGGCGCTGGCATTTACGGTGCTGGCGGCGCCCGGTGTGGGGGCGCCCGCACCTGCGATCGATCTGCCGCACCCGTACTACTACAACGAGATGTATCTGCCGCAGCTGACCGGCGGTCCGAGCAGCGTCACCTGGTCGCCCGATTCGCGGGAACTGATCTACTCCATGGCCGGATCGCTGTGGCGCCAGAAGACCGACACCACGCTCGCCGAGCAGCTCACCGACGGGCCCGGCTACGACTACCAGCCGGACTGGTCGCCCGACGGCTGCTGCGTGCTCTATACCTCGGCGGCGGCCGGCGCGTACGAGCTCAGGCTCCTTGAGCTGCGCTCCGGGCGCTCATCGCAGCTGACGCACGGCGGGGCGGTCAATCTCGAGCCGCGCTGGTCACCGGACGGCAGGCGCATCGTGTATGTGTCAACGGCATTCAACCGACACTTCCACCTGTTCGTAGCGGAGATTCGCGGTGGCAGCCTGGGAGAGCCAGTGCGCCTCACCGCGGAGAACAAGAGCCCGCTGCCGCGCTACTACTACAGTGCCTACGATCACGAGATCAATCCGACCTGGTCCCGCGATGGACAGGCGATCCTGTACGTCTCCAATCGTGGCCGCATCCACGGCACGGGTGGCTTCTGGCTGATGCCGGCGCTGCCGGGAGCGGAAGCGCGCGAGCTGCACTACGAGGAGACCAACTGGGAGGCACGTCCGGATTTCTCCCCGGATGGTCAGCGCATCGTCTACAGCTCCTACCTGGGACGCAACTCGCTGCAACTGTGGCTGATGCCCGGCAACGGCGGGGAACCATTCCCACTCACCTACGGCGACTGGGACGAGACCGCGCCGCGCTGGTCGCCCGACGGGCGGCAGATCGCCTTCATCTCTAATCGCGATGGCACGACGCAGCTGCGGCTGCTGCAGATGCCGGGGGGCAGCTCGCGGCAGCTGGAGGCGACTGAGCGGCGGCGGCTCGCGCCCTGGGGCGTGCTGCACCTGGCGGTACGCGACGAGCACGGTGCGCCGACGCCGGCACGGGTCGTAGTCCTGGATGCCGCAGGTCGCTTCCGTGCGCCCCGTGGGGCATGGACGCACCACGCCGAATTCGATCGCAACGAGCATCCGTTCGAAGTGCGCTACTTCCACACCGCCGGCGACGATGACATCGAAGTGCCGGCCGGCACGGTGCGCATCGAGGTAATGAAGGGCCTGGCGCGGGCACCGGTGGCACGCAGCGTGCAGGTGGCAGCGCGAGCGGCGACGCAGGTGCCGGTGTTGCTGCCGGCGCGGGCGTGGCCCGATGCCCCGGGACGGCGCTGGGTGAGCGCCGACGTGCACGTGCACATGAATTACGGTGGCCACTACCGCAACACCCCCGCGCACCTCGCCCTGCAAGCGCAGGCCGAAGAGCTGGACATCGTTGAGAACCTGATCGTCAACAAGGAGCAGCGCATACCGGATATCGCCTACAGCGGGCGTGGGGTGGATCCGGCATCGACGCCGACGGCGCTCGTGGTGCACGGCCAGGAGTTCCACACCAGCTACTGGGGACATCTCGGGCTGCTTGGTATGCGCGGCAGCGTCCTGCTGCCCGGTTACGCCGGCTATCCAAACACCGCGGCGGCGAGCCTCGTTCCGACCAACGCCGATGTGGCCGACATGGCGCACGCCCAGGGCGCGCTGGTCGGCTACGTGCACCCCTTCGAGGCCGAGCCGCAGCCACTCACGAAGCCCGAGCACACCGACGCCGACGAGCTGCCGGTCGATGTGGCGCTGGGCAAAGTCGACTACATGGAAGTTCTCGGGTTCTCCGATCACCAGGCGACCGCTGGTGTTTGGTATCGCCTGCTGAATCTCGGGTTCCATATTCCCGCGGCCGGCGGCACCGATGCCATGGCGGACTATGCCACCCTGCGCGGCCCGGTAGGGCTCAATCGCGCCTATGCCTCGGTCGCTACCGGACCACTCGACAGTGGCGCGTGGCTCGAGGCGCTGCGCCAGGGGCGGACTTTCGCGACCAACGGGCCGCTGCTCGACCTGGGCATCGGCGGGCAGCCCATCGGCTCCACACTGCAGCTCAAGGGTCCGAGCGAGGTGCCGTTCACCGCGCGGCTGCGCTCGATTGTGCCGGTGGAGCACGCGCAGCTGGTCTGCAACGGGCAGGTAGTGCGCGAGCTAACGCTCAATGCGCAACGCGACTCGCTCGCGGCGAGCGGTACCGTGCCGTTGCGGCGCAGCGGCTGGTGCGTACTGCGCGCCTTCACCGCCAAGGCGGAATACCCGATTCTCGACAACTTCGTGTATGCGACCACCAGTCCCATCTACGTGACCGTCGAAGGTGCGCCGCAGCGCTCGCCGCAGGACGCGCGCTTCTTTGAGGCGTGGATCGATCACCTGCTCGGGGTCACCGCCGCCTACCCGGACTGGAATTCACCGGCTGAGAAGGATGGCGTCCTCGCCATGCTGCGCCGCGCGCGCGGCGTCTACCAGGGGCTCGAGTGACACTCAGCGCGAGGAGAGCACGAATTGGTTGCCGTCCGGGTCGCGGAAAGTCGCGTAGGTGCCCCACGGCTGCCGCGTAGGCTCGGCGGTGAATTCCACCCCGCGCTGGCGCAGCTGCCGGTAGGTGGCTTCGACGTCATCGCAGGCGAACGAGCCGTTGAAGAACGTGCCGATGCGGTCCTCGTGTCCCGCGGGCGTGAACAGCACCACGGCAGTGCTCGAGTGCGCGATGCGCAGCTCGATCCAGCGCTGCTTCTCGTTGAAGGGCTGGTCGGTTGCCACTTCGAAGCCGAGCTGCTCGGTATAGAACCTCAAGGCGCGGGGCTGGTCGCTCACCGGGATGCCGACGAACTTCACGTGCGTGATCATCCTTGCGTACCCCCCCCTCTACCGGCTGCAGAGTGCCCATTATCGGCTCGGCGCATCGTGCCCGGCGCCTTTAATTGCTACAGTATTAAATGATATGCAGCGCCTGACCCTCGATGCCTACGTTACCGACGTGCTGATGCCGGACCTGGTCGGCCACGATCGCCGTCCGGCGGCGTTCCTCGTTTACCTGTTCCTGCTGCGGCACAGCCGCGAGGGGCGGCGCGATGCGGTGTGCGTCAGCCTGCAGACCATCGCGACCAAGACCGGTCTTTCCAAGTCCAGCGTCCAGAGTGCCATCCGGCACCTGAAGCGCCGTCACCTGCTCGACCCGGAGCTCGAGGCCACGGTTACTGCGCCGCTGCGGCGCGTCCTGCGTCCGTGGGCCAAGGAATGATTCCACTGACGCAGCCGCTGCCCTCGCAGGCGCTGCTCACCGCCGCGCTGGTGGCATTCATCGCCTGGCGCATGTATGCCCGCGTGCGCCGCACGATCGGCCGCCAGCGGCTCTCGCCGGTGCGTCCGTGGATATCGGTGTTCTTGTTTCCCGTGCTGCTTGCGTTGCTCGCGCTCGCGAGCCGCACACTGCCGCTGGCCGAAGGGTGCCTGCTGGGGGGCGCTACACTCGGCATCACGCTGGGGGTGCTCGGTCTGCGGCTCACGCGCTTCGAGGACTCGCCCGAGGGCCGCTACTACACCCCGAGCGCCCATATCGGGGTGGTGCTGTCGACTCTCCTGGTGTGTCGCGTCGGGTACCGTTTCCTCGCCGGCGGCTTGCCAAGCCCGGCTGCCGCTGCTCCGTTTCCCGCGGGGCACGCGCTTACGCCGCTGACACTGCTACTGATCGGCACGCTCGCCGGGTATTACTGCACCTATTCGGCGGGTCTGCTGCGCTGGGCGCGGCGCACCGGCGCTGCGCGCGCCTGAAACACTCCTCAGCCTGCGGTGGGCGCGTCAGCGCACCAGTGCGGAGAGCAGGGTGCTCAGCCAGGGCAGGTAGGTGATGGCCAATACGCCCGCCGCCAGGATGGGAATGAGGGGCAGCGCATCGCGGCACACCTCGAGGATGGGCTTGTTGAAGCGCGCAGACGCGTAGAACAGGTTGACTCCGACCAGCGGCGTCAGGTACCCGAGCTCCAGGTTGGCGAGGAAGATCACCCCGAGATGCACCGGATTCAACCCGAAGGCCACCCCGAGCGGCACCAGCACCGGGGGCAGTACCACGATCGCCGACCAGATCTCCATGACGCACCCGACCAGCAGCAGCAGCGCATTCAGCGCCAGCAGGAACAGCCACTGCGAATGGATCGAGCCGGTGGCCCAAGCCACCGCGCGGTCCGGCCATTCCACGTCCACCAGGTAGTTGGTGAGCCCGAGCGCGACGCCGAGGATCAACAGCACGCCGCCGACCAGGGCGCCGCAGTGGCTCATGACATCGACGAGCTTGCGCCAGTCTCGCAGGCTCCCGTGGATCACGATCTCGACAACGAGCACGTACAGTGCGGTCAGCGCGGCGGCCTCCACCGGGGTCGCGAAGCCGCCGAACAGGCTGCCGAACACCACCAGCGGCAGCGCCAGGTCCCATTTGGCGGCCCGAATCGCCTGCCAGGCACTGCGCGGACGGAACGGCGTGAGGCTCGCCGCCGGGCGCGTATCGCGCCGTGCACCCCACAGCGCGACGGCGCCGATCATGAGCAACGCCGGCAGCAACGCGCCGAGGAACATCTTGACGATGCCGATCTTGGCGACGATCGCGTACAGCACGATCGGCAGGCACGGCGGCAGCAGCGTGCCCGCGGAGCCCGAGACCGTCACCAGTCCGATCGCATCACGCTCGCGGTAGCGGGCGCTGGTGAGCAGCGGCAGCAGTACTCCGCCGAGCGCGAGGATGGTGACGCCCGAGGCGCCGGTGAGCGCGGTGAAGAATGCTCCCACGATCACCGCGGCGATGGCGACCCCGCCACGGAAGTGACCGAACAGGGCCTGGAACAGCCGCGTCAGCCGCTCGGGCGCGCGACCGGCCGCAAGTCCGAAGCCCGCCAACGTGAACAGCGGTATCGCCGGCAGCGAGGGGTTGACGATCATCCGATAGTGATCGAGGGCCACCGCGGCGACCGGCGTGCCCTGCTGCCAGAACAGTAGCAGCGCGGCGCCGCCCAGCACGGCAAAGATCGGCGCGCCGGCGAGGGCCGCCGCGGCGAGCGCCAGCGCGAGTGGCGCGAACCAGGCGCTGGGGTGCGGCAGCCATAACGGCGCGAGCAGCGCCAGGCCGCCAAGCACCGCGGCGCCGGCGGCGCGCAGCGCCCGGTGTGCGCTCGCGCTCCACAACAGCCGCATCATGATCAGCGCAAACCCTGCCGGCAGCACCAGCTGCACGAGCCACAGCGGGATGCCGTACGCGAGCTCGGTGCCCGCGGCACGCTCGCTGGCGGCGAGCTGCACGCTCGCCACGGCGAGTACCGCGGTCACGGCCGCCGCCGCCCAGCAGCCGAGCAGGCGACAGGCGGCGCGCACGCGCGCGCCGGCGAAGGAAGCGAACTCGAACAGCGTCAGCAGCCGCCCGTCACGTGCGGCCGCAGCGGCTCCGAGCATGGTCGCGATGAGCGTCAGATGCTGCACGAACTGCGCGCTGCCGGCGATGCCCCCGTGCATGAGCCTGCGCAGCACTGCTTCGGTCAGGGGCAGCAGCACCAGTGCGGCGAGCGTTGCCGACAGCAGCAGGTTTTCGGCGCGCACCAGCATCGCGCCGGCGCCGCGCGGCCGCGCGGGCGCGGCGGCGGCGGTTTGGGCCTCGGCGCTCATGCAGGCGGATGCCCGCGGCGGAACTCCTCGATGCCATGCTGCACGGTATCGAAGACGTCCGCGGGCACCATGCCACCGCGGATGCGCGGGTAGCCACTGACGACCAGCTGTTGCCACTCCGCATCAGCCTGCGGGGTGAGCGCATGCACGTTGAGGCCGCGTCGCTGCATGGCCTCGATCGCTTCGCGGTCCGCGGGTTCGCGGGCATCGCGCAGTTCGCCGGCGGCCCTCTGCGCCGCCTGCCGCAGGGCGGACTGCCCCGCCGGGCTCAGCCCGTCCCAGGCTTTGCGCGTCATGACCGCCGCGCCGACCACCGGCACCCAGCGCATCTCCAGCATGTGCGGCGCAAGCGTATCGATCTGTGCCACCAGCGCCCAGGTGGGAATGAGCGGCACCGCGTCGATCAGGCCGGTCTGCAGCCCGGGCAGGATGTCTGCGGTCTCGAGCACGACTGGCTGATAGCCGAGCGTCTTCATGAGTTCCACCTGGGCGGGACTGCCGGTCCAGGCGTACATCTTGAGGCTCTGGAACTCCGCGGGACGCACGGCCGCGGTCTTGGAGAAGAAGCGCACCCAGCCGGCCTCGCCCCAGTACAGGACCATGAACCCGCGTTCCGCCATGCGTTTCTCGAGCAGCGGCCGCAGCAGCCGGCCGGCAACGTCCACCTCGTCCCAGGAGCGGAACATCAGCGGCATGTACTGCAGAGCCGTGGCCGCCGGGTCGATCTCGCTCAGGCCCACCACCGACATCATGGAGCCGCTGAGCTGACCGATGCGCATGCGCCGCACCACATCGGCTTCATCGCCCTGCACGCCGTCGGTGAACACGGTAAAGGCGACGTCGCTGCCTTCGGCGCGACGCCAGGCCTCGCCGACTTCCAGCAGCACCCGATGGTAGAGCGAGCCGCGCGGGATCAAGGTGGCAAAGCGCAGGTGCTGCGGCCCAGCGGCCGCGGCGCAGCTCGCCCACCAGGGCAGCGCCAGAGCGGACGGCAGGGCCTGCAACAGCTGGCGGCGCGATGTGTAGGTCATGGTGTGTGCCTCATTCGATGAACAGCTGGTCGGCCTGGGTGAGGAGCCAGCGCGCGCGGTGCTGCATGATGCGGTTCTCGAGGCGCCACTGCGGCTGGGCCTGGGGATCGATGGCGAGCGCCTTGTGCAGCGTGGCGACGAACTCGGCGCGGTCCTGGCGGCGCGCGCAGACGTTCTCGGCGAGCGCCACGTAGGGTCCGGCGCGCTGGCCGCCCGACAGCCGCACTGCGCGCTCGAAGTACTCGCGCGCCGCCGCGCCCGGGTCGCGCACGCCCGGACGGCCCATCGTGTAACTGATGAGAAAGGTGTCGAGCGCGCCATGATCGAAATCCGCATCCAGCTGCTGCAGGCGCACCACCAGCACCTCCACGCGCGGCAGGTCGGCGAGCGCTGCGCTCGAGTCCTTGCCGAGCGAGATCGACGCCGCCCAGGCGACCGTGGCCCAGTACAGTGCCGGCACGTCGGCGGTCGCGAGGGTCGCAACGGCTCCCTGCGGTGCATCGCCCAGCGCGCTGCGGAAGCCGGGATGGCGCGACTCGAGGGCGCGCAGACCGTAGTCGCGGCCGCGCAGATACAGCCCGCGCGCCCGCGCGCGCAGGGCGAAGGCCGCGGCGACGTCGCGCGGTTCGAGCTCGTCCGCGTCCTGCTGCACAAATGCGTAGGCATACTGGGTGAAGCCGCTGGCCGCCGCGGTCAGCAGGCCCGTGTGCTGCGGGGTCTCCTGCAGCAGGCTCTCGATGAGCTTCAGACTGAAGGGCGCGGCGGCGCGGATCAGCTCCGGGTCATCGTCGGAGGCATAGCTGCTGCCGCTGCCGGCGAGCGCATCGCTCATGCGGTTGGCGGCGTAGTGGTGCAGCGACGCGCAGCCGGCGAGCCAGGCGCATGCCAGGCACGCGCTCACACGGACCAGCATGAAGCGGGCGTCCATCGCAGCTCAGATAATCCTCATGCCATGACGGCGATGCGTCACGCTAACAGCGCCATCACCGCCAGGGCACACAGATCGCTTACATCTGCGGCGGCAGTGCTCAGCCGCTCGCGACGCGGGCCCCCGCCGCCGTGGCCGGCGGCGTCCGGCACGGGGCGCGCGCCGCTTCGATGTCCGCCGCGACCTCCGTAGCGGGCTGGCCGCGGCCATCGGTCAGCATGAGCGGCGTGAAGTGATCGCGATAGCGCGCGGCAACGTTGAAGGCAGGGCGATAGAAATCGTCGAGGCACTCGCTGCTGCTGATGTAGGTGCGCGGCGGCGGAGGCGGGCCGAGCCGGCGCGGCCGCGTGGCACCGAGCGGTGCGCACAGCAGAGCCGCGTTGGCGAGCGCCACCGACAGCAGCCGCGGCCCGAGCGGGCGCCAGTAGCGGCGGGCAAAGCCGAGCGAATGGCGCGCGATGCGGGCGCGATAGCCGGTCATTGATTGCAGGCGCTGCACGAAGCGTGCGACCTGCGGCAGCGGATCGAGCGGCCGCAGCGAGAGCGTGGTGGGGTCGAGGTCGCGCACCCGCGTGTGCGGCAGAATCAGCTCGGCGTCCAGGCACTGGTAGAAGAACGGCGTGCCCGGCAGCGGGATCGGCAGCGACAGGTAGGCGGGCAGCGTCACCTCGGGGTGCGCGAGGATCAGCTCGAGTTCCGCCTCGAGTTCGCCGAGGTGCCGCGTGGTGACGTCCAGCATCAGGCCGTAGAGGAATACCACTCCCGCCTCGAGGCACTCACGGATGATCTCGGTCTGAGGGCGTACGCCGTTCTGGCGCTTGTTCTGGCGCGCGTTCCACGCCGCATCGAAGGATTCCACGCCGCAGAACAGCGCCGCGCAGCCGGCGGCGCGCACCGCTGCAAGATTCTCCGGCCGCAGAAAGAAGTCGCTCGTTACCAGCGCCACCCAGCGGTCGAAGTGCCCGGCGGCGCGCGTCTCGGCGATGCACTCGAGCCGTGCGGCGAAGCTGCGGCGATCGTTGCCGTAGAAGTTGTTATCAAGGAACACGAGCGAGTTCTTGCGGCCGAGCGCTGCCAGTTGCCGCCGCAGCGCCGGGATCGGGTACGGCGCGTAGCGCCGCCGCTCCGCAGTCAGCGTGCAGAACGAGCAGCGGAAATTGCAGTAGCGGCTGGATTCGGCGTAACCGACCGGGCCGCGCGTCCAGTGCGCTAGATCAAAGCGCGGCACGCACTCCTCGGCCGCGTAGCATGCGCCGAACAGCCCGGCGACCACCTCGCGAATCTCCTCCACATCTCCCAGGCAAACGACATCGAGGAACGTGCGGCAGAAGCGCGGGAAGGCACGCACCGCGTGACCGCCTGCGATCACGACGGCGCGCGGCGCGAGCGTGCGCACGTAAGCAGTCAGGTGACGCATGCGATCGAGCGCCGTCACCAGCCCGGTGAGCACCACCAGGTCCGGCCACGCGAGCAGGCGCGGATCCTCGAGCGGACCGTCGGACAGTTCGTTGTGGAGACGCACCTCCCACAAGGTCGGATTCAGGCCGCCGGCGAGAAACGCCGGTCCGAGCGCCTGCGGAATCTTGTGCACGCGCGCCACCCGCCGGCGAGTTTCGTCGGCGTAGCAATTGACGATGAGTGCGCGCTTCAGCAGTCGAAGCTTCCGTGCCGGCCGGCGCCGGCGAGAAAGCGCTGCGCGCCGTGGACACCTTCCTCGAGCATCACCGGCATGCCATGCGCGGACTCCAGCGCCAGGGCCTGCTCGAGCGGCAGCTCCCAGCCGCCGTACACTGCGGCGCGATCGGTCAGCAGACATTGCTGCGGGAAGGCGCTCAGCTGCCGGGCCAGGATCTCGGCGTGCGCGCGCGCCTCGCCGGGCGCCACCAGGCGCGTGGCGAGCCCGATCGCCACCGCCTCGGCGGCATTCACCGCACGCCCGGTGAGGATCATGTCCAGAGCACGCCCCATGCCGATGAGGCGCGGCAGGCGCGCCGTGCCGCCATCGACCAGCGGTACGCCCCAGCGGCGGCAGAACACCCCGAATACCGCATCGCGTTCGGCGATGCGCAGGTCAGCTAGCAACGCCAGCTCGAGTCCGCCGGCAACCGCGAAGCCGCTTATGGCTGCGATCAGCGGCTTGCTGAGCGCGAGGCGCGAAGGCCCCATCGGCCCGGTGCCGCGCGGATCGAGACTCGCGCGCAGCTGCGGGTCGGTGAGGGTGGCCAGGTCCCCGCCGGAGCAGAAGTGTCCGCCGGCGCCCCACAGCACCGCCACACGCAGGCCGCGATTACCCTCGAACTCGGCGAACGCGTTGCTGAGGGCCGCCGCCGTCGCCGGATCTACGGCATTGCGCTTGTCGGGCCGATCCAGAATGATGGTGCAGACCGGGCCCTCAACTTCGATCCTGACATCGGCGCGGTTCATGGCTTGGCCAGCTCCGTTGGCTGAGAATTGTCGGGGTTCAGCTTGGCGAGCAGCATGCCGTACAGGTCCAGGATCTGCGGCGAAGGCGCGTTGTTCGGTTCGCCGCTGCGCGCGACACGGTGGCGCTGGTATGCCTCGACGCCTTCGGCTGGCCGGTCCGCGCGGTTGAGCGCGAGCATCAGCCGGTAGCACAGCGGTTCGCAGGTCGGCTCGGCCTCAGACCCGCGGCGGTAGAGCTCGATGACCTCGTCGCTGAACCCGGCACGGTCGGCTGCCTGGGCGGCCGAGGTCAGCAGCCGTACCAGCACGTCGCGGTGCTCAGCGCGCGGCCGTAGGACCCACGCTTCCTCGGTCTCACCCTCAAGGAGCGGACCGCGGTAGTAGGAGAGCGCCAGATACGTCAAACGCAGCAGCTCTTCGAGCGAGGACTCGCGTCTGGCGGTGGTTCCGAGTTCGCGGATCTCCTGGCAGACGCTCGCAAACGCCCACGCGTCGGTCCACACCAGCCGCCGGTCGAGGGAGGCTTCACCGCCGCTGACCACGATGATCGGACCGATGCCGGGCAGCGCTCGCAGGCGGTGCAGGGTGGTGTTGAGCGAGCGCTGCGAGTAGTCGCGGTCCTTTTTCGGCCACAACGCCTTGGCCAGGCGCTCGAGCTTCACGCGCTCCCCACCCAGGGCCACCAGCGCCTGCAGCAGCTCCAGCTGCCGGTTGCCGCCGCGCGCGGCGCAAGTGCGCGCCGCCTCGGCCGTCTCAATGTGAAACGAGCCGAGCACGCGGATGCGGCAGTGCCACGGCCAGCCGGCGAGCGCATAGGGCGGCGGATCGGGCAGCAGCCGGCGCTGCTTGATCAGGTGCCTGACATAGTCCGGCTCGATGTTGGCTTCGAGCGCCAGCTGGCACAGGCGCGCCAGCTGCCGCGGCTCCGACCACAGAGCGTGCATGATCTTGCGCCGCCGGGCGATGGCGAAGGCTTCGCGCAGGTGCCCGAGCGCGGCCGCGCGCTGACCGCCCTCGAGAGCGAGCGTGGCACGGCACAGGTAGATCATGAAGTCCAGCAGCCGGTTGTTGAGCCGCGCGCCGATCTCGACGGCACGGGCGACCTCCCGCTCGGCGCCGGGCGCATCGCCGCTGCGCAGCAGCACCTGCGCCAGGGCGAGACTGCCGCTTGCCTCGAAGAACGGAGCTCCGAGGGCCTCCGCCAAGCGCACTGCACTCTTCAGGTGCTGGTGCGCAAGGAAGCTGTCACCGCGCAGCATCGCGTACCAGGCAAGACCGTACACATGCAGGAAGGCGTCGAACGGCCGATGCGTGGGTGGCCGGGCATCCAGGTCGCGAATGAACTGCGCCGCAAGTTCCAGATCGGCATCCCCGAGCGCCCCTAGCAGTCGGTTCACCAGGAACGTATCGCTCCACAGCCGCACGCCGCTCTGGCTGGCGATGTGCAGGCCCAGTCGTGCCGCTTCCAGGCAGCGCTCGCAATCCCCGCTCAGCATGAAGAAGATCGCCTGGGCCTGCGCGAACTTGGTGGCCGAGACCGCTGTAACCTGCGCAGCCTTGCCGATCTCGCGCATCAGCTCGATCAGGCTCTCTGCGGTGGCAAAGTGGCCGGTCCACGCCGAGAGGGTGATGAGCACTGCGTTGATGCTGAGCCGCACATTGGGATCATCGTGCGTCTGGCTGATGCGCTGCGCCTGATCCTTCCAGCGCCGCGCATCGGCATGCCACGGCTGGCGTACTACCAGTGCGATGCACATGTTGGAGGTGAGGCGGGCCTCCAGGTCGGCGCTCGGCCAGCTCTCCAGCCCCTGTGTCCAGCGGGTCGCGGCGGCGATCCATGCATCGAAGAGCGCGAAGTGCTCCGGGTCGTTGAGCGTGGCTTCGAAGCCGCCGTTGATGGCGCTCAGCACCGCCTCGAGGCACGGCGGCTCGGCGCTCGAGGCCATGGCATAGGCGCGCGCGAACAGCTCACGCGCGGCGTGCGGCGCGTAAGGAAACTGGCTCAGGCCGAGCCAGATGAGAAACCACGGGTCCGATTCCCGCACTCGCTCGGGCAGCGCCTTGATCCACTGCTCGAGCGTCTGGCCACGGCCCTGGCGCAGCAGCGACTCTGCCTGGGAGCGGATGTGCGCGGCGAGCGCCTCCCAGTCGTGCAGGCTGATGCGCAGCGCGCACGCCGCATCGAAGTGCTCGTGGGAAGCCAGCACGTCAGCGGCCATGCGCTTGCGCAAGTCCTTCTCGGCGGGCGTACCGGTCTGCTCGGCGCGGGCCTGCAGGAAGTCGCGCAGCAGCGGATGCAGCTGAAAGATCGGCTGGGGTGCTGCGGCCACGGTCGTCACCAGGAACTGGCTGCGGGCCAGGGCCGCCAGCTCCGCGCGCGCACCCGGAGAAATGCCGAGCCCCTCCGCCATGGATTCGCTGATCTGCGGCAGGTAGGCGACCCGCAGCATCGACTCACGCACGTCCGGATCGAACTGCTGGAAGAACTCCTCGGCCAGGTAATCGAAGATCACGGCCGGTGTCTCGCCCGCGTGCTCCGCATTGCTGCCCGGGTCGGTGGCGTGCGTCTGCAAGAGCAGGATCAGCCCCGCGGCCCATCCCTGGGTGCGCTCGTACAGGCGCTGCAGCTCCGCGTCCGGCAGCGAGGCGTTGCGGGCCCGCGCGATGCCGCGTGCCTCGTCCAGGGTGAGGCGCAGGTCGTTCCAGCCGAGCGTCTCCAGACGCCCGCGGGCCTGCAGGCGCGCAAATCCAGCCGGAGGAGCGTTGCGGCTGATGACAAACAGCCGGGCGCTCTCGGGCAGCTCATTGATGCCCTCGCGCAGGACTGCCAGGAGCGGTGCATCCGCGCCGGCGTCCTGGCAGTTGTCGAATACCAGGAACGGCGCCTTCAGCTGGTTGAACAGCTCGCGGAAATAACTGCGCGCAAACGCCTCGATGTTGCCGAGGTACGCCGGCTCGAAGCGCGGCAGCGCGTCGAACTCCTCGCCGTGCTCGCGCGCGGCCTGCGACAGGTAGTGGAAGAAGGAGGCTATGTCGGCATCGCCCCGGTCGACCTGGTACCACAGGCACTCGGTGGCGCGGCGCGCGGTGTAGTCGGCAACCAGGGTGCTCTTGCCCGAACCGGGTGGTCCGGAAATCCACACGACCGGCGGGGCGTTCGCCCGGTCCAGCAGCTCAAACAGCCGCGCGCGCGAGTGCGCGGTACCCGCCGCGGGCCGGGTCAGCTTGGCGAGCGGTCTCTTCGTTGCCACGGGGGCACGCCCAGTTCTGGTGCCGGGGACCCCAGCATAGGCGCCGACTCGGGCGTGTGAAAGAAGATTCACGGTGTTGACATGCTGCGCCGCGTAGTGCTTGCGGGCACTTACATCTTTGTTACAAGTGGCGGTCCTGAAGGCGTCAGGTTTCCGACTGTGAGCGAGGTGTAAGCGGACCGGCCCGCGGGCTATTTCAACATCCCTGACACCAACACCTTACGGCAGAGGAGCCGCGAGTGAGCTTGGCCGAGCGCTGCATCAACCTGCTCCTGAGCGTGGTGCTCATCATTGGCGGCTACCAGGTGTATTTCTGGTGCCAGCGGCACCGGTTCTTCCAGCCGCGCCAGTGGCCCACGCGATTGGACGAGCTCATCCCGTATCTGCCGGAGTGGGTATGGGTCTACAGCTTTCTTTATTACCCGGCGATCCTGTACGTGAACTGGGTCATGAAGTCGTCTGAGCAGTTCAATCGTGTCGCCTGCAGCTACATGCTGTTACTGGTCCTGCAGGCGGTGTTCTTTCTGCTGTTGCCGGTACGGACGCCCCCCGCGTGGCGCTACGGCGGCGCCGGAGGCTCGCTTTCCGAGCGCCTTCTCGCCCTCGTGCAGCGCTTCGATGCCCCCACCAACAGCTTCCCGAGCATGCACACCTCGGTGGCGATGCTCACCGCGCTGCACCTCGCGCAGCCGCTCGGACCGGCAATCTATGTGTTTCCCGTGTTAATCGGGCTGAGCTGCGTGCTGACCAAGCAGCACTACCTGATCGACGTCCCGCCGGGAGCAGCGCTCGGCTGGGTCACCTATCACGCCTACCTGCGTCTGATTGCGGCATGAGGCGCCCCCGGCGACCCGCCCGTGGGTGCAATCTGTAAGTGAACTGTGACTGCGGTAGTCGCGCCACGCGCGAACATGCTCCCTGCAGCCATCGCGTGCTCCTGACCGGAATATGACAGTCCGAGAGCCGCAGGCCGCATGACTGACCGGCACATTCATCCAGGGAGTCCTTATGCATACGATCGGTCGCTGGTTTGCGTTGGCGCTGGCGTTTGCCTTTGCGTCCCTTGCACAGGCGCACGGCTGCAACAACCGTTTCGTCGCGTTCGGCGACAGCCTTACCGACCCCGGTAACGCCTACGCCGCAACGGGAACGATTTCCACACCGCCCTTCAGCCCGATACCCGATGCGCCGTACGCGAGCCACACCTTCAGCAACGGTCTCACCTGGGCTGAGGTGCTCGCCCTCGGCTTGGAGTCTCCAGCCAGCGGCGCACCCGCGTTCGTCCGTCCCGGGGCATTCACTAACTACGCGGTCGGCGGTGCCCGGGCCCGCGGCGGCACCGGCTCGTTCGATCTGACCGCGCAGGTGTCGCTGTATCTTTCGAACTTCGGAGGTTTGGCGTGCGCCAGACCGCTGCATGTGTTGTGGATCGGTGGTGATGATCTGCGCGATGCGCTGACGGCGCTGGCGACCGCGGCGACTCCGGCCGACGGTGAGGCGGCCGCGGGTGCCATCATCGCCGGGGCGATCACCGGCATCAGCGACAACGTGGCGTCGCTGGCCAGCTCCGGGGCGCGGAACTTCCTCATTTTTACAGCCCCGGACGTCTCGCACGCGCCCGCCGTGGCGGCGCTCGGGCCGGCCGCAATCGGGGCCGCCCAGCAGCTGAGCGCGGCGTTCAATGCGGGATTGGACCAGGCGGTCACCCAGCTCCAGGGCCTGCCTGGCATACACATCGCGCGCTACGACGACAACGCCCTGGTGATGGCGATCATCGCCCACCCGGCCGCGTTCGGCCTGACGGACGTAACCGACCCGTGCCTGCGCTTCGGCGTCGTTGAAGGCGCGGTGTGCTCGCGGCCCTGGCAGTTCCTGTTCTGGGACGGCATCCATCCGACCGCGGCGACTCACCGCATCGTGGCACGCTCGGTGCGGGAGAGTGCTTTCGACGACGAGCACCGCGGGGAGCACGAATAGCCGACTCCGGGAGGGGGCGCTGCGGCGCTCCCTCTGTCTGCCGTAGCAGCTGACCCGGTGTTGGACCGGGAGCATGGTCCCAGGCTATGCACGTGAGGTGACACGCGCCGCGGCACCTGGATGGCGTCATCAACCGGATTGCACACGCGACCTGCACTGGTGTGGGTCATCTTCGTCGGCTGTCTGCTGCTCGCCGTGATTCCGTGGCTCGCTCACACTCTGGTGCTCTCCGGCACCAATCTGGCCCCGGCGTACACGACTATCTGAACCGCTTCGGCGCACGGTACTTCGCGTTTTCCGCACTGGATTCGGCCCTCACGTTGGCTGCCGGGCTGTCGCTGGTGCGGCTCAGAAGGCTGGCCCTCTATTGGTTCATCGCCGCCCTTGCGGCCTATCTCCTCGGCATCTGGCTCTTCCAACAGACACAGATTGAGGCAGGCTTCGGCAGCTACTCGAGCGGAGAGGAATTCGCGAAGGTGGTCTTCCAGTTAGGCGCCATTTGCTACTGCGCGTGCCTGCTCAAGCGCGGGATCCTCACTTGAGGGCCGCGGACACGCTGTCCGCCAGCGCTTTGCGGAGTCGCTAACTTCATCTGTAAGCGACCTGTAAGCGGGGCACACGGAGCCCAGCGTATCCTTCACAATGGTTAGGAATGTCGGCGCGGCGGTTCGCTCTGGCAACAATTCAAGAAACGGGGGGGCCATGTCTGGCGTCTATTGTCGAACGATATTGTCTCTCTTCGCATCCTCAAGCAGGACTTCCAAGGGACCCTTCCAATCCGAAAGCCGTGACGGCCATGAAGTTCGGCTGGCTGGGCTACGATCCCTAGAGCCAGGAGGGCAGCATCCGTGAGCACATCAAGAACAGGGGCCGTGCGCGGCCAGCGCTTGTTGCTGCCTGTCTGGGTTATCGCGTTGTGCGTCATGAGCGCCTGCTCGACTTCGGCGGGTAAACTCGGTGAGCCCGGCACGTTGCACGTCGCCGAGGTTGTCGAGGTAATGACCCGCACGGACATTCTCGCAAGCCACGGTGTCCACGAGTCGCTGACAACCACTGGTGTGAGCGACTCCCAGATCGTGGACGGTAGCGTGGTGGTTGTCCGCACGCTCTGTTGTGGGCCGCCCAATACCGCGAATCCTCACGGGGTCCTCAACCGGCAGGGGCTGAGTTTGCATGTCGGCGATGTCGTGGAATTCGTGATTCCCGGCGGTTCGTCCGCCAACACTCTGACACGCGTGGTGCAGAAGGCGGGACAGACCGACGGTGAATGCTGGTGGGAGCCACGGGACGACAAGCTCTGGCGCCGCGTCATGTTCTGCAGTTGGATGCCCGAGCAGGGCTGGCTGCACCAGACCGGAGCTATGGTGATCGGGTGGTACAAACCGAATGCCGCTGACTAGGTACCGGTAAGTCTCTCATCGGTCGACAACGGTCGCGCTCGCGTCAGAAAAGCAGAGCGTCCAATTCCTCAATGACGCTTAGCGTTACGGTCTCTATGATATTGATTTCATTATAATTATATGGCGCTCCCTACGGGATTCGACCCCGTGTTACAGCCTTGAGAGAGCGATCGACGCGCACTGGCTGTGTGCTCCGCGAGGATGTTCGGACCTATGCCGTGCTGCTTGCCGAACGTCCGACAAACGGCGCGAGATATTCCGCAGCTCAGGTTACCTTGATGGAAACAGGTGGCGCCATGGCGCTCACAACTCCAATCGCAGGCGCGTTTCATTGTCGCCTGCCAGCGTCATCGCGCGATCGAGTTCGGCCCGTGAGCCGCTCGACGTCAGCGAGCCCCTGTGCACGGCCACTCGCCCGCTGGTTGGCAATGAGATTATCGCGAGAGATACGGGCACCAGACGTCGAGCATTCGCAGCCTGGAACCTAACTCCGTCGATCCGAGGGAGGATATCGATCCAGCGGGGTCCGACGCCGATCTGGTACACGGCAGTGACGGTCGACTGACATGGATCTGAGTGGGGGTCGGATGCTGCGAAGACGACTCAATTTTACCAGTCGATGCATTGGCGACTCGATGCGCTCGATGCAGGCGTCGCGATCGTAGATCACGACGGTGCTAAGACGGCCATATGGACCACTGTGTCGAAACTACCCCCACCGGGAATCGGCAATCAGCGTGGCCGCCCCAGATGGCGTCCAATGGCATGAGCCGACCCGGCGGGTGCAACCTGCACACTTCTTCCGCCTGCCGCGAAGCGCCTCATTTCTCAGGCGGTTCAGGCTCAGAACAATAGTGTTAAGCGCGTCGCCGCGAAGACTCACCACCGGCAGGGGCCCAACGAGGCAAAGTGGCTTGGGCTAAAGTAAGGGTCGCGATAGTTTCGGGGAGGACACCGCCGATGCGGATCTTGAAACTCGTCGCCCTCGCCCTGGGCGGCCTCGTTGCCCTGCTGATGATCGTTCTCGTCGCTGTCCGGGTGTTTGTTAACCCCAACGACTACAAAGACCGCATCGCACGGGCCGTCAGGAATTCCACCGGCCGAGAACTTGCTCTGCCTGGGGAGATCAGGCTCTCGGTCTTTCCGTGGATCGCGCTGGAGCTTGGTCCAGCGAGCCTCGGCAACCCGTCGGGCTTTGATGGCGAGCCGTTCGCTGCCGTGAGACACGCGGCGCTGCGCGTCCGGCTGTTGCCGCTGCTGCGCAAGCAGCTGGAGATCGGCCGCGTGGAAGTGGATGGACTTGACCTGCGCCTGCGGAAGAACGCATCCGGCAGGGGCAACTGGCAGTCGGCCGAGAACAGTGCGACACCGCAGTCAACGGGAGGCGCGGGTGCGGCGGCGCTGCGCGACCTCGCCGGCATCGTGATCCGAGACAGCCGCGTCAGCTACCAGGACATGGTGGCCGAGCATGTCAATCTGAACGTCGGGCGCGTCGCGGACGGGGTCGAGGTGCCCATCAAGGTGAAGCTCGATTTTACACCGAGCGCAGGTGCGCAGCCGATGGAGATCGCCGGCCAATTTGCGCTGACGCTCGAGCCCGCCCACAGCCGCTACCGGCTGGCTCCGATGGAACTTGAGGGCACGCTCAGCCCTGGGGCCGGAGCTCCCCGGGTGCCGTGGAAATTCTCCGCCCCGCAGGTGGAGCTGGACCTCAGCGCACAGACCCTGAGCGTGGCGAGTGTGAAGGCACAGCTGGGTGCCGCAGTTCTCAGCGGCACTCTCAAGGGCAGTAACGTTGTCGACGCGCCGAGTTTCGCAGGCTCGTTCAAACTCGATCCGGTGTCTCCGCGTCAGCTCATGAGTCAGCTCGGCATCGCACCGCCGAAGACCCGTGACGCAAAGGCGTTCAGCAAGCTCGCGTCCAGCGGCGACTTTGCCTACGGGGACAAGCGGGTCGGTGTCAGCAAGCTCGATGTGCAGCTCGATGACTCGCAGCTGCGCGGCAGCGCTGCGATCACCAGTCTCGACACCAAGGCGATGGACTTCGACCTGACACTGAATCAGATCGACATCGACCGTTACCGGCCGCCGGAAAATGCTCCGAAGCCCGCTGCGCCGGCCGCCGCCAAGGGCAAGGCGCCGACCGACGTGCTCAAGAGCCTCGAGATGAACGGCACGTTCGCGCTGGGTGCTGCCACGTTCGCCGGTGTGCGCGTGACCGACGGGCACATGAAGCTGCAGGCCAAGGACGGCGTGACGCATATCGCGTCGCTGACCGCCAAGCTCTACGGCGGGCAGTATTCCGGAGACGTGACGTTCGATGACCGCGGGCCGGTCCTGGCGAGCAACCTCGAGCAGAGCCTCACCGGCGTAGACGTGGCGCAGCTGCTCAAGGACTTTGCCAAATCACAGCGTCTCTCGGGACACGGCACGATCACCTCCAGTCTCACCGCCCGCGGCAGCGGGGGTGATGCCGTGCTGAGGTCCCTCAATGGGCACGTCGCGGCGCACCTGGACAACGGCGCTGTCGAGGGCATCGACCTGTGGTTCGAGATCAACCGCGCAATCGCCCTAATCCAGAAACAGGCGCCGCCCGGCGGCTCCAGCAGTGGCCGCACCAAGTTTGATTCGTTCAAGGCCTCCGCCGAAATCGTCAATGGCGTGGCAACCACCAAGGACCTGAACGTCGCTTCGCAGAACCTGCGCGTTGCCGGGCAGGGCACGACGAACCTGGTCACCGGCGCAATCGATTATCAGGTAAAGGCTAGCCTTGTGAAGATCGCGCCCACTGCGGCGGCGAGCGGAAGGCTTCTCGCAGATATTCCGCTGACGATCACGGGGACCATGACGGACCCGAAGGTACGCCCGGATCTGGAGGGGATCGCCAAGGCGCAGGTGCAGCAACAGCTTGACAAGCACAAGCAGGAGCTGCAGCAGAAGCTCGAGGACCAACTCAAGGGTCTGCTCAAATAAACCGCACCGCCCTGCCGGTCGGCAGGGGCTGAGGCCGAGCCCGGCGCCGCCGGGGGGAGGGCGGGTGCCGGCACTACCGTGGTCGTGACCGCCTTCTGTCCCAGTGCTCGACCTTCAAGATGCGCGCGATGTGGAGCGCATGCGTCCCCTTGAGTGGGCGCCCCCAGGATTGGGCGTGACGCGGTCTATCCCATTCCGGAGAACCAGCCCGAAGGGTGTACGGACCTTCCTGCGGCGATTGGTCCAGTAGGGTCTGATCTCCTTGTATGCGACTCGCTTGGTGCCAGCGACGATCTCCGCGAGCCACCTTCGCTCGATCGTTGTGGTAATGACGTCCAAGGCTCGCTCCAAGGCGGACATGAACTATACGAAGACTTTACGAAGCTAGTCGGTGAAGGGTCGTGTAATGAACAAGACCTTGATTTTATTGACGCTCCCTACGGGATTCGAACCCGTGTCACGCCCCAGTGTGGCGTCCAACGTCGGCCCGACAAGTCTCAGGGCCTGATCTTTACGCGAGGGCTTGTATGCGCGTATAACATACGTTATAACTTACATCCTGTGAGCCCTCACCTGGAGGAAGTGCCATGGCTGCGCCCGTCAAGGTTCGCAAGGTAGGAAATTCTCTGGGAATCATTCTTACCAAGGACGTCGTCGAGTCGCTCGGCGTGGCGGAAGGGGATGAACTGTTCGCGGTGAGAACGCCGGACGGGATTCGTCTTACGCCGTACGATCCAGACTTCGCCAAGGCGATCGAGTCGACGCGCGACTACATGCGTCGCCATCGCAATGCGATGCATGCGCTTGCCAAGCGGTGAAGCACCCGAAGTGGCTCGCGACGGCCGTGGTTACGGCCATCCACGATGAGGCGATATATGAATTCGGCGGTCTCGCTGGGATTCGCGACTTTGGCCTGCTCGAGAGCGCACTTGATCGTCCGCGTAATCGGTTCGCATATGAACCCAAGAGTACGCTGTTTGAACTGGCTGCAGCGCTTTGCGTTGGCCTCGCCAAGAATCATCCGTTCATAGACGGCAATAAGCGCACTGCGCTGCTTGCGACGCGCGCGTTCCTCTTCCTGAACGGCCATGCACTCGAGCCCACGCAAGAAGACGAAGTGCTCACCATGGTTGCGGTTGCCGACGGTTCACTGAGCGAGCACCAACTTGCGGACTGGCTGCGTAGGAACTGCACCCGCGCCACCACATGACCGCGCGTCACTCGATCAGTGGCCGAGCGGGAGCGTGACGTCTTGACGCTTGATTTCGGCTGGCGCCAGTCGGGGTTTCAGGCGAAGTGAATTGCGCACGTGATGACGCCCGGTACGCTGCGCACGGCGTGCTCCGCCCGCTCCCGCTGGAAATGCCATTCAACCGTGCCTTTCGGGCGCCACGTGTCCCTCGTGTACCAGGGCTTTGATGTCTTCTGCGACCTGCGCTAGATCCCGCTTGAGTGCCGCGACCGCGCCGCGGGCAATCTCAGGATCGGTAGGCGTGCCGCCGAGCGGTGCGCGAACGGCCAGATCGTTAGCTACCGCGCGGACACCGGCGACACGCTTGACGGCCGCCTCGGCGCGAATCCGGTGCGTGCATTGAACCTAGGGGGTATCGCGCGCACCGCAGCGTCGCCTTTCCCCGCATCGTCCAGCGTGGGTCCGCATTTTCTCTTATTTCCTGCTCATCCTGGTGAGTGCATTGTGTATATGGGCGATGGCTCTGGAACAATGAGGTGGGGCATGAACACGGGCGTAGGCGAAGCACGGATCGGTCAATGGTATCTGCGTTGGGATAAGGGCGAGACCTTTCAGGTGACGGGCTACGATGAGCCGTCGCATACGATCGAGATACAGACCTTTGACGGCGAACTCGATGAGATAGACGAAGAGTCCTGGGCCACGTTGCCCCTGGGGCTGGCGGAGCCGCCGGAAGACTGGACCGGACCGGTTGATGACGTCGAAGTCGATGATCTCGGCTATTCGGAGACGGATATGAGGGCGAAGGACTGGGCCGCACCACTTGAGCCGTTCCGGGCGCCACAAGAAGCTTGGCAGGATACGACAGAGGATGAGGAAGGCGCTCCTGAAGTCGAAGGCCTCCCGGCGGAGGATCTTATCGTCGAGAATGCAGCGGTCCGAGATCTCGCGGCTCAAAACGAGTGATCCCATCTTCGATTGGGGGTCCGCCTGCGTTTTTTGCGTCGTCCCTCGCTTGACGTACCACCGCTCAGCCAGCAGAGACGCGTGAAGCTGTCGCGATCGAATGAACGGGCCAACATCGCAATAGTCCGTATAGACGCGCTCGCGTGCGCGAGGATAGTGAGCGGCTGCTCATGGTGCGTGACCCGTGCCGCGGATCGCGGGGGCGCCGTCTGCCTGTCCGGGCCCTGGCGCTCTTGCCTATTCAACCCATTGACACTATGGCACTGGGGCAGATCACCGCAGCGTTGCGATCCCGTGACGTGAAGGTGGAGCTTAAGCCTGCTGTGCTGCGGCCGCGTCATTCGTACGACCTACGCCGCCACCAGTTCAGGGCCGAGCGGCTCCTCGAGCACGTGGCACTTGCGGCAGAGCGACCGGTGCTCGGGCTCACCGACGGTGACTGCTACGCCGCTAAGCTGAATTTCGTCTTCGGCATGGCCGAGGTGGGCGGCGGCACGGCAGTTGTGTCGTTGTTCCGGCTGCGCGCGGGTGCAACTGCGGGCACGTTCATGACACGGGCGATGAAAGAGATCTTCCACGAGCTAGGCCATGCCGTCGGGCTCGGGCACTGTGAGAATCCGCGCTGCGTGATGCACTTCAGCAATTCTCTGGCGGAAGCGGATACCAAGGACGAATATCTGTGCGCGGCGTGCCTGCGGCGGCTGCGCAACTGGAGCACCCGGTCGGTACGGTAGCTGCGGAGAGACCCTACGTACTAGTCACGATTCCTCCGATGGCCGGGTCAGGCAGCCTGACTTTCCAGGGATTATTGCTCTGAGGAGGTGCTCTTGCATGTCCACGGACATAGTTAGTCACGTGCCTGATATTGGCCGCCTGTGCCAGCGCAAGGTGATTTCGATCGAGCCCGACCAGGACATCACTACGGCAGCGCGGCTGATGCGCGAGGAACATGTCGGCTGTCTCATCGTGACCGAGTCGGGCGGCGATGCCGGTCCGAGGAGGGTGGTGGGAGTTCTCACCGATCGGGACATCGTCGTGTCGGTCGTCGCACGTGAGGTCGAGCCGCGCTCGCTGAAGGTGGGCGACGTGATGACTCGAAATCCGTTGCTCGTGGCGGAAGACGGCTCGCTGGATGCAACGCTGAGCTTCATGCGTGATGCAGGCGTGCGGCGAGTGCCGGTCGTCGGCCAGCATGGGGAGCTGGTGGGGGTATTGGCGCTGGACGACGTGCTCGAGAGGATGGCTCAACAACTGACAAATATTGCCGGCTCGATTCGCAGCGAACAGCGAACGGAACGCCTGATGCGGCCATGAGCGAGGTCCCTGCAATCGAGCGACCCGAGGCGAAGATTGTGAGGCGGATTTTGGTCGCTAGCGATTTCTCCGGGGCGGCTCACCTTGCAGTGTGTAGGGCGGGGCAGCTCGCGAAGCAAAACGATGCGTATCTGCACCTGATTCACGCCCGGCCGGACTGGAATCTCTTCTCGGGATCATCGCCAGCTGCTGCCGATCATTATCGCGCGGTTACCGAGCACGCGGAGCAGGCGCTTACAGATGAACTTGCGTTCCTCGAGAAGACCTTCGGGATTCACGCACGAGGCGAGACCCGAATAGGACGGGCGAGCCGGGTGCTCCGGTCTGCTGTTGCCGACACCGAGCCGCACCTCATCGTGGCCGGCGCGCGCGGTGAGCACGACTCCCGGACCATGGCGCCATTCCTGGGAGGTACGGCGCTGAAGCTCATCGCGTTTGCCGGTTCTCCGGTGCTCATCGTCCGCAAGCCTGGCCTGGGACCCTACACCGTTGCCCTTGCCGCAGTCGAATGTTCCGGCGACGCGGCACGCCGTGTGGTGCTCTGGGCTACTTCCCTTCTACGGGAAGGCGATTGTCACGTTGTTCACGCCTACGACGTGCCCTACCTGGAACGCGTACGCAAACGGGGCGTCTCCGAAGTTGCGATACGATCGAGGATGGACGAGGTGCGCAACATGGCGCAAGGCTTCCTCGATGAGGTGCTGTATGAAGCGGCTGCCTCGGGACAGCGCCTGCATGCACATCTTGTCTGCGGAGAGCCGGTCAGCGCGGTGCTCGCAGAGATCGACCGATACCGGCCGGATCTGATCATAGTCGGCAAGCATGAGCACCCTCAGCGTGAGCAATTCACCGCTACACTCGGGAGTGTGGCGGTACGAATCGCATACCACGCACCGGGCGATGTGCTCGTTGTGCCCTAACCGAACCGGTTCCGCGTCAAGGGCCGGCCAAGCATAATCACTATGAGTGACACACGCAGCGCCGTTGTCAATTCCTACCGACCGCGGGCCGGCGACGCCCTCTTTCTGGTCGACGTCCAGAATGATTTTCTGCCAGGCGGGGGCTGCTCTTGTGAGCCCCGCGCCGCCCTGTTGACCGATTTCGGACGACCTCTTGCAAGCCCTCGTCAAGGGACGTTGCGTTGCAGTTCTTCGAGCCACACGTCCGCTCGCGCATCACTTGGCGCGCGCCAGTCAGCGCGCGGTGACAGTGAGCCCCCGGACCCGACCTTGGGGCCGTTCGGCAGGGCGGAGCGCTTGAATTGGTGCGCTTGAAAGAAGCGCTGCAGGAATACTCCCAACCAGTGCTTCACGGTCGCCAGATCATATTCATGCCGCTCAGCAGGGGAAATTGAGGGCGGCCACGTGCCACGCTCTCGGCGCGACCATGCGTGATGCGCCAGAAAGGCGACCTTGCTAGGCCGATAACCGAAGCGGCTCAGGTAATACAGATTGAAATCCTGTAATGCATAAGGCCCCACGGTGGCTTCCGCAGATGGTGATCGCCCGCCGGCATGCTCGGCCGGAACCAACTCCGGGCTGATGCGCGTGAGCAGAATGTCCTCGAGGATCCGCGCAACGTCCGCCTCGACCTGTCCGCGCCGTGCGACCCAGCGGATCAGATGCTGAATCAGCGTCTTAGGTACGGAGGCGTTCACCGCGTAATGGGACATATGATCGCCGACCCCATAGGTGGTGTAGCCCAAGGCGAGCTCTGAAAGATCGCTCGTCCCAACGACGAGACCGCCACGCTGGTTGGCAAGTCGGAAGAGATGAGAGGTGCGCTCGCCGGCCTGCACGTTCTCGAATGTGGTGTCATACACCGGCTCGCCGCGCGCGTAGCCGTGATCGATGTCTTGCAGCATCTGGGTTGCAGAGGGGCGGATGTCGATCTCCAACGCGGTGACTTGCAGTAGGCGCATCAGCTCGAGGGCATTTGCATGCGTGCGCTGGCTCGTTGCAAATCCGGGCAGCGTTACCGCGACGATATTGGCACGCGGGAGGCCGAGGATATCCACGGCCTGCGCGGCCACGAGCAGTGCTTGCGTCGAATCGAGCCCGCCGGAGATGCCGATGACCAGCTTGTCTATGCCGGTCGCCTGCATGCGGCGGACGAGCCCCTGTACCTGGATGCTATAGGCCTCTCTGCAGCGATCATCGAGCGTCGTGGGGTCGCTCGGAACGTACGGATAGCGTGCGATGGCTCGCTGCAACGGTACCACCCCGCGCGGCGGCTCAAGCGGCACCGGTATGCGCCGCATACGGCGAACGCATTCGCGATGGGTTTGCACGCAGTCATGGAAGCTGGTCAGGCGCATGCGCTCTTGGCGCAGACGCTCGAGATCGATATCAGCCGTCGTGAGCGCCTGCTCGTAGGTGAAGCGCTCGGACTCCGCGAGCAGCTCGCCGTTCTCGCAGATGATGGCGTGCCCGTCCCACGCCAGGTCCGTCGTGGACTCCCCATAACCGGCCGCGGCATAGGCATACGCGGCGACACACTTTGCCGACTGCGAGGTACACAGGAGCTTGCGAAATTCGGCCTTGCCGATCGTCGCATTGCTGGCAGAGAGATTGGTGAGCACCGTGGCACCGGCGAGCGCGGCATAGCTGCTGGGAGGCACCGGTACCCACAGGTCCTCACAGATCTCGACGTGCAGGACCAGATTCGGGCACAGCGATGATTCGAAGAGCAGGTCATTGCCGAACGGCGCGCGCCGCCCGGCAACGTTAATCGTGTCAGAGAGCGCATCGGCGGCGCAGGCGTACTGCCGCTTTTCGTAGAACTCGCGGTAATTGGGCAGATAGGTCTTCGGCACGACACCGAGTAGCGTGCCCGCATGAACGACCACCGCGCAGTTGAACAGCTTCCCCTCGGAGCGCAACGGCGCACCCGCAACCAGTAGCGCGCGCACGGTGCGACTCGCCTCGATGAGTTCGGCGACGGCGTCTTCAGCCGCATCCAGGAGCGCATCTTGAAGCGCTAGATCCTCGATCGAATAGCCTGACAGTCCCAACTCGGGGAAAAATGCCAGCGCCGCTCCGCAATCGACGGCGCGCCGCGCCAGCGCGAGCGTGCGCTGGAGGTTGGCGGCGGGCTCGGCTATCGCCACGCACGGCGTGCACACCGCGATCCGCCAGAACCCGTGTGAATAGATCGACTCGAATACTCCGTGGCTGCTCATTTGAGGCTAAAGGTAAGCGCGCAAACGCAAGGCGAGTCTCATCTCGAACGCTGCGCCCGTACGTCATACCCCGGTGCGAAAGGCCTCGGGCGGAAGATGGGCGCGCACCACGCTTTCGGGCTGATGGGCGAGATCTTTGGCCACTTCGGCGATGACGGCCGAGCTCAGTGAGCTCGGCAATGCCTTGCGCAGCACACCCAGGAAGCCCGGTTCGGCCATGACGATCAGCCGATCGAAACGATCGGCCTGATGTGCCTGCTCGAGCTCAGTGGCTATCTTCTGGGCGAAAATGATGGCTTCGTGTTTGCGGGGTCGCCGTTCACCGCCCGTCCCGTGACCTGCCGTGGCGCCTCGACGCCCGCCGGCGAGCGGACCATGGTCGGAGAAGCGTCCGGGTCGGTCTGACTTGAAGTCGCGATCGTGCAAGTGAGCCAGTGGGTCGGTGAGTCGCCCCGTCACCTCGAGCTTATCCGCGATGTGTTGCGTGTCGTAGAACGTCACGTCCGCTTGACTCGCAACGACAATTCGGATGCGCATCGCTCGCTCACTCTCTAGAAATTAAATGCACGTACCGGATCCGAACAACGCCCCTACCATCCGCATAAGGCCATATACCTTATCTCCGCGCGAGTACGCCATACGGGTTTGCCACGCATCAGCACCCTCGCGATCCTTTCCGCTGGGCTCAGAATGTCATCTGCTCTCGGGTCCGCGACATCCGCATTTCCGCGTATTCCTCAGCTGCGAGGAATGGATCAGGGTGGCAAAGCGTTCAGCCGAGAGGGATGGGTGTCCCGAGAATGAGCTGGGATCGCATCATGTTCGCCGTCGCGGCACCGAGCGGCGCCGACGCCAGCGCGATGAGCAAGGCGGTGCGTCTGACCTGCGCACTCGATGCCGAGCTGGAGCTCTTCCACTGCGTCTTCGACCCGGACATCGGACGCCCGGGTCGCTTCGGTTCGCGCGGTGTGGAGGCAGACATCCGCGAGATTGTCGACCAGCGGCATCGCCAGATCGAGCGCTCCGCAGAGCGCCTGCGCGAGCAGGGAATCAGGGTGCGCAGCAGCGTGCGCTGGGACTATCCCGCCCATGAGGGCATTGTCAGGCAGGTCCTGAGGCACAGACCGCATCTGTTGATCGTGCAGTCCACGCGCAAGGGAGTGGCTGCCCGCCGCTTACTGACGCAGACCGATTTCAAGCTGATCGAGACGTGCCCATGCCCATTGCTGCTCATCAAGTCTACGAAGCCCTATGCGGATGCGTGCATGATTGCCGCCGTAGATCCGCTGCATGCGCACGCCAAGCCCGCTGCGCTCGATGACGCGATTGTCGACGCGGCGAGCGTGGTGGCGAAGGCACTCGCAGGAAAGCTGCTGCTGTTCCACGCACGTACCCCGTGGGAGGATATCGTACGTGCGACCCCGTCGCTGTGGCACATCCCCGAAGTGGCGCAGCCCGACGCGCAGTCCGCATACTGCGAGAGCGTCGACGTGCGCGTGCGCGAGCTCGCGCGAGGCCATGGGGTACCGAAGGGGCGTACTCGCGTGACCGATGGCTATGTCACGGAATCGTTGCCCCAACTAGTGCGTGCGGAGTCAGCGGGCATCGTGGCTATGGGTGCCGTGTCACGCTCATTTCTCAAGCGCGCTGTGATCGGGCATACGGCGGAACGCCTTCTCGACGTGCTCGACTGCGATGTGTTGATCGCAAAACCGCCCGGGTTCCGCAGCCCGGTGAGGGCTCGATCCGTACGCCGCGTCCGGGGCAGCGCCGCGCAGCCCGGCAGATATGTCTTCTAGCAAACCATCCGGAATTGACCGGGGCACAGTTCGATGACCAAGAAGCAGACGCTGTGGAACGCCGCGTACATCCTCGGTGCCATCGCGCTCATGGTCCTGCTGCAGGTTTTCTGGAGCCAGACGGAACTGGTCAGAGTCGTACCCTACAGCGAGCTTGAGCGTGAGCTCGCTGCCGGACGAATTGAGCGCGTGGTGGTGTCGGACCGGGAGATCCGTGGCTATTTGAAGACAGCTGATGCGCAAGGGAAGCGGATCATCTCCGCAAACCGGTTGGAGCCGGATCTCGCCGAACGGCTCTCGCGTTTCAATGTGCCGTTCACGCGCACGTACTCGAGCGGCTGGCTGCAGGAAATTCTCGGCTGGGTTCTGCCCGTATTGATGTTCGCCGGGGTGTGGTACTTCCTCATACGGGGAATGGCAGGGAAGCAAGGCGTCGCCGGGTTCCAGTCGATCGGCAGGACGCGCGCGAAGGTAATGATGGAGCGCAGCACCGGAGTGACCTTTGCGGACGTCGCGGGCGTTGATGAAGCGAAGGAGGAGCTCAAGGAAGTCGTCGATTTTCTGAAGGACCCGGGCCGCTATGGTCGGCTGGGAGCTCGGATCCCGAAGGGCGTATTGCTGGTCGGGCCGCCGGGAACCGGCAAGACGCTACTGGCGCGGGCTCTTGCGGGCGAGGCGGGGGTGGCGTTCCTGTCGACGAACGGGGCTGAGTTTGTGGAGATGTTCGTGGGGGTGGGTGCCGCGCGCGTGCGCGATCTCTTCGAGCACGCGCGCGCGAGCGCTCCGGCCATCATCTTCATCGACGAGCTGGATGCTCTCGGGCGGGCGCGCGGGGCATACGGGCTGGGCGGACACGACGAGAAGGAGCAGACCCTGAATCAGCTCCTCGCCGAAATGGATGGCTTCGATCCATCCGTGGGCGTGATCATTCTCGCCGCGACGAACCGGCCGGAGATTCTCGATCCGGCGCTGCTGCGGGCCGGACGCTTTGATCGGCAGGTGCTCGTGGACCGGCCTGATCTTCGCGGTCGGCGCGAGGTGTTGCGGGTACATGCCCGCAAGGTCAGGCTCGCCGCCGATGCTGACCTGGATAAGATCGCGGCCATGACGCCGGGCTTTGCGGGCGCTGACCTGGCAAACCTGGTGAACGAAGCGGCGCTACTCGCAACCCGACGAGGTGCCGATGCGGTCGGTCTGGCCGATCTGATGGCCGCGATCGAGCGCCTCGTGGCGGGTCTCGAGAAGAAGACCCGCGTGCTCAATCCACGCGAGCGTAAAACCGTTGCGTACCATGAAATGGGCCACGCGCTCGTGGCAATGGCACTGCCCGGAACGGATCCGGTGCAGAAGGTCTCCGTGATCCCGCGCGGGATCAGCGCCCTGGGATACACCATCCAGCGGCCGACGGAAGATCGGTTTCTGATGGGTCGGGATGAGCTCGAGAGCAAGATGGCGGTGCTTCTCGGCGGCCGCGCTGCGGAGCTGCTCGTCTTCGGCATGCCCTCCACGGGCGCGGCCGACGATCTGGCGAAGGCGACCGATATGGCTCGTGCCATCGTGATGCGCTATGGCATGCATGAAAAGCTCGGCCTCATGACCTACGAGAGCGAGAGGCAACTGTTGTTCCCCGGCGTCCCTTGGTCCAGTAGTGAGCACCGTTTCAGCGAAGCGACTGCCCGCGAGATCGACTGTGCCGTCCGCGAGGCGCTGGGCGTGGCCTTCGATCGGGCTACCGCGGTGCTGACGGGCGGCCGTGGCGTGCTTGAGCGGGGGGCCAGATCTCTGCTAGAGCGCGAGAGCCTCGGGGAAGCGGAACTTGCCAGGTTGCAGGAAGAGCTCGCGGCGATTCCGAGCACTCCGGTTGGCAGAGTTGGCACCGCGTGACCCGCGACGGCACGGGAAAATGAGTGCCGCTGCGCATGAAATCCCGGTGTCGGAACGCCTGCCGTGACGGCGCGCTGGGAGCACTTTTCACACGAGGCCGACATGGGGATACGCGGCTTCGCCCCTCCCTGGCAGAAGGGCTGACATCGGACTGGATCGGCGCGCAGGCGAGCTCGCGGTCCGCAAGACGAATGCCAAATCGGCCGGCGCAGAGCGCCATGCGCTCGAGGAATTCGGTGCCGATCTGGTGCCCCAGGCCGCGCGACCCGCAGTGAATCATCACGACGATATCGCCTTGATGCAATTCGAAGGAGTGCGCGATCCGCGCGTCATGCACCGCAGTGACCTCCTGGACCTCGAGGTAGTGGTTACCGCTGCCGAGGGTTCCCATTTCATCGCGTTGGCGCGTCTTGGCGCGCTCGGACACGCAGGCGGGCCTGGCATGCTGCATCTGTCCGCGCTCCTCAATGCGCTCGAGGTCCTCCAGGACGCCCCAGCCGCGCTCCACACCCCACCTCGCCCCGCCGGTCAGCATCGCTTCCATCTCTAGGCGCCAAACGTATCGGGCCGGCGCTCCCCAGGCGTGCGGGCACACGATCGTAAAGGATCTCCGCCAGTTCCTTCTGAATCGGCACGATGTCGGCACGGGTCTGGCCCGTGTGCAGGCAGCGCACCCCGCACGAGATGTCGGACCCGACACCGCCAGCCGATATCACGCCACCTTCATCGGGATCGAAGGCTGCGACCCCGCGGATTGGGAAGCCGTAGCCCCAGTGGGCATCAGGCATGGCATAAGCGGCCTTGGCGATGCCGGGAAGCGAGGCGACGTTCACCGCCTGCTCATACACCTTCTCGTCCATAGCGCGGATGAGCGCTTCGTCCGCAAAGATCACGGCGGGCACGCGCATCGCGTCGTACATGTGGATTTCCCACTCGTAGTCGGATCGTCGCGCGAAAAGGTCCAGGTCCATGCTTCGCAGTCCGCTGTTTCACAGCTCCGGCTCGCCGCAGTTCCGCAGGATCTGCGCGCGCGCCGCATCGCGCAGCTGCACGGCAGCGGAGAATGCGTCGTTGCCAGCGGTCACCGTGAGCGGCGTGCCGACAACGGCGCTGACCGGCAGCCTTCGCGGCAGCCACTGGCCATCACGCAGGACGAAGCGCGTTCCGCGCAGTGTCAGCGGAATGACCGGTGCGCTGCAGGCTACCGCGATCTCAAAGGCTCCCAGGTGAAAGGCGCGCAAGCCGGCATCGCGGGTAAAGGTGCCCTCCGGAAAAATGATCACCGAGGTTCCCGCAGCGAGGGCGCTTTTCATCCGGGGCACCTGGTGCAGGCGCGTTTCCGCTGTGGTGCGCTCGACGAATATGATTCCCAGGCTGCGCAGATAGGCGCCAAACACTGGGATGCGCTGCAGCTCGGTTTTCGCCACGACGATGTGGAGACCGGGCAGGAGCGCCGCGACGAAAACGCTGTCGAGGTAGCTGCAATGATTGGCCACGATCACGTGCGGTTCTGGCAGCTCGATGGGGCCCTCCCACTTCGCGGAGAACGGGATGCGCCAGGCGCGAATCAGACGGCTTGCGGCGAGATGGTTGAGATGCCAGGCGCGTGCCGGCTCGCGGCACAGCGCGATGTGCACCATTGCCGGCACGCCGAGCACGACTGCGACACCCCACGCGTACAGCCCGTACGTCACGCGCGCTGCTGCCGTACGGGCGCGGCGCAGCGGGACGACGGCGCCTTCCGCCATCAGGCGCAGCATTTGCACCAGGGGCCTGGCGAGCGCGCGTCCGAGTGAATGGTCTTCATAGGCGGCTCGAGTGGCGGCGCGGCGCAACTTGCCGCTCGACGTCTTCAGCACGGCGTGCGGCGGGGCCAGCACGATCTCTTCCGCCGGCTCGCCGATGCAATCCACCACGCGCTCGTTGATACGGGTCTTGAGCTGCGCGCGCGCCGCCGGGGCGGTCAGGCGGGTCTCGGCGAGCACGACGAGTCGTTCTGTCGCAGTGCTCGGCTCCCTGGTCCCGAATGCCACCACACAGCCCTTACGTACGCCCTCCAGGTCCCCGATAGTGCTTTCGATCTCGTCCGGGTAAATATGTCGCCCGCGGCGAATGATGATGTCCTTGACCCGACCGGTGACATAGAGCTCACCGTCCGCCATGTACGCACGATCGCCGGTGTCACGCCATTCCCCGGACAGCAGCTGCGCGGTCGCCTCGGCATTGTGAAAGTAGCCTGCAGTTGCGGACGGCCCGGTGAACTGCAGCGTGCCCTCGATCCGCTCCGGCACCTCCGCTCCGTCCCGATCGAGAATACGCAGGCGATAACCCGGCAGCGGTCGGCCGCAGGAAACGAATCGCAGTGTGTTGGGAGTGCCCTCCGGCTTCGATATCGCCCAACCTGGACCCGTCATGTCGGTGCGGTCGATGCAATCGACAATCGGGCCCCGACCCAGGGGCGGAAAGGTGAGCCCGACCGCTGCTTCGGCCAGACCGTACACCGGGGTCATCGCCTCGCGTCGTAAGCCGTAGGGGGCAAAGTGCCGGCCGAACCGCTCCAGGGTGTCCGGATCGACGGGCTCTGCGCCGTTGAACGCGACGCGCAAAGAGGACAAGTCGAGTCCGGTGAGATCCGGATCGGCGAGTCGGCGTGCGCACAGCTCGTATCCGAAGTTGGGCGAGGCGGTCAGCGTGCCGCGGTATTGATGAATGGCCTGCAGCCAGCGGGCCGGGCGCGTCAGGAACGCCGTCGGCGGCATGATGACCAAGAGGCACCCGAAGTACAGTGAGCCGAGCCACGCGCCAATCAGACCCATGTCGTGATAGAGCGGCAGCCAGCTCACGAACACATCCGAGTCGTTGGCACTGATCAGGTTGCCGATGGCGCGAACGTTGGCAAGAAGATTCGCGTGCGTGAGCACGACCCCCTTCGGCGATCCCGTACTGCCGGAGGTGTACTGCAGCATGGCGATCGATTCTCCAGAAGGCGGATCGCGAAGCGGGCGAAAGCGCGCGCCTTGCTTCAGGTCGGCGACGGACCAGATGTGCTTAAGGCTCGGGACCCTCGCGCGCAGGAAATGTGCGACGGCGCGCGCCTCGGGAACTGTGATCAGCGCGTTCGCCGCAGCGTTGGCAAGCACGCCCGCGTGGCGATGGACGTGCTCTTCGACCTGGGAGGGTCGCGTAGGTGGATAGATGGGTACCGGAACAGCACCAGCGAGTAGGACGCCGAAGAACGCATACAGGTATTCCACACACGTGGGCAACATGAGTGCGACTGTCGTACCGGGCTGCACTCCGGCATGCTGCAACGCGCCGGCCACCTCCTGGGCCCCGTCTCGGAGCTGCGCGTAGGTGACCGTTCGCGATCGCTCCTCATCGAGGACAATCGCGTGAGTGGCGTTGGGATGTTGCTCGGCATGCCACACCAGTACCTCGTTCAGCGTCGTCGCCGTCTTCGGCGTGCCAAGCGCCGCACGAGGCGCGGCGATTGGACGTGCGATTGCGGCGTCCGGGTGAGCGGCGATGCCGCCCGCTGCGGCAGCGGAGCTGAGAACGCCCAGCAGATCGGCGACCGTCTCAGCCGATCCGATCGCCGCATCGGCCAGGTGTACGCCGAAGCGCACTTCCAGGCGCAACCCCAGCTCGACCCGCCCGAGACTGTCCAGCCCGAGATCGCGTTCGAGATGACTGCTCAGGCCGACTGTTTGGGGAGCCGCCTCGGCTCGATGCAGCTCTGTGTATAGAGCAGTCACCTCCTGCACCACCGCCTCGGGGGAGATTTCGCCGGCAAGGGTCGGGCTTTGAGCGTGTTTGGCGGTCGCGTTCATCCAGCAAACAAATGTTTCGCGCCTGCGAGCAGGCGCGGCAGGTACCGAGCTTGGTAAGAGTCACCCCAATGCTGCGTCTACGTCGGAACGACCGCCATACGCAGTTGCACTGACGAGCGAGGCGAATGATCCGAAACGGGAATGTCCTGCGGCGAATGCGTCGAGACTGGTGGGTCGCCCCGGGGTTCGCGCTTCCGGACTCCAACCAGCAACAAGTGAGCTCATCGAGCGAAAATCGAGCACAGGTGCGAAGTGCGTATTGTCAGTTAGCGGAGAGGTCAACAGTATTTGCTCGGTCGGACACCGAACGAATGCGGACCACCCGCAGTTGAAGCGGCACGCGAGCTTTGCCGGCTGGTTGTGTTCGGCGCCTGCTCCTAGGCCGCTGCGCGCATCGAGCGGTCCAGTCGTGCTGTGGACTCGATGTGGGAGACGTGGAATGAAGATCTTGGTCGGAACCGACGGCTCTCGCTACGCGGATGCCGCCGTCCGCTTCATCTGCCGCTACCTCGCGCAGCCGGGCGCGCAGGTGGATGTGATTCAGGTGTTGCCACTCGCCGTGCGGGCTGACGCCGCGGCACCGCGTCACGAGAGGGAAGATCTGCGAATTCTGGGAGTTTCCCGAGCGTTGCTGGTACGCGACGCGATGCGTCTGAAGGCCCGCGGGTTCAAGGTATCGACGCGAGTACGTCGAGGGGTGCCGGCACGGCTGTTGCCCGAGTTCGCCACGAAGGGTGATTACGATCTGGTCGTCGTCGGAGCTAAGGGTCGTAGCGATACGCCGTTCCTGCCGGCCGGTAGTGTCGCGCTCGCGGTGCTAGAACACGTCCCGAAGAATGTGCTGTTGGTGCGCGAGAGACTGCTGGAGCGGAAGAAGGACCTCGCGGCGCCGCTGCATCCGTTTCCAGTGGTGTTTGCGACCGACGGCTCGCCGTACAGCACGCGTACACCAAAGGCGTTCTTTCGGTTCTTCAAGGTGCCGCAGCTACGCCCGATTGCCATCGCAGTCGCCGAACTCCCTGAGAATCCGGTGCTGTGGCAGATGGAAGTGTCCCTGCGCGAAAGGTTGATTCGCCGTCTGGCTGACACGGCAGGAGCATGGGCCGCAGACATGAAGCAACTACTCGCGCGCCCCGGCGTTCGCCCTCATGCTCGCGCAGTCCGAGGCCGTGCTGCTCCCGGAATCATCGCGGAGGCGGACCGCCGAGAGGCGCGTCTAATCGTGCTCGGATCTCGTGGTGCGAGTGACTACTGGGGGCCGAGGCTCGGGAGCGTGGCTCTGCAGGTTGCGCGCTCGGCACCGTGCTCGGTTCTGGTGGTACGTGAGAGCTGAGCGGAGCGGTCAGGGAAAGGTCCATGCGGCCCGTGCGCTACCGAGACGTCTGCAGTCCGTCCTTTCTGGAGCGTAGCCTGTGTGCTGCCGCGTGGGATGAGTCGATCCGTTTGGATCAACCTCATGTCTAGAGCACCCCGTAAACTTAGGCTGAGATTGGAAATCGAGCCGCAAGGTATGCGCCGGGTCACGGGGTATCTGAAGAGCATAACCGCGCGCGACCCGAGGAAGCACACGCTCCTTTCGGTTTATTTCGACACCCCCGACCTCGCATTCCACAGAGGCGGCGTATCACTCTGCGTCCGCAGCTTTGACGGACGGCACATCCAAACGATCAGCCATAGCAGCCAAGCGACCGGTCTGCTCGATTGCGAGGAATGGGAACGCCGCATTCGCGGCCCACAGCCCGATCTGGCAGCGGCAAGACGGACAGCGCTCGAGCCCCTCATGAATCCCCAATCGCGAGAAGCCGTACGACCGGTGTTCGAAGCACGCGTACGGCGAAGTCTCTATCGAGCCGAGTGGGGCGGATTGCAGGTCACAGCGATTCTCGATCTGGGTGTGGCGAATGCCGGGAAGCGCCGAGCGCCAGTCGCTGAACTTGATCTGCAAGTCGTGCGCGGCGACCTCGGTCGACTGTTTGGTCTTGCGAAGGCCTTGGATGAAGTGACGCCCGTGCGTCTGAATATAAAATCCGATGCAGAGCGTGCATATGCGTTGGTACGCAAAGGTGTCAACGCGGTCGAAACGGCGGCGAATGTAAAATTGTCTCGGTCGCTGAGCACGGCTGAGGCCTTTCAGATCATCGCGCGTGGCTGTTTAAGGCAGCTCCTCGCCAATGAAATCGCCATGCTGTCCGGTAACGGCGAGGCGCTCCATCAAATGCGAGTCGCGGTTCGCCGGCTGCGGGCGACGATGTCCGTGTTCTCGGAAATCGTCAGCGACCGGCAGTCGCAGAGGCTCAAGGGCGAGCTGCGCTGGATTGCCGCGACACTTGGCCCGGCCCGAGACCTCGATGTGTTTCTGATCGAAGTACTGATCCCGTTGCGCCACCAGCACGGCAAGGAGCCAGGGGTTGCCGCCCTCTGCCGGGAGTTCGAGGGCCGACGTGTTCAGGCACACGAGGAGGCGGGCGCCGCGGTACGTTCGCGGCGCTTCCGCATTCTTGCATTGGATACGCTCGGTTGGATTGAGGCAGGTCCCTGGGTAATGAGTCAAGATGAGTTCGTTCGGCTGCGTCGCGAACAATCGATTGCGTTTCATGCCACCGAGGAGCTTGCCCGCCGTCGCCGTCAACTCAGAAGGAGGGGCAAGACACTGCAGCAGCTGAGCGCTGCGGAGCGTCACAGGCTGCGAATTCGGGCCAAGAAACTGCGCTACGCAACCGAGTTCTTTGCGGAGCTGTTCACGCAAAGGAAACAGGCAAAGCGCTGCAAGGCGGCCTTGTCTGCACTCCAGGACCTGCAGGGGGCGCTCGGCGCCCTGAACGATATCGCCACCCGCGAGTCTCTCGCATCCCATGTCGCCGCCGCCAAGCCGCGCGCATCGGCAACGGCCTCGGGAGCAGAGAAGGCATTTGCGGCCGGCATGATCTTTGCGGCGGAAGAGGCGCACATCGCGCAACTCCTCGATGCGGCAGAACGCTCCTATACCAGCTTTCTCGCGGTGAAACCGTTCGCAAAGTGAGGTCTGCGAGCCCAGGTCGCTACGACGAGCCAGGAAGCGCCCGCACCGATCATGCGTCGATTGTTCACGAGCCATCCACTCTCACGGGGCGAATCACCGCCTCGCAGGTCAATCGGTACGCCTGACAGGAGATGTCCATGACACTTACAATCACTTCGTCCGCCTTCTCAGAGGGTGGTCCTATACCACGGGAGTACACCTGCGAGGGCGCTAATATCTCACCCCCGCTCAGCTGGACGGGCACTCCGCCAGCAACGAAGAGCTTCGCGTTGATTGTGGATGATCCGGATGCGCCAGATCCGCGCGCTCCACAAAGAACCTGGGTGCATTGGGTCATCTACAACCTTTCGGCCGATGCACACGCACTGCCGGCCGATGCCGACAAGCATGGACTTCCTCCGGGTGCTCGTCAGGGGCTCAATGACTGGAGGCGCGCAGCCTACGGTGGCCCTTGTCCACCGACCGGACGTCATCGGTATTTTCACACGCTCTACGCTCTGGACACCGTCCTCGCCGCTCTCGAGAATCCGACCAAGGCGAGACTGTTGAATGCCATGAAAGGACACGTGCTCGCGCAGAGTCAACTGATCGGAACCTATCAAATGCACCAATGAACGCAGACTGTAAGCAGACGTCGAAGTTTGGCCAGGATTTTTTGCCCAACCGGTTATCGCGACACGAGCCGCCGTTACCGTACAATGTTTGGATACAGTCTCGCGGTCGCTATCACGAGCGCGACGAAAGTGGCCGCCAAAACGGCAAAGTCGGTCCAGAGGCCGATGTGTGCCGCGGCGCCACCACAGGCGGTCAGTACCTCGAATCCGCAAGAAGTTGCGGCAACCCGAGAGCTCCACGCGAAGCACCATCCGGGGGTGATAAGTTCGTTACCCCCGCCGCTCGTCACTCCAGGCCCTTAGTGCGTCGCCGGTGGAGTAGCCTCCGGCTCTGACTCTGGACAGTGCTCCGCTCCAGACCATGGACCATGCATTCGCTCATGCATCCCGAACATGGGGCAATGATGGCCGTGGTGAGCCGCGGCGAATATCGCCCCCAATATCAGGAGGCCGGCCAGCGTGAAGGCCCAAAATCCGAGGTACTTTCCAAACGTCCGCATTGCACCCTCGGAGCGCCCAGATAGGAACAGCGCAACGTATCCAGCGATGGTTAGCCCCGTGACTGGAATCAGTACAAGAAGGTAGATCATCGAAGCACCTCTCTATAGATCAGCCTTGAAACGGTCTGTTTGCCCTCTTTTCCTTCCTTGCGGCGCGTTTTTCCATCAGGCTTTCTTGGTGTCCTTTCTTGTGTCTCTTGCTTTGCTCATGCGCAAACAGGATCACACAGTCCGCGGTTGCCTTAGTGTCCCGCCTTGAGGCGCTTGAGTGCAGCGTCCATGGCTCTCTGTACCGTAACACTGGGTCCGCCAAGGCCTGCTGTGGATACCTGCACCGCGCGCCACGCCGCCAAAGCTTCGTCCTTCCTGCCGATCGCCTCCAGAGCAATGGCCATCGCGGCCGTGGTGGTTACTTTGTCGCTGGAATCGGACGCGAGCAGCATCCTTTGCAGTTCCACGTGATCTGCTGCGGGCACGACAGACAGCAGCCACTTCATCTGCGGATCTTCCAAAGCAAAGTAGTACTTCGCGGCCATCTCGTGCCGCCAGTGCTCCCCCAGGGGCTCGCCGCCCTTGTGGATCTCATCTACGACGCGCCACCACTCTGCCTGCACGTCGTTCGTGTCCGAGTTGGCCAAAGCGGCGAGCTGTAGCTCCCGCACGACGGCGCGTGCTCTTGTCGTTGTCAGCGCCGCCGCAAAGTGTTGCTCGGCCTCGGGCAGCGACCCATGATTCCAGAGGACATAGTGTCCCCAGAACACATTTCCATATGGGTTCGCGGGATCCGCCGCAACGGCCTCGCGGTATTGCACATCGGGTCGCAGCTCCGAGTTGCCATCGCGCTGCTTGAGAAAATAGGCCCACCCGAGGTGTGCGAGGAGGTCGGCCTTCCTGCTGCCGGTTGATGCATCGGCTCCCTGCGTAAGGACGACAGTCACCTTGTCGGCAGTCTCCGAGAAGGTGTGGCCCTCAGGAGCGTGTGCGCCCCTGATCCACTCCATCGCGACATCCTCTTGCGCCGTGCGCACTGCTCGGCGCTGCGCGCTCAGTCCGCCGAGCAGCTTCGCGAAGAGACCGTCCGCGGCTGCCGTCGCGCTCGCCTGCTGCAAGCTGTCCCACGCGCCCGGATAGTCGGCAGCTGCCGCCTGCGAGCGCGCAGCCGCGAGCCGTTCCGCGATTACTCGGCTGCGTTCCCGCAAATCAGCCTGCGCGCTCAGCACGCCGTACACGGCGGAACCCAATGACAGCAATGCCGCGGCGATTCCCACCCAACGCATGAGCACTGCAACTCTGCCGGGAGACTTGCTCATTCTTTGGCCTTGGCGCGGCTCGCTCTCACTTGGTCACGATGCTACCGAAGAAGAGCACGAGCGCGTCGGGTTGGAGGGTCACTACCCAGTTCATGTGAGCCTTTAGAACCACAGCCTAGCCCCTCTTTTTCGGGGCTCCAACCCGTCGCAGCCGGGTAAATTCCGAGAACTCCCGAGATCGCACCGCGAGGATCGCGCTGCACCGGTCGCGCTGCGCCAGCGGAACAACGGGCTCTGGCCGCGCGTGCCGCCGGTTCTCGAGTTGCGGGTTTCAATGCGCTGGCTTCACTTCCCGCTTTAGGCAGCTTCGCCTGCCGGCCGCACCGCTCACACGGTAGGCACACGAATAGCTGCGTGTCCGCGGCCATATCCTCGGGGTAGTTCAACTCGTGCGCGGGCTTGTCGATGCGGCCGCAGGACTCGCATGCGATGCAGGCGATAAGAACTGCCGGGCGGCCGGGGTCCATTGGCTGACGATTCTAGGCTGTCAGGCATCCCGGCCCCCGTGGGCGTGGGGGCCCGCGAGAAATGCCGTTTCCCGGATGGCATGGGGCCGAAACTGTGACCCGTCTTTGTTCCCACGAAGTTCCATATCGGAGGGGCTTTTAGCAGGCGCACGCTAAGTCGTTGATTTGATGGCGCTCCCTACGGGATTCGAACCCGTGTTACAGCCTTGAGAGAGCGGTTCCGAGCGCCCTAGATTGTTCAAGGTTGTGCGCTAACCATTGAGAATTACACTGCAAAGTTCCCATTTCGTTCCCATGGCCCCGGCCCCGTCCTAGAGCCCCATATGGCCCGTATACGACGCAATGCGAACCTCAACAGCCGGGAGGCCCGGCGCGATCTCGCCGCCCGGCCGGAACCCTACTTCATGCCCCTGGAGCGCGGTTTGCTCCTGGGGTATCGGCGCAGCCGGGAGGGGGGCGTCTGGTTGATTAGCCGCCTCATAAACCTGCCACCCGATGCCAAGCACGCGAGGCCGTGGCATACGCGGCGCGAGAAGCCGCTAGGGCTGGCAGATGACTACAGGGACGCAGATGGGTCCGAGGTGCTTACGTTCGGCCAGGCGCAGCGTAAGGCGCTCAAGGAGGCGACCGAGTCAGCCCTGCGGGCTAGCGGCCAGCTCTACACAGTCGCCAATGCCGTTGCGGACTATCTCGAGTATCAGAAATCGTTCCGCAAGAGCCCGGTCCAGACTCAAAGCAAGCTCCATGCTTACGTGCTGCCTAAGTTGGGATCGCGGTTGGTCGCAGAGCTCAAGCCGGCCGAATTCGACGAGTGGACCAAATGGGCTCTCAAGCGCAATCGCAAGCGCAAAGCGGGGGCTGAGGAGGGCGGATCCTCCCCCGATGAGGCGGAGCGCCTTCGCCGGCGCAAGGTTACGCTCAATCGCGTGATCACGGCGCTGAAAGCCTGCCTCAATCACGCCTATACGTCGCACCAGGTCCCCTCTAAGGACGCTTGGGCGCGGCTTAAGAAATTCCGCTCCGTTGACTCAGCGCGGCAGCGGTGGCTGACCGTCCAGGACGCCACACGGTTGCAGAACGCCTGCGCCGCGGACTTTAGGCCGCTCGTGCGGGCCGCGCTGCTTACCGGATGCAGGGCTGGCGAGCTGCTGTCCCTCCGGGCTGGCGATTTCGATGTGCGGTCCAAAACGCTCCTGATCGCAGACAGCAAGAGCGGCAAGCCTCGGCGAGTCCCCCTGACTGAGTCGGGCGTCGCGCTTTTCGAGGAGCTGACGGCCGCTCTAGAGCCTGACGACCAAGTGTTTACCCGCTCCGACGGGACACAGTGGTATCGAGTGGCGATCTCCCGGGCGATGGGGGAAACCTGCAAGCAAGCCAAGATCGCCCCGGCCGCCACATTCCACACGCTGCGACACACCTACGCATCCCATCTTGCGCAAGAGGGCGTGCCACTGCTCTTTGTGGCGTCAGCGCTCGGCCACCGTGATGCGCGCATGGTGGAACGCCACTATGGCCACTTAGCCCCAGGTGGTGTCGGGCAGCTTGACGGACGTGTAAAGCTCACGCTCAGCGCCTCGCACACGGTAAATCATCAGCAGTCCTTCGACTTCGTCGATCTCGACCAGATGGGAAAAGCTGCCGGGTGTCACCGTTATCGTCCACCGCGCGGTGGGCCGTCGCCCCGCGCCTTCTTTTCGATTTCTTGGATCTTCCCTCGCGTTTCGCTGAACTCCGCAATCGCCCTCTCGATGTCTGGCGAGAATATGGCTAGCCCCCGGAATTGATTCAGCACGCGCCCCGCCTCATCAAGCGTCAATCCGGCCAGCTCACTCAGAGGTTGTTCTCTGGCCAGCTGCTTCAGAAGTGTTGACCGGTCCATCCCTAGGTGCGCAGCTACCTCCTCCAAACGCGGTTCGGCCTGAGTACCTTTGAAATAGTCAACGATCTTTTGCCTTATCAATGGATCGTCCTCTTAAATCTGTTTGCACGCGAACATTCGCTAACGCAGTGCTCGCAGAACGTATCAACCATCTGATCGTGGTCTAACTTCTCAGCCTCAACGTTACCTCCTCGAGATTCTATGTACACCAGTCGCGAATAGTTCTGGTTCAGTAGATTCAGCCATTCCTCACAGTCAACGTCGCTCTTGCACGCCAATTTCGCCACAAGGGCTGCGAGAGCTGCTGACACCGTTGCGGCTTGCTGTATGGCTCGTGCTTGTGCTGCGGTAATCTCACCAGCCTCGGCGCAAGCTGCAGCGTTCGCTGGATTCAAACACAGGGAAAGCGTTGATAGCCCCCGTGGATCGATGTGCATCAGGGGACTCGCGACCGCGTACGCATACGTGCTGATGCCGCCGTTTAGACCGATCGGATCACTCTCGATGTACTTGCCGATGAGCGGGTCGTAGTCGCGATTGACGTTTTGATTCAGTCCGGTCTCAGCCTGGTAGTACTGGCCTGGGAAGCGCAGGTTGTAGGCAAACGTCGCCCGGACGCGGCCTGTCGTAAACAAGGGCGCTTACCGAACGTGGTTCACTGCTGGATCGCGCCCCTGTTTCCAGATCCACCAAAATGCAATTGCCGAGATTGCGGCCACGGACACGTACTTCAGGAGTTCCTCCACAGAGGGTTGACGCCCTGAGCGAGCGAACACGGACACGAGAAGACCGGCCAGCGCGCCGGTTACAAGTGCAGACCACCAAGTAACAGCGCCCAGCTTCCGACAGAAGAGGAATGCCGGCACGCCCAGCAGGGCTGTGAAAAGAAGCGAGTAGGGATAGAAAACTGCGAGACTTACTCCCACGAAGAGAAGCGCTTCAGAAAAAGCAAGCGGACGGCTATTGAGCTCGGCGACCAGCGCCAGCACCACGAGTTGCAGTGCTGGGATCGCTGAAGCGACCAGAAAGCCAATGATCGTTGCGCTGCGCTTTGTCATTACTGCCTCTGGCACGTGCACTCTTGCACGAACCTCTGCATCTGCCTCTTCCAGTACCACCAGTTCCCCGCGGCCTGAAGGGGCGATATGGCCTGGGGCCAAGCCAAACCTTCGCCGTACGTGTGAACAACCCCGTCAGACACCGTACGGGCCACGTATCCTGGTGGGAACGCACTGCCCGAGTCCGCGACATTTACCACGATCGGGTTGCCTGTGTTCAGATCGGAGGTCAAATATGAAGTGACCATGTTCTGGTGATCAAACACAACAGCATCATTCCTAGTCCCGTTGGAACTGGCGGGCTTCGGATTGCCGGGGGTTGGGTTGTCGATCAGCTTTTGCATCACGCACTTTGCGTCAGCATTTCCGAGTGGCACCTGAACGTCGTATTTGTGGTACAGCAAAAAGTTGAGGAAGTTATCAGCGCCAATGCTGTCTGGAACTCCAGACGGCGTTGGCACGCGAAACTCAAGGCCCCCATCCGGATACATGCAGTACATGAAGCCGCCAATCGAAGCGCACTCCAGCCCGCTAGCGTCGTAGTTACTGATCGGGTTCGCATTGCCGTACGAATACGTCGAGAGGCTCCCGCCCTTTAGTCCGATCGGATCGCTTTCGATATATCGACCTACGATTGGGTCGTAGTCCCGATTCCAGTTCTCCGAAAGACCGGTCTCCGCGTCGTAGTACTGACCTGGGAAGCGCAGGTTGTAGGCTAAAGATCGCCCGGACGCGGTTCGCCGTAGGCGAAGGCGTTTTCGGTAACAGCGTCGCGGACTTGGAAGCGATCGAGCCGCCAGCAAGCGTGCCGTCCTTGGGTCTGACCCCTATACGCGAGTTTTGGCTTAACGGCGCAA
>CAZAXR010000038.1:0-145105 GCA_964489185.1 uncultured Steroidobacteraceae bacterium | reverse complement strand
GTTGTCGCCTTCGAAATCTCCGCAGCGCTCTGCACGTCCTGCAGCGCATCGTCGAGCGCGCGCAGAATGCGATGATGCATGTCGGGAGATAGGTCGGGCATAAGGACGCCTCTCAGCGGGTGACGCGGCGGCACCTATACTCTGTCGAAGCGCGATGACCAGTCTCACTGCCTTAGCTTCCTCGCTCGCTCAAACGTCTCCGCCAGCGCCGCATACCGCGCCGCCAGCTGCTCAATCGGGCCGGGGGCAGGATGGGAGCGGGGCGCGTTATGCGACAGAATTGGGGTAATACAAAGACGACAATTGGGTCGTCTAAATATAGTTTTAGAGCGCACAGTGCGAGGCCCGCGAAGCGGGTGGCTCCAGCGCAGGTTGGGGATTAGGCCCACGACTATGAGATGGAAGTCCCCTCAAGCGCAAAGCGCGTTGAGCCTCGTCGTCGCTACCTGCGCCGCCTCACCGCTCATCGCGGTTGGCGATCCACTTGGCGTTTACTTAGGCGCTTCGGTTGGCCAGTCCACTGTTAAGGCCGACCCTCTAGATTTCAGTGAGCACGACTTGGGCTGGAAGGCCCTGGTCGGGATCCGCCCACTTGCTCTGCTCGGCGTGGAGATCGCCTATACCGACTTCGGTCACCCGACCTACTCACAAGGGGTTCCAGGTGGTTTGAATGCCTCCGTGCGCGCGTCGGCTGCCGAAGCCCTTGGGCTCGTTTATCTTCCGCTCCCTGTGCCGTTCCTAGACATCTACGGCAAGGGCGGCGTAGCCCGTTTCAATTACCAGGCGAGCAGCAGCAGTGGGTGTCTCGCATGTGCTCCATACAATCCCAACTACACTTCGACGCGCCCCGCCTATGGTGGTGGAGTGCAATTCAAATTCTCCAAGCTTGCTGCGCGTGTCGAATATGAGCGCATCAGTGCGAGGGACGGCGATCCGAGTCTTCTAATCAGTAGGGCTAACGTGGACTTTCTGAACGTGGGCATCGCAGACGGGGGGCGCTGCGCGCTCTAACCACGCGCTGGAGCGAGCGCGCGGGCAACTTCGGAGAGGCAAATAGGATGTCGATGTTGTGGATAAAGTGGCTGCGTCTTGCGCAGCAAAGAGCGCGCGTCGCTCAGCGCGACCGTTAGAGACGGCTTCGATGTCGGTCTACGATCCCGCCAAATATCACAAGGGCTCGGTGGTGCGCATTGCGCCCAAGGCTGCCCTTGAAGCATTCCTCCGCCCCTCCTGGAAATTCCATTATCCCTTGCTCCCTGAGCAACTGGATTACGGTGGACGCACTGCCAAGGTCTTTGAGTCGGCGATGTATCACGGGGGAGATGTCCTTTACAAACTTGAAGACGCCCCAGGTATCTGGCATGAACGATGCCTCGAAGCCGTCTAACAATCGGGTATGGACTCCTCCGTCAAGTAAGCGCTCTTCGAGATCGTAGATAGCGAGCAGCGGGATTCGGTTGCAGTGGGTGAGCTAACTCGTCGCTGCCCTGGGTGGTAGCCCATGGAGCGCCTGTTCAGAGGCGTAGCGAAACTTGGCGATAATGCTCGTCTCCGGCCGGAAACTTCCTTTGATAGGACACCGCTCAGCGGCTTCCTCGAGCTTCTCACGTTCGCCTGGGGCGTAGTCATGGGGCATGTTGAAGACTAGTGTGATCCTCTCCATATGTGGGAAGGGCTTGTCTGTCATCGCAAATGCGACATCCACGACGGTACCGTCGATGTCTAGCTTATCGTGGCTTGCCTGCACGCCCATCGTGAACAACATACACCCGGCGACGCCCGTGGCGACCAAGTCCCCGGCCGACCAATCGCTTATGTCGGGCGCATGGTAGGTGCAGCCCATTGCCACGCTCTGGTGTCCAGGCTCCTTCACGGCAAGCCCATGCTTATCAGCGTCGTACGTTAATTGTACTGTGCTCATAGCCTCACTCCTTTGGTTCTGATCCGCCCGCTCCTAACCACCGCTCACGCCTTCTCGCGCGCTCGCAAAAAGAGTGAACAACAGGACCGAAATCAATCGTACGGACTTGTCGCGCGTACGGTAAGACACGGGGAACGGCCGCTGTCGGGCAATCAATTTGTTCGCCTGACCGACCGCGCTTGGCCCGATTGCCGCCGGTGCACGCAATCGGGGGGCGACAAACGGCTAACTACTTTCCGGCGCAAAAATGACCTTCTGGAACTGGCGGCGCCGGCACGCGAGCATGGCAGATCGGCCGCAGCCTTACGACCGGGTGGGTATCAAGGGGGCTCGGCGAGCTTCAGCGCTCGGCTGAAGGGGCGAGTGCGTGACCGATGTTGATCAGGTTGTCGGCGATGACGCCCAGGCCCACCCAGCGCCGGATGCCACGCGAGTTCGTTCCAAAGCAGGTAATACACACGTTCAAGATCAGCACCCATAGCCTGCGCGGAACGCTGCTGTGCTTCTTCTGGCTCTTGTGCCGACATCTGGCCATTTCCTTGGGATAGTTGAACGCGTGAGCGGGTTTGGCGCGGCCGCAGGATTAGCACTCGATCCAGGCCAGGAGGGTGCCGGGACGCCCGGGTCCATGCGACAACTGTAGGCCTCGCGCCGCCAAAGCACGGGCTTTCGGCCTTCCGAATGCCATGACGCAGCCCGTCATTGTTCCCATCACGTTCCCATAACGACAGGGCCGTTGCCTAATTCGTTATAAATCATTGATTTTATGGCGCTCCCTACGGGATTCGAACCCGTGTTACAGCCTTGAGAGGGCTATGTCCTGGGCCTCTAGACGAAGGGAGCATTGGCTGCCGGGCTGGCTGCAGGAGCGCGGTATTATAGAGAGCCGTCCCGATTGCTCAAGCGAAAGCCAAGGAATTGAACTCTCCCCACGCGTCCGTCGTGACGCCGGGCCGCGCGCCCCGGATCATCCCCCGATCCGAGCACGCGATTTCCCGCTCCCACATCTCACCGAACGCGCTGCGTGTGCTGTATCGGCTGCGTGATGCCGGGTACAGGGCATTTCTGGTCGGCGGCTGCGTCCGTGACCTGCTCATCGGCATTGAGCCGAAGGATTTTGACGTCGCCACCGATGCACTTCCCGAGGAGGTCAGGCGGCTGTTCCGCAATTGCCGCCTCGTAGGCCGGCGTTTCCGCCTCGCGCACGTGTTCTTCGGGCGCGAGACCATCGAGGTGGCCACGTTTCGCGCCACCAGCGCCCCATCGCAAGGTGACGAGCCACTGCCCGAGGCCGACCCGGAAGACGGTGAGGCGGCGGAGATGGATGAGGCTGAAGTTCTCGAGTCAGGGTCGGAGGCCGCCGAGGCAATCACGGCTGCGGACTCGGTGCGCTTTGGCGCACGGGACGCCGCAGAAGGCGCCGAACGCGCGTTCGACGCTTCCGGCCGCATCCTGCGCGACAACGTTTACGGCACCATCGACGAGGATGTGTGGCGGCGCGATTTCACCGCTAATGCGCTCTACTACAACATCGCCGATTTCTCGCTGTGGGACTACGTGGACGGCGCACGCGACATCGCGGCGCGGAGATTGCGGCTGATTGGCGATCCGGAGACCCGCTATCGCGAAGATCCGGTACGCATGCTGCGCGCTGCGCGTTTCGAGGCCAAGCTGGGATTCGACATTGAGCCGGCAACGGCGGGGCCAATCGCGAATCTGCGGGGCCTGCTCGCGGGAGTACCACCGGCGCGCCTCTTCGATGAGACGCTGAAGCTGTTTCTTACCGGACATGGCGCGCGCAGCTTCGCGGTGCTGCGCCGGCGCGGACTGCTGGCCGGGCTGTTGCCGACCGTGGACGCCTACTTCGCAAGTCACCCCGGAAGCCTGGTCGAAAGGCTGCTGCAGCAGGGTCTCGAGAACACCGACAGCCGGGTGCTGGCGGACAAGCCGGTCACGCCGACGTTCCTGTTCGCGCTCCTCTTATATGGGCCGATCGCGGCCATCATCGAGACCGCCCCCTCGGCGCGCTGGCACGAGCTCGCTACGATCCTCGAGGCCTGTGACCGGGCGACACGCGAGGCGCAGACCCGCATTGCGATCCCCAAGCGCTTCGCGCTCGGCGTGCGCGAGATGTTCGCGCTGCAGCCGCGCCTGGAATACCCGCGCGGCCGTCGCGCGCTGCGGGTGCTCGAGCACCCGCGCTTCCGTGCCGCGTACGACCTGTTGCTGCTGCGCGCCCAGTTCGGCCTTGCGGCGGAGGACATGGCGCAGTGGTGGACGCGCATGCAGGAGGTCTCCGCCGAGGAGCGCGCGCGCATGGCCGATGCACTCGCCGGCGAGTCGACGCCACGCGCCCAGCACGGGCCACGGCCCCGCGGCCGCCGACGCCGTCGCTCCCGCTCGCGCGCCTCGGCGTGACAGGGGGTCGGTGTGGACAGCTGGTGGCCCGCCTACGTCGGGGTGGGCAGCAATCTTAAGGACCCGCGCCGGCAGGTGCTTGCCGCCTGCGCACGCCTCGGCCAGCTGCCGCAGACGCGTGCGGTGTTGAGCTCGCGGCTGTACGCCTCGCGCCCGTTCGGCAAGGTGGCGCAGCCGGATTTCGTGAACGCGGTGGTGGGACTGCTGACGCGCCTCTCCTCCGCCGCGCTGTTTGCGCAGCTGCGCGTCATCGAGGCCGACATGGGGCGGCCGGCGCAGCACGAGCGCTGGGGACCACGCATCATCGATCTCGATCTGCTCTCCTACGGCTTCGAGCAGCGCGGCGAGGGTGAACTGCTGCTGCCGCACCCCGGGATAGTGGAGCGCAACTTCGTTCTGTATCCTCTGGCGGAAATCGCTCCGGATCTCGACCTGCCCGGTCTCGGCCGCGTGGCCGAGCTCGCCGGCAAAGTTACGTCCGAGGGACTGCGCGCGCTGTAGCTCATGGCGACCGAAGCAACCCACAACTACATCGTCGTGGAAGGGCCGATCGGCGTCGGCAAGACCAGCCTGGCGAAACGCCTGTGCACGAGTCTCGGGGCGCAAGGAGTTTTCGAGCAGGCGGCTCACAACCCGTTCCTCGAGCGCTTCTACAAGAACCCGCGTGCCGGCGCGCTCCCCACCCAGCTGTACTTTCTGCTGCAGCGCGCGCAGCAGCTCGGCGCCTTGAAGCAGGCGGATCTGTTCGCCTCGGTACGCGTGGCCGACTACCTTCTGGAGAAAGACCGGCTGTTCGCGCGCGTGACTCTCGATGACGCTGAGTACGCGCTCTACGAGCAGCTGTACGCGCGGCTCGACATCCAGGCGCCCAAGCCCGACCTGGTCGTGTACCTGCAGGCGCCGGTGGACGTGCTGCTCGAGCGCATCGCGCGGCGCGGCGTCGAGTACGAGCAGCACATCGACCGCCAGTACCTGGAGCGTCTCAACGAGGCCTACGCGCGACTGTTTCATGAGTTCGAGGCGGCGCCGCTGCTGATCGTCAACGCCGCCTCGATCGACCCGATTGCCAATCAGCGCGACTACGACGAGCTGCTCGCGGCCATCAAGCGCGTGAGTCGCGGACGGCTGTACTACAATCCGTTGCGCAGCCGCGCGATCTAGCTACACTCGCCAGCACCCATGTATACCCATCTGCAACGGGATCAGAGCCGGCCGCCGATCACGCTGTCGACGCTCGCCAAGATGAAGGCCGACGGAGACAAGATCGCGAGCCTCACCTGTTACGACGCGAGTTTTGCGGTGCTGCTAGATGCGGCGGACGTGGACGTGGTGCTGGTCGGTGATTCGCTTGGCATGGTGATCCAGGGGCACGACACCACCGTGCCGGTGACCATGGACCACATGGTGTATCACTCCGCCGCAGTTGCGCGCGGCCTGCACCGGCCGTTCCTGATCGCCGACCTGCCCTTCATGAGCTATCCGTCCAAGGACCTGGCGCTCGCGCACTCGGTGCGCCTCATGCAGGAGGGCGGCGCCAAGATGGTCAAGCTGGAAAGCGGCGGCAAGCAGACCGAGATCGTCGAGTTCCTCGCCGGCCATGACATTGCCGTGTGCGCGCACGTGGGGCTGAAGCCGCAGTCGGTGCACAAGACCGGCGGCTTTCGCGTGCAGGGCCGCGAACGCGAGATGGCGGCGCGGCTGCTCGATGAGGCGCGGCGCCTGGAAGCGGCCGGTGCGGACATCGTGCTGCTGGAGTGCATACCCGCCTCCCTCGGCAAGTCCATCACCGCCGAGCTGCACGTGCCGGTCATCGGTATCGGTGCCGGTCCCGACACCGACGGCCAGATTCTGGTCACCTACGACATGCTCGATATCACCACCGGGCGCAAGCCGCGCTTCGTGCGCAACTTCATGGAGGGCGCACACAGCAACCTCGAGGCGCTGCAGCGCTACGTGCGTGCCGTCAAGCAGGGTGAATACCCGGCGCCCGAGCACTGCTTCTGAAGCTCGCATGGAAACGGTCACGACCATCGCCGCGGTGCGCGAGCGCGTGCGCGGCTGGCGCCGTGAGGGACGGCGCGTGGCTTTCGTTCCGACCATGGGAAATCTGCACCCCGGCCACGTGAGCCTCATCGAGGCCGCCCGGCGCCACGGGGAGCGGTTCGTGGCCAGCATCTTCGTTAACCCCATGCAGTTCGGTCCCAACGAGGACTTTGCGCACTACCCGCGCACCCCGGATGAGGACGAGCGCATGCTGGAGGCGGCCGGCTGCAGCCTTATGTTCATGCCCGAGGTGGCCGAGATTTATCCGCACGGTTCCGAGCGTGTCACGCGCGTGGAGGTACCCGGGCTGTCGCGCATTCTGGAAGGGGAGTTCCGGCCCGGGCATCTCGAGGGCGTCAGCACGGTCGTGGCCAAGCTGTTCCACATCGTCGAGCCCGATGTCGCCGTGTTCGGTGAGAAGGATTTCCAGCAGCTGACGGTCATCCGCCGCATGGTCGTGGAGCTGTGCATGCCGGTCGAGATCATCGGCGCGCCCACGGTGCGCGATGCCGACGGACTCGCCATGAGCTCGCGCAACCAGTACCTGACCGCCGCCGAGCGCGCGCTCGCGCCGCGCATCTACGCCACGCTGCAGGCGGCGGCGCAGCGCGTGCGCGCCGGGGACGCTGACCTCGCCGGCATCGAGCGCTCCGGGTTCCGGGCGCTGGAGAGCGCCGGCTTTCGGCCCGAGTATTTCTCGGTGCGCCAGGCGGCCGACCTGGCGATGCCCGCACGCGGCGCCCGCGAGCTGGTGGTACTCGCGGCCGCCCGCTTGGGCAAAGCGCGCCTCATTGATAACGTACAGGTGGAGCGCCCCGATGCGGCGCGCGAGTCTGCATGAACCTTCCGCCTCAGCTGCGCGAGCGCCCATTCACTCTGACGGTGGAGCGCCGCATGAGCGCGCCGCCCGCGGCGCTGTACCGCGCCTGGACGCAGGAGTTCGACCGCTGGTTCGCGGCCCCGGGCACGGTAGTGATGCAGCCGCGCGTGCCGGCAGCATACTTCTTCGAGACCCACTTCCAGGACCGGCGGCATCCGCACTACGGTCGCTTCCTGCGCCTGGTGCCGGATGAGCTGGTGGAGATGACCTGGGTAACGGAGCAGGGCACCCGCGGCGCAGAGACCGTCGTCACGGTGCGTCTGCAGCCCAGCGCACCGGGCACGCAGCTCGCGCTGACGCACGCGGGATTTCCGGACGAGACGCTGTGCCAGCAGCACCGCGAGGCGTGGCCGGTCGTGCTCATGCACCTCGACGAGGTACTGGGCGCACCCTGAGTCCGCTAGGCCGCGTGCCGATGGCGCGCCAGCCCCCACTGCACGTGCTCGCGCACCAGCGCTGAGGGGTCGTCGCGCCGTGCCTCGAGCGCCTGCACGACCGTCGCGGAGGTCGGCGCGTTGCCGAGCGCGACCGCGATGTTGCGTAGCCAGCGGACATAGCCGATGCGGTAGATGGCCGAGCCGCGCATGCGCGCCTCGAACTCCTCCGCCGTCCAGCGGAACAGCTCCGGCAGCGTCGCGGCATCCAGGCCGTGGCGCACCTTGAAGTCCGGATGCGCGGCGGCGCTGGCGAACTTGTTCCACGGACACACCAGCTGGCAGTCGTCGCAGCCGTAGATGCGGTTGCCGATCGCCGGCCGCAGCTCCGGCGGAATGGTGCCGTGGTGCTCGATGGTGAGATAGGAAATACAACGCCGCGCGTCGAGCCGCCAGGGAGCGATGATCGCTGCGGTGGGGCAGGCCGGGATACACGCCTGGCAGGTGCCGCAGTGCGCGCTGGCCGGCGAATCCAGCGGCAGGGGCAAGTCGGTGAGGATCTCGCCGAGGAAGAACCAGGAGCCGGCATCACGGGCGATCAGATTGGTGTGCTTGCCGATCCACCCCAGTCCGGCGTCGCGCGCCAGCGCCTTCTCCAGTACCGGCGCACTGTCGACACACACGCGGTAACCGAACGGCCCGATGCGTTCCTGCAGCGCATGCGCCAGCTGCGCCAGCGCGCGGCGCAGCACCTTGTGGTAGTCCCGCCCGAGGGCGTAGCGGGATACGTAGCCGCGTGCCGGATCGGCCAGCACGGCCGCGGCGTCGCGTGCCGCGCCCGGCCAGTAGTCCATGCGCGCGCTGATCACGCGCACGCTGCCGGGCAGGAGCTCGTGCGGCCGGCTGCGCATTTGGCCGTGGCGCTGCATGTAGTGCATGTCGCCGTGGAAGCCGTCGGCCAGCCACCGCACGAGATGCCGCTCGTCCTCGGCAAGCTCGACACCTGCCACGCCCAGCGCACCGAAGCCGAGCTCGCGCGCCTGCTGCTCGAGTGCGCCGCGCACGGCGTGGAAGTCGATCTCGTCACCGGCGGTCATGGTGCTACCACGCTGGTCAGTATAATGACGTGATGGCACTGCCGATCGCTCTGTATTCCGCCGCGCAGGTACGCGCACTCGATGCCGACGCCATCGGCAGGCTGGGCGTACCCGGCTACACGCTCATGAAACGTGCCGGGGAGGCCGCGCTGCGCTACCTGCGCACGCGCTGGCCGATGGCGCACCGCGTGGTGATCGTGTGCGGCGCCGGCAACAACGGCGGCGACGGCTACGTCTTGGCGCGCTTCGCTCAGGCGGCCGGACTCACCGTCTCGGTGCTCGCCGCTTCAGCTCCCGAGAAGCTCAGCGGGGATGCCCGGCAGGCCTTCGAGGACTTCCGCGCGAGCGGCGCAGAAGTGTGGCCCTTCACACCCGCAGGTCTGGCAGCGGGCGAGGTCATCGTCGACGCCCTGCTCGGCACCGGGCTTTCCGGGACGGTGCGCGCCGAGCTGCTCGCGGTCATAAACGCCATGAACGCAAGCGGCCGGCCCGTGTTTGCCCTCGACGTGCCCTCAGGGCTGGATGCCGACGCCGGCACCGCCCTGGGTGCAGCGGTGCGTGCCGAGGCGACCGTGACCTTCGTGGCGCTAAAAACGGGGTTGTTCGTAGGCGACGGCCCCGAGTTTGCCGGCACCGTTTTTTTCGACGACCTGGAGCTCGCGCCCCCCGCCGGCGAGCAGTTCGCGCCGCGTCTGACGCGCATCGTCGAGGCGGAGATCCACGCCGCGCTCCCGCGCCGGCCGCGCACGGCCAATAAAGGCGACTTCGGCAGGGTGCTGATCGTCGGTAGCGGCAGCGGCATGCCCGGCGCGGCGCGCCTCGCCGGCGAAGCCTGCCTGCGGGTGGGCGCGGGGCTCACCACGGTCGCGGTCGCGCCCGAGAACGTGGCGGCGATCGCCGCGGGGCGGCCGGAGTTGATCTGCGTCGGCATCACCGACGCGGAGGTGCTGGCCGCGGCGATCGAGCGGACGGAAGTCATCGCCGTCGGCCCCGGCCTCGGACGTTCGTCGTGGGCGCGCGGGGCTCTCGATGCGGTGCTGGCAAGCGGCAAGCCGCTGGTCGTGGACGCCGATGCGCTCAACCTGTTGGCCGAGCGTCCCGCCGCTCCCGGACCGGACTGGATCCTCACTCCCCATCCGGGGGAGGCCGGGCGGTTGCTGAACATGAGTGCCTCCGAAATTCAGAGAAATCGGCTCGCTGCACTCGAAGCACTGGTCGCGCGCTTCGGCGGCACCGTGGTGCTGAAGGGCGCCGGCACGCTGGTAGGGGCGAGCGGCCGCACGCCGGGGTTATGCGAGCGCGGCAACCCCGGCATGGCCACCGCCGGCACCGGCGATGTGCTCACCGGTGCCATCGCGGGCATCCTCGCCCAGTGCCACAACAGCTGGGCCGCGGCGCGTGTTGGTGTGCTGGTGCACGCACTGGCCGGAGATGCGGCGGCGCGCGCGGGCGAGCGCGGGGTACTGGCAAGCGACTTGGCGCGCGAGCTGCATAACAGCGTGAACCTGTGACGCGCGCCCGCTGATGCGCACCCACACCAACACGGCGCAGGACACGGAAGACTTCGGCTGGCAGCTCGCATGCGCCCGCCCCCCGCAGCAGGCGCCGTTCGCGGTGCTGTACCTTGAAGGCGAGCTTGGCGCCGGCAAGACCACCTTTGCGCGCGGTTTCCTGCGCGCGCTCGGCGTCACCGAGCCGGTGCGCAGCCCCACCTACACGCTCGTCGACGTCTATCCGACCGCGGGCCTCACGCTTCTGCATGTGGACCTGTACCGGCTGCGCGATCCTGCCGAGCTCGAATCCCTCGGCCTGCGCGAATGGGCGCGCCCGGGCCACATCTGGCTCATCGAGTGGCCGGAGAAGGGCGCAGGGCGCCTGCCGGCGCCGGATCTGACCCTGACCTTCGAGGTCGGAGTGTCGGGTCATGACGTCGAGGTGACGCCGCTCACCGATCTCGGCAAGATCTGGCTCGGAAATCTCGCGGGCGAGGACAGCCGTACGGGACCCCGCAGTTGAAAAGGCAGCCCTCGGGGCGGTAGATTACGCGGCAGCTAGTGCCGCGAACTCGATGATTAGAAAGGCCTTTCGCCAGGGACTCATCGCCGCTGTGATCGGAGTGGGAGCCTTTTCCTCCGCGCCGGCAGCCGAGCTGCGTGCGATTCGCCTCTCCGCGGACGCCAGCTCGGCCCGGCTGACCCTCGATCTGACCGCCGGTGCCACCGACAAGCTCTTCACCCTCGATCACCCGGACCGGGTAGTGATCGACCTGCCATACACCAACCTGGCACCCGGCGTGCGCGTTCCGGGGGCCTCGGGGGTGGTCGCGGGGATGCGCTTCGGAACGCAGCCGCACGGCACGCTGCGCGTGGTGGTGCAGCTGAAAAGCGCGCTCCCGGCGCACAGCATATGGGGTAGCGGGGAGGCCGGGCGGCAGCTGGTGCTCACCCTGGGCCAGCCCGTGGTGACGGTGGCCGAGGCGCCGGCGAAGAGCGTATATGCGGTGCATGCCCCTGGAGACGGCGACCGGGACGTCATCATCGCGGTGGACGCCGGACATGGCGGCATCGACCCGGGGGCGATCGGCCACGGCGGCACGCGTGAGAAGAACGTGACACTCGCCATAGCGCGTGCGCTGGCCGCGCGCATCGACGCGGAGCCCGGCATGCGCGCCGTGCTCACACGCGACCGGGACGAATTCCTGGAGCTGCGCGACCGCATCCGCCGCGCACGCGTAGCGCACGCCGACATGTTCGTCTCGGTGCACGCGGATTCAATCGCCGATCGCAGTGTTTCCGGGGCTTCGGTGTACGTGCTGTCGATGCATGGCGCTTCCAGCGAGGCAGCCCGCTGGCTCGCCGAACGCGAGAACGCCGCGGACCTCGTCGGCGGCGTGCGGCTCGATGACAAGGGGGCGCTCGCGCCGGTGCTGCTCGATGCGGCGCAGAGCGAAATCATCGGGGTGAGCGCCAGCGCTGCGGAACGCGTGGTGAGCGCGCTCGAGGGGGTCGGCGCGGTACGCAAGGCGCAGGTGCAGCAGGCCGGCTTCGTGGTGCTGAAGTCACCGGATATCCCCTCGATGCTGGTCGAAACCGCCTACATTTCCAACCCGGCCGAGGAGCGGCGCCTGCGCGAGCCGGCGCAACAGGCGCACCTGGCGGCGGCGATCGCGGGCGGCGTGCACAGCTACTTCGTGCAGAACCCGCCCGACGGCACGCGCTTCAAACAGGAGCGCCGCAGCACCCTCGCCAGCGCCGCGGACGCCGGCGCAGCCACCGCGACACCCTGAATCGATCCGCGCCCGTCGCGCGCCGCCCCGCGGCGCGTACAGCCTGTACACTTACCCTTCCCATGCCTATCCGCGTTCTCTCCGGAGAGCTCGTCGACCAGATCGCAGCTGGCGAGGTCATCGAGCGGCCCGCTTCGGTTGTCAAGGAGCTGGTGGAGAACTCGCTCGACGCTGGCGCGCGGCGCATCGAGATCGACGTCGAGCGCGGTGGCATCGGCCTGATCAGGGTGCGCGACGATGGCGGCGGCATCGCCGCTCACGAGCTCGCTCTGGCGCTGGCGCGCCATGCCACCAGCAAGATCGCCTCGCTCGACGATCTGGAAGCGGTGGCGACACTCGGCTTTCGCGGTGAGGCCCTGCCCTCGATCGGCTCGGTCGCACGCGTGCGCATCGCCTCGCGCGCTCTGGCGGCCGAGCAGGGCGCCGAGATCTCAGTCGAAGGCGGCACGCTCTCCGCCGTGCGTCCGGCCGCGCATCCTTTCGGCACCACCATCGAGGTGCGCGACTTGTTCTTCAACGTCCCCGCACGGCGCAAGTTCGTGAAGAGCGAAGCCACCGAGCTCGGGCACATTGCGCGGCTGGTGGAGCGGCTGGCGCTGTCGCGCTTCGACGTGAGCTTTCGCCTGCGCCACGGCGCCCGGGTGCTGCTCGACGCGCCGGCGGTGCCCGGCGTCGAGGCCGAAGTGACGCGGCTGGAACAGCTTCTCGGGGCCGACTTCCCTCGGGCATCGCTCAGCGTACGGCACGCGGCAGGGCCGGTGCTGCTCTCCGGCTGGGTGGGATTGCCGACACGCTCGCGCGCCCAGCCCGACCAGCAGTTCTGGTTCGTTAACGGCAGAAGCGTGCGCGACCGGCTGCTCATGAACGCGGTGCGGCTTGCGTACCGCGATGTCCTGTACCACGGCCGGCACGCCGCTTACGCCCTGTACCTGACGCTCGATCCGAAGCTCGTGGACGTGAATGCTCATCCGCAGAAGCTCGAGGTGCGCTTCCGCGACAACCGCCAGATTCATGACTGGGTGTTCCATGTCCTGGAACGCACTCTCGCGGGCACGCGGCCGCAGGCGAGCGCCGCCCCGGCCGTGGCGTTGGCCGCGGCCGGCAGTGCCGGCTCTGGCAGCGAACCCGACGAGACCGGCGCACCGGGGCTTGCGCTGCCCCTCGAGCAGGCGTCACGCGATCCGTGGCTGATTGCCGCCGCGATGCGGGAGGCTGCCGCGCCAGCGCCAGCGGCGGCTGAAGAGCACCCGCTCGGCACCGCGCTCGCGCAACTGCACGGGGTGTACATCCTCGCGCAGAACCGCGACGGGCTCGTGCTTGTCGACATGCATGCGGCGCACGAGCGGGTGCTGTATGAGAAGCTCAAGGCCGAGCGTGGCAACAATGCGGCCGCCTCGCAGCAGCTGCTCGAGCCGCTGGTGGTCGAGCTCAAGGCGCACGAGCTTGCGGTACTGCTGGAGCAGCGGGAGGAATGGGAGCACGCCGGCTTCGAGCTCGATGCGCTTTCGGACACGCGCTTGGCACTGCGTCGGGTGCCTGCGATCCTCGACTCCCGGGAAATCCCTCGCATCGTGAGCTCGCTGGTGCACGATCTCGCTCACGAAGCAGGCACTCACCACCTGGACGGTGCTGCTGACCGCTTTCTGGGAACGCTCGCCTGCCGCACGGCCATTCACGCGCACCGGCGGCTGACGTTAGCGGAGATGAACGCGCTGCTGCGTCAGATGGAAGCCACCGATCGTGCCAATCAGTGCAATCACGGCCGTCCCACCTGGACGCGGCTCAACTTGAGGCAGCTCGATCAGTTGTTCCTGCGGGGCCGCTGAATGGCCGACGACAGGCTGCCGGTATTTGTCCTGACCGGCCCCACCGGTGCGGGCAAGACCGACTGGGCCGTCGCGCTCGCCGAGACCGCGCCCGTGGAGATCGTGAGCGTGGACTCGGCACTGGTGTACCGCGGGCTCGACATCGGCACGGCCAAGCCCTCGCGTGCGCTGCGCGCCCGCATTCCGCACCGCCTCGTTGATATCTGCGATCCCGCCGAGAGCTATTCCGCGGGGCGCTTCGTGACGGACGCGCTCGCATGTATCCACGAGATCCACGCCCGGCGGCGCGTGCCGCTGCTGGTCGGGGGAACGATGCTGTACCTGCGGGCGCTGCTCCATGGACTTGCGGTGCTGCCGCAGGCGGTGCCGGAGCTGCGCGCGCGTATCGATACCCGGGCTGCCCGCTTAGGCTGGCCGGCGCTGCACGCCGAGCTTGCGCGCCTGGACCCAGAGGCGGCGGCCCGCATCGCGCCCATGGACGCACAGCGCATTCAGCGGGCCCTCGAGGTGTGTTACAGCGCAGGACGGCCGATTTCCGAGCTGCAGCGTGCGACCGCAAGTCCGCTCGCCGGGTGGCCGGTGCGCTACTGGGTGCTGGCGCCGCCGGAGCGTGCCGCGCTGCATGAGCGTCTGGCGCGGCGCTTCGAGTCGATGATGGCGGCCGGATTTCTCGATGAAGTGAGGGGATTGCGCGACCGCGGCGATCTCAGCCGCAAGCATCCGTCCATGCGAGCCGTAGGCTATCGTCAGCTGTGGGCCCACCTCGAGGGGCAGCTCAGCCTCGGCGAGGCCGTGACGCGCGGCGTTGCGGCGACGCGCCAACTGGCGAAGCGCCAGCTGACCTGGCTGCGCGGCGAGACCGGCGGAACTTGGCTCGATCCGAGCTCAGGGCAGCTGTCGTGGAATCGAGACAGATGTCATGAGCTGGGTCTCCTTGGGCTTTGACTGAAGCCCCATGTTAAGATTGCCCCGGTCGCTTCCTCACTTTTTTGAGGCCCAATAGCTTGGCTTGGATCGCGGAACATCGGACGTTCAGCTGCGGTCTTGTCGCGCCATACATCGAAGCCGTAAGAATAAGGAGAACCCGATGGCCAAAGGCCAGTCTCTGCAAGACCCCTTTTTGAACGCCTTGCGCAAAGAGCGGGTGCCCGTCTCGATCTACCTCGTCAACGGCATCAAGTTGCAAGGTCAGATCGATTCCTTTGACCAGTTCGTGGTGCTGCTGAAGAACAGCGTCAGCCAGATGGTCTATAAGCACGCGATTTCCACGGTCGTGCCGGCGCGCAACGTGCGCCTGGCGGCCGAAGAGGGCGGTGCCGCCCCGGAGCCGCCTGCCGAGTAATGTCCCTTGCCACGGGAAGCCTGAGTGTTCGAGCGCCCACGGAGCGGTGAGCGTGCCGTACTGGTGCGCCTGGGACTTGGCGCACCGGTCGATCCGGAAGACCTGCAGGAGTTCACGCAGCTCGCCGTGTCCGCGGGCGTGGTGCCTGTGGCAACGGTGACCGGCCGACGCGAGCGGCCCGACCCGCGTTACTTCCTGGGCAGTGGCAAGGCCGAGGAGCTCAAGCGCGTCGCGCAGACGCAGGCGGCCGAGGTGATCCTGGTCGATCACGCGCTCTCGCCCAGCCAGGAGCGCAACCTGGAGAAGCTGATCGAGCGGCGCGTGCTCGACCGCAATGGCCTGATTCTCGACATCTTCGCGCAGCGGGCGCGCAGCTTCGAGGGCAAGCTCGAAGTGGAGCTCGCGCAGCTGAAGCATCTCGCCACGCGCCTGGTGCGCGGCTGGACCCACCTGGAACGCCAGAAGGGCGGTATCGGCATGCGCGGTCCGGGCGAGACGCAGCTGGAGACCGACCGGCGCATCATCGGCCAGCGGGTACGGGTGCTGACCCGGCGCCTCACCAAGCTCAAGCAGCAGCGCGAGACCGGGCGGCAGATGCGCGCCGAGATCCCGGTGCCCTCACTGGCGCTGGTCGGTTACACCAATGCCGGTAAGTCGACGCTGTTCCGCGCCCTCACCGGTGCGGATGCCTACGTTGCCGATCAGCTGTTCGCGACGCTTGATCCGACGGTGCGTCGCATCGCGCTGCCCGGCGGCACGGGGGTGGTCGTGGCCGACACCGTTGGCTTCATCCGCGAGCTGCCGCACGAGCTGGTGGCGGCATTCCAGTCGACCCTGACCGAGGCGCGCGCCGCGACGCTGCTGCTGCACGTCGTGGATGCCAGCAACCCGCAGCGCGAGGAGCAGACGCGCGCGGTCGATGCGGTGCTGGAGGAGATCGGCGCGCACGGCATTCCGCAGCTCCTGGTCTATAACAAGATCGACCGGCTCGGCGTGCCGGCGCGCATCGACCGCGATGCCGACGGGCGCGCACAGGCAGTGTGGATCTCCGCGGAGCGGCGCCTGGGGCTCGATCTGCTCACGCAGGCCGTCGCCGAGCGGCTCGCGCGCTTCGCGCGGCGCGCGCGGCTGCGGGTGCCCGCCAGCGCCGGGGCGCTGCGCTCGCGACTGTATGCGGCACAGGCGGTGCGTGCGGAGGTTTCCGCCGAGGACGGCTCGATGGAGCTGGCGGTGGAACTTCCCGACTTCGAGCTGCTGCAGTTGGCGCGTACCGCGGGCGTGCAGATCCTCGAGGTGCAGGGCGCGGAGGCGCCTTGCTCCGCCGGGAGCGCCTACCTACAATCGACCGCCCTCGCGAGCGCGGCCAAGCTGCGTTGAGCAGCGCGCAATATGCCCTGGAACCAACCTAGCGGTCCGAACAATCAGTGGGGACGCCGCCCCGGACAGGGCGGCCCCGACCTTGATGAGCGCCTGAAGAACTGGCAGCGCCGGCTCGAGTCGCTGCTGCGCGGGGGCGGACGCGGCGGCGACGGCAGCTCGCTGTTGCTGATCGCCGTGCTGGTGGTGGTGGCTGGCTGGCTCTTCAGCGGCTTTTACCAGGTGAAACAGGCCGAGCGCGGCATCATCCAGCGCTTCGGCCGGCTGGTGGCGGTGCGGCCTCCCGGCATGGGCTGGCGCCTGCCGTGGCCAATCGAGAGCGTCACCACCGTGAACGTCGCGAGCATCAACTCGAGTGACTTCAAGTCGCGGGTGCTCACCTCGGATGTGAATCTCGTCGACCTGCACTTCGCCGTGCAGTACCAGTTCACCGATCCGGTGAAGAAGCTCTTCAGAGTGCGCGAGCCGGAGGCGACCCTGAGCGAGGTGAGCGAGAGTGCCATCCGCGAGATCGTCGGGCGCAGCACCCTCGATGATCTGCTGGTCGGTTCGACGCGCCCCGAGGTCACGCGCCGCGCCAAGGATCTGATCCAGCGCACGCTCGACTACTACAACTCCGGTATCACGGTCACGACCGTCAACCTCGAGGACGTGCAGGTGCCGGACGCGGTGATTCCCTCGCAGCGCGATGCCAACAAGGCGCAGGCCGACAAAGAGCGCTTCATCCTCGAGGCCGAGGCCTACGCCAACGGGATCCTGCCGGTGGCGCAGGGGGCGGCGGCGCGCATGCAGCAGGACGCGCAGGCCTACAAGGCACAGGTCACGGCGCTCGCCGAAGGACACGCTGCCCGCTATACGCAGCTCGAGGCCGCCTATGCGCAGGCGCCGGACGTGACGCGGCGGCGCATGTACATGGACACGCTCGAGAGCCTGCTGAGCCGCGCCCACAAGGTGTTGATCGACTCGCACGCCGGCAACAACCTGATCTACCTGCCGATCGACAAGCTGCTGGAGAAAGGCGCGGCGCGCGAGGCCGAGTCGGCCACGGAGCCAGCCGCCAGCGGCACTAACAAGGAGCAGGACCAGGTCACTATCGAGGCCCGCGGGCGGGGAGAGCGCTGATGAGTTCACGCCTGTTCCCGCTGTTCATCGCGCTCGGCGTGCTGCTGGTGCTGGTGGCCTTCTCGCTGTTCTCGGTGAACGAGACCGAGTTCGCGATCCGCACCGAGTTCGGCAAGCTGCTGGACGCGCACTACTCCTCGGGCCTGCATTGGAAGTGGCCGTGGGACGTGGTCACCAAGTTCGACAAGCGCATCCTGTCGGAGTCCTATACCGGCGAGACCTTCCTCACCAACGACGGCCGCGGACTGATCGTGGATTTCTACGTCAAGTGGCGCGTCAAGGAGCCGGCGCTCTATTACACCGCCACCGGCGGCCGTGAGGAGCTGGCCGGCGAGCGCCTGGCGGAGATCGTCAAGGACGGCATCAAGAGCGTGGTGGCGCAGCGCACCCTGCAGCAGATCGTCTCCGCCGAGCGCGCCGCCGTGACCGGGGAGATGTTCGGCCAGGCGAGCCACAACGCCACCGGGCTCGGCATGGAGCTGGTGGACGTGCGCGTGCAGCGCATCGACCTGCCCGACGAGGTAGCGGCACGCGTGTACGAGAGCATGAAGCAGAGCTTCGCCAAGACCGCGAGCCGCCTGCGCGCCGAGGGGCAGAGCGCCAGCGCCACCATCCGCGCCACCGCCGAGCGGCAGCGCACGGTGATTCTCGCCGATGCCGAGCGCGACGCGCTGCGTACCCGTGGTGAGGGCGACGGGGCGGCCTCGCAGATCTACGCGCACGCCTACGCCAAGGATCCGGAGTTCTACGCCTTCTACCGCAGCCTGCAGGCCTACGATCACTCCCTCGGCAAGGACGGCGACCTGCTGGTGCTGACGCCCGACGGAGAATTTTTCAAGTACCTGAAGGACTCGGCCAAGGCGCCCGCGCCGCGCCGTTGAGTCGAGGCCGCCGCCGTCCCGTGAGTGTTACGGACCTGCTCGCCGCGCTCGGCCTGTTCCTGGTGTTGGAGGGCATCGCGCCGTTCCTCAATCCACAGGGGGTGAAACGCGCGTTGGCGAGGCTGGCGAGCGTGCACGATCGCGAGTTGCGCATTGCGGGCCTCGGCTCCATGCTGGTCGGCGTAATCATCCTGTTCTTGGTGCGCTAGGGGACGTGGCGGGCGTGGGCAAGTTCGTTGTCATCATCGGCACGCAGTGGGGCGACGAAGGCAAGGGCAAGGTCGTCGATCTGCTGACCGAGCGCGCGGCCGCGGTGGCACGCTTCCAGGGCGGCCACAACGCCGGCCACACGCTGGTGATCGGCGGCCGCAAGACCATCCTGTCGCTCATCCCCTCGGGAATTCTGCACGAGCAGGTGCGCTGCTTCATCGGCAACGGGGTGGTGCTGTCGCTGGAAGCGCTGCTCGCCGAGAGCCGCATGCTGATGGAGCAGGGCGTGCCGGTGTTCGAGCGGCTGCGCATCTCGCCGCACTGCCCGCTCATCCTGCCCTCACACGTGGTGCTCGACCAGGTGCGCGAGCGGGCCAAGGGTGCCAACGCTATCGGCACCACGCGCCGCGGCATAGGACCGGCGTACGAAGACAAGGTGGCGCGGCGCGCGGTGCGCGTCGCCGACCTGTTCCAGCGCGAGAGCTTCGCGGCCAAGCTCGGAGAAATGCTCGACTTCCACAACTTCATCCTGCAGAACTACTACCGCGCTCCGACGGTGGACTTCCAGCAGACGCTCGATGCGCACCTGGCGCTCGCCGCGCAGATCGCGCCGCTGGTGACCGACGTGACGCGCGCGCTGCACGAGCTGCGTGCGGCTTCCGCCAACGTGCTGTTCGAAGGCGCGCAGGGGGCGATGCTGGACGTCGACCTCGGTACCTATCCATTCGTGACCTCATCCAACACCACCGCGGGCTTCGCCGGCACCGGCACCGGCCTCGGACCGCTTGCCTTCGATGCCGTGCTCGGCATCGTCAAGGCCTATACCACGCGCGTCGGCGCCGGTCCTTTCCCAACCGAGCTGTTCGATGAATACGGCGAGCACCTGTCACGGGTCGGGCACGAGTTTGGCTCGGTGACCGGCCGGCGGCGGCGCTGCGGGTGGTTCGATTCGGTGGCGCTGCGGCGCTCGATCGTCAACTCCAGCGTCTCGGGACTGTGCATCACCAAGCTCGACGTGCTCGACGGGCTCGACACCATCCGCGTGTGCGTCGGCTACCGTGCGCACGGCGAGGTGACACCGGAGCCGCCCATGAGCGTCGGGGGCTACGCGGAGGTCGAGCCGGTGTACGAGGAGTTGCCGGGCTGGGGGGAGTCGACCGTCGGAATCACCGCGTACGCGGCGCTGCCGCCGAACGCGCGCCGCTACCTCGAACGCCTGCAGGCGCTCGCGGGTGTCCCGATCGACATGATCTCGACCGGCGCGGAGCGCGACGAGACCATCGTGCTGCGGCATCCGTTCGGAGCCTAGCGCCCTGTCCGCGCCCGCCGGCACGCGTTCCACGGCAGCGCTGGCGCTGCTCGTGCTCGGTGCCTGCGTGCTGGCCAGCGGCTGCTGGCGCGTCTATTCGAACACCTGGGATGAGCCGGAGCACCTGGCCGCCGGAGTCGAGCTGCTCGACCGCGGTCGCTACGAGTACGACACCGAGCATCCGCCGCTGGGCCGCGTGCTGCTGGCGCTCGGTCCGCGCCTTGCCGGAGCCCATTCCTTCGGCACGCCGCCTCCGGACGGCACGCGCGAGGGCATCGATATTCTCTATGCCGACGGCCATTACTGGCGCTACCTGACGCTTGCGCGGCTCGGCGCGCTGCCGTTTCTCGCGCTGCTGCTGTATGCGACGTGGCTGTGGGCGCGACGGCTGCTGCTCGCGGACGGCGCGGCGCTGCTCGCAGTACTGCTGCTGGTCTCGATTCCTCCGGTGCTGGGCCACGCCGGCCTCGCCAGCCTCGATGTGGCGGCCGCCGCGACCATGCTGCTCGCGCTCTACACGGTGCAGCGCTGGCTCAGTACCGGCAAGCTCGCCGATGCGGCGCGCTTCGGGCTGGCGAACGGAGTGGCGGTTGCCACCAAGTTCTCGGCGGTGCCGTTCGTCGGACTCGCGCTGCCCTTACTCGGCATCGTGCAGGTGCTGGTGCGCCGCCGCGCGCCGCCGTCCGCGCCGGCAGCGGCGCGCGACCCGGATGCTTCCAGCGGCGCCTGGGCCGCGGGGCTGGCGCTGGCGGCCCTCGTCACGCTGCTGACGGTGTACGCGGTGTACGCGCCGCGCGCTCACGACCCGGCCGGCGTGGCGCAGCGCTTCAACTGGGCGGTGGCCTACCTGCTGCAGCGGCCGGGGCTCGACCACTATCTGGGCGTGCTCATCGGGCACCTGTGGCTGCCGCGCGAGATGCAGGACTTCATCAACGGCGTAGTGGCGGTCAAGGCTCACAACGACAGCGGCCACCTGTCGTATCTGCTGGGAGAGGTGCAGCGCGAGGGCTGGTGGTACTTCTATCTGGTGGCGCTCGCGGTGAAGACCCCGCTCCCGATGCTGTTCGCCGGCCCGGCAGGCGCGGTATGGCTGGCGCGCGAGGGCTGGCGCCGGCGCGATGCCTGGGCATTGGCGCCGGCGGTGCTGATCGTCACGTTCCTGGTGTTTGCCAGCGCCTTCAGCCGCATCAACATCGGCATCCGCCATATCCTCATCGTCTATCCGCTCTTCGCTCTCGGCGCGGCGTATCTTCTGCAGCAGGCGTGGAACGGCGCGCGGGCGCTGCCGCACGCGCGCGCTGTTCATGCCGCCGCCGCAGTGCTGCTCGCACTGCTGCTGTGGCAACTGTCGACGCTGTGGCGGGCCTACCCGGATTACCTGCCGTATTTCAACGAGGCGGTGCCAAATCCGGAGCACGTGCTGGTCGACTCCGATCTCGACTGGGGCCAGGATCTGCGGCGCCTGGAGCTGCGCGCCGCGCAGCTCTCGATACCAAAGCTGTCACTCGCCTACCGCGGTACGGCGGATCTGGAGCGCGAGCCGCTTCCGCCGTTCGTGAGGCTCCCGCCACGCCAGCCAGCGCGCGGCTGGGTGGCCGTTTCGGCGCTCGCCCGCACCCGTAACCCCACCGACTACGCGTGGCTGGCCGCGTACCGTCCTGTGGAGCGCATCGGCAAGACCATCGAGCTGTACTACGTTCCCTGAGCGCCCGGCCCATCACGAGGCGACGGCGCGCAGGCGCGTGATGCGTGTGAGCGGCGGCGGGTGCGAGTAGTAGAACGCCGCGTACAGCGGGTCGGGAGTCAAGGTGCTGGCGTTATCACGGTGCAGCTTCACCAGCGCGACAGCCAGTTCCGCGGCGCTGGCATGCTGCGTGGCGAACGCATCCGCCTCGAACTCATGCCGGCGCGACCACAGTGCTGCGAGCGGCGTCAGGAAGTAAGTGAAGGCCGGCACCGCCAGGAAGAACAGCAGCAGCGCGGCGTGGGCCGAGGGCACGGCTACCCCGAGCGCGTGGTAGAAGCCCGGCCGCGCTGCGAGAAAGCCGAGCGCCGCCAGCCCGAGGAAGGCGCCAGCCACCGACAGCAGCAGGCGCTTGCGGACGTGCTTGAGGCGGAAATGCCCGAGTTCGTGGGCGAGCACCGCCTCAACTTCCGGATGCGCGAGCCGCTCGAGCAGGGTGTCGAAGAACACGATGCGCTTGTGGCGCCCGATGCCGGTGAAGTAGGCGTTGCCGTGGCTCGAGCGGCGCGAGTTGTCGACCACGTACACCCCCTTGGAGGCAAAGCCGCAGCGCGCGAGCAACGCCTCGATGCGACTCTTGAGCGGCTGGTCCTCAAGCGGCGAAAAGCGGTTGAAGAGCGGGGCGATAAAAGCCGGCCACGCCCAGGCCATCAGGAACATGACCGTCAGCCACAGCCCCCAGGCCCATACCCACCACCAATCGCCGGCGCGCTGCATGAGCAGCAGTGTCGCCACCAGCAGCGGCCCGCCGATCAGCACCGCCAGCGCGAGCCCCTTGCCGAGATCCGCCAGGAACAGCGCCGGGGTGGTGCGGTTGAAGCCGAAGCGCGCTTCCAGGCCGAAGGTGCGCCATACCGACAGCGGCAGATTCACCAGCTGCACTGCGAGGGCCACGGTGGCGATGACCGCCACTCCCAGCCACGGCTGGTGCAGTGAGGTGTGCCGCCACCACCCGTCCACGAGCGCGATGCCGCCGCCTACGGTCAGCGCGAGTGTCAGCAGCGTATCCAGCGCGCCGCTGATACGACCGAAGCGCACCTTCGCGACCGTGTAGTCGGCTGCCTTGCGGTGCTCCTCCGGGCTGACACTGCCGGCAAAAGGTCCGGGCACCGCATCGCGATGCCGCGCGACGTTCGCGGCCTGCCGCTGCGACAGCCACAGATCCACAGCGAGCCCCGTCAGCACCGCCAGGACGAAGAGGGGAGTGAGCCAGTGCAAAGCGCGGCGCCTGCTCTAGCTCCTCAGGGCATGGGCGCGAGCGCCCCGGGCGCGAGGTCCACGGGTGCGCTCCCGCTTCGCCACGGCCGGGGCCGCGCCGCGCTCGGCGAGCTGCGCCACCAGCAACGCCGCGGCCGCAGCAAAGCGCGCCGGGTCGGCGTAGGCGCGCGCCACCAGCATCTCGCCCTCGAGTGCTCCGACCAGCATGCGGGCAGCCTCGCGCGGCGGCACGCGCAGTGCCACTGCTCCGGCGCGCGCCCCGAGCTCGAGCTGCTCGGCCACCCAGGCCTCGTTGAGTTCGAAGAATGCGCGGATCGCCTCCTGCATGCGGGCCGGGAGGGTCGCGAACTCGGCGGCCACCATGCCACACAGGCACATGCGCTCATCAGCGAGCACATCGGTATAGAGCTTCACGTAGGCGCGCAGCCGCCGCTCCGCGTCCGGCAGGCTCGCGCTGATGCGCTGCAGGGCGCCGAAGAAAGCCTCGGTGTAGCGAATCACCAGCGTGCCGCCGAGATCCGCCTTGGTCGCGAAGTGGTAGTGCAGGCTCGCCTTGGTGATGCCGACCTCGCTGGCGATGTCGGCATAGCTGAAGCCGTTGAAGCCCCGCGTCTGCACCAGCCGCTCCGCCACGTCCAGAATCCGCGTCCGGGTGGCGTCGGCCGGGGGCTGCGCGCGCTCTTTCATGCACGGCATCATAGCAGGCTCCTCTTGCATCTACCTACTAGTTGGTAGACACTCGGCGCTCAGGCGGCACGCGACGCCGCCGCAGGGGGCAGTCATGCAACAGACCGAGCACAAGACCTTCGCAACTCCCGACGAAACCCGCGAGTTTCCGCACGGACGGGCCGAGATTCTCAAAGTGGGCGGCGCCGAGATCGGCCGGCTGGTGTTTCAGCCGGGGTGGCGCTGGTCCAACGACGTCAAACCGATCGCCAACACCCACAGCTGCACCGCTCCGCACATGCAGTACCACATCAGCGGGCGTCTCGCGATCCGCATGGACGACGGCACTGAGTTCATCGCCGGTCCGGGCGACATCACCTCGCTGCCGAGTGGCCACGACGCTTGGGTGGTAGGGAACGAGCCGGTGGTGGTGGTGGACTGGTACGGCGCCAGCCGCTACGCGAAGGGCACCGGCTGAGGCGCGAAGCGGTCTCGGGGCATCAGTGGCCGGCGGCGGCGGGACTAACCGCCGCCGCGCCGTGATCGCGCGCCCACAACGCCAGGGTGCACACGAACGCGCTCATGCTCAGCAGGCCGAAGAACCACAGCATCGGCGTGTAGCCGCCCGGATTGGCGGCACTGGCGTGGTTTACATCATTGATGTAGCCGGCCGCGAGGTTCGCCGCCGTCAGGCCCGCATTTTGCATCGCGGTCATCAGGCCGTAGGCGGTCCCTAGGTGCTCGGGGGGTGAATAGCGCACCACGGTCGGCCACAGCACCGCCGGCAGAAACGAAAAGCTCACCCCGAGCAGCGCGGTCGACAGGCCGGCTCCGCCATTCACCATTCCCAGCACCAGGAAGCTCAGTGGCAGCAGCGCCGAACCGAGCGCCAGCATCACCGTGTTGCGCCCGAGTCGGTCGAGCAGGAAGCCGAAGGCTGGGGTGGCGAATACCGCGGCCAGGAACACGTTGCCATTGAGGGTTCCTGCCTGCGCCTGCGTGAAGCCCAGGGCTTCCTGCAGGTACTTGATCGCGAAGGTGCTGCGAAACGGAAAGATGACCGAGTAGAAGGTTACGCACACTGCCACCAGCAGCCAGTACTCGGCGCGAAAGCTCAGCATGTGACGCCAGTCGAAGCGGTCCGCGGCCGGTGGCAGCGCCAGCGTGCCGCGTGGCGCCTCGCGTCGATCGACGTAGAAGTACACCACCGCGCCCGCGAAGGAAACGACGGCAAAGGCCGCCGCGAGCCACAGCGGCGGCTGCCACCCGAGATCGTACAGTCCGCCCGCGAAAGAGGTGGAGCGGTCCGCCAGGTAGGAGCCCAGGCGCGCCAGACTCAAGTTGAGGGCGAACAGCAGCGCAAAGTAGCGCCCCGTGAACCACTGGGCGAGCGCTACGGTGATGGCCACGCTCAGCGTCTCCGAGCCGATGCCGAACAGCAGCCGCCCCGTGACCATGACCGGGAAATGCGTGCCGAGGGCGGTCAGCACCGCGCCCACGAGGCACAGGGCGGTGGTGGCGATCACCATGGCACGTGCGGTGAAGCGGTCCACCAGCAGCCCGCCCACCAGTACCAGGAAGATGTTAGGCAGGCTGTAGATGGCGTTGAGCGAACCGATCTGCGTGTCGCTGTACCCCAGCCCGCGCGACAGCTGCTCGGCCACCGGGGCGATGGAGTCGTAGACGTAGTAGTTGCCGAGCATCACCAGGGCGGCGCCGACGAACATGACCGCCTGTACGGTGAGCGAGGGAGTGGGGCGAGCGCCGCTCATGAGCGTCGCCCCGGACGCGCGCCATGCAGACGTTCGACCCCCATCACCGACCTTTCGAGCGTGCGCACCTTAGGGCGGTGCCAGGTGCGATTGTACTGAAGGCGTTCCCGGCACAGGCGGGTTTCGCTCACGCAGGTGAGCGATCAGCTTGCATCAGCGCGCCACCCATCCGGAACTCAACAGCTGCTCGTTGAATTCGCGCGCCACGCGCGGGTCGGGACGCGCCAGGCGGCGCTTGATGCGCGGCGCGCGGATACGCGCGAGTATGTCTCGGATGACGTTGAGATGCGCCTGGTGTTTGTCATTGGCACGCACCACGATCCAGGGGGCCTCGGGCTGATGCGTGCGACGGAACATGGTATTGCGCGCGCGGCTGTAGTCACGCCAGTGTTTCTGGGCCGCTTCGTCGACCGGGCTGATCTTCCACTGCTTGAGCGGATCGCGGCGCCGCTCCTGCAGGCGGCGCGCCTGCTCGCTGCGGCTGATGTCAAGGTAGTACTTGAGCAGAAAGACCTGGGCGTCCACCAACATGCGCTCGAAGGGCGGCGCCGCCTCGAGGAACGCCTCATGCTCGGCACGCGTGCAGAACTTCATGACGTATTCGACTCCGGCGCGGTTGTACCAGCTGCGGTTGAAGAGCACGATTTCCTGCGCGGCCGGCAGGTAACGGACAAAGCGCTGGAAGTACCACTCGCTCTGCTCGCGGCTGCTCGGCTTGCCGGGGGCGACCACGCGCAGCTCGCGCGGGCTCAGGTGCTCGGCGATGCGCTTGATGGTACCGTCTTTGCCCGCAGCGTCGCGTCCCTCGAGGATCACGAGCACCTTGAGGCCTTCGGCGATGACGTGGCGATGCAGCTTCACCAGCTCGATCTGCAGCCGTCGGAGCTCGCTTCGGTAACGCTTCGTTTTCAGCTTCGGCACCGGCTCGGGCCGGGATCGGGTCTTCTTGGGCATGGGCGTGGTCTCCGCGCGGGCGGCGCTGCGTGCGCGGCCGCGACGCCATTATTGGCACCGCCGCGCTCCGCGGCCACACCCTTGTCGATTGGGCGTCCGTGGTTCACGCTTGCGGACCTGGCCGCCAGCAGGATTACCGCAGATGTCAAAGCCCAAGGGTGAACCAAAGGTGGTGGTGTCCAGGAATGGGCCGTACCTGGTGAGCGGCGGGCTGCCCCTGGCCCGGCAGACCATCGTCGCCGATGGCGAGGGCGGCTCGCAGGAATGGCGGGAGGGGGAGAGCTTCCCGGCGCAGGAGAACTACGCGCTGTGCCGCTGTGGCCATTCCGCCACCAAGCCCTTCTGCGACGGCACGCACAAGAAGATCGGCTTTGACGGCACGGAGACCGCAAGCCGCGCCCCGTACCGCGAACAGGCCGAGCTGCTGGAAGGGCCGGCACTGGCGCTAAGCGATGCCGAGGCGCTGTGCGCGTTCGCGCGTTTCTGCGATCCCAACGGTAAGGTGTGGAGTCAGGTCGAGCATTCCGACCAGGCGCGGGTACGGAGCAACTTCATCCGCCAGGTGAACAACTGCCCCTCCGGGCGGCTGGTTGCCTGGGACCGCAAGACGGGCGCGCCGATCGAGCACCCCCTGCCGAAGTCGATCGGCGTCATCGAAGACCCTCCCGAGGGTGTCAGCGGCCCGCTGTGGCTGCGCGGCGGCATCCCCGTGACCTCCGCCGACGGCTTCAGCTACGAGGTGCGCAACCGCGTCACCCTGTGTCGTTGCGGGGCCTCGAAGAACAAGCCCTTCTGCGACGGCTCGCACGCGGCGATCAAGTTTCGCGACGCTGACTAAGGAGCACGCGCGTCATGGCAGACCCGGCGGCCGCGCACGCTGCGGATCCAGTGCTGAAAAGGACGCGTGACGCGCGCGGGGTCGCCACTCTCACCCTCAACCGCCCACAGGCATATAACGCTCTGTCGGAAGAGGTGCTGGCGGCGCTGCAGGCCGAGCTCGACCGTCTTTCCGCGGACCCGACGCTGCGCGCCGTGGTACTCGCAGGCGAGGGCAAGGCCTTCAGCGCAGGGCATGACCTGCGCGAACTGCGCGCGCAGCCCTCGCTCGACTACTACCGGCACCTGTTTGCGCTCTGCAGCCGCGTAATGCTGGGCCTGACGCGCCTGCCCGTGCCGGTGATCGCGCGCGTGCACGGGGTCGCGACCGCCGCCGGCTGCCAGCTGGTAGCACAATGCGATCTGGCGGTCGCCTCGAGCGCCGCGCGCTTCGCAGTCAGCGGCGTGAACCTGGGGCTGTTCTGTTCAACGCCCGGCGTGCCGCTCGCCCGTAACCTCGCGCGCAAGCAGGCATTCGAGATGCTGGTGACGGGTGAGTTTATCGAGCCCCGCGAGGCGCTTGCCCGCGGGCTGGTCAACCGCGTGGTCGAGCCGGCGATGCTCGATGCGGCTATCGAAGAGCTGCTGACGAGCATTCTCGCCAAACCGCGCGTGGCCATCGCTATGGGCAAGGAGCTCTTCTACCGCCAGGTGGAGCTCGGACTGCAGCAGGCGTACGAGGCCGCCGCTCAGACTATGGCATGCAATATGATGGAGCACGCAGCGCTCGAAGGCGTGCAGGCATTCATCGAGAAACGCACACCGCGTTGGGGGGTCTGACTTGAACGAAACAGTAGCGGCCACGGTTGCCCATTCCCGAACCACGGCGCTGTTTGTCTGTGTGCTGGCGGCGCTCGCCGGGCTCATGTTCGGGCTGGATGTTGGCGTGATCTCCGGTGCCACCCAGTTCATCCAGAAGGAGTTCGCGGTCTCCGATCATGTCATCGAGTGGATCGTAAGCGGCATGATGCTGGGCGCCGCGCTGGGCTCGGTGGGGGCAGGCTGGATGGCCGGAGCGCTGGGTCGCAAGCGCTCGCTGATTCTCGGCGCGCTGCTGTTCGTGTCAGGTTCGCTGCTTTGCGGTTTCTCCTGGTCGCCCGTCACGCTGATCATGGCGCGCATTGTGCTCGGGCTGGCGATCGGTATCGCCTCCTTCACCGCGCCGCTCTATCTGGCGGAGGTCGCGCCCGAGTACATCCGCGGTGCCATGGTGTCGTTATATCAGCTGATGATCACCATAGGCATCTTTGTCGCTTTCCTCTCGGACACCGCCTTCAGCTACAGCGGCAACTGGCGCTGGATGCTCGGCATCATTGCCATCCCCGGCCTGCTGTTCCTGGTGGGCGTGTTCCAGCTGCCCGACAGCCCGCGCTGGCTACTGATGCGCGGCCGCCGCGAACAGGCGTTGGAGGTACTGCGCCGCCTGCGCGGCGATCCGGAAATCGTCAGGCGCGAGTCTGCGGACATCGAGGAACAGCTGCGCATCCCGCAGCGTGGCTGGCACCTGTTCCTCGAGAACTCCAACTTCCGCCGCTCAGTGGCCCTCGGGGTGATGTTGCAGGTGGTACAGCAGCTGACCGGCATCAACGTCGTGATGTATTACGCACCGCGCATCTTCCAGAGCATGGGCTACGACACCGAGGCGCAGATGTGGTTCACCGCGGCGGTGGGACTGACCAACGTACTGGCCACATTCATCGCCATTGCGTTCGTGGACCGCTGGGGACGCAAGCCGATCCTATACGTCGGCTTCGCCGTGATGGCCCTGGGGCTGGGCGTGGTCGGTACCACCATGCACATGGGCATCGCTACCCCAGGGCAGCAGCAGCTGGCGGTCGTCATGCTGCTGATGTTCATCGTGGGGTTTGCGATGTCGGCGGGGCCGCTGGTATGGGCGCTGTGCTCGGAGATCCAGCCGCTCAAGGGGCGTGAGTTCGGCATCGCCTGCTCGACGCTCACAAACTGGGTCGCGAACTTCTTCGTGGGGCTCACATTCCTCACGCTGCTCAACGGCTTCGGGCGCGCCGAGACCTTCTGGCTGTATGCCGGGCTCAATCTGCTGTTCTTGCTCTTCACGTACGCACTGGTGCCGGAAACCAAGGGCGTCACGCTGGAGCAGATCGAGCGCAAGCTGATGAGCGGTGCACGGCTGCGCGATATCGGCCGCTAGGGGTGCACTACAGACAGGCCAGCGGGTGGCGGCAGCGGGGTTTGCGGAACTTGAGAACGATCTGATCAGTGTGCCCGCGGATGGCCGGATCGAACACGCGCCGCCGGTGATCATCGGCCGGGTTGCGCAGCAGCTCGCTGTGCGCCTCGAGACGAAAGCCCGCAGCTTCGAGGCTGCGCACGATGGTGTCCGGGTCGATGCGATGCAGTGTCTCGGTGTCGCGCGTGCCCGAGCCCGCCTGCGCCACGTGGTCGACGACCAGCAGCACGCCATCGGGCTTGAGCGACTGGTACAGCGCGCGCGCCACCTGCGGCACGTCCGCGGGTCCCATGAACGAGTCGTACAGGTCGTGGAAGTTGAGCGACGTCCACACCAGGTCCAGCGGCTCGGGCGGGGCGAAGCGCTCGGCCGGCCCGCTGAGCACCGTGACGTTGGCATAGAGGGGATCGTGCTCGAGAGCACGCGTGCCGGCGGTCTCTTCGGGCTTGCAGTTCTGCAGTTCCGCCTGCGGCAGAAACGCGTAGACGTGCCCGCTAGTCCCCACGATGCGGCTGAAGAGCCGCGTGAAGTAGGCACCCCCAGACATGAAATCGCCCACCCGCGCCCCAGGTCCGACACCGGCAAACGCTAACACCGCGGCGGGCTTGCGGGCGGCATCGGCGGCTACCTGCTCCGGCGGTCGGTCCGGATCGTCGATGGCGGCGGCAATGTAGACGGGAACGGCAGGCGCAGCGCGCGCTGGCAGCGCGGCTAACACCACACCTGCCAGCAGCAGCACCGCGCCGGCACCTTGCGCACGTGTCATGGCGAGTCTCCTTGGTTTCGGTCGCCACGCGCGACTCTACGAGTTAAAGTGCGCTTCAAGTCAAGCGGAGCGCACGCATGCGGGAATTCTCGATTGGCGAAGTCGCACGCGAAGCGGGCGTGGCCGCCTCAGCGCTGCGCTACTACGAGCGGGCGGGGCTGCTGCCGCCGCCGCCGCGGCGCTCGCGCCAGCGTCGCTACGACGCGAGCATCTTTGGACGCATAGAGCTGATCCGCGTGGCGCTGCAGGCCGGGTTCAGCATCAGCGAGACCCGCACATTCCTGTGCGGATTTTCTGCTGACACCCCGCCCGCGGCGCGCTGGCGCGCACTGGCCGCACGCAAGCTCGAGGAGGTCAACGCGCTCATGGAACGCGCGCAGCGCATGAAGGCGCTGCTCGAGTCGAGTTTCCGGTGTCGCTGCCCGAGCCTTGCGGACTGCGAGCGCTATCTGTGTGACATGCGCCGCCCGGCCGTCGGCGGACCGAGCGCTAAGGGCGGTCGGCGAAGGGCCTGTTGAGGTCCATACTGCGCGTGACCGGCGGCATCGGGTACTTGAGGCCGCTCGCGCAGTTGAACAGCACTACCTCATCGCCGGGCGCGAGGCGTCCGAGGCGGGCCGCCTGGAGGTAGGCTGCGTAGGTGGCCGCACCTTCCGGACTGAGCAGCAACCCGTCTTGTGCCCCGACCTCGGCACGCGCGCTTTCGATGTCCGCATCGTCCACGGCAATGGCGAATCCGCCGCTCGCGCGCAACGCATCGAGAATCAGGAAATCGCCGAGCGCCGCCGGCACCCGGATGCCCGAGGCGATGGTGTGCGCGTTCGCCCAAGGCTCCGCAAAGCGTGCCCCGGCATCAAACGCGCGCACGATCGGGGCGCAGCCGCTCGACTGCACGGCCACCAGGCGCGGCAGCGGAGCGGAGATCCAGCCGAGCGCGGCAAGCTCCTGCCACGCCTTCCACATGCCGATCAGGCCGGTGCCGCCGCCGGTGGGGTAGAACACGACGTCCGGCAGACGCCACTGGCGCTGCACGGCAAGCTCCAGGCCCATGGTCTTCTTGCCCTCGATGCGGTACGGCTCCTTGAGGGTCGACATGTCGAGCCAGCTGAACCGCTCCTTGCCCGCCTCGACCAGGCGCGCGCAGTCGTTGATCAGTCCGTTGACGCGCCATACGGTTGCACCCTGCAGCGCGATTTCGCTCAGGTTGATCTCCGGGGTGTCATCTGGGCAGAAGCAGAAGGCTTCGATGCCGGCGTGCGCGGCGTAGGCCGCCATGGCAGCGCCGGCGTTGCCATTAGTGGGGATGGCCACGCGGCGCACCCCGTGCAGATGCGCCATCGATACCGCCAGGCACAGACCTCGCGCCTTGAACGAGCCGGTCGGCAGTCGTGCCTCGTCCTTGACGACCGGCGGTGTGAATCCCTGCGGGCGCGCGCTGCGCTCGAGCGCGATCAGCGGCGTCTCGACCTCGCCGAGGCTCACCACATCCTTCGGATGCGGGACCGGCAGCAGTTCGTGCCAGCGCCACAGGCCAGGCGGCCGTGCGCTGATCGCATCGCGCGTGACCGCGCGCTTAAGTGCTTCCAGGTCATAGCGCGCCAACAACGGCTTCTTCGCGGCCGACAGGCCCTGCAGGCGCGCAATGTCGTAGCGTTCGCCGGTGACGCTGCACTCAAGATGGGTGGCGTAGCAGTAGCGCACTTCTGACTCCCGGAGCCGACAGCGATTGGTTGCGGCCACCCGGTCACCGCGTCGGCGGCCGGCTTTGTGATACAAGGGCGCGATGACATCCGATGACCAACCGAGCGCGCCGCCGCAGCTGATCCGCGCGCTCGGCCGCTGGAGCATGGTAGCACTGGCGATCAACAGCATTCTCGGCAGCGGCGTCTTCGGACTTCCCTCGGTCGTGGCCGGGCTGCTCGGCGCTGCGAGCCCCGCGGCGGTGCTAGTGGCCGGCATCGCGATGGTCGTCATCATCGCCTGCTACGCAGAGGTAGCGTCACAGTTCGACGCGACCGGCGGAACCTATCTGTACCTGCGCCATGCTTTCGGGCGGCTGATCGGGCTGCAGGTCGGGTGGATGGCGCTGCTGTCGCGGCTCACCGCGTGCGCTGCCGCCGTCAACCTCCTGGTCGCCTATCTCGCCGAGTTCTGGCCCGCGGCGACGCGGCCGCTGCCGCGCCTCAGCGTCATCTTTCTGTTTGTCGGCACGCTGGCGGCGGCGAACTATCGCGGCGCCGGCTCCGGGGCCCGGGTGAGCAACGTGTCGGTCATCGCCAAGCTCGCGGCGCTTGCGGTCATATGCGTGGCGGGCGCGGTGTGGCTCGCTACGCATCCGCACGTGCCGGTCCCGTCGGTGGTCGCGGGGACCCACGGCTGGCTTAAAGCCATGCTGCTGCTGCTGTTCGCCTACGGGGGTTATGAGGCCGCACTGAACCCGATGGGCGAAGCGCGCAATCCGCGGCGCGACGTGGCCTTCGCTCTGTTCACCGCGATTGCGGCGATTACGGTCATCTACACACTACTGCAGCTCATCGTGATCGGCGCGCTGCCCGAGGCCGCCGCGAGCGCGCGGCCGCTAGCCGACGTGGCGCGCGTGCTCATGGGGCCGGTCGGCGCATCGTTCATCGCTGCGGCGGCGCTGCTGTCGGTGTACGGCTACCTGAGCGCCAACATGCTCACGGTGCCGCGCAACCTCTATGCACTCGCCGAGCACGGGGATTTCCCGCGAGTGTTCGCGGCCGTCCACCCGCGCTTCCGCACCCCCTATGTCTCGATCCTGGTGTTTGCCCTGCTCTTGTGGGGGTTCGCGCAGTTCGCGAGCTTCTCATGGAACGTCACGCTCTCGGCCGTCGCCCGCGTGCTGTTCTACGGCGCCATCTGCGCGGCCGTGCCGGTGCTGCGCCGTAGACACCCAGGCGTCGCAGCGCTGCGCCTGCCCGGCGGTCTGCTGCTGCCGGCGGTGGGCATGCTGATCTGCGCGGTCCTGCTGGCCGGAGTCGACTTCGGCGAGTCAGCCATTCTCCTCGCGACCATCGTCGCGGCGCTCCTTAACTGGCTGGCGGTCCGGAGGCGTGGCACAGCCGCCTCCGGCGCCTGAGCCGTCAGAGCGTGATCTGGGCGATCTGGATGACCGGTTTGGTGTTGGTGTAGTTCGGGATGTCGGCCAGGATTTCGGGGGCATGCGGCCCGAAAGCCTTCTGAAAGGCGTCCAGGGAGTCGAAGGTGAGATGTCCGGCAGCGATATAGGGGGCCTGCGATCCCGGCTCGCCGCCGCCCAGTCCGCTCTCCGCGGCGATGCTGCGGCAGGAGGGCGCGCATTTGTCGCGCACCATGGGAAGGTGGCGGGTGACGTAGTAGTTCATGTCGAACTTGGCGCCTGGTGAGTTCGGATACAGAACGGAAACCTTGATCATGGCAGTCCCTCCGGTGAGTGATACCCGCTGAGGTCGGCCATGCCATTATCGACCCGCACGGCGAGGTGTCGATAGTAGTAAGGCGGGTCGGCGCCGAGCGCCGCAGGCACCGGAAACGCCGTCATGCTATCGGCTAACGCCGTTGGCGCGGCCCTGGCGTTCCAGCTCCAACTGACTCGACACCACACCCGTGACCCCTGGCACGCGCCCGGCGATCGTGCGGGCGCGGTAGATCGCGTCAGTGCTCCAGACGTAGCCGCTGAGATGGGCCATACCGTTGTCGACTCTCACATCGACATGACGGAAGTAGTATGTGGGATCGGCATTTAGCTCCGAATAGACGGCGTTCGCCAAAGCCTCATCAGTGGGCCCTTGATCAGATCGTGCCGCTTCGGCGCTGGGCGGCACCGATGGTCGCGGGGGAGCCGCGCTGCAGGACACCGTGAGCGCCGCCGCGCCCATCAGGGCTGGTATCCAACGAGTTTTCACACAACTCATTGCGACCCCGTGCCGTCACCACCGCCCCGGTTGGCTTGGCGCTCGAGCTCCATCTCGTCCCGCACGGCGGTAACGCCGGGTACCCTGCGAGCGATCTGCTGAGCATGATACAGCTCATCCGTCGTCCAGACGTAACCGCGAAGCCGCGCCACCCCGTAATCGACACTGACCTCAACGTCACGGAAGTAGTAGATCGGATTGGCATCCAGCGCCGCATACACCCGCTCGGCGGTGGCCGTGTCGGCGCGTTCCTGCTCGGGTGACTTCGGCGGCGTACTCGAGCAGGCAGCCGTCAGCGCGGTGATTGCCGCGAGCATGGCCGATGCACGGTCTCTTCGCCCGACCCTCACCTGGATCTCCTCGACCACCGGAATGATCCGCCTGCCTGATAGGACCTGCGTGCTACGCCGTCCGTTCAAAGCGAGCCGCAAAAAGCGCCTCGACCATCCGCCCCGGCACCATTCGTCACATTGCGCAGGGATTGGTCACACTCCGCACGCGGCGCTCTGCCGCCGGGCGGCCCCCGAGCGGCTCCGGGCGCGCGGCCGCCCGCAGGATCTAGCGCGAAAGAGGCCCCTGTTCGTTCCCGTTGCGCTGGAATTCCAGAGAGTTCACGACCCGGGTGACGCCCGGGACGTTCTCGGCAACGTACGTGGCCTGGTCCATGTCAGGCCGGTCCCAGACATAGCCCGTGAGATACACCACGCCGTTGTCGGCATGAACGGTGATGTGCTTGGCGTAGAGGGTCTTGTCCGCACTCAGCGCCGCCTCCACGCGCTCGGCGGTCACCTTATCGGCCTCCCGTTGCGCGTCGGTCTTGGGAGGACCCGAGGCACACGCGGCCACGCCACACAGCAGGGCCACCGCGATGCTTGTGAACGGCACGCGCTTGATCATTGCGGACACCCTCGTTCCCTCCTCGTTTGTCAATGTATATCACACCTAAGCGGCCGCCACCGGCGGCTCGGGCCCGGGCACGGCGGCACGGCTCATCACCACGCGGCAGGCGGCCGGGCTGCCAGAGCGGCCACTCCCGGTGCTGCCACCGGGAGTGGGCCGATACGGTCGTGCCGGGCCGTTGCCGTGCTACCCGTCCGCGGGTTTCTCAATTGAGAGCAATCAGAACTTGAAGTTCAGCCCTGTCGAGAAACCAATCGGATGGCAGCCGCCCCAGGTCGTGGGGCCGGCGCTGCTGTAGTCGATGAACGGCGTGTGCGTGGCGTCGTGGCAATCGGTCTTGATGCCATGCCCGCCGGCACCGATGTCGAAGTGCGAGTTGCCGTCGTTCAGCGTCTCGGCAAAGTCAAAGTACCAGGTCAGCTGCTTGTCGAACTTGTGCCAGTAGGCGAACGTGTACATGTTCGACTGGTTCTGGCCGAGCAGGTTCGGGTTGTAGTTGTGCTGTCCACCCGGATCGCCCGGGGTGGCGCCGGCATGCGCCCAACCGGCAGCGATCCGGTCCGCACCGCCGCGGAACTCGTACTCGATGGCCAGCCACTGTGAGTTGGGCCGGGTCCGCTCGTTCTGGAACATCATGACTTGTTGAAGCTTGCGGTACATTTCCTGCCACAGATAGGAGACCGTCAGGCCAAATTGGAAGCGGTACTGCCCGCCGACCTCGAACGCCCACTCATCAGCCGTATCGTACGCGGGGTTGTAGGGAGGCGTGCCGAACACGGCAGCTTGCGGAAATTCCGCCGCGTAGGCCAGGTAGGTCCCGCAGTCGAGAAGCGGGGAAGGATTGGGGGCCGTGCAAAGATCGGGCACCCCGGGCAGGGCATTGTAGTACGGGTTGTTCGAGCCGATGCCGTCGCTGCTGCGGTTCACCTGGCTGTGCAGCTCATAGGCTGCCGTCAGATACAGGCCACCCTTCTCGAACTTCAGGTCACCGCCGTATGAATAATTGAACCCGCCGTCATCGCAGTTAAGGAACAGGTTGCCGCTGCCCGGATTGTTCGATCCCGAGCAGTCCGGAGACCCGAGCGGAGCGATGTTGTTGTACGGGTCCGGGTTCTGGCCGAAGGAGTAGGAGGCATCGAAGCTGAATCCGGCCCAGTTGGGCGAGTTGTATGCGATCACGTGATCCATGCGCGTGCCGAACTCGACCCGGTTATCGCCCCCGGTGTTTCCTATCACCACACTGTAGTTGCCTAGCAACCCCGCAAAGGGATTCAGCCGATCGGTCGAGGTCTTGAAAGGCGTGAACATCGTGCCGAATTTGAAAGTCCCCCACTCCTTCCCACGCAGGCCGACATAGGTATCCCCGAGCCCGAGGGCTCCCTGGACGACATTCGAGGACTTGGTCCAGGTGTTCTGCAGACCGGGCGCGGCTGCCATGTCAATCGAGGCTGACACCTGGTAGAGGAAGTCGACGTTGGATGAGCCGATCTTGTGAGTGCCCCGGTAGCCGATGTTCGAGCCGTTGCTGGCCATCATCGGCATCCAGCTGACCCGTCCGAACGGGGGCGACTTCGGTCCGTTGTTAACGTAGGGAGGGCCGCCGTCCGGGGCAGAGCCCCAGTGGTAGGCCACCATGTCCTCCATGCCCTTGGTCGTGTAGTCGATGGACACGTCCAGGGTGCCGAAAAAGCCCTTGATGAACGTATTCCACGCCTTGTCGACGGTGCCGACCGTCTTGGACGTCTTCGTCTGTTCCTCCTGTATCTGCTTCAACTGCTTGCCGAGGTCATCGATGCGCTGCTGGAGGATGCGCATGCGCGCTTCCTGGTCCGCGGGCGTCTCCTGCGCGAGGGTCGGGCCCGAATAACTGAACAGCAGCAACCCGGCCGCAAGCCACGCGGCCAGAGATCTGAGCACCTTGGTGCTACACATAAGAAGCTCCCCCTTTCTGAGGCGTGAGTAAAGCGAGACCGTCAACCTCAAGAAACCTGACTGCTTATGAGACATCCTTTTGCGACTTCCCTTCTGCGGTCCTCCGTCTGAAACTTATGTCCGAACACCCAACCGCATCTGCGTGACGCTCACGCCGGCGGTATAAGTCCGGCGCCACGCGCCCAGCGGTACTTCGCGCCGAGCACCGCAACCGGAATCTCGGTCGAGTAGGCGTAAGCGGGGATGCCGTGCTGATAGAGATATTCGGCGGCTTCCTCCACCTCGACGTCGCCGGCGAGCGAGGCCACCACCGGCTTGACGATGCCCTTGGCGCGCATCTGATCCACGACCTCGACCATGAGGCGCGCAAACACCATGGGCGGGGTGATGATGGTGTGCCAGTAGCCGAGGATGAGGGCGTGGATGCGCTCATCCTCGAGCCCGAGGCGCACGGTGTTCTGGTAGGTCGTGGGCGGCTCACCGCCGGTGATGTCGATCGGATTGCCGGCGGCGCCGAAGGGCGGAATGAATTTGCGAAACGCGGCGTCCAGGTCCGGCGGCATCGCCATCAGCGTCAACTGGTTGTCGACGCAGGCATCCGAGAGCAGCACTCCCGAGCCCCCGGCCCCGGTGATGATGACGACGTTGTTGCCCTTGGGCGTTGGCAGCAGCGGTATGCCGCGTGCGAAATCCAAGAGGTCGCGCAGCGAGCGCGCGCGGATCACGCCGCACTGACGGAACACGTCCTCGTAGATCCTGTCGTTGCCGGCCAGCGCCCCGGTATGCGAAGTCGCCGCGCGCGCCCCCATGCTGGTGCGACCGGCCTTGAGCACCACGACCGGCTTCTTCTTCGACACGCGGCTCGCGACTTCGGCGAAGGCGCGGCCGTCCTTGAGGTCCTCAAGGTGCTGGCAGATGATCTGAGTGTTGTCGTCCTGCTCGAAGAACGTCAGCAGGTCGTCCTCGTCGATGTCGCACTTGTTGCCGAGTCCGACGATGGCGGACACGCCCATCTTCGCCGAACGCGAGAAGCCGACGATCGCCATGCCAATGCCGCCGGACTGGGAGGATAGCGCCGTCGTCCCCTTGACGTCGTAGGCGGTGCAGAACGTCGCGCACAGGTTCTTCGGCGTGTAGTAGAAGCCGTAGATGTTGGGCCCCATGAGGCGCACGCCGTACTTGCGCCCCACCGCCACGACTTCCTCCTGGCCGGCAACGTTACCGGTCTCGGCAAAGCCCGAAGGGATGAGCACCGCGCCGGGAATTTTCTTCTCGCCCACCTCGGTAAGCGCCGGGGCGACGAACTTGGCGGGGATGGCGAACACCGCGACGTCGATGACGCCGGGGACATCCTTGACGCTCTTGTAAGCCTGCTTGCCGAGGATCTCGGTGGCACTCGGGTGGATCGGGTAGATCGCTCCCTGGTAGCCGCCGTTGATCAGGTTCTTCATGATCGAGTTGCCGATCTTGCCGTTCTCGGCGGAGGCGCCGATGACCGCCACGGCCTCCGGCTTCATGATGCGGTTCATCTGCCGGACGATTTCTTCCTGGCTCGGCCGGTTGCGGGCGACGGGCGGCTTGAAATCGAGCACCACGCGCACGTCCGCGGCGGTCGCGCCGCCGGGTGTGGCGAATACCGGGTTCAGGTCGAGCTCGGAGACTTCCGGAAAATCGGCGACCAGTTGCGAGACGTTCACGATCATGGTGGCGAGCGCGTCGCGGTTCACCGCCGGCGCGCCCCGCACGCCGCGCAGGATCTCCGCCGCACCGATGCTGTCGAGCATCGACAGCGCGTCAGCGCGCGTCGCCGGCGCGAGGCGGAACGTGACGTCCTTCAGGACCTCTACGAGGATGCCACCGAGGCCGAAGGCGACGAGCTTGCCGAATGCCGGGTCAGTCACCGCGCCGATGATCACTTCCTGGCCGGCATTCAGCTGCTGCTGGACCTGCACGCCTTGGATACTGGCGGCGGCGTCGTAGCGGCGTGCATTGGCGACGATCGTGCCGAAGGCTTCCTGCGCTGCCTGCGCGTTGGCGACGCCGACCACCACCCCGCCGGCTTCGGTCTTGTGCAGAATCTGCGGCGAGACGATCTTCATGACCACCGGATAGCCAATGGTCGTCGCGAGCTGCGCCGCATCGGCGGCGTTCGTGGCCAGCCCTTCGCGCGGGACCTCGATCCCGTAGGCCTCGCAGACGGCCTTCGCCTCTGGTGCGGTGAGCGCGCTGCGGCCCGCGGCCCTGGCCTGGTCGAGGAGCCTGCGGACGGCGTTCTTGGCGTTTCCCATGAACTCTCCCCGAGGGCTGCGGCCGCCGTCAGATCACCTTCTCAGCATGCAGGGACCTGATCTCGGCCTCGCTGATCCCGAGTTCCGTCAACACCTCGTGGGTATGCTCGCCGAGCAGCGGCGAGCGGCGCACCTCGGTCGGGCTGTCCGACATTTTGATCGGGTTGCCGACGCTCAGATATTTGCCGCGCTTGGGATGATCGACCTCGACGATGGTGCCGGTGGCGCGCAGCGAGGGCTCCGCGGCGAGCTCCTCCATCGACAGGATCGGACCACAGGGAATGTCGTGCTTGTTGAGCTCTTCCATGGCCTCGAACTTGCTCTTGGTCATGGTCCACTGCTCGATCGCTGCGAACACCTGTTTGAGGCGCGGCAGCCGCGCTTCGGGTGTGGCGTAGTTGGGATCGGTAATCCATGCCTCCTTGCCGATCACCTTGCAGATCTCCTTCCACACCGGCGCCTGCGTGATGAAGTACAGGTAGGCGTTGGGATCGGTCTCCCACCCCTTGCACTTGATGATCCAGCCGGGCTGGCCGCCGCCGGAGGCATTGCCGGCACGCGGCACGGCTGTGCCGAACTTTCCATCGGGGTACTGCGGGTATTCCTTCATCACGCCGGTGCGCGCCAGGCGCTGCTGGTCGCGCAGCTTCACGCGGCACAGGTTCAGCACGCCGTCCTGCATGGCGGCGAGCACCTTCTGCCCGCGGCCGGTGCTCATGCGCTGATAGAGCGCGCACACGATGCCGAGTGCCAGGTGCAGGCCCGTGCCGCTGTCACCGATCTGCGCACCGGTCACCAGCGGCGGCCCGTCATCGAAGCCGGTGGTCGAGGCCGAACCGCCGGCGCACTGCGCGACGTTCTCGTACACCTTGCACTCCTCGTACGGGCCGGGTCCGAAACCCTTGACCGACGCGACTATCATCCTGGGGTTGAGCTGCTGGATGCGCTCCCAGCCGAAGCCCATGCGGTCGAGCGCGCCCGGGGCAAAGTTCTCCACCAGCACGTCGCAGTGCTTGACCAGCCGCTCGAGCACCGCCTTGCCGCGGGCATTCTTGGTGTCGAGCGTGATCGAGCGCTTGTTGTGGTTCAGCATGGTGAAGTACAGGCTGTCCACGTCCGGGATGTCACGCAGCTGCTCGCGGGTGATGTCGCCGGCGCCGGCGCGCTCGACCTTGATCACGTCCGCGCCGAACCAGGCGAGCAGCTGCGTGCACGTCGGGCCGGATTGCACATGGGTAAAGTCGAGTATGCGAACGCCGTCCAGTGCCTTGCCCATGGGAGTTCCTGCCCGCCTCACTTGTACATGGTCTGATTCTTGGTGCCCGGCGCGTACTCGCGCGGGTCGACCCAGATGTTGATGACCGCCGAGCGCTTCAGGCGCTGCACCGACTCGCGCGCCCGCTGCAGCGCCGGCGCGATCTGCGCCGGATCGCGCACCTCCTCGCCGTAGCCGCCGAGCATTTCGGCAAACTTGCCGAACGGCACATCGCCCAGCAGGTTGCCGACGTTGCCGCGTTCCTCGCCGTATTTCGCCAGCTGGCCGTAGCGAATCTGGTTCATCGCGGAGTTGTTGCCGACCACGGCGATGTACGGCACACCGAAGCGGTTGGCGGTCTCCATGTCGAAGGCCGTCATGCCGAAGGAGCCGTCACCGTAGTAGCACAGCACCTCCTTGGCGGGCTGGGCGAGGCCGGCGGCGATCGCAAAGCCCGTGCCGACCCCGAGCGAGCCGAGCGCTCCGGGATCCATCCACTGCCCGGGGCGGCGCGGTCGCACCGCCTGCGCCGAGATGGTCACCACGTCGCCGCCGTCGCCGATGTAGATGGTGTTGTCGGCGAGGAACTCGTTGAGCTCCCACGCGACCCGGTAGGGATGGATCGGGCGGTTGTTCGACTTGAACAGCGGCATCAGCTTCTCGGTGGCGGCCGCTTCCGCGGCGCCGAGCTTCTTCATCCACTCGCGGCGCGCCTGGCGCTTGTCCTGCTTCAGCCTTCCTGAGGCGGCCTGCAGCAGCGCACCGAGGATCGCCCCCGGATGCCCGACCAACCCGAGGCTGATGTCGCGGTTCTTGCCGACCGTACGATAGTCCATGTCGATCTGCACCAGCGTCGCCTTGTTGCTGATGCGCCGCCCGTAGCCCATGCGGAAGTCGAACGGCGTGCCGACGATCACGATCACGTCCGCATCGGCGAAAGCGTTGCCGCGGGTACGGTCGAAGTGATGCGGGTCGCCCGGCGGCAGGAGTCCGCGGCTGCCGCCGTTGAAATATCCGGGAATGTCCAGGCCGCGCAGCAGCGCCACGGCTTCCTCGTGGCCGCGCGCGGCCCACACTTGCTGGCCGTATAGAATCGCGGGCCGCTCGGAGTCGACCAGGATGTCGGCGAGCTTCTCGATGTCGCGCGGATCGCCGAGCGAGCGGGTGGAGGCGCGGTAATGGCCGGGCTTGGGCACTATGGCCTTGGCGATGTCCACTTCGCGATCCAGCACGTCGCGCGGGATCTCGAGGTACGCAGGCCCGGGGGCGCCGTTGAAGGCCTCGCGCGCGGCCATGGACACCATGTCAGCGACGCGCTCGGTGCTCGGTACGGTCGCCGCAAACTTGGTAATCGGCGCCATCATGTCCACGTGCGGCAGATCCTGCAGCGAACCCATCTTGTGCTGGGTGAGCGCCCCCTGGCCGCCGATGTGCAGTACCGGACTCTCGGAGCGGAATGCGGTGGCGATGCCGGTTACGGCATTGGTGCAGCCGGGGCCCGCGGTGGTCACGACGCACCCCAGCTTGCCGGTCTGACGGGCGTATCCATCGGCCGCATGCGCGGCGACCTGCTCGTGGCGCACGTCGATGATGCGGATGCCTTCGTCGATGCAACCGTCGTAGATGTCGATGATGTGTCCGCCGCACAGCGTGAAGATCGTGTCCACGCCCTCGTTCTTTAGCGCCCGGGCGACCAGGTGTCCGCCGGAGATGACGCCGGTGTCACGGCTCTTGCGTTTGAGTGTGTCCTCGGCGGTGGTCGTGGTGCCCTTGTCGTCGGCGGTCTTGGCGTGCGTATCGAGCATGGGTGCCTCCGTTCGTGCCTAGGCCGCGGCGGCCGCGGCGGCGGGTGCAGACCCCAGCCGTCGGCCGGCACCCGAAGGTGATTGCGCCACGTACCGTGCGCGCTCTTCCGGCACGGCACCGGAAGAGCGCGTTCGCACAGCATTAACGCGTTGCAAGCTTGGCGCCCGCGTCAACAGTTGCGGGGCGGTTCGTGTACGCGCTGCGCATGGGCTTCAGGATTACCATGGCCATGAGCGCCGCGATGATGTTGAGGCTGGCGGCGGTCACGAACACGCCGTGCCAGCTGCCCTTGGCGGCTACCAGCACGTTGGCGAGTGGCACCAGCAGTGACGCCGTGCCTTTGGCCGTATACATCAGGCCCGTATTGGTGGTCGCGTAGGTCGCGCCGAACGTATCGGTGACCGTCGCGGGGAACAGGCTGTAGATCTCGCCCCAGGCGAAGAACACCAGCCCGCTCAGCAGCACGAAGGCCACCGGGTTACCGGCGAGATTGCCCAGCGCGATGATGCCCAGGCCTTCGAGCAGGAAGGCGATGAACATGGTCGGCTCGCGCCCGATGTGGTCCGACACCCAGCCGAAGAACGGCCGGGTCAGGCCGTTCAGGATGCGGTCCAGGGTGAGGGCGAACGTCAGCGCCGGCAGCGTTATCCCGGCGAGGCTCACCGTAATATCGGCGACCTTGAAGTCCTTCGCGATCGGCGCCAGCTGCGCGGTCGCCATCAGGCCGCCCGCGGCCATCATGATGAACATGACGTACATCACCCAGAAGACCGGGGACTTGAGCATCTCGAGCGGCTGCGCCTGATGACGGCTCGCGCCCGGGGCGAGCTTCGGGGCTAACGCGAGGAAGCTCGCGGTTGGCGCCAGGATCGCCATGCCGACGATGACCACGACGATGCCCTGTAACAGACCGAACGTGAGGAAGGTCTGCTCGTAACCGGAGTTCTTGATCATCTTGGCGATGGGAATGATGGTCAGCGCCGAACCCATGCCGAAGCCGGCTGCGGTCAGACCCGCCGCCAGCCCGCGTCGCCCCGGGAACCACTTCACGGCATTGCCGATGCAGGTGCCGTAGACCGCGCCCGCGCCGATGCCGCCGAGCACCGCGGCGAAGTAGAACATCCCGAGGGAGCCCGCGAAGGAGTTGACCGTCCAGGCGAGGCCGCACAGCACGCCGCCGCCGACGATCATCCAGCGCGGACCGAACTTGTCGACCAGGTAGCCTTCGGCCGGTACCAGCCAGGTTTCGAACAGAACGAAGATCGTGAACGTGACCTGGATGGCCGCTTTGGTCCAGTGGTACTTGTCGCCGATCGGCCCAACGAACAGCGTCCAGCCGTACTGCAGGTTCGCAACCATGATCATGCAGATGAGGCCGACGATCAGCTGCGCCCACGGATTGGCGAACGCCGAGGTGGGTTGGGAAGTGGTTGTCTGGGAATTTGATTCGGTAGCCATCGATGCTGTCCCCCTTCGTCGAGCGGATTGAAGAAGCTGTCAGCCGTTTGGCATCACTCTCGCGTTTCGCGGCACGCTTCTAAGGGAGGGTCGGGGCGCTCACACGCCGGGCCTCAGCCGCCCAGCGCCTCCGTGCGACTCCTGCTTCGTTGCGTGGTGTTGTACATTTTCTTCGAGCAGGCCGACCATATGTGATATATCTCCAAACTGTCAATCGTAAGTAATCGCAAGCGGCCTGAGCCCAAGCTGAAGCATCGGTGTAGCTGGCAGCCACTTGGAAAGCGCTGTCCAGCCTTTTGCACCGCGTTGGGGAGTCATGGGGCCATTTGAATATATGGCATGTGATATATCTTCTGGCGCTAATGCGCTGCACATAATGCACCGCATAATGAATTTCCAGATCCCCGGCCCGCTTAGAAGGTGTCAAGATGACAGGGTCGTAAGGTTTCCTCGTCGTCGCCCCCGGGCCTCGGGCACGGATACCGGGTCTGGGGCGATGGCGGTCGCTTCGCGTTGCGGGATGCGGCGGCGGCAGCACACACAGATAGGTAGGGGGATGAATGAGTGCGTTCGTGACTCAGGGACAGAATGAGACCACCACCCGCACGGCGGGGCAGCTGGCGCTCGCGCCGCTGAATGCCGTGAGCCTGCGCGATCAGGCCTATGCGCTGCTGAAGGACGCGATCGCGAGCACCGACATCTATAGTCAGCGCCAGCAACTGCGCCTCGATGAGCGCGAGCTGATGCAGGCACTCGGCGTCAGCCGTACCCCGATCCGCGAAGCCCTCTCGATCCTGGAGCAGGAGGGGTTCGTCCGTACCGTGCCACGTCGCGGTATCTTCATCGTGCGCAAGTCCAAGCGCGAGATCATCGAAATGATCCAGATGTGGGCGGCGCTCGAGAGCATGTCCGCGCGGCTCGCAACGCTGCACGCCTCGGACGAGGACATCGGCAGGCTGCGCCACCTGTTCGACGAGTTCCAGAGTTCTCCGCCCTCTGAGCACATCGGGGAATACTCCGATGCGAACATCGCCTTCCACCAGATGATCATCCGCCTCGGCGGCTCGCAGCTGATCGCGGACGCGACCAAGAACCTGTTCATTCACGTGCGCGCGATCCGCAAGGCGACCATCTCGCAGGACAACCGCGCGGCGCGCTCGATCATCGATCACCTGAAGATCATCGAGGCGCTGGAGCGGCGCGACACCGAGCTGGCCGAGCGCCTCACGCGCCAGCACACGCTCGATCTGGCCGCACACGTCGAGCGCTACTGCGACTTCCTCGACTGATCCGCGCGGGCGGGCCGCGCGCGCCGGCGCGGCTTCGCTGCCCGTGGCCCGCCGCGCACCAGCCGCTCGATGAGCGGCGCTCCCTCGCGCACCAGAAAATCCTTGAAGGCCGCGGCCGCCGGCGGCAGGCGCTTGGTGCGGTTGTGCACCAGGTACCAGTTCAGCATGGCAGGAAAGCCCTGCACATCCAGCACCACGAGATCCCCCGCCATCAGGTCGAGGCCGATGGTGTGCGAAGACAGGAACGCAATCCCCATGCCCGCCACCACCGCCTGCTTGATGGTCTCGGTGCTGGAGATCTGCATGGCGACGTTGAGGCGCGAGAACTGCCGGCCAAACACCTCATGCATGGAGTTCCAGGTGTCCGAGCCGCGCTCGCGCAACAGGAAGCGCTCGCGGTTGAGCGCAGCGCGCGGGATTTGCCGCACGCCGGCGAGCGGGTGGTCCGGGGCAGCCACGATCACGTACGGATGCGGTGCGAACGGCAGGGCGATGATGTCCATGTCCCGGGGCGGGCGGACCATGACGGCCAGATCGGTGAGGTTGTCGGCGAGATGGCGCAGCAGGCCCTCGCGATTGTGCACCGTGAGATTGAAGGTGATGCCGGGATGGAGCGCGCCAAAGGCCGCCAGCACCCGCGGAAAGAAGTAGTCGCCGGCGCTGATCACCGCCACGTTGAGCCGCCCGCCGGTCACCCCTTTGAGCTGCGTCAAGGCGTCGTCGGCTTCCTTCAGGCGCTGTTCGATGGCGCGCGCGCACAGCAGCATCTCCTCGCCCGCCGGTGTGAGGTAGCTCCTGCGGCCGATGCGTTCGAACAGCGGCAGTCCGATCAGCGCGCTGAACTCCTTGAGCTGCGTGGACACGGCCGGTTGCGACATGTGCAACTCCTCCGCCGCGCGCGAGTAGTTGCGATGGCGGGCGGCGGCCGCGAATACCCGCAGCTGCCGCAGCGTCACGTTCCTCATGGCGCTGAGCATACGCCCTCAACTATTCGAAAAACTATATGGCCGGGATAGAAATCTTTAATTTTTATTCTGATTGGTCCGGCGGTAGTCTGCAGTCCGTGCCCGTTAATTAGGCCCGGAGGCCAACGATGCCCGACTCGCCCCCCAGCCCTGACCCGGTGACCGTGTCCGGCGAGGCGTTCGCCGCCGACCTCGAAGCCTATAACCGCGCGTTCAGCGAGCTGGAGCTTCCCTGGCGCTGGGACGCGGACCTGTTCCGTCAGCTGCTGAGCGTGGCGGGCGGACGCGACTGCGTCGGCGTGTACGTGGAGCGCAACCACTCGCACTTGCTGCGGGTCTATGAAAAGGACTTCCTGCGCAATCTGGTGCTGTCCGCCAGGGAACGCCATAAGAGCTGACACTTTCCGCTAGAGTCACGGCCGTGACTCTCGGCCCCACGCCGGATTCGCGTATCCCTCTCGGACGCAGTGGCCTCGAGGTCGGGCCCCTCGGCTGGGGAACCTGGCGCCTGGCCGGCGCCGACCCGGTGAGCGTGCGCGCGCGGCTGGAGGCGGCGCTGGAGATCAGCGGCACCCTCATCGATACCGCGGACGTCTACGGCTAGCGCCGCGGCACGGGCTTCGGGGACGCCGAAAGGGCCCTTGGGGCGGTGCTGCGCGAGGCGCCCGGGCTGCGGCAACGCATGGTGCTCGCCAGCAAGGCCGGGATCGTGCCGCGCACCCCGTACAACTCCACGCTGCCGTACCTGGTCGAAGCCTGCGAGGCCTCACTCCAGCTCGGGGTCGAGCGCATCGACCTGTGGCAGATTCATCGGCCGGACCTTCTGACCCACCCAGCCGAGGTGGCTGCCGCGTTCGAACGGCTGCGCCGCGACGGCAAGATCCTCGCCGCCGGGGTCTCCAATTACAGTGCGGCCCAGTTCGAAGCACTGCGCGCGCATCTCGGCTTCGACCTCGCCGCAGTTCAAAACGAGTTCTCGCCACTCGCCATCGACACACTCACCGATGGAGCGATGGATGCGGCCATGCGCTGCGGCACCGCCGTGCTGGCCTGGTCGCCACTGGCGCAAGGCACACTCGCGGCTGCCGCCGAGGGCGAGGATGCGCGAGCCACCGCGGTGATCGTGGCGCTCGATGCAGTCGCGCGTCGTGCCGGCGTGACGCGCATCGCCGTGGCATACGCCTGGATCATGGCGCATCCGGCGCGGCCCGTTCCCCTGATCGGCAGCCAGAACCCAGAACGCATCCGCGCCGCCCGCAGCGCGTATACGGTAAAGCTGACGCACGAGGAGTGGTATCAGATCCTGGTCGCTTCTCGCGGCACCGGCTGCCCTGAGCTGGGCCGCGTGCACGCGGCGTACGCGGAATGAACGGCGCGCACGTGACATCTAACAGGTGGGTGGCCGCGCGAGCAGGATGCGTGCGGCGCCAGCGCAAAATTCCACACCGTTAGGAGACAGCTATGAAAGTTATGAGCGGCGTTGTGACGACCCTCCTCGCTCTGGGCGCAGGCCTCGCCTGGGCGCAGGGCGCTGGACCGACCGATGCGCAGATCGCGGCGATCGTAGTCACTGCCAACCAAGTTGACATCGATGCCGGGAAGCTCGCCAGTTCCAAGGCGCACTCGAAGGACGCCCGCGCCTTCGGGCAACAGATGGTCACGGATCACACCGCAGTCAATAAGTCCGCCACCGAGCTGGTGCAGAAGCTACAGGTCACGCCCGAGCCGAACGCAACTAGCGAGAGCCTCAAGAAGGGCGGTGATGAGAACCTGGCGAAGCTCAAGACCCTCAGCGGCGCAGCCTTCGACAAGGCGTACATCGATCACGAGGTCGCCTATCACCAGGCGGTGATCGACGCGATGGACAAGACGCTGATCCCCAACGCGCAGAACGCCGAGCTCAAGGGGCTGCTGGTCAAGGTGCGGCCCGCATTCCTGGCGCATCTGGAGCACGCTAAGCAGCTACAGGCCAAGTTGGGCGGCGGCGCGGGTGCGTAACGGCGCGGTACGGCGCGCACTGCTGACACTTGTAGCTCTGAGCCTTTCAGGCGCGGCCGCCGCCGATACCGCTAAGGGCGCTGCGGCCGCGACTCATACGGTGGTGATCGAGAACATGGAGTTCAACCCGCCGCAGCTGACCGTGCACGCCAGCGATCGCATCGTGTGGGTGAACAAGGATCTCTTTCCGCACACGGTCACCGCCGAGGCGAAGGCCTTCGACTCGGGGAGCATCGCCGCCAACGGCTCCTGGCGCTATGCCGCCAGCAAGAAGGGCAGTTTCGCGTACCGCTGCACGTTCCACCCGACCATGAAGGGCAGGATCACGGTCGAGTAAGGGCCTCACGGCCCGGCGTGGTACCAAGATTCGCGCGTCCGATGGACCTTTGAAAGGCCGGCGGCACCGCGCATGCTCGGTGCCGCTCGCTGCGCATGATCACACTCGGAATCCGTCTCTACGCACTGGGTGCCGTTGCGCTCGGGTTGGTTGGCCTCTGGTGGGGTGACTTCGCCCTGCAGTGGCAACCCGTACCCCCCGGAGTACCCGGGCGCACGGCACTCGCCTATGTGTGTGCCGCCGCACTGGCGCTGGCCGGTGCGGCCCTAAACCTGCGCCGTACCGCGCGCGCCGGCGCCGCAGTGCTGAGCGCGGTGTTCTTACTCATCGTCGTGCTGTTACACGGCCCGCTGGTCGCCGCTCATCCGCTAGTGGTCGGAGCGTGGAACGGTCTCGCCGAACAGCTCGCACTGCTGAGCGGCGCGTGGTTGGCCTTCACCATGACATGCGGTGCGGATGGTGCCCCGCACCGGCTGCGCCGCGCGCAGCTCGCCTTTGGTGCGTGTCTCATCACCTTCGGTCTGGCACACTTTTATTACCTAGACTTCACGGCGAGTCTGGTTCCGAAGTGGATTCCGCCGGGACAGCTGTTCTGGGCGGCTGCGACCGGTGTTGCGCACCTCGCGGCGGGCGTGGCGATTCTGACGCGCGTCAGGGCCTATCTGGCGGCCGTGCTGCTCACCGTCATGTTCGTGCTGTTTGGGCTGCTGGTTCACGCGCCGCTGCTGCTCGCAGATCCGCGCAGCCACCTGAACTGGGTAATGAACGCGATGAATCTCGCGCTCACCGGCGCTGCCTGGGTGGTGGCCGACTCGCTCGCTCCAGGCAGGGTGCCGCTCGGCGGAGATGTGGGCCGGCCGGGAGCGTCGAGGAGCGCTGAGCTTGCCGGCGCAAGGCACGACCAGGCACGCTCGGCGGTGCTACGCTGAGCGTGCTTGGGAAACAAGAACGAAGCAGGGGACACGCACAAACGCTTGTGTGTGGGCATCAGCACGGCGTGCACCGTTGCGCTGATTATTGGTCTCCTCGCCTGCTCGTCCACCTCGCAACGCCCGGTACCCGCTAACGCCGTGCCTGCGACCGGCGCGGGCCCGGCGGCGACCGACCTTGCGAGCTACCGCCGCGCGTGCACTGAGGCGGCGAACCAACGAAAATCCGGAACCCCCGCGGCCTACAGTCTGTCCCTCGATCTGATCAGCTCCGCCCGATTCAGCGAGCTCACCACCGCGGAGCAACACCAGATGCTTGCGCAGACCGGTACGCTGGGAATGAAGTTGGGTGATCTTGGGTTCGCGCATCGCCTGCTGGTGCGTGCCACTGACCTAGCAGAAGGCGTCGCGCCGGACTGGGTAGGCCGATCCTACGCCGCGTACCAGCTCGGCGACCGCGTCGACAGCGTGCAGTCATTGGCGGTTGTCGCGCAGCGCTGGCCGCGTTGGCTCCCCGCCTACAACCCCCGCTACGTTGATGAGCTCGCGGCCTGGACTCCACGTTCGGAACAGGAGAGCCGGGCGCAGTTCGAGCTCTGTCGCGCGCTGTTCGCGGCTGGGTGGAAGGGCGAAGGTGGGCTCGAGCCGAGCCGCGCCTGGGCCGCGCTCATCCGGCGCTACGTCGAGCGCGGCGACACGCAGGCCGCGCTGGCGGTGCTCGCGCGTGAGCACGACCCGAAGCAGATTCTTGCCCTGCGGGTGGATAAGCGATTCGATGCGCTCGGAGATCTCGACCCGGCGCGCCTGGACGTAGCGAGCGCCGCACAGCGTTGGATCGAGGAACGCCAGGCCGCGGTCGAGCGGAGGCCGGACAGTCTGGCGGCGTTGACGCACCTGTCGATTGGGTATGTGCACATCGGCCGTTACGACCAGGCACTCGATGTCACGACGAAAGTCCTAACAAAGATTGCGGCGGCCCCGTCGCCGAAGGAGGCCTTCGACGACGCGGACGCGTGGCTGAACTGGGTCTGGGACTCTCGCAGCGACGCACTGCAGCGGCTCGGCAGATGGGCAGAGGCCGAGGAAGCTGCCCGTCACGCCGCCGACCTACCCGAGGCCGGCGGAGCGAATGCCAGCAACGTTTCCAACTTGGCAGCGCTCTACGCGGATTTGGGACGCGGCGATGAGGCGCTCGCTACTCTGCAGCGCTACTCGGGGCCGCTGACCGACTACGGGCATATGGATCTCGAGTACGTGAAGCTGAGAGCAGCCGTGGCGCGGCACGATGAGATGCAGACGCGCCAATCGCTGGAATTTCTGCGCGATCATCGGCTCGATGCCATGGCACTCTATCAGGCCGCACTCGTGTACGCCGGGCGACTCGACGAAGCGGCGCTACTCCTCATCACGCGGCTTAAGGACCCCGAGCTGCGCACAGCAGCGCTGTTGGACGTGCAGCGCTATGCGCAGCCGCGGTCGACTTTGCTGCGCGAGCAGGCCCGGCAGCGCTGGCGGCAGGTAATGGCGCGTCCGCAGGTGCAGACGCAGATTCACCAGGTGGGGAGAATCGAAACCGTGACGATTTCGGGCGGGCTATTCTGATTCAACTCTGCAGTGCGCCCGCCGGCTGTGTCTCGGTGATGATCACGTCCATGGTGATATCGTGCGGCTGGGGCAGGATGGATTCAAGCCGCGCAGCCTCAAAGCCCAGTCCGATGCACCGTGGTCGCCGCCCCAGCCTCGCGAGCGTGCGGTCATAGTACCCGCCGCCGTACCCGAGTCGGTATCGCTGCGCATCGAATCCCACCAGCGGTACGATGAGGGCATCCGGCTCTAGCAGCTCATGTTGTGACGGCACCGGGATGTTGCAGGCGTCGCGGGTCATGGGCGCACCCGGCTGCCAACTGCGGAATTGCACCGGTGCCGCCTTTTTGATCACCGCCGGCAGCACTACGCGGCCGCCGCGCTCCAGGTGCGCGCGCGCCAGCTCACGCACGTCAATCTCGCCACGCACCGGCCAGTAGATCCCGAGCACCCGGATCGAGCGCGCCGCCAGCTCGGCCGCGAGGTGACGGCGCGCCTTGTCGGCCCGTGCCGTCCGTGCCTCCGGCGCTAGCGCCAGACGTTGCGCGATCAGGTCGCGCCGCACCTGCGCGCGCCACATCCGGACGCTGTCCCAGTCCGTTGCGCGTGGGGGTGGGGGCAGCGGCAATCAGCGGCCGTCCGGGCTCTTGGGCGAGCCCGCGGCGGCAGCCGCTTTGAACATCGCCGCTAGATCGCGTGCAGCGCGCACCAGCAGCGTCGTATCGACACCGACCGCGACGAACAGTGCACCGAGCTCGAGATAGCGACGTGTGATCTTGGGGTCGGCACTGAGCGTACCGGCCGCCTTGCCGGTGCTGCGCACGATGCCGATTCCGCGGGCGATGGCGTCCTGAATGCCCGGATTCGCCAGACCCCCCGGCAGTCCCATGGACGCGGCCAGATCCGCCGGACCGAACAGTACGCCGTCGACACCTTCCACCGCCGCGATGTCGGCCAGCTTGGCCATGCCCGCTACGGACTCGACCTGTACTAGCACGCACAGCTGCGCCTCGCACGCCTGTACGTAGTTTTCGACCTGGTTCCAGCGCGAAGCGCGCGCCAGCGCGCTGCCGACACCGCGAATGCCGTGTGGCGGATAGCGCGTCGACGCGACCACGTGCGCCGCCTGCTCGGCGCTCTCCACCATCGGCACGACCAACGTCTGTGCCCCGATGTCCAGGTACTGCTTGATAAGCGCCGCGTCGGCCGAAACCGCGCGCACCGCCGCATGCACCGGGTAGGGTGCGATGGCCTGCAGCTGCGCGAGGACGCTGCGCAGGTCATTGGGCGCATGCTCGCCGTCGACCACCAGAAAGTCGAAGCCGGTACTGGCCAGCAGCTCACTCGCGTAGGCGTCGGCAAGTCCGAGCCACAACCCGATCTGCGCGCGTCCGTCCTGGAGCGCCTGCTTGAAGGAATTGCCCGGCAGTTGCATGGCGCGTCAACCTCTTTCAGACAAAGCGCAGCGAGATGTTCCCGAGCGGGCCGAAATCGGCCAGCAGCACGTCCCCGCGCACGGCGTTGGTCGGGCGTGTGAAGGAGCCCGCCAGCACGATGTCCCCGGCGTTGAGCTGCTCGCCGTAAGGCGCGATCTTGTTGGCGAGCCACGCGACCCCGTTCGCCGGATGGTCAAGCACCCCCGCCGCAAGGCCGGTCTCCTCGATCACGGCGTTCTTGTAGAGCAGCGCCCCGACCCAACGCAAGTCGACGGCGTCCGCCCGCACCCGGCGATCGCCGAGTACCACGCCCGCACAGGCGGCGAAATCCGCGATGGTGTCGAACACCTTGCGCGGCGCGCGGGTATCGCGATCGAACTGCTCGATGCGCGCGTCGATGATCTCGAGCGCCGGCGTCACGTACGCGGTCGAGCTCAGCACCTCGGTGAGCGTCACTTGCGGGCCTCGCAGCGGCCGCTCGAGCACGAAGGCGAGCTCGACCTCGACGCGTGGCGCGATGAAGCGCTCGCACGGCAGGTCCGCACCGTTCCCGAAGAACATATCGTCCATGAGCGGCGCGTAGTCGGGCTCGGTGATCTGCGATGCCTGCTGCATGGCTCGCGAGGTGAGCCCGATCTTGCGCCCCTTGATGGTGTGGCCGTCGGCGAGCTCCAGCTTCACCCACTCGCGCTGGATGGCGTAGCCGTCCTCGATGCTCATGTGGGGGTATTCGCGCGAGAAGTGTCGCAGCTGGGTGCGGGTCTTGCGCGCCTGGTAGAGCTGGCGCGCCAGCGCCGTGACGGTGGCCTGCGGCAGCACGCTCACTCCTTTCTGAAGAGCGGGTGGATGCTGCTGTGCTTGGCATCGAACACTTCCTGCCCCTCGTCGATCTGCAGCGTAAGCCCGAGGTAGCGCGCGGCGAACAGCGGCTCGAAGTGCTTGCGGGCCGCCGCCAGCAGCGCCTCGCCCGCGCGCTTCTTCACCGCCTCGGTGCGGCCGCGCCCCATGCGCAGGTTCAGATACAGGAATGCGTAGTCGCGCTGCCCGTCGGCCACGGCCGCGTGCGCCGCCGGGTAGGCGAGTACCCGCACGCCGCCGGTCGGGAAGACCTGCTGCGCGCGCTCATCGCGCACGCCCAGCATGGCGTCCGCGAGTGATCGGCACAGCGCGTCCATGTTAGTCTCGGCTTCGAGGTTCGGCGTGTACAGCACAACCAGGTGCGGCATAAGGGCTAGGCCTCACTCATCAGTGGGCGACATCCATCACCGCGATGGTGCAGCCGACCGCGAATATCGGTATCGGCGCGTAGTGCTGCAGCTGGCCACGTCCGCGTGCGGCGGCGGCGATGCTGATGAAGGTGCGGATTTCGAATCCGCCCTGGCCAGCATCGCGGTAGGTCTCCTGGTCGGAGTACGACAGCAGCGCGGTCCTGTCGTTGCGTGCCCAGCGATCCAGGAACTCACGGTCCCAGCTTTCGTTGATCTTGCCTGAGTCCGGAGTCGCCGGCCAATGCGAGATGCCGCCGGTGCCGATGATCGCGAGTCGCTCGGGGAGCTTGTCGGCGCCGCGCCGCAGCGCTTCCCCCAAGGCCCAGGCACGGTGCAGCGGTGCCAGTGGCGGCCCCTGGCAGTTGATGTTGACCGGCACGATCGGCAGCGCATAGTCAGGGGTGAGGAAGTGTAGCGGCACCATGATGCCGTGGTCGCACTTCCATTCCTCGGCGTAAGCCACGTCGACGGTCTGCATGATCTCGCGGATGAGCGCACGCGACACGGCGGCACTGCCCGGGATGGTGGTGCGCTCGATGCCCAGCCAGGCCGGATCTTCGATCGGCCCGGAGTAGCGATCCGCCATGCCGATCGCAAACGCCGGCATGTTGTTCATGAAGAAATTGGCGAAGTGCTCGGCCGCCACCACGATGAGCGCGTCCGGGCGCGCCGCGGCGAGTTGCTCGCGCAGCCGCCGGTAGGCCGCGTACAGCGGCTCGCGCAGCGCCGCTTCGGCCATGGCGGCGCGCCCGACGATGCCCGGTGCGTGACTGCAGATGCCGGCGAACACCAGGCTCATACGCCCGCCACCTTCTCATCCATCAGCGTGGTCATGGCGTAGACGCCGGCGCGTACCGGGCCATAGCGCGCCACCCCGGCACGCATCGCCTGGATGTAGTCCGTCCACGGCATGCCGAGAAAGGCCGCGAAGTGCATCAGCAGCTGGCCATTCGCTCCGAGCACGTAGGCGAGCCCGATGTCGCCGCGCTCGAGCGCGCCACGCTCCTCGTCCGTCAGCTCGTAATGCTGCAGGAGGGCATGCAGATCGGCGCGGAATTCCTGCTGCACGCGCGGCTCGCGGTTGAGGTCGTAGAGGAATTTCTGCAACTGGTACAGGCTCACGCGCACACCACTCTCAGGCTCCCCAGCGCGGAATATGATGCCCGCCCAGGCTGACGCACACGTTCTTTGGCTCCAGGAACACCTCGTAGCTCCAGGTGCCACCTTCGCGCCCGGTGCCCGAGGCCTTGGTGCCCCCGAAGGGCTGACGCAGGTCGCGCACGTTCTGGCTGTTGACGAAGCACATGCCGGCCTCGATCGCCGCCGCCACGCGGTGAGCGCGCGCGAGGTTTTCGCTCCACACGTAGCTGCTGAGCCCATACTGGGTGTCGTTCGCCTTGGCGATTGCATCCGCCTCATCCTCGAAGGCGATGAGGCACGCAACCGGCCCGAAGATCTCCTCCTGCGCGATGCGCATGCGGTTGTCGACGTCCGCAAACACCGTCGGCCACACGTAGTTGCCGCGGCGCACCGCCGGCGGCAGCTCGGGCGCGTAGGCCGGCCGGGTGCTGCCGCCGCACAGCAGGGTCGCCCCTTCGCGCTGGCCGAGCTCGATGTAGCCGCGCACCTTGGCGAGATGATTCGCGCTGATCATGGGCCCGAGGAGTGTCGTCTCGTCCTGCGGGTCGCCAGCGACGATGCGCTGCGCGCGCTCTGCGAAGCGTGCGGCGAAGTCCTGGTAGATCGTCTTCTGTACCAGAATGCGCGAGCCGGCGGTGCAGCGCTCGCCGTTGTTGGAAAACACCATGAACAACGCCGCATCAAGCGCGCGCGCCAGATCCGCATCCGCGAACACCACGAAGGGACTCTTGCCGCCAAGCTCCATGCTGAACTTCTTCAGACCGGCGCCCCGCACGATGCGGTTGCCGGTGGCGGTGGAGCCGGTAAAGGATATCGCCCGCACATCCGGATGCTGGCACAGGGGCTCACCGGCCTCGCGCCCGTAGCCGTGTACGACGTTCAACACACCGGCCGGAATCCCCGCTTCGAGCGCCAGTTCCCCGAGGCGTGCCGCGGTGAGCGGCGACAGCTCGCTCATCTTCAGTACCGCGGTGTTTCCGAAGGCCAGCGCCGGGGCCACTTTCCAGGTGGCGGTCATGAACGGCACGTTCCACGGCGAGATCAGGGCGCATACGCCGACCGGCTGGAACAGCGTGTAGTTCAAATGCGTCGGTGTCGGGTAGGTGTGGCCGTCGACGCGCACGCACATCTCGGCGAAATAGTGGAAATTGTCCGCGGCACGCGGCACCAGCTGCCGCGCGGTCTGCGCAATAGGCTGACCGGTATCCTGCGTCTCGGTACGTGCCAGCGCCGGCACATCGCGGGCGATCAGATCTCCGAGCCGGCGCAGCAGCGCTGCGCGCTCCGCGGCCGGCCGGCCGGCCCAGCCGGGGAAGGCGGACTTGGCGGCGGCCACCGCGGCGTGTACCTCCGCGGCTGCGCCGCTCGCCACCTCTGCCAGTACCTCCTGGGTTGCCGGATTGACGCTCGCAAAGTAGCTGCCGCTCGCGACTGGCTTGCCGTTGATGAGGTGATCGATCTTCATGCGGTCCTCAGCTCAGGCCGAACGCCGCGTCCGCGACCAGCGTGTTGACGAGCCTGCCCAGTCCGTCGATCTCGCAGGCAACCTCGTCACCTACTTCGACGTTGAGCACTCCTTCCGGCGTCCCGGTCAGCAGCACATCCCCCGGCGCGAGCGTCATGAACGAGCTCAGGTACTCGATCAGCGCCGGCACGGTAGTGATCAGGTCGCGCGTGTTGCCCTGCTGGGTGAGCTTACCGTTGACGAAGGTGCGCAGGCCGAGATTGCCCGGGTCGGGGACCTCGCTGGCATCCACCAGCCACGGCCCGAGCACCGTGCCGCCGTCGCGGTTCTTGACGCGCAAGTTGGGGCGGTACCAGTTCTCCAGATAGTCCCGGATCGCGTAGTCGTTGGCGATGCAGTAGCCGGCCACGTACTGCAAAGCCGCGGCGCGCGCTACGCCGCGCGCCGTGCGCCCTATGACCACGGCGAGCTCGCACTCGTAGTGCATGCACTTGACCCCCGTCGGGCGGCGCGTCACGCCGCGATGGCCGAGCAGGGTGCCGGGACCTTTGAGAAATACCAGCGGCTCCTGCTGCGTGGCGAGGGCGAGCTCCTTGGCGTGGTCGGCGTAATTCAGGCCGAGCGCGACGATCGTGCCCGCCTCGAAGGGCGGCAGCCACACCACCTCAGTTTCCTCGAGCACGCGGCCGTCGGCGAGCCGCACTCCGGCACGGCCGTCGGGCAGCGGCTGCGGTTCGGCCGCGTGCAGCGCGCCAGCATAGGCGACGCGGGCGCGCTTCATGAGCGCTCTCCCACGAACGGATTAGTGAGGCATCCGAGGCCATCAATCTCGATGCTGACGCGCTGTCCGGCGCGCACGCGCGGCGCCGGTGCCGCCGCGCCCACTGCCAGCACATCCCCCGGCGCGAGCGTCATGAACTCGGTGACGTCGGCGAGCAGGGTTGCGACCGGTCGTAACAGGTCTGAGGTACTGGCTTGCTGGCGCAGCTCACCGTCGATGCGTACGCGGATCGCAAGGGCGTCCGGACACGGGATCGCGGCGGCCGCGGTGAGCCGCGGCCCGAGCGGACAGAACCCATCACGGGCCTTGAGGCGGACCGCGGGCCGGTAGTAGGAGGAATGCGGCACGCTCACGTCGTTGACGATGAGGTAGCCGGCGAGGTGCTCGAGGGCGCGCTTCTCGCTCACCCGGCAGGCAGTGCGCCCGATCACCAGCCCGAGGCAGCCCCCGACCTCAAGCTCCGCTATGCCCTCCGGCACGGTCACGGGCTCACCGTCCGCGACCAGCGTGTTGCGCGGCTTCAGGTACAGCACCGGCGCACGCGGCGGGGCGTGGTAGGGGGGCTCGCTGACGGCGGCGCCGAGCGCGGCGAGGGCGCTGCGGTGATTGAGCAGCGTGCCATAGACAGTGCCCGACAGGCACCACGGCGGCTCCGCCATCGACAGGGCCAATGCGAACGCCATCTCTCGTCCCGCGGCTTGCGGCAATTCACTAATAGATTAGCAAACTACTCACTAATATGTGAGTATGTCAAGGTGCGCCGGAAACCGGTCCGCCTGCGACATCGCAACCTGCCGCTGCTGCTGCTGCAGGCGCGCGAGCGCGTCATTGCGCACTTCCGCCCGATCCTGAATGCCAACGGCATCACCGAGCAGCAGTGGCGCATCGTGCGCGTGCTGCTGGAGACGCCGGCGCTCGAGCCGCGCGAAATCGGCGCCCTGTGCCGCATTTCGAGCCCGAGTCTCGCCGGGGTGCTGGCGCGCATGGAGGAGCTCGGTTTCGTGGTGCGACGGCGCGTGGAGCATGACCAGCGACGCGTGCGCGTCGCGCTGACGCCGCGCGCGCGCGCACTGGCGGCACGCATGGCGCCGGAGATTGATGCAACTTACCGCCGCCTTGAAGCCGTGCTCGGCGGCGACTTCAGCGTGCACTTCCAGCAGATGCTCGACGAGCTGCTTGCCATTCTCCCTGCTCCCCCGGCCCGCGCCGGCGGCGGCGCGCCGGCTCAGGAGCGTCCTGTACCATATAATAAGAGAGTGGGGAGGCGGCATGCGCTCGAACAATAACGCTCTGAGGCCGCGCAGCTGGGCGCTCGCACTGCTGCTGTCGGCGCTGGCGGGCACCGCGAGCGCGCAGCTCCCAGTCGAGTCCGGCGGCGTCGAGCAGCTACCAGCGCGTCCCGGTCAGCACTGGGTATGGGTTAATGACTTTGCTTTCTTTGCTTTGCCGGACGGCAAGGCGTTCCTGGTCGACGCCGATGCCGGCCGAATGCTCGGCTTGCTGAGCACCGGCTACTCTTTCACGGCGCTCGTGATACCGCACGGCGGCGACGTTATCTACTCGCCCGAGACCTACTTCTCGCGCGGCACCCGCGGCACGCGCACCGACGTGGTTACCATCTACGATGCGGTGCATCTGTCACCGCTCGGCGAGATCCGGATTCCGCCCAAGCGCGCCTCCATCATGGCGATGATCGCAGGCGCGGTGCTGACCGACGACGACCGCTTCCTGCTCATCTATAACTACACGCCCGCGCAGTCCGTCACCGTCGTCGATACCCGCGCGCGCCGGTTCGTGGGCGAGATCGAGACCGCCGGCTGCGCGCTCGTCTACCCGACCGGAGCACGCAGCTTCTTCTCCCTGTGCGGTGACGGCTCGCTGCTCGAGGTCACGCTCACCGAGCAGGGCAGGGCCAAGAGCCGCAAGCGCACCCGCGAGCTGTTCGACGGCCTGAAGGATCCGCTCACCGAGAAGGGAGTACGGCTGGGCGATACCTGGCTGTTCGCCTCCTTCGAGGGCACCGTGTACCCGCTGAAGAGTACGCCCACGGGGATTGAGCTGGCGCCGACCTGGCCGCTCTTCGGCCCGCAGGAGCTCGGGCAGCACTGGCGCACCGGGGGACTGCAGCACCTGGCGCTGCATCGCGCCAGCGGACGGTTGTATGCGATCGTGCACCGCGGCGGCCCGGAGACACACAAGGATCCCGGCGCCGATATCTGGGTGTGGGACCTTGCCTCGCACCGCCGGGTTCAGCAGATCGCCGTGCGCAACAAACTAGCCTCGATCCAGGTGTCGCAGGATGAAAGGCCGGTGCTGTTCGGCTGCTCGTTCGAGAGTAATCGTCTGGACGTCTACGATGCGGCCACCGGCAAGTACCTGCGCAGCGTCGACGGGCTCGGCCAGACTCCGGGCCTGCTGGTCACCCCGTAGCTCCATGGATGCTCAACATGCGTAATCCGGTCGACGAGCTGATGGAGCGATGGGCGCGCGACATGGCGCGGCGCGTTTCGCGGCGACGCTTCATGGGTAACCTCGGTGCGCTGCTATGCGGGGCTGCGGCGTTGCCACTGTTGCCGGTGGCGCGCGGCGAGACGCCGCGTGCCGGCAGCGCCGCGGATCCGGGCGACCCGCAGACCTGCGAGTACTGGCGCCACTGCGCGATCGACGGCTTCCTGTGCGGTTGCTGCGGCGGGTCGGTCCACAGCTGTCCGCCGGGCACCGAGGCCTCGGCGGTGACCTGGGTGGGCACCTGTCACAACCCCGGTGACGGGCACGATTACATCGTTTCCTACAACGACTGCTGCGGCAAGACCGAGTGTGGCCGCTGCCTGTGTAACCGCAACGAGGACGATAAGCCCCTCTACATGCCGTTTAAGTCCAACGACTACAACTGGTGCGTCGCCAGCAAGGCCGGAATCGCCTACCACTGCTCCACGGCACGCATCGTCGGCGTGGCAAAGTGAGCCGCGGCGCGCCCGCGCTATTGCTGCTCTCGGCTATCGTGGCCCAGCTCGCGGCGTCGTCTGAGCTGACGCCCGCGGCGCAGGCCCACTACATGCTGAACTGCATGGGCTGCCATCTGAGGGATGGATCGGGCGCCCCGGGACGGGTGCCATCACTGCGCCACTCGCTGCTGCCGCTGTCGCTGAGTACGGCGGGCCGCCGCTACCTGGTGCAGGTGCCGGGCGCCTCGCAGTCGGCGCTCTCGGACGCCGAGCTCGCGCAGGTGCTCAACTGGATGGTGCGCCATCTGAGCGCGCAGCCGCTACCGGCCGACTTCACGGATTTCACGGCGCTGGAGGTGGCACGCTATCGCACCACGCCGCTCGTCAACGTGCGCGAGACGCGCGCGCGCCTGTTAAGCACCGGCACCGGTGCCTCTACAGCGCCACGTTGACCACCTGGATGGTGGTGTACTCCTTGAGTCCGTCGACGTTGAACTCGGTGCCGATGCCCGAGCATTTGACGCCGCCGAACGGAGCCAGCGGATGCAGCGCGCCGTGTTGATTTACCCAGGCGGTGCCGCATTCCAGGCGGCTGGCGTGTCGCGCCGCTTCCTGCGGGTCATTGCCCCACACCGAGCCTCCTAACCCCATCTCGAGTGAGTTCGCGCGGCGGATCGCCTCGTCAACGGTCTTGTACTTGATGATCGGGATGACCGGACCGAACTGCTCTTCCTTCACCACGCGCATATCGTCGGTGACGTCCGCGATCAGGGTCAGCGGGTAGAAGTAGCCCGGTCCCTCCGGACGCTGCCCGCCGGTCACGATGCGTGCGCCGTGGGCGCGCGCATCGTCGACGTAGCCGACCACCTTGTCGAACTGCATCTTGTTGGAGATTGGGCCGATGAGATTCTTCGGATCGAGGCCGTTGCCGACCGGGACCTTCTGCACGTAGCCGGCGAACTTGCGCACGACCTCTTCGTACTGATCGGCGTGCACGTACAGTCGCTTCAGCGAGGCGCAGGTTTGACCGGTATTGATGAAGCAGCCCCAGAACAGCTTCTCCAGCAGCGGCTCGATGTTGGTTCCCGGCAGCACGATGCCGGCATCGTTGCCGCCGAGCTCGAGGGTGACGCGCTTGAGAGTCTGCGCGGCGCCACCCATGACCTTCTTGCCCGTCGGGATGGAGCCGGTAAACACGATTTTGTTGATGCCCGGATGCAGTGCCATGTGGTTGCCGACCTCGGCCCCGCCCGTGACTGCGTTGATGACGCCCGGCGGCAGCACCTCGTTCATCAGCTCCACGAGCTTAAGCGTCGACAGGGGAGTGAACGGCGAGGGCTTTATGACCACGGTGCAGCCGACACGCAGCGCCGGCATCACGTGCCATGCCGCGATGAGCAGCGGCCAGTTCCAGGGTGTGATGGAGCCGACCACGCCCACGGGCTTGCGCCGCACGACGATCTTCTGCGTCTTATCGTCCTGGATGGTCTCCTCTGGCAGATTCAGCCCCGCGGTTACGCGGGTCCACACGGCGGCGCCGTGTACCTCGAAGTTCGCGCCCGGGCCGCTTTGCGTCTTGCCCTGCTCGCGCGTAATCAGCTCGGAGAGCGCGGCGTGATGCTTGTCGATCAGGTCCGCCACCGCCATCAGCTTCGCGACGCGCTCGGCATCCGGTAGCCCCGACCACGCCGGGAACGCACCGCGCGCGCTCTCGACCGCCGCGTCCACCAGGGCAGGCGTGCCCTGCGGGCAGGCGGCGACCACGGAGCCATCGGCGGGGTTCAGGACATCGAAGGTGCCGGAGACGGATGCCGGCTTGCCGCCGATGGTGAGTGAGTACGCTGACATGGGGATCTCCGCGGAACCTGGACCGTCCATTGTAGGCGTCAGGTGGCGCGCCTCAAGTATCACAGGGATTTCAGGTACTCGACCAGATCGCTCTTCTCCTGTGCGGAGAGGTGCAGGCCGAACTGCAGGTCGTAGTGGTCGATGACGTCCCGGAGCGTCGCGAAGCGCCCGTCGTGATAGAAACCGCCCTTCTGGTGCGTCCACAGGCCCCGCAGCGGGGCGGTGCGATAGCCGTGCGCCGGGGCGCGGTTGGCCTGGAAATCATCGATTCCCAGCTCCGCGGGGGTGTGCAGATTCCAGCCCGGCTCGGTGTAAGTGGGCGGAACGTGGCAGCTGCCGCACTGGCTGGACTCGAACACCCGCTTGCCGCGTGCGGCCGCCGGCTCGTTGAACGAACCGCGCGGCGCCGGTGGCGCGTCCAGCGCCAGCTGGTACAGGTGCAGCGCGGGGAGCTTGGCGCTGACCAGGTCCGGGTCATTGCGCACGTTGTCGAATCCGGCGCGCGCAGCCACCGGAAACTGGCTGGCGTCGGCCAGCCGCGGGTCGAAGAACGTGCCCTTGCCGTGCATCTCGAGCGTCGCGACGAACGCGTTCCAGTGCGTGACCGAGCCCCACCCGACCCAGGTATGAAGGTTCACCCCCGCAAGTCCGAAGGCCGGCGGGATCAGGGTCGCGGCGCTCTTGCCGTCCGGACGGAAACCCTTGGCGTCCAGCAGCAGTTCGGCGTCGAACTTACCCGGCCCCCAAGCCGAGAGGACCTTACGCACCGTGGGCTCATCGACCCGCAGCAGGCGCGCCACCGCGCTCAGATCCGGCGCGAGGCTCACGATCGCACCGACATTCAGGTCGCGGTTCGCCCAGCCATCGAGCCGATGCCCGATGCCCGCAGCGAGCGAGTTGTCGACCGTCGAGTGACACAGCGCGCATTGGATACCGACCGAGCGCAGCGATTGGCCCCCGGGCTTGAAGAAACCGGTGACGCCGATAACGGCGTCGAGCTGCAATAGTGCCAGCGTAGTCGCCGGGTCATCGAGATTAACCTGGCCCTTCTTCAAGCCCTCGACCAGCGAGCCGGGCAGGGCATCGACGTCTACCTTGAGCCCGACCGCCAGCGCGGCCTTCGGACTGACGCCCGCGCCCACACCACCGAAGCGGCTGCCCTCGATGGCCCGATGCAGCTTGAGCGTGTCACCCCAGAAGGCTTCATCTCCGAAGGTATCGAAGCGGAACGTGCGGCGGCCGGCCCCGACGGTGTGGGCAGCATCACGCTCGACCTGTCGATCACCAGGCGCGGCGTGGGCGCCGCAGTTCTCGTCACTCCACGCCGGCGCGCTCAGCGCTGCCGCGATGGCCAATGCTGCTGCCCAAGCCAGAGTTCTGATCGCGCCTGGCATCGTCTTCTCCCGCAACTGCTGCTGCAGAGTGTTAGGTGTCGCGGAGCACGCGGTTGTTGTGCGCGGAAACGCCGCAGCACGAGCAGCGTCGTTCCCCACAGCGCGCGCAGCGGCGAAGTTGCGCGCGGCACGGCGCGGAACGAGCGGCGCGCTACACTCCGGAAACGTCGCGCCGGCTCGCGACATCTAATGGACAGACGGGATACTCTCGGGGACGGCGCACACTGTGAGCGAGGCCCTTCAGGACCACATAGCAACCGGCGGCGACGAGCTCTCGCTGGCACGGCGCATTGCCACCGGGGACCGCGCCGGCTTCGAGGTGCTGATGCGTCGCTACAACCGGCGCCTGTATCGCCTGGCGCGCGCGCTGCTGCGCGATGATGCTGAGGCGAAGGATGCCCTGCAGGAGGCCTATCTGTGCGCCTACCGCTCCATCGGCCAGTTCCGTGGCGAGGCGGCGCTGTCCACCTGGCTGTCGCGGCTGGTTCTGAACGAGTGCGGCGCGCGGCGCCGTCGTTCCGTGCGGCGCGAGAACATCGTTCCCATCGTGAGCGTGGACCTGAGCACAGAGATGTTCGCGCGCATTCCCGACTCGGGCGAACCGCCCGATCATTGCACGGAGCGGGAGCAAATGCGCCACGTGCTCGAACGGAAAGTGAGCGAACTGCCCGAAACCCTGCGCCTGGTGTTCGTGCTGCGCTCCATTGAGGAGCTGAGCGTGGAGGAGATCGCCGCCACCTTGTCGATCCCGCCCGATACGGTGCGCAGCCGCCATTTTCGGGCCAAGGGCATGCTGCGCGAGTCGCTCGCCAAGGAGATCGATCTGGCCGAGGGCGACATCTTCGATTTCGGCGGAGCACACTGCGACAGCGTGGTCGCGAATGTCCTCGGCCGGCTGCAGGGGCAGCCCCAACAGCCAACCGGCTAACGGCCAAGCTTACGCTTAGCCGCGCTGTCGGCCCCGTCCGACACGCAATTCAGACCGCCCGGCCAACACCTCGCCCCGCAGGACTGGCACACTCGCGCTTACGGTCCGCCGCGCGCAGCGCGCGGCTAACGGAGAGAAGGCCGGTGCGTCCATGTGCCCGAAGCCGCGGCGGGCAGCCGTGATTGCTGCCTGTATGCTCGCGGCGTTGTTAGTGACTCAGAATACGGGCGCGGGTCCGACGCCCGCGCCAGGCACGCCGCCGCCTGCGCGGCCGGCTGCTCCGGCTGCCAAGCCTGCCAACCCGGACAAGTCAGAGAAGCCGGCTGAGGGTGCGCCCGCGCCCAAGGATGCGCCAGGCGCCGAGGCGGAAAAGGCGTTCAGCTTCGCCAATGTGCGACAGCTGGCGCAGCAGCGCGCGACGCACGATTATCGGCCGATGTCGGAAGCCCTGCCGGCGGCGCTGGCGAATCTCAGTTATGACCAGTACCGCGACATCCGCTTCCGCCCGGCGAGCGCTTTGTGGCACGGCCAGTCGCTCTTTGAGGTGCAGTTCTTCCACCGCGGCTACCGTACGCGCCAGCGCGTCAATATCTTCGAGGTAAGCCCCGCCGGGGCCACCGCGGTCGCCTACAATCCGCAGTCCTTCACATTCGGGAAATTGCTGAAGCCCCCGAAGGCCCCCGCCAATCTCGGCTACGCGGGTTTCAGAGTTCATTACCCGCTGCAGAGCCCTTCGTATAAGGACGAGCTGCTGGTGTTTCTCGGTGCTTCCTATTTCCGCGTGCTGGGCCGCAATCAGCGCTACGGCGCTTCGGCGCGCGGCCTGGCGATCGACACCGCCGCGCAGAGCGGGGAGGAGTTTCCAACCTTCACCGACTTCTGGCTGGTGCGGCCGCAGGCCACCGAGCGCACGCTCACCATCTATGCACTGCTCGACAGCAAGAGCGTGGCTGGGGCCTATGAGTTCCAGGTGCACCCTGGCGCGATAACCCAGGTGGAGGTGCACTGTGAGCTGTACCCGCGCCATGCCATCGGCAAGCTGGGTCTGGCGCCGCTCACATCGATGTTCCTGTATGGGGAAGACGGCTCGGGACGCCATTTCGATGACTATCGGCCGCAGGTACATGACAGCGACGGCTTCATGACCGAGAGCGGTCACGGGCAGTGGATCTGGCGTCCGCTGAACAATCCGCGCGAGTTGCGGGTCAATCGCTTCATGGACGACGATCCGCACGGTTTCGGTCTAATTCAGCGGGAGCGCGAGTTCACTCACTACCAGGACGGCGAGGCCCAGTACCAGGCGCGGCCCAGCTACTGGGTGCAACCCCTTGGCAGCTGGGGGAAAGGCGGTATTGAGCTGGTCGAGATTCCGAGCGATGAGGAAATTCACGACAACATGGTCGCCTACTGGGTACCGGCCCAGTCCCCCGCGGCCGGTAAACCGGTATCCTTCTCATACCTGCTGTCGGCGTTTGGCGAGTCGCCGCGCTGGCCGCCGGGCGGCCGGGTGGTAGCGACCCGCGCCGGCAACCCGGCGGTGGGCGATAACAAGGATCGCTTTGCCGGGGGCGCGCGCCGCATGCTGGTGGACTTTGCCGGCGGAGAGCTGGACGGCCTGGACGGCTCTCAGCCGGTGAAGGCCGAGCTGACATCCGGCAACGCACAGATTCAGGCCCTGACCGTGCAGCGCGTCGCGCAGAGCGGGGCCTGGCGGGTGGCATTCGTGGTGACGCCAAAGCAACCCAAGAGACCGGTCGACCTGCAGGCGTACCTGACGCTTTACGGTGAGGTGCTGTCAGAGACGTGGGTATACCAATGGTCGCCGTGACCTCATCGCAGCCGCGCTCGCGCTGGCGGGTGCTCGTGCGCCGCACGCTGTTCTTCGGACTGACGCTGTTGACATCGGTGTGCGCAGGCGCGCTGCTGCTGGATGTGCTCGAAGCCAACGGCCTGACCGGTGTCGAAGCGGTCGGGCTGGTGCTGTTCTTTGCGCTGTTTACCTGGATCGCCGGCGCCTTGTGGACCGCGATCGCGGGCTTCGTCATCCGGCTCGTCGGGCGCGATCCGGCCGGCATCGATGTCGCCGAGGTGGACGGACGGCCGCTGCATACGCACACCGCGGTCGTGATGGCGGTCTACAACGAGGATCCGCGGCGCGTCGCTGCTGGGCTGGACGCGATCTGGTCGTCGCTGGCGGCCGAGCCCGGGCAGGGCTCCTTCGACCTGTTCATTCTCTCGGATACCACCGACCCGGAAATCGCCGCCGCCGAGGAAACGATGTGGCAGCGGCTCGTCGCCCGTTACCAGGGCGCAGAGCGCATCTTCTACCGCCGCCGCACCGATCGCGCCGAGCACAAGGCCGGCAACATCGCCGATTTCGTGCGCCGCTGGGGCTCCGACTACGAATGCATGATCGTGCTGGATGCTGACAGCGTGATGACCGGGGCCGCGCTCGTGACCCTGGCGCGTCTGATGGAGGCGCATCCGGAGATCGGCATCCTGCAATCGCTGCCGCTGCCGGCCGGGCGCGAAACGCTGTTCGGGCGCCTCATCCAGTTCGGTTCGCGGGTGCAAAGTCCCATGCTTACCAGCGGACTGGCCTTCTGGCAGCTCGGCGAGAGCAACTACTGGGGTCACAACGCCATCGTGCGGCTGCGACCGTTTGCGCGCTACTGCGCATTGCCGCGCCTGTCCGGCAAACCGCCGCTCGGTGGCCACATTCTCAGCCACGACTTCGTGGAGGCCGCCTTCATGCGGCGCGCCGGCTACGAGGTGCGCCAGCTGGCCGACCTCAGCGGCAGTTGGGAAGAGGTGCCGGCGAACGTGATCGACTATGCGGCGCGCGACCGGCGCTGGACGCAGGGCAACCTGCAGCATTCCCGGGTGCTCGGGTTCCCCGGCCTCCACCCCCTGAGCCGTGTGCACCTGCTGACCGGCATCGTCTCCTACGTCAGCTCGCCGATGTGGTTGGCGCTGCTGCTGCTGAGCTCGGTGCTGAGCGCCGTCGAGGCAGCGAAGCGGCCACAGTACTTCCTCCCGGGACTGCGCAGCCTGTTCCCGTATTGGCCGCAGATCCGGCGCGGCGAGATCGCGCTGTTGTTCATCCTGACGCTGTTTGTGCTGCTGCTACCGAAAGTGCTGGGCGCGGTGCTGGTGATGCGGGACCGGCAGCTGCTGCGTCAGTTCGGCGGCGCCGCGCGTCTGAGCGCCAGCCTGCTCGTGGAGCAGCTCTTCAGCATGCTGTTGGCGCCGTCCATGATGCTGTTTCACTCCACCTTCGTCGTGCAGACACTGCTCGGCAAGGCGGTGTCCTGGAACGCGCAGGGCCGCACCGATCGCGGTGTCACCGTGCGCGAAGCGTTCCGGCGCCAGAGGTCGCACCTGCTGTTCGGCGTGCTCTGGGGCGCCGCGATGGTGCTGCTGGCGCCGCAGTTCTTCTGGTGGCTGACCCCGGTTCTGGTGGGTCTGGTGTGCAGCGTGTGGGTGACGGCGTGGACCAGTCGCAGCAGCGCCGGGCGGCGCGCGCGTCGCTGGGGGCTGCTGCTGACGCCCGAAGAGACCTCGCCGCCGCGGGAGCTGGCGGCGGCTTTGAGCGGCGCGGGCGCGGATGAGCTGCTCACCCCGTGCCCGGTTGGGTCTGCAGCACCTGCACCGGTGGCCGCGGTCGGTGCGGTGCGCAGATCCAGCGTGCCGTACCTGTCGCCGCCGCGCGCCGCTCCCGGTACGGTCGAGGCGCGGCACGGCCCGTGAGGCGTGAGCGCACGCGCCGGACGCGCGGGGCGTGAGCCGGTTCCGCGTGCTTTCCCTCGATATACGCTACAGTGTGTAGCGTAAGCCACGGCTGGGCCGTGGCACATCAGCTCAAGCGAGTTCTGCCGTGAAATCAGCATCACGCATGTGCGTATTACTGTTGCTGCCAGTTGCGGGCACGCTGCTCGCCCCGCCGCTGGCCGCCGACCCGGCCGCCTTTGACCTCGCCGGGCCTACCATCGAGGTTACCGTCACCCGCGGATCCGCGACCCTGCCGGCCGCACGCGTGCCCAATCTGTCCGCCGGTGATCGCGTGTGGATGAAGGCCGACCTCCCGCCCGGACAGTCGGCGCACTACCTGATGGTGGCCACGTTTCTGCGCGGCTCCACCAACCCGCCGCCCAAGAACTGGTTCATGCGCTGCGAGACCTGGTCGGGCACGTGCGCGCAGCAGGGCATAACGCTCACGGTGCCGAAGGAAGCGCAGCAGCTGCTGGTGTTTCTCGCGCCCGAGACCGGCGGGGACTTCAGCACGCTGGTGGACGCTGTGCGCGGCCGCCCGGGCTCGTTCGTGCGCACCTCGCAGGATCTCGACCAGGCCACGCTGGATCGCTCGCGGCTCGAGGCGTATCTGGCGGCGGTCCGCAGTCTGGGCGATGCTGAGCCGGAGCGTCTCAAGGAGGCCGCACCACTGCTGGCGCGCAGCCTCGCCATCAAGGTGGACGACAAGTGCCTCGCCAAGATCGCGGTGCTGCAGGCACCGTGTCTCATGGAGGGCCGCGAGTCGCTGATCCTGAATGATGGCCACAGCGCTTCGATCGCGCAGGAGCTGACGTCGGGCCCGGCGAGCGACCTGGCGATGGAGGCGAGCAGCACCCCGCAGTTGCGATCCGGGTACTACGGGCCGTTCATCGGCTCGCTGTTCGACATCGCGCGCATTCTCGATTCGTTTCATACCGCGCAGTACCAGTACATCCCGGCGCTGGCGTCCGGCAGCGGTCAGCAGCTGCAGCTGACGCTGAACTCGCCGCCGTCCTTCCACGATCCCAAGTCGGTGCTGGTCGTGGCATTGCCGGCGGTGGAGGCGCCGCACTTTCCGCCGCTGCGGCCGGTCGATCCGAAGGACATCTATTGCGCCAACAAGAACCCGTTGGTGCTCGCGGCCGAGGGCGCACCGCTCATGTTCTCGAGCGCCTACGCGCACCAGCTCTCGCTCAGCGTCCGCGCCAAGGACGGCAGCGCCCTGGAGCTGCCGGCGCGCGCCGATGCGATGCATGGCGGCTTTGCGATCGATACCGCGCCGCTCACAGGGGCGAGCGTCGGGGAGAGCCTGAGCGGCTCACTGCACGGTTACTGGGGATTCGACCGCTGGGAAGGCCCGCGCTTTCAGCTGGTGAGCGCGCATCCCCGCAACTGGAAGCTTGCCGAGGGCGAGCAGTCGGCCCTGGTTGTCGGCCGCCAGGACACGATCCACGTGCAGGCCGCAAGCGTCAGCTGCGTCGAGCAGCTGGCGCTGCAGGACCCTTCCGGCAGGCAGCAGAAGGTAGAATGGAAGGCGGTGAAGCCGGATGAGATCGAGGCGCGCCTCCCGCTCCAGGGCGTGTCGCCCGGGGACGTGACGCTGCTCATCTCCCAGTTCGGCGACCCACAGCCGCAGCGCCTTGCGCTGCGCGCGTTCGCCGAGGCGGGTCACCCGGAAAGCTTCGCGCTGCACGCCGGTGACAACGCCGGGGTGCTCAAGGGGAACCGCCTGGACGAAGTCGCGAGCCTCACCGTCAAGGGGGTGGAGTTCGCTCCCGGAGCGCTCTCGAGCAGCGGCGGCCACGATCTGCTCGCGATGCAGGCGGGCAACGCGCAGGATGCGAGCGTGCTCAAGGCGGGAGAGGCGCTGACCGCGAAAGTGCTGCTCAAGGACGGACGTACGCTCGAGACGCCGGTCTCGATCGAGGCTGCGCGACCCAGCGCCATACTGATCACCAAGAGCGCGCGCACCGCAGGTACCGGCCGCGAGGGTGAGATCAAGCTCGCGAGCGCGGATGAGCTGCCCCACGATGCGCAACTGACGTTCTCGCTGCGTGCCAAGGCGCCCGCGGCGTTCGCTTACGACGAGAAGATCGAGGTGGCCACGCTCGATGGGTCGTCCTCGACCGTGCTCGGCGTTGGTGCCGGAGGCATGACGCTGCAGAACGCCATGGTGGCCGTGGCGACGCTCGATCCGGCCCGGGCGTTCGGCCCCTCGGCATTCGGCCCGCTGCGCTTCCGGCGGGTGAGCGGCGGGGTCGCAGGTGAGTGGCAGCCGCTCGCCACGCTGGTGCGGCTGCCCAAGCTCAGGAGCATCGAATGCCCGGAAAGCACGACCGATGCCTGCCGCCTGTCCGGCACCAACCTGTTCCTGCTCGATTCCGTATCCGGTGATCCGCAGTTCAGTCAGCCGACACAGGTCCCCGATGGCTTCACCGGCCAGTCGCTGCCGGTGAAGCGCCCGAGCGCCGGGCAGCTCTATGTCAAGCTGCGCGATGACCCCGCGGTGGTCAGCACGGTTGCCTTCGACCTGCCGGCGGCTGCCCCGCAGGCAGAGCAGGGGCCCCCGGCACCGCCCGAGCTGCCGCCGCGGCCACGGGCGCTGCCGCCGCCACCGCCAGCGCCCCAGGCCAAGGCGTCACCAGCGGCTCCGGGTCCGGTCAGCGAATCCGCGCCGCATTCGTGAGCGCGCGCAACGGCCTCGGCCGACCGCGGGACGAGCGCATCGACGCAGAAGTGGTGTCCGCGGTGCTGCACGGTCTGCGCCGCGGCGGCTATCACAGCATCACCATCAACGGCATCGCGCGCAGGGTGGGCCGTGCGCGCACCAGCGTCTATCGGCGCTGGCCCAGCAAGCGGCACCTCGTGGCGTACGCCATCCTCGGCGAAATGGGTCGCAGCCCGGCGCCCGACACCGGCACGCTGCGCGGGGATCTCACGGCCGCGGTCGGCACGCTGCGGCGCGCGTTTGCCGGACCGCTCGGACGGGGGCTCGCCGGGCTGGTGGCACACATGGCGCAGGACGCCCAACTGGCGCAGACCATCCGCCGTCAGGTGCTGGCGGCGCGACGCCACTCGATGCGCCAGGCATTCGCGCGCGCGCGCGCGCGCGGTGAGGTGCGCAGGGATGTTGAGGTCGAAGTGCTGCTCGATATGCTGACCGCGCCCTTCTACTACCGCACGCTCTTCGGGCACGCGAGCATCACTGCCGAGATGACGCGCACCGTCGTGGACTACGTCGCGCGGATCGCCGCGCGCGGTGCTTGAGCACTCATGCCCGAGACCGGCCCTTGCGAGGATCTGACCGAACTATCCGCTACGGCAGCAGTGGCTGCCATGACGCGTGGCGACTTCAGCGCCGAACGTTACGCGGCGACGCTGCTCGCGCGCTGCGCAGCGCAGCGCAACCTGAACGCATTCATCACGCTCGAGCCCGAGCGCGTCCTGGAGGCGGCGCGCGAGTGCGATCGGCGCCGAAGCCGCGGACTGCTGCTGGGCCCGCTGCACGGGCTCCCGATCCCGGTCAAGGACAGCATCAACACCCGTCACTACCCGACCACTTCGGGGACGCCGGCGCTGCGCCACTTCCGCCCGACGGAGGATGCGCCTATCGTGGCCACGCTGGTGGCGGCCGGCGCTATCGTTCTCGGCAAGACCAACTTGCACGAGCTGTCCTTCGGCTGGACCAGCAACAACCGCGCGTTCGGGCCGGTACGCAACCCCTACGATCCGGCGCGCATCGCCGGGGGGAGCAGCGGCGGCAGCGCCGCCGCGGTTGCGGCGCGGATGGCGCCGCTGGCGCTGGCCGCGGACACCGAGGGCTCGATCCGGGTGCCGGCTGCGTTGTGTGGCATCGCCGGCTTTCGCCCCACGACCGCGCGCTACCCCAACTCCGGGATCATGCCGATCAGTGCGTGCTTCGACCAGGTCGGGCCGGTGGCGCGCTGCGTCGCGGACCTGCAGTTGTTCGATCGGGTGGCGAGCGGCGAGGGCAGTACGGGACCAGTGGCTCTGGACGGTGTGCGACTGGCCGTCGGGAGGGAGTACTGGTTCGCGGATCTGCATCCGGAGGTCGAGCGTCTCGCGGCGCTGGCGTTGCGCAGGCTCGAGGCGGCCGGTGCCGAGCTTATCGAGGTGGCCTTGCCCGATCTGGCACGCCTGATCAGCCTGACAACCAGCCCCATCCAGAGCCACGATTTCCGCCCATCGGTGGCAGCGTACCTGGAGCGCCATCGCGCCGGAGTCGGTGTGGATGAGGTGCTGGCGGCGGCCAGCCCGGACGTACGCCGCGTACTGGCGGACTTCGCCTCCCCGGGCGGCGCGCATTATGCCTCTGCAAGTGCCTACCGCGAGGCGTGCGACCTGCACCTCCCGCAGCTGCGCGCGGCGTTGCGGCAGTTGTTCGCCGACAGCGGCGCGCACGCCATCGTGTTTCCGGCCACGCTGGTTCCGGCGCCGCCGATTGGGGAAGGCCGCAGCGTCATGGTGCGCGGGGCGAGCGTACCGTTCAGTACCGCGATTGCCCGCAACATCGGCCCGGGCAGCACCGCCGGCCTGCCGGGCCTGGTGTTGCCCGTCGGTCTCACCGCAGCCGGTCTGCCGGTGGCGATGGAGTTCGATGCACCGCCAGGGCAGGACCTGAGACTTCTGGGGCTGGGTATGAGCCTCGAGGCGACGCTCGGGCCCGTGCCGCCCCCGGCCCGCAGCTAACTGACGCGCACGCCGCGCGTGCGCTCGGGCAGCGGGCGCAGGCGCGACAGCAGCCTGAATACCAGCGGGTTCAGCGTGATCGAGAGCAACGCGCCGGCGACAATGTAGCTCTGTGCCTGTGGCGGCAGCACTCCCATCGAGACTCCCATCACGCCCAGGATGAAGGAGAACTCGCCGATCTGCGCGAGCGCTGCGGCCACCGTAAGCGCAGTAGACAGCGGCCGGCGCAGCAGTAGCACGATGGCGAGGGCGACCAGCGACTTGCCGATCATGATGACGGCCAGCACCAGCAGCACCTCCAAGGGGTGCTCGAGCAGCACCCGCGGCTCGAACAGCATCCCCACCGCCACGAAGAACAGCGCCGCAAAGATGTCCTGCAGCGGCTGGGTGTTGCCGATCGCGCGCTGACGCAGATCCGAGCCGCTGATCACCATTCCGGCAAAGAACGCCCCGAGCGCCACGGAGACGCCGAACAGCTGTGCGGCACCATAGGCGACGCTCAGGGCGAGCGCGATGGCGGCGAGCGTGAACAGCTCGCGCGAGTTGGTGCGCGCGACGCGCGCGAGGATCCAGGGAAACACGCGCGCCCCAACCAGCAGCATGAGCGCGACGAACACAGCAACCTTGCCGAGCGTCACCGCGAGCACGCGCGCCAGCTGGTCGTGGGCTGCCGGTAGCGCGCCTTCAGCGGCACCTAGCACCCCGGCCAGCGCCGGCAGCAGCACCAGCGCCAGCACCGTGACGAGGTCCTCGACCACCAGCCAGCCAATCGCGATGCGCCCGTCCTCGGACCGCAGCGTGCCCTGCTCCTCGAGCGCGCGCAGCAGCACCACCGTGCTGGCCACCGACAAAGCCAGGCCAAACAGGATACCGGCGCCGAGCGGCCATCCCCACCAGCGTGCCGCCAGCGCGCCGAGCGCGGTGGCCGCCACGATCTGCGCCAGCGCGCCCGGCACCGCGACGCTCTTCACGGCCGCGAGATCGCGGAACGAGAAGTGCGTGCCCACCCCGAACATCAGCAGCATCACACCGATCTCGGCCAGTTGTGGCGCGAGATGCACATCCGCCACCCAGCCGGGCGTGTGGGGGCCGAGTACGATGCCGGCCAGCAGATAGCCCACCAGGGGCGGCAGGCGCAGCCGTGCGGCAAGCAGGCCGAAGGCACATGCGAGTGCGAGGCTGAGGGCGAGCGTCTCAATGAGCGCTTCTTCGTGCAGCATGCGGCGATGATACCTGCGTAGGTGGGGGCGACCGCACTTGCTAGAATGCTGACACGCCGCCGCGGGAGGGCGCTCATGAACGAGCAGGTCGCGACCATCAGTCACGCCAAGGACACCATGGTTGACCTGGCGATCCGCTTCGGGCCGCGCCTGCTTGCCGCGATCCTGATCCTGGTGGTGGGCCTGGCGGTGAGCCGCTGGGTGAGCCGCTGGATCTCGGGCGCGCTCAATCGCCGCGACCTCGAGCCGCCGATCCGCCAGCTGCTGACGCGGCTGGTGTGGGCGCTGTGCATCCTGCTGTTTGCCGTCATGGCGCTGCAGAACCTCGGCGTGGAGCTGCTGCCGCTGATAGCCGGCCTCAGCATTGCCGGGGCCGGCGTGGCGCTTGCCATGCAGGGGGTGCTGAGCAATGTGGTCGCCGGGCTGTCGATCATCTTTGCCAAGCCGTTCCGCGTCGGCGACTACATCGCCATCGCCGGTGTGGAAGGGGTGGTAGACACCATCGGGCTGTTCAGCACCACGCTCGCACACACTGACCGTTCCATGGTCGTGGTACCCAACCGCAAGATCGTCGGAGAGATCCTCCACAACTACGGCCGCCTGCGGCAGCTCGACGTCGAGGTGAGCGCCTGCTACGGCACTGACCTCGCCGGTCTCGTGGCGGTGATTCGCGAGGTGCTGGAGGCGAATCCACGCGTAGTGCGCGACCCGGCGCCGCTAGTGGCGCCGGTGAGGTTCGGGGAGTCAGCCGTCGCGATCGCCGTCAAACCGTGGGTCGCGGTGCAGGATCAGGTGCCGGCCACAGGGGAGATCTACGCTGCGGTGCACGAGGCGTTTCGCGCCCGCGGAGTGGCGATGCCGGTGCCGCAACGCGAGGTGCGGCTGCTTGGTCAGTGAGCTTCGGGCTCGACCGGAAAGCCGGCCGCCCGCCACGCCTGCATCCCGCCATCGAGTGCGACCGCGCGCTGGTATCCCATGTTGCGCAAGGTGGCGGCGGCAAACGTGGAGATCTGACCCAGCTCGCAGTAGGCGAGGATGCGCTGCGTCGGGTCGGGCAGCTCCGCATTGACGCGCAGTTCCAGCTGCCCGCGCGGCAGCAGCCGCGCCCCCGGGATGTGCGCCAGCTCGAACGCTTCGCGCTCGCGCACATCCAGTATCAGCAGCCCGGGCGTGCCCGCCGCCACGTGGCTGCGCAGCTCGGTGAGGGACATGAATGGTACGCGCGCGGCGGCTTCCGCCAGCAGCTGCGCGACGCTCTTGCCCCCGCTCATGTTGACCCGCAGCGCCTCGGTGATGTGCGTCGGCATGGTGAGGTTGAGATTGCGCATCATGTCGACGAAGGCGGCGAGTTCGCGGCGCTGCAACCGCGGGTTCTCGCTCGCTTCCTGGCCGAGGGTTGAGTGGCTGCGACCCTTGTACTCGTGGGCGGGGAATACCTTGAGCGCGGGGTCGAGGTGCAGCAGGCGCCGAAACAGGCTGTCGTGGAGCGCCTCGGGATCGCCGCTCGGCAGGTCGGTGCGCCCGGTCGCGCCGATCAGCAGCGTGTCGCCGGTGAAGATGCGGTCTTCCACCTGCAGGCACATCGAGTCACGCGTGTGCCCGGGGGTGTGCAGCACCTGCAGCCGCAGCCGTCCGAGGGCGATCATCTCGCCGTCGTCCACCCGCATATCGACGAATGGCGCCGGGCTGTCGCGATGCATGACGATCGGCACACCCATGCGGCGCCCCAGCTCCGCAGTGGCGGTGAAGTGGTCTGCATGGGTATGCGTGTCGATCAGGTAGCGGATATGCAGTCCGTGGTGTGCCGCCAGCCCCAGATAGCGATCCAGCTGGGTAATTTCCGGATCGATCAGCGCCGCGGCGCGGGTATCCGCGCATCCCAGCAGGTACGACTGGCAGCCCCCGGTCGGTACATGTTCGAAGATCATGAGAGGACCGCCGCCATCGTGGCATCAACTAGGCTGGCGGCAGTCTACTCTTAAATTTATAGTCTCGGGCGCGAACAACAAATCCGGTCGCATACCGGGCCGCCAGAATCAGGCTAACCATGCGCACGCGACTGTCAGGCGCATCCCGCCGCGCGCCGATCCTCGGCGGCGCGCTGCTGTGCCTCGCCGCCGCCGGCTGCTCGCTGGTGTCGTTCAAGAGCCCAGAACGCCCGCTGCCGGCCCGCGATCTGGAGGCGCGCATCCTCACCCGCGAGCTGGCCGCGCAGTTCCAGGGCGGCGTAACGCGCTGGGCGCAGGAGATCGCCAGCACCGAGTCCGATCCGGCGGTGCTCGAGCACTCGCTGCGCTGGGAGATTGCGGCCACTGCGGAGAGCCGCCGGGCCGCGACGCGCATGACGCCGATGATGAGTCTGCTGGACAGCTGGGCGCTCGGCGTGCAAATGCAGGCCTTCATGCAAGAGGGAGCGCCCGGTGCGGCACTGTTCGGTACGCACGTGGCGGTGGTGCGTGAGGTGACCGACGATTTCGCGCAGGACACGCAAGCCCTCGCCAAGCGGCTCCTCAGCGCCCAGGAGTTCAGCAGTTACCAGCAGTTCATCACGCAGTACGCACGACAGCACCCGCTGCAGGACCTGGGTTTCGTGCGCGCCTCGGTAATCGAGCAGTGGAGCCGTGACAAGGGCTCCAACGCGAGTCTCGTCGACTCGCTCGGGACCATTCCGCAGGCGATGGCGGATGTGATGGATCGCATGGAGATCTACAGCGACACGGAGCCGCGGGAGGTGGTGCTCAGGACGCAGCTGGCACTGCGCGCCGCCGGCTACTCCGGCGGCGACGTACAGGCATCCCTGAAGCAGCTGGATGCGCGGCTCGAGCGTCTCGCCGTGGTCGCCGAGACCACCCCGCAACTGGTACACGAGGCCGAGGCGCAGGTGCGGGAAAGCCTTGGCGAGGTGCTCGCGCGTCTCGACGCCTCCTCCCGCGCCGCCACCGAAGCGCTGCACACCGAGCGCGCGGCGTTGTTCGCCGACATCCATACGGAGCGTGCGGCGCTGCTTACCGCGGTCGATGCCGAGCGCAAGGCGCTCGCCGAGGATGCGGCGCGCCTCGCGGAGCGCGTTGTCAGGAGCTCGGGCGATGAAGCGGTGCGCGTGACGCGCGAGGCGTTGCTGCTGCTCACGTTGCTCGTCGCCGTGGTGCTGGGTCTGCCATTTGCTGCGGGCTACGCTATGGGGCGTGCCCGGCGCCGGGAGTGACTTGCGCACCTCGCTGCGCAGCTAAGTGCGCAGCACTTCGCGCGCCGCGCGCACGCCGCTCTGCAGCGCACCCGCCACGGTGCCGGCTTCATCCGCGGTGTCGGTCGCTTCACCGGCAAAAAACAACGTGTCTTCGAGCGGTTGCGCCAGTATTCCGCGCGCCGCCCCGCCCCCCACCGTCACGTAGCTGTAGGCGCCACGAGCGAACGGATCCTTCTGCCAGTCGTGGTAGTAGTGTCCCTGCAGCAGGCCGGGGAGGTCGATGCCCGGGCCAAACAGCTCGCGCAGGCTTGCCAGAGTGCTGGCGAGCAGCTGTGTGCGCGAGGCGCGGCGGCCGAGCCGGTGGACGCGCGCGCCGCCCGCCCAGGCCACCAGCAGCGGCACGCGTGCCGGCACCGCGGTCCAGAAGGTGGGAAGCGCGGCGTCCGGCGCGTGGAAGAACGAAACGTCGCGATAGCGGCCGTCATGCAGCCTCTCCCAGAACGGCTCGGCGAAGCGCAGCAGGATCTTGACCACCGGTCCGGAGGCAAGTCCGCGCAGCGCCGCACGCTTGGCCGCGAGCGCCGGGGTAAAGCGCACCGCGCCGGGTAAGCGCGGTGGCTGCTGTAACACTCCGAGCGGCAGCGTGATGATCGCGCGCGTTGCGCATAGCCTGAAAGAGCTGCCCAGCGAGCGCCCGCTCACCTCGACCCAGTTCCTCGACCAGCGCACCGTTTCGACCGTCGCCTGCAGCTTCACGCGCACCGCACCCGACCGCAGCGGCGTGGCGAGTGCGCTGAGCACGCTGTGGTAGCCGCCACTGGGACGGGACTGAGGCGTATCGCCCAGCGTGTCGCCGCTCCACTCGGCCACGATGGCGCGCGCGCTGGCGCGTACGGTGTCGGCGGCGTCGAATCCTTCCGCCATCATGCGTGCGGAACGCAGCTCCTGCGGCGATAGTACGCGCGCGAGGTGGCGCTTGAGGAACGCATCGAAGGACATGTCGCGCGTTGCGAGAATGTCCGTGGCGCGAGCCGTGCGCAGGATTTTCCCAAAATAGTCGCTGCGTGGCCTGGGCTCGCCTGCCACCAGCGTGCAGTGCGCATCCCCGGTTTCGATGGCGGTGGCTCCCGCCTGCGCCAGCAATCCGCGGGTGATTGGCGCGTGCCCGTGGATGAACTCCGCGCCCAGTTCGATGGGTGTGCCGAGATCAGGCTCTGAGCGGGTCCAGATACGTCCGCCGATACGATCGCGAGCCTCGAGCAGCAGCACCGAGCGGCCGGCCTGCGCCACCTCAAAGGCGGCCATCAGGCCGGCAGCGCCGGCCCCGAGCACAATGACATCGAAATCACCCGCCCTCACGGTGCTACGCCGATTGGCGCGCCATGCGCAGCGCGAGGTTGCGCCGCACCGCAAGTGCCGTGCCGCCCAACACCAGCAGAGAAGACAGCGCCAGCCGCAGGGTGATCGGTTCGTCGAACAGCACCACCCCGGCGAGCGCCGCGATTACCGGAACGCTCAGCTGCGCGTTGGCGGCGGCGATGGCACCGAGCCGCGGCAGCGCGGTGTACCACGCGGCGTAGCCGAGTCCGGAGGCTATGGCCCCCGACAGCGCCGCCAACACCAGCCCTTCCGGGTCAGCCGAGCGATGCGCGAAGTACAGCGCGCTGATCAGCAGCGTGGCCGGTACCGAGCGCAGGAAGTTGCCTGCGGTGTCGGCTAGCGCATCGGTGGAGCTGCGCCCGCGCAGCGAATAGATGCCCCAGGCAATCCCAGCGAGCAGCATGAAGCTGGCCTCCAGTGCCGGGGGCGCGGCGATGCCCGGGCGCAGCAGCAGCACCAGCCCAACGACCGCCAGCAGCCACCCGCCGGCGATGGTGCGATCGATGCGCTCCCCGCCGACGAATCCGACCGCAATCATCACCACCTGCACCGCGCCGAACAGCAGCAGTGCGCCGGTGCCCGCGGTCAGTCCGACATAGGCAAACGAGAAGGCGACGGCGTAGGCGAGGAGTGCGAGCGCCGATCCCCAGCTGCCGCCGGCGCCGCTGCGCTTGCCGCCGATGCGCACCAGCAGCCACAGGGTGAGCGCGCCGGAGACGAGGCGCACGGTGGTGAAGCTCGCCGGATCGATGTGCGCCTGACGCAGCGCCATGCGGCACAGTATGGAATTGGCTGCAAACGCCAGCAGCGCGAACGCGGCGGCGGCGACGGCACGACTCACTGCAGCGCCTGCGTCAGATCGGCAATCAGGTCTTCGGGTTCCTCGATACCGATCGACAGGCGCAGCAGGTTCGATGGGGTGCGCGAACGCGGACCCTCGATCGATGCACGGTGCTCGATGAGGCTCTCGACGCTGCCGAGACTCGTGGCGCGGGTGAACAGCCGCGTGCGCGCGGCCACGCGGATCGCCGCCTGCTGCCCGGCGGCCACGCACAGCGACAGCACCGCGCCAAAGCCGCCGGGCATCTGCGCGGCGGCCACGGCGTGGCCGCGATGCTGCGGCAGCCCGGGATAGAACACTCGCTCGACCGCCTCGTGGGCAGCGAGAAATTGCGCCACCGCGAGCGCGCCGGCGCACTGCGTGCGCACGCGCAGTGCAAGCGTGGCAATGCTGCGCCGGAGCAGCCAGCAGTCAAAGGGCGCGAGCACCGCGCCGCTCATGCGCTGCCAGTCGCGCAGCCGTTCGAGCAGCGCAGCATCCTCACGTACGACCACCACACCACTGAGCACATCGCTGTGGCCACCGAGGTACTTGGTGCCGCTGTGCACGACGAGGTCGACGCCGAAGTCGAAAGGCCGCTGGCAGATCGGGGTGGCGAAGGTGTTGTCGCATACCACTAGGGCCCCGGCTTGGTGTCCGAGCGCAGTGATGTGCGTGAGATCGGCGACGTTGAGGAGAGGGTTGGTGGGTGTCTCGACCCACAGAAGCCGGGTACCGGCACCGACCGCCGCCGCGACCGTCGCCGGGTCGCAGAGGTCCGCGAACTCGACCTGCACGCCGCGGCGCCTGGCATGTTCGGTGAACTGCCGCAGGGTGCCGTAGTAGCCCTCGACCGGCGCCAGCAGCCGGTCGCCGGAATTCAACAGCTCGAGCACCGCCATGTTGGCGGCCAAGCCGGAGGAGAAGGCCACGGCGCCCACCCCGCCCTCGAGTTCCGCGACGCAAGATTCGAGCGCCGCGCGGTTGGGCGTCCCTTCGCGGCTGTAACGGTAGCCACGTGGATAGGCCCCGTCCGCGTCGCGCTCGAAGGTGGTGCTGAGGTGGATTGGCGCCGACAGCGCGCCGGTCGCTGTATCGGGGGTACGGGCGCTATGCACGCATAGCGTGTTGAGACCAGCGTCCTTCGTCATGTCGCGATGACCTCCGCCGCATGGCCCTGGGCGCGAGAGGGCGATAACGGGCGGGCAGCTTACACCATCCCGTTAGCTGGCCGGCCTGCTCGGGCGAGGCGGAGAATCGTGGCGCGCGGTGCGTGATGCGCCCGCGCGCCACTGTCATCGCGACGACGGCCGCATCACTCGTGCGGCGTGCCGCTCGGCGCGGTGCTCAGCACTTGGTTCTTGCAGTATTTCTTCAGCTCGTGCTTCGACATGGTGCTGTTGTTGGCCTTCTGCTGCGCCATGCAGTCCTTGATCTGCTGCTTCTCCGCGGCCTTGGTGTCCGCGCTGCTGGTATCGGCGCGCGACTGCGATTCCGACGGAGCCGTCGAACTCGGATAGGCCGGCGGGGGTGTAGTCCCGGCGGGCGGGGCGCCCTGCGAAGGCATGGTCTGAGCCGCTGCGAAGCCGCTCGCGGCCAGCGTGATCAAAGTCAATGCCGTGCTGAATCGATTCATAGAACCTCCTGTCGGAGTGATTGCGAGCAGTGAGGATAGGCGTCCTCTGTGCGGGGCAGGATCCGCCGGCCGCCCCGCGCCAAGGTCGGAACCCACCTACGGCACCGGCCGGCTCGCAGCGGGTGGCCGGACGCTCGTACTCCAGTATTAGCAGCGTCACCCTCTTTCGGCAGAGGCGCGAGCGGCGCCGTCGCGCGATGCTGTATACATGGTATTGAGCCTCGTGATGATCGGTGTGGTCTTCATAGCCGTGGTCGCTGCAGGCGCGGTGCTCGTGGCCCTCGCTGCCCTGGTCGAGCTGCTACCGCCGCGCTTAGGGCTGGGGCCCGATGAGCCGGATCGCCAGAACGAGTGCAGGCCCTCGCTTGACCAGCTTCACAGTGCGCGAATGAGCTGGAAGTCAAAGTGAGGGCCCAATCACAAACGGCGCCGTAAGCTGAGCGTTACGGGCCCCGATCGGGGGGTGCAACCCAAAGAGTGATACGCGCCAGAGCATCGCGGGGAGACCTTCGGCTAGCATCCACCCATGACTGCCCCGTACGCCATTGACGCACGTGCGCCGCTGGCATATAAATCGCGCGGCTCTTCCCACCCGGTCATTTACACACCGTATTGCAATGAAGCTCCCGCACCGCTGGCGCGTCAGGGCGGCCCGGGTGGGGGCTTGCGAACTGCGCGCAGGAACCCCAATGAAGAAGACAGCGTTTGACGAGCTACTGGCAGCGGTGAGACGGGCGACGGAGGGCGCGCGCCGCATGCGCGCCGCCCCCGTCCAGATTAACGCGCTGACCATCAAGGAGCTGCGCACCTGGACCAAGCTCAGCCAGCCGCAATTCGCTGCGCTGCTCGGCGTGGAACTCAGCACGCTGCGCAACTGGGAGCAGGGGCGGCGCGAGCCGGCCGGTCCGGCCCGGGCGCTGTTGCGAGCGATTCGTAATGATCCTGCGAACGTCATCCGGGCACTGGGGCGCGCCGCGTAGGCGCCGCCACGAGAGGCGAGGAAACGTGATGAGCAACGGGCGGTTATCGATGCGCTGGTTGACAGCCGCCATGGCGAGCGCGTGCGCAGCACTCGCGGCGGCAGCGGCTGTCGGCGCGCCCCCGCAGCGCCCCTCCCCTGGGCAGGCGGCGGAGGCGGCCGGCGCCTTGCGTGAACCGCACGCGGTTCTCTTCGATCCGTTCCTCACCGATCTGGAGGGGCGCACCTTCCGCTATTTCTGGGAGACTGCGAATCCCGCGAACGGGCTCATTCCCGACCGCTATCCGACTCCCTCGTTCGCGAGCATCGCCGCGGTGGGGTTCGGTCTGACCGCCTATCCGATAGGCGTCGAGCGCGGCTACGTCTCGCGCGCCGAAGCGCAGCAGCGCGTGCTCACGACGCTGCGCTTCTTCGCGCACGAGACCAACGAGCACGGTTTCTTCTATCACTTCATCGATATGCAGACCGGAGCGCGCGCGAGCGACAGCGAGGTCTCGACGGTCGACACGGCGCTGTTGCTCGCCGGCATGCTCTTCTGCCAGAGCTACTTCGATGGCAAGGACTATCGGGACGTCCAGATCCGCAAGCTCACCGATGAGATCTATCGCCGGGTCGATTGGAACTGGGCGCAGCCGCGGCCGCCCGCCGTCGCCCTGGCCTGGACGCCGACGGAAGGATTTTCCCAGGACGACTGGCGCGGCTACAACGAGGCGATGCTGGTTTACATCTTGGCGCTCGGCTCGCCTACGCACCCGATCGGTCCGCAGGCGTGGATGCAGTGGACGAGCACTTACGACAGACACTGGGGCACGCTCTACGATCAAACCTATCTGAGCTTCGCACCGCTGTTCGGCCACCAGTACACCCATGTGTGGGTGGATTTCCGCGGCATCCGCGACGTCTACATGCGCGAGCACGGACTCGATTACTTCGAGAATAGCCGCCGCGCGACTTACACCCAGCGCCGCTACGCGATCGCGAATCCCAAGCACTGGCAGGGCTACGGCAGGAACATCTGGGGCATGAGCGCCTCGGACGGCCCGGGCCCCGCGCATGAGCTGTCGCAGGGGCAGGGGCACCCGTTCATGACCTACGCCGCTCGTGGCGTGGGCGTGGGCCGCATAGTAGACGATGGCACCATCGCCCCCACCGCCGCCATCAGTTCGTTGCCGTTCGCGCCCGAGATCGTGTTGCCCGCGACGCTCGAGATGTACCATCGTTTCGGCTCTTCCATTTACTCGACGTACGGATTCCTGGACGCCTTCAACGCCAGCTACATCGTCTCTCCCAACCAACAGCACGGCGTCGGCTGGGTGGACCCGGACTACGTCGGCATCGATCAAGGACCGATCGTCGCCATGATCGAGAACTATCGCAGCGATCTGGTGTGGCGCGTCATGCGCGGCAATTTGTATCTGCAGCAGGGTCTGGAGCGCGCCGGTTTCTCAGGCGGCTGGCTCGCGCGGCAGCAATAGTCGGGTTGCGTTCGCGCGGTGTCGGACGCATGCTCGCCCGATGCCAGCGAACCTGCGTCTGCTCTTCCTGCGTGCATCTGCCTGCGTCACTTTGGTGCTCGCCGCCGTGCCGCTGGCGGCGCAGCCCGCCGAAACCATCACCATCGATGGCAGCGCAGCCACGCGCCCGTTCGCGCACTTCTGGGAGCGCATGTTCGGTTCGGGGCGCGCCGTGCTGAGTCTGCGCGAGAGCTATCGCGACGATCTGCGCGCCGTGCGGCGCGTGACCGACATCGGGTACGTGCGCTTCCATGCCATCTTCCACGACGAGGTCGGTGTATACACGGACGGTCCGCACGGCGAGCCCATTTATAATTTCTCGTATGTCGATCAGATATACGACGGGCTGCTGGCGAACGGGGTGCGGCCATTCGTCGAGCTCAGCTTCATGCCGGCACGGCTCGCCTCGCACGAAGTCCGCCACAGCTTCTGGTACCGGCCGATCGTAGCGCCTCCCAAGAACTACGCCCGCTGGGACGCGATGATTAGTGCCTTCGCGCGCCACCTCATCGAGCGTTACGGCATCGAGGAGGTGAGTCGCTGGTATTTCGAGGTCTGGAACGAACCGAACCTGGATTTCTGGGCGGGGCAGCCGAAGCAGTCCACGTACTGGGCGCTGTATGACCACACGGCGCAGAGCCTGAAGGCCGTGGATGCGCGGCTGCGCGTAGGAGGGCCGGCGACCGCGCAGGCCGCATGGGTCCCGGCCTTCCTCCAGCACTGCAAGGAAAAGAATGTCCCGGTCGACTTCGTATCCACGCACGTATACGGGGACGACACCGCCAAGGACGTCTTCCATACCACCGAGCACATCGCGCGCCGTGACATGGTGTGCCGTTCGGTGCGCAAGGTGCATGCGGAAATCCAGGCCTCCCCGCTGCCGTCGCTGCCGCTGATCTGGTCCGAGTTCAACGCCAGCTGGAGCAACCACACCGAGGTGACCGACGCGCCTTACATGGGGCCATGGCTGGCGGAAACCGTGCGCCAGTGTGACGGGCTGACTCAGGACATGTCGTACTGGACCTTCTCGGACGTGTTCGAAGAGCAGGGGGTCGTCAAGACCCCGTTCTACGGCGGCTTCGGGCTGATCGCCGCCGGCGGGATTCCCAAGCCGTCCTTCAATGCGTTTGCACTACTGCACCAGCTGGGCGACCAGCGCTTCGTCAGCGACGCCGAGGGCACGCTGATCACGCGGCGCTCCGACGGAGCGGTGGTGCTGGCAATCTGGAACTACGCGGACGTCGGCGCGAGGGGCGCGCCGCGCCGCGTGACGCTGAAGCTGGTGCACCTGGATGCCAGCAGTGCGAGCGTCCAGGCCCTGGACGCCGAGCATGGCAATGCGCTCACGGCCTACGAGCGCCTCGGCTCGCCGCGCTATCCGAGCGCGGGGCAGCTGGCAGAGCTGCGTGCAGCGGCCGCGCTGCCGCCGCCCGTCGCGCGGCCGCTCGCCGGCGCGGACAATCTCGACCTCGAGATCCCGTCAGACGGACTGGTGCTGGTCACGCTGCACTGAATGTCCGCGCACGCGACCACCGACCTGTTCCTCCTCGCGATGGGGATCATCCTCACGGTGCCCTATCTGATCTGGCGGCTATTGCGGGCGGACTATTACGCGCCGCTCGTCGTGGTACAGATAATCGCCGGAGTGCTGCTTGGGCCCGGCATCCTGGGCAAGGCGTTTCCCGCCTATTACACCTACGTCTTCGCCGCACCGGTGACCGCCGCGCTCAACGGCATCGCCTGGTGGGCCGTGACGGTGTTCGTGTGCATCGCCGGAATCGAACTCGATCTTCGAAAGGCCTGGCAGCACCGCGCCGAGTCCGGCACCGCCGCGGCGCTGGCTTTGGGAGTCCCGCTGTTGCTCGGCTGCCTGGTGGCTGCCGGTATGCTCGCCTATCCCGGCTGGATCGGGACGCAGGCACACCCGTGGCAGTTCGTCGCGGGCGTGGGCATGGCGTGCGCGGTCACCGCGCTGCCGATCCTGATCATACTCATGGAAAAGCTCGAGATCCTGCGCCAGCCCATCGGACAGCGCATCCTGCGCTATGCAAGCCTCGACGACATCACGATCTGGGGCGTGCTGGCCGTCATTCTGCTCGACTTCGGGCGGCTGGGCCGCCAAGCGGGGTTCCTCGCGGTGTTTGCGCTGGCGGCGTGGCTGTTCCGCAAGGTGATGCGCGCGCTGGCGGAACGCGACCGCTGGTACGCGGTGCTCATCTGGCTGGTGCTGTGTGCCTGGGGTTCCGACTGGTCAGGCCTGCACTTCATGGTTGGCGCTTTCCTGGCCGGTGCCGTCATGGACGCGGAGTGGTTCCAGCGCGAGGAGATGGACCGGTTCCGCCACGTCGTGGTGTTCGCCTTCATGCCGGTGTACTTCCTGTCCACCGGACTGCGCACCGATTGGAGCGTTGGCGGGGGCCCGATCCTGCTGGTCAGCGCGGTGCTGCTGCTCGCCGCCGTGGGCGGCAAGCTGATCGGCACTTACGCCGCGGCGCGCATCCTGGGCTGGCCGCGTGCGGAGGCCACGATCATCGGCTGGCTGCTGCAGACCAAAGGGCTGATCACGCTGGTGTTCATCAGCGTCCTGCTGGACAAGGACCTGATCACGCACGAGACCTTCACCGCGCTGCTGCTGATGTCCGTGGTCAGCACCATGTGCACCGTGCCGGTGGTGGCGCCGCGCCTGAAGCGTGCGCGCGAGCTGATTTTCAAGATCGCCTGAAGCACACGCATGAGCCGCGAGCCGCGCAAGCCGCCGGATTCGCGCCGCAGCGCACTGCTCGGACTGTTAGTGGCGCTGGCGCTGATCGTGATCGGCCTGATCCTCGTGAAGGTGCCCGGCAGCGCCGGCCGCCTGCAGGACTGCGTCATGTCCGGCCGCACCAACTGTGCGCCGATCGATTCCGGACGGCCAGATCCTCTATAGTGCGCTAACCCTTCGGCCGGGAGTACTCACCGTGAAATCAAGCTCGTTGCTCGCGGGGTTGACCGGCGCAGCGGCGTGCGCGGGCGTTGCCATGGCCTCACCCGAGGTCGACGCCGCATATCCGGCAGCGCGCGCACTGTATGTCGAGCTGCACCAGCACCCGGAGCTGTCGGGACATGAGGTGCAGACGGCGGCGACCCTGGCCACGCAGCTGCGCGCCCTCGGCTATGAGGTCACCGAGCACGTCGGCGGGACCGGAGTGGTCGCTGTGCTGCACAACGGGGCAGGTCATACGGTGCTGCTGCGCACCGAGCTCGACGCCCTGCCGGTGGAGGAGAAGACCGGCCTGCCGTTTGCCAGCAAGGTGCACACCAAGGACGACGCCGGGCACGACGTCGGGGTCGGGCACATGTGCGGGCATGACCTGCACATGAGTGCGCTGGTGGCAACCGCCGGCATCATGGCGCACAGCAGGAACACCTGGCGCGGCACCCTCGTGCTCATCGGCCAGCCGGCCGAGGAGACCATCGGCGGCGCGGCTGGCATGGTCAAGGACGGACTCTTCAAGCGCTTTCCGCGTCCCGATATCCTGTTGGCCATGCACGTTGGCAACGAGTTGCCCGCCGGCAAGGTGGGTGTGATACCCGGTATCTACGACACCAACGCCGATTCGCTGCGCATCACCATCTTCGGCAAGGGCGGCCACGGCTCGGCGCCGCACACCACCGTCGACCCGATCGTGATCGCCGCCCGCACCATCCTCGCGCTGCAGACCATTGCTTCACGGGAGGTCAAGCCGGGCGAGCTGGCCGTGGTCACGGTCGGATACATTCACGCTGGCACCAAGAACAACATCATCCCGGATCAGGCCGAGCTGGGATTGACGGTGCGCACCTACAAGGCGGAGGTGCGCCAGCAGGTGCTGGCGGCCATCACGCGCATTGCTGATGCGGAAAGCACGGCCGCAGGCGCTCCGCGCGCTCCGGCCATCGATCACTACGAGGCCGCCGATGCGGTCTACAACGATCCGGCGCTCGCGCAGCGCCTGCGCACCGCGCTGCAGGCCGCGCTCGGGACGAGCAACGTGCTGTCCCCCGAGCCGATCACCGCCTCCGAGGACTTCTCGGTGTTGGTCGCCCAGGGGATTCCGGGCTTCTACCTCAGCCTGGGCGGGGCTGATCCGGCCAAGTACGCCGCAGCCCGGGCCTCGGGTACGCATCTGCCCTCGAACCATTCGGCTCTGTTTGCGCCCGACCTGGATCCGGCACTGCGCACCGGGATCAGCGCCGAGGTGGCGATGCTGCGCGAGCTGCTCAAGCCCGACGCAGCACCGGTCGCCAGGCCCTAAGCATTGTAGGAGCGCACAGGCGCGGCAGCTGCGCGCGAATCGATGGACGAGGTCCACTACGCGATTGTGATTGGCGCCGGCCCCGCCGGACTTGCAGTCGGCGCGTGCCTTGCGCGCGCCGGTATGGCCAGCCTCATCCTCGAACAGGGTGAGGCGGTAGGGACGGCGTGGCGGCGTCATTACGAGCGGCTGCACCTGCACACGGATAAACGCCATTCCGCACTGCCCTTCATGCCGTTTCCGAAGCACTGCCCGCGCTACCCGTCGCGGCAACAGGTGATCGATTATCTTGAAGCGTACGCGCGAGCTTTTCGGCTGCAGCCAATGTTTGCTCAGCAGGTCGTGGCCGCCGGGCCCGCCGCCGGCGTCTGGGAGGTGCGCACAGCCGAGCGCTGCTACCGCGCCGCCAATCTGGTCGTGGCGACCGGTTACAGCCGGGAACCGTGCATCCCGGAATGGCCCGGGCGAACCTTGTTCCGGGGGGCCATGCTGCACAGCTGCGCTTACCGTAACGCCGAGCCGTTCCGCAATCAGAAGGTGCTGGTGGTGGGTTTCGGCAACTCCGGCGGGGAGATTGCCATCGACCTGCACGAGCACGGTGCGCAGGTCAGCCTCGCCGTTCGCGGCCCGGTGAACGTGGTGCCGCGCGAGGTGCTCGGCGTCCCGGTTCTCACGCTCGGCATCGCCGAGCGTCGCCTGCCGCCGCGTCTGGCCGATGCTCTGAACTCTCTGATTCTGCGCACCGTGGTGGGTGATCTCTCCCGCTATGGCCTGCGCAAGCTGACGGACGGGCCGATCACACGCATCGGGCGCGACGCGCGCGTACCGATCATCGACGTCGGCACGTTGGAGCTGATTCGGCGCGGCGCAGTGGCTGTGCGTCCCGGTGTCGCCGCCTTCGAGGAAGACGGCGTGATCTTCGGCGACGGCACGCGCTCACACTACGATGCGGTGATCCTCGCAACCGGGTACCGCCCGCGGGTGAGCGCATTCCTTACGGCGCCGCCGGGGAGTTGCGATGAGCACGGCCGGCCGCGCACCAGCGGACGGGCGAGCGCGCCCGGACTGTATTTCTGCGGCTACCACGTCTCGCCAGCCGGCATGCTGCGCGAGATCGCGCGTGAGGCCCGCGCCATTGCCGCTGCCATCGTGCACTGATCAGTCGTTGCCGGAGGAACCACGATGCATATCCGTGTCTGCAAGCGCGCGCGGCATTGCGCCACGCTCATCGGCCTGCTGGCCACGGGCCTGGCCGGGTCGGCGGGCATTGCCGCTCCCGGGTCCTCGCCCATCGCGTTGGGCGGCGACTGGCGCGCCGCGGTGCAAAGCTTCGCGGAAGCGCATCTCAAGCATCCCGCCTGGGGGGCCTCGCATTGCCGGCGCGACTACGAGCTCGCGCGCACGCTCGCGGCTGCCGATCACGTCGCGCTGGACGATGATGTTCTGTACGCCGCGGCGTATCTGCACGACGTGGCCGCATTCGCGCCCTGGCAGAAGCACGGCGTGGATCATGCCGATGAGGCCTCGCAGCTCGTCGCGGGTCTGCTCGAGGGCACCGGCTTCCCCATGTCGAAAATCGAGGCGGTGCGCGCCGCGATACGCACTCACATGTTTCCGCGTGACCCGGCGGGCGCGGAAGCACTCTACCTGCACGACGCGGACGCGCTCGATTGGCTCGGGGCCATCGGGGTGGCGCGCATATTCGCCCTGGTCGAGCCCAACGGCGGCAAACCGGACGGGCCGGAAGCGGTGCGCATGCTGCAGGAGTACCTGGCGAAGGTGCCGCCGCGGATTCTTTCGCCGGCCGGAAGGGCCCGCAGTGCGGAGCGGGTGCGCGAGTTGCAGCGTTACCTGGCGGAGCTGAGTGCCGAGTCCGCGGACTATCGCACGCTGTAGCGTTCAGCGTACCGCTTCGTCGCGCGGGCCCACACGCTGCAGCTGTGCGAGCAGCGCCTGGGGCGAGACCGGCCGCCCGAGGAACTGGCGCAGCAGCTGCGCGGTGTCCTGCTCTTCGCCGCTGCGCAGCAGCTGCTCCGACAGCCAGCCGTACCAGCGCGCATCGCCGGTCGCGAACGGCCCGAGCTGCTGCGCGATGTGTTCGCGGATGTCGGCCGTGATCACCGCGCCCAGGCCGTAGTTCACCATGTAGCCCGGCTTCTGGACCAGCTGCACCCGTACCGCCCACCAGGAGAATTCCGGGTGTGGCTTGACGTGCAGGTAGCGGCTGGTGATCTGGGTCCATACCTCATTCGGATCAGACCCCGGGACCTTCAGCATGCGCAGATCGAACAGCGCCCAGGCAACATCCAGCATGACGTCCGAATACAACGCCCGCAAAGAAGCCGCGGCGCCGATGCTGCGGCCGAGATACTTCTGTTGCCAGGCGGGCTCATACACGCTCCACGAGGGCACGTCGGCAAAGGCTTCGTAAAAGAGCGGGTCGCCGAGATCCATGAAGGCGGGTCGGGTGCGCAGCGCCAGCATGTGGGCCGCATGACCGTTTTCGTGTACCAGCTCGTTGAGCGGTCCGAGGCCGCCGCGCTGGTAGCTGGCTGAGACGCGCACGATGGTCGGTTGCCACGCAGCGTCGACCATGCGGCCGCGGCGCACGTAGTCAGTGTAGGCCAGCGGCGCCTTGCCGGGGCGGGGGTCGAGATCGTAGATGACCTCTGACTCTTCCAGATCCAGGCCCAAGTCCTGATAGTAGCGCTCACTCAGTGTGGGCAGCGCCGTGCGGGAAATGACCTCGCCGAGTTCGCGCTCGCCCGCGCCGGCCTCGAAGCGGTAGTCCCAGGGCTCGACGAGGTGCTCACCGGTGACGGTGCTCCAGGCGCTGAGACTGCGCTCGAGCCACTGTTCGACCTCGGCGCTGGACACGCCCAGGGTGCCCGCCGCGGCATCGATCGGGGAACCCTTCGCGCGCGCCTCCGCCCCGGCCATTCTGAGCATGCGCCGATAGGGGCTGTGCGTCTGGTCCGCGCCGTTGAGCGCGCGCCACAACGGCACGAAGGCCGTGAACAACGCCTTGCGACGTGCGGCTTCGGGCATGCGGGTCAGCAGGTCAAAGGCGGCAACGCGTGTCACCGTGCCGCCCTCGAAGCGCAGGCGGTTGGCGAGCTCCGAGAAGCAGGCGTACAGCGCATCCTGCAGCTGCTGCAGCTTCAGATCTTCACGTTGCGCGTCACTGCAGTGCCCGACCGGCGCCAGTGAGTGAGGTGTCGGCGGTGCTTCAAGCACTTCGGCGCGCATCAGGCGGATAGCGCGCGCATCAGGCGCAGACTCACCGGCTGCGCGTGGCAGTGCGGCAACCAGCTGCGCGCGGGTCGCGGTGTAGGTGCGTTCCCACTGCGCGCGGGTCCTGCCGGCGTAGCTGTTATAACGGCCCGGATCGGAGTCAATCAGCGCCACTGCTCCCTGGGCGTCGTTGAAGTCGGCGTAGAGTGCCTCGAGCTGTGGCACGGTGGGCACTGCGTGCCGTGCCTGCGGCTCGCCGGCGCGCACGCCGCCGGCAGCCAGTAGCGTCGTCAGCAGTGCGCCCGCGTTACGGAGCGGCACTTTTGACAACCTGGCCGCCCTTGATGACGAGTGTCACATTCTCCAGCGTGTGGATATCGTTCAGGGGATCTCCGGCGACCGCGATCAGGTCCGCATAGCGCCCGGGCGCGATGGCGCCGAGATCTGCCGTGCGCCCCAGCGCCTCGGCGGCGTTGCGGGTTGCCGCCTGAATCGCCTCCATCGGTGTCATGCCCGCCTCCAGGGTTGCGCGCGCATTCGCCACCCCGACGGTCATCCAGAAGCTGTCGGTGAACTGCAGCGCCCGGTAGCCGCTGAAGCGCGGATCCGAGGTCAGGTGCACGTGCATGTCGATCAGGCCCGGCAGCAGTGTCTGTCCGGGGAGGTCTACTCGGTGCGCATCGGTTGGCACGGGGTCGCCCTGCCTGCCGACCTTTTCGATGCGCTCTGCCGCGATCACGATCTGCGGCCGCTCGACCTCCTGTCCGGCAAGCACGTCCACCATGCGCGCGGCGGTCACGACCAGCGTATCCGCCCGCGCCGCCGGTCCGCCCGCCAGTACCGCGGCGATCACCAAAGCAGCTCGCATCGAAGCCATTGCAACTCCTTCCCTGCCGCCGCGCCGGTCGCGGCCGGCGCTGATTCTTGAGGAGTCGCGATGAGCGAGTCAACGATCGGGAGGCGCGGGCGGGGCGTGCACCCTGCGGCGAGGTGTCCGCGGCCGGACAGGCTGTTCCGTCGTCCCGGAATCCGCTATAGAAGGCGCATGAGTACCTCAACGGCTCGCCGGCACGCGCCGGCCATTGCGGGAGCACCGGCCGGCGGGCGCCGCGACCTGGTGCTGGTGCTGCTGGTGTCGGTCGCCGCGGCGATCGTATGTGACCGGTTCAACGTGAGCGAGGCGCTGCTCGCCTGGGCACAACCGCGCGAACGCTTCCAGCTCGACGAGCTGCCAGCGATTCTGCTGACGGTGGCGCTCGGGATGGTGTGGTTTTCGGTGCGCCGCTATCGCGAGGCGGCGCGCGAGCTCGTGCGGCGCCAGCAGGCGGAGCAGGAGCTGCGCGTGGCGCTGGCCGATAACCGCCGCCTTGCCCGCCAGTCCGTTGAGGTGCAGGAGGCCGAGCGCCGCGCGCTCGCCCGCGACCTGCATGATGAGCTGGGTCAGCAACTGAGTGCCATGAAGATCGATGCGGTGGGGATGCGCGCACACCTGGCGTCGCGCGATCCGGACGGCCACCAGGCGGCGGCCGATATCGTGCGTGGCCTGGATCAGGTGCAAGCGGTGGTGCTCGGCCTCATCCGGCAGCTGCGGCCGGCGGGTCTGGACGAGCTGGGTCTGGCCGCGGCGCTGGAGCAATGCGTTGGCGAATGGCGGCGTCGTCTGCCGCGCACTACCGTGGAACTGTCGGTGAGCGCGCCCCTTGACGGTCTGGACGAAGTCCGACGCGTGGCGCTGTACCGCTTGATACAGGAAGGCCTGACCAATATCGCGCGCCACGCACACGCCACGCACGCGGCCATCCGCATCGGCCGTGAGCGGGCGCCGTCCGGGGCCGCGGGCGAGCAGATCGTGGCCGCCATCGAGGATAACGGCATAGGGGCCGAAGCGGCACGCAGCAGCGGGGGTCTGGGCCTGATCGGAATGCGCGAGCGGGTGGAGGCGGTCGGCGGCTCACTGCTCATGGAAAGGCCGAGCAGCGGTGGCTTCCGCCTGCGAGCGGCTATCCCACTCGGAGCGGCGGCATGAACCACTCCCCCGGCGCTCCGATCACGGTGCTGCTGGTCGACGACCACGCGGTCGTGCGGCGCGGCTACCATCAGTTGCTGGCGCGCGATCCGGCCATGCAGGTCATCGCCGAGGCGGCCAATTCGGCGGAGGCGCTCGAGCGCGACCGCGAATTCCACCCGGACGTGGTGGTGCTGGATATCGCGTTGCCGGGGGTCAGTGGTATCGAGATCCTGCGGCGGATCATCGCGCGTCGTCCCGGCGCGCGCGTGCTGATCTTCAGCATGTACCAGGATGCGATTTACGCCGCGCGCGCCTTCGAAGCCGGCGCGCTCGGTTACGTGAGTAAAGCCAGCGCCCCGGAGCTGCTGGTGCAGGCCGTGCGGACCGTGGCCGCCGGACAACGCTTCGTCAGCCCCGACGTCGAGGAGTCGCTGGCCGCCGGCACTGCGCGCAGCGACGCGCTCGTGGCCTCACTGTCGACGCGCGAGCACGAGATACTGAGATTGCTCACTCACGGCTACGAGCTGAGCGAGATCGGCGAACGGCTGGGAGTGAGCACCAAGACCATCGCCAATCACCAGTCCTCGATCAAGCACAAGCTCGGCGCCTCGACCGCCCTGCAACTTATCCTCATGGCGCGCCAGCTGGGGCTGAGCTAGCAGCGGCGCGGCGCCAGTGCGGGGTCGTCGGCGCCCGCACAGCGGCGCTCAGTCGACGCGCAGGCGCACTCCGGCCCACACCGCGAACGGCGACCCCGGCGAGACGGCATCCTCGTTGGTCCAGTCTCCCGGATCGGGTCGGAAGATGCCGTTGGGGGTGAAGGTGTTCACGGTCAGGAAGCCTGCGGACGCGTAGCGGCGGTTGAGGAGGTTGGCGATGCGCGCGAACACCTCGAGATGATGGCCGGCGTGATACGTGCCCTGCAGATTGACAAGCGTATAGCCGGGAATCCATCCCCTGCCCATGATGTAGTCGCCGGCCGCGTTGGTACCGCCAGCCTGGTTGGCGTTGTTCTCGTTGCCGTGCAGATATGACCCGGAGGTCACGACCAAGTCGCCGCCAACTTCCAGCTTCGCACCCACCAGGTAATTCAGTACCAGTTTGCCGGTGTGCTGCGGAATCAACGGCACCCGGTCCCCGGTGCGCACCAATATGTTGCCGTTGGCGTCCGCGGTGCTGTTGGATTCGGCGCTCACCTCGAAATCCGACTGAAAGGTCGCATCCACGAAGCTGTAGCTCAGGTTCCAGCTGAGGCCGGCCGCGTTGCCGCCCAACGCGAGATCGAATCCTTGCCGACGCGTGTTGCCGACGTTGTCGAAGTAACCGGAGTTGGTCGTGGTCGCGATGAACTGGATGTCATCGCGGTTCACCGAGCGGAACACGTCCGCGGCCCACTTGAGGCGCTGGCCCGCGAGGCTGCCCCGCAGGCCGAGCTCGAAGGTGCGCGCCACCACCTGCTTGAGTGCCGGGTCGCTGGCGAAGTCATTCGGCAGGCCGCATGGCCGCTGCGGGTCGGCGCAGCCCAGCTCGATCACCGTTGGTGCACGGCTCGCCTCATTGTAGTTCGCGTAGTACGTCATCTCCTGCGAAGGCGTGAGGGTGAACCCTAGCGCGGGGTTGAGGCGACTGAAGGTGTGATCGCCCGTCAGCGGTGCGGCCTGATTGAAGCCCGCGCCGAAGTCGGCAACGTCGGTATTCACGCTGTAGCCATCGAGGGACTCGCGGCTGCGGTTGTAACGTGCGGCGAGCGTGAAATGCAGCAGCTCGCTCGGGGAGAAGGTGTCGGTCGCATATAGGCCCAAAATCCGATTGCTGCCCCGGAGCGAGATGACCGTTTGGCCGTTGAATGACACCTGCTCATAGATCAGCGTGCGGTCCGGGGCGAACGTGCCGTACTGAAAGGCCTGTTCGAAGGTGTCCTCCGCATCGCTGTAGTCCAGGCCAACAATGCCTTGGTTCGTGCCGCCCCACCGGTCCTGCGAGTCCGTCAGCTGCATGCCGAAGCCGGCGGTACGCTGCAGCAGAGCCGCCACCTGGGTGGCGGCGTTTGCGCAGTAGGCCAGGGCGGCAGGCTCCTCTGGAGCGATGCTGCAGTCGATCGCAGGTCCCGAATAGCCCTCGGCCAGATAGTTGTCGTTATTGCTGCCGTTGTTGGTATTGGTGGCGAGGCGACGGTAATAGACGTTGGCAGTGAGCAGCAGGTGCTCGCCGAGAAACTGACTGCCGGTGAGATTCACAAAGTGCAGCAGATTGTGGGTGAAGTCGGGGGTGTAGCTCTGCTCGCGGCGGTAGTCGAGCATGCTCTGGGGCAGCGCTCCATTGCCGAACAGGCTGGTGTCAGCGTAGGTGTAACTCAGGTCGAGGTCGGTGTGCTCGGTCTGCCAGCCAACCTTGCCGAAGGCCTGCCACAGCCGCGACGGCGACATATCGCGCCAGCCCGTTTCGTCAAAGAAGTTTACGGTCACGAAGTAGTCGAACGGCCCGCGCTCGCCGCCGCTTGCGCCCTGGAACACACGTCGCCCAAAGGAGCCGCCGTAGGCCTCAAACTCGGTCCCCGGATTGTCGTGACCGCTCTTGGTCTGCACCGATAGCGCGCCGCCCAAGGTGTTGAGACCGAATACCGGGTTGGACCCGGAGATCAGTGACACGGTGGAGATGGCAGACTCGGGAATCAGGTCCCAGTTGACGGTGTCACCGAACGATTCATTCACACGCACACCGTCGACGTACACTGACAGCCCCTCCGGTGTCCCCAGCAGCGGGCTCGCGGTGAAGCCGTGGTAGTTGATATCCAGCTGCAACGGGTTGGCGGCACTTTCGCTCACGTTGACTCCGGTGAAGCTGCGGTTGAGATAGTCGGCGATCCCGGTGGTCTGGGCGCGCTTGAGGTCCTCGCTGTTGGCGCTCTGCACATTCGAGGGAATCTGATTCAGCGGCAGGCCGAACCCCGGTAACGGGGCATTGCCGATGACTACGACCTGCGGAAGCTCCTGAACGGTGGCGGCGTTGGCGGGCGGTGGGGTGCCTTCCGCCTCCGCGGCGTGCGGCGCCGGCCCCCCGGCCGCGGCTCCCAGGCAACACAGCATGGCGCAGGCGGGCCTTGAGCTCACGTGTCCCCTTTGCTGTCGGCGGCCCGACGCCACCACCTCAATGGCCTGAAGGCCCAACAGCCTACCGGAGGCGCCGCGGGAATTTTTCCCGAAAACACCAGGCGGTCCCGGTCGCTGACAGCCTCAATGAGACGATGGCGGGTCACTTCGGCTCGCCACAGGCACCTGCAGTCGCATCCCCGACCGGTGCTCCCTTGCCCCTCGGGTGCCAGCTGAATAGGCTGCACGCGACGCCCCCCGGGGAGCTGGGCAAGATCGCTCAGCGGCGCCACAAAGGTCGGCCCATGACTCGAACCCGCCGAGTGCTGAGCGTTATCGCGGTCGTAGTAGTGGCGACGCTGGTGTCGCTTGCGATCGTCATGAGCCACGATTCCCCTTGTGCTGCGGCGCCGGCGCTCGCCGGCGCGCAGTCCATGAAGGCGATTGCCTATCGCTGTTATGGCCCGCCCGAGGTGTTGAAGCTGGAGGACCTCGCCAAGCCGACGCCGGCCGACCACGAGGTGCTGGTCAGGGTGCATGCGGCCGCCGTGAATCCGCTCGACTGGCACTACATGCGCGGCACCCCTTATCTCGTGCGCATGGACAGCGGCTTCGGCCGGCCCAAGAACCCCCGGCTGGGAGTGGATTTCGCAGGCACGATCGAGTCTGTCGGCAGCGGCGTCACGCGCTTCAAGCCAGGAGATGACGTCTTCGGCGGCAAACTCGGCGCGTTCGCGGAGTACCTGGTGGTGCGCGAGGACCGCGCGGTGGTGCTGAAGCCCGCCAACGTGAGCTTCGAGCAGGCGGCGGCAGTTCCTATTGCCGCCATCACCGCTCTGCAGGGGCTCCGCGACAAGGGACACATCCAGGCCGGAAAGAAGGTACTGATCAACGGGGCATCGGGCGGTGTGGGCACGTTCGCGGTGCAGATCGCCAAGTCATACGGGGCGGACGTGACCGCGGTGTGCAGCACGCGGAATGTGGAGCTGGTCAGATCGATCGGCGCGGACCACGTGATCGACTACACCCGTGAGGATTTCACCAAGGGTGCAGAGCGCTACGATCTGATTCTGGATTCGGTCGGCAATCACCCGCTGCTGGACTACCGCCACGTGCTCACGCCCAAGGGCGACTTCGTCATCGTCGGTGGCCAGAGCCACGGCAATTGGCTCGGCCCGATGACCAATCTCATCGAGGCGCTGGCGCTGTCGCCGTTCGTGAGCCAGAACTACCATCCGTTTCTGGCGGAACTGGATCCAAAGGATCTGACAATCCTGGCCGGGCTGATGCAGTCAGGAAAGGTAACCCCGGTCATCGACCGGCGCTACAAGCTCTCCGAGCTTCCCGAGGCGATGCGATATTTGGAAGCAGGACATGCGCGCGGAAAAGTCGTGATCGACATCGACTAGCCGAGCACCCTGGCGCCGCGGCGGTCGCTTGACCCGCGTGGATGGGCATTCGAAGATACCCAACGCCACAAAGATGCGGGTCCTTCTCGCGACGTGCCAGTCCGACGCGTTCTTCGTGAACTCAGAAGTACCGTCCGTCTGGCTCTCGCGCTGACGGTGATTGTCGTTCCACTGGCGGCGCTGGTGGCACTGGAGGCCTGGCAGGCTTTTGGGCGCGCGCCCGAGTTGGTGCGCAGCCGCGAGCTCGTGACCCATGCCTCTCAGGTCATCGAGAGCGCACAACGGCTGCGCTCCGCATTGCAGGATGCGGAGCGCGGGCAACGCGGCTACCTGATCACCGGAGCCCCGGCGTACCTGGAGGCGTATCACAACGGCAGCGCGAAGTCCGCTCCCCGCCTGCAGCAGCTCCGGGAGCTGACCGCCGACAACCCCGAGCAGCAGGCCCGGATTGCGCGCCTGTCAAACCGCATCATCCATCACGGCCGCCTGGATCCCGCAGTCGCGCTGATCACCAAGCCGTTCACGCAGGCGAGCCTGGCGGCCAAGGTCCGCGCCGTTCTCGAGGGCTGAGGCGCGCTTCAGGAGCCGGCCGGCTTGCTGTCGGCGCTCAGGACCCAGCCCCGTTCCGGGTCGCGGCACACAGTGTAGGTGGCATCGCTGTTCAGTGTGCGGGTGCGATTGACGATGCGCAGATGCTTGCACAGCGTCCCCTGAGCGGAGGTGAATTGATCGGTGACCTGAGCCTCACCGGAGCTGCCCGTCTTGGGGTTGGACCAGCCCGATTTGGCAACACTCGCCTGCGAGTCCAGCACGCTGCGCGCATTGTCCATCATCAGTTTCTTGTCGTCCTCGTTGAAGTACGAAATGGGCGAGGTCCGCAGGAAATCCAGGTTGGACGCGATTGCCTCGGGGAGCTTCAGGCACAGCCCGAGGCCCAGCGCGCTGCCGAGGAGCAGCACCCGGAGCGACGCTCGCGAAGACGCTTTCACGCGTATCGCCATGCTCCTTGAATATGAAAGCCAAATGCGTCTGCGCGCGCCAGCGTTCCACGCATGCCGCGCCTTACCTATGAGACCAGAGTCCAATGTATCCTCAAGAGGAGAGCCGCTATAAGGGCTGCGGCGCAGTCCGATCGGGGGGCGGAACATGATCACGAAACATACCTCTTTTCGATGCGTGAGCGCGCTCGCGGTGACGACGTGCCTTGCCAGTGGGGGCCTGTGTGCTCAGCAACCGGCGGCACCGCCACAGCAACCCACTGCCGCCGCGCCGCCGGCGGCCGCAACTGCACCGCCAGGGGGTGCTTCCTCCCTGTCATCGAGCCTTGGCGTCTTCGTCTTTCCCGCCAAGAATCAGACGCCCGCCATGCAGTCTAACGATGAAGCGGCCTGCTATGGATGGGCCAAGGGCCAAACGGGCATCGATCCGATGAACGTCGTGCCGCAGACGGCTCCGCCGCCACCCGCCCCGGATCCAGCTACCGCTGGCCAGGGCGCCGCGGCAAGGGGCGCAGCGCGTGGGGCTGTGGCGGGCACCGCCGTCGGCGCCATTGCCGGAGATGCCGGCAAGGGGGCCGCAATCGGCGCCACCGTAGGTGTGATGTCGGGCGCGGGTGCCAAAAGGCGCGCTCAAGGGGAGGCTGCGGCCCAACAGCAGGCGCAACAGCAGCAGGTCCAAGCGGCCGCTCAGCAATCGGTTGCCCAGCAGAAGGCCACGTACAACAAAGCGTACTCAGCCTGCATGGAGGGCAAAGGTTACACGGTCAAGTAACCCCTGCTTACGGGAGATGCGGTAGGGACCGGATCCGCATTCGTCTCAGGCCGTCACCAGCGCCAAAATATCAGGCGCAAAGCTCGGGCAGGCCGCCTTTGCCGCCAGATATATCAGCGACAAAGTACGTCGGCCCGCAGAGTCGGTTGGGGCCCAGCGTCTGAGAACAGGCCCCCCCGAGAGCAATCCAGACCGTAGCATCGGCGCAACGCATTACTGTGATCATGCGCCAGCCCGTGCAGGTGTATGCAGTCCTCGGCATCCGATGAATTGTCACAGCGCTCGGGGACCGTCTGCCCGCAGTACTCACATACCTCCATCCTGATCATGGATGCTCCTCGCGAGCGTGTGTGCACCCGACTACTGGTGGGATCCCGTCGGCTGCGCGGACAGTGATCATGAGGGATCAGCCGCGCCTGCCGCAGCAGTCAGCTCGTGCCGTGGGATCCCGCGAGGCCCACAGCTGACTGCGGACTCTAGAGTGTGCATACTGAAAAAACGGTGCTTGCAGGGTCGATGGAGAAGACGCGTAGGCTTGTGGGCGTCACCATGACCGTCACTATGATAAAGAGCGGCGCAATCTGCCAATGGGACCTTAGTCGCAGCGTGCTGGCAGAAATAATCAGGGGTGGCAACTGACTGCAGCGCCGATGCAGACTCGGTGCAAACCCCACAAGGATCATGGCCTTGTACAAGGCATCGGACATCTCCCAGGAATTGGGTCACGTGGGTGAGTCGTCACCCGGTCAGATGGGGCTGTCGCTGCCGCATCGCGTGGTCATGCTGCTCTCGAGGCCCTTGCCTCGGACCGTTCTCGCCGCCCTGCTCGTTGCCACCGCGTACGCTCTGGCGGCGCGGCTAGGTATGGCTCTCGCCCTGCCCGGGGCCCACGTGTCGGCCCTCTGGGCACCCAATGCGCTGTTGCTTGCGGCGCTGCTGCTCACGCGGCGCCAATACTGGTGGGTGTACCTGGTGTTGGTGTTACCCGCGCATCTGCTGGCCCTGGCGACGGTCCCCGGGGCGGTCCTCACGCGCGTGCTGATCCAGTACGTGGCGAACTGTGCGACGGCGTTTGTAGCGGCCGCGGCGCTGTCGGCGGTCGTGCCCGGCATGCGTCGCATCGACAGCATGCGCACCGCGATCGCATTCATTTTGCTGGCCGCGATCCTAAGCCCGGTACTGACCAGCGTTCCTGCCGCGGCCGCCTACTACGCATTAAACATCAGCGGGGAGTTCTGGCTGACGGCGATTGGTCGCACCCTGACCAACTCGTTCGCGATCCTGACTCTGGTGCCACTGATCCTGCATGCCGCGACCTGGCTGCGGCAGGAAGAGCCGACGATTCGCAGGGTGCGGGCCATCGAGACCAGTCTGCTGGTGTCGAGTCTTGCGGTGCTGGTGGCGCTCGTCATTGCCGCGCCGGAGGTACTGATCCAGCACTACTGGACACTGCTGCTGGCCCTGTTCATCGTGACCCTGTGGGCCGCGGTGCATTTTGGTATCGCCAGTGTCAGCGCTTCGGCACTGGTGCTGGGCGTGCTGGCCACCCTCGGCATGCTGAAGCAGCCCATTCTGCTCGTCGGGCATTCCCCCCAAGAGAGCACGGTGTGGCTGCTGCTGGTGGTGGTCTGCCTGAGCATGACCTTGCTATTGCTGGCCACGGCGCTGGAGGAGACCAGAACTCTACAGCGCGCCGGCACGGTCAGCGACGCGAAGCTCGGCACCATGTTCGCTCGCAGCATCGTACCTGCGGTGATCTGGCGCTCCGATGGGAGCATCGCGAATGCGAACCCAGCTTTTCTCCAGCTCACCGGCTATACGCCGGCGGAGTTCGCGGGCGCGGCTCTGCAGGTTCACCATCTCATCGATGCGGCAGGAGACGGCGGACTTGCAGACAACGCACGCGCCGCAGCCGCTCTCGATACTGGCGGCGGGCCGGTAGAGCGCAAGCTCGTGCTGCGCGGGGGTCGGCGTATCCCGGTGCTGGTTAGCGGGTGCCGTTTTCCAGGGTCGGCAAACGAGGGCACTGCCTGCATCTTCGACCTGTCTCCGCTGCGCCGCGTCGAGTCCGAGCGCCAGCAGACACAGAGCCTGTATTCAGCAGTGTTGGCATCGCTGCACGATCAGATTCTGGTCCTCGATCAGTCAGGCGTCGTAATCGAGGTGAATCCAGCATGGCGGCGCTTCGCCGAGACCTACGGCACCCGGCAATGGGAGTTGGCGGGCGTCGGCACCCAGTTCCTCACGGCTTGCGCAGCTGCGGCGCGTGAACAGGCACCGGTGGCGCAGCTGCTGCAAGCGGTGCGCGACGTGCTGGCGGGCCTCGCGGTGCGCAGGTCGCTGGAGTTCTCCAGCGATGCCGAAGGTTCGCTCTGGTATGAAATGTCAGTTGAGCCGCTGCGCCGTCCCGAGGGCGGTGCGGTCATCACCCGCACCGATATCACTGCCAACAAACGCGCCATGACGCAGGCGCGGGAGCAACGCCAGCAGCTCACCCATCTGGGTCGCGCTGCGGTGCTGGGCGAGCTTTCGGGGGCGTTTGCCCATGAGCTCGCCCAGCCGCTGACTTCCATCCTGGGCAACGCCGAGGCTGCGCTGCAACATGTCCTGCGCGGCGAGGCGAACTCACCGGAGATCGAGGAGATCCTGCGCGACATCATCCGGGACGACGTCCGCGCCGCAGAGGTGATTCAGCGACTGCGCTCGATGCTGACGCAGGGTGAGACCGAGCGCCAGCGGGTCGACCTCAACCAAGTGGTACGGGAAGTGCTGGCACTAGCGCATGGCGATCTGCTCACGCGTAACGTATCGGTGGTGACGCAGCTGTGCGCCCCGGCGCCCTGCGTGCTCGCCGATCCGGTGCAGCTGCAGCAGGTGCTGTTGAATCTGGCCATCAACGCCTGCGAGGCCATGTCCGACAAACCCCCGCCGGAGCGTCGTCTCACCATCGCAACGCGGGTCACCGATGGCGGCGCGGCGGTCGAGTGCTCGGTAAGTGACCGCGGCGGCGGGGTCAAGCCCGAATACATGGAGCGCATATTCCAGCCATTCGTGACGACCAAGAAACACGGACTGGGTCTCGGTCTGGCGATCTGCCGCTCGATCGTTGAAGCGCATGGCGGACGGCTGTGGGCGGAGAACGTGCAGCACGGCGCAGTGTTCAGCTTCACCGCACGGACGGGCGTATAAGACAAAGGTCCACTATCGGCGCAGGTGGCTTCGTCGCCAAATGCATTTGTCATGGCGGCGTCACGACCTCTGATCGCAGTGGTGGACGATGAGGCGGCGGTACGCCGCGCTTTCGCGCGTATGATCGCGACGTCCCTCTTTGATGTTGAGACCTACGCCTCGGGCGAGGAGTTCCTGGACTCGCTGCGCAGCCATAACCCCGACTGCGTAATCCTCGATTTGCAGATGCCCGGCCTCACCGGGCGTGACGTGCAGCGCCAGATGATGCAGACGCACATTCGCGTGCCCATCATCGTAGTGACCGCGCATGACCAGCCGACCCTGCGTGAGCAGTGCCTGGCGGACGGCGCGGTGGCCTACGTCTCCAAGCCGCTGCAGCGCGAGCGCCTGATCGGCCTCATCCACGACGCCATCGGGCCGCGCTCGGTCGCCTCTTGAACGGTCCACGGGGGCGCCCGAAGCCCGTCACCGCGGCAGCCGGCGACGCTGCACTCTAGGCCACGCTCCCGCTAGAGGACACCCTCAGCAAATTCCGCACCTGTCCGGCTCGATGTAGGACTTTAGTCCTATGCCTTGATCGGTAGGGTTACGTATGGCGGGCGCTCTGGCGGGGAGGCAGAATCTTACCCGTGTGGGGAAAATAAAGGACGACGACGCGACATATACAAGCCTTAATGTCCGTCGTCGCACCATGAGGGGTGGGTCATGGCTGAGACATCTACAGTCGTCTTCGTGTTGGACGACGATGAATCGATAGTGACCGCGTTGAGCCGCATCCTGCGGACCGAGGGCTTCACTGTCCGCGGCACAACCTCCGCGGCTGAGTTTTTGGGGACGCATGACGGGTCGATCCCGGGCTGCCTGGTCGCCGATGTGCGCATGCCGGAGATGGATGGGCTCGAACTGCAGAGCGCGCTGGCTGCGCGGGGTATCGAGCGTTCCATCGTCTTCATCACCGGACAAGGCGATATCCCGACGACCGTTCAGGCGATGAAGGCAGGCGCCGTCACGTTCCTCGCCAAGCCTGTAAAGCGAGTCGAGCTGCTCGCCGCCGTGCGCGAAGCGCTGGCGGAGGATGCGATGACGCGGGCCCAAAACCGGGAGCACCAGGACATCACGCGACGTCTTGCGAGCCTCACGCCGCGCGAGCGCCAGGTGCTGAATCTCGTCGCGACGGGGCTGCTGAACAAGCAGATCGCCGCCGAGCTTGGTGCTGCCGAGAAAACCATCAAGGTGCATCGCGGCCGCATCATGGAAAAGATGCAGGTCCGTACCGCCACGGCGCTGGTCGGACTGCTCTCGCGGACGGCGCGCTACGGCACGGCAGCGATCCCGGCAAGCTGACGGGGCACGCTCCAGACGAGCCAGGCGAGCGCCATCGCGGCGACGCTGGCGCCGAGCACTAGGGCCGCGCCCCACCCCAGCACCACCAGTGCGGTGGGCAGCTGCAGTGAGGCGTTGAGCGGCCGGCACGTCGCCAAGTGCATGATGCTGATCATGAGCGGCAGCGCGATCACACCGTTAAGCACTGCACTCGCGTACAGCGCGCCCATGGGAGTGATGGGGGTGAAGTTCAGTGCGGCGCCGATGAGCGTCGCTGCCACGATGGCTGCATAGAGCGCACGCGAGCGCGCCGCCCTCGGTCTGTCCTTGACCCGCTCTGGAAGCAGCTCACTCAGTGCGTAGGCTGCTGAGGCCGCGAGCGCCGGTAGGGCAAGGAGTCCAGCGCCGATGATGCCGAGCGCAAATACCAGGAAGGTAAAGCGCCCGGCAACGCCCCGCAGGGCTTCCGCCGCTTGCGCGGGAGTCTGAATCACAGCTCCTCCAGGCAGGTGCAGCGTGCTTGCCGTGGTAATTACGATGAACAAGGCGACGAGGGTCGACAGCGCCATGCCCGCCAGCGTATCGAGGCGGATGCGCACAAATTCCGCCGACGCCTGCGTGAGGGGAGGCAGCGGCAGTCGCAGTACTGAGTGGGCTTCGGCCTCCTGCTGAGCCTGCCAGAAGAACAGGTATGGACTGATAGTGGTTCCCAGCACCGCCACGACGGCCATCAGGTACTGCGGGTGTGCAGATAGGGCCGGCCAGATCAGCGCCCGACTCAGGTCCTTCCACGCCACGTGGACCACGAAGGCACTTAGCACGTAGCTCAGCAGACACAGGCACAGCCACCTGAGAATCCGCGCGCGACGCGCGCTGAGAACCCCGAGCAGCATGGCCGCGAGGCCCAGCAGGCATACATAGACAGGCGCGGGCGCGTCGAACACCAGTTTCAGTACTGCCCCCATGGCGCCAAGGTCCGCTGCCAGGTTGGCGACATTGGCCACCGCCAACAGTCCGACGAGGGCGTACGCGATGGCCGGTGCATAGTGGCGTCGCAGATTCCCGGCGATGCCGCAGGCGGTGACGTAGCCGATGCGTGCGCTGATTTGTTGGATCGCCACCAGCAACGGGTAACTGAATAGCAGCGTCCAGGCCAGCCGATATCCGAACTGAGCGCCAACCTGCGAGTACGTGCCGACGCTGCTCGGGTCGTTGTTGCATGCCCCCGTTATCAGACCGGCTCCGAGGATGCCGGGCTTGCGACGCGGCTCAGGCGGCTCCATGCGAACGCTACGGGTCAGTCGTTGTGCATGGGCGCGCTCTGCAGCCGGCGACGCCACGGACGTTGGGCGGCGGCGCTCAGAACCCCGCACTCCCGGGACGCTGCACAACGCGCCTTGCTGGTATTCGCCGGGTCATGGGGCGGCGCGCCCCGGGAATCGCGCGAACATTTCGCTGAAGACCCTGTCGCTGGCTGCCTGCGGATTCTGCATCATGTCGGTGGCCAATCCCGCTCGGCGACGCCCTCCCAAAGCAGCTTCTTCTGCGCGTGTTCGCCACGTCAATATTGGCCGTGCCGACCCTGTAGCGCACCGTCCGGATGTCGGGCGAGGCATACATCCCCGCTCGATAGCCGTAGGACCCCAAGCATAGTCCTGCTGTGGTTCACCCTGGGAGGGAGCTGCAAGCTAGCGCAGCCCGATGCCGCCAGCGACCAGGTCCGGGAGGCACTGAACAAGTCGCCGGGCTGCCAGCGACAGCGCCGCTGCCTAAACGACGCATCCGTCGTTAGACCAAGGTCCCGATACCGTGGCGGGGGAGGATTTTCATAGTGCCCGGGGATGCCGCGCTGGGGACGGGATTCATGACAGGCGCATCGGGTTAGACCAAAGTCCCATTCCAAGGCGTGTTGTCCTTTCCCATAGTGGTACCGCGCCTTGGTGCAGTGGATGCCATGAAAGAATCTCGGCGTCGGCGCAGGGAGGAATGAGTTTGTGACGCGCCTGGGCGTCGACAGCGACCGCTTCAACGGCCGGCTGAACTGGCGTTACGGCGCACTGCGCAGATGCCCGTCTGGCGTTCTGAAGTGCGGGGAAGCAGCGACGCGGAGAGCGCGGCCATGACAGAACCCCCGGTGCTGGGAGTCAGCACGATCTTCATCCTGTTCTTGATCACGCTCGGGCCACTGAAGCTGCTCGGCCCATTCGCGCAGCAGACGCGCGAGCTTGATCCGGTAGCACTGCGCGCCATCGCCGTGCGGGTGTTCGTGGTGGGCCTGATCGCAGTGGTGTTCGGGGGCTACCTGGGCATGCTGCTTGCCGCCAAGTGGCGCATCTCGCTGCCGGCGATGCTGCTGACGGCCGGAATCATCCTGTTCCTGGTCGCGCTGCAACTGGTGATGAGAGTGTACGAGGCCGCCCCCGCCGCGCCGCCGCCGCTGCCGACCGCACCGATGGCAGCGACGCTGCGTCTGACATTTCCGCTGGTGGTTACCCCTTACGGGATCGCCGCGCTGATTGCGCTGCTCGCGGCGCGCGGCGCGGACGGTTCGGGGGTTCTTTCAGTATTCGCAGTCGTCGTTGTGGTCATGGTCCTCGACCTGTTAGCGATGATCTACGTTCGCGAGATCATGCAGGGCGTCGTGCTGCTGATCTTGCAAATCCTGGGGGCGGTTCTGGGTGTCTTACAGGTCGGGCTGGCGATCCAGATCATCCTCGCCGCGCTGCGAGAGCTGCGTGTGCTGAGCGCATAGCGCAGGAAGCCTCATGAACGACGACCACGCACTGCAGTCTGTCAGCGCAGCGCCGACCGAGTCACCGGGACTGCAGGCACCGGGCCCAGACATGGTGTGGGTCCCGGGCGGGGAGTTTCGGATGGGCTCCGATCAGCACTACCCGGAGGAGCGCCCGGCGCACCGTGTGCGGGTGGACGGCTTCTGGATGGACCGCACGCCGATCACCAACCGCCAGTTCCGCGAGTTCGTCGAAGCGACGGGCTACGTGACGTTTGCCGAGATTGCGCCGGATCCCAAGGACTATCCCGGCGCGCTGCCGAACATGCTCAAGGCCGGCTCGCTGGTCTTTTCCCCCCCGCGGCGAGTGGTCGATCTTCGCGACTGGAGTCAGTGGTGGAGGTTCAAGTTTGGCGCGAATTGGCGTCGGCCCTATGGACGGGGCGGCGCAATCCCGGCGCTCGATAATCATCCGGTGGTGCACATCGCCTATCGCGACGCGGAAGCTTACGCGCGCTGGGCGGGGCGGGAGCTTCCCACCGAGGCCGAGTGGGAATTCGCCGCGCGCGGTGGCCTGGATGGGACAGAGTTCGCCTGGGGCGACGAGTTCACACCCAACGGGCGCCACATGGCCAACACCTGGCAGGGTGAGTTTCCGCACCAGAACACACGTGCCGACGGCTACGCGCGCACCTCACCGGTGCTGAGCTTCCCACCCAACGGCTACGGTCTCTACGACATGATTGGCAACGTATGGGAATGGACCAGCGACTGGTACGGGGCATGCCACGAAGCGGGCGCCGGCAGTGGCTGCTGCGCGGCGGAGAATCCGCGCGGCGCGCCCGAGGAGGGGAGCTATGACTCCTGCCAGCCGAACATCCGTATTCCACGCAAGGTACTGAAGGGCGGCTCGCACCTGTGCGCGCCAAACTACTGCCGGCGCTACCGGCCGGCTGCCCGGCACGCCGAGCCGATCGACACTTCGACGAGCCATGTTGGGTTCCGCTGCATCGTACGCGTGTCTCGTGAGTGATGCCGTAAACGCCTCGGCAAGCTCCGCCGCGGTCAACACAGAGCTGGCCATGCGGCGCACGGGCATGGCGTTCCAGCGCACACGCCTGGCCGCTGACCGCACGCTGATGGGAGTGATACGCACCTCACTGTCTCTCATCAGCTTTGGATTCACCATTTTCCAATTCTTCGAGAAGCTGCGTGACTTGAACATGCTGAGAGGCGCGGCACCGGCACGCAATTTCGGCAAGACCTTGGTACTGCTCGGCATCGGCATGCTGGTTCTGGGCCTCGTCTATCACGTCATGTTCATGCTCGGCCTGCGCAAGGACCGCGAGCGCATGAAGTCCGCCGGACTGGTCTACGGCGAGAGCGGCTTCCCGCCTTCACTGGTGGTCATCGTGGCCGTCTGCCTGCTGATCATCGGCGTGGTCGCGGCGATAAGCATGCTGTTCCGCGTCGGCCCGTACGAGTGAGCTCGGGGAGGAGCGCGGTCGGCGCACACAGGACACATTGCCGGCGAGGAGCTGTGGCAGCACGTAGCGGACGCGCGCTGCCGATCGCTCCCGGGCCGGCCGGCCCCTCCCCGGGATGCCTGGCAAGTGGCTCCCGGGGAGGGTCTGGGCGGCAGGTCTTGAGCGAGGACGGGTATGAACGAATGGCTCATATTCCTCAGCGAACGGGTGATCGTCCTGATCGATGCGCTGGCGCTCATGGTCATCGTCATCGGCACGGTGGAGGTCGTGGTCAGGCTGGCGCACGCCCTGATTCGTCCGGCTACCAATTACGTGCTGCGCGATGCTTGGATGCATTACTCGCGCTGGCTGGTCGCCGCGCTGACCTTTCAACTTGCGGCGGACATCATCGAGACCTCCATCTCGACCAACTGGCAGACCATCGGCAGGGTGGGGGCGGTAGCGGTGATTCGCACCTTCCTCAACTATTTCCTGGATCGCGATCTCGACACCATACGTAAACGTCAGCTCGAGAGCGCAACCCAACCGCCTTCCTCCGACCAGGCCACCCGCGCATGAGTAGCGCGCGCCTTGAGACGGACGCCCCCTTTGCGGGAGGCCCGCCGCACAGATTTCAGACCTGGATCGGTCTGATCAAAGCGGGCAAGCCGCAGAACGTGCGGCGCGCAGTGCTTGCGGCTAGCGTGGCGTGGGTACCGCTGGCGGTACTCAGCGCGCTGCACGGGGATTTTTATCGGTCCGACCGTTCGAACGCGTTTAGCCTGGATTTTGGCGCGTACGCGCGCTTCCTGCTTGCCCCCGCGCTGCTGATTCTGGCCGAGTCGGTCGCGGTGCCAAGGCTCGCCGCGCTCGCCCGGCAGTTTGTGAAGGGCGGCCTGGTGTCCGATGCCGACCGTGCTCTTTACGAGCACGCCGTCAGTTCCACTCAGCGGCTGATGAAGTCGCGTACCGCCGAGATTGCTGCGACCGTCCTGCCTTACCTCCTGATCGTAGGCGTGCTGCTGGCCGAGCCGCCATCGGGCGCAGTGCCCGCTTGGCACGGTCAGCTGCACGGCAACGCATTCAACCTGTCGCCCGCAGGTTGGTGGGCGCTCCTGGTCAGCAGCCCCATACTCCTCATGCTGCTGCTGGGATGGCTGTGGAGGCTCGTGCTGTGGACGAGGTTCCTGTGGCTGATGAGTCGGATCGAACTGCAGCTGGTGCCGGCGCATCCGGATCAGTGCGGGGGGCTGAGATTCGTGGGTACCTCACTCGAGGCATTCATGCCACTCGGGTTCACTCTCGGGATCATTGCCGCGGGTGCGATGGCCAACCGGGTGGTGCACTTCGGAGCCTCGCCGACCGACTTCAAGTCCCTCGTGGTTGGCGTTCTCGCGTTCGTGATCCTGGTCTTTACCGGTCCGCTCTTGGTATTCGCTCGCCGGCTGCTGCACGAGCAGCACCGCGGTATGTTTAGGTACGGGGCTGTCGCCCAGGGCCTGGGGCATCAGTTTGAGCGCAAGTGGCTGTCGCCGAGGCAGGTGGACAAGGGCGCCCTGGAGGTACCCGACTTCTCCGCGACCGTGGACCTCTACTCTGTCGTCGGAGCGGTCTACACGATGCGCATCCTGCCCCTCGAGCTGCGGTACGTCGTGCTGCTGGGGCTCACGACGCTGCTGCCGTTCGCACCCGTAGCACTGATGGCGGTTCCGGTCTCAGTGCTGCTCAAGAAGGTCGCTGAGCTCTTACTGTGACGCGCGACCCGGACTGGCGTTGCCCGCATCGCGCTACAACAGGTTGGCCCAAGGTCCCATGGGCCGGCGCACGCGCCCGCCGCTGTATCTTTGGTTCCTGAAGTGCAAGCAGGAAGAGACCTGACGGTACTATTGGCCATTCTGGCTTTTTGCCCGCTCGCTGCGCTTTCGCTGCGGCGGTCCTGGCGCCAAGCACCTCGCGCATCGACTTACTGCCGCCGCCATGTTAGTCCTCGACGGCGACTTCGATGGCCACCGGCACCTGCATCTGGAGCGCTCCGCACCTTGAGCACGTCGTGGGCACCCGAGGCCACGCCGGCGATGGGGAAAAGCAGCACGGCACAGCCGATGCGCGTGTTCGTAAAGGCATGGCGCAATCAACCGCTGGCCCGTTGGACTTTAGTCCGATTCCATGCTGGGGCGGAAAGGCCCATGATCCGCCGGACTCCTCCTCAGATCGTGCATTCACCCGTCAGTGTGGGACGGGCGCGACAACCCCGGGAGGGCCAGGGAGCGGCCGCCCGGGGGGCAGCATCGGGAGCGATGCGCTGGGTGTCAGGAATCGCGCATCCTTGCTGACTGCCAGGCGAACGCGAGAGCCGTCACGCTGCCCAGTAGCACGAGCGGCAGAATGTCCAGCAGCAGCTGCGAGGAGCGCAACCCGCTCGAACTCCGACGACTCGCACAGCACGCGCTGCAGAGACGGCACGAGCAGCAGCGGTGCAAGACCCCCGGCGATGAAAATCAGTCGCCAGTGGCTTTGCTGGCTCACCATGCTGACCAGGCTCGTAGCGGCGCCGCCGAAGGGCATGCCACTGTAGGCGAGTGCGACGTTTGGCGTTGCGGCGGGCGCACGCTGCTCGACTCGTTCACCAGGGCGAGAAGATTTGGGAATACGCCTCCGAGGCCGGCTCCGGTCAGCAGACACGTCCAGCACAGCGTCTGGATGTCGTGTGCGGCGGCCGTCAGAGCCGACAGCAGCCCAAAAAGCGCAACCGAGCCGATGAGCACGCGTTTGCGCCCGAACCAGTCGGAGAGCCTGCCTTCCGCCAGAGCCCCTGCGAGGAGTCCAAGCGAGCTGGCGCTGAAGAAGGTGCCCAGCTGATCCGGACTGCAGGGGAACTCGGCCGCGACGCCCCCGGCAGCAAAACCTGCGGCTTGCAGGTCGAATCCCTCGTAGAACGCTACGCAGATACATCCGGCGATGGTCGCCGCCGCCCGTCTCGTGCCGGCCCGAATCACGACCACGAGCTTCAGCGGTGCCATGGCGTACGGCCAACGTCCGATTGAGAGTGGGCACCCTCTGGCGAACCATGCAGCCAGGGGCCCTGCGGGTTGGGAGGTGACAATGGCGGGTGGAACTCTAACGAGTGCTGCTGCGGACCGCCCGCCGGCGGCTCTGCATGGCGTGCACGGCGTCGTATTCATTTGCGTGAGCGTGTTTCTCTTGTTGTGTTCGTGCCCGCTGCAGGGCGCGCCCAGCCTCGTGACCCAGTTGCAACAGCGTTTGGGAATGACCGAACCGCAGGTGCGCGGTGCACTCGGGGCAATGCTGGTATTCGCGCAGCAACACCTGTCCAAGGACGATTTCGATCAACTCGCCAAGCAGGTTCCCAATGCCACACAGATCATGCAGGACGTGAAGTTGCGCGGTATCGTGACCCGTCCCCTGGATGACATTGAGGAATACCAGGAGTCACTCGCCAGCCTCGGGATCGGACAGCCCCTAGCGTCACAGTTCGCGCCCGCGGTGCTGGACTGTCTGGCTGCCTCAGGCCACCAGGTCGAACACGATATTCTCGGCAAGATACTCGACTAACGCTCGTTCACCGAGAACTCGTCGCAGCGACGTACTTTGCGGCTGGGTGCGCGGCTGCCGTCATGACACATTTCCGCCGGGCCGGTTCGCGTTTACAGCTTTTTGACCACGACCCGTCCGGAGGCGTCCACATAGATGTGATAGCGATTGCCGTCCTTACAGGTTGCCGTGTAGTCGCTATCGCCGTTGCGCTTGGAGTTGACCACCTGATCGCAGGGAAATCCCTGCAGTGCAATCGCAGCCTTCAAGTCCTGGCCAGCTGACGGACCCTCGGCGGCCGACGCCACCGCAAGGCCGGACACGGCGAGGACAGTCAAGGCAGCAATCAATCGGGCGCGCATGAGGGCGTCTCCTGTTGCAAGTCAGATGTTGGCAAATTTCGTCGGATCCGTCAGCACATTCCAGATCGACTCGCGGGAAGAGGATACGGCACTGGCCAGTCCCGGATCACCGTCCTGCAGCAGACTGACCACCTTCATCAGCAACACCTCGTACTTCTGACGCAGTTGCGTCAGAGTGACCTTCGAGTGTCCCGCGTGGAAGCTCTTGAACTGCGCGAGCAGGTCGTCGACCTGGTTTTTGAGCGACAGCTTGGTGAACACCCCGATGGCCCGAGTGTCGCGCAGGCGCTGTTCGAGCGCATTCATATCGAGCGCGGTGGGGGGCGCGGCTGGCGCAGGCCGTGAGGACGTCACCGGCGGCGTCGCAGGCACGCTGGAGGGTGCCGCGGGGCGGGCGCTCGGGGCCGTGTTCGCCGGTGTGGTCTTGCCTGCGGTGCCCGAACGCGCACCGGACGCCGGCGCGCTCGCTGAGGCTGTCGCGGGCGGCGGCGCAGCGGCCGGTGGAGGAGACTCGGGGGCCGGTGCTGCGGGAGCGGGGCTGCTCGGTGGCGTGACGGGGGGCGGCTCAGTGGGGGCAGCCACTGGTGCCGGTGGCGGGGTGGCGGGAGCCGGGGCCGCCGGCGTCGGCGTCGCGGCTGGCTCGGCCGCGCCAGGGCGCGACTCGGTGATGCCATGCACGCATGCGCTCAGTAGCATCAGCAGCGCGACAGCCATCAGGCACGGTCGAGGCAAGAAGATCTCCGAGAGTTCGCCCGTATCGGAGATTGTAGCGGCGCGCCCAGCGCCGCGCGTCGCAATGCCCGGCCCGCGTTCGCAGCGCGGACGTATTCGGAGCCCGGATCCACTATAGTTGCGCCCGCGGCTTCCGGCACCGGCGCAACTATCTGAATCTGGACGCTGATATATCTCATGCCTGAAACCCACACCGTTACCGCTCCGCCCCGCCACGCCTCCGCCGTCATCGTAGGAGGCGGCATCATCGGCACCTCGGTCGCCTATCACCTCGCCGCCATGGGATGGACCGATGTGGTGCTGCTTGAGCGTGACCGGCTGACTTCCGGCACGACCTGGCACGCTGCAGGGCTCATGGTGACGTTCGGTTCCACCTCTGAGACCTCCACCGAAATGCGCAAGTACTCGCGTGACCTGTACGCGCGGCTTGAGGCCGAGACCGGTCAATCCACGGGCTTGGCGCAGATCGGCTTCATCGAGGTGGCCTCCGACCGCGATCGGCTCGAGGAGTACCGGCGCGTCGCGGCGTTCAACCGCTATTGCGGTGTTGACGTGCACGAGCTGTCGCCGCGCGAGGTGGGCGCGCTCTTTCCGCTGGCGCGCGTGGACGACATCCTCGCGGGCTTCTACGTGAAGGAGGACGGCCGGGTGAACCCGGTGGACGTGACCATGGCGCTCGCCAAGGGAGCGCGCCAGCGGGGAGTGAAGATTATCGAGGGCCTTGCGGCTACGGGCGTTGTGCAGCGGCGCGGTCGCGTAACAGGAGTGCGCACCGCACTGGGAGAGATCAAGACGGACATCGTCATCAACTGCGCCGGCATGTGGGCACGGCAGTTCGGCGCACTCGCCGGGGTCACGATCGTCAACCAGGCGGCCGAGCATTACTACCTGATCACCGAGCCGATCAGGGATCTGCCGCCCAACATGCCGGTGCTCGAGGATCCGGGCACCTACGGCTACTACCGGGAGGAGGGCGGCGGACTCATGGTGGGCCTGTTTGAGCCCGTTTGTGCGCCGTGGAAGCTCGGCGGCATCCCGGAGGACTTCTCCTTCGGCGAGTTGCCGCCGGACTGGGAGCGGGTGACTCCTTTTCTCGAGCGGGCGATGACGCGCGTGCCGATCACGGCGGAAGTCGGCATGAAGAAACTCTTTTGCGGGCCCGAGAGTTTCACGCCTGATCTGCGCCCCATCGTGGGCGAGGCCCCGGAGCTGAAGGGCTACTTCGTGGCGGCGGGATTGAATTCCATCGGGGTCCTCACCGGCGGCGGACTGGGGCGCGTGCTGGCCCATTGGATCGTGACCGGCACACCGGATGTTGATGTCACGGGATTCAACATCGATCGTCTGCACCCCTACCAGGCGAATCCCGAGTATCGCAGGCAGCGCACCGTCGAATCGCTCGGCATGGTGTACCAGTGTCACTACCCGTGGCTGTCGCTCAAGACCGCGCGCGGCGTGCGCCAGTCCCCCGTCCACGACCGCCTGGCGAGTGCTGGGGCATATTTCAAGGAAGTGAGCGGCTGGGAGAGTCCGGACTGGTACGGCGCACCCGGTACCACTCCCGATCCGGGAACGCTGACTTGGGGACGTCCGAGTTGGTTTGCGAACTGGCGGCAGGAGCACGAGGCGGCCCGTCAGAACGTCATCGTCATGGACATGTCGTTCATGGGCAAGTTTCTGGTTCAGGGAAGCGACGCCGGACGCAGCCTCAACCGCTTATCGGGCAACAACGTTGACGGAGCGGCCGGCGTCATCGCCTACACGCAATGGATGAACGAGGCCGGCAAGATCGAGGCCGACCTCACCGTCACCAAGCTGAGCGATGAGCGTTATCTGGTCGTCGTGACGGATACCATGGTGCGCCACGCGGAAACATGGATGAAGCGCAACTTTCCGGAGGAAGCACGCGCCGGCGTCACTGAGGTCACCGCCGCCTATGGCCAGCTTAACGTGCAGGGACCCAATTCGCGCGCGCTGCTGCAGAAGCTCACTTGCGCGGACCTCTCCAATGAGGCCTTCCCGTTCCGCGCCGCGCGCGAGATCGACATCGGTTTCGCGCGCGTGCTGTGCGTACGCATCACCTACGTTGGCGAACTCGGCTACGAACTGTATGTGCCGGCCGAGCAGGCCGCGCACGTCTATGACCGGATAGTAGAAGCGGGGCGCGAGTTCGGGCTCGTGCACGCCGGACTGAAGGCACTGGCGAGTCTGCGTATGGAGAAGGGCTACCGTGACTATGGTCACGACATCGACAATACCGACGGCCCCTACGAGGCCGGCCTCGGCTTCGCGGTCGATCTCAAGAAGTCCGGCGGCTTCATCGGCAAGGAAGCGTTGCTCGCTCAGCGGGCCTCAGGACCGCTTGCGCGGCGGCTGGTGCAGGTGCTGGTGAAAGATCCCGAGCCGCTCATGTTCCACGCGGAGGTGGTGCATCGCGATGGCGCACCCGTGGGCTATGTGCGCGCCGCTTCCTACGGGCACACCCTCGGCGGTGCGGTCGGCCTGGTGATGCTCGAGCCGAAGGTCCCCGTGGACGAGGCGTACCTCGGCAGCGGCAAGTGGCAGGTGGACATCGCGGGCAAACTGTACCCCGCCCTGGTATCGGCCAAACCCCTCTACGACCCGGTGATGCAACGCATTCGCGCCTGAGTCGGGTCGCGAACACGGCGGCCAGCCACGTTCCGGGCGCGCTGATGTCAGAAGTTATGTTGGATGGCTGCGCGCGGGCCTGTGCGCGTTCCCACGTCCGCAGATTTATGCGTTCCTGCCGCCATTTGGCGACGCTTCTTGCCTGAACTTCCCCGCTTGCCCGGTCCACCCATGTACGCGATCGACTCGGTCGCAACGGGGAGAACTTCAATGAAATGGCCTGTTGAGTCGTGTCGCGCCCGAGCGCGCGCCTTATTGAGCTTGCTGCGTCTGGCGCCGCTCGTGGCCGTGACCGCCACCTTGGTGGCCTGCGGCGGGGGCTATGGCAGTTCGAGCCAACCGCCCAAGCAACCGCCGCCGCCGGCGGCCAAATCCACCGTCACTGTTGGTGCGATAACCGGCTTTGGCAGCACCACCGTGAACCTCAGCGGCATGCAGTTCCAGGCCGCGGGCGCGCGCATCAGCATCGACGGCAAGGGCGCACAGGCAGCCGACCTGCATAGCGGCGACGTGGTGCAGGTCAAGGGCCACCATGACTCGGATACCAATGAGGATGTAGCCGACGAGATCGACTTTCACGGTAACGTGCAGGGCCCGGTGAGCGCCATCGACGGCACGGCACAGACCCTGGTGGTGCTCGGACAAACCATCGTGGTTTCCGCCAATACATCGTTCGATGACAACATTGCTCCGGCGTCGCTTGGAGGCGTTCACGTCGGCGACTTCGTCGAGGTCAGCGGCATGATCGCGGCGGACGGCAGCATTGCGGCCACGCGCATCGAGGCCAAGCCCGCCGGCAGCGCGTTCCAGGTGCTCGGCACTACATCGGCCACCGACTCAGCAGCCAAGACGCTGAACATTAACGCGCTGCTCGTTGATTTCAGCGGTGCGGCGCTGAGTGGCTTTGCGAGCACCGGTCCGGCGGACGGCGAACTGATCGCGGTCACGGGCACCACGATTGAGTCAAACGGAGCGCTGCAGGCGACCCGCCTCGAGCTGCTCACGAGCGAGGACATGCGCGATGATCAGGATGACGCAGCCCGTCTGGAGGGACTCATTACGCGCTTTGCCTCGGCGGCCGACTTCGACGTCGGCGGGCACCCGGTCACGACCTCTGCATCCACGCAGTTTGATGGCGGCACTGCAGCCGATCTCGCTCTCAACGTGCACGTCGAAGTCGAGGGCACCATCGATGCAGCCGGGGTGCTGGAGGCGGACAAGGTACGGATGGCTAAGGCGGCGGATGTCCGGATCACCGCTCAGGTGGATGCGGTGGATGCGGGCGCGGGGACGCTGGCCCTGCTGGGCATTCAGGTGAGCATCGATGCCATGACACGCTTCGACGTGCACCAGTCCCAGGACGACCGCAGCTTCAGTCTCGCCGAGGTGCACGTCGGGCAGTGGCTCGAGGTGCGCGGCGCGCAGTCGGGCGCAGGGAGCAACATGGTCACGGCCATGCGACTCGAGCGGCAGGAGCCGCAGTCGCAGGTGCGACTGATGGGCCGGGTGAACGCGGTCACCGCGCCGAATTTCATACTGTTGTCCACGACGGTGGCGACCACCGCGACCACGCAGTTCTCGGGCATTGATCCGGCAAGCTTCTTCGCGACGGCAGTCGGGCGGATCGTCTCGGTTCAGGGTGCGTGGGACGGCTCGACACTCACCGCCGGCAGCGTCCGGCTTGGCGACGATCATGAAGGGGACGACGGCGGAGACGACTGATGGGCCGGTCCGGTCCCGGGCGAGTCCCGGGACCGGATGCTTCGAGTCAGAGGCTGCTGCGGGGACTATTCGATCCGAAGTACGACGCGAAACCGTGCTTGGCCGCTCATCATGCGCTCGTAGGCCGGCAGCGCCTGTTCCAGGGGAAAGATCTCGTTCATCGACGTGATGTTGTGCTCCTGGCTGAAGCGCAAGGTGTCTTCCGAATCCGTGCCCACCCCGGAATACCAGCCTCTGACCGCCGCGCGCTTGCGTAGCAGATCGAGCGAGTCGATCGACAGGGCTCCGACGGCTCCGATGACCATCAGCGTGCCGTTGACCCCGAGCCCGCCGGCGACCGCCTGCATTGCCGCCGCGTGGGTCACGGTCGCAAGTATCGCGCGCGCGCCGCCGAGGGCACGCAGTGGCGCCGCCGGATCGGCCGCGGTGCTGTCGATGTACTCATGAGCGCCGAGTGAGCGTGCGAGCTTCTCCTTGTCCCGTCCGCGGTTGACCGCGGCGACGCGCAAGCCCAGGCGAGCCGCGAATTGTATTCCGAGGTGGCCGAGGCCACCCACGCCGTGGATCGCCACCAACTCTCCGGGCCTGGCCCCACAATGACGCAGGGCGTTGAAGGTGGTGATTCCCGCACACAGCAGCGGTGCGGAGGCGACCGAGTCCAGCTCTGCCGGCACCCGTGCCAGCGCGCTGGCATGCGCCAGCATGTGATTGGCATGGCCACCGTCGCGGCTCACACCCGTGGCGCCCTGGATGTTTCGCACGCAAATGCATTCCCGTGCCGGCATTGCCCGCAGTAGCCGCAGGCGCCCGGAGACCGGCCCACCCCGACCCGCGTGCCTTGCTGCCAGCGCTCGACACTTGGACCGATGGCCTCCACGACACCAATTACTTCGTGTCCCGGTATGCGCGGGTACCTGAGTCCAGGCATGTGCCCCTGGACGGTCGCGGCATCGCTGTGACATACGCCGCATGCCTGCACGCGCAGGCGCACCTCGTGCGAGCCGGGCTGCGGGATCTCGCGCTCCTCGAGTCTCAATTTGGAGCCGGCAGCAGGGACGATCATTGACCGCATCTTGGCCATAGCAGCCTCCGTTCCGACTTCCGTGGAGCGCCGTTCCGGACCCGATTCTCGGACCGCTGCCACCAGCTTCGACATCCCCCTTCCGGGAGGGCCGCCCCGCGCTGCACCGTGGGGGAGCGAGCTGCCAGTGCGATGCAGGCCCTGAATTGCCGCGGTGCAGGCACGGTGCAACAATCCCCGTCACTCGTCCTACAATCTTCCCCGCGCGAACGCGAGGGGATGCCGTCCGCTCTGGGCGCGGGGAGCGCGGGAGAAAGGCCATGCGGGTGCTGCGATGGGGAGCGATGCTGGCGGGGTGCGCACTGGCCGCCGTGGTATGTGCCGACACCAGCTCAGGTGATCTCGGCGCGCGCCAGGAACTTAAGCGGGCGGACCTCTCCGGGGCTGCCGGCATGGAGGTGATCACTTCGATAACGGAATTGAAGAAGGGTGAGAGTATCCCGCGCCACTCGCATCACGGCATCGAGACAGGCTACGTGCTGCAGGGCTCGATGGTGCAGTTGCCGGGCCAGGCTCCGACCATGATGCAGACCGGCACGGCCATCATGAACCTGCGCGATGTCCCGCACGCCGGTTTCACAGTCGTCGGTGATACGCCGCTGAAGCTGCTTACGGTCCACATCGTCGACAAGGACAAGCCGCTGTACGAGTGGGTCAAGCAGCCCTGAAGCTGCGCGCGCACGAGCGTCCCACGCCTTCCGTGTTCTGACGTCTGCCCATGAACATTGTCTCGCCAGATGCGCCACTGCGACTGCGCAGCCTCTCGCGGAGCCTAGCGGACGTCGCCCGTTACCCGCAGGTGCGCAACGGGCTGGCGCTGTGCCTTTTCGAGGCGAGCTTTTATATCGCGTACCGCTACGGAATGTCCTTCAACCCCGCAGCGTCGGCACCGTTCTGGTTCCCGGATGCGGTGCTGCTGTGCGCACTGCTGCAGATTCGGACGCGCTGGTGGTGGGTGCCTCTCATTGCCGCGCTGCCGATTCGCTTGACTGTGGCGATCCCGCCGGAAACGCCGCTGTGGTTTCTGCTGAGTACCGCCGCGATTGATTCCGCCAAGGCGATGTTGTCGGCGGCGCTGCTGCGTCGCTGGCTTGCCGATCCCTTCCGATTTGCAAGCGTGCGCGACTTCGGCATTTTCTGTCTGGTGACAGGCTTGTTCGCGCCCGGGCTCAGCGCATTTGGCGGCGCAGCAGCGCGCCATGCTCTGGGGAATCCATACTGGGAGAGTTGGGAGCAGTGGTTTAGCGGCGACCTGCTTGCGGCCCTTGTGCTGACCCCGATCCTGTTCTACTGGATTATGCGGCCGCCGGTGGCCCGACCCATGTCGCGGGTGCGGTGGCTTGAGGTCACCGTGCTGGCGACCGGTGTGCTTGTGAGTATCAGCCTGGCATTCGAGCCGCGTCCGGAGCGTCTGGGCTTCGCAGATCCACGTTTCTACATCCCGGTAATGTTCCTCATGTGGGCGGCGCTACGCTTCGGGATGCAAGGCGCGTCCGCGGCTGCGGCGGCCCTCAGCTGTCTCGCGGTCGCGGCTGCACTTTCGGGAACCGGTCCGTTTGCGCACCATTCACCGAGCGACACGGCGGCTGCGCTGCAGGAGTTCCTGCTGCTGCGCGTGGCGCCGCTGTATCTCGTTGCTGTCCTCATCGACCAGACTCGTCGCGCTGAGCAGTTTCTGCGCGAGAGCGGACATTCGCTGCGGGAGAGCGAAGAGCGGTTTCGCCAGATGGCAGACCTGGCGCCGGCGCTCATCTGGATGGCAGCGGCCGACGGTCACTGTGAATTCCAGAATAAGGGCCTGCTCGATTTTACGGGCCGTACCGCGGCGCGCGGGGAAGGCGACCTATGGGTGTCCTCGATTCATAGCGACGACCGCGAGAGGTGCCTCGCGGCATACCGCGCGAGCTTCGAGGCCCGTCGCCCCTACGAGATGGAATACCGCATGCGCCGCTACGACGGGGCCGACCGCTGGATGCTGGACCGTGGCGTACCGCGCTACACACCCCACGGTGAGTTTCTCGGATACATCGGCTGCGCCATTGATGTCACCGACCGCCGTGTCAATGAGATCGCGCTGAAGGAGAGCGAAGAGCGTTACCGTGCGGTCGTTGAGAGCCAGACGGATTTCGTCTGCCGCTTCCTGCCCGACACGACGCTCACCTTCGTCAACGAGGCCTACGGCCGCAATTTGGGTCGCGAGCGCGAGGACTTGCTCGGCACCAAGTTGCTCGAGCTACTTTCTGCGCGCACGCGAGACGCGGCTTTGGGCTGCATCGAGCAGGCGGCCGCGGCCGGCAAGCCGACGACCTGGGAATGCGAGGTGACCCTCCCGGACGGCACACAGGGCTGGCAGCTCTGGGTCTGCCATGCCATCGCGGGCGGCGACGGGGCGGCCCAGGAATTCCAGGCGATCGGACACGACATTACCGATCGCAAGCGCGCCGAAGAAGCGCACCGTTCGCTGGCACACACAGCACGACTGGCCGCCGTGGGTGAGTTTACTGCCATGGTAGCCCACGAGATCAGTCAGCCGCTGTGTGCCATTCTCGGTAACGCCGAGGCCGCGGAACAGCTGCTGCTGTCCGACACTCCCCCCCTGGCCGAACTGCGCGACATCGTCGTCGATATTCGCGACGCCGATCTGCGCGCCGATGAGGCAATACGCAGCATCCGCGCGCTGACGCAAAAGCGCGAGATGCAGGTCGGACCGCTGGATCTGAATGCGCTGGTCACTGACATTCTGCGCCTCATCGCGGGCGACGCCCTGTATCGGCGCGTGCACATGATGCGGGAGCTCGCAGCGGATGTGCCGCCGGTTCTCGGCGATCGTGCCAGCGTTGAGCAAGTGCTGCTCAACCTCCTCAGCAATGGCATGGACGCCATGCGAGATACGCCGGAGACCGAGCGGCAGCTGACCGTGCAGACCCGGCTCAAGGGCGCAGATTATGCGGAAGTCACCGTGGTCGATCGTGGCCCCGGCATCGCTCCGGAGCAGATGAAGCATCTTTTCGAGTCGTTCTTCACCACCAAGCCGCAAGGGGTGGGCCTGGGTCTTTCGATCGCGCGCTCCATCGTGCAGATGCATCAGGGCCGGATCTGGGCGGACAACTGCGCAGAAGGGGGCGCCGCGTTCCATTTCACCCTGCGCTGCGCCCGATGACGGGCCGGCTAGTCCCAGGTGAGTCACTCGGCCGGCGGCGCAGTGGTGCCGACTGGCAAAGGATCGGCTATTCGAGGTGTGCGTCAGCCTTTTGCTGCTCGTACCGGAAGTACTCGGGAAACATCATCTGGCGCAGTTCCGGACTCCAGCTGCGCGTGAGGCGCCGATACGCCTCCAGTTCGCCCTCCGATGGCGCACGCTTGCGAAACGGGATGACGTTGTCGTAGCTCATGAACCTTTGCCTGCGACCACAACTAACGCGATTGTGCTCGCAGCCCGGGGCGCTGCTTGTGAGGCCGTTCGCAAGTTTGCGAAGGGTTGACGGCCGAAATACGGTAGGGAAGTCCTTACGCGATTTTATTAGTTTAATCAGAGAGTTGGCTACGATGGTACCACCCGGCGGCCGTTGCAGTGACACCGGCAGTCCACCTCATGAAGCGCAAACGCGGAGTTTTTTGGCACAAATTGCATAGTGCACGATGAGGATGGCACCTAGCATCAAGGGGCCTTGGGGAGTCCCCCGCGCCGGGCGCCGGATCGCGCAACTGCGCTACGGGCCCGATGGTAGGGAGAATGTCTCAGGTCTTCGCATCGCATCAGCCGACTGTATATCTGCTCGATGATGACCCGTCGGTCGTCGTGGCTCTCGGCCGTTTGCTGAAGGCCAATGGATTCACGGTATGTGCAGCGACCTCCGCCGCCGAGCTGCTCGCGCAGCATGATCCCGAGTCGCCCGGCTGTCTGGTAACCGACCTTCGCATGCCCGAGGTAAACGGACTGGAACTGCAGCGCGCCCTCGCGGCGCGAGGAATGGAGAGGTCGGTCGTGTTCATCTCCGGCCAGGGGGATGTGCGCTCGACCGCAGAGGCGATGAGGGCGGGAGCGGTAACCTTCTTGGCCAAGCCCGTGCAGTCGGCCGAGCTCATCGCAGCGGTCCGTGAGGCCATCACGAAAGACGCCGTGGCGCGCGCCCTGAACCGGGATCGGCAGGAGGTATCTCAGCGTATCGCCCGCCTGACGCCACGCGAACGTCAGGTGCTGAAGCTAGTCGTTGCTGGCAAGCTCAACAAGGAGATCGCTGGCGAACTCGGCACATCCGAGAAAACCGTCAAGATCCATCGCGCACGCGCGTTGCGGAAGATGGGGGTCGGCAGTGCCACGGCGCTGGTGGATCTGCTGTACCGAACGGAAATGCACGCCACTCTGCTCAGCGCGCCCGCCCCTTCACCCGGCGAGGGGCCCGTTTAGCGCGCCGCGCCTTGCCGTAGTCGTACCACACGGCTTCGATATTGTTCCCGTCCGGATCGAGCACAAAGGCGGCGTAGTAACCGGGCCAGTAGTCGCGGTAACCCGGAGCTCCGTTGTCCTTGCCTCCCGCTGCAATAGCGGCCTGGTGGAATGCATCCACCTGTGTGCTGTTGCGCGCTGCAAAGGCAACATGGATGGGTATGACCGCATCTTCTTCGCTGATCCAGAAGTCGGTGTTCTTGCCATCGTTGAAGCCGGCAGCTTGACCGTGCTCCATGTTGTTGCGATAGCCGAGGGGGGCGAGCGCTTTACGGTAGAAGCTCCTTGCCCGTCGGTAATCGCTCACCGATAGTGAGGTATGCGCAATCATGTTCGTGCTCCTCCACGAAGAGTCTAACCTTACCACCCGGGCGGGGGCGGGGCGTGAAGTTGCCCAGTGAAGCCCAAGTTCTTCCGGCCGTGCCAGGGCCTTGAATTCGCCCGGCAGGTCCCCATACCGCCGAGCATGAGCGAGTCGCGCCACGTCGTTTGTCCACACTGCGGGACGACCAACCGCATTCCCGTGACGCGTCTGCATGAGGCGCCCAAATGCGGACACTGCCATCAGCTGCTGTTCACGGGTCACGCCATAGAGCTCAGTGCGGATAATTTGCGCAAGTACATTAAGGACAACGATATCCCGGTGGTGGTGGATTTCTGGGCGCCGTGGTGTGGCCCCTGCCAGATGATGGCGCCGCAGTACGCCGAGGCTGCGCGGGAGCTGGAACCCGCCGTCCGCCTCGCCAAGCTGAACACGGACGCCGCTCCGGAGCTCGCCGGCGAGTTTGGCATCCGCGGTATTCCCACGCTGATGGCGTTCAAGGCGGGCCGCGAGGTCGCGCGCCACTCAGGCGCAATGGCAAAGGCGGAGATCGTTCGCTGGGTTCGCGCTGCCCTCGGCGGGTAGCCGCGAAGTTCAGCCGAGCCCGGCGTAGAACTTCTCAATGACAGGTCGCTGACCCCTTGTAATCCTTACAAGGGCCTCCTCACGTTCAAACCAGTCGCCGCGATCGGCCTCAGGAAACGGCGCGATACGGCCCGATTTGGGCGGCCACTCCATTTCGAAAAGGTTGCTGTTGAGCTGCCCGGGATCGCAGTCTCCCTCGACCGCCCAGACGTGCAGCTGCTTGCCGCTCGGCAGGCGGAACACACTGAGGTCGCGCTCGTGGCCAATAGGCGCATCGAATCCGGTCTCCTCCTTGAATTCGCGACGTGCCGCGCGCAGTTCGTCCTCGCCGGCGTTCAGCAGGCCCTTGGGCACTGACCAGGCGCCCTGATCCTTGCGCGACCAGTACGGGCCGCCGGGATGCACCAGGAACACCTCCAGGCGGCCATGGCGGCGGCGATAGAGAAGAAGACCGGCGCTATTGGCCAAGCTACGCACTGCCCACTCCTATGCGGAGCATCGCGCCCCCGGTGGACGCTACGTTACCCAGGACGCAGCGAACGCGCGAACCGTGGCAGGCAGCGACAACTCTTTGCCGGGTCGCTGCACACAACCCAGCGGCTCGGCCACGATGTATGTTTGTCGTCAATCCGCCGAAGTAACCAGTGCGGTGCCCGCTCCGAGACCCGGCATCATTGATCGACCGAGCACAGGCGATCGCGCCTGGCGCAGACCAGATCCTGGGGAATTCTCCGGCCGAGCTGCCGTGATATGCGCCCTGGCAGGCCGCGACGTGTTCCGCTGCACAGGGTGCGCGGTCTTTGCGACCGCCCGGAGACGCTGTCTGACACGCCGGCTGGCGATGATGCCCAGGAATGCTTCCACTTTCGCTTCGGCTTTCAGCGCCGCAAATTCCTCGCAATAGAGCTGCCTGACCACCTCGTAGGTGGCTGCGGTCTGCTGCACGAGCGCTGCGATCTCACACTCATCAGGCGCTGTGCGCCTTGCTGGCATTACGTCCGGCAATCGATATTCCCTCTCTGCATCCACCACGCTCACACGCTACCCCGAGCGCACGCTCGCGGCTGTACGTACAAGTCCGCCGTCAATTGGCCGCCAGGGTACGTACATCTTCCTATGGGCCTGCAGAAGCTGCAGACGCGCTCTCGCGTCAGTACGGGCAAAGTGCGCTGGAAGCTTCGAAGTGGGGCCTTTCTGCAGGCCGCGGGGGCGAGCATTTTCGGGGGAACTGGGATGGCAGAGGAGAGGCGGCACCGCGTTGCGCTGGTCACCGGCGGCATGGGCGGACTCGGAGAGGCGATCTGTATCAAACTCGCCGCGCTCGGGTATACGGTCGTCACGACGTACTCGCCCGCCAATGCCAGGGCGGAGCGGTGGCTGCGCGAGATGCGTGAGCGCGGCTACCCGTTCCACGCTTACCCCTGCGACGTGGCCGACTGGGATTCGTGCGTCGCCTGCGTCCGCACGGTCAGTGACGAAATCGGCCCGGTGGACGTGCTGGTGAACAACGCCGGCATTACCCGCGATGTGACATTTCGCAAGATGGATCGGGTTAGCTGGGATGCGGTCATGCATACCAACCTGGACTCATGCTTCAACATGACCAAGCAGGTCTGCGACGGCATGACCGACCGCGGTTGGGGCCGCGTCATCAACATCTCTTCCGTTAACGGCCAGAAGGGCGCCTTCGGGCAGACCAATTACTCCGCGGCCAAGGCGGGCATGCACGGCTTCAGCAAGGCGCTGGCGCTCGAAGTGGCGCGCAAGGGCGTGACCGTCAACACGATCTCGCCCGGCTACATCGGCACGAAAATGGTCATGGCCATCCCAAAGGATGTGCTGGACACCAAGATCGTCCCGCAGATTCCCATGGGTCGGCTCGGCAAACCGGAAGAGGTAGCCGGCCTCGTCGCCTATCTGGCGAGTGACGAAGCCGCGTTCGTCACTGGCGCCAATATCGCTATCAACGGCGGCCAGCACATGCAGTAGTGCCCCCACCGACACACGACACCACACCGGCACAACGACTTACACCACAGGAGAACAGACATGAGCCCGCTGAGCGCCGTTCAAGTTCGACCACCAACCGACTCCGTCCCGGAGTCCATGACACTGAGCGCAGCTTTTGCAGCGCACCTCAAAACCCTGGAGCGCAAGATTCCGCTGCGCGGCCGCTATGCGAACTTCATCGGTGGCAAGTGGGTGGCCCCGGTCAAGGGTGGTTACATCGACAACGTATCCCCTACTACCGGCCAGGTTGTATGCCAGGTGGCGCGCTCGCAGTCCGAGGACGTCGAGCTGGCGCTCGATGCGGCGCACGCCGCGGCGGGTAAGTGGGGGCGCACCTCGGTGGCGGAACGCGCCGCCGTGCTCAACCGCGTTGCCGACCGGATGCAGGAGTATCTAGCGTTTCTCGCGGCCGTCGAAACGTACGACAATGGCAAACCGATCCGCGAGACCAATCTGGCGGACATACCGCTCGCGATCGATCATTTCCGGTACTTCGCGAGCTGCGTGCGCGCCCAGGAAGGCTCGCTCGGCGAACTCGACGATGACACCGTGGCCTATCACTACCACGAGCCGCTCGGGGTCGTGGGACAGATCATTCCGTGGAACTTCCCGATCCTGATGGCGGCGTGGAAGGTGGCGCCGGCACTGGCCGCAGGCAATGCGGTGGTGCTGAAGCCCGCAGAACAGACGCCGCTATCGATCATGGTGCTTGCGGAGCTGGTGCAGGATGTGCTGCCCCCGGGGGTGCTGAATATCGTCAACGGCTTCGGTCTGGAGGCCGGTAAGCCGCTGGCGACCAGCCCGCGCATCGCCAAGATCGCCTTTACGGGCGAGACAACGACCGGGCGGTTGATCATGCAGTATGCGTCCGAGAACATCATCCCAGTGACGCTCGAGCTCGGCGGCAAGTCGCCGAACATCTTCTTCGCCGACGTGCTGCGTGAAGACGACGCTTTCTTCGACAAGGCGCTCGAGGGGTTTGCGATGTTCGCGCTGAACCAGGGCGAGGTGTGCACCTGCCCGTCACGGGCGCTCGTGCAACGCTCCATCTACGAGCGCTTCATGGAGAAGGCCATCGCACGGGTCGAAGCGATCCGCCAGGGAGATCCGTTTGCGATGAGTACGCAGATCGGCGCCCAGGCATCCAACGATCAGTTCGAGAAGATTCTGTCGTACATCGACATCGGCAAGAAGGAGGGCGCCAAGCTCCTGACGGGGGGCGTGCCTAATAAGCTGCCCGGAGAGCTGGCGGGCGGCTATTACATCAAGCCCACGGTGTTCGAAGGCCATAACAAGATGCGTATCTTCCAGGAGGAGATCTTCGGGCCGGTGGTCTCGGTGACGACCTTTGAGACGCCGGAAGAGGCGCTGCAGATTGCCAACGACACGCTCTACGGGCTCGGTTCCGGCGTGTGGACCCGGGATCTGAACGTGGCCTATCGCTTCGGCAGGGGTATCAAGGCAGGGCGCGTGTGGACCAACTGCTATCACGCCTACCCGGCGCACGCTGCGTTCGGCGGCTACAAGAAGTCAGGCATCGGGCGCGAGACCCACAAGATGATGCTGGACCACTACCAGCAGACAAAGAACGTGCTGGTGAGCTACAGCGAAAAGGCCCTCGGATTCTTCTAGCCGCATCGGGCCAGTAGGAAGGGGGTCGGTGGAGGCCGGGGCGACGTGACAGCGTCGCTCCGGTCGACTCTTCGAGGAATGGAGCCACCTGTGAACATCACGCCGCATCCGGCACAGCGGCGCGTCAGCGCGACGCCGGCAGCCGAAGCCCTGATCCGCAAGCTCAAAGCGCTGCACGGTCCGATCATGTTCCACTTATCGGGTGGCTGCTGCGATGGCAGCGCCCCGATGTGCTTTCCCGCCGGTGAGTTCCGCATCGGCAGCGTCGACGAGAAGGTCGGCGAGATCGCGGGCTGCGAGTTCTGGATGGACCGCGAGCAGTCGCGCCGCTGGGCGCATACCTCCTGGACAGTGGACGTCGTCCCCGGCCGCGGAGCCAGCTTCTCCATCGAGGCACCCCACGGCGTGCGCTTCCTCATTCGCTCATCGCTGTGTCAGCTGCCGCCGTCCCCTGCCAGCCACGCGCCCTGAGCGCGCCAGCCGCGAATTAGACGTGGCGGCCGCGCCACGCGCGGGTGAAATATGTCCAATCACGGTTTTCGGCGCACGCTGACAGGCTGACAGTCCCTGATTCGTATATCTTATCTGCGGGGAAAGCGCTCGCTGCGCCACAGCGACCGCAGGGAAGTTCACGGGGAGGTGTGTGTTATGGACGACGACAGTGTTCGGGAGATCGAACCCAACGTGTGGCGTGTGCAGATCAGCGGCATCACACGCACTATCCGGTATCGAAACGGCACTCAGACCTTCGCACCTTGGGACGTCACCAGCGCGGACGGACGCAAGCTATGGAGCGCCTCGTCGCTGGAGTCGGCCTTCCGCTGGATTCAGGCCCGCACCGGTTACCCGGCTGAAGCGCTGTTCGCGCAGGCTCTGCTGGAGTACGGGGCTCGCCGAGCCGTGGCTCGCGCCGACGCTCCCGGTGAGTCGACCCGAATCACAAAGAGTCGGCTGTCGGCGCCTCGCTGATCGCTGTCTGCGCGGTGAGGGTTGTCACGCCGGCCCGGCGCCTCGCCGGCGGGTGCTCATTGCCCGTCGAAGAATGATTTGACGGCGCTCAGGCAGAATGGCGGAACCAGCGTGCTGTGGTAGGCGGCAAGCATGGCCGCTTCGCCGCCCGTCGTACTTACCACTCCCTTTGCCACGTTGAACGCAGCCTTGAGAGCCGCGTAGCGATCACCGGGGCTGGGCGGGGAGTCGATGTCCAGAATGACCGGCGCCGCCGCGGGCGGGTGTGCCGTCCAGTAGTGTTGCATGAGCTGTGTATTGAAGAAGAACACGGTCGGATCTGAGCTGCCGCCGCACAGCAGTGTCGGGGCGGACGGGCTCCAGCTGCGCAGGTCGTTGAGCTTGAGGCGTACGCGCAGCGGGTTGCCCGACTCCGCTGCGGGCAGGCCATCGGTGAGTGTCGGGAACCCGCCGTCAGGGTGCAACAGCGCGTCACTCAGATATGCGCCGCGGTACGCGTTGTTAATGAGGTCGTTGCTCCCGAAGCCGGCGGCAAATATGCTGGCCAGGTACGCCGGCGCGGTGGCGGGAGTGTAGATCGCATAGTTCGGGGCCGGCGGCGTGCTGCTGAAAAGCGCAGTCGGAAATCTCTCCTGCGCTTGCAGTACGCTCACCGGAGTGGTGTTCGGCAGCAGCGTCGCGATTGTCGCCGCATACCTGGCTTCGAAAACGTCGCTGGTGCTGCTGTAGATGTCGCCGTAGGCGTTTTGATACGCAACGATCAGCAGTGTGACACTAGCCGGGGCGCCGTCACTGACCTGGCCCTCAAATAGCGCATCGCCGAGAGCAGCAACGGCGTACGGACCGGACATGGGGGCCGAAGCGGTCACGGGAATCCCGGCACTTTGCATGGCCCGGTGCGTTGCCATGGCGACGTATCCGCCCTCGGAATAGCCGGTGACGAATAGCCTGCCGCCGTCGCCCGAGTTCGGGGCATCGGCGGTGGGTAACGCGGCGCGGGCCGCCGTGAGCGAATCGATCATGTCCTTCGATTGCTGATCGGCGACCAGATAGGGGTGATAGCTGAGTGTCGAGGTCCCATAGCCGAGGTAGTTCGGCGCCACGACGATGTAGCCTTCGGCCGCAAACACCGCGGCCAGCAGTACTCCTTCTGCGTTGTCGGAGGCCTGCAGCTGAGCAATGTCGAATTCGCGATCGGTAGTGGTGCCATGCGCGTACAGCAGCACCGGCCGCGGGCCGCTGCAGTCCGGATCACCGCCGCTCGGCACCATCAGGGCGCCCGAACCGGGAGTGAGGTTCGCCTTCGGATCCACGGTCTGATAGGTGAGGTGATACACAGTAATCGTGCATTTCGGCGTGTACGCGAGTTGCAGGAAGGTCTTGCCCAGGTCACTGCCTCCTAGCAGTGCGAGAAGCTCTGCGGGGGCGAGCGTTGCGAGCCGGGTGGGGGGATTGTCGATGAGGTCTCCCCGGTGCGGCATCGCGGGTGAGGGTGGGCTCGAGGTCCCGCTGCTATGGCTGCCGCAGCCCGCAAGCACGACGGCCAGAACAGCCACGATCAAGAGGCGCGGCAGTGAATGCATTGCGCATCATGTGCACTCCGCAGGCCCAGGCGGTATCGGACGGGATCTGATTTTTTTGCGGCGCCCGGTCGCACGGACGTGCGACCCTTGAAACAGTCTTTTCGGTAGGATGACCAGCGCAGCCGCACCGTTGCGGCAGCTGCCGTCGCCCGAAACGTGAAAATCTGTCGCGCCTCGTGCCGTTTGGCACCACAATTACTGATCTATTGTCGACATTTAGAGACAGGACCGCAGTTTGCAGAAGGTGTGGAGAGCCTGTGCACCCGAGCTTTGAAGCCCCATGTCTACCGAAAGCCCTGCCGACACCCGTCACCCCGCACCGACCGTATTTCTGAGCTACGCCTCAAGCGATCGCCAGGCTGCGCAAAGCTTACGGGATGCACTGCCAGGGTACGGACTTGAGGTCTGGTACGACGAGAGCGGACTGACTGGCGGTGACGCCTGGGATCAGAAGATCCGCAGGCAAATACGCGAATGCGACTTCTTCATGCCGCTCATCTCGGCACAAACCGAGGTGCGCGCCGAGGGCTACTTTCGCCGGGAGTGGCGGCTGGCAGTCGAGAGGACTCTCGACATGGCCGACGATCACACGTTCCTTCTGCCTATCGTCATCGATGACACGCGGGAGGCCGGCGCACGCGTGCCGGAGCGATTCCTCACCGTGCAGTGGACCCGTGTCCCGGGCGGGAAGCCCAACGCAGCCCTCGAGGCACTGTGTCGACGCCTGGTAACCGGGGAGTCCACAGCGCCGCCGCCTGCAAGGCAGGCCCAGGAGCGGCCGGGGCGCCGCGGGCGATCGGCGCCGAACCGCGAATTGCCGCCACTCCCGCAGCAACAGGCGGGAGAGAAGGCGCAGTACTGGCTGCGGGTGGCCGGATGGCTGCTGCAGTCCGCCTGGGTACTTTTCAGGCGCTTGCCAGGGTGGGTGAGGATTCTCATCTATGCCTGGCTCTTCGTGGTTGTACTCTCGCGGGGCTGCATGCCATCCGACCGGCATGTCGACAGGATCTCCTCGGCAGATGCCCAAAGAATCAAGGAGATTGCGGCCAACTATAAGGGCAGCTCGAACGAGGCTGACGTAGCCAAACTCGGCGTGCAAATCGCGCGCGAATTCTCCAACCAGGCGGCTACCAAGCTGGCGACGCGCACCCCCGTGCTGGCAGTACCGTTCAGCGCACCGTCCGATGACGCCGCTGCGCAAAAGGTTGCGGACGCCACGTTCGCGGAGACCTATGGGAGGGTCGCCGTTTCCCATCACGGCCAGGTCGGCCTGATCGACAAGCCCATACCGCAGCTCGATGCTGCCGCGGCCGCCGACCTCGGGCGTGCACGCCATTCGCGCTACGTTGTCTTCGGCGCCATCGACAAGCAGTCGACGCCCCAGAGCCTGGCCTTGAAGATCCTTAACGTTGAGAATGGCTCGATAGCGTGGTCGGAATCATACCCGGTCGCCGGCGCGGATCCGACTAAGATCGCCACCGCCGTGGATGCCAAGTTGCAAAGTCTGGAGGAGGACGATTGAAACGGCTCCGCAAACTGCGCGCACTTGCCCTCAACGCCCTTCGGCGGCATCCAGCGCCTTGCGCAGCGCGGAGGCCCACCGGGAGATGATGCGCTGCGCGGCGGCCGCGTTGGTGACGCTGTTAGAGATTTGGAATGTGGAAGTGGTGGTGTCCCGCTGGGCATCGATCGCCCGCGCCAGGATTTGCTGGGTCTCCGAGTCACGCAACTCAGCAACCAGGGTCATGTGGCCCGCCTCGGCGGAGTAAGTGTAGCTGCGGCCCGGCATCATCTTGTCCGGTGCGTTGACGTATAGGTCAACCACAATCGGCGTGACATCCAGCACATCGGGTCCCGCCTCATCGGTCACGTTGTAACCGCCCTTGGCGAGTTCCTGCGTGAAGACCTTGGCGAATTCATCTGCGAGACGAGTCTTGATCCGCTCAAAATCGTCCTTGGTCAGGCGGTAAGATCCCTGGCGGCTGTCGTTGGGTCTCCAGTTCTTGTCGAATTGGACGTGTAAGCGCTCCAGGCGCACGCGCTTGTAGTCAGCGAGCGAAGCATCCGGGCGCGCGTACAGCCGGTCGACGCTCTTGCTGCTGCGCAACTGCAGGCCGTCCCATTCCTTCGGGGGTTCGTCGGCAGACGCGCCGCTTAGGAACGCGGGGGCCGCAAGCAGCACCGCGGTGCTCAGACTCAGGAGCATGTGAACCAGGGCGCGTGGCCGATCTGTTATGTCGCGCATTGATGCCACCTTTTTGCCAGTTGAGCGGCACGAAGGCCGGCAAGCCTGCGCACCACTTTGTTCAGGGTCGACCCAGGAGACAACGTCGCTGTCGCGGCGCCGCCCGTGCCATTGGACGAAGGTCCCATGGCGAGGTCGCTGACCTGGTGTATTGGTGGCTGATAAGTCGCACAGCGGACATAGAGTCGATGCCTAGCCGCGTTCCCATGAGGCGGGGACCTCGTCCGTTCGTATGGGGCGGCCTGCTAGCTGTGGGGGCCCTCGCCCCTTGCCTGGCGCTGGCGCAGAGCGCCGCGCACATCCAAAGCCTGGTGTCCGCTGCCAGCGTGCCAGGCATGCGCTGGCCCGACTTTCACGACTACCGGCCCAGCGTTCAGGAATTCTACGCGGCTGACTCATATGCGCCGGTCTGGGTTCAGGGAGGACGCGTCACCCCCGGCGGCCTCGCCTTGATTCAGGCGTTCAAGGACGCTTGGCAGAAGGGGCTCCAACCCGAGGACTACGATGCTTCGCGCTGGGACGCGCGGCGCCAGGGTCTTGAGGGCCCCGCAGCAGACCCCGCCGAGACCGACGTTGCGCTCACTGTCAGCGCCATGCGCTATATATCGGATCTGCACGTCGGGCGCATCAATCCCCGGCATGTCGATTTCGAGCAGTCGGTGGAGCAGAAGAAGTACGACCTCGCGGAATTCCTGCGTGCCCGCGTGCTGGCCTCAGACCATACCGCTGCTGTGCTCGCCTCGGTGGAACCGCCGTTCGCGGGCTATCAGCGCACCGAGGAGGCGCTTGTTCGCTACGTTCAGCTCGCCCGCGAAGACAATGCTGAGCAGCTTCCCGTTCCCGCCAAGCCGATCGAGCCGGGACAGCCGTACGCCGGGGCGGCGCGGTTGAGCCGGCTCCTTCACCTGCTCGGAGACCTGCCTTCGGGAGCCGACAGCAGTGCTCCTGCGACGCTTTACGACAGCGCGCTGGTGGCGGGCGTGAAACGCTTCCAGCGGCGCCATGGGCTGGATGACGACGGCCGACTCGGCCCGACGACAGTGAAGGAACTCAATGTTCCCCTGACGCAGCGCGTAGGTCAGCTGCAGCTGACCCTCGAACGCTGGCGCTGGGCGCCAAGCGAGTTCTCCTCGCCACCGATCATCGTCAACATTCCCGACTTCCGCCTGCGTGCTCTCGACGCTGGCAATGCGGTCGCCATGGACATGCGCGTCGTGGTCGGCAAGGCGATGCGCACCGAGACTCCGGTCTTCTCAGGAGACATCAGCTACATCGTCTTCCGCCCATACTGGGTCGTGCCGCCCGGCATCATGCGCCGCCAGATCATCCCTTCGATCCAGCGCAATCGGAACTACATCGCCAACAACCGCTACGAGGTCACTACTCACGCTGGCAAGGTGGTCACTTCCGGAGAGATCTCCGATGAAGTGCTGGCGTCGTTGAAGTCGGGCAAGCTGATGGTGCGGCAGCTGCCCGGGCCCAACAATGCGCTGGGCCTCGTGAAACTGATGTTCCCGAACGAGCATTCCGTGTACCTGCACAGCACGCCGTCCACGGAGCTCTTCGCGCGTGCGCGGCGCGACTTCAGTTCCGGTTGCATTCGTGTCGAAAAGCCTGCAGAACTCAGCGTCTGGGTGCTGCGCGACAACCCGGGATGGACGCTCGAGCGTGTGCAGCAGGCCATGCAGTCGGGTCCTGACAACGTCACCGTAAGGCTGGCGCGCCGGACGCCGGTGTTCATCGTTTACGGAACCGCCATCGCTTATCCGGATGGTGAGGTCCATTTCTACAATGACATCTATGGTCACGACGCCCGACTGGAAGAGGCCCTGTCCAAGCGCTACCCGCGCAGCTGACGGCGGCGCCCAGGAATGCCTGTCACGGGTTGCCCAGCGCGGGGCGCACGCTGACCGTCCGCCCGACACTGCTGGCCGCCGGCTCGACTGCCCCGACGCGATCTGCGACTAGGCCTATCCGCGCGGCTGCGGCACGATTCGGATGTACGGCCTCGGTGCCTTCCAACCCTGCGGATACTGCTTGCGCGCCTCGTCATCTGAGACCGACCCGGCGATGATCACGTCCTCGCCGTTCTTCCAGTTGACCGGTGTCGCGACCTTGTGCTTTGCGGTCAGCTGCAGGGAGTCGATCACGCGCAGGACTTCGTCGAAGTTCCGTCCGGTGGTCATCGGGTAGACCAGAATCAGCTTGACCTTCTTGTCCGGGCCGATGACGAAGACGTTGCGCACGGTTTGATTGTCGGCCGGAGTTCGCTTGGACGGATCGCCCGAGACCGCCGCCGGCAACATCCCGTAGAGCTTTGAGACGTTGTAGTCGACGTCGGCGATGATGGGGTAGTTCGGTGCATAGCCCTGCGTCTCCCGGATGTCGTTCGCCCAGCCAGAGTGTCGGTCGAGCGGGTCGACCGAGAGGCCGATGATCTTGACGCCGCGCCTGTCGAACTCAGGCTTGATCTTGGCCATGTAACCGAGCTCGGTCGTGCATACAGGCGTGAAGTCCTTGGGATGGGAGAAGAGCACGACCCAATTGTTGCCAATCCAGTCGTGAAAGCGGATTGCCTTCCGTTGTTTCGACCTCGAAATCCGGGGCGACGTCGTTGAGGGCGAGTGACATTGCAAAGCCCCCAGAGCTAGTTGGACCTCATGCCCATCGGGAATGTCGATAGAACCAGCAGACTGCTTCGACATTCGTGAGCGCAAGCTGCGTGTCTCGATGCTCCACCATTGGCCTGCGTCTCGCAACGAGAATTGAATTAGGCGCCAGCGTGCCGCCAGGGTGCTCATCATTGCGACGCGATCGTGTGCCGTGTCCGTAAGGGAACAGCACTGCGGGGAGACGGTTGCGTTTCCCAGCGCAGGACGAGCCGAGAGCGATGCTCGGTTGGGTGGTCAGCACGCAGGGGCTGGATCTGAGCCGGTCAGCCGACGTGCAGGCTTCAACACGCGACTGCAGAATGCGCCATTTAGGGCTTGCACGCGCGGTACACGCGCCGACCTGCTGCCAGCCGACCAACGTGAAGGGTTGTTATGAAGGGTCCCTTGCAGATGCGATTCGCTCGGCCAAGGCGCCGCTGCTCAGGGAGGTGTCTCTCGCCACTCATACGCCCCGGCGCGCAATCGAAGTGCCGGCTCAGGTTGCGGCGAAAAGAAGGTCCCAGTCGCTGGGCGCTGCTGAAGTGAAACTGGTGGAGGTGGGCGCGGCAAGCCGCAGGCTTGCCAGCGCAGCCTGGTGGTTGCGCTCTCCCAAGCGCGAGCTAAGAACGCTGCGTGGCGCGTGCAGTGGGGCCGCTGCGAGAGAATTCAAAGCTCAACAGCCACTCGCGGGAGTCCTGCGAGTCCGCTGGCGCGAACTTCCACTTCCCGGCGGCTTCTCTTGCCAAGTGCGCGAAATAGGAGCTTGGACCGGGATTCTCCACGAGCGCATCGATGACGTTACCCGAGCGGTCGACGATCACGAGCACTGCGACCTTGATATGGCCGTGAATCGTCATCAGTGCGCTGCGCGGAACCGTGGGAAGTGAGACATGAAGCACGGAGGGTAAGGGGGCCTCCGCCAAAGCAGAAGGCGCATGCTCCGGCTTGTGAGAGGCCGGGCGCGAGGGTGCCGGTTTGGGCGAAAGCGCGGAACTCCTTGGCGCCGCTGGCGGCAGCGTCTCCGGGTTCTGAGCAGCGGCTGGCGGCGAGGCGGGCGATTGGCGCGAACGCATCTCGACTGCACTTGCGCCAGCTTGCTGGGAACTAGGGGGGCTATGGAGCACACGCCAGCCCACCCAAACTGCGAGCGCTAGGAACGCGACCGCCGCCGCGATGATGCCCATCGACGCACGCGAGTCGGGAGATTTCCGCGGCGCGGCGGCTCGGGGCGCCGCTTCGCGAATAACGGGCGGCGCGACGGGCCTCACCACGACCGGCGAGGCGGGTTTGAAGTGCTCTCGAAGCTGGCTCGCTGTCGGACGCTTGGCCGGGTCGAGGCTCAGGCATCGCTGAACCATGTCTGTGAATGCCGGTGGCAGAGTCCCTGGCAAGTTCACAGTTCCCGATTCCTTCTCGGGCCATGGGAGGCTTTGGGTGAGGGCTTCGGCCAAGGTTATGCCCAGACCCCAGATGTCTCCTGCTGGAGCAAGCCTGCCGTGGTTCGCTTCCGGAGGATCGTACAAGGACATTCCGGCAAAGGCGGCCTTGGGTTCGCCAGCCTGGCGAACGGCATCAGTGGCGAGCTTCAGTTGGTCACTGACCACCAGAATGTTCGCCGGCTTCACTTGGCCGTGCACGAGGTTTTTACGGTGGAGAAAACACAAAGCGTCGAGTGCCGCCGGAAGCATTTCCCGCGCTTCATCGGCAGTCAGAGCACGCTGAGGCAGGAGCTGAGCCAGAGTCTGTTCAGCGTATTCCATTACGACGAACAGAAATCGGCGACCGCCGAGCTGGCAATGACCTGAGTCGAAAAGCCGAATTAAGTGCGGATGGGAGAGGGCGCTAACAGTTCTCCAGCGCCGCAGCTGCAGGTCCTCCAGGATCCGCTCCGTTGGGACGATCTTGATCGCGGCATCGGATACGCCGTAAATCTTACCGTCGGTAAGGTACACGGCGCTGTGCTCGGACCTATGCAGGAGCCGGCGCAACGGATAGAGCCCGTTGATGGCTGCACCGTGCCAATCAGGCCACAGCTGCCCCTCGGCCTCAGTTCTTGCCTCCACACCCATGAAAGTAACGGTATGTCCCCACCCGATTCTCGCCGGTGAAGATACCACCGCGGGGGCAGGCGCTGGCGAACCCGCTTAGGGATGTGGATCACACTTTGGCGTCGAACCAACCTGTTGCCCCGGCTCATGCTGACATTCGACGCATTGTCAGCGCGCAACGCAAGCTCGCGGCAGCGCGATGCTCGCATTGCGGAACGTGAGCGTCGCTTCGCGGCGACGACTAGCAAGCTTTCTACCAGCAATGTCAGACCTTGGGCATGCAGGGATGTCTTAGCGAGCTGCGGTCACGTCGGATGGGGCCGCACGGCGGCCTTGAGCAGCAGCGTGGCCCGTGACGCGCAACGCCGCAGTGGGTGTGGTGGTCTCGCGCCGCATTCTTATGACAGACTGGCAATTCCACGGCATGGCCGGGAGCAGATCATGAAAGTCGGAATTCTCGGCTCTGGTGACGTCGGCAAGACACTTGCCGCGGGTTTCCTCAAGCACGGTCATCAAGTCATCGTAGGCACGCGCGAGTCCTCCAAGCTTGCCGACTGGGGCCGTCAGCATCCGACAGTGCGAATCGGCAGCTTCGCGGAAGCTGCAACGTTTGGCGAGGTCGTGGTCTTATCTGTAAAGGGGAGCGCCGCTGCCGATGCGGTACGCGCCGCGGGAGCCGATTCGCTCGCCACCAAGATTGTCATCGACACGACCAATCCGATTGCAGACGCTCCGCCTGAGCATGGGGTGCTGAAATTCTTCACCCGTCAGGACGAGTCGTTGTTGGAGCGTTTGCAACAGGAGTTTCCGCGAGTGCATTTTGTCAAGGCGTTCAATTCCGTGGGCAGCGTGCGCATGGTCAATCCTATCTATGCCGGCGGCAGGCCAACCATGTTTATTTGCGGGAATGATGCGACTGCAAAGCGCACGGTGGGTACGATCCTGGAGCAATTCGGCTGGGAGACCGCGGACATGGGTCAGGTCGAGGCGGCGCGCGCTATCGAACCGCTCTGCATACTTTGGTGCATCCCAGGCTTCCTGCAAAACCAATGGACGCATGCATTCAAGTTGCTTCAGTAACACAGCGCCCTGGACAGGCCTGCCCGTCAGGTGGGCGGACTCGGGCACACATGGGGTGGAGGCGGATGAACGGATGACGAGGTTCGAGCTGCCCGTACACCGCGCATGGAACGTGGCGCCTGGCCCGTTTCTGTGAAGTCCCTCGGATCAAAAGCACAGGGTGCCCGCCTCGAACGCATGCGCGCATCACCGCGATGGTTGAGCGAGGGGTTCCGCAATGTGCATCCAATCCTGCCGGGTCTGCGAGATCCAAATGCACCAATGCCGAGCTGGACGGACTTTCTCTGCGGGCAGGAGCGCGCCGTCCCAGCGCGACCGCTACCAGCCCTGAATCCGCTCTACACCTGGCGGCGCAACCCCGAGAGCGGACTTCGTGTGACTTGGCTGGGCCACTCAACCGTCCTCATCGAAATCGACGGAATGCGCGTGCTGACCGATCCAGTCTGGGGGCCACGCGCTTCGCCATTTCGGCTTACTGGACCGAAGCGTTTTCAGTCCGTTCCAGTAGCGCTCCGTGAGATGCCGCGCGTCGACCTCGTGGTGATCTCGCACGACCACTATGATCATCTCGACTACCCAACGATCCGTGCTCTCGCGAAGAGCGACGTCCCATTCGTGACCTCACTCGGTGTGGGCGCCCATCTCGAGGCCTGGGGTATCGGATCTGAACGCATCACCGAGCTCGACTGGTGGGAATCACACAACCTTCCCAGAGGCGGCGTTCAGGTGACTGCGGCGCCGTCGCAGCACTTCTCGGGGCGTACGGTGAAAACACGCAATACGACACTTTGGTCTTCGTTCGTAGTGCGCACTGAGCGACATTGCGTATTCTTCAGCGGGGATACGGGACTGACCACGGAATACACGAAGATTCGCGAGCGCCTAGGGCCGTTCGATCTCGTGATGCTTGAGGTCGGGGCCTGGAATCCGGCATGGGGTGACATGCATCTCGGACCGGAGAACGCCCTCAAGGCGGCTGCGCTTTTGGGTGGGCGGGTGTTCCTGCCCGTGCACTGGGGGACTTTTCGTCTCGCGATGCACGCCTGGGACCAGCCAGCTGAGGTTCTTCTGGAACTTGCTCCTAAGAGCTCAGTACCGCTCGTGATGCCGAAACTGGGCGAGGCAGTCGAACCGGCGCTCGCTTCAGGCGACGTGGGGCCGTGGTGGCGAAGCGTGGATGGCGTGGGCGCCCTTGAGCACCCCGCCGGCCACGGGACCACTGCGGGAAGACTGCCGAGCGCGGAGCCCTGGCCGATCGACTAGGGAGCCGACACCACGCTGCGCGTGATCAGTGGTGACGTGCTAACGAACTCCATGCGCAATTGTTCGTCTAGGTCGCAGCAGGGCACTGACCTCAAACCCCTCAGCCTACCTAAGAGTTGCCGAATAACGCTAAACCCCCTTCTCTCCGTACTCACGGAGTAGTACGGAGAGAGGTAGGCGCCTCAGTTTGCGATGACTCGATGTGCAGTGATCGTGCCGACGAACGTTACCAGCGGAGCGCCGGTTTCGTTGAATTCGGTTCCATTGTCCGGTGAACCTGGGTAGACAGTAACCAAGTACGGTCCGGAATATGTCTCTCCAGAGGGCGCCACGGTGACGCGTGCTCGAATGATCGCGGGACCGACAAACGTTCCGGACGCGTTGGGAGGAGTCAGACCCAGTGCAACATGATGCAGGGAGAACTTCCCGCCTCCCGTCTGACGCCACACGCCCATGCATACGTCTCCAGCGCTCGGCGGGCGGCCGGCGGAGAACTGGATTTCGGTTCCGTCGTCGCGCCAGGTAGCCAATCCCCAATCGAACAAGAAGTTGTCTGGCAGACTCCTATCTCTAAAGTGAGTGGCGACCGTGGCCCGGCAGGGCGTCCGGTCATCGCCCATGAGGCATACGGCACGGCCGCCGCGGCGGCCGTACGATGTCGCCATGAGAAAGGTTGAGCAAGCAGCTCTGGGCACCTTGGTAGGATGTGCAGGCGGTCCGATCAGATTCCTGCGGGGCATGGGTCGCCATCGGACCCCGTTGTCGACCGGCGGGCTGCGCGCTGTCGGGCTGGCTCTGCTTCTGAGTGCTGGCTCGTTGGCCGTTGCCGACCCCGTTCTCGAGGGCCATGAACAATGCCCGGTATCTACGCGCGAGCAGGCTCGATCGCTTGGCGACACGTTTTTTGAGCAAGGCGCCTATCAGCGCGCCGGCGTGTGTTACGAGGCGGCGGGGGAATACGCCCTCGCGAATCGAGCGTTTGTGGCGGCGGTCGGGCCACAGAGCGCGGCGACGAGGCAACGGGCGTCCGCGCAGGGTGAGCAGGCGAAGGCACTGCTGCACAAGGTCCGACAGGCCTTCGGTGGTGAGCGCTAAGTCCGTTTCCCTTAGGCGCGACAGCGAATTCTCGCTGGCCCACGCTAATCGCCCCGTCGAGATTCGTCCACGACCGTTATACTCGCCGGGCGATGAACGACGCCATAGCCCCCGTCGCGGACGAGCGGAACGAGCTGAGCTGCTCGCTGCGGCCACGCCACGTTTCGATGATTACCATTGGGGGCATCATCGGCGCGGGACTGTTCGTAGGCAGTAGCGTAGCCATCGCGGCTGCGGGGCCTTCGATTATCGTGAGCTACGCGCTCACCGGCTTTCTCGTGCTACTCGTCATGCGGATGCTGGGGGAGATGGCGGTTGAAATGCCGCAGGTGCGGTCGTTCACCGAGTTCACGCGGGCGGCTCTCGGCAACTGGGCTGGATTCTCCGTTGGCTGGCTCTACTGGTACTTCTGGGTGGTTGTCATCCCCGTCGAAGCGATTGCCGGAGCCGGCATCATCCAACGCTGGCTGCCGATGCCGACCTGGCAGATCGGAAGCGCGTTGATGGCCGTGATGACCGGTGTAAATCTCATGTCTGCGCGTACCTACGGCGAGTTCGAGTTCTGGTTTTCGTCGATCAAGGTTGCAGCCATAGTCACCTTCATCGTTGTCGTCGGCGCGTACGCCTGTGGCTATCGCTCGCCGAGCGGCCCGACTTTCTCGAACCTGGTTGCGTATGGCGGGTTTGCACCGCGCGGACCGTTCGCGGTCCTGGCCTCGGTGACGACTGTCATTTGGTCCATGATGGGCGCGGAAGTCGTCACGATCGCCGCCGCCGAATCGCCCGAACCGGCGCGGGCGGTAGCGAGAATGACTTCCACGATCATCAGTCGCATTCTGATCTTCTACATCGGCTCGATTTTCGTGATCAGCTGCGTCGTGCCGTGGACCCACGTGGTGTCAGGCCAGTCGCCATTCACCCTCGCACTGGACCAGATCCACTTTCCCTACGCAAGTACGATCATGGCCGGGGTGATCCTCACCGCGGTGCTGTCATGTCTCAATTCCTCCTTCTACGTTGCGTCGCGCGTGCTGTTCGTCCTTGCTAGTCGCGGCGATGCGCCGCGTTGGCTGGTACGCACCAATCGCCGCCATGTCCCAGCGCGAGCTGTGTTGCTCGCTGGTGCGGTGGGGTTTGCAGGCGTGATCGCCGCGATCCTCTCACCGAGTGTCGTTTTCGCCTTCATGGTGAATGCGTCCGGCGCCATCATCGCGGTGATTTATCTCGCCATCGGCGTGTCGCAGGTGCGGTCACGGCGCGCGCGCGAAGCCGCGGGTGCTCCCGCGCCGGCGTTGCCGATGTGGCTGTTTCCCTGGTTGAGTTACGTTGCCATTGCAGGAATGCTGATGGTACTGATCGCGATGGCGCTGACCCCGTCGCACCGCGCCGAGTTCTGGGCGAGCGCCATTTCCATCGCCGTTGCGCTGCTGGCGTTCGTGGTTTTCCGTCGTCACGGCCACGCCGGTGCACGCCGAACGGCATAGCGCCTCGTTGCACGATCCTTCAGCCCGTACGGCGGACGCGCAAACCTTCGTCGCTTACTCGGCCTCGCTGTACTCGCCGCGCTGATCGCCGTCGCGTGGTTGATGCGTCGCCGCGTCAACTGAGGCGGGGGCAAGATGAGGTCAGCATCTTATCGCTGCTCATCGAGTCCCCAGCGGAAAGAGGCCAGCGCAAGGCTCCGCGTAGCTGGGAAACATCGCGACGCGGAGCCTTGCCAAAGCCACGGGTACATTCGCGGTTGAACTGACTGGGGCTCAATCGCCGCGCGGCGACGGGTGCAGTCGCGCCAGCGGATTAGGGCTAGGTTCGGCCACCTTGATCAGGGTATTGCAGTCCCGGTGCAGGAACGGCTCGGTGCGACCGTGCACCATGAGCACCGTCTCGAGCACGTAGCTCCAGCTTCCGTCCGCGTTGAACACCACCTGAATACGGTAGGAATCAGTTCGGAAAGCGTACTCGAGAAACGCCGTGGAGCAGATGCCATAGCCGGTGTCCCCTCGGTGTGCACTGAGCACCAGTTCGGTCGCGTCCGCGGCCGCGTGCCCGGCGGCGATGGCCACCTGGCCGCGCGGAATCGACAAGGTCTGCATTACCAGGCCGGTCGCCGGCTCCCACAGCCAGTAGCCGGTCTGGTCGTGGAAGGTGGCGTCCTCGTCGGTGGCGAGGATGTGCGTGTGGTAGCGCAGTCCGTACAACAGCTGCGGTCCGTTCGACTGTGCATCAATCGGCTGCAGCTCAATGTGCTCGCTGAACCTGCGCCGCTCGGGGCCGTTCGCCTTGGGGTTGACATCAACCCCGTCGCGGCCCTCCCACACGCCAGCGAGTCGTCGCAGTGGGCCCAGGTGCGTGAGTGTGTCGGGGGCAGCGTCCTGTTCGGTGAACACGTCAGCGGGGAAAGCCATGTGCGTCGCTCCAGCGGTCGAGCCGCCTTGCGCATCATGCCACCTAGTAGGTCCACGCGAAATGTCCGACTAGCACAAGGCCACAGCATGCCGCCAACCTAGCTAAGGTGGTTGCGCGTTTCTCGCCGGCGCCGGAGCAGAAGAAGTGACGGAAGGACGTCTCAGCCGCCGCACCTTTCTCGCCGCAGGGCTTGCTACGGGCGCCGCCGCGTTCGCTCGCCGGGCCACTCGGTCGGACGCGACCTTATATAACGGCAAGATCCTGACGATGGGCGTGCGCGAGCGTGAGGTCGAGGCGATCGCGCTCGCCGGCAGCCGCGTGTTCGCGATCGGCACGAGCAGAGAAATGCTCGCACTTGCCGGCTCAGATGCGCGTCGTTTCGACCTCGGGGGGCGGCGCGTGACCCCGGGCTTTAACGATGCACATTCGCACCCTTGCGACAGCGGGGTGGCCCTCTTGACTCAGGTGGCGTTTGAGATGGACTCGATCCAGGCCATCAAGGCGGCAATCCACGCGAAGGCTTCGGTGACACCGCCTGGCGACTGGGTGGTTGGATTCCTTTACGACGATACCAAGACGCCGCGACCCCTCGACCGAGCCGACCTCGACGCAGCAGCTCCCGACCATCCCGTCATCGTGCAACATCGCGGTGGCCATACGGTGTTCGTCAATTCGCGCGCACTTGAGCTCGCAAACGTCATAGAGAACACCCCGAACCCCCGCATGGCGAATATTTCCGAGATGCAGCCGGGCATCACAACGGCCGCGTGGCGGAGCAGGCCGTGGATGCGATCCTCGCCTTGGCCGTTAAGGCTCCATCCCGTGAGGACTACCGCAAAGGGGCAGCGCTGATCTCAAAACAGTTCGCGAGCCGGGGCATCACTTTGGCCTGCGAGGCGGAAGGCAATCCAGCGATACTCCAGGGGTACCAGGATGCCCGCGATGCCGGCGAGCTCGCGGGTCGCTTCTATACCCACATCGATTTCAGTGATCTCGACCGATTATCTGTCGGCGGACCGTCCGGTGCCGCTTACCCCTGTCGCGAGCGACGAATTCGTCATCGCGGGACCGCGAGGCGATCGGCTGCACATCGATCGTGACGGGCACGGAGCGATCGTGGGGATCACGATCAATCCGGGGCCATGGGCGGTAAGCGCGCCTCGCTGGGCCCACGACTAACCTAACCTTCATCCGCTTACATCTGGCTGACCGGATGCGTGCGGCATGCGCTGGTGCGGCTTTCGTCGAACCTGGCGCGCGCTCGCCGACCCGGAAAAGGCCTTTCGACCTGGATGAAGAGGTCGTCACGCGCAATTGGACGTCTGTCCCGCGGCAACAGGTGGCGTAGCGCGCGCAGCACGGGTGTTCCACTTCTGCTTCGTAGGCAAACTACAAGAGGCGCCCTTCTTGGCACCTCGGACACGTCTTTCGCCCGTCAAAGGAGGAGGTCTTGCTAGGCGGGACGAGTCCACACGAAACTAGGTCACATGTGTGTAAACATTTCAGTTCGATGGCGCACACAGCTGTGGGGAGTCAATCGGGTCTACGGGGAACGTCGGGTGGCAGCATTGCGCTGCATCATGTGTACGACTGTAGCCGTCGCTTCGGCGCCCCGTTTTGTTAATGACCCCAAGCTTCTGCGACTCATCGTCGCGGCCGCCCTGAATTAACCCGGGGGACGACGATATGCCCTGGGCGCTGTCACTGGCGCCCTGGCATCTGCTCCCGCACGACCCTCTGTTTTGCGACGCAGCGCGAGGCGACCAATCATAAGCTGGGCAATGCGCCGTACCCCCACAGTGCGAATTTCGATTTATCCTTTGCCGCCTAGTAGGTCTTGCTTGAATGCCCGGGAAGTCGACTTTGACGACCGTGTCCTCGCACCACGATTGCCCTCCACAACCAAATCAACTGCTGGCCGCGCTGTCCTCCGCAGAGCTCGCCCGGCTGGAGCCACACCTGCAGCTCGTCCAGATGCCACTTGGCAAGGTCATATACGAGCCGGGGGACGTGCTGCGCTATGTCTATTTTCCGATCGATTCCATCGTGTCGCTGCTTTACGTGCTGGCGGACGGCGCTTCCGCTGAGATCTCGGTGGTGGGCAATGACGGTCTCATCGGAGTCGCTCTGTTCATGGGCGGTGAGACCACACCGAGTCGGGCGATCGTGCAGAGCGCCGGCAAGGCGTACCGTCTGATCGGCACGCGGCTCAAGGAGGAGTTCCACCGAAACGGGCAGATGCAGCTACTGCTGCTGCGCTACACCCAGGCGCTGCTCACGCAGATGGCGCAGACCGCAGTATGCAATCGCCATCACTCGGTGGATCAGCAACTGTGTCGTTGGTTGCTGCTGTCTCTCGACCGCCTGCCCTCCAACAAACTGGAAATGACGCAGGCGCTCATCGTCAATATGCTTGGGGTACGCCGCGAAGGGGTCACCGAGGCTGCGGGCAAACTGCAGAAGCTCGGAGTGATCCGCTATACGCGCGGCCAGATCACAGTGCTGGATCGACCCGGGCTGGAGACGCTTTGTTGCGAGTGTTATGCCGTGGTGAAGAGGGAAACCGACCGTCTGCTGCCACGTCCGCACACGTAGGCCGGCGCGCGCTGCGGGCTGATCGCGGCAGATGGACGCCGGGCTATGTTCGCTACCGCACGGACAAGTTCAGGTCGGGGAAGTAGTGTTTTCCGCCCCCTAATAAAGGTTGCCCGCTCTCCCCGCGAGCGACCACTCAGAGATTCAGCATGGGTCCGCTGGCATGGACGCCGGCGGACTTCTTTCTGAAAGCGCTTGTCGTCGCGTTGACTCGC
>CAZAXR010000037.1:0-384432 GCA_964489185.1 uncultured Steroidobacteraceae bacterium | reverse complement strand
GCGCGCAACACCATCCTGCTGATCTCGCACTACGAGCACCTGATCGTCATCGAGGGCAGGCCATGGGGTCTCGCAACCGCGCTGCAGGGAGCCCAGGAGCGTCTCACACCGGTGCTGCTCACGGCACTGTTGACTGCGCTTGCGCTGCTGCCGGTGGCGCTGCAATCACATCAGCCGGGACATGAGATCGAAGGACCGATGGCGGTGGTGATTCTCGGCGGGCTGGTCTCTTCGACTTTCGTGGGCCTGGTTTTCGTCCCGCCACTCGCGGCGCGCTGGCTGCACAGGGTCTGATGCACCCCGGTAGCCGCCCACAACCGAAAGTGGCGCGTACACGCAACAGTCTGCGGGTTACAGTGTAGCCATTCTGACAAGCTCTCGCCGCCGGACGGATTTTCTGGTAGATAAGTGATTGTTCCTGCAGTTGCAGTCGAGCAACGGCAGGTGGCACGGCGCTTGCTCGCCGCGGAGAGTGCCTGTGGGGGAGTCAACTCAATGAACAACTTTCGCGCAACACTGCAATTTATCTATGGGGCGATGGGCAGCATCCTGCTGGCGGCACTGGCGTTGCCGGCTGCAGCGATAGATCTGAAGAATGCCGACGGATCGTGGACCTTCTCGCTGAATGGCAACGTGAACGTCGACTACATCTGGTCGAGCTGCGAGGACGCTAGCAGCGCGGTATCGGTCGGCGGCGGCCTGACCTGCGTCGGCACGGCCAGCGGCAGCAACGTCTCGAACATCGGCAACGGCTTGTTGCCGGCCGCATTCGTATTCGGCGTGGCCACGACCCAGGCCGGCATCGACATCACCGGGCACCTGGGCCTCTATCCGGGTATCGCCACCAACGACGGTGGCAGTCCCAACCTGCAGGCCGGTACCGGCAACGGCTCGTCCAACACTGCGCTCGGAACCACCGGCCTCGATGTCCGCCAGGTGTACATGACCTTCGGCAACAAGAGCATGGGCACCTTCACCCTGGGGCGGCAGATCGGGCTGTTCGGTGCCGACGCCATTCTCAACGACATGACGCTGCCCGGCGTCGGCGCGCCCGGCTCAGCCGCCAGTGCCGCGCCTTCCAACACGACACTCGGTGGCATCGGCTGGGGGTACATCTACACCGACTGGCTCGCGCAGATCGACTACACCACGCCCGACCTGGCGGGCTTTAGCGGCACGATAGGCATCTTTGATCCGCTCAACTCGCTGACTGATGCGGGTACGGTGCTGCCGAAGAAGGCGCCAGGCTTCCATGCCAAGGTGAGCTTCACGATGCCCTTCAGCGACACCAGCAAGTTCTACGCGTCGGTGGCGTTCCTGACGCAGGAGCAGGATTACCTGCCGCTGGTGGGTCCGGCGTACAGCTACACCGGCGACGGCGTGGACATCTTCGCCAAGCTCGACATCGCCGACTTCGAAGTGTTCGGCTATTACTATCATGCGGACGGTCTCGGCACGACCGCGCTGTTCAACGGCGGCGCCTTCGGACTCGGGCAGACGCGCACCTCCGACGGCTACCTCGCGCAGGCGACCTACAAGTTCGGGCCGGTGAAGCTCGGCATCAACTACGGCGAGAGCAAGCTCGACTGGGCGAACAACGCCGACTCGATCGCTAACCCGAATCTGGTCTCGAGCAACAAGAAGGGCACGATCGGCGTCTACTACTCGCTCACAAAGAACCTGACGCTGCTCGCCGAGGGCAGCAACACCAAGAGCGAAGCGCACGTCGGCGGCAGCAATTCCGCGAACACCATCAACGTCGGCGCGTTTCTCGGGTTCTGAGTGCTCGCGGGCGGCGTGAAACGGTGAGCGCGCAGAGAACAGCGGGAGCGCCGGCGGATGTCCGCATCCGCCGGCGCACGCGCGCCAGCGGCCTCGAGGAGCGGCACCGTCAGCTTGGGCGTTGTGCGCAGCGTGCGTGCCGTGCGCATTCGCGGTGCACGCGCTGCGCGCGCTGCACCACGGGCGTCGCTGCACGCAGGAGCGACTGTGTCACTTGTGACACAGGGCTCTGTAGCGCGCGCGACGGTCGCACCACACATGAACCTCATGCTGCAGAGTGGTGCGAACAAGACTACGATATTCGATTAAATATCTCATTAAGTTCAAAGGGAATAACGGGGTGTGTGGGTCTTAATGGAGGGTTGCTGAGCCGATTCGGGCATGCGGCGCGCATGCTCAACGAGCGCTCGCTCGCGGCGATGCTCACGGATGCACGAACGATACAACTCGAAGTCTAGGAGAAGTGCGTATGCGATTTCATAGAACTCTGTACGCCGTAGGTGCCGGTCTGGCACTTGGCGCGTTCTGCGCAGCGGCAATCGGGGACGAGGTCGCCGATCGGGCGAAAGATCCGAACCTCTGGGCAGCACCGGGCGGCGATCAGTCTCTGACGCGACACAGTGGGCTCAAGCAGATCACGGCAGCGAACGTCGGCGGCCTGCAGATGATCTGGTCGCAGTCGAGCGGCACGCTGCGCGGCCACGAGGGTCAGCCCCTGGTGGTCACCGTGGGCGGCAAGCCGATGATGTACATGGAGAGCGGGTGGCCGAACATCATCCAGGCGCTCGATCTCTCCGATCCGGATCATCCGAAGGAGGTCTGGAATTACAAGAAGACGACCAACCGTGATGAATCCGCGGTACCGCGTGCCTGCTGCGACACCGTGAACCGCGGCCCGTCGTATGCCGATGGCAAGCTGGTGTTCGGAACGCTGGACGGCTTCGTGATCGCGCTGGATGCGGCGACCGGCAAAGAAGTCTGGGTCGTCAAGCACGCCTATCCGGACAAGGGTGAGACCATCACGCCGGCACCGCTGATCGCCAACGGCAAGGTGCTCATCGGCTTCGGCGGCGACGAGTTCGCCGCGCGCGGCCGCTTCACCGCCTATAACCTGGCGGACGGCAAGAAGGTCTGGGAGTGCTACAACACCGGCAGCGACAAGGACGTGTGCCTCACCAAGAACAGCAACAAGAAGCATCCGGAGTACGGCACCGCTGGTAAGGACGTCGGCATCTCCAGCTACCCCGGTGATGAGTGGAAGCGCGGTGGCGGGGCGATGTGGGGCTTCTACAGCTACGATCCGGAGCTGAAGCTCGTGTACGCCTCGAGCGGCAACCCGGGTCTGTGGAGCCCGCAGTATCGCTGCGGCTCGACGCCGATCACCCAGGAAGCCTGCAACAGCGGCAAGTGGGACAACAAGTGGTCGATGACGATCTTCGCGCGTGACGTGGACACCGGCGAAGTCGCCTGGGCGTACCAGATGACGCCGTTCGATCAGTGGGACTATGACGGCATCAACGAGAACATGCTCGAAGATGCGACCGTCGACGGCAAGCCGCGCAAGATCCTGATCCATTTCGATCGTAACGGCTTCGCCTACGTGCTCGACCGTACCGACGGCACGCTGCTGCGCGCCCACAAGTACGTCACCACCAACTGGGCCGAGAAGGTCGACATGAAGACCGGCCGCCCGGTGAAGGTGTATGAGCACTCGCCGCTGAAGGTGCACGAGAACACGCAGGCCTGCCCGTCCGCGATGGGCGGCAAGGACCAGCAGCCGTGTGCGATCGACCCGAGCGAGCCCGGCATGGCCTACTGCCCGACCAACAACTGGTGCATGGAAGATGAGCCCCAGGAGCGGTCGCATACGCAGCAGGGCATCGTGTACGTGTTCGCCAACGTGTACATGTACCCGGAGAAGCCGGGCATCACCGGCAAGTTCAAGAAGTTCAACGTCCTGACGGGCGAGACCGTGTGGGAAGTCCCGGATCCGTATCCGAACTGGGGCGGCGCCCTGGTGACCGACGGCGGGGTGGCCTTCTACGGCAGCCTGAACGGCGACTTCCGCGCGGTCGACCGCTCTTCCGGCAAGGTGCTGTGGCAGAGACGGCTGGGCTCGGGAATCATCGGCAACCCGATCACCTACAGCGTCAAGGGCAAGCAGTACGTGTCGGTGTGGAGCGGCATCGGCGGCTGGATCGGCCTGCCGGTGACGGCGGGGCTGGACCTGAACGATAAGTACGGTGCCATCGGTGCCACGGCCATGACCAAGGCTGCGCAGCTCAACATGATCCCGCAGGGTGGCACGCTCTATACCTTCGCGCTGAAGGAATGAAACGCAGCAAGGGATTGACGGTCAGATAGTTGGTTGCGGACGTTCGAGGACGCGCCCGGCGGTGACGCCGGGCGCGTCCCTCGCTGCGGACCGGGATGCCGCACACCGAGAGCGCAGGGACGCTTACGACTTTCATGAGCCGGGGCGAATGAGGATGCGGATGAGAAGCGGGCCGGTGCTCGGTGCAGCACTGGCCCTGGGAGTGGTCACGCTGCTGGCCGCGCCGGGTGAAGCTCGGGCTGCGCTTCGCGTGTGCGCAGACCCCGGCAACATGCCCTTGTCGAACACCCGCGGCGAGGGGCTGGAGAACAAGCTCGCGGCCGTGCTCGCCAAGGCGCTCAACACCACGCTCGAGTACTACTACCGCCCGGGCATCGAGCGCGGCCTGACGCGCAACACCCTCGATGCCGAGCAGTGCGACGTCATGCTCGACATGCCGGCGGACGCCGATGACGTGCTGACCACCAGCGCCCTGTACCGCACGACCTACGTGCTGGCGTACCGCGGCGACCGCGGCATCCATATCAAGAGCCTCGATGACCCGCAGCTGAAGAAGCTCACCGTGGGGGTGTACGAGACCTCCTCGATCCGCGAGGCGCTCAGCGACCACGGCGTGGGCAAGATCCAGATCCACTACCTCAGCCACGACGGCGACCTCGTGCCCGAGCACCAGCCGAGCTACCAGGTCCAGCAGGTGATCGACGGCAAGCTGGATGTCGCCGCGGTGTGGGGACCGATGGCCGGCTATTACAAGACCGTGAAGCAGGCGCCGCTCGTGATCCAGCCGGTCAACCTCATGGAGGACACGGTGCCGCTGGAGTTCGACATGGCGCTCGCCGTGCGTCGCAGCGATCACGACCTGCAGCAGCGCCTGGAGAAGGCGATGCACGAGCAGCGCGACGCGCTGCGCGCGGTGCTCGATGAGTTCGGGGTACCGCTGGTCAAGTGCGACAGCTGCGTGATCAGCGGCGAGCTGCCCGCGCACGGCCCTTACAAGCCGCCGCCGCGCGAGGCCCCGGGCAAGCACGCAGTGCAGGTGAGCATCGCGCAGCTGGATGACTGGCTGGCGCACGGCGCCAACGTGAACGTCGAGCTCAACAACGCCGTGCTGGCCGATGACCAGGTGCGCGTCGCTTACCTGCTGGAGAAGAAACACGCCTCGGTCGGCGCGCCGGACCTGCAGGGCGAGCTGCCGCTGCATCACGCCATCATCCAGGGATCGCCGTCGATGGTCGCGTTCCTGATCGCGCACGGCGCGGACGTCAATCAGCGCGACCTCGATGGCTGGACGCCGCTCATGACCGCGGCCTACTGCAACGACGGCGCGGACGTCAAGGTGCTCGCCGCGCACGGCGGGGATCCGAACGCGGTGAGCGCGCAGAATCTCACCCCGCTCGGCATCGCCACGCAGTACGGCAAGAATGAGGCGGCGCTCGCGCTGGTGGAGGTGGGCGCCGACCCGGGCCGTCCGGTCGGTGAAGGCGGCTACACGCCGCTGATGCTCGCGACCGCCAACCACGCCACGCCCCTGGCGCAGGCGCTGCTGAAGAAGGGCGCCGATGTGAACGCCCACAACAGCGGCGGCGTGACCGCACTCATGATCGCCGCCGCCAACGGGCGCGCCGACATGGTGCAGCTGCTGATGCGCGCCGGCGCCAACGTGCAGGCGCAGAACGATCGCGGCGACACGGCGCTGTCGATCGCCCGCGCCAAGGGCGATGAGAAGGTCATCAAGCTCCTCGGTGAGGCTCCCGCTCAGCCGCCGGGCGCCTGAATTGGATCCGCAGGAAAAGGAAAGGCACGCGGTGCGAAACAGACCATGGCTGGTGGCCCTCGCGGGGCTCGCCTCGCCCCTGATCCTGGCCTCGCTCATCCACGCGCGGCAGCAGCCCACACCGCCGCCCGCGCCCACCGCCCAGCCTCAGGCGCAAGCTGCGCCGTCGGGCGGCAGCACCATGACCCCGGTGCAGCGGGCGGATTCGGCGCCGCAGGGCTCGCTCAAGAACCCCTACCAGGACAGCGACCAGGCGGTGGTCGAGTCAGGCAGCAAGCTGTACTTCAAGTACGGCTGTAACGGCTGCCACGGCGGCAACGGCGGCGGGGGCATGTGCCCGCCGCTGTCCAACGATGTCTGGGTCTACGGGGGCGACGACGATACCCTGTTCAGGCTGGTCAGCTATGGCAGCCAGGAGCTGCAGAGCAAGGGCTATACCCGCAAGGGGATGGAGAACGTCGTGGGCCCGATGCCCCCCATGGGGGGGGTGGTGCAGACGGATGACGATTTGTGGCGCATCCTTGCGTTCGTTCGGTCGAATTACCATGGCGCGCCGGAGTGCAAGTTCGGCTGCGGAGGTAAGTGAGCCGTCATTGGACGACCGGTTGGAGGGGGGGACACTGGTTATGATGCGTGCACGACCTGCATTCCACGGCCACGCGGATCTGATCGGCAGCCTGATCCGCAGGCACGGCGCGGAGACGCCCGTAACGGAGGTGGTGCGCACCTCCTGGGCCCGCTGTATCAATAACTACGCACTCGACCCGCAGGAGGTCCGCCGCCCGAACAGCGTCGAGCGCTCGGATCTGCAGGCGCGGCGCGAGCGCCTCGGGGTGCTGCTGTCGATCGCGCGCATCGAGATGGAAGCGCTCGGCAGGCTCATCAAGCACTCCGAGTACAGCATCATGCTGACCGACCGCGACGGGGTGATCCTCACCTACCTTGGCGACACCGGCTTCTCGGCCACCGCGCGCCGCAGCGGCTTTCGCGAAGGGGTCATGTGGAGCGAGCGCGAGATGGGCACCAATGGCATGGGGACCTGTCTCACCGCGCGCCGCCCGGTGATCATCCACCGCACCGACCACTTCCTGGCGCAGAACACGGCCCTCACCTGTTCGGCGGCCCCGATCTTCGACATGCGCGGGGAGCTGCTGGCCGCGCTCGACATCTCCGGAGCCTCCTCCAACCCCCAGAGTCACACCCTGGCGCTGGTCGAACTGGCGGCCCAGAACGTCGAGAACCGCACGCTGCTCTCGGCCTGCAAGGACTTCCACCTGGTGCGCTTTCATCGCTGCGCCGAGTTCGTAAGCACCCCCGGCGAGGGCGTGCTCGCCTTCGACGATGAGGGGCTGGTCAGGGGCGCCAACCGCGCGGCGCTCAAGCTGCTCGGCGCCCGCGACCACGACGGGGTATGCGGGCAGCGCGTGGACCGCGTGCTCGACACGAGCCTGGCAGCGCTCATGCGGCTGTCGGGCCAGCCCGGCTACCGCGCCGACGCACTCAGCACCAGGCTCGGACAGAGGCGCTGGTATGCGACCGTACACGCCCCGGTGGACGCACCACGCCGCACCCAGGCCGCGGCGGGTGCGGGCGCCGAGTCCGCTGCCGAGAGTGCGCAGGAGGCGCGCACCCTGCCCGCGCGCAGCACGCTCGAGTGCCTGCATTCGGCCGATCCCACCATGCGGCACAACGTCGAGGTGCTGCGCCGGGTGCTCGACCGCGATATCTCGGTGCTGCTGCTGGGCGAGACCGGCACCGGCAAGGGCTATTGCGCGCGCGCCATCCACAACGCCAGCAACCGCGCCGACAAGCCGTTCGTGACCGTCAACTGCGCCGCGATTCCCGAGACGCTGATCGAGAGCGAGCTGTTCGGCCACAAGCCCGGCGCGTTCACCGGCGCGACCCGCGAAGGGGGCATGGGGCGGATCCTGCAGGCCAACGGCGGCACGCTGTTCCTGGACGAGATCGGCGACATGCCGGTGGCGCTGCAGACGCGCCTGCTGAACGTCATCGAGGACCGCGAGGTCATGCCGCTCGGCGGCAACAAGGTGGTGAGCGTGGACGTGCGCGTGATCAGCGCCACCCAGCACCACCCGCTCGACATGATCGCCAAGGGACAGTTCCGCGAGGACCTGTACTACCGCCTGAACGGCATCACCGTGCGCCTGCCGCCGCTGCGCCAGCGCACCGACGGCGCCGACCTGGTCCGCAAGATCCTCGCGAGCGAGGGCGGGGGCGCGCTGCTGGAGATCGAGCCGGCGCTGCTCGAGCGGCTGCTGCGCCATCCCTGGCCGGGCAACGTGCGGCAGCTGCGCAACGTGCTGCGCACCATGCTGGCGCTGCGCACCTCGGAGCAGCTGACGCTCGCGGAATTCAACGAGGAATGGCTCTCGGGCGCGGCCGAGGAAGGGGGCGGCGAGTCCGCCTGCGGCGAGGGCAGCGGCGAGAGCGCGCTAAGTGATGCGGAGCGCGAGGCGCTGCGGCACATGCTGGAGACCTGTCAGTGGAACGTGAGCGCCGCGGCGGCGCGGCTGCACATCAGCCGTCGCACCATCTATCGCAAGATTCATCGGCACGGGCTCCTGCGGCACGCCCACGAGGCCGGCCCGCAGGGGTCCGAATGAACTGCACAACTCCAAAGACGAGGCAGAACGAAAATGGCTATCAAGATCCACCCCTCGGTTGACGGGGGAGTCAAGCCCGGCACGCCGGGCTTCGCCGGCGGCACGCTCACCTGCAAGTGCAGCAGCAATCCGGTGACCGTGAAGGTCTCTTCCAACGTGGCGTTCAATCACGTGTGCGGCTGCAGCAAGTGCTGGAAGCCGCAGGGCGCGCTGTTCTCCCTGGTCGGCGTGGCCGGGCGCGACAAGGTGAACGTGACCGCCAACGCCAACAAGCTGAAGATCGTCGACGAGAAGGCGCCGATCCAGCGCTACGCCTGCACAGGCTGCGGCGTGCACATGTACGGGCGCATCGAGAACAAGTCGCACCCCTTCTACGGTTTCGACTTCTTCCACGTCGAGCTATCCCCGGAGCAGGGCTGGGAAGAGCCGAGGTTCGCCGCGTTCGTCTCCTCGATCATCGAGTCCGGCTTCAAGCCCGACCAGATGGGCGCGGTGCGCGCACGGCTGAAGGAGCTGAAGCTCGAGCCCTATGACTGCCTCTCGCCGGCGCTCATGGATCTGATCGCGACCCATACTGCGAAGGCCAAGGGCGTACTCGCCTAGCAGCTTGCGGCCAGGCCCCGCCGGCGGGCGGGGCCCGGCCCTTTAAACTCCGAACTCGACCCGCGCGGCCGCAGCCGTACGCGCCGCTGCCGTGCGGGCGTCCCTGCACGGGCGCGTGGCCGATGATACCTTTGTCATTTTCGCGCAAGCAGGACCCCACTGATGAATGACAGATCCAAAGCCGGCGCACGTCTCGACGCGGCTGCAGGCGCGCTGGCGGCGCTGGCACTCGGTGTGTCCGTCGCCCATGCCCAGCAGGGCGAGCGGCTGTACGTCTCCGACGAGCGCGGCGGCAACGTGGTGATCGTCGATCCGCAGCAGCGCAGCGTCGTGGCGCGCATCCCGGTGGGAAAGCGCCCGCGCGGCATCCAACTGTCGCTCGATCGCGAGAAGGCCTACGTTGCGCTCTCCGGCTCGCCCATGGGCGGTCCGAACGTGGATGAATCGAAACTGCCGCCGCCGGACCGCCGCTATGACGGCATCGGCGTGGTGGATCTGAAATCACAGAAGCTCGTCAGCACCTACCCGAGCGGCGCGGATCCGGAGACCTTCGCCCTCTCGCACGACGGCAAGATCCTGTACGTGTCCAACGAGGACACCGGCGGCCTGTCGGCCATCGATCTGGCGAAGGGGACGCTGCTCGCGACCGTACAGGTGGGCTCGGAACCGGAGGGGGTGGCGGTCAGTTACGACGACCGCGTGGTGTACGTGACCTGTGAGACCGCCAACGCCATCTATGTGGTCGACGCGCACGGCATGAAGGTGCGAGCGCAGATCCCGACCGAGAAACGGCCGCGCGCGATCTTCCTCAGCCGCCAGGCGCACCGCGGCTACGCCACCGACGAATTCGGCGCCGCGCTCACCGAGTTCAGCACCGATGACTACAAGGTCGTGAGGACCCTGCCGCTCGGCGATCCGCAGAGCGTGCGTCCCATGGGCATCGCCTCCGCCGACGGCCGCGCGCTGTACGTGACCACCGGCCGCTTCGGGGCGCTGCTGGAGGTGAACGCGGACAGCGGCAAGGTCGTGAGGAGCATCGAGAAGGTCGGCCAGCGCCCGTGGGGCGTCACCCTCAGCGCCGACGGCAGCAAGGCCTACACCGCCAACGGGCCCTCGGGAGACGTGTCGGTGATCGATCTCAAGTCCGGCCGCGTGGAGGCCCGCATCGACGTCGGTGGCAGCCCCTGGGGCATCGTGGCCGCGCCGGCTGCGAGGTAGGAGCAGCCAGGTGACGGCGTTCCCCGGGCGCTCGTGGCTGCTGGCGCTGGCGCTGTCCGGCAATGCCGTGAGCGGCGCCGCCGCGGGCGGGGCGGATCCGGGCCTTGCGGAGGCGGAGCATGCGGCCGCCGCCAGCCACGCCGGAATCTGGAAAGCGGTGGTGCCCGCGCGCGGCACCATGCATGGCGAGTTCGACAACAACGATCCCATCGGGGTGGCCGCCGGCGAGCGCATCGTCGCGGACTGCTCGATCAACTGGGTGGACCCGGACGCCGGCAAGCTCTACTGTTTCTCGAGCGCGACCTCGCTGGTGTTCTTCCTTGAAGGGCCGCAGGGGTGGCTCACGCGCGCACGGCGCGAGTGGTCGCACCGGGGGCCTGGCGCGCGCTGAGCGCCGCCGGCGCGCGCCGAGGGCGCCGCGCTTTAGGGGACGACGTGGGAGCTGCCGAGGTCCTTCCAGTCGTAGCGCGGCACCTGCACCCACTGACCGTCCTTCAGCTCCGGCACCTTGTGCACGCGACTCTGCTCGACGGTCATCTTGCCGTCCTTGTCGCTGATCCAGAAGTCGATGTCGTAGATCTGATCCTTGGTGCCGACGGCGCGGAAGTCGGTGCACGCGAAGTAATGTCCGTTGTCATCGAGCTGGCGGATCGGCTGGTGGGTGTCGATGAATTCCAGGTCGAGCGTCTTGCCGGTCTTGTCATCCTTCAGCTTGTACACGCCGTGGTTCTTGGCCGCCTCCTCGAGCGCACCCTGTTCGACCGCGGACATCACTTCCCAGCCGCGCTTCTGGGCCATGTGGCCGGGATGCTCGGACGCCGGGATCCACCACCACGGCACCGGTGAGCGCGCCGTGAGCACCCACTTGCCCTCGGCCTTGACCGGCTCCTTGTAGATGCGCACCTCCTGGATCTTCAGCACGCCGTTGGCGGGTGCCACCCAGAAGTCGATGAGGTAGCGTTTCTCTGCGTCGGCGGGGTCGTGGAACTTCACGTCCGGGAAGAACCCGTAGCCATCGATGGTGCGCGTGAAGTCGATGCCGTCGTAGGCGAGCTTCATTTCGTTGCCGTTGAGCGGATCCTGCAGCGGGTACAGGCCGCCGTTCGCCTTCAGCTGCTGATCGATGTGGCCCTTGACGAGCGTCTCTGCATCGCCGCTGCCGTAGTTCTGCATCGCCTTCTCGGTGGATTCGACGCTGCTGGCGGCGACGAAGTCGCGGGCCTTCTGCAGATTCGCGTCCGGGTTCTCCAGGAACGACTTCTTGGCCGAATCGCTGCTGAAGCAGTAGGTCTTGCCGTCCTTGGTCCAGGTGAGTGCGCAGTTGGTCATGACGTGCTGGCCGCTGGCCAGGCCCTCGACGCACTGCCCGCCGAACTCCGGGGCCGCGGGCGGGCCGTCGGCGAGCGCCGGCGCGAGCCCCAGGGCGAGCAGCACCCCGGCGAGCGCGGTGCGCAGGGTGGGGGGTATGGTGCAGTGAGTGTTGGCAGCGCATTTCATGGGAGTCGCCTCCTGTGCGGCGCGCCGTGCGAAACAGCGGCTGCACCAATGCTACTCCTCGGCGCGCCGGGCTGTCTCAGGCCCTCGGCATGGACGCGACGAGCTCGTTGCCGTGCGGGAAATGCTGCGCGAGGTAAGCTTCGCCGTTCTCGAGGATGAAATAGCGGAACGCCTCCGCGGGCGGGGAGAGCGTCTTCGCCTGGGTGTGCACCACGTGCCAGCGGCGCATCACCGGCAGCCCCTCGGTCTCGGGAGCGGCGATCAGTCCGTGATCGAGCTCCAGGCCGATGGTGTGCAGCGACAGCAGCGACACCCCCATGCCTGCCATGACCGCCTGCTTGATGGCCTCGTTGCTCGACATCTGCATGGTGACGCGCGCGCTCATCTGGTAGGCGTCCATGAACTCATCGAGCGCGGCGCGCGTGCCCGAGCCCGGCTCGCGCACGATGAACTCCTCCCCGAGCAGCGCGCTCACCGGCACCTTCTCGGCGCGCGCGAACGGGTGCTCGACGGAGGTCACGAGCACGTGCGGATGCATGGCGAAGGGCTCGGCGCGCGAGGGCCAGTTGCGCGGCGGCCGGCCCATGATGGCGAGCTCGACCGCCCCTTCGCGCATCAGCGAGACCACCTCTTCGCGGTTGTTGCCCACGTGCAGGCGGATTTCCACCCCCGGATGCTCGTCGCGGAAGCGCGCCAGCAGCCGCGGCAGGAAGTACTTGGCGGTGCTCACCATCGCGACATCCAGCATGCCGGTCCGCAGCCCCCGGAAGCGCGCCACCATGTCCTCCGCGTCGCGCATCGCCGCCAGCACCTTCTGGGTGTAGGCGAGCACGTATTCGCCGACCATGGTGAGGGAGACCTTGCGGCTCGAGCGGTCGAACAGCGGCAACCCCACCTCGGTCTCCAACTCCTTGATCTGCATGGACACGGCAGGCGGCGTGAGCCCGAGCTCCTCCGAGGCGCGCGCGAAGCTCAGGTGACGCGCCACGGAGGAGAAGACCTTCAGCTGCCGCAGGGTGGCGTTCTTCATTAAGAATTTCTTAACTTGTCGGTAATTTAAAGTGACTTTACCTGAATAGTAGGCTGCTCCTACATTCGCTGCAACCCACCGAACGAGCGAGGACGAGGCGATGTCGACCGGCACTGAACTCAGGAGCGATGGCCCCACGGCAATCCGCGATACGAAGCGCCGCTACAAGGCCGGGGTCATGAAGTACCGGCAGATGGGTTACTGGGACCCGGACTACGTCCCCAAGCCGACCGACACGGTCTGCCTGTTCCGCATCACCCCTCAGGACGGGGTCGACCCCATCGAGGCGGCGGCGGCGGTTGCCGGGGAGTCGAGCACGGCGACCTGGACGGTGGTGTGGACCGACCGGCTGACCGCCTGCGACAACTACCGCGCCAAGGCCTTCAGGGTCGAGCCGGTCCCGAACAACCCTGGCCAGGTCTTTGCCTGGATCGCCTACGACATCGTCCTGTTCGAGGAGGGCTCGATCGCGAACATGACGGCGAGCCTCATCGGCAACGTCTTCGGCTTCAAGCCGCTGAAGGCGCTGCGCCTCGAGGACATCCAGATCCCGGTGGCGTACGTGAAGACCTTCGCAGGTCCGCCCACCGGGCTGATCGTCGAGCGCGAGCGGCTCGACAAATTCGGGCGCCCGCTGCTCGGGGCCACGACCAAGCCGAAGCTCGGTCTCTCGGGACGCAACTACGGGCGCGTGATCTACGAGGGCCTGAAGGGCGGCCTCGACTTCATGAAGGACGACGAGAACATCAACTCGCAGCCCTTCATGCACTGGCGCGATCGCTTCTTGTACGTCATGGATGCGGTCAACAAGGCGAGCGCGGCGACCGGCGAGATCAAGGGCTCGTACCTGAACGTGACCGCCGGAACCATGGAGGGCATGTACGAGCGCGCCGAGTTTGCCCGCGAGCTCGGCTCGGTGGTCGTCATGATCGACCTGGTGGTGGGGTGGACCGCCATCCAGAGCATGTCCCACTGGGCGCGGCGCAACGACATGATCCTGCACATGCACCGCGCCGGCCACGGCACCTACACGCGCCAGAAGACCCACGGCATCAGCTTCCGCGTCATCGCCAAGTGGCTGCGCCTCGCCGGCGTCGATCACCTGCACGCCGGCACCGCGGTCGGCAAGCTCGAGGGGGACCCGGCGACCGTGCAGGGCTACTACAGCGTGTGCCGCGACAGCTTCACGCGCCAGGATCTGCCGCGCGGCATCTTCTTCGACCAGGACTGGTGCGACATCCGCAAGGTGATGCCGGTCGCCTCCGGCGGCATCCACGCCGGCCAGATGCACCAGCTGCTCGACCTGTTCGGCGATGACGTGGTGCTGCAGTTCGGCGGCGGCACCATCGGCCACCCCGGTGGCATCCAGGCGGGCGCGGTCGCCAACCGCGTGGCGCTGGAAGCGATGGTCAAGGCGCGCAACGAGGGGCGCGACATCCGCGCCGAGGGCGAGGCGATCCTGCGCCAGGCGGCGCGCTTCTGCAGCCCGCTGCAGCAGGCGCTCGATACCTGGGGCGAGATCACCTTCAACTACACCCCCACCGACACGTCCGATTTCACGCCCAGCGTGGCGGTCGCGCACTGAGCGACGCCGCAGGAGCCCGCGCACCATGATGACCAACCCCGTCCGCCGCATCACCCAGGGGCAGTTCAGCTTCCTCCCGGAGCTGAGCGATGCGGAGATCGCGCTGCAGATCGAGTACGGCCTCAACAAGGGCTACGCCTGGAGCGTCGAGTACACCGACGATCCGCACCCGCGCAATACCTACTGGGAGATGTTCGGCATGCCGATGTTCGACCTGCGGGATGCGGCCGGCGTGCTGCTCGAGCTGCAGAACTGCCGCAAGAGCTTCCCGCAGCACTACATCCGCATGGTGGCCTTCGATGCCACGCGCGGCGTCGAGTCGATCGCCATGAGCTTCATCGTCAACCGCCCCGCGCGCGAGCCGGGCTTCGGCCTCATCCGCCAGGAGCTGCACGGGCGCAGCATGCGCTACACGGTGTACGGCTACGGTACCGAGCGCCCCGAGGGCGAGCGCAGCGAGCACTGAAACGCCACAGGAAGGCGAGCACAGAAAAGGAGCTGCCCATGTACCTTATCGCGCCCTCGATCCTGTCGGCCGACTTCGCACGCCTGGGCGAGGAGGTGACGCGCGTCATCGACGCGGGCGCCGACTGGATTCACTTCGACGTCATGGACAACCACTTCGTGCCGAACCTCACCATCGGCCCGATGGCGGCGGCGGCGCTGGTGCCCTACTGCAAGCGCCCCGAGGCGCGCCGCGCGGCGCTCGATGTGCACCTGATGGTGCAGCCGGTGGACCCGCTCATCGAGGCGTTCGCGAGCGCGGGCGCGGACTACATCAGCTTCCACCCCGAAGGCACGCTGCACCTCGACCGCACGCTGCAGCTGATCCGCGCCGCCGGCTGCCGCGCGGGCCTGGCCTTCAATCCCGCGACCCCGCTCGATGTGCTCGAGTACGTGCTCGACAAGGTCGACCTGGTGCTCATCATGAGCGTTAACCCGGGCTTCGGCGGCCAGAGCTTCATCGACGCGGCGCTGGCGAAGATCGCGCGCGCCCGCAAGCTCATCGACGCCTGCGGGCGCGACATCCGCCTCGAGGTGGACGGCGGCATCAAGGTGCGCAACATCGGCCAGGTGGCCGCCGCCGGCGCCGACACCTTCGTCGCCGGCAGCGCGATCTTTGGCTGCGCGGATTACCAGGCGGTGATCGATGCCATGCGTTTCGAGCTCGCAAGCCTCGCCCCGGCGAGCAGGGTCGCCTGATGAGCACGCCGCTGTATTCGATTCCTGGCGCGGGCGCGCCTACCCCGGAAGGCCCCGCCAGGACTGGTGAGGCCGCCGCGCCGGGCGCCGCGGCGGCCCGCATGGCTCAGCCGGCCGAGGCCCACACGGTCGGCGAGGTGCTCGCGCACAGCCAGGCGGAGGCGGTGCTCGCGGAGCTCGAGCGCGACCTGGTGGGACTCAAGCCCATCAAGGCGCGCATCCGCGACATCGCGGCGCTGCTGGTGATCGACCGGCTGCGCGCCAACCTCGGGCTGCAGGCGCAGGCGCCGAGCCTGCACATGAGCTTCACCGGCAACCCGGGCACCGGCAAGACCACAGTGGCGCTGCGCATGGCGCAGATCCTTCACCGCCTCGGTTACGTGCGCAAAGGGCACCTGGTGGCGGTGACGCGCGACGACTTGGTCGGGCAGTACATCGGCCACACCGCCCCCAAGACGCGCGAGGTGCTCAAGCGCGCCATGGGCGGGGTGCTGTTCATCGACGAGGCCTACTACCTGTACCGCCCCGAGAACGAGCGCGACTACGGGCAGGAGGCGATCGAGATCCTGCTGCAGGTGATGGAGAACCAGCGCGATGACCTGGTCGTGATCCTCGCCGGCTACAAGGAGCGCATGGAGACCTTCTTCCGCTCCAACCCGGGGATGAGCTCGCGCATCGCGCACCACCTGGATTTCCCGGACTACTCCCCCGAGGACCTGCTGTGCATCGCCGACAAACTGCTCGCGCAGCAGAACTACCGCTTTGCCCCCGGCGCGCGCGACACCTTTGCCGAGTACCTGGCGCACCGCGTGCGCCAGCCGCACTTCGCCAACGCGCGCAGCGTGCGCAACGCGCTCGAGCGCGCGCGGCTGCGCCAGGCGAGCCGCCTGTTCGCCGATCGCGAGCGGCGCTTCAGCGCCGATGAGCTCACCACCATCGCCGCCGCCGACATCCGCGCCAGCCGCGTATTTGAGACCGCCCGCGCGCCGGGCTGACACCATCAGAAGGAGCCGTGACGATGCACCTCGGGCGCACCACACTGTCGAAATTCCTCATCCAGCAGCTCACCGGCATCCGCGGCGCCAGCGATCTGGGGGCGCTGCTGGTGGACGTGGCCGCTGCCGTCAAGGCCATCTCGGCGATGACCGCCAAGGGTGCGCTCGGCGGCTACCTCGGCGAGCAGGGGGTGCGCAACGCGCAGGGCGAGGCGCAGCAGAAGCTCGACGTGCTGGCGCACGAGGTGATGATCCGCAGCTGCGAGTGGGGCGGGCTGCTGGCGGGCATGGTGTCGGAGGAGCTGGAGGAGCCGTACGCGGTGCCCCCCGAATATGCGCGCGGCCGCTATCTGCTGGTGTTCGATCCGCTCGACGGCTCCTCCAACACCGATGTCAATGTCTCGGTGGGCACGATCTTCTCGGTGCTGCGCCATGAGCACGAGTGTGCGCCGGGCATCCAGCACTACCTGCAGCCGGGCGCACAGCAGGTCGCGGCCGGCTACGCCATCTACGGGCCGGCGACCATGCTGGTCATCACCGTCGGCAAGGGCACGCACGGCTTCACGCTCGATCGGGAGATCGGCAACTTCATCCTCACGCATCCGGATCTGCAGATCCCACCCGACTGCAGCGAATTCGCCATCAACACCAGCAACGCGCGCTTCTGGGAGCCGCCGGTGCACCGCTACGTGAGCGAGTGCCAGGCCGGCAGGTCGGGGGTCCGCAGCCGCGACTTCAACATGCGCTGGATCGCTTCGCTGGTCGCGGAGGTGCACCGCATCCTCATGCGCGGCGGGGTGTTCATGTACCCGAAGGACACGCGCGATCGCAGCAAGCCCGGGCGGCTGCGCCTGCTGTACGAGGCCAACCCGATCAGCATGCTGGTGGAGCAGGCCGGCGGGCGCGCCACCACCGGCCGGGAGCGCCTCATGGAGCTCGTGCCCGAGGGGCTGCATCAGCGCGTGCCGCTGATCCTCGGCTCGCGCCACGAGGTGGAGCGCATCGAGCGCTACCACGCCGAGTACCTGAGCGGCACCGACCGGCCGTTCATCTCGCCGCTGTTCAACGAGCGCTCGCTGTTTCGCCCGGAGGCGCTGCTGTGAGCGCTGCCGCGGCAGGGAGCGATGCATGTCGGTGAGCCACCCGATCATCGCCGTCACCGGCTCCTCCGGGGCCGGCACCACCACGGTCATGCAGAGCTTCGCGCACATCTTCCGGCGCGAGGGCATCAAGGCGCAGGTGATCGAGGGCGACTCCTTTCACCGCTACAACCGCGCGGAGATGCGCGAGCGCGTGCAGGCGGCCGATCGCGGCGTGGGCGCGCCGATCAGCCACTTCGGCCCCGAGGCTAACCTGCTGCGCGAGCTCGCCGATACCTTCGCCGAGTACGGCGCCACGGGGCGCGGCAAGGTGCGCCGCTACGTGCACGATGCGGCCGAGGCCAAGCAGCTGAACAGCGATCCCGGAACCTTCACCGACTGGCAGCCGATGAGCGCGGGCAGCGATCTGCTCTTCTACGAGGGGCTGCACGGCGCCTACCTCGGCGACGGAGTCAACGTCGCGCAGCACGTCGACCTGCTGGTCGGGGTGGTGCCGATCGTGAACCTGGAGTGGATCCAGAAGATCCACCGCGACCAGAACCACCGCGGCTACAGCCAGGAGGCGGTGGTCGACACCATTCTGCGCCGCATGCCCGACTACGTGAATCACATCTGCCCGCAGTTCAGCCGCACGCACGTCAACTTCCAGCGCGTGCCGACCGTGGACACCAGCAACCCCTTCATCGCCCGCGATATCCCCACGGCGGAGGAGTCCATGGTGGTGATCCGCTTCGCCAACCCCAAGGGCATCGATTTCCAGTATCTTGTCTCGATGCTGCACCACTCGTGGATGAGCCGGCCCAACAACATCGTGGTCCCGGGGGGGCAGATGGGGCTCGCGATGCAGTTCATCTTCACGCCCATGATCCTGCGTCTCATGGATCTGCAGCGGCGCGCCTGAGCACATGGGCCTGCCGGGGCGAGCGCTGCGCGCGGTGCTGTTCGACCTCGACGGCACGCTGCTGGACAGCGTCGCGGACATCGCGCTGGCGCTGAACTGCGCGCTCACCGAGCAGGGCCTGCCGAGCCTGCCGGCCGCGGACGTGCGCACCTTCATCGGCCGGGGCGTGCCGGTGCTCATCCAGCGTGCCCTGGCGCGCCTCGGCGCGGGCGGCGATGCCCGGCAGCTGCTGGAGCGGTTTCATGCTCATTACGAGCGGCTCGATGCGCACGGCGAGCTGCAGGCACGGGTATTCCCCGGTGTCGCCGCGGGTCTCGCCGCGCTGCACGGCGCCGGTGTGAAGCTCGCCGTGGTGACCAACAAGCCCGCACGCGCCGCGCGCGCTGTGCTGCGCAGCGCGCAGCTGGCGCGCTGGATCGATGCGGTGGTGGCCGGGGACAGCGGCCTTGCGCCCAAGCCGTATCCTGACCCGCTGCTGCGGGCGTGCGCGGAGCTCGGCGTCGCGCCGCGCGAGGCGCTCATGGTGGGGGATTCGCGGGTGGACGTGCTCGCGGCGCGCGCCGCCGGCGTGCCGGTGGTGTGTGTCCCCTATGGCTACAACGAGGGCGAGGATCCGCGCGCGCTGCCGTGCGATGCTTTCGTCGAGAGCCTCACCGAGCTGCCGGCGCTCCTGACCCGCGGCGCAGCGTGATCCGGGCGCCGCTCTGGGACGTCGACTTGCGGAATGCGTCGCGGTCGAGGACGCACCGGCCGGCGTCGAGGCCTGCCGCCGCGCCGGGGTAGCGGTCATCGTGACCCGCAGCCGCCACTTCCCCGCCGGGGCCACGGCGGGGGCGTGCGCCGCCGCACCCTCGCTGGGCAGCGCGCAGGGGCGGGAGCCTGCGCCCGCCCCCGGCGCTGGTGCGGGGCTCCTGTCCACATGTGATGCGCACCCCCGCCCGCACGCGTGCTACCGTTGCCGCCGCATTCGCCATGCGAGGAGCAATCGTGACCGCAGTTCGAGGGAGCACCAGGGGTGGCGGAGTGTTGGCCGCGGTTGCGTGGGCCGCGCTGAGCGTCGCGCAGGCGGGCCCGGTTCCCGAGGCCGTCGAGCACGCGGTCGACGGCACCATCACGCGCGCCGCGCTCGAGGCGCCGATCCGCTTCCTGGCCTCGGACCTGCTGGAAGGGCGCGGTCCTGCGACTCGCGGGGACCAGCTCGCGCGGCTGTACCTGCAGACCGAGCTCGAGGGCATGGGCTACCAGGGCGCGTTCGCCGGCGGCGCCTGGCAGCAGCCCTTCGACATCGTCGGCATCAAGGCGCAGTTTCCGGCCAGCTGGAGCTTCCAGGGCAAGAGCGGGCGCGTGGACCTCGCGTGGCGCAACGACTACATCGCCGCCAGCGGCCTGCAGCAGGAGAGCGTCGCGGTCGAGAACGCCGAGCTGGTGTTCGTCGGCTACGGCATCCAGGCCCCCGAGTTCAAGTGGGACGACTTCAAGGGCGAGAAGCTCACGGGGAAGATCCTCGTGATGATGAACAACGATCCGGACTGGGACCCGAACCTGTTCGCCGGCAAGCGCCGCCTGTACTACGGCCGCTGGTACTACAAGTACCAGAGCGCCGCGCGCCAGGGAGCCGCCGGCGCGATCATCATCCATACCACCCCCTCGGCCGGCTATCCGTGGCAGGTCGTGCAGAGCTCCTGGGGCGGGGAGCAGTTCGAGCTGCCCGCAGGGAGCGAGGCGCGGCTGCGGGTGAAGGCCTGGGCCACCGAGGATGCCATCCGCCGCCTGGTGAAGGCGGGCGGGTTCGATCTGGACAAGCTGCTCGCTGCGGCCCGCGCACGCGACTTCAAGCCCGTGCCGCTCGGGGTGAGCACCTCCCTCAGCTTCACCACCAAGCTCTCGCGCGTACAGACTGCGAACGTCGGCGGCCTGCTCACCGGCAGCGACCCCAAACTGTCGGCGCAGGTAGTGGTGCTGTCGGCGCACCACGATCACTTCGGAATCGGCGAGCCCGATGCCAGCGGCGATCGCGTTTATCACGGCGCGGTCGACAACGCCTCCGGCTGCGCCCAGGTGCTGGCGGTGGCGCGCAGCTTCGCGCGGCTGCCCGAACGGCCGCGCCGCTCGGTGCTGGCACTGTTCGTGGCCGGCGAGGAGCGCGGACTGCTCGGCTCCAAGTACTACGCCGAGCACCCGACGTTCGCGCCGGGCCGCATCGCCGCCAACATCAACATCGACGGCGGCAACATCTTCGGCCGCACCCGCGATGCGACGCTCATCAGCATGGGCAAGTCCTCGCTCGATGCCGTCGCCGAGCAGGTCGCCAAGTCGCAGGGCCGGGTGCTCAAGCCCGATCAGTTCCCCGACCGCGGCTACTACTACCGCTCCGACCAGTTCTCGTTCGCCAATATCGGGGTGCCGGCACTGTTCTTCGACGACGGCACGAACTTCGTCGGGCGTCCCGCGGGCTGGGGGCGGCAGCAGATCGAGCAGTGGGAACTGAAGAAGTACCACCAGCCCTCGGATAAGCTCGATGGCACGTGGAACTTCGGCGGCATGATCGAGGATGCGCGCCTCGACATGCTCTCCGCCTGGCTCATTGCCCAGGCCGACGCCATGCCCAGCTGGAACCCGGGCGATGAGTTCGAGGCGGCGCGCAAGCGCGCACTCGCCGCCGTCGCGGCTCACTAGCCCACGGAGTCACTACCATGTTCGAGCGCCTCGAGCCCATCACCGCCGACCCGATCCTCAGTCTCATGGCGGCCTACCGCGCCGATTCCGATCCGCGCAAGGTGGATCTCGGCATCGGCATCTACCGCGACGAGCGCGGCGAGACGCCGGTGCTGGCGGCGGTGCGCGAGGCCGAGAGTGCCCTGTTCGCGGCGCAGACCACCAAGGCCTACGTGGGGCCGGTGGGCAACGCCGGGTTCAATCAGGCGATGGAGCGCATGGTGTTCGGGCGCCAGCACGCGGCGCTCGGCGCAGGGCGGGTACGTACCATCCAGGCTCCGGGGGGCTGCGGCGCGCTGCGTCTCGGCGCCGAGCTCATTCGCTTCGTCGCCCCGCAGACGCTGGTGCACGTGAGCACACCCACCTGGGCGAATCACATGCCGCTGCTGTCGGGCAGCGGGCTGACGCTCGAGCAGTACCCGTACTTCGATCCGGCCACCGGCGGGGTGCAGTTCAGTGCGATGCTGGCCGCGCTCGAGCGGCTGCCGCCGCGCGCGGTGGTACTGCTGCACGCCTCGTGTCACAACCCCACGGGCGCAGACCTGTCGCTCGAGCAGTGGCGCGAGCTGCTGGCGCTGGTGAAACGACGCGAACTGCTGCCGTTCATGGACATGGCTTATCAGGGCCTCGGCGACGGCGTCGAGGAGGACGCGTTCGCCGTGCGGCTGTTCAGCGCCGAGCTGCCCGAGGTGCTGTGCGCGGTATCGTGTTCGAAGAACTTCGGCCTGTACCGCGAGCGCACCGGCGCGCTGCACGTGGTGAGCGGCAGCTCCGCCGCCGCGGATGCCACGCTCAGCCAGCTGGCACGCCTCGGGCGCGGTATCTGGTCGATGCCGCCCGATCACGGCGCCGCCATCGTGCACGGCATCCTCGGCAACTCGCGCTTCGCGAAGCTGTGGGTCGAGGAGCTCAAGGTGATGCGCTCGCGCATCCAGGACCTGCGCCAGTCGGTGGTGTGGCAGCTGCGCGAGCACTGCGCGCAGCGCGACTTCGGCTTCATCGCCGCGCAGCACGGCATGTTCTCGTTCCTCGGCATCAGCACCGCACAGGTGCGCGAGCTGCGCACCCGTCACCACATCTACATGACCGACGACAGCCGCATGAACATCGCCGGGTTGCGCCGCGACAATCTCGAATACTTCGCGCGCTCGGTGGCGCAGGTGCTCGCGGCCTGAGCGGCCGAAGCGCAGGAGCGCCGGCTCTGCTGCGCGTCACGGGCCGGTTGCAGGTCAACGCGCCAGGGCCTCACTCCGGCACGATGATGCGGTGGGTCGACTTGACCTCTTCCATGACGAAGTAGGTATGGGTCTGCTGCACGCCGCGCGCCGAGGCGATGCGATCGCCGAGGAAGCGCCGGTAACTGTCCATGTCGGTGACGCGCACTTTCAGCAGGTAGTCGAAGCCGCCCGCAACCATGTGGCATTCCATCACCTCATCGTGCGCCAGCATGACCTGCTTGAAGCGCTCGAAGGCATCGGGGGTGGTGCGGTCGAGGGACACCTCCACATACGCCAGCAGCCCCAGCCCCAGGCGGCGCGCGCTGAGGCGCGCGAAGTACCCCTCGATGTAGCCGGAGGATTCCAGGCGCCGTACGCGCTCCAGGGTCGGCGTCACTGTCAGATGCACCTCGCGCGCGAGCTGCGAGATGCTCGCCCGCCCGTCCTGCTGCAGCAGCACGAGCAGACGTCGATCGATGCGATCCAGTTCCCGCTCGGGAGCCGGGACTTGGGGCGGGGCGGGCGTTTTGTGGGTCATGGCAGTCAATTTAACTATTGAGCCGGCCAAAACGGAATATTTTTCTCTAAATATGCCGGTAGGATAAGAGCAATTCACTAATTTACCGGCAGGTCACGATGGGTGCAGCGCAATCGATCGAGGGTGCGGACGCATTGACGCAGCTGCGCGCGCAGCTGCGCGCCGCGACGCTGCGGCCGGAGACGGCGGCCTCGGGCGAGGCGCTCGCCGATCTCTCGGCCGAGCAGCCGGCCCTGGCGCGCGCCAGCGAGCGTGCGGCGCGCTGGGTGGAAGTGGCGCGCGCCGATACCCGCTCGCGTCCGCTCATCGAGCGCATGCTCGAGCAGTTCCCGCTCGACAGCGCGCAGGGCAAGGCGCTGATGAGCCTCGCGGAGGCGCTGCTGCGCACGCCCGATCCCCGGCGGGCCGACCAGCTGATCGCGGAGCGGCTCGCCTCGATCCGCGACGCCGGGGTGCCCGGCGACACCGACTTGCTGCTGCGCACCGGCTTCACGCTGCTCGGGGCCGCGGGGCGGCTGCTGCCGGACGTCACGCGCGAGCTCTCCGGGGAGTTCTCGCCCGCCAGTCTCACCAAGCCCATGGTCGCCCCGGTGGTGCGCGCCGCGCTGCGCCAGTCGATGCAGCTGCTCGGCCACGCCTTCATCGTCGGGGAGACCATCGATGCGGCGCTCGCGCGCGCGGACGGCGAGCCGGAACTGGCGTTGTGCTCGTTTGACGTGCTCGGGGAAGGGGCGCGCACCGAGGCTGATGCGCAGCGTTACCTCGCCGCCTACGCCCACGCCATCGAGGCGCTCGGGCAGCGCACCTCGGGGACCACGCACGCGCGCTCCGGCATCTCGGTGAAGCTCTCGGCGCTCGAGCCGCGCTACACGCTGCTGCAGAGCGCGCGCGTGCACGAGCGGCTCGCGCCACGTATGCGGGAGCTGGCGCGCCAGGCCGCCGCCGCCGGCATCGGCTTCACCATCGACGCGGAGGAGGCCGACCGGCTCGATATTTCGCTCGACATCCTCGAGGCGCTGGCTCGCGATGAGGCGACGCGCGCCTGGGACGGTCTGGGACTGGCGGTGCAGGCCTATGGGCGCCGCGCGCCGCTGGTGCTGCAGTGGGTCGCGCAGCTCGCGCGCGCAACCGGCCGGCGCATGAGCGTGCGCCTGGTGAAGGGCGCGTACTGGGACAGCGAGATCAAACGCGCCCAGGAGCGCGGGCTCGCGAGCTTTCCCGTCTACACCTCGAAAGCGGCTACCGATGCCAGCTATCTCGAGTGTGTGCGCCACCTGTTCGCCGCAGGCGAGGTTATCTATCCGCAGTTCGCCACCCACAACGCCTACACAGTCGCGGCGGTGCTGGAGCTGGCCCCGAGCGGGGCCAGTTACGAGTTCCAGCGTCTGCATGGCATGGGCGAGGCGCTGTACGAGGCGGCGCGCGCCGAGATGGCGCTCCTGCCGCCGGTGCGCGTGTATGCCCCGGTGGGCACGCACGAGGAGCTGCTGCCGTATCTGGTGCGGCGCCTGCTCGAGAACGGCGCCAACAGCTCCTTCGTGCACCAGTTCATGAACCCACAGATTCCGGTGGAGCAGGTAGTGCGCGATCCGATCGCCTCCCTCAGCGCCGAGGACTCCGGGGCGGCGCGCGTGCGCGAGCCGCAGGCGCTGTTCGGTTCCGAACGGGCCAATTCGCAAGGCGAGGACTTCGGCGATCCGGTCGCGCTCGCCGAACTCGAGGCCGAGCTGCGGGCGCACGCCTCCACCGGCCACGAGGGCGGCCCGCTCCTGAGCGGCCGCAGCGCGACCGAGCTCAGCGTGCCGGTCGTCTCCCCGGCGGATGCCACGCAGGTCGTGGGCTACACGCGGGATGCCAGTGCGGCGGAGATCAGCGCCGCCATGCAGGCGGCCGCGGCGGCGCAGCCGGACTGGGACGCGCTCCCGGCCGGCGAGCGCGCGGCGACGCTCGAGAAGGCCGCCGACCTGCTGCAGCAGCGGCGCGGCGAATTCCTGAGCCTGCTGGTGCGCGAGGCCGGCAAGACGCTGCCGGACGCGGTCGCGGAGCTGCGCGAGGCGGTGGACTTCTGCCGTTACTACGCGGCGCGCGGCCGCGAGCTGTTCGGCGCGCCCGAGCTGCTGCCCGGGCCGACCGGCGAGCGCAACACCCTCACACTGCAGGGGCGCGGGGTGTTCGTGTGCATCAGCCCGTGGAATTTTCCGCTGGCGATCTTCACCGGGCAGATCACCGCCGCGCTCATGGCGGGCAATGCGGTGGTGGCAAAGCCCGCGCCGGCGACGCCGCTGATCGCGCACGCCATGACCCGGCTGTTGCACGAGGCCGGCGTACCGGCGGCGGTGCTGCAGCTGACACCGGCGGACGGGCCGGCATTCGGTGCGCTGGCGCTCACGCACCCGGCGCTCGCAGGCGTGGCCTTCACCGGCTCGACTGCCACTGCCGCCACCATCAACCGCACGCTGGCGCACCGCGACGGTCCCATCGTGCCGCTCATCGCCGAGACCGGCGGCGTCAACGCCATGGTGGTCGATGCCACCGCGCTGCCCGAGCAGGTGGTGGATGACGCCGTGACCTCGGCGTTCACGAGCGCCGGCCAGCGCTGCTCGGCGCTGCGCGTGCTGTACCTGCAGGAGGAGATCGCCGACCGGGTGATCGAGATGCTGATCGGCGCGATGCGGGTGCTGAGTATCGGCGACCCGGCAAGCGTCGCCACCGACGTGGGTCCGGTGATCAGCGAAGCCGCCCGGGAGCGTCTTGTGCGGCACGCGGCACGCATGCGCAAGGAGGCGAAGCTCCTTTACGCCTGCGAGCTCGACCCGGCCCTGCCGCACGGGCACTACTTCGCGCCCCAGCTGTTCGAGCTCAAGAGCCTCGATCAGCTCAAGAGCGAGGAGTTCGGCCCGATCCTGCACGTCGCGCGCTACCGCAGCGGCGAGCTGCCGAAGGTGCTCGCGGCGATCCGCAGCACCGGCTACGGACTCACGCTCGGCGTGCACAGCCGCCTGGAGAGCGTCGCGCAACACGTGTTCCGCTCCCTGCCGGTCGGCAACACCTACGTCAACCGCAACATGATCGGTGCGGTGGTCGGAGTGCAGCCCTTCGGCGGGCAGGGACTGTCAGGCACGGGTCCGAAGGCCGGCGGGCCGCACTACCTGCTGCGCTTCGCCACCGAGCGCACCCTCAGCATCAACACCGCCGCCATCGGCGGCAACGTCGAGCTGCTGTCCTGAAGCTGAGCCGCGCCACGCCGCAGCGACGGCGAACCAATAGTTAAGTATTTTATTGACTATTGACGCGAGCCGATATAAAGTTAAGTAGATGCTTAACTATAAACTCGACCAGGTGTTCCGGGCACTCGCCGACCCCACGCGGCGCGCGATCCTCGAGCGTCTTTCCGGCGGGGAGGCGTCCGTCAGCGAGCTCGCCGCGCCGCTCGACATGTCGCTGGCTGCGGTCGTGCAGCACGTGCAGCTGCTGGAGGAGAGCGGACTGCTGCGCAGCCGCAAGGCCGGGAGGGTGCGGTCCTGTCGTCTCGAGCCGGAGGCGCTGCATGCGGCGGAGGGCTGGCTGTCACAGCGCCGCGCGCTGTGGGCACGGCGCCTCGACCGCCTGGGGGCACTGCTCGCGGCGCAGCAGAAAGGAAGCCGCAAATGACCACCGCACCCGTTGCACACGGAACGTTCACCCTCGAGCGCATCTATCCCGTCCCGCCGGCGCAGGTGTACGCGGCCTGGACGGACCCGGAACTCAAGGCGCGCTGGTTCATCGGGCCGGACGGCTGGATCGCGGTGCGACGCGAGCTCGATCTGAGGGTCGGGGGGCGGGAGCTGCTGCACGGCCGCTTCGCGGCCAGCGGCCGCGACACGCTTTTCACGGCGCACTATCACGACGTCGTGACGGACGAGCGGCTCGTGTACGTCTACGACATGCACCTGAACGACACGCTGCACTCCACCTCGCTCGCCACGGTGGAGCTGCGAGCGCACGCAACCTCCACCCGGCTCGTCTTCACCGAGCAGGTTGCGTTCCTCGACGGCACGCAGGGAACGGACGGGACCGCAGCGCGCGAGCGCGGCACCGCGGCTCACCTGGACCGCCTGGGGCGGCAGCTGCAGGGTCGTTAGTTCGACGCTGCTGAGGCGACCGCGATGCCGGGCACCGCGCTCAGGGCGGGTCGACGGCGCGCAGCTGCTCGGTAAGGCTCTCGAGCGAGTCGATCGGAGGCGAGCAGGTGCTGCCGCGACAGATGTAGGCCACCGGTGCGGCGCGCGAGGGCTTGTCGGCGAGCGCTGGCGGCAGCTCCGGAGTCTGCGCCGGAATCGCCAGCACCAGGCGGCGCGGCGCGTACACCCGCGCCAGCTCCGCGCGCCAGCCCTCAATGGTGCGCGCCTCGCCGCGCAGGATCACGGTCTCGGGCGGCTCCAGCAGCTCCTCAAGTGCGTTGATGAGGGTCACGTGCGCCTGCGGGTAGCGGCTGAGCGCCGGCCACGCGGCGCGCAGGGTGCGCTCGGCGGCGGCGAGGTAGCGCGGCTCGCCGAGCAGGTGTCCGAGCCGCAGCAGCACCCGCGCGGCGATGCCGTTGCCGGACGGGATGGCGTCGTCGGCGAAAGTCCGCGAGCGGTGAATGAGCGCCTCGTGATCATCGGAGGTGAAATAGAAGCCGCCGGCCTCGGTATCCTGAAAGTGCGCCAGCACCACCTTCATGAGCTCCTGCGCGAAGTGCAGCTCATCGGCGCGGAAGCGCACCTGTTGCAGCTCGAGCAACGCGTCGGCCAGGTACGCATAGTCATCGAGGTAGGCGTTCAGATGCGCGCGCCCGTCCATATAGGTGGCGAGCAGCCGGCCGTCACGCCACAGCGTACCGCGCACGAATTCCACGGCGCGCGTTGCCGACTGCGCCAGATCCGCGCGTGCCAGGGCGCGCGCGGCCATCGCCAGTCCGCGGATGGCGAGCGCGTTCCACGAGGCCAGGATTTTGTCGTCACGCGCCGGGCGCACGCGCGCGGCGCGCAGCTGCAGCAGCTTGGCGCGCGCCGCGGACAGCAGCACCTCGACCTCGGCCACGGGCCTGTTCACCTGCCGCGCCACGTCCTCGAGCGCGGCGACCCCGTACAGGTGCCAATGCCCTTCGAAGTTCGGTGGCTGATCCAGGCCGTAGCGCGGGGCAAACGCCGCGTATTCGTCGGCAGTGAGTGCCGCGCGCACCGTCTCGCGATCCCACACGTAGAACTTGCCCTCGTGTCCTTCCGAGTCGGCGTCCAGGCTGGAGTAGAAGGCGCCCTGCGGGGACTGCATCTCGCGCGTCAGCCAGCCAGCGGTCTCCAGCGCGAGGCGCGCATAGAACTCATCGCCGCTCGCCAGCGCCGCTTCCGCGTAGACGGCGAGCAGCGCGCCGTTGTCGTAGAGCATCTTCTCGAAGTGCGGAATCGTCCAGCGCTCGTCCACCGAGTAGCGGCAGAACCCGCCCCCGAGCTGATCGTAGATGCCGCCTTCGGCCATGCGCCGCAGCGTGAAGGTCGCCATGTACAGCGCCTGCAGGTCGGGCTCGGGCTCGTGGGCGGTGGCACGCCAGTCGCGCAGCAGCCGCTCGATGCTCTGCGGGTGCGGGAACTTCGGCGCGCCGCCGAACCCGCCGTAGTGGCTGTCGAAGCTGCGCGCGAGTTGCGCGCGGCACGCCTGCAGGGGAGCGTCGGTCAGCTCGGTGTCGGCTGGCGCCGCCGGTGGATTCAGCTGCGCGAACGCTTCCATGAGCGCATTGTTCTGCTTGCGCAGCTCGCCGCGATGCTCGCGGTAGTACTCGGCCACGCGCAGCAGCACGTCCTTGAATGCCGGCAAACCGAAGCGCGCCTCCTTGGGAAAGTAGGTGCCGCCGAAGAACGGCCGCTGGTCGTCGTGCGTCAGGAACATCGTGAGTGGCCAGCCGCCGCTGCGCTGCGTGAGCATCTGCTGCGCGATCTGGTAGATGCGGTCGATGTCAGGACGCTCTTCGCGATCGACCTTGATGTTGACGAAGTTGTCGTTGAGGATGCGCGCCGTAGCCTCGTCCTCGAAGCTCTCTTGCTCGAGTACAGAACACCAATGGCAGGCGTTGTATCCCACGCTCAGGTGGATGGGCTTTTCTTCACTACGTGCTCGCTCGAGCGCCTTCTGACCCCATGCGTACCATTCGACGGGATTGTGAGCGTGCTTGCGAAGGTATGGACTCGTCTCGTTGACGAGATGGTTGGTGTGCTGCGGGGTGGCTTCGGCCTTCACGCGGGCGCGGCTCGTGAGTGATCGGTTGCCCGGGATTGTATACTCCGCACCCCTGTTGCCCGCGGCCATTTCATGTCCCATCCGACACCCCTGCCCACTGCCTCCGCGACAGCGCCCGAGCGCGTGCTGCGGCTGAAGCGCGGCGAGGAGCGGCGCCTCGTGGCCGGGCACCTGTGGGTGTTCAGCAACGAGGTCGACACCGAGCGCACCCCACTCACCGGCTTCGCCGCCGGTGCGGTGGCAGAGCTGCGCTCCGCGCGCGATGCCTTCCTTGGGTGGGTGTGCGTGAATCCCCATGCCCTCATCTGCGCCCGCATCCTCTCGCGCGACGCGTCGCAGCCGGTCGACGCGCCGCTCATCGAGCGCCGGCTCACGGCCGCGCTCGCGCTGCGCACGCGGCTCGGCGATGCACGCTACTGCCGCTGGGTGTACGGCGAGTCGGACCTGCTGCCGGGACTGGTGCTCGATCGCTACGGCGAGGTGGTGGTCGGGCAGATCGCCACTGCCGGAATGGAGGCGCTGAAGGGGGAAGTCGAGGCGGCCGTGCGCAAGGTGGTGAACCCGCGCGGTCTGTTCTGGAAGAACGATTCGGCGGCCCGCGCGCTCGAGCATCTGCCGCAGCTGGCGGAGGTTGGCTTCGGCGAGGTTCCCGCGGAGATCGAGGTGGTGGAGGCGGGCCTCAACTTCAGGGCGCCGCTCGTCGGCGGGCAGAAGACCGGCTGGTTCTACGACCAGAGCGCCAACCGTGCGCGCCTGGCGCGTTATGTTTCACCGGGGGCGCGCGTGCTGGATGTGTGCTCCTATGTGGGCGCCTGGGCGCTGAGTGCGCTGGCCCACGGTGTTGCCCGCGCCCACTGCGTCGACTCATCGCAGGCGGCGTTGGAGTTCGCACACGCCAACGCCGCCCGCAACGGCACGAGCCTTACCAGCACCCGTGACGATGCTTTTGATGCGCTCAAGGCGCTGGCCGAGCAGGGCGAGCGCTTCGATGTCGTGATCCTCGACCCGCCGGCCTTCATCAAACGCAAGAAGGACATTCCGCAGGGCCAGGCCGCCTACCGTAAGCTCAACCAGCTCGCGCTCGCGGTCCTGGCCGCAGAGGGCGTGCTGGTGTCGTGTTCGTGCTCGTACCATCTGGCCGCCGCTGCGCTGCTGGAAGCGATTCAGGGCGCGGCGCGCCATGCTGGCCGATTCGTGCAGGTGCTGGAGGCGGGCGGCCAATCACCCGACCACCCCGTGCACCCGGCCATTCCCGAGACCCGCTATCTCAAGGCGTTCTTCTGCCGCGTGACGCGTGCCGTCGGCTAAACTGCGCGCCTCATGATCAGCTATCCCGCCATCAATCCGGTGGCCTTCTCGATCGGGCCGATCAAGGTGCACTGGTACGGCATCATGTATCTGCTCGGCTTTGCGAGCGCTTGGTGGCTGGCGCGGCGCCGTGCCGCACGGCCCGGCTCGACCTGGAGGCCGAACGACGTCGATGATCTGATTTTTTTCGCCATGCTGGGCGTCATCCTCGGCGGACGCGTCGGCTACGTGCTCTTCTACGGGCTGAGCTTCTGGGCGAGCGACCCGTGGTACCCGGTGAAGATCTGGGAAGGCGGCATGTCCTTTCACGGCGGCCTGCTCGGGGTCGTCGTGGCGCTCACCCTGTTCGCCTGGCGCCGCGGCCGCAACGTGGCCGACGTCTACGACTACACCGCGCCGCTGCCGGCACTGGGGCTGTTCTTCGGCCGCCTCGGCAACTTCATCAATGGCGAGCTGTGGGGCAAGGTCACCACCGTGCCGTGGGGCTTCCTCTACAACGGTCAGGTGCGCCACCCCTCGCAGCTCTACGAGGCGACGCTCGAGGGGCTGGTGATGTTCGCGGTGCTCTGGACCTATAGCGCGCGGCCGCGGCCGCGGCTGGCACCCTCCGCGCTGTTCCTGCTCATCTACGGCGTGTCGCGCTTCCTGGTGGAATTCGTACGCGTACCGGATGAGCAGATCGGCTACCTCGCCGGCGGCTGGTTCACCGAGGGGCAGGCATTGTCGCTGCCGATGATCATCGCCGGCATCGCGATGCTGGCGTGGGCATACCGGGTGCGTATGCCGTCGGGCAACTTTGCCGCCGTGGCGCAATGAAACAGTATCTCGAGCTCATGCGCCGCATCCGTACGGACGGCGTACCCAAGGACGACCGCACCGGCACCGGCACGCGCTCGCTGTTCGGCCAGCAGCTGCGCTTTGATCTCGAGGCCGGCTTCCCGCTGGTCACCACCAAGAAGATTCATCTGCGCTCGGTGATCTACGAGCTGCTGTGGTTTCTGCGCGGGGAAACGAACGTTGCCTGGCTGCGCGAGCAGGGCGTCACCATCTGGGACGAGTGGGCCGATGCGCACGGTGATCTGGGTCCGGTGTACGGCAAGCAGTGGCGTGCCTGGGCGGGGGCTGACGGCCGCACCATCGATCAGATCGCGCAGGCGGTACAGCTGCTGCGCACCGATCCCGATTCGCGCCGCATCATCGTCAGTGCCTGGAACGTGGGCGAGCTGCAGCGCATGGCGCTCATGCCGTGCCACATGTTCTTCCAGTTCTACGTGGCGCAGCGGCGGCTGTCCTGCCAGGTCTATCAGCGCAGCTGCGACATGTTTCTCGGGGTGCCGTTCAATATCGCCAGCTACGCGCTGCTGCTGCACATGTTCGCGCAGCAGTGCGACCTGACGCCCGGGGAGCTGGTGTGGACCGGGGGTGACTGCCACCTGTACCGCAACCATCTCGAGCAGGCCGACCTGCAGTTGTCACGTACCCCGCTGCCGCTGCCGCGGCTGCAGATCCGCCGCCGGCCGGCGAGCATCTTCGAGTACCAGTACGAGGACTTCGAGTTCCTGAATTACCAGCATCACGCCCCCATCAAGGCGTCGGTGGCGGTATGAGTGGCGAGGGCCGCGAGCAGAGGGAGCGATTCATCGAAGTGCGCGAGTCTCCGGTGCACGGCCGCGGCGTGTTTGCGCTGCGGCGCATCGCCAAGGGCACGCGCGTCATCGAGTACCTGGGCGCGCGCGTGACGCACGCCGAGGCCGATCGCCGCTACGCCGACAAGGACACACACGACAACCATACCTTTCTCTTCATCGTCGATGCCCGCACCGTGATCGATGCGGGCGTGGACGGTAACGAGGCCCGCTTCGTCAATCACGCCTGCGAGCCGAACTGCGAGTCGGTGATCGAGAACCGGCGTGTATTCATCGACGCGATCCGCAACATCGAGCCCGGTGAGGAACTCACCTACGACTACCAGATCCAGCGCGAGCCGGACGACCCGCCTGACATCGATGCGGTGTTCGCCTGTCGCTGCGGCTTCAAGGGCTGCCGCGGCACGATGCTGTGGCCAGCGCGGCGCAAACGCCGCGCGCGCCGGGTCTGAGCCGGGATCATGAATCAGTCGCGTCGCGTCACTCTGGCCAGTGTGGTCGCCTGTACCGGCATCGTGTACGGCGACATCGGCACCAGCCCGCTGTACGCGCTGGAGTCGGCGCTCGGCGCCGCCGGAAGCTTCAACGCCGAGGCGGTACTCGGGGTGCTGTCGCTGATTTTCTGGAGTCTGGCGATCTCCGTCACCCTGAAGTACCTGACGGTGATCATGCGGGCCGACAACCAGGGCGAGGGTGGGATCCTGGCGCTGTTCGCGCTCGCGCAGCGGCGTCTCATCACCGGCAGCACCTGGGCCAAGACCGCGGTGGCACTGGCGCTGGCGGGCACGGCGTTCTTTTTCTGCGACGCGCTCATTACGCCCGCGATTTCGGTGCTGAGCGCGGTGGAGGGCCTGGAGGTGCTGGACCCGAACTTTCAGCGCTGGGTGATCCCGGTGACCATCGCGATACTGGCGGTGCTGTTTGCCTACCAGCGCCGCGGTACGGCCCGGGTCGCGGCGCTCTTCGGCCCCGTCATGGTCGTGTGGTTCTTCGCAATCGCGGTGATCGGCGCGATGCCGCTCGTGCGCCACCCGCAGGTGTTCCTAGCTCTCAACCCGTACGTCGGCCTCGAGCTGCTGTTTCACCGCCCGGGAGTAGCGCTCGCCATCATCGGCGCGGTATTCCTCGCCATCACCGGCGGCGAGGCGCTGTACGCGGACATGGGCCACTTCGGCAAGCAGCCGGTGCGCATCGCCTGGTCCGCGCTGGTCGGGCCGGCGCTGGTGCTCAACTACTTCGGCCAGGGGGCGATGCTGCTCGAGCTCGGTCATGCGGTCCCGCACCCGCTCTATCACCTGGTGCCGGCGACGCTGCTGCCCTGGCTCGTGATCCTCGCCACTGCCGCCACTGTGATCGCCTCCCAGGCCACGATCTCCGGGGCCTTCTCCATGGCGCGCCAGGCCGTGCACCTCGATCTGCTGCCGCGGCTGCGCGTGCTGCAGACCTCCGCACTCGAGCAGGGACAGATCTACGTGCCGATCGTGAACTGGCTGGTGTTCCCCGCGGTCGTCCTGTTCGTGGTCGGCTTCGGCTCCTCGGATGCACTCGGCGGGGCGTACGGTGCGGCCGTGGTGGGCACGATGGTCGTGACCACCATCCTCGGCGCGTTCGTCGCCGCCACGCAGTGGAACTGGCCGAAGTGGCAGGTCACCGGGCTCTTCGGCCTGATGCTGATCGTCGATCTCGCCTTCGTGGCCGGCAACCTCACCAAGGTGCCGAACGGCGGCTGGATCCCGCTCACCCTGGGGGCAATCCTGTGCCTGATCTTCTACACCTGGCGCAACGGGCGCCTCGAGCTGCGCGCCGCGCTCGCCAAGCTCGCCGTGCCGCGCTCGGAGCTCCCGAAGCTGGTGGCGGGCGTGCACCGCGTGCCCGGCACCGGCGTGTTCCTCGCCAGCAACGCCAACCTCGTGCCCTCGGCCCTGATCCGCAACATCGAGCACAACGGCGTGGTGCACCAGCGCGTCATCATCCTCAACGTCGAGATCGCCGACACGCCGCGTCAGGACCCGGTGCGGCGGCTGCGCATCGAGGAGGCGGTGCCGGGCGTGTTCTACATAACCGCGCGCTTCGGCTTCATGGAGACGCCCGACGTCGCCGAGGCGCTCAAGGCGTGCCGGGCGCGCGGTCTGCGGGTGTTCACCGAGGACAGCTCGTTCTTCGTGGGCCGCCACGTGGTGCGGGCGCGTCCGTTGCCGGGACTGCGCGGCCTGCAGCGCCGCCTGTTCGCGCGCATGCAGCAGTACAGCACCCAGGCGGCGGAATTCTTCCGCATGCCGTTCCGCGACGTGGTGATCCTCAACACCGCCGTGGAGATCTAGCGCGGCGTCTCATCGCGCCGACAGATGGCTTTGCTGCGGCTGCACTTGCAATAATGCCTCCGCATGAGCGCCCCCGAGCCCTTCATATCCCTGATCGTGGCCATGGCGCAGAACGGGGTCATCGGGCGCGACAACACGCTCCCCTGGCGTCTGCCGGAAGACCTGAAGCGCTTCAAGACCTTCACGCTCGGCAAACCGCTCCTCATGGGTCGCAAGACCTTCGAGTCCATCGGTCGCCCGCTGCCCGGGCGCGACAACTTGGTGCTCACGCGTGACCGCAGCTGGTCCGCCGCTGGGGTGAGCGTGGTGCACTCGGTGGAGGAGGCGCTGGCACGCGCGGCGGGAAACGAGGAGCTGGTGGCGATCGGTGGTGCCGAGATTTACCGCCTGGTGCTGCCCTTCGCACGACGCATCTATCTCACCCACGTGCAGGCGGACGTTCCGGGCGACACTTACTTCCCGGAGTTCGACGCCACCCAATGGGCAGACGTCGAGTGCCGTATGCACCCGGCGGATGAGCGCCACGCCTATCCGGTCACTTTCGTGACGCTCGAACGCCGCAACGCTCCGGCCACACCGCGCCACCACTGAACCACCCCCCCGCAGGGCGCGCTTAGCGTGTCAGCGGCTTGAAGAACACCGTGGTCGCGCACGGCGTCCCGTCAGGCCACAACGCATAACCGGGGATGGCCCCGCAGCGCTGCCAGCCGTAACGTGCGTACAGCCGCGCCGCTTCCGCGGCGGCGGTATCGAGGACCAACAGGGTCTTGCCTGCGGCAGCCGCCTCGCGCTCCGCGGCCCCGAGCAGCGCCGCGCCGATGCCGTGCCGGCGGGCGCGCCGGTCGACCAGCATCTTGGCGAGGTCCGCGCGATGCGCCTGGTTCTCCGGCTGCTCCAGAAGCAGCTGGACGGTGCCGACGATCGTGCCCGAGGCGTCTTCGGCCGCGAGCACCAGCCGCGTGCCGCGCGCCACGCTCGCGGCGAGGCTGCGCCAGTAGGCGGACGCCTTTGACTCGGGCATCGGCAACAGGAAGCCGACCGAGGCGCCGCCCGTGACACAGTCGCTCAGCACCCGACTGAGCCCCGCGATCTCGCGCTCGCCGAGCTCGCGCAGGCGCCGGACGCGCAGGGCGTCGCCCTGAACGCTGGCGCTCACGGTGCGCCGGCGATCGGCGCCAGGCGCTCGGTCACCAGCTTCTCCGCCAGCGCGTCGTCGGCCCCTGCGTCGCTGGTGTCGAGTTCCTCCAGCAGCCTGGACTGCACCGCACCGCGCCGCTGCGCTTCGGCGTACGGGATCTCGGGATGAAACATGACCATCGAATAGCGCGGGATGAAGCGGTCGGGGAAGCGCCGCTCGAGTGCCATGGCGAGCGCCTGGCGGCGCACGAAGGCGGCATCGAGCACCGCGTTGCGCATCTCGCCGTAGTTCTCGAGGGCCATGCGCGCGATGGCGTCGGTGTTGGGTCGGCGCAGCCGCTCGAACTCGGCGAACAGCGCCTGCCAGTCGCCGCCGCCGCCGGCGAGCAGTTCATCCAGCGCCGTGCAGTCCTCGAACGCGGCGTTCATGCCCTGGCCGTGGAAGGGTACGATCGCGTGGGCGGCGTCCCCGAGCAGCAGCGCGCGCCCGGCGACGTGCCAGGGGGCCGTATGCACCGTGCCAAGCTGCCCCTGCGGGTGGGCCGTGAACTGCGCGGTGAGCTCCGGCAGCAGCGGCACGGCGTCCGGGAACTCGTGCTTGAAGAATTGCGACACCGCCGCGGGCGTGGCGAGCGCGGCGAAGCTCGTCACCCCCTCGCGCGGCAGGAACAGGGTGGCGGTGAAGCTGCCGTCGGTGTTGGGCAGCGCGATCAGCATGAACCCGCCGCGCGGCCAGATGTGCAGCGCGTGCCGCTCGAGCGCATCGGCGGCAGGGGCGGGGATGGTGAGTTCCCGGTAATCGTGGTCGAGCCATTCCTCGCGCACCTGCACCTGTCCGACCGCCGCCAGGCTGCCGCGCAGCACCGAGCCGGCGCCATCGGTGGCAATGGTGGGCGTGAGCGGCGTCTCGCGCACCCCGCCGCCGGCCTGATCGCGGAAGTGCAGCCGGTCGTGCTGCAGGTCCGCGCCCAGGCAGAGGTGGTTGAAGCGCACGCTGACGCCGGCGTAGCGCGCCGCTTCCTCTATCAGCGCGCGGTTGAGGTTCGCGCGTCCTACCGAGTAGATGACCTCGTGCTCGCGCTGCCCGTAGGGCTGCAGCACCTCGCGCCCGGAGGGCTCGTGCACCATGCGACCGCGCATCGGGATCAGCAGCGGCCGCACGCGCTCCATCACACCGGCGCGCTCCAGCGCGCGTATGCCGCGCGCTGCCAGCGCCAGATTGATCGAGCGGCCGCGCTCGGGCGTGCTCTGGCGCGGATCGGGGCGGCGCTCGTAAAGTGAGACGCTGAGCCCACGCCGCGCCAGCAGCAGCGCGAGCAGCCCTCCGGCCAGGCCGGCGCCCACGATGTTGATGCCACGGACCGCGCCGGCGCTCACGCGGCTTCCGCGAGCACTTCGCCGAGTGCGCGGGCAAACAGCCACGCGTCCTCGAAGCGGTTGTACAACGGCACGGGCGCGACGCGGATGATGTCGGGGCTGCGCCAGTCGACCACCACCCCGCGCGAGGTGAGCGCCTCGAACGCGCGCCGCCCGCGTGCGGCACCGCTGGTGATCCGCAGCGACAGCTGGCAGCCGCGCTCGGCGCTCGCGTGCGGGGTGAGGATCTGCACCTGCGGCTGCAGCGGGCGCAGCAGCTCTTCCAGGTAGTCGGTGAGCGCCACCGACTTGGTGCGCAGGTTCGCGATGCCGGCTTCCATGAAGATCCTGAGCGAGGCGATGAGCGGGGCCGCCGCGAGCACCGAGGGGTTACTCACCTGCCAGGCGGCCGCGCCGGCGGAGGCCCGGAACTGCGGCTCCATCAGAAAGCGGGTCGGCTCCTCGTGCCCCCACCAGCCGGCCAGCCGCGCTCCGGGCAGCGCACCTGCGTGGCGATCGCGCGGCTGCGCTTCCGCGTGACGCTGGTGCACGAAGCAACCGCCGATCGCGCCCGGGCCGCCGTTGAGATACTTGTAGCTGCACCAGACGGCGAAATCCGCGTCGCTGCCGTGCAGCTCCATAGGCACGTTGCCGATCGAGTGCGCGAGATCAAAGCCGAGCAGGCACCCGTGCGCGCGCACCAGGCGCCCGATGCGTCCCAGGTCAAACGCCTGGCCGGTGCGGAACTGCACGCCCGGCCACAGCACCAGCGCGATCTCCGCGCCGTGCTGCTCGAGGCACGCCTCGATCTGCGGCATCGTGAGCAGCGCCTCGCCGGCGCGCGGGGCGAGCTCGATCAGCTCGGTCTCGGGGTCGAGACCGCGCCAGGCAATCTGCGAAGCCACCGCATGACGATCCGAGGAGAACGCCCCTGCCTCGATCAGGATGCGCCGGCGCTGGCCCCGTGGGTGGTAGAAGCTCGCGAGCATCAGGTGCAGGTTCATCGTGAGCGAGTTCATGGCCACGACCTCGCTCGGGTGGGCTCCGGTGAGGGCGGCGAGCCCGGCGGTCAGATTCTCGTGATACGGGATCCAGGGCCGGCGTGCGTGCTCGTGCCCCTCGACCCCGAGTCGCGCCCAGTCCTCGAGCTCCTCGGCGACCAGCTCGCGTGCGGCAAGCGGCAGCAGCCCGAGCGAATGGCCGCACAGGTACACCAGTGGCGCGCCGTGCGCATCGCGCGGCAGCGCGAAGCGCTCGCGAAAGTGCGCCAGCGGATCGGCCGCGTCACGCTGGCGCGCCTGCTCGCGCGCGGCGGCCGTGCTCATGGTGCGTCCCCCGCCAGGCGGTACAGCAGCGGCCGGCTCGGGACCGCATCACCGCTCAGCGGCGGCACCTGCAGCTCCAGCAGATATGCGCCGTCGGGCACCGTGTCCGGAATGAACGCCAGCTCGGTGACCGTGGCCGTGGCACGCTGCGCGGCCGCGAGCTGGGTCACACCCGGGGGCAGGCCGAAGAAGATCCGGTGGGCCGTGAGGCGCCCGTCGTCGTGGGCGCGATCGATCGAGGGTACGTCGACGACCAGATGCAGGATGCCCTGATCGACCAGCCACTGCGCCGCTTCCTGCGACAGGTACGGCGGGGTGTGCGCGCTGTAATCGCGCACGCGCTTGTCGGGCGTGTTGGGGAGCGTGCGGATGACGAGTGCGCAGGGTGCGAACGGCGCCTGCGGCGGCAGCGCGCGCTCGAGCAGCCGGCGCGTGATCAGTGTGTCGGCGGCCCTGGGCGGTGGCTGGCTGCTCTCGCCGGCGGGAGCTGCGGGCTCGGGGCGCACCGACAGCACCAGTGCCGGCAGCAGCCCCGCGGGCGCCACGCGGTAGGCATCAAGGCGTTCGCGGGTCAGATGGCCTGCGCACTCGGTGTGGGTGCCGTTGCAGTGCGGGACTAGCGAGATGAGCTCGCAGTTGCAGCTCGCGCCGCGCTCTACCGAGCCGCGGAAACCGGGCACCTCGAACGGGCGCGAGCCGGCGCGCGGCGCGCCGAAGTGCCGCGGCTGTGGGCCGGAGAAATCCAGCGCCAGGGCGAGATCGGCCGGGCGCGACAGGTCGACGCTGACCTCGCGCCCGGCGACCGCGATGCGCGCCTGCACCTAGGAGCGCTCCATGATCGTGCCGCAGCGTGCACAGGTGCGCTTCGGCAGGCTGGCGAAGAAACGCTCGAACACCGGCGGAAACTGCCGCTCGATGTCGGTGAGCTCGAAGAACTCCTCGTACAGCTTGTGGCCGCAGCGCTCGCAGTACCACTGGAAGCCGTCGAGCTCGCCCTTCTGGCGGTGGCGCTCGATCACCAGTCCCACGGTGTTGGCCGGACGCTGCGGCGAATGCGGCAGCTTGGGCGGAATGAGCAGCACTTCCCCGGCGCGTATCGGCACATCCACCGCCCGGCCGTCCTGCATGGTCTTCAGCACCATGTCGCCTTCGAGCTGGTAGAAGAACTCCTGTCCCGGATCGACGTGGTAGTCCTTGCGGGCGTTCGGGCCGCCGACCACCATGATGATGAAGTCGCCGTCCTGGAACACGCGCTTGTTGCCGACCGGCGGCTTCAGTTGCGCGCGGTTGGCGTCGATCCACTGCCGGAAATTGAAAGCGTGCGGGGTTTGCATGTGTCCTCCGTGCCTTTCGCGTATGTTACGCGCTGCAGCAGTGGCGCGAGGAGGGTGCAATGCGGTCAAGGCTGGAACGCAGCGTCGCGAAGCGCGCCGCGACGCTCGCCGTGGCGCTGTTGGCGGGGGGCTGCAGCCATCTTTCGGGGCACTGGCCCTGGCACCATGCTGCGCCGCCGCCTCCGCCGCCGGTGCACGAGCTGGATATCACGGGCGCACCCGGCGCGGACAGCTTCCCGCAGTCCTGGAAGCGCAACACCCTGCTCGTCGACCTGTCGGCTGCCAGCGGCTCCGGCGGCGTCACGCTCAAGCCGGTCGAGGGCACGACCTGGCCGGTGCGCATCGCCTTCCGGGTCACGCCGGGCGCCATCGGGGTGCTGGAAGTGCGCGCAGCGCAGCGCGTGAGCCTGCCGATCTCCAGCACCGCCGGGAAACCCATCGACCTGGAGCTCGCACCGGAGGTCTACACCGCGCAGTCCCCCGACATACAGGTCTCGTGGGCGCCGGCACTCGCCACACCGTGAGTTTCAGTCGCTGCCGATGCTCTGGTAAGCGGCGCACGGCAGGCTGACCGGCGGCCGCTCCGAGTCCAGATCGAGCGCGGTGAGCGCGCCGCCCCACACGCAGCCGGTGTCGAGGCCCACGACGCCGTCGCGCTGCACCAGGCCGAGCGCCGACCAGTGTCCGAAGATCACGCGCACGCCGCGGCTGGCGCGCCGCCGGTGTTCGAACCACGGGCGCAGCGCGCAGGAGGACGGCGGGGGCGGGCCCTTCACGGACAGATCCACACGCCCGTCCGCCGTGCACATGCGCAGGCGCGTCAGCACGTTGATGATGAAGCGCAGACGCTCGGCGCCCGTCAGGCCCTCGTCCCAACGCTGCGGCTCGTTACCGTACATCTGCTGGAACAGGCCGAGCGGGTCGCGGCGCAGCGCGCCCTCGACTTCGCCCGCCAGCGACAGCGTCTGCGCCGCGCTCCACTGCGGCACCAGTCCCGCATGCACCATGAGATCGTTGCCTTCCGCGTGCGCCAGCGGGCGCGACTGCAGCCACTCGAGCAGTGCTTCGCGATCGCGCGCGGCGAGCACCTCGTCGAGGGTGTCGGACTTGCGGCGCCGGTGCACGCCGTGCGCGAGCGCCAGCAGGTGCAGATCGTGATTGCCCAGCACCACCACCGCGTTGTCGGCAAGCGCGCGCACCAGGCGCAGCGTCGCGAGCGAACCCGGGCCGCGGTTGACCAGGTCGCCGACGAACCACAGCCGGTCGCGGTCGGGAGAGAACTTCAGCCGCGCCAGCAGCGCGCGCAACTCCTCATCACAGCCTTGCAGGTCGCCGACGGCATAGCGCGTCACTGCAGAATGCCCGGCATGGCGAGCCGGAAGGGCAGGATCGGGGCGTCGAACTGCGCGCCGTCGTCGGCGAGCATCTGGTAGCTGCCCTGCATGGCACCCACCGGGGTCTCGATTACCGCACCGCTCGAGTAGCGGAATCCCTGCCCGGGCTGCAGATACGGCTGCTCGCCCACCACGCCGTCGCCGCGCACTTCCTCGACCTTGCCGTTGGCATCGGTGATCACCCAATGCCGCGTCAGCAGCCGCGCCGGCACCAGACCCTCGTTGCGGATGGTGATGGTGTAGGAAAAAACGTAACGCCCCTCGCGCGGATCGGACTGCTCGTCGAGATAGCTGGTCTCGACGTCGACCCGGATCTTGTGCGCAGTCGAGCTCATGGGCGCAATTGTAGCGCCGCCTCAGGAGCCGCGTCCGGCGCGCATCGCGAGTACGTCGCAGGGCGCGGCGTGCAGCACGGTGTCCTCGGTGAGATTTACCAGAATCGACAGCCCGTGGCGCTCGCGGCTGCCGAGGATGATGAGATCCGCGTGCCGCTCGCGTGCGGCGCGCACGATCTCGGTCTTGACGTTGCCGCTCTCGACGTGACAGGCGGCGCCCGGCAGTCCGAGCTGTGCGGCGAACTGGCTGAGCCGCTGCCGCGCGCGCGCCAGCTGCTCCTCCAGAATCTGCACCGCGGGCATCAGCGTCTCACCCATCGGCTCGACCGGCACAAACTCCACGACGTGCAGCAGCTCGACCTCGGCACCGAGCGTCGCGGCGAGCGCTTGGGCCTTGCGGCCGATGGCCAGGCTGTCATCTGTCAGATCGACGACCAGCAGGATGCGACCGTAAACCGCCATGGCGGACCCCTCCTGTCGCGCTGTCGGCCCAAGACTATCGTCAGGAGCGAGCGCGGTCGAGAGCCTGCGCCAGGGTGTTGAATTCCAGCGGTGTGAGTGTCTCGGGGCGCGCCCCGGGGTCGACGGCGCAGGCACTGATGGCCTCGCGGCTCAGGAGCTGACTTAATGCATTGCGCAGCGTCTTGCGGCGCTGGCTGAACGCGGCGGCCACCAGTGGCGCGTAGTGCGGGCTGACTTCGAAGGCCGGCGCGGCGCGCACCGTGAGGCGCACCACCGCGGACCACACGCGCGGCGGGGGCTGAAACGCCCCCGGGCCGACGTCGAACAGCCGCTGCGCCTGCAGCTGCGGGGCGAGCATCACGGCGAGGCGCCCGTAGTCGGCATCGCCGGGCCGGGCGCTGAGGCGCGCCGCCACCTCCCGCTGCAGCATGACGGTCAGGTCGGTGAGCGCCGTGGCGTGCGCCAGCAGGTGAAACAGCAGCGGGGTGGAGATGTTGTAGGGCAGGTTGCCGACGATGCGCAGCCGTCCGCCGCGCTGCCGTGCCAGGGCCGTGAAGTCGAAGGCGAGCGCGTCGCCCTGATGCAGCGCGGCGCGCCGCGGGTCGCCGAAGCGCGTGCGCAGCGCCGCCGCCAGGTCGCGATCGATCTCGATGGCATCGAGCGTGCAGCCGGTGCAGCCGAGCAGCTGCTCGGTGAGCGCGCCGCGTCCCGGTCCGATCTCCACTAGGTGCTCGCCCGGCTGGGGCGCCAGGGCCGCCACGATGCGCGCGATGACCTTGGGATCGTGCAGGAAATGCTGTCCGAAGCGCTTGCGGCGCGGCGTATGCCCCCGCGGGGTGCCGCGCGCCATCAGCGCCGCTGCGCGGCGAGCCGGCTCGCGAGTTGCACCGCGGCGATGAGACTGCCGGCGTCGGCGCGGCCGGTGCCGGCCAGATCGAGCGCGGTGCCGTGATCGGGAGAGGTGCGCACCAGCGGCAGGCCGAGCGTGACGTTGACGGTGCGTTCGAAGCCGGCGTGCTTGACCACCGGCAGGCCCTGGTCGTGGTACATGGCGAGCACGGCATCGAAGCGCGCGAGCACCTGCGGCACGAACGCGGTGTCGGCCGGCAGCGGCCCTTCGGCGCGGATGCCGGCACTGCGCAGGCGCGCGATCGCCGGGGCGATGATGCGGATTTCCTCGTCCCCCAGGTGGCCGCCTTCGCCGGCGTGCGGGTTGAGGCCACAAACGGCGATGCGCGGCTGGGGGATGCCGAAGCGCTCGGCGAGCTCACGCGCCAGGAGGGTCGCGATCTCACATAGCGACTCGATCGAGAGCGCGGCGCTCACCTCCTTCAGCGGCAGGTGCGTGGTCGCGAGCGCCACCCGCAGCTCCCCGGCCGCCAGCAGCATCACGGCGCGCGCGCTGTGCGTGCGCTGCGCCAGGTACTCGGTATGGCCGGTGAAGGGGATGCCGGCATCGTTGATGATGCCCTTGTGCACCGGCGCGGTGACGATGGCGTCGAACTCCCCGCCGAGAGTGCCCTCGATCGCGCGATCCAGCAGCGCCAGCACGTAGCGCGCGTTCTGCACATCCGGACGGCCCGGCACGCTCGGCGCCGCGAGCGGCAGGTGCAGCACCGGCAGGATTCCGGGGACGTGTGCGGCACGCGCCGCGGCGGGCGTGTAGCGGCGTACGGTGAGTCCCGGGCTCAGGCGCTGCGCGCGCTCGGCGAGCAGCGCGGCATCGCCGATGCATACCAGCTCGCAGGGGAGGTCGCGCTGCGCCACCGCCAGGCACAGCTCCGGCCCGACGCCCGCCGGCTCACCGGACGTCAGCGCGATACGCGGAATCACGACTTGTATTCGACGTACGCCTCATCGCGCATCTGCCGCAGCCACAGCTCGGTCTCCTCGTCCGCCTTGCTGGCGCGGATCGCTTCGGCCGCCTGGCGGCGGCGCAGCTCGTCGCTGTTGTCGAAGCGGCGGTGTCCGAGCATCTGCACGATGTGCCAGCCGAACTGCGTCTTGAAGGGTTCGCTGATCTCGTTGTCCTGCAGCCCGGAAATCGCCTGCTCGAACTCGGGGGCGAAGCTGTTCGGGCCGGCCCAGCCGAGATCGCCGCCCTCGGTTGCGGACCCCGGATCCTCGGAAGTTACCTGTGCGATACCGGCAAAGTCCTCGCCTTGGAGCACCCGCTCGCGGATGGCCGCGAGCTTGCCCCTGACGGTGGCGTCGTCGGCGAGCGCGTTGGTCTTCATGAGGATGTGCCGCACGTGTATCTGGTTCTCCACCGACTGCTGCGTGGCGCCGCGCGTCTCGTTCAGCCTGACGATGTGGAAGCCGGTGGGCGTGCGCAGCGGCTCGGCGACTTCACCGGGCTTGAGCTTCGCGACCACATCGGTCAGGAAGGTGGGCAGCTCGCTCCCCTTGCGCCAGCCGAGCGCCCCGCCCTCGAGCGCGGTCTGGCTGTTGGAGTAGGCGACCGCGAGCTTGGCGAAGTCCTCGCCGCCCTTGGCACGCTCGTACACCTCCTGAGCGCGCTTGGCCGCGGCGTCCAGCTGGCTGGGGCTGGCTTCCTGACCGACCGCGATCAGGACATGCGAGACGTTGTATTCATTGCTCGCCGAGGGCGCCTTCGACTGTCGCTCGAGGAACTGATCAATCTCGCGCGGCGTGACGCTGATGTGCTGCAGCACGTCGCGCTGGCGCAGCATCTGCAGGGTGATCTCCCTGCGCACCTCCTCGCGGTAGGAGGCGTAATCAATTCCCTGCTTCGCAAGCGCATCGGGCAGCTGCGTGAGCGTCATGTTGTTGCGCTTGGCGACTTCCTGCAGCGCCTGGTTGAGGCTCTCGTCTGAGACCTTGACGCCGGCGTGACTGGCGTGCTGCAGCTGGATCTCCTGCAGCACCAGTCGCTCCAGCACCTGTTGACGCAGCACGTTCTGCGGCGGCAGTTCGAGCTTCTGCTCGTGCAGCCGCGCGCTCACGGCCCCGATCTGGGCTTCCAGGTCGCTGTCGAGCACCACCCCGTCGTTGACGATCGCGACCACGCGGTCGAGCAGTGCGCCGCGGGTGGCGAGCTCGCGGGTCTGGGCGAGGGCGCCGCCGTGCACCAGGAGCGCCGCCACCGCGAGAGCCGGCCAGGAGACCGGAGAGAGCATCCGCCGCATACCGTTCAATTTTCCCTTTACCAGACACCCTTTAGCGGGCCCTGGGCCCTGATATTGGCCGATTCCGGGGACCGATAGCCCCGGATCTCCTCGGTGAGGAAGGTGTCCGAAGCCGATCCGACACTGGCGAGCCCCGCAAGTTCCAGCTGCAGCCAGATCCCGGTGGTCTGGCTGGCGTTCGGGTCATGGCTGTTGACGTAGCGCCGGGCACCCAGCCGCACCCGCCAGCAGCACGCACGGTACTCGAAGCCGAAGAAACGCTCCAGTTCCGCGGAGTGGTTCTGGACCGGGTCGCGCAGGGAATAGACGTCCCGCAGGAAGATGTTCCAGTTGTGCTTGATGGGCCAGGCCGCGGAGGCCTCGATCTGGTCGTAGCCCTGCTGGACCGTGGTCGGCACCAGCACGACTGTGCCCCCCACGGACTCCGGGGTCAGGACCGTGGTGGTGACGAAGCGCTCGTAGCGATAGGCGAGGTTGATCACCGAGTTGGGGGCCGGCTTGTACTGGACATTCACCGTGGTGCGTTCGCTACGCTGGTTCTCGGGGTCCCACTGCACCCCGAGGTCTGCCCCCCAGTCCTGAAAGGCCGTGAGCGAGACCTGCGCGACGAGGTCCGAGCGCTTGCCGGTCGGTGCCACTTCGGTCGGCAGCGTGACCCGCGGGGTCTCGAAGTAGTAGGTCTGGCCGAAGGTGCCGGCGATGAACTGCCGCCCGCTCTGGGCATCGAGCAGGCGGCTGGTCACCCCGACGCTCAGCTGGTTGGCATCGCTCACGCGGTCCGCCCCGACGTAGCGGTTGGTGCGGAACAGCTGCACCGGGTTCAGATCCGGGATGGCGGTGTCAAATACCGGCAGCTGGCTCTGGTCCCGGTAGGGCACGTCCAGGTACAGGATACGCGGCTCGAGCGTCAGGCGGCGCTGGTCGTGCGAGCCGCTGGCACGCTCGAACAGCAGGCCGGTATCGAGGCTGGTGATCGGCAGCGCGCGCGAGGGGGAGCGTTCGATCTGCCCGGGCCCGAGGTCATCGAGCTCGTACTGCGTGGCGCGCCAGGCGAAGGCGGGGCGCAGGAAGTAGCCCGGACCGGCCAGATCGAGCGACACGTGCGGCAGGACGTCCGCGCGCCACCCGCTCGTGACCGTGATCAGATCCTCGGAGTGTTGGAAGTTGACGACCTCGGAGTCGAAGCCGTAGCGCAGCAGTCCGTTGGGCCCGGCGCCGTAGTCCGCATCCAGCACGATGCGTGGCACGCGCGCATAGGGGCGGGCCGGATCGCCGGGCGGCAGGTTGAAGACGTCGATGGTCTGGTACTGCTGCGCCTCGACGTCCATGCTCCAGTGCAGGCTGCGATAGGCGAGCGTGGCGCGGCGCTCCAGAAAGGCGGTGCTGGCCCCTTCCGGCCCCTGGGAGAAATCCTCGAAATAGCTGGTGTCGCTGACGTTCTCCGCGTGCACATCGATGCGGAAGTCGCGCGGCAGCTCGTACACGTCGACGAAGCGCACGCGGCTGCGGCTGTCGCCGAAGGTGTGATCGTCCGGCAGGTAGTTCCAGTCGAGCTCGCCGCGCTGGTTCTGAGTGAGAAAGCGCAGGTCCCCGCCCAGGTCCGCGCCGCGCTTGCTGTAGAGCACCGGCTGGAAGGTGAAGTCCAGGTTGGGGGCGATGTTCCAGTAGTAGGGGACCGCCAGCTCCGCCCCGTTGGTGGAAGTGTTGCCGATGCTCGGGAACAGGAAGCCGCTCTTGCGCTCATTACTGAGCGGAAACGACATCCAGGGCAGATACGCGATCGGCACACCCATGAAATCGACCTGCGCATCGCGCCCGGTGCCGACCCTGTCGCGCGTGTCGAGGGTGATGGTCTTGGCCTTGATCTTCCAGCTCTCATCCTGCAGCGGGCAGGTGGTGAAGGTGACGCCCTGCAGGTGGATCACTCCCTGCGGGGAGAGCTTCAGGTCAGCGGCGGAACCGCGTGCGGCGCGCTGGCGCAGCTCGAACTGCGCCGACCTGAAGTCCGCCCCGGCGGCGGCGGAGTAACTGCCGCCGGCCCCGGTCATGTGCACGAGCGGGTCCTGGTATTCGATGCGTCCCTCGCTGTGCACCGCGCCGCCCTTGGCGTCGTACTCGATGTCGTTGGCGCGAATCTCACGATCGCCCTGGCGCACGCGCACGTTGCCGCTGAGCGTGCCGCTGCCGTCGAGCCCGAGCGAGGCGCGGTCGCTGATGACGTCGATGTTTTCGTTCTCGGCGCCCTTGACCAGCGCGCCCTTGGAGGGTGCAGTGCCCGCGGGGGTCGCAGGGGGAGTTGCTTCCTGAGCGTTCTGTGACGGACAGGGCGGATCGGCGGCCCACCCCGGGGGCATGATGGCGGCGAGCACAACGATCGCGATCCAGGATGAGCTCGAACGCATCATGAAGGGCGGCATTATAATGGCGCGCCGCAGCTACGCGGGCCGAAAAACCCCTTACTCGCACATGCTTGAGACTGACGCGCGCGCCGCGCTGATCCGGGAGTGGTTGTCGCGCGAGCTTCGCCTTAAGGCGGTGCGCATCGAACCGGCCTCGAGCGACGCCAGCTTCCGGCGCTACTTCCGCGTGTTCTGCGATGGCGGTAGCTACGTGCTGATGGATGCGCCGCCGGACAAGGAAGACGTGCGCCCGTATCTGAAGGTGTCAGGACTGCTCGAGGGTCTCGGCGTGCACGTGCCGCACGTGCACGAGAGCGACGTGGCGCGCGGACTGCTGTTGCTGGAGGACCTGGGCAGTACGCTGTACCTGCAGCGCCTCGCGGCCGGCGAGGATGCCGAGCGGCTGTACTGCGACGCGCTCGATTCGCTCGCCATCATCCAGCTGCGCGGCGTCGACGCCAGCGCCGAGCTCGCGCCCTACGGGCGCGCCGAGCTGACGCGCGAGATGGACCTCATGCCCGAGTGGTTCCTCAGCCGCCACCTCAGGCTGGCCGTGACCGCGGAGGAGAGCCAGCTGGTTGTGGCAGCGTTCGAGTTCCTGACGCGCGAGGCACTCGCGCAACCGCTGGTGTTCGTGCACCGTGACTACCACGCACGCAACCTCATGGTGCTCGCCGAGCGCAATCCCGGCATCATCGACTTCCAGGACGCGCTGCGCGGTCCGGTCGGCTACGACCTGGTGTCGCTGCTGAAGGACTGCTACATCGCCTGGCCGCGTGCACGCGTGCTCGGCTGGGTGCGCGCGCACCGCGCGCGGCTCGCAGCGCACGGCGGCCCTGCGGGCACGAGCGAAGCGCAGTTTGTGCGCTGGTTCGACCTGATCGGCGTGCAGCGTCACATCAAGGTGCTCGGGATCTTCTGCCGCCTGTGGTATCGCGACGGCAAGCCGGGTTACCTGCCCGACCTGCCGCGCGTGCTCGAGTACGTGCGCGACACCTGCGGGCGCTACGGCGAGCTCGCGCCGCTCGGTGCCTTCATCGAGCAGCGCGTTGCCGCCGCGCTGCCGCGCGCCAACGCGGCGGTCGCGACCGCGCACGCCGCGGACGCCGGCGCATGAAGGCCATGCTGCTGGCGGCCGGGCGCGGCGAGCGCATGCGGCCGGTCACCGACTCGCTCCCCAAGCCACTTGTGCCGGTTGCCGGCCGGCCGCTCATCACCTGGCACCTCGCAGCGCTTGCCCGCGCCGGCATCCACGAGGTAGTGATCAACCTCTCCTGGCTCGGCGAGCAGCTGCGCGCCGCGCTCGGGGACGGGACGCGTTACGGCGTGCGCATCAGCTTCAGCGAAGAGGGCCCGGTTGCGCTTGAGACCGGCGGCGGCATCTTCCGCGCCCTGCCGCTGCTCGGACCCGCGCCGTTCCTGGTGGTGAACGCCGACATCTGGACCGACATCGACTTCGCACGGCTCGCTCTGGATCCCGGTGCGCACGCGCACCTGGTGCTCATTCCCAACCCGCCGCACCATCCGCGCGGGGACTTCGGGCTCGAGGCCGACCTGGTGGTCAACCGCGACAGCGACCGCTTCACCTACTCGGGGGTGGGCGTCTACCACCCGGAATTCTTCGCCGGCTGCAGCGGCGAACGCTTTCCGCTGCTGCCGCTGTTGAATCGCGGCATCGCGGCACGCCTGGTTCGCGGCGAGGTGCACCGCGGACAGTGGTGCGACGTCGGCACCCCGGAGCGGCTCGCAAACCTGGAGGAACGGGTCCGTGCGCTACAATAGGGGGCATGTCGGAGCTCAAGGGTATCCCGGTCGTCCATGACGCCACGCCGCCGCGCAGCGGTGAAAAATACCTGACGCCTCAAGGCTTTACCGCCATCCGTGACGGTATCAAGTCGCGCGGCGGGCAGCCCGCGGCGGCCTTGGCGCGCAAGCCCCCCTGGCTCAAGGCCCGGGCGCCGACCGGGAGCGGTTTCCAGAGCGTGCGCGCGCTCGTCAAGGAGTACCGCCTCGCCACGGTGTGTGAGGAAGCCAAGTGTCCCAACATTGGCGAATGCTGGAACGCGGGCACCGCCACCATCATGCTCATGGGGGCGGTGTGCACGCGTGCCTGCCGCTTCTGCTCGGTGGACACCGGCAACCCGCACGGCTGGCTGGACGCACAGGAGCCGGAGAACGCGGCGCGCACCGTTGAGCTCATGAAGCTCAAGTACGTGGTGCTAACCTCGGTTGATCGCGATGATCTCGCCGACGGGGGCGCGGCGCATTACGCCGCCTGCGTGCGCGCCATCAAGCGCCGCAATCCCCATACCGCGGTGGAGGCCCTGACCCCCGATTTCCAGGGCGTGCTGGCAGATGTGGCGACCGTGGTGGATTCCGGGATCGAGGTGTTCGCGCAGAACATCGAGACGGTGCGGCGCCTCACGCACCCGGTGCGCGATCCGCGCGCCGGTTACGAGCAGACGCTGCGGGTGCTGGCGCATGCCAAGCAGCACCGCCCGGCGGTCCTCACCAAGAGCAGCCTGATGCTCGGTCTGGGCGAGACCGACCAGGAGATCGATGACACGCTCGCGGACCTGCGGGCGGCCGGGGTCGACATCGTCACCCTCGGGCAGTATCTGCGCCCCACGCTCAACCACCTGCCGGTGCAGCGCTACGTCACGCCCGAGGACTTCGACCGCTATCGCGAGCGGGCGCTGTCACGCGGCTTCCTCGAATGCGTGTCGGGGCCGCTGGTGCGCTCGAGCTATCGCGCCGAGCAGGCGCTCAACCGCAACAACGCCGGTCTCGACAACGCGAGCCTCGCGCAGGGGGCGCGCGCCCCGTGAGCCTGCAGCCCGCGTCCGTCGCACCTGCCCCGCACGCAGGCAGTCCTGCGAGTGCCATACCGGCGCCGCTCGTCAGACACCTCGGCCTGGTCGAGTACGAGCCCACCTGGCGCGCCATGCAGCGCTTCACCGATCAGCGCGATGCGGCCACGCCCGATGAGATCTGGTTCCTCGAGCACCCGCCGGTGTTCACGCTTGGCCTGAACGCAAGCCGCGCGCATCTGCTCGCGCCGGGGGACATTGCGGTGGTGCAGATCGACCGCGGCGGCCAAGTGACTTACCACGGACCGGGGCAGCTGGTCGTCTATCCGCTGGTGGACCTGAAGCGCGCCGGCCTAGGTATCCGCGACTTCGTGACTGCGCTCGAGCGCGCCGTCATCAATCTGGCCCGCGAGTTTGGTATCGCGGCGCACTCGCGCCGCAGCGCTCCTGGGGTCTATGTCGGCGATCGCAAGCTCGCGAGCGTCGGCGTGCGCGTGCGCCGCGGCGGCGCCTATCACGGGCTGGCGCTCAACATCGCCATGGACCTGGCGCCCTTTGCACGCATCAACCCCTGCGGCTACGCGGGGCTGGAGATGACGCAGCTCTCGCAGCTCGGCGGACCGGTCAACCTCGAGGTCTGCGCGCGCGCACTTGAGCCGCTGCTGCTCGCGCAGCTCGGGCTGCCGGGCGCGGCCAGCGCGGCGCGATGACATTCCGGCCGCGGCGCATCAGCGCAGCGGTGCTGCTCGCCGCCGTGGCGCTCGCGGTGCTGAGCTCCTGCGGGGGCACCGCGCCCGGCAGCGGCGCCGGGCGCGTAACACTCCTCAACGTCTCCTACGATCCGACGCGCGAGCTGTTCGTCGAGTACAACGCCGCGTTCGCCAAGTACTGGCGCGCCAAGACCGGACAGGCGGTGCGCGTCGATCAGTCGCACGGCGGCTCGGGCAAGCAGGCGCGCTCGGTGATCGACGGTCTCGCCGCGGATGTCGTCACTCTGGCGCTGGCGGCCGACATCGACGCCATCGCGACCCAGGGCAAGCTCCTGCCGCAGAACTGGCAGACCCTGCTGCCGGACAACAGCTCGCCCTACACCTCGACCGTCGTGTTCCTGGTGCGGCGGGGCAATCCCAAAGGCATCCACGACTGGGGCGACCTCACGCGCTCGGGAGTTGCGGTCATCACGCCCAACCCCAAGACCTCCGGCGGCGCACGCTGGAATTACCTCGCCGCCTGGGCCTGGGCTCTCGCCCAGCCGGGAGGGAGCGAGGCGAGCGCGCGCGAGTTCGTGCAGCGGCTGTACCGCAACGTGCCGGTGCTCGACACCGGGGCGCGCGGGGCGACCACCACCTTCGTGCAGCGCAGGCTCGGCGACGTGCTAATCGCGTGGGAGAACGAGGCACTGCTCGCGGTGCGCGAGCTCGGCGCCGATCAGCTCCAGATCATCGTGCCGTCGGTGAGCATTCTGGCCGAACCGCCGGTGGCGGTGGTCGACAAGGTGGCGCTGCGGCACGGTACGCGGGAGGTGGCGCGCGCCTACCTCGGCTACCTCTACAGCAAGGAAGGGCAGGAGATCATTGCGCGCCATTTCTACCGGCCACGCGATGCGCAGGTGGCCGCGCGCTACGCCTTCCCGCCGCTGAAGCTGGTGACCATCGCCGACTTCGGCGGCTGGCCCCGGGTGCAGGCGACCCACTTCCGCGACGGCGGCGTGTTCGACCAGATGTCGGCCCGTTAGCTGCGCAGGGTCGCGGGCGGCGGCAGGTCGCGCTCGTCAGTCGACGATGAGCTTGTAACCGGCGGCCGCGGTGCGCAGCAGTGCCGGCGTCGAGGGGTCGGTCTCGATTTTCTGCCGCAGCCGGTGTACCAGCTGCTTCAGGAGCTGCCGGTCGCCGCCGCTGCGATGGCCCCATACCTGCGCCAGCAGGCGGTCGGAGCTTACGGCGCGCCCGGCGTTCGCGAGCAGCATCTGCAGCAGGCGCAGTTCGAGTTTGGTGAGGCGTACCGCCGCGCCGCTGCCGATGCGCACGGTGTGCTCCCCGAGGTCGAGCGCTACGCGGCCGGCGGCCAGCGGGGCGCTGCTTTCCATGCCGGCGCGGCGCAGCAGTGCCTTGACACGCGCGAGCAGGGTGCGCGGGCTGAACGGCTTGGTGAGATAGTCGTCGGCGCCGAGCTCGAGCGCGCGCACCAGGTCCTCCTCCTCGCCGCGCACCGTGAGCATCATCACCGGCACGCTGGAGCTGGCGCGGATCGCCTCGCACACCTGAAATCCGGACAGACCGGGCATATTGATGTCGAGTACCAACAGATCCGGCGCCTGCTCGGCGAAGCCGCGCAAGGCGAGCGCGCCGTCGGCGGCCTTGATGACCAGATAACCGGCCTGCGTCAGGGTGAAGCCGATGAGCTCGCGCAGGTCCGGGTCGTCATCCGCGACCAGCACCTTCACGCCGGCGGCTCCGCCGGCAGCGTGAGGGTGAAGCGCGTGCGTCCGGCGGCGGTGCGCTCGAAGGCTACGCTGCCGCCGTGGCGCTCGACGATCGACTTCACCAGCCACAGACCCAGTCCGAGTCCGGCCGGCTCGGGCTCCGCACCGCCGCGGCGGAAGCGTGCGAACAGCGCAGCATCCTCGCCGGCGGCAGGTCCCGGCCCCTCGTCCTCCACCCACACCAGCACCTGTTGCCCGCGCGCCTCGGCGCCGATGCGCACGGTGCTGCCCTCGGGAGCGAACTTGTTGGCATTGGCGAGCAGGTTGACGAACACCTGGGTGAGACGCGTGCGGTCGCCGTTCACCGCCGGCAGATCCTCCGGGATCGCACTCTCGAGGCGCTGCCGGCGCTGCGCGAGCAGCGAGGCGATGAGCGCGTGCGCTTCCTCCACGACCTCCGCCAGCGACACGCTCTGGTGCCGGATGGCGAGCTGCCCGGACTCGATGCGTACGCTCTCCAGCAGGTTGTCGATGAGCTGCGTCAGACGCCGCGTGCCGCGCTCGAGCGAGATCACGAGCTCGCGCTGCTGCGCGCGCGGCATGTCGTCGAGCCCGGCGAGCAGCAGCTCGATGGAGGCCAGCTGGGCGGCGAGCGGGGTGCGGAACTCGTGCGAGATGTTGGCGAGCACCGAGTCGCGCGCGCGCCGCACGCCTTCGAGCTCGGTCTCATCGCGCATCACCTGCACCTGCAGGCCTTCGACCGGCGCCGCGCTGGTAATCACGGTGGTGCGCGCCTCCGCGGCACTGGCCAGCAGATGCTCGACCGCCGCGGCGCTGCCGGCGCTGCGCGCCTGCACGATCGGACAGCGGAACTCACACGGCCGGCGCCCGTCCTCCTCGCGCGGCTTCAGCACATCGCCGCAGAAGCGCCCCACCGCCTGCTCGGAGCTGACCCCCAGCAGCCGCGCTGCCTGCGGATTGAGGTAGCGGATGTTGCGGTTGCGGTCGACCGCGTACACCCCTTCGACGATGCCCCCGAGCACAGCCTGCGCCTCCGCTTCGCGCCGGCGCAGGGTGCTGGTGAGCTCGATGAGATTGCGGCGCATATCCTCCATGGTACGCGCCAGCGTCCCGACCTCGGCAGCACCCCCGGCCGGGATGGAGGCGGAGAAGTCGCCGCTCCCCAAGCGCGTGGCGGCGGCGGTGAGCGCACGCACCGGGCCGGCCACCAGCTCGCCGAGGATCACGCCGGCGGCCACCGCCAGCAGCGCCAGCACCAGGGCGGTCAGCAGCAGCTTGCGCACCAGGTGGCGGCTCGGCTGGTCGACCACGCTGGTCGGCAGCAGCGCCACGATCAGCGCGATGGCCTCGCCGCTGGAGGCGAACACGGGCACCGCGGCCGCATAGGCGTCCTGCGAGTCGATGCGCTGCACGGCCGAATGGGCATCCGCCAGCGCCGCGGCGTACAGCGGCGTGAACGCGTTCACCGCACTGCCGGTGTAGGTGCGGTAATCGATGAGGCGCACCTCGGTGCCCACCTGCGCGCTCAGGGTGCGCGCCAGGGCGGCATCGAGACGCCGGATCACGTAGACCGAGAGCCCCTGATCCCCGAGCGCGGCATGCGCGCCGATCAGGGGCACGCGCTCGGTCGCCGGCAGCGCCATGAAGTTGGCGCCCTGCTCGGCGGCGGCGGTGACAATCTGCTGCCAGTCGAGGGCCGGGCCGGAGACCGCGACCACGGTCCGGCCGGAGAGCACCGCACAGGCATCCACGCCGCCGGTCTCGCACGAGCGGCGCAGCAGCGGCGGCAGCGCCTCGCTCTGGCCCTCCGCCAGCAGGCGCTGCAGGGTAGGCCGGTCGGCCAGCGCCCGCGCGGTGGCATGGGCATCCTCGCCGATGCGGCGCAGCGCCTCGCGCGCGCTGGTGGCGGCGAGCTGCACGCGCGCCTTGCCCTGCTCGTCGGCCAGATCGCGCAGCACGCGGCTCGCCGACCAGGAGATGCCTCCCCCTACCAGCAGCACCAGCGTGACGTGGATCGCGACCAGCCACCAGGCAAGGCCGGTGCGCGCCGGGTCCGGCCACCAGGATCTCAGCAGTGCCGCCAGGCGCTCGTACACGGTTTCAGTGCCCGCGGTAGCCGGTGCGCTCGACCAGGGTTTTCACCACCAGCGTCAGCGCGGCGAGCAGCGTGAGGAGTGAGGCGACCGCGAACGCGCCCACGAAGTTGTATTCGTTGTAGAGGATCTCGATGTGCAGCGGCATGGTGTTGGTGAGCCCGCGGATATGCCCGGAGACTACCGACACCGCGCCGAATTCGCCCATGGCGCGCGCGTTGCACAGCACCATGCCGTACACCAGTCCCCAGCGCACCTTGGGCAGCGTGACGCGGAAAAACGTCATCCAGCCGCCGGCGCCGAGGGTAATGGCGGCTTCCTCCTCGTCGTTGCCGAGCTGCTGCATGAGCGGGATCAGCTCGCGGGCCACGTACGGAAAGGTGACGAACATGGTGGCGAGCATGATGCCCGGTAACGCGAACACGATCGAGATGTCGCGCTCCTGCAGCCACGCGCCGAACCAGCCGTGCAGGCCGAACAGCAGCACGAACACCATGCCGGAAATCACCGGCGAGACCGCCAGCGGCAGGTCGATGAGCGTGATGAGGACGCTCTTGCCGCGGAACTCGAACTTGGCGATCGCCCAGGCCGCGGCGAGCCCGAATACCGTATTGATCGGCACCACCACCGCCGCGGTCAGCAGCGTGAGCCGGATGGCGGCCGCGGTATCCGGATCGGCGAAACTGTGCAGGTAGACGCCGAGCCCCTTGTCGAGCGCCATGATGAACACCGTGGCCAGCGGCGCCAGCAGCACCGCGGCGAGGAAGGTCAGCGACACGCTGATGAACAGCCAGCGCACGATGGAGTGCATCCAGGTGTGCTGGCCGGGGCGGCGGGCATCTCCCGCCAGGGCGGCTGCCGTAAGCGCGGCCATCAGTGCGCCGCCCTGACATGCTGGCGGCGGCCCCAGGCCTGCAGCAGGTTGATGGCGAGCAGCACGGCGAAGGAGATCGTGAGCATCACCACCCCGAGGGCGGCGGCCCCCTGGTAGTCGAACTCCTCGAGATGGATGACGATCAGCAGCGGCGTGATCTCGGTCTTCATCGGCAGGTTGCCGGCGATGAAGATCACCGAGCCATATTCCCCGACCGCACGCGCGAAGGACAGCGTGAAGCCGGTGAGCAGCGAGGGCAGCACCGTGGGCAGGATGATGCGGCGGAACACGTACAGGCGCCCCGCGCCGAGCGTCTCGGCGGCGTCCTCCAGGTCGCGCTGCACCTCCAGCAGCGCCGGCTGCACGGCGCGTACCGTAAAGGGCATGCTGATGAGGGTCAGCGCGAGCGTCACGCCGAGCCAGGTGTAGGCCACCTTGATCCCCAGGGGCTCGAGGTAGCGGCCGATCCAGCCGTTCTGCGCAAACACCGTGGTGAGGGCGATGCCAGACACCGCGGTCGGCAGCGCGAACGGCATGTCGATGAGCGCATCGATGAGCTTGCGGCCGGGAAACTCGTAGCGCGTGAGGGTCCAGGCGATGATGAAGCCGAACACCAGGTTGATGCACGCCGCCAGCAGCGAGGCGCCGAAGGACAGACGGTAGGAGCCGAGCGCGCGCGGGCTCAGGACCACGTGCAGCAGCTCCGTGAAGTGCATGGAGCCGGCGGCGAGCATCAGCGCCGCGAGTGGCAGCAGCACGATCGCCGAGAGGAAGAAGGTCGTGAACCCCAGCGTCAGCCCGAAGCCGGGCAGTACGCTCGGCTTGCGGAAGCTCATGGCGCCGCGCGGTGCACGATCAGCACCGGCCATTGTCCGGAATCGAGCACCGCGCGGAAGCGCTCGGCGAAGCGCGTGAGATCCGCCACGCCCACGATCAGCATCTGCCCAGCCGCGGCGCTCAGGCGGCGCGCCAGCTCCTGTGCGACGTCACCAAAGCGCAGCTCGGTGCGCATCTCCAGTCCGTGCGCCGCCTGCGCCTCCGAGCGCGCGTCGAGCAGCTCGCGCATGCCACGGCCGTGTCCGGCGCCTTCCGCGCCTCCGGGGAGGATGCCCACGTACACCGCCTCGGCGGACACGTGGCGCAGCACGCTCGCGGACACGGCGAGGGTGGCGCCGCGCGCCGGCTCCCCCATCCAGTGAATCAGCACGCGCTGCGGGGCGGCGGCGTGTTCGGGCAGCACCAGCAGGTCCTTCACCCCGCGCCGCAGCAGCCACTCGGCGCGGTGTGCGCAGTCAGTCTGCGAGGCGAGCACTGTGGTGCCGACGAAGTCGGCCGCGGTCGCGCACGGCGCATCCGGCACCCCGAGCTGCGGCTCCACGCGCACCGCGACGCGCGTCTTCATGCGCGCCACGAGCTCGGTGAGCAGCGGCTGGCGAGCCAGGGCCTCGGCGAGCGGCGTGCTCGTAGCGCAGGCGGTGAAGCTCGACAGCGGTGTGGGCAGCACGTGCACGCGGCGTACGCCGATCGCGACGTTCTGCCCCGGATGCACCGCAAAGCCGCGCTGCTCGTGCTGGGTGCGCGTCACCTGCAGCGCGGTGTTGGTTTCGCCGTTGGCGAAGGACAGCAGCGGGGTTTGCGCGCCGTCCTCCGGACGGACCCGCAAGCGCTCGAGCGCCCCGGTGAAGGTGACCTCGTCCACCACCCCGTGCGCCAGGAAACCCGAAGAGAGCGCCGCGCGCACCGGGGCGACCTCCACCTCCTCGGGGCGCACCACCGCGACCACCTCGTGCTCGTGTCGGGCGGGGCTGCGTTCGGCACTCGCCATGACGGTGGCGCCCAGCTGGATGCCGTCGGCGGTGCGGCGCGCCAGGATCAGGTTGGCCGCACCGAGGAAGGTCGCGACGAAGCGCGTCGCCGGCGCCGAGTACAGCTCGTGCGGAGCGCCCACCTCCAGCAGCCGCCCGAGATTCATGATCCCGATGCGGTCGGCCATGGCGAAGGCTTCTTCCTGATCGTGGGTGACCAGCACGGTGGTGATGCCGAGCTCGCGCTGCACCTGGCGGATCGTACGGCGCAGCTCCTCGCGGATCTTGGCGTCCAGCGCCCCGAACGGCTCATCGAGCAGCAGCACCTCGGGCTTGTGCGCCAGCGCGCGTGCCACGGCAACGCGCTGCTGCTGGCCACCGGAGAGCTGCGCCGGCAGCCGCTCGTCCATGCCTTCGAGCGCGACCAGGCGCAGCAGCTCCTGGCGGCGGGCGCGGCGCGCCCTGCCGCGCATGTGCCGCACGCGCAGTGCGAACTCGATGTTCTCGGCCACCGTCATGTGGCGGAACAGGGCGTAATTCTGAAACACCAGGCCGACCCCGCGTTTGCGCGCCGCGACGTGCGTGACGTCGCGCCCGTGCAGCGCGATGCGCCCGTGGTCGACGCCCGTCAGTCCCGCGACCGCGCGCAGCAACGTGCTCTTGCCGCTGCCGGAGGGCCCGAGCAGCACGAAGAATTCGCCGTCGCCGATGTCGAGCGACACGTCGTTGACGACCGGCACACCGGCGTAGAGCTTGGTGACCTGATCGAGGGTGATGGACATCCCGGCAATGCTACCGGGGTGGCTCCCCGGGCGTCAGGGGCCGGTGCGCAGGCTGCGGTGACAAACAGGTTATAAAGCCCGATTCCTAGAGCAGCATCAGCACGCCGTCGCAGGCCCTCAGGTCCGCCACCAGCGCCTCCACCTGCGCGCGGCTCTCGGCCGGCAACAGGTAGGAGATGGACAGAAAGTTGCCGTTGGCGCTGAGGCGCTCGCTGACGCGCTCGGCGCGGATGCCCGGCGCGTGGCGCAGCACGATGGCGTGCACGCGCGCCCGGAACTCGTTGGCCGGGCGGCCGACCACCTTCAGCGGGTAGTCGCTCGGAAACTCGAGCGGCGCCGCGCTCTCTACCACGCCGTGCCTGCGAGCTCGTGCTTGTAGCGCTGCAGCTCCTCGTACACGCGCCGCCACGCCGGGCCGGGTCGGCCCGCGCCGACCGCGTGGCCGTCGATGGAGGTAACCGGCTGCACCTCGCGCGTGGCCGCCGACAGCCACACCTCGTCGGCGGCGCGCAGCTGCGCCTCGCTCACCGGCACCACGCGGCAGACAATGCCGGCGCGCGCCGCCATCTCCTCCACGGCGCTGCGCGTGGTGCCGGGCAGGATGCGGCGCGAATTAGGCGGCATCAGCACCTCGCCGCCGAGGACCACATGCACCGCGGCGGCGGACGCCTCGGTGAGCTCGCCATCGCGCAACAGGATGGTTTCGGCGGCGTTGGCGTCCACCGAGACCTGGCGCAGCAGCACGTTGGCCAGCAGCGCGACCGATTTGATGTCGCAGCGCGCCCAGCGGGTATCGGTGGCGGTCACACACGCCAGGCCCTTCTCCAGCACCTCCGGGGCGATCGCCGGCCACGGGGCGCAGAAGGCGAACACCGTGCGTGTAATGCGCGGCAACGGCGCGTGGGTACGGCCGTACTGCGCACCGCGCGTCACCTGCCAGTACACGTACTGGTCACCGCCGCCGTTGCGCTCGATCAGCTCGCCGAGGATCGTGCGCCATTCCGCCGGGGTGTGCGGATCCTCCATGCTGATGCCCGCCAGGCTGCGCGCGAGCCGCTCCAGGTGCGCACCGAAGCGGAACGGGCGTCCGCCGTACACCGGCATGACCTCGTAGACACCGTCGGCATACAGAAAGCCGCGATCCAGCGGCGAGACGCGCGCCTCGGCGAGCGGCAGGTATGCGCCGCTGAGGTAGCACACCGGCAGGGGGTCGGCCATGGGCAGCCCTTTCTAGTGAAACCAGAGCGCGATGGTGTCGGTGGCACGCGTCCACAGGCCGCCCTGCGGCACCGCCGTGAGCGCCACCAGCGGCACGCGCGCGATCACCGTGCCGCTGCCGTCCGCCACGCTGAGCTCGCCCACCGGCTGGCCGGCCGCGAGCGGGGCGAGCAGCGGCTCGTGCGTCAGCCGCGCGCTGCTCTTGAGGCTCGCGCCCTGGCCGCGCGCCACCGTGGCGTACACATCGTGCGGCACGCCGACGGCGGCGAACTCGGTCGCGCTCTTGTAGACCCGCGGCTTCAGCACCGTGTCGCCTGCCGCCTTGAGGCGCAGCGTCTCGAAGAACGAATAGCCGTAGTTGAGCAGCGCCGCCGAGGCTTCGGCGCGCGCCTTCTCGCTCGGCGAGCCCATGACCACCGACACCAGACGCATGCCGTTGCGGTTGGCGGAGGTCGCCAGGCAGTAGCCGGCGCTGTCGGTGTGACCGGTCTTGAGGCCATCGACGGAGGGATCCTTGCCGAGCAGCGTGTTGCGGTTGCCCTGGCGGATGTTGTTCCACATGAACTCGCGCAGACTGAACAGCGGGTAGTACTGCGGGAACTCGCGTATCAGCGCATCGGAGAGCGTGGCGACGTCGCGGGCGCTGCTGTAATGATCGGCCGAGGGCAGCCCGTCGCTGTTCTCGAAGTGGCTGCCCTTCATGCCGAGGCGGCGCGCGTATTCGTTCATCATCTGTGCGAACGCCGCCTCCGTGCCGCCGACCCGCTCGGCGAGCGCAATGGTCGCATCATTGCCCGACTGCACGATCATGCCCTTGATCAGGATGTCGACCGGGATCTGCGTGCCCACCTGCACGAAGGTGCGTGACCCCTGGGCGCGCCAGGCGTGCTCGCTGATGGTGACCATGTCGGTGAGCTTGAGCCGCCCCTCCTGGAGTGCCTTGAACACCACGTACGCGGTCATGAGCTTGGTGAGGCTCGCGGGCTCGGCGCGCTCATCGGCGCGACTCTGCGCCAGCACGCGGCCGCTGAAGTGATCGACGAGGATGTAGGCGCGCGCGTTCACGGCGGGTGGCAAGGGCACCGGCGCGGCCGCGGGCGCAGCGCTCGCGGGCGGCGCGCCAGGGGAGGGCGTGGTGGTGGCGAACACGGTTGCGGCAGCCAGCAGTGCAGGAACGGCCGTGAGCAATGAGCGGATCACTGATAGAGATTCCTTGTGAAGTGCGCAAAGCGCGGGATTTTAACCCAAGCGCCGCGCCGTGGTGCCCGCGCGGGGTGCGCGCTCAGTCGAGCGCCAGCCGTGCGTCGCGGACGCCGAGCTGCGCCAGCCGCGCCGCGAGCTGATCGAATTCTGCGACGCTGCCGACCGGTCCCACGCGCACCCGGTACAGATGCGAGCGGCCGTCGGCCGGTGCCACCACGAAGGCGCTCGCAAGTCCTGCGCCCTGCAGGCGCGCCAGCAGTCGCTGCGCGTTGGCGCGCTCTGCGAACGCCCCCGCCTGCACGTACAGCGTCGGCGGCGGCGACTCGGCGCTGCGCGTCAGGACATCGGGCACGCCCGGGGTGAGCGCCCGCACCTCCACCAGCGTCGTACCCTCCCTGATCATGTCGAGCTTCGCTGCCGCGCTGTAGGAGAGATCGATGAGGCGATTGGCGACGAACGGGCCGCGATCGTTGACGCGCACCACCACGCTTCGGCCGTTGCGCAGATTGGTCACGCGCGCGTAGGTGGGCAGCGGCAGCGTCTTATGCGCGGCGCTCACGCCGTACATGTCGTACAGCTCGCCGCTCGAGGTGCTGCCGCTGTGAAAGCCCGGCCCGTACCAGGAGGCCACGCCGCGCTCCACGTAGCCCTCGGCGCTCGCCAGCACGAAGTAGCGCTGCCCGAGCACGTCGTAGAAGGGCGGATTACCGTGGGCACTGCGCGGCTCGGGACGCGGTACCACGTCCGGCATGGCGGTCAGGTCCGGCGGCGGCTGCGCCGGCGCCTCGGGCGGCGCCGGAGGTGACGCGCGGTGCGCGGTGACCGAACAGCCGCCGAGCAGCAGCGCCGCGAGCCACGGCGCGCCGCGGCGCGCTGCAGGCCCACGGCCGTGTGCGCCCGTCACGGCGCGGCGGGCGCGGGCGCCGCGGCGGGCTGCATCCGCTGCACCAGGGCCTGCGCGAGGTCGTACACCGCCATCACGTAGCGGGCGCTGGCGTTGTAGTGCGCGATCACGCGGAAATTGTGGAACCCGACCCGGTAGTACGGCCCGTCGCGCTGCTCGGCCGACAGCAGCACCACGGGGGTGTCGCCGGGCACATCGAGATCCACCTTCACGCCGTGGGCGTTGAGAGTGTCGACTGTCTCGTTGAGCTCCAGGTTGCGCGGCTCGATCTGGAAGTTCGGGTCGGGCTCGAGGCGCGTCTCGGCCAGCACCGGGCCGCCAGGGGTCCAGCCGTACTCGCGCAGGTAGTTGGCGACGCTGGCGATGATGTCGTCCCAGTCGTTCCACAGGTCGCGCTGCCGGTCGGTGTTGGCGTCCACCGCGTAGCGGCGGTACTGCGAGGGCATGAACTGCGGGGCGCCGAGAGCGCCGGCGTAGGAGCCGGTGACGGTGCGCGCATCGAGCTTGTTCTCCTTGGCGAGCACCAGGAACTCCTCGAGCTCGCCGCGGAAGAATTTCTCGCGCGGCGGATAGTCGAACGCCAGTGTCGCGAGCGCATCGAGCGCGCGGTAGCGGCCGGTGTTGCGGCCGTAGTGGGTCTCGACGCCGAGAATCGCCACGACGTACTCGGGCGGCACCTGATATTCGGCGGAGGCACGCTCGAGCGCTTCCTTGTGATCGTTCCAGAACTGCACGCCGTCGCTGACGCGCTCCGGGGTGAGGAAGCGGTCGCGGTACTCCCACCATGGAGAGATCTTCTCGATCGGCCGGGTGACCGCCTCGATGATCTTCGGTTGCGGCTGCGCCTCGGCGAGCAGCTTGCGCACGTCGCGGCGGCGCAACCCGTCGCGCTTCACCACCTGCTCGATGAACGAGGCGATCTCGGGGCGCTGCAGATCGAAGCGCGGCGCCACCGCCGGCGCCGGGGCAGGCTGTGCCACCGCCACAGCGCATACGAGCGCGGCCAGTAACATTGGGGAGCGCGGGTTCACTACGATCCGATGAGTTTCCGCCGCGAGTACAGCGCCATCAGAATACCGAACCCGGCGAGGAGCGTCACGACGGAGCTGCCGCCGTAGCTGACCAGCGGCAGGGGCACGCCCACCACCGGCAGCAGACCGGTGACCATGCCGGCATTGATGAACACGTATACGAAGAACGTCAGCGCCAGACTGCCGGCCAGCAGACGCGCGAAGGTGTCCTGGGTCTGCGTGGCGAGGTAGATGGCGCGCCCGACGACGAACAGGTACAGCGACAGCAGCAGCAGCAGGCCGAGCAGCCCGAACTCCTCGCCGATCACCGCGAAGATGAAATCGGTGGAACGCTCGGGCAGGAATTCCAGCTGCGCCTGGCTGCCGTTCATCCAGCCCTTGCCGAACACGCCGCCCGAGCCAATCGCGATCTGCGACTGAATGATGTGGTAGCCGGCGCCGAGCGGGTCGGTCTGAGGATTGAGAAAGGTGAGCACGCGCTTGCGCTGGTAGTCGTGCATGAAGCTCCAGCCGAACCAGGCGGCGGCGGCGCCGAGCAGCAGCAGCGCCACCATGACGCGCACGCGCAGCCCGGCGAGCACGATGACCAGCGCCCCGCCGCAGGCGATGAGCGCCGCGGTGCCGAGGTCGGGCTGCGCGGCCACCAGCGCGACCGGCAGCAGGATCACCCCGCTTAGCAGCAGCAGCGCGCCCCACCCCGGGGGCAGCGGCCGCTCGTGCAGGTACCAGGCGCACATCATCGGCACCGCGAGCTTCATGAGCTCGGAGGGCTGGAAGCGGATCAGGCCGAGGTCCAGCCAGCGCTGGGCGCCGAGTCCTACGTGGCCGATGGCCGCGACGATCACCAGCAGCACGCAGCCGGCGACGTACAGCCACGGGGTCGAGCGGCGCAGAAAGTTCGGGTTGATGCGCGCCAGCAGCAGCATGGCGATGGCGCCGAGCGTCAGGCGTGCCACGGTGCGCAGCACCGTGGGCAGGCTCTGCCCCGAGGCGCTGTAGAGCACCACCAGTCCGTAGGCCGCGATCAGCGACAGCCCGACCACCAGCGGGCCGTCGATGCGCAGCTCAAGCAGCACCCGCGCCGCCCCGGTGAGCGTGCGACGCGTGCGCGAGCCGGAGGTGACTTCCTCGTAGATCATGTGGCGGGCTTCACCTTGCCGTCGGCGTCCAGCAGGTAGGCATCCAGCACCTTGCGCGCGATCGGCGCCGCGGCACTGGCGCCGGCGCCGCCATTCTCCTCCAGCACGGCGAGCGCGATGCGCGGCTGGTCGGCGGGTGCGAAGGCGATGAACCAGGAGTGATCGCGCAGCCGCTCGTTGATCTTGGCGGCGTTGTACTTCTCGGTGCGCGACACCGTGAATACCTGCGCGGTACCGGTTTTGCCCGCGAATACGTAGGCAGCGTGGGCGCCGATCGCCGCGGCGGTGCCGCGCTGCGTGACACCGATCATGCCGTGCACCACGCGCTGCCAGTCCTCGGCCGACACCCCGCCCACCTCGCCCTCGGACACCGGCGCGATGCGGTGCAGCTCGCCGGTGGCCGGGTCGCGCCACGCGGCCACGAGACGCGGCTTCCAGATCCGGCCGCGGGTGGCGAGCACGCTGGCGTAATGCGCCAGCTCCAGCGGCGTCACCGTGAGGTAGCCCTGGCCGATGCCGAAGCTCACCGTCTCGCCGGGGAACCATACCCGGTCCGCCGGGCGCGCGAACGCCTTCTCCTTCCACTCGCGCGAGGGCAGGATCCCGGCCTTCTCGCCGCTGATGTCGATGCCGGTCAGGGCGCCGAAGCCGAACGGCGCCATGAAGTGCGAGATGCGGTCGACACCGATCTCGTTGGCGAGGCCGTAGAAGTACACATCGCAGGAGCGCGCGATGGCGTCGTCGAGGTCCACCGCGCCGTGATGCTCGTTGTGGTACTCGCGGTAGATGAACGAGCTGCCGGGCAGGTGGAACGAGCCGGCGCAGTAGCGGTGCGCTTCCGGATCCACCACGTGGTAGGTGAGGCCGGCGAGCGCGATCACCGGCTTCACGGTCGAGCCCGGAGGGTAGGTACCGCGCAGCGCGCGGTTGAACAGCGGCCGGTCGATGTCGTTCTGCAGCACCCCGTACTCGGCGCCGGTGATGCCGCGGCCGAACATGGTCGGGTCGAAGCCCGGCAGGCTGACGAGCGCGAGCACGTCGCCGTTATTCGGATCGAGCGCCACGACCGCGCCGCGGTGGCCGCCGAGCGCGGCCTCGGCGACGCGCTGCACATTTAGATCGATGGTGAGCAGCAGGTCAGCGCCGGCGTTCGGCGCCTTGGTGCGCAGGTTCGGGACCAAGGCTCCCTGGCGCTCGACCGAGCGGCCCTGGGCGTTCACCAGCACTTCGCGAAACCCATTGCGGCCATGCAGCTCGCGCTCGTAAGCGCTCTCCACTCCGAGCTTGCCGATGAGCGAGGTGCCGGCGTAGGCGGCGCGGTCGATGTGCTTCAGGTCCTGTTCGCTGATCGCGCCCACGTAGCCGAGCGCATGCACGGCCAAGTCACCGTTCGGGTACCAGCGCGTCTGCCGCGTCTTGATGTCCAGGCCGGGAAACTCGAAGCGCCGCACCGCGAAGCGCGCCACGTCCTCGTCCGACATGCGCAGCCGGATCGGCACGCTGTCGAAGGTGCGGCTCGAATCGATGGTGCGCTCGATCTCCTGCACGTCCTCGGCGCGGATCAGCTGCAGCTGCACGAGGCCGGCGAGCGTCTTGTCGACGTCGGGGACTTCCTCCGGCACCAGTTCCAGCTGGTAGGCGGGCTGGTTGCCGGCGACCACCTCGCCGTGGCGGTCGAGGATCAGGCCGCGCGCTGCCGGGATCGGCTCGGTGCGCACCCGGTTGCCCTGGGAGAGCTCCGCGTAATAGTCGTGGCGCGCCACCTGCAGCACGAACAGGCGCACGATGAGGCCGACGCTGGCGAGTGCCATGAGCGCCGCGCAGAGGATGGAGCGCTGGTCGAAGAGGCGCTGTTCCCGCCAGTGATCCTTGATGCGCACGGCCGGCATGGGTGCGAGTTCCTCAGAACTCCCGCGTCATGATTGGTTCCCTCACGCGTGGCGCCCCGCGCTGTAAGCGAGGATCACTGCCGCCGCCGGCCAGATGAGCGCGCCGGTGAGGGTGTGCACCCAGCGCACCAGGCTGGTGACCGGATGCCCGGTCCAGCCGTCGATCATGAACAGCACCACCTCGTAGATGATCAACGCCAGGAACACGAACATCGCCTGCTGAATGGCGGGCTTGGAGCGGATGCGCTGATGCTCGCGCACCGCCATGTAGGTGACCAGCGCCAGCGCCAGGGCGTGCTCGCCGAGCACCGGTCCCTGGAACACATCGAGCATCAGGCCGGCGAAGAACCCCAGCGCCAGTCCACCGGTACGCGGCGTGTACAACGACCAGTAGAGCACCATGAGCACCAGAAACGCGGGGCGGATGACATCCAGCCATGGCGGCAGCGGCAGGACCGTAAGAATCAGTGCCGCCAGCGCCGTCATGAGCATGCGGATGCGCGATTCGCCGTTCATGGCTGTCCCTGCTGCGGGGTGTCGGCCTGCGGCTCCGCGGGCGGTGCGGGCGGTTCACTCTGCGGCTGCGCCACGTCCTCTTCGGGAGCGGGTGCGGCGGCGCGCGGCGCGGCCGCTCCCGCCTTGGGTGCAGCCCTGGGCGCGGGCGGCGTCGCGGGTGCGCCGGAGTCCGCAGCGGCGGGCGCCGGGTGCGGCTTGGGGGGTGCCGGCTGCGGCTGCATGGTGGCGCTGCCGCTCTTGAGCTCGCCGAGTGAGTTGCTCCCCGGGGCGGGACCGGCCGGATGGTCGGCGCGGAACCACACCAGCATCACTTCGGTGTCGGTGTCGAGGTGCGCGAGCGGCGCGGCGCGCACCTGCGCGAGCGGCTGCACGGCGTCGCGATGCACCTCGGTGACGCGCGCGACCGGGTAGCCTTCCGGGAACACCCCGCCCAGCCCCGAGGTGACGAGCAGATCACCGGGCTTGATGTCGGCGTTCCCGGGCAGATACGGCAGCGCCAGCGAGGTGGTGTCCCCGGCGCCGACCGCGATGGTGCGCAGCCCGGTGCGCTCGATGCGCACCGGCACCGCGTGCTCGGGATCGGTGATCAGGATGACATCCGCGCTCCACGGCCCGACGTGCGTGGTCTGGCCGATGAGTCCCTTGTCATCGAGCACCGCCTGGCTCTTGAACACCCCATTGGCCGCCCCGCGGTTGAGGAGCAGCCGCTGCCGCAGGCTGCTCAGCTGGATGTTGACGATCTCCGCCGGCAGCCAGCGCTCGGCGACCGGCGGCAGCGCCTGGGCCAGCCCGCGCAACTCGCCGTTCTCGCGCGCGACCGCCTCGTAGCGCATGGCGCGCAGTTCCAGATCGCGCGCGCTGGCGCGCAGGCGTGCGTTCTCGGCCTGCAGCGCCTCGCGGCTCTGGAAGGTCTCCTTCAGCCAGCGCCAGGCGGCGGGCGGGGAATTGACGGCGAGCTGGATGGGATAGGCGGCGGCCTGCAGCACGTAGCGCACCGATTCCAGGTAGTGGTGGCGCTGGTCGAGATACATGATCACGACCGACAGCACCGCATACAGGGTGAAGCGAAAGCCGGGAGAGCCGCCCCGCCCCTGCAAGGGTCTGCCGGCTCCTGTCCCGAAGGCCGCCACTTTAGGCTCGAGCGCTCCTTGCGCTACTCAAGGCCAAAGTGTCCGGGGCCCAGCTCGTCCATCAGCTCGAGGATGCGGCCGCCGCCGCGCGCCACGCAGGTGAGCGGATCATCCGCCACCACCACCGGCAGTCCGGTCTCTTCGGTCAGAAGCTTGTCGATGTCGCGCAGCAGCGCGCCGCCGCCGGTGAGCACGATGCCACGCTCGGCGACGTCGGCGCCGAGCTCGGGCGGGGTCTGCTCGAGGGCCTGCTTGACGGCGCTGACGATCGCCTGCAGCGGCTCCTGCAGCGCCTCGAGGATCTCGTTGCTGTTGAGCGTGAAGCTGCGCGGCACGCCCTCGGAGAGATTGCGCCCCTTCACCGACAGCTCACGCACCTGCTGCCCGGGATAAGCGGAGCCGATCTCGATCTTGATGCGCTCGGAGGTCGCCTCGCCGATCAGGATGCCGTAGTTGCGGCGCACGTAGTTCATGATGGCTTCGTCGAAGCGATCGCCGCCGATGCGCGCGGAGTTCGCATACACGACGCCATTCAGCGACAGCACCGCGACCTCGGAGGTGCCGCCACCGACGTCGAGCACCATCGAGCCGCGCGCCTCGTGCACCGGCAGCCCCGCGCCGACCGCCGCGGCCATCGGCTCGCTCACGATCGCGACGTTGCGTGCCCCGGCGCCTTCGGCCGACTCGCGGATGGCGCGGCGCTCGACCTGGGTCGAGCCGAACGGCACACACACCAGCACGCGCGGTGAGGGCTTGAAAGTGCGGTTGCCGTGCACCTTATTGATGAAGAACTGCAGCATCTTCTCGGTGTAGGTGAAGTCGGCGATTACGCCGTCCTTCATGGGGCGCACGGCCGTAATGTGCCCGGGCGTGCGGCCGAGCATGCTCTTGGCCTCGGTACCGACTGCCACGATTACCTTGCCGGCGCGGCCCGGCTCGTCCTGCACGGCGACCACCGAGGGCTCATTCAGCACGATACCCTTATCGCGGACATAGATAAGAGTATTGGCTGTGCCCAGATCGATCGACAGATCGCTGGAGAAATAACCGCGCAGGCGTTTGAGCATGAAGTGACCGGAAAAGTGAGCGGCGGGCGACCCGGGAAAGTGGCGCGTAATCTAGCAACCGACAGGACATTCGTAAAGGCAACATGTATGATTTTGCGCTGGTTTTCTCACTTCTTGCGCGCACCGCGAGCCCCCTCCCATGGCCCTGTCACGCGAACAGATTGCGAGCATCGCCCACTTGGCGCGCCTGGAGCTCACCGGCGCCGAAATTCCGGTCTACCAGCAGACCCTGTCCAGGATTCTGGACTTCGTCGGAGCCCTGGAACGCGTCGATACGGCGGGGGTTGCGCCGATGGCGCATCCGCTGCCGGGCATGTCGCAGCGGCTGCGGCCCGATGCGGTGACCGAAGAGGACCGCCACGAGCAGTACCAGGCGAACGCGCCGCAGGTCGCCGCCGGACTATACCTCGTGCCCAAGGTGATCGAGTGAGGCGCGTGTGAGCGATCTGCACCGCCACACCCTCACCGAGCTGGTCGCCGGGCTGCGGGCGCGCCGGTTCTCGAGCGTGGAGCTGACGCGCGCCTGCCTGGGGCGCATCGAGGCGCATCAGCAAGCGCTCAATGCCTTCGTCTCGGTGACCGGCGAACAGGCGCTCGCCGAGGCCGCGAGCGCGGACCGCGCGCTCGCGCAGGGCGCGCGTGGCGCGCTCACCGGTGTGCCGCTTGCGCACAAGGATCTGTTCTGCACGCAGGGAGTGCGCACCAGCTGCGGCTCGCGCATGCTGGACAACTTCGTCGCGCCCTATGACGCCACCGTGATCGCAAAGCTAAAGGCGGCAGGGGCCGTGTCACTCGGCAAGACCAACATGGACGAGTTCGCGATGGGCTCGTCCAACGAGACCAGCTTCTACGGTCCGGTGCGCAATCCCTGGAATCCGCAGCTGGTGCCCGGCGGCTCCTCGGGCGGCTCGGCTGCGGCGGTGGCCGCGCGTCTGGTGCCCGGCGCCACCGGCACCGATACCGGCGGCTCGATCCGGCAGCCGGCGGCGCTGTGCGGCATCACCGGCATCAAGCCCACCTACGGGCGCGTCTCGCGCTACGGCATGGTGGCCTTCGCCTCGAGCCTCGACCAGGCCGGGGTGCTCACCAGCTGCGCCGCCGATGCGGCGCTGCTGCTGCGCGAGATGGCGGGGTTCGATGAGCGCGATTCCACCAGCGTCGATACCCCGGTGCCGGACTACGTCGCCGCCCTCGACCAGCCGCTCGCGGGCCTGAAGATCGGCTTGCTGCGCGAATTCTTCGACAAGGGACTCGATCGCGGCTACGAGCAGCGCGTGCGCGAGGCGCTGCGTGTGTACGAGAGCCTGGGCGCCAAGCTCGCGGAGGTGAGCCTGCCGCACCTGCCGCTGTCGGTGCCGGTGTACTACGTGGTGGCCCCGGCGGAGTGCTCCTCGAACCTGGCGCGCTACGACGGGGTGCGCTTCGGACACCGCTGCGAGCGGCCGCGCGACCTGAACGACATGTACCGGCGCTCGCGCGGCGAGGGCTTCGGCGCCGAGGTGAAGCGGCGCATCATGACGGGCACCTACGTGCTGTCGGCCGGGTATTACGATGCCTATTACCTCAAGGCGCAGCGGGTGCGCGCCCTCATCAACGCGGACTTCATCGAGGCTTTCAAGAGCGTGCACGTGCTGATGGGCCCGACCACGCCGACGCCGGCGTTTGCGCTCGGCGCCAAGACCTCCGACCCCATCACCATGTACCTGAACGACATCTACACCATCGGCGCGAATCTCGCGGGACTGCCGGCGGTGTCGGTGCCCTGCGGCTTCGTGCAGGATCTGCCGGTGGGGCTGCAGATCGTCGGGCCGCACTTCACCGAGGAGCGGGTGCTCGCGGCCGCGCACGCGCTGCAGCGCGCCACCGACTGGCACACGCGCGTGCCGCAGGGCTACGCATGAGGGGCTGGGAAACCGTCATCGGGCTGGAGATCCATGCGCAGCTCGCCACGCGCTCCAAGATCTTCTCCGGCTCCGCCACCGCCTACGGGGCGCCCCCGAACTCGCAGGCCAACTTGGTGGATCTGGGCTATCCGGGCACGCTGCCGGTGCTGAACGCGGAAGCGGTACGCATGGCGGTGAAGCTGGGTCTGGCGATCAACGCGCGCATCGCGCCGCATTCGGTGTTCGCCCGCAAGAACTACTTCTACCCGGACCTGCCGAAGGGCTACCAGATCAGCCAGTACGAGCTGCCGATCGTGGCGGCCGGCTCGCTCGACATCGTGCTCGAGGACGGCACGGTGAAGCGCATCGGCATCACGCGCGCACACCTCGAGGAAGATGCCGGCAAGTCGCTGCACGAGGGTCTGCCGGGAGCCACCGGCATCGATCTGAACCGTGCCGGTACGCCGCTGGTGGAGATCGTCTCCGAACCCGACATGCGCTCGGCGAAGGAGGCAGTCGCGTACATGAAGAAGGTGCACACCCTGGTGCGCTATCTCGAGATCTGCGACGGCAACATGCAGGAGGGCTCGTTCCGCTGTGACGCCAACGTTTCGGTGCGCCGGGCCGGTGCGGAAAAGTACGGCACGCGCGCCGAGATCAAGAACCTCAATTCCTTCCGCTTCGTCGAGCGCGCGATCAACTACGAGGTCAAACGGCAGATCGAGCTGCTCGAGTCGGGCGGGCAGGTGGTGCAGGAGACGCGCCTGTACGACCCGGACAAGGGCGAGACGCGCTCCATGCGTTCCAAGGAAGAGGCCAACGATTACCGCTACTTCCCCGATCCGGACCTGCTGCCGGTAGAGCTCGATGCCGACTTCATCGCGGCGCTGCACGCCGCGCTCCCGGAGCTGCCGGATCAGAAGGCTGCGCGCTTCATCAAGGACTATCAGCTCTCGGCCTACGATGCCGGCGTCCTGACCGCGAGCCGTGAACTCGCGGGCTACTATGAGGACGTGGTGCGCGAGGTGCCGCAAGAACCGAAGCTCGCGGCAAACTGGGTCATGGGCGATCTGGCAGCCGCGCTCAATCGCGACAACCTCGATCTCGATTCCGCAAAGCTGCCGGCGCCGCGGCTCGCGCGACTCCTGCGGCGTATCAGCGACCAGACCATCTCCGGCAAGATCGCCAAGGAGGTGTTCGAGGCCATGTGGTCGCAGGGCGCGGAGGCCGACGCCATCATCGAGGCCCGGGGGCTCAAGCAGATCACCGATAGCGGCGCGATCGAGCGCGTCATCGAGGAGGTGATGGCAAAGAACCCCGGCCAGCTCGCCGAGTACCGCGCCGGCAAGGACAAGCTGTTCGGCTTCTTCGTCGGGCAGGTCATGAAGGCCACCGGCGGCAAGGCGAACCCGGCCCAGCTCAACGAGTTGCTGAAGAGCAAGCTCAGCGGCTGAGTGTCCGGCCGCTCCGCGGCTTGAGTTGACGGGTCGCCTGCCCCATTGTGAGGCGGTGGATACGGCAAGCGGTTCTCCCGATCTGGTACGCCGCTTCATCTTCGAGCAGCGTCCGGTGCGCGGCCATTGGCTGCGCCTCACGGATGCGTGGCGCGACCTGCGCGCGCACACTCACTACCCACCCGCGGTGCGCGAGCTGCTCGGGCAGGCCGTGGCGGCCGCGGTATTGCTCGCCGCGACCCTCAAGTTCCGCGGCACGCTGACGTTCCAGCTCCAGGGCAACGGCGCGGTGAGTCTGCTGGTCGCCCAGTGCACACATGACTTCCGGTTGCGGGCGGTGGCCCGCTGCGACGAGGCGCTGCTGCCCGAGGCGGTGGACGGGCAGGGCATGGACTTTCGCCGCATGGTCGGCACCGAGGGTCGTGTCACCGTGACCATCGAAGCCGAGGAGCGCAGCCTGCGTTATCAGGGCGTGGTGCCGCTCGAGGGGAATTCGCTGGCCGAGTCGCTCGAGGCGTACTTCGCCTCCTCCGAGCAGCTGCCGACGCGCGTGCTCCTGGCTGCCAGCGACCAGCGCGTCGCCGGCATGCTGGTGCAGAAACTCCCCGAAGCCGAGGCGGACGATGAGACCGACTCGGCATGGCAGGCCGCCCGGCGCGGCATCGAGGGGCTGGACCGCGACCAGTTGCTGGCCGAGCCGGTCGAGCAGCTCCTCGCCCGCGGCTTCAGCGGCCACGATCTGCGCCTGTTTCGGGGCGCGGCGGTACATTTCGAGTGCCGCTGCAACCTTGGCCGGGTCGCCGGGCTACTGCGCGCGCTCGGTGCTGAGGAAGTGCGTGAAGTATTGCGGGAGCAGGGGGCCGTCACCGTGACGTGTGAGTTCTGCCGGCGACCCTATCGGTTCGACGCCGTGGACGTGGAGGCCCTTTTCAAGGAGCCACCTTCGGGCGGTTCGCCGACCCTCCACTAGATATTGTCTCTTCAGAGAGACAGTACGGCCACTCCGACTAGCTTCTAGTCGAGTACGGATGGCAATCTGAACTAGAATATTAAGTAGCAAAGCACTCCCAAAACACTTAAAGATTTGTACAATTATGTGATGGAATCCGTCGCGCCCCCCGTGCTGGTCAGGTGGATGCGTGCCGCCGGGGAACCCAGCCGGTTGAGACTACTGACGCTTTGCGCCGAGAGCGCGCTCAGCGTCTCCGAGCTGTCGCACGCCCTGAGACAAAGCGAGCCGCGCGTCTCACGACATCTGAAGATCCTCTGCGAAGCGGGGCTCATCGAGCGGTTGCGCCAGGGACAATGGGTGCACTACCGGCTCAGCCCGCATGCCGAGGCTGCAGGCTTCGTGCGCGGGCTCCTCGCGCAGCTCGACCGGCGTGACCCGCTCCTGGTGCGCGATCGCAGCAAGGCCCGCGCCGGGACTGCGTACGCCGGCGGGGTCGAATCGCGCCTCGGCCGCGGACTGGCGGAGCTGGCCGGGGCGGGCGGACTCCGGGCCGCTTCAGGCCCGGTGCTGCTGGTCGGCATCGATCACCCGGAACTTCTGGAGGTCGCCGCGCAGGCCTCACGGCAATGCACGGCCATCGCCCATTCGCGCCGTGCGGCGCAGGCGGCGCGCGCGCAGGCCGAGCGGCGCGGATTTTCGTGCCGCATCCTGCAGGCGCAGGGTCCGGAAGGCCTTAACGGGGCGGACCTGGCGCGCGCCGGGCCCTGCTTCGAGGCGATCCTGCTCGATCACCCGGCCGCTTCCGGGGAGATGCTGGCGCAGCTGCTCGCCGCGGCACGCGCGCTATTGTCGCCGCGCGGCCGGCTGTGGCTGTTCGAAGGCTACGATGCACTGGAGGGCTCGCGTGAGCGCATCGTCGAGCATCCGCTGGCGCGGCTGCGACGCCTGCTGGGGGAGGCGGGCTTCGAGTGCGAGCGCATCAGTCCGGTGGAGGCCGAAGGTGAGCACGTGCTGGCGGCGGTTGCACACGCAGCGGCGGCCGAGCCCGAGCGGCGCGCGCAGCTGGGAGGAGCCGAGCAATGAGTACCCACGCTTCCGCCGTGCCGCTCAGTGTGTCGTTCGAGTTCTTTCCTCCGGGCGATGTCGCCATGGAAGCTCAGCTGTGGAGCGCGGTGGAACGGCTCGCGCCACTCGCCCCGCGCTTCGTGTCGGTGACCTACGGCGCCGACGGCTCCACGCGCGAACGCACCCACAACGTCGTGACCCGCATTCAGCAGCGCACAGCACTCACCGGCGCGCCGCACCTGACCTGTATCGGCGCCGCGCGCGCGGAAATTCTGGAGATCGCACACGGCTACTGGAGGCAGGGCATCCGCCACCTGGTGGCGCTGCGCGGTGACCCGCCGCGCGGTCAGCCGCGTCACACGCCGCGGCCGGACGGTTTCGCCTGCGCTGCGGAACTGGTGCAGGGGCTCGCCGCGGTGGCGCCGTTCGAGATTTCCGTGGCCGCTTACCCGGAAGTGCACCCGGAAGCGCCTTCCGCGGCAGCTGACCTCGACAACCTGAAGCGCAAGATCGACGCGGGCGCGGCGCGCGCCATCACTCAGTTCTTCTACGACAGCGACCTGTACCTGCGCTTCCGTGACCGCTGCGCCGCGGCCGGAATCACCGCGCCGATCGTTCCCGGGATCTTGCCGATCACGCGCTTTCCGCAGGTGCTGCGCTTTGCGCAGGCCTGCGGTGCCAGCATCCCGCAGTGGCTGCGCGAGCGTTTCACGGGGCTGGATGATGATCACGAGACGCGCCGCATGATCGCCGCCAGCGTCGCGATCGAGCAGGTCGAGGAGTTGACGCGGCACGGCGTGCGCGAGTTTCACTTCTATACACTGAACCGCGCCGAGCTCACCTACGCCATCTGTTACGCGCTCGGCCTGCGGCCGGCGGCCGCCGCCGCGCGCATCAAGGTACCGGCGTGAGCGGCTGCCTCGGGCACCTGCACGCGGGGAACACCGCGCCGCGCGCCGACCGCGAGCGCACCGGCCCAGCGCGCAGCGCCGCGATTGCGGCCCCCTACGTGCTCGAACCGGTGGACGAGACCGAGCGGCGTACACGGATCGAGCGCCTCAAGGGTCTGCTCGGGGAGCGCATCGTCCTGCTCGACGGCGCCATGGGCACCATGATCCAGCAGCACAGGCTCGACGAGCGCGGCTACCGCGGCGAGCGCCTGCGCGAGCACGGCCATGACCTCGCCGGCAACAATGACATTCTCACCCTGACGCGGCCACAGGTGGTCAGCGACATCCACCGCGCCTATCTCGCCGCCGGCGCCGACATCATCGAAACCAACACCTTCAACTCCACCGCGATCTCCCAGGCGGACTACGCGACCGTGGCGCTGGTGCCGGAGCTGAACTACCGCGCCGCGCGCCTGGCGCGCGCGGCGGCCGACGAGTTCGCGCAGCGCGGCGGCGGCCCGCGCTTCGTCGCGGGAGCCCTCGGGCCCACCAACCGCATGACCTCGCTGTCGCCGGACGTCAATGATCCCGGCCTGCGCAGTGTCAACTTCGATCAGCTGGTGGCGGCGTATCTGGAGGCCGCGCGCGGCCTGCTGCTCGGCGGCGTGGATCTGCTGCTGATCGAGACCATCTTCGACACGCTCAATGCCAAGGCGGCGATCTACGCCGCGCTGACCCTGTTCGACGAGACCGGCATCACCCTGCCGCTGGCGATCTCGGGCACCATCACCGACGCCTCGGGCCGGCTGCTCTCGGGGCAGACCACCGAGGCGTTCTGGAACTCGATCCGCCACGCGCAGCCGCTGTTCGTGGGACTGAACTGCGCACTCGGCGGACGGCAGCTGCGACCGTACATCGAGGAGCTCGCCACGGTCGCCGACACTTACGTGTGCGCCTATCCGAACGCGGGCCTGCCCAACGCCTTCGGTGAATATGACGAGGCGCCGGCAGAAACCGCCGAAATCCTGCACGAGTACGGCGAGTCGGGGCTGATCAACGTCGCCGGCGGGTGCTGCGGGACTACCCCGGAACACATCCGCCTGTTGCGCGCGGCACTCGGCCGGTGCGCGCCGCGGCCCCTGGCGGCGGTGGCGGCCAAGTGCCGCCTCGCCGGGCTCGAGCCGCTCAACATCGACGAGCAGAGCCTGTTCGTGAACGTCGGTGAGCGCACCAATGTCACCGGCTCGGCCAAGTTCCGCAAGCTCATCGAGGCCGGCGACTACGGCGCCGCGCTCGAGGTGGCACGCCAGCAGGTCACCAGCGGCGCACAGATGATCGACGTCAACATGGACGAGGGGATGCTCGAGTCCGAGGCGGCGATGGCGCGCTTCCTGAATCTGGTGGCTGCCGAGCCGGATATCGCGCGCGTGCCGGTGATGATCGACTCCTCCAAGTGGTCGGTGATCGAGGCGGGACTGAAGTGCGTGCAGGGCAAGGCGGTGGTCAACTCCATCAGCATGAAGGAGGGCGAGCAGGTATTTCTCGAGCACGCCCGCAAGGTGCGCCGCTACGGCGCCGCGGCCGTGGTCATGGCTTTCGACGAGCAGGGCCAGGCCGACACCGTGGAGCGGCGCGTGGCTATCTGCGCACGCGCCTACCGCCTGCTCACCGAGCAGGCGGGCTTTCCGCCCGAGGACGTGATCTTCGATCCCAACATCTTCGCGATCGCGACCGGCATCGAAGAGCACAATGCCTACGGTGTCGCGTTCATCGAGGCCACGCGCCGCATCAAAGAGCAGCTGCCGCACGCACTGGTGAGCGGCGGAGTGAGCAACGTGTCGTTCGCGTTCCGCGGCAACGATGCGGTGCGCGAGGCGATGCATTCGGTCTTCCTGTATCACGCGATCGCCGCCGGCATGGACATGGGGATCGTGAATGCCGGCCAGCTGGGGGTGTACGAGCAGCTGCAGCCGGAGCTGCGCACCGCCTGCGAGGACGTGGTCCTCAATCGCCGTCCGGATGCCACCGAGCGGCTGCTGCAGCTCGCGGCGCACTTCAAGGGCGAGGGCGGCACGCGGCGCAGCGAGGATCTGGAGTGGCGCAAGCTCCCGGTGGGCAAGCGTCTCGCGCATGCGCTGGTCAAGGGCATCGACGACTACATCATCGAGGACACCGAGGCGGCGCGCCTCGAGAGCGAGCGACCGCTGCAGGTGATCGAGGGACCGCTCATGGACGGCATGAATGTGGTCGGGGACCTGTTCGGCGCCGGCAAGATGTTCCTGCCGCAGGTGGTCAAGAGCGCGCGCGTCATGAAACGCGCCGTCGCGCACCTGGTGCCTTTCATCGAGAAGAGCAAGGACGCGAAGGCGCAGCGCTCCAACGGCCGCATCGTGGTGGCCACCGTCAAAGGCGATGTGCACGACATCGGCAAGAACATCGTCGGGGTGGTGCTGCAATGTAACAACTTCGAAGTCATCGATCTGGGTGTCATGGTGCCGTGCGAGAAGATTCTCGACACCGCACGGCGCGAGCAGGCGGACTTCATCGGCCTGTCGGGACTCATCACCCCCTCGCTCGATGAGATGGTGCACGTGGCCAAGGAGATGCAGCGTCAGAACTTCGAAGTGCCGCTGCTGATCGGCGGCGCCACCACCTCCCCGGCGCACACCTCGGTGAAGATCGCGCTGCAGTACCGCTCACCGGTGGTGTACGTGAAGGATGCCTCGCGCGCGGTCGGAGTGTGCCAAACGCTCACGCAGCCGGCGCGGCGCGGCGCATTCATCGCCAAGGTGAACGAGGAGCATGAACGGCGCCGCGAGCAGCATGCCGCCAAGAAGGTCAAGGCCCCCGAGATGACCCTGGCCGCGGCGCGCGCCAACCGCCGCCCGATCGACTGGGCCGCGTACGCACCGCTGGCACCGCGCGTACCGGGCGTGCAGCGCTTCGACGACTATCCGCTCAGCGAGCTGCTCGGCTACATCGACTGGATGCCCTTCTTCAACGCCTGGGAGTTCGCGGGGAAGTTTCCCGACATCCTCACCGATCCGGTGGTGGGGGAGGCGGCCAGCAACCTGTATGCCGACGCGCGGCGCATGCTGAAGACGCTCATCGCCGAACGCTGGCTGACGGCGCGCGCGGTGATCGGGCTGTTCCCCGCCAACGCGGTAGGCGACGACGTGGAAATCTACGCCGGCGATGCGCGCGGTGAGGTGCTGACCACGCTCAACTTCCTGCGCCAGCAGAAGGGCAAGCCCGAGGGCCAGCCGCACGAGTGCCTCGCTGACTACGTGGCGCCGCGTGACAGCGGCATCGGCGACTATTTCGGGGCGTTCGCCGTGACCGCCGGCGGCGGCATCGAGGAGCACGTGGCGCGTTTTGAGCGTGCCCACGATGACTACTCGGCGATCCTGCTGAAGGCGCTCGCCGACCGCCTCGCGGAAGCCGCCGCCGAGCACTTTCACGAGCGCGTGCGGCGCGAGTTGTGGGGTTACGCGGCCGCCGAATCACTCACCCACGAGCAACTGGTGCGCGAGGAGTACCGCGGTATCCGCCCCGCCCCTGGCTACCCGGCCTGTCCGGATCACACCGAGAAGGCCAAGCTGTGGCGGCTGCTGGATGTCGAACGCAACGCCGGCATGCATCTCACCGAGACCTATGCCATGTACCCGACCGCGGCAGTCAGCGGCTGGTACATCGCGCACCCGCAGGCGCGCTACTTTGCGCTCGGCAAGATCGATCGTGATCAGGTCGAGGACTACGCGCATCGCAAGGGCATGGAGCTGGCCGAGGCACAGCGCTGGCTGTCACCGAATCTCGGTTACGATCCCTGAGGTTGCCGTGACGGGCGCGGCACGCGCCGTCACGGCACCGCAATGCGCAGTGCGCGGAACCAGGCCTCGGTGCCGCGATGCTGCAGCACCAGATTCCCGGAGGTCAGGCGCGCGAACTGGGGGTACTCGCGGAAGCGGCTGCGGGCGATGCGCTCGCGCAGCTCTGCGCTGGCGAGATCGCATCCGAGCACCTGGGCGTCATCGATCCAGTACTCGATGCGCATGCCGCTCGCCACTAGGCGCGCCGAGTGCCAGGCGTTGGCGCTGTCGCGCAGCTCGCGCCACGGCGCCAGCAGTCCGTAGAGCGCACCGCAAGAGGTGCGCGCGTCAGCCCCATCGGGATGATGCGCGTCATCGAGCAGCTGCAGCGCCGGGCCGCTGTGCGCGGCAGGGCCTGCATCCTCGCTCACCCGGTACAGGACCGCGGTGCTGCCCCCCACCGGCACGCGCCAGTCGAAGCTGAGCGTAAAGTCAGCGAAGGCTTCGCGCGTAATGAGGTCGACACGGGGTCCCGAGGCCAGCGCGCGCAGTACGCTCCCGTCCGCGCTCCACGCGCCCTGCGGGAACTGTCCCTGCGCATACGCGCGCCACGCCGCAGCGGGCAGCTCGCGTTCGGCCATCAGCGTACCTCCGGCTGCATGCGCCGATGCTACCGCAGGCAAGTTACGCGTGACATCGCCCCCTGCCGGGCCGGCAGCAGCCGCCTCAGCGCTTGGCGCCGCGTTCGCTTTCCACGGCGCGCAGATACGCCGGGCCCCCGAGATCGCGCATCTGGCCGAGGATCCAGTCGCGCCGCATCAGTACATAGCGCGAGGGCCGCTCGGCGTGCAGCCGCTCCGGGTTGGGCAGCACGGCCGCAAGCAGTGCCGCTTCCGAAGAGCTCAGCTGCCGCGCGGGCTTGTGCCAGAAGCGCCGGGCGGCCGCCTGCACGCCGTAGATGCCGTCGCCGAACTGCGCGATGTTCAGATACATCTCCAGGATCCGCTCCTTGGGCCAGAGCGTCTCGATGAGCACCGTGAAGTACGCCTCGAGCCCCTTGCGTACGAAACTGTGCCCCGGCCACAGGAACAGGTTCTTCGCGACCTGCTGGGAGATGGTGCTGGCGCCGCGCAGGCGCTTGCCGCGCTCGCTGGCGCGCACCGCCTCGCGGATCGAGTCGAAATCAAAGCCGGCGTGGAACGGAAATTGCTGATCCTCGGAAGCAATCACCGCGATGGCGACGTGCGGAGAGATCTGCTCGAGGCTCACCCACTGGAAGTCGGTGCGGTAGGCGCGCTCCTGCGTGCGCCACGCCGCGAGGCTGGACTCGAGCATGAAAGCACTGGTGAGCGGATGCAGCCAACGCAGCAGCAGCACCGGCAGCGCGGTGACGACCAGCCACCCGAGCAGCGCCGCAGCGAGCCACTTCAGCAGCCTGCCGGTGATGGGTCGCCCCTGCTGCGCCGGAGGGTTGCCTGGATCAGGAAGGCTGCACGCGCCGCGCGGACACGATCACGACGTCCTCGAGCGGTGCGTCCTGGTGGCCCTTGCGCCGGCCGGTGCCGACGCGCGCGATGCGGTCGATCACGTCCATCCCCTCCGTGACGCGCCCGAATACCGCGTAGCCGTAGTCGCGCGGTCCGTGATCCAGGAAGGCGTTGTCTGAGAGGTTGACGAAGAACTGCGAGGTGGCGCTGTTGATATCGCTGGTGCGCGCCATCGAGAGCGTGCCGCGAGTGTTCTTGAGGCCGTTCTTGGCCTCGTTGCTGATCGGCGCGCGGGTCTTTTTGCTGGCGAAGTCGGCGGTCAGGCCGCCGCCCTGGATGACGAAGCCCGGCACGATGCGATGAAAGATCGTGCCGTCGAAGTGGCCATCCTCCACGTAGCGCAGGAAGTTCTCCACCGTGATGGGGGCCTCCTTGGGAAACAGCTCCACGGTGAAGGCGCCGTGCGAGGTTTCGAATCTGATCATATTTGTCCTTCCGTCATGCGCTCGTGGCCGGCGAGATCGAGGTGCGAGCGTACGTGAGCGAAGCCTGCCAGGACAAGCTCGTCGCGCACCTGCGCGCCCTGGTCGGCACCGTGTTCGAGCAGCAGCCAGCCGCCGCGCAGCAGATGCGCCGGCGCGCCGCGCGCCAGCCGACGCAGGCACGCGAGCGCATCGGTCCCGGGCGTCAGCGCCGCGCGCGGCTCGAACCGCAGCGCGGCTGCACGCAGCGCGGGATCATCCGCGGCGACATAGGGCGGGTTGCTGAGCAGCAGATCGAAACGCTCATCGCCAAGCGGCGCGAACCAGTCGCCGTGACGGAACTCCACGCCGCCGAGCGCCAGGCGTGCCGCGTTGGCACGCGCCACTTCGAGCGCCGCCGTCGAGAAGTCGGTGGCGAGGATGCGCCAGCGTGGGCGCTCGCGGGCGAGCGCCAAGGCGAGGGCCCCCGAACCGGTACCCAGATCCGCGACCCGGCCTTGCTCGGCACCGAGCAGCGCGAGCGCTCGCTCGACCAGCAGCTCGCTCTCCGGACGTGGGATCAGAACCGCAGGGCTGACCGCTAGGTGCAGCGACCAGAAGTCTCGGCCGCCGGTCAGGTAGGGCAGCGGCTCGCCGCGCGCGCGCCGCTCGAGCAGCGCGCGGAACCGGCGCACCGCATGCGCGGAGACGCTGCTCTCGGGGTGGGATCTTAGGCGCGCACGCGCTACGCCGAGCACGTGCCCCAACAGCAGCTGCGCGTCGAGTTCCGGGGTGTTCCCCGCGTCCGCCGCCGTGGCGCGCAGCCGCCCCGTCGCCTCATCTAGCAGCGCAGCAATCGTCGCACTCTTACTCATGCAGGCAAGTTGGCCGGGGCTCGCTAGAATACCCTCATGACAGCTGTACTTTACCCGCCCGCGCGGCCGCAGTCCGTCGGCGAGGTACTCGATACTGCGTTTCGCATCTTCACCACCACGCTGTTGACGTGCCTGCCGTACGCGGCGCTGGCCGTAATCTCCGGCCAACTGCCCACTCTGTACGACGTCGCCGTCGGCCGCTCGCTGCTGCAGGCGACGCTGCGCGCACAGCACACGCGCGACCCGGTGTGGTGGCTGCTCGAGCTCGTCGCCATCGTGCTGACCATGACGCTCACCAACGCGCTGCTGCTGCGTCAGCGCACCCTAGCCACCGGGGGTGCCGCCGCCACCGGCGCCGAGCTGGCCGGCGGACTGCGGCGGGTTCCCGGGCTGGTGCTGATCGCGGTGCTGGTGGTGCTGGCCACCGTGGTTCCGGTGGGGATTGTTGCCGGGGTCGCCGCGGCCGCGCGCACCGCGGGCTCGGTGAGCTTCCTGATCCTGGTGGTCGCGCTGGCGATCGTTCCGGCCTCCTGGCTACTGCTGCGCTGGTCCAGCTCGGGCACCGTGTACGTGCTCACCGAGCGCGGCCCGTGGGAAAGCATGAGCCACAGCTGGCAGCTCACCGCGGGCAATTTCTGGCGCCTGAGCATCATCTACACCGTCGCGATCGTATTGATCCTGGTCCTGTATGTACTGTCGGGTGTTATCAGCGGCGTCGTGTCGCTGGTGTTCGCGCGCGGCGATATCGCCGTGCTGACCGCGACGGCCGCCGTGGTCGTGGTGCTGCTGGGGGCGATCGCTACGCCGTTCTACAGCGCGCTGGCCCTGGCGGTGCTGGGCGATCTGTCGGTGCGCAAGGAGGGCACCGATCTCGCACAGCGCATCCAGGCGCCCGCCATGCCCTAACGCATGGGACGCACTCTCCTGGCGCTGCTGCTGCTGACCGCCGGGTGGCCGGGCGCAATGGCGCGTGATGCGGCGAGTGCCATTGATGCCTGCATCCGTCAGCTCGATCCCGGGCTCGACGTGGGTTTCCAGAGGGTCGCGACGCGCTGCCCCGAGCTTGCGCCCGCGCTCACCGCAAGCCCTTGGGCGGCGCAACTGCCGCACGACTGGATCCAGAACGGCAACGAACTCTCCGCGGCCGGGCTCGCGGAGCTGCGCACGCTCATCAGGCGTGAAGCGGGCAACGTCGCGGCGCCCTCGTCGCTGCGGCTGGAGCGGGTCGGACCTGTGATCGCATCGCTGAGCCGCGCCGAGCCCCCGAAGCTCACCTGGTGGACGCGCTTCAAACGCTGGCTGCGCGAGATCCTGACACCGCGCCCAGGCGCGGACGATCCCGGTTGGCTGCGCCGGCTTTTCGGCGACATCAGCCTCTCGGGTGCCGCGCTCGAGGCGCTGGCGTGGGCGACGCTGGCGCTGATCGTACTGCTCGCCGGTGCGATCGTGGTGAACGAGCTGCGCCTGGCAGGCTTGCTGCGCTCCCGGCGCGCCCGGGCGGCCGGCCTCGCCTCCGCTGCGCCGCAGGCTGCGGCGTCGCAGGAGTTCGGGCAGACCGACGCTCGTCAGCACCCGCGAGTGTTGCTTGAGCTCATTGCAGCACAGCTTGCGCGGCAGGACCGCCTGCCCCAAGCCCGCGCCCTCACGGTGCACGAGCTCGCCCGCGCCGCGCGCCTGCCCGACCCGAGCGATCGTGCGCGGCTCGAAGCCCTCGGCGCCGCTTGTGAGCGCGTGCGCTACTCGGATCGGCAGATCGCCCCGCAGGCGCTCGCTGCCGCGCTGGCGCAGGGGCGCGAGCTGCTCGCCTCGCTGCAGGCGCCGAGCCCCCGGATGCAGGTCGCTTAGGGCGTGCGCGAGAGGCTAATCACACTGGCCTGTGCGCTCGGGGCGCTGCTGCTGTTCGCAACGCTGTTCCTCCATGGCGAGGGACTGGAACGGCCGACGACCCGGCCCACGAGCGTGGAGCGCGGTGTTAACGGAATGGCCGGGGCGTTCCAGTGGCTGCAGGGCGAGGGCATCCGCACGCTCTCCCTGCGTGAGCGCTTTGACAGCCTGACGCGCCGGACTGATCTGCCGGCCGCCGGGAACCTGCTCATCGTGACCACGCCGGTCGTCACCGCCTTCCGGCACACGGAGGCGGCGGCACTGGAGCGCTGGCTGCGTGCCGGCAACACGCTCGTGGTGCTCGCGGCACTCTCGGATCGCCCCGACTGGGCGCTGGGCGGGTTCACGCACAGTGACCTCAGCCTCCTGACCGGCCTTGAGTTCGCAGCGCGCGGCGCTACGGATCATGCAGAACGTTCCGCGGCAGCGCCGGCCGCGGCGGCGCCATCCTCCGGACAGGCCGAAGACGCGCCTCGACGCGCCGATGACAGCAGCAACGCGATGGCGCGCGCACTGCGCGCCACGCGCGAGCTCGACAAGGCTCTGCCCGGGTTCCTGGTGCCCAACGGCACGCATCCGTTCCTGAGCGGCGTGCGCAGCGCCGAAGCGCTTTCGGACTATCTGCCGCAGTCCTGGGACGTCAAGCTGCCGCACGGCGGCTTTGTGCTGGCGCTCGCCCGTGAGCGCTCCGGCGGCGCGGGCATTCTGTGGGTGCGGCCGCAAGGGGCGGGCACGGTGCTGGTGAGCGCTTACGGCTCGCTTTTCACCAATCGGGCGCTCGGCCTTGCAGACAACGCGCGCCTGCTCGCCAACCTCGTCACTCTCAGCGTCGTTCCCGGCGGTGCGGTACTGTTCGACGATGAGCACCAGGGACTCGCTGCCGCCTACGACCCCGCGAAGTTCTACCGCGACCCGCGCCTGTACGCGACACTCGGGGTGCTCGGGGCGGTGTGGCTGGTGTGGGTGCTCGGCGGTACGCGGCTGCGGCTGCCGCCGCAGCGCACGAGCGCGCCGCGTGAGGCCGAGCTGGTACGCGCCACGGGCCTGTTCCTGGCGCGCGTGCTGCGTCCCGCGGCGGCGGCACGCCGCATGTTCGAGAATTTCTTCCGCACACTGCGCGAGCGCACGCGCAGCGCAGCCGACGGCGCGGGGCCGCCGTGGGAGTGGCTGGCGCATCACCCCCGGCTCCGGCCGGCGGACGTGCAGCAGCTGCGCGACTGGTACGCGGACGCGTACTCCGGTCGGCGCGTGCCGCTGATGCGTCTGCACAACCTGCTTGTCAACACCGAAAGGCGGCTCACCGCATGAGCGCATCGATCCGGGAACTGGAAAGCCTGCTGGCGCACGAGCTTGGGCGGGTGGTAATCGGCGCCCAGGCCGCGGTACACGCGCTCAGCATTGCGCTGCTCGCCCGCGGTCACGTGCTGGTGCAGGGCGTGCCGGGGCTCGGCAAGACGCTGCTCGCCAAGGCGCTGGCGCGCTCGCTCGGGGGCGAGTTCAAGCGCATCCAGGGCACGGCGGACCTGATGCCGAGCGACATCATCGGCGTGCACGTGTTCGACGAGACGCAACGCACCTTCGTGTTTCGCCCCGGCCCGCTGTTCGCCGACGTGGTGCTGGTGGACGAGATCAACCGTGCCGGTCCCAAGACCCAGTCCGCGCTGCTCGAGGCCATGGAGGAGCGTCAGGTAAGCGTCGAGCGCGCCGCCTGGCACCTGCCCGCCGACTTTCTGGTGATTGCGACTCAGAACCCGCGCGAGTTCGAAGGTACCTATCCGCTGCCCGAGTCGCAGCTCGACCGCTTCATGCTGCGCATCGACATGGACTACCCCTCGCGCGCAGCGGAGACCGAGATCCTCACCCGCTACGGCGGAATGCTCGCCGCCCAGGCGGGACTGGCGGGGGTGATGCCGATCGCGAAGGAATTGCTCACGCAGGCCCGCGCGGAAGTGGACCGCATTCACGTCGCCGACGCGCTCGTGGCCTACGTGCTCGACCTCGCGCACGCCTCCCGCGAGCACCCGCGCCTCGCGCTCGGGCTCTCATCGCGCGGCGCGCTGGCGCTGCTGCGCGCCGCGCGCATCGCTGCAGGACTGCGCGGCGCCGACTTCGCCACCCCGGATGACGTCAAGGCGGCGGCGCCTGGCGTTATGGCTCACCGCCTGGTGCTGACTCCCGAGGCAGCGCTCGAGGGCGTGACCGACCTCGATGTCGTGAAGAGTCTGCTCGCCGAGACGCCGGTGCCGCGCTGAGTCCGCCATGCATCTCGCCCGGCGCACTTATGTGCTCGTTGTGTTGACCGCGGTGCTGGCGATCGCCGCGATCTGGTCGGGAGAAGGGGAGCTTGCGCGGCTGTGGCGCATTCCCGCGGGCCTGCTGCTGCTCGGGCTGGCCGTTGAGGGTGTTTACCTGCGCCGTGCACGCGTCCGGGCGCAAGTGCAGGCCGCGCCGCGCGTGCTGCTGGGGGTGCCACAGGCCTTCAGCTTCGAATTCGTCAACACCGCCCGCCGGCCGCTGACGCTCGAGTACATTCCGGCGGCGCCCGCCGGGCTCGAGACGCAGCCCACGCCGCGCCGGCTGACGCTCGCCGCACGGGGCACGCGGCGCGATCCGCTGGTGCTGCTGCCGGTGCGGCTCGGACCACAGGTCTGGCCGGCCCTGCCGGCGCGGCTGCTGGGGCCGCTGTCGCTCGCCTGGTGGGGCGCGCAGCTGCAGCCGTCCTTGCGACTGGTGGTCGCACCGGATGCGCTGCGCGCGCCGCTTCATTGGCGCGGCCTCGGGGGCGGAGCACGGCCGCGACGCGTGGCCGGTGCCGGCGCCGAGCTGCATCAGCTGCGCGGCTACGTGCGGGGCGATCCGCTCGCCCGTATTGACTGGAAGGCCACGGCGCGCGCCGGCTCGCTGGTTACGCGCGAGTTCAGCGAGGATCAGCACCTGGACATCGTGGTGGCGATCGACGCCGGGCGTCTGTCGCGCGTGCGCACCGGCAACCTCGACCGCTTTGGCGTATATGCCAATCTGAGCGCGCGCCTGGCGCAGATCGTGACGCACCACGACGATCGCATCGGTCTGGTCGTCTACGCCGACCGGCTGCTGGCCACCTGCCCACCGGCGCGCGGTCTGCCGGCGGTCACACGGATGCGGCGCACGCTGGAGGAGCTGTCGGTGCGGCCGGCCGAATCCGACCCTACCGCCGCTGCGGTGAGCATCCGCCATCTGCTGAAGCACCGCGGGCTGATCGTGCTGCTGACCGATCTCGATGACGCCACGGTCGCGAGCCTGTTGGCGCGCGCGGTGCGCCTGCTGGCGCCGCCGCACCTGGTGGTCGTGGCAGGCGTGAACTCGGGCGAGATTGCGGCGCTGGCGCACGGCGAGGCGCGCACCTGGCAGGACCCTTGGATCGCGCTGGCTGCCACCGAGCGCGAGGCGCGCGCTGCGGCGCAACGCGCGCTGCTGCGCCGCCTCGGCGCGCCGGTGGTCGCCGCCTCCGCGCAGCAGCTGGAGCAGGCGGTGTTCGCGCAGTACGAAACGCTGCGCCGCTCGCGGCGCGTGTAGCTGGTGTCAGGCGACCGCGCGTCGCGCCGGTCTGCCGAACAGCCATCCCGACAGCAGCGCCACCATCAGCAGCCAGTAGCTGACGCCGATGGCGAGGTGCGCGGCGGGGGCAACGCGCGGACTGGGTGAGACGTAGCCTTCGATCAATCCGGCACCGATCAGCAGCAGCGCGCAGGCAATCAGCAGCTTGCCCGAGCGCAACGCCGCCGCGCGGAAGGACTCGATCCGTCCGGCCGCTCCCGGTCGGATGAGCGCCTCGCCCACCGCGGCGCCGGCGGCCGCCGACAGGCACATCACCGACAGCTCCACGCAGCCGTGCGCGACGATGAAGGTGAGCAGCTGCTGGCGCAGCCCGTGCTGGCTCACGAACGCGAACACCGCGCCCAGCATCAGGCCGTTGAGTCCCAGGATGTAGAGCGTGCCGAGGCCGAACATGAAACCGGCGCAGTAGGCGAACAGGCTCACCACGATGTTGTTCGCCAGGAGCTGCACCGACAGGACGGAGGAGGGCACGATGTTGAGCATGCCCTCGGTCCACAGCTGACCGCGCTCCACCGTGGCGATCAGATCCGGCGAGGCGAACAGTGCGATCAGCTCCGGGTACTTCCCGACCAGGGCATAACCGGCGATCAGCGCCAGCAGGAAGGCCACCGTCGACCACACGATGTAGGGCGCAAGCTCGCGCACTACGCGCGGAACCTCATCGCGGAACAAGGTGAGCAGCGCGTAAGCGACGCGCCAGGCGCCGTGGTGCAGCGTGGCATGGGCACGGGCGTAGGCCGCCTCGAGGTACTCGCGTGTGCGGCTCTCGGGCATGAGGGTGCGCACGCGCGCCAGGTCGTGCGCCAGCAGGCGGTAGTCATCGGCGAGCGCCGCGGCTTCCGCCGCATCCTCGATGCGGCCGTGCGCCAAGCGCCGGGCCCGTGCATCGGCCTGTTGCCACAGGGCCGCGCGCTGCAGCAGGCTGGCCGTGAGGGCGCGCTGGCGCGCCGTGGAACTCACTGTGCATCGCCCGGCGCGGTCCGCACCAGGCGCTCGAGCCGATCGTGCAACGAGGTCGGATCGGCATCGGGGGCCTCCCCGACATAGCGTGCCAGCAGCTGCTGCGCCAGCCGCTGACGGGACTCGACAGTGAGCGTCGGCCAGCGCTCCAGCAGCTCGATGACCAGCTCGGCCGCGCGCGGATCCAGATGCGCGGTCCCCTGCATCGGCTGCGCGGCGGGCAGGCGTGCCTCGGAGCGCTCGTAGATCAGCAGCGTCCCCGCAGCCATATCGCCGATGCGCAGGTGCTCGCGCGTCATGACCACCGCCACCAGCCCCACGCAGTACAGCAGCGGCAGGCTGTCGATGAGCCGGAACGCGTTGCGCGCCAGCAGCGCCCCGGCCCCGGGCGCACCGCCGTCACGTGCCACGATGCGCACGCCCGCGGCGCGTTTGCCCGGGGTGCTTCCGCGCATTACGAGCTCAACGACCCAGTGATACATGAAGTAGATCGCCGCCGTCGGCGCGACCACCGCCCCGAACCACAGCGCATCGTTGGTGAGCGGCGGAGCAAGGCTCAGGCGACCGTTATAAAGGAGTGCGGCCACCGCGTACCAGGCGAGGGCCAGCACCAGGCGAATGTGCCAGTCGATGAGAAAGGCGTACGAGCGCGCGCCGGGCCCGGCCACGGGCAGCGACACGTCGATACCGGTGACACTGTCGACCGCGAGCCCGGGCAGGGGGGTACTCATGCTTCTTCCGCGAGCTGCTCCGCCTGGTACTCCTGCTGCAGCGCCTCGATGAGCTCATCGAGATCCCCGTCCATCACCTGCTGCAGCTTGTAGAGGGTCAGGTTGATGCGGTGGTCGGTGACGCGGCCCTGGGGAAAGTTGTAGGTGCGGATGCGCTCGGAGCGGTCGCCACTGCCGACCTGCAGGCGGCGCGACTGCGCCTGCGCGCTCTGCTGCTTTTCCTGCTCGGCGGCCAGCAGGCGGGCCTTCAGCAGTGCCATGGCCCGCGAGCGGTTCTTGTGCTGGGAGCGCTCATCCTGACATTCGACCACGATGCCGCTAGGCAGGTGCGTGATGCGCACCGCGGAATCGGTCTTGTTGACGTGCTGGCCGCCCGCTCCGGAGGAGCGGTAGGTGTCGATGCGCAGGTCCGCGGGGTTTACCTCGATCTCATCCACCTCGTCGAGTTCGGGCAGGATCGCGACGGTGCAGGCGGAAGTGTGAATGCGGCCCTGGGCTTCGGTCGCCGGCACGCGTTGCACGCGATGCGTGCCCGACTCGAACTTCAGCCGCGAGAACGCGCCTTTGCCGGCGATGCGACTGATGATCTCCTTGTAGCCGCCGTGTTCGCCCTGACTCTCGCTCAGCACCTCGGCGCTGAGACCGTGACGGTCGGCGTAACGGGCGTACATGCGGTACAGGTCGCCGGCGAAGATCGCCGCCTCGTCCCCGCCGGTGCCCGCGCGCACCTCGAGGAAGATGTTGCGTTCGTCGCGCGAATCCTTCGGCAACAGCAGCAGCCGCAGCTCGCCTTCCTGGGAGGAGATCTCACCCTCCAGCCGCGCCGCCTCTTCCTGCCCCAGAGAGCGCATGCCCGCATCCCCGTCCGCCTCAAGATCGCGCGCCGCCGCCAGGTCGCGTCTAAGGCCCAGGTAGCGCCCGAAGCGTTCCGCGAGCGGCTGCAGGCGCGCGTACTCCATGGACAGCTCCCGGAACTGGGGTGAGCCGCCCGGGATCTCATCACTGGCCAGGAGCCGTCCGACTTCCTCAAAACGGTCGGACAGTTTCTGCAGGCGCTGGAGCAGGGATTCCTTCATGAAACAAGGCCTTTCGAAGGGCGCGGCATTCTCCGGGATGTCGGTACTTTGTGACAAGTTGCGCAATGCGCAGGGCTTCGGAACGCTCTATAGTCTCCAGTGTGCGTATGATCAACCGCTTGCATAACTTAACTCCGGCCCTCGGCGTAGGGGTGCTGGCGGCAGTGCTCGCCGGTTGCGCCGGGGGGCACGCGCCGCAGCCGAAGCCCGCCGCCGCTCCGGCCGCCGACGGCACCGCGCTCACCGTGATGGCGGAAGCTGACCTCAAGCGCGGGGACTGCCGCGGCGCGTCCGAGAGCTACGCGAAGGCCGCCGTGGGTGGCGACGTGCAGCTCGCGCGCCGCGCCACGCAGGTGGCCATGGCCTGCGAGCATCTGCCCGCAGCGTGGCAGTCGGCGACGCGCTGGCGCACGCTGGCACCGAAGGATCGCGAGGCCAACGCGCTCTATGCCGCTGTGGCGCTGAAGCTCTATCACACCGCCGAGGCACGCGCCGCGATTCACGACTTCTGGAGCGCCGAGCAGCAGCAGAGCTCGGCCGCCGCCTCGCCGGTTGCGCCGCCCGCGCAAAGCCCTCCGGGCGCTGTGCGCCCGGCCCCCGCGCGCACCGCAGACCGCACTTCGAAGAGCATGACCGAGCTGACCGCGCTGCTGCTCGAGGAGTCGGATGCGTCCGCAGTGCTGATCGCGATGAGCGGTGCCCTCGAGGCGACTGCCCAGGCCGACTCTCCGGATACCCTGGTGCTGTTGGGCGAACTCGCGCTCGCCGCCTACGACGGCCAGCGGGCGCAGGCCTATGCGCAGCGCGCGCTGCAGCACGAGCCCAAGGATGCGGCGGCGTTGCGCGTGCTGGCGCGCGCCTATGTCATGCGTGGGGATGCGACGCAGGCGCTCGTCACCGCACGCGAGGCCAAGGCAGGTGACTCCCGTGGCGGCTTCGAACTGGCCGAGGTGCTGGCCTCGCTCGACCGCAGCGAGGAGGCTCACCAGGAGCTCGAGCGCATGCGCGCCAGCGGTGCGTCGCAGGCCGAGGTCGACCGCCGCCTCGCGCTGCTCGCCTTCAATTCCGGCGACCTGAAGGAGGCGCGCCAGCGCTTCACGGATCTGCTCACGAGCGGCGAGGGCAACGATGCAGCTCAGCTGTACCTCGCGGACATCGAGGCGCGCCAGGGCAACCCGGAGGGGGCGATCGCAAGCTATCGGCGGCTGTATGACTCTTCGGTGGCGCTGTCGGCGCGCGCGCGTGCGGCGGCCCTGCTGCTGGACAGGCACTCGCGCACCGAGGCGCTCGCGCTGCTCGATGACTATGCCGCGGATCACCCGGAGGACGAGCTCGACCTGACGCTCGCCAAGGCGCGCCTGCTCGCCGATCACGGCGAAGCGGACACCGGGCTCGCGCTGCTGTCGACTGCACTCGATCGCCATCCGCAGCACCCCTCGATCGAGTACGACCGCGCGGTGATCCTCGAGCAGGCCGGCCACGTGCACGAATCTGTCGAAGCGCTCGAGCACATGCTGTCCGAGCGCCCGGACGATCCGACGCTGCTCAACGCTCTCGGCTACACGCTCGCCGACCATACACTGGACCTCTCCCACGCCGAGACGCTCATTCGACGCGCGCTCGCGGTGATGCCCGACAACCCGGCGGCTCTCGACAGCCTGGGCTGGGTACGCTTCCGCCAGGGCGATGCCAAGGGTGCCGCGGAGACTCTGGGGCGTGCCTATGCGCTCGGGCACGATGCGGAGATCGCCGCGCATTGGGGCGAGGCGCTGTGGGTGAGTGGCGATCGCAGCGCGGCGCGCAAGGTGTGGGCAGCGGCGCTCGCCCGCAACCCGGACTCAAAACCGCTCAAGGCAACGTTGCAACGGTTCCTGCCCGATGCGCCGTGAGTGGCAGCGGCTCGGCGCGGCGCTCACCATCGCCACGCTGGCCGCCTGTCGCACCGCTCCCGTGCCGTCACCGACCGGCGCCGGATGGGAGGTACGCCGCCCGGAGCTGCAGGCGCGCAACCACTTCGAGCTCAAGGGACGCGTCGCGGTCGCCGCCGGCAACGAAGGCTTCAACGCCAACCTGCACTGGACGCAGGACGGGGAGCGCTCCTTCGTGACCCTCGAAGGCCCACTCGGTGTCGGCGGCGCGCAGGTAACCGCCAGCGGACCACAACTGAGCCTCGTGACTTCGCGCGGCGAACACGTGGACAGCGACGCCGCGCATGCCGCGCTGGAAGCGCGCCTCGGGTTCGACCCGCCGCTGTCCTCGCTGCGTTACTGGGTGCTCGGCGTACCCGATCCCGGCTCGCCCTTCACCGAAGCGCTCGATGCCCAGAGCCAGCGCCTCTCGGGCCTGACACAGTCGGGCTGGCGCATCGACTACACGGCCTACGCCGCGGTCGGCGCTCAGTCGCTGCCCTCGCGGCTCACGCTGCAGCGGGATGCGGTGCGGGTGCGGCTGCTGGTGGATGACTGGCAGCTATGATGGGCGCAGTGGAAACGCACTGGCCCGCTCCCGCGAAGCTCAATCTCTTTCTGCACCTCACCGGCCGTCGCGCCGACGGCTATCACGAGCTGCAAACGCTCTTTCAGCTCATCGACCTTCACGACACGGTGCACATCGGCGTGCGGGCCGACGGACGCATCGAGCGCCCCGAGGGTCCGCCGGGGGTGAGCCCGGACACCGATCTCACCGTGCGCGCCGCGCAGCTCCTCAAGGAGGCGGCGCAGGTGAGGCAGGGCGCGTGCATCCGCCTGCACAAGCGCATCCCGCTCGGCGGGGGGCTGGGAGGGGGAAGCTCGGATGCGGCGACGGTGCTGTTGGCCCTGAACGAGCTGTGGGACTGCCAGCTCAGCCTTCCCGAGCTCTCGCGGCTGGGACTCTCGCTGGGCGCGGATGTGCCTGTTTTTGTTCAGGGTTCTTCCGCCTGGGCCGAGGGCGTAGGCGAGCGGCTGACCCCCGTGAGCCTTCCGGAGCGCTGGTTCGTCATCCTCTATCCGGGAGTAGGCGTCAGCACCCGCGAAGTGTTCCAGAGCCCTGAATTGACACGAAATTCCCCCCTCATCACAATACGCGCCTTTTTTGAGTCGGGCGGGCGGAACGACTGCGAGGCGGTGGTGCGCGCCCTGGCCCCCGGGGTAGCCGAGGCGCTCGAGTGGCTCTCGCGCTTCGCCCCCGCGCGCCTCACTGGCACCGGCTCATGCGTATTTGCCGCCTGCGAGCGGGCGGCCGATGCCGAGCGTGTGGCGGCACAGGCGCCGGACCGGTGGTTGAGCTTCGTGGTGCAGGGCCTCAACCGCTCCCCGGTGCACGCACGGCTTCGGGCAGGGGCAGCGAGCCCAGGGGGGCTGTAAGATGCGCGCCCGCGCGTCATTCCGCGCGGGCGGTACAGATGCTGGGGTGTCGCCAAGTGGTAAGGCAGCGGGTTTTGATCCCGCCATTCGGAGGTTCGAATCCTTCCACCCCAGCCAGTTTCTCTGAGGCGGGGCGGAAAGGGCGGCGCGGCGTGCATAGAGTATGAGTACCCCTAGCGACACGCTGGCGCTGTTCGCCGGCAATGCGACGCCGGCGCTGGCACAGGAGATCGCGCGCAGCCTGCAGACGCCGCTGGGACGGGCGTATGTGGGGCGCTTCAGCGACGGCGAGATCAATGTCGAGCTGATGGAGAACGTACGCGGGCGCGACGTGTTCATCGTGCAGTCGACCTGCCCGCCGGCCAACGACAGCCTGATGGAGCTGTTGGTAATGGTGGACGCGGCGCGCCGCGCCTCCGCGGCGCGCATCACCGCGGTGGTACCGTACTTCGGTTACTCGCGCCAGGACCGCCGGCCGCGCGCCACGCGCTCGGCGATCACCGCGAAGCTGGTGGCCAACATGCTCTCGAGCGCCGGCGTGAACCGGCTGCTGACGATCGATCTGCATTCGGATCAGATCCAGGGGTTCTTCGACATCCCCGTGGATAACGTGTATGCCTCGCCGGTGCTGCTCGGCGATGCGTGGAAGCAGGCGCACCGCAACGTGATCGTGGTGTCGCCGGACGTCGGCGGCGTCGCGCGGGCGCGGGCCTTCGCCAAGCGGCTCGACGATGCCGAACTGGCGATCATCGACAAGCGCCGCCCGCGGCCCAACGAGTCGAAGGTGATGAACATCATCGGCGAGGTCGAGGGCAAGAGTTGCATCCTGGTCGATGACATGGTCGACACCGCCGGTACCTTGTGCCAGGCGGCGCAGGCTCTGAAGGATGAGGGCGCCGCCAAGGTGGTGGCCTACATCACTCACCCGGTACTGTCCGGCGGCGCGGTGGAGAAGCTATCGAAGTCGGCGCTCGATGAGCTGGTGGTGACGGACACGATTCCGCTGTCGGCCCCGGCGCGCGGCGCGGGTCGCATCCGCCAGCTGTCGGTGGCGGAGCTGCTCGCGGAGACCATCCGCCGCATCCTCGATGAGGGATCGGTGAGTTCGCTGTACGTCGACTGAAGTTTTTTTGGGTGCGCCGGTTTGGTCGCGAACCGGCGCGGTTGAGTAACTACGGAGACACGAGTAATGCGTATTTCATACACCTTCGGCGCGGATGTCCGTGACACGCAAGGCAAGGGTGCGAGCCGCCGCCTGCGTCACGCGGGCAAAGTCCCCGCCATCCTGTACGGCGCCCACAAGGACGCCCAGGCCCTGACCCTCGATCAGCAGAACCTCCTGACCATGATCGAGGACGAGCGCTTCTATTCCTCGATCGTGCGCCTCAAGATCGGGGAGCAGAACCAGGAAGCCATCGTCAAGGATGTGCAGATGCACCCGGCTAAGCGCCTGGTGGTGCACGTCGACCTGCAGCGCGTGGTCGAGAACGAGCGGATCCGCATCCGCCTGCCGATCCATTTCAAGGGCGAGAGCGTGTCCCCGGGCGTGAAGACCCAGGGCGGCGTGGTCTCGCACATGGTTGCGGACGTCGAGATCAGCTGCCTGCCGAAGGATCTGCCGGAGTTCCTGCAGCTGGATCTGTCCGAGATGAGCCTGAACGAGACCAAGTTCCTGGCCGATGTACCGCTGCCGGCGGGGGTATCGATCCCCGAGCTCACGCGGCGCAATGCCCCGGTGGTCTCAATCCACGCCCCGCGTGCCGAGGAGCCGGAGCCGGTTGCCGCCGAAGCGGCCGCCGTGCCGGTCGAGGGTGCAGCCCCGGCCGCACCAGGCGCCCCCGGCGCTGCTCCGGGTGCTCCGGGAGCCGCACCCGCCGCGGGAGCCGCGCCTGCGGCCCCGGGCGCCGCCCCCGCGGGCGAGGCCAAGAAGGGCGAGGAGAAGAAGGCAGCTGCTCCGGCCAAGAAGGAAGGCGGCAAGAAGTAGCCGCGGTTCAAGCGAGGCCGTGTCGCCGGCCGCTTCGGAAGTGTACCGGGGCGGCCGGTGCGCGTTTCCGACTGACGAGGGAACGAGATGGCGGGTGAGCCGCTAAAGCTGATTGTCGGGCTCGGCAACCCGGGCACCGAGTACGCACGTTCGCGCCACAACGCAGGCTTCCAGTTCCTGGACGAGCTGGCGCGGCGCAGCGGCGCGGTGTTCCGCAGCGAGCCACGCCACCGCGCGGAGCTCGCGCGCGCCCGCATCGCCGATGCCGACCTGTGGCTGCTGAAGCCGATGAGCTATATGAACCACAGTGGCGATCCGGTGCGCAGCATCGCCTCCTTCTACAAGGTGCCGCTGCCGTCGATCCTGGTGGCGTATGACGAGCTCGATTTCCCAGCCGGGGTCGTGCGGCTGAAACAGGGCGGCGGCGCCGCCGGCCACAACGGCATGCGCGACGTGATCGCGCAGATGGGCGACGGCTTCTGGCGGCTGCGCATCGGCATCGGGCACCCCGGCGATCGCTCGCAGGTACTCGACTATGTGCTTGGACGACCGTCCGCGGCCGACGCGCAGCTTATCCACGAGGCGATCCTCGCAGCAGCTGACAGCGTGCCGGTGCTGCTGGCGGAAGGGGCGCAGATCGCCATGAACCGCCTGCACAGCCGCGAGACGGCCCCCGGCGCCCCCGCCGCGCCGCCTGACCCGTAAGGGCCATGCCCATCCGCTGCGGCATCGTGGGATTGCCCAACGTCGGCAAGTCGACGTTGTTCAACGCGCTCACGCGCGCGCAGATTGCCGCCGAGAACTACCCGTTCTGCACCATCGATCCGAACGTCGGCGTGGTGCCGGTACCCGATCCGCGCCTCGCGCAGCTCGCGGCCATCGCCAGCCCCGAGAAGGTCGTTCCGACCACCGTGGAGTTCGTGGACATCGCCGGGCTGGTCGCGGGCGCCTCGCAGGGCGAGGGACTCGGCAACCAGTTCCTGGCATACATCCGCGAGGTGGACGCGATCGCGCACGTGGTGCGCTGCTTCGAGAGCAGCGACATTATTCACGTCGCGGGCAAGATCGATCCGGTCTCGGATGTGGAGATCATCGACACCGAGCTCGCGCTCGCAGACCTGGCGACACTCGAAAAGGGCCTCGAGCGTGCCAGCAAGGCAGCCAAGAGCGGCGACAAGGACGCCATGCGCAGGCGCACACTTTTCGAGCGCGTCAAGCTGCAGCTGGATGCGGCCAAACCGGTGCGCGCGCTGCCACTCAGCGAAGAGGAGCGGCGCGATCTGCGCGAGCTGCAGCTGCTGACTGCGAAGCCGGTGATGTACGTCGCCAACGTCTCCGAGCACGGCTTCACCGCCAATCCGCTGCTGGCTGCGCTCGAGAAGCGCGCAGCGGGCGAAGGAGCGGTGGTGGTGCCGGTGTGCGCGGCGATCGAGGCGGAGATCGCGCAGCTGGAGGAAGCCGAGCGGGCGGAATTCCTCGCCGAGCTTGGGCTGAAGGAGCCGGGCCTCGATCGCGTGATCCGTGGCGCCTACCGGTTGCTCGGCCTGCTGACGTTCTTCACCGCCGGACCGAAGGAGGTACGCGCCTGGACGGTGCGCGCCGGTGCCACCGCTCCGCAGGCCGCCGGTGTCATCCATACCGACTTCGAGCGCGGCTTCATTCGTGCCGAGGTGATCGCTTTCGCCGACTACATCGCGGGCCAGGGCGAGGCCGGCGCGCGCGATGCCGGCAAGCTGCGTCTCGAGGGCAAGGACTACCTCGTCCAGGAAGGCGACGTCATGCACTTCCGCTTCAACGTCTGAGCGCGCCCGCGACCATCCGGCCGCTCCTGCCCGGCTGCCACGCGGGATCGGCATTCAGGCACGTGGCGCCGCCGGCCCGGGTGAACCCGGGCCGAAGCGCACAGCACGCTAGTTGGTGTACCCGACGTTGTCGATGTACCAGGTCGAGGTGCCGCCCGATTCCTCCTGAATGGCGAACTTGTACACGTTGATTCCGCCGCCCACGCACAGATCAGAGAGCGGGATCGTGTAGACGTTCCAGTGCCCGACGATCGGAGTGGTGATGTAGTTGGACAGTGGCCTGGTGCAGTTGAGATTCACATCGCCCACGCCCATGAAGTAGATTTGCCAGTTCTGCGCCGAGCTCGTCGGCTTCAGCGCAAAGGTCAGTTTCGAGTAGCCGGCGGTCGGAAAGCTGAAGCTCGACGACATGTACGGCTGCCACGCGCCCCACGCCGAACTCCTCACGGCGATGTCATACGGGCCTTCGATCGGGCTCCCGGCGGTATCCTCGTAGTTGATCGTGGCGGCGTAGGACCAATCACCGGCCCATGAGTATTGGCCGTTGTAGTAGCCCCACTTGGTTGAGCCGCTCGGGGCGGTCGAGGTTGTGCCGGTGGGTGGCTGTGTCGGCGGGGTTGGGGTCATCGCGGCGACGCCGGTAATGGTCTCCACTCCCATATCGTGGCAGTGATACGTCCCGGGACCCAGCTGCTGCGCGGCGGTGACGCACGCGGTCTGTGTGGGGTAGGTGCGGCCGTTGGCGTCGAGAACCCACTGTGGTCCCGAGGTTGTCCAGCTCACGGTTTGTGCGAATGCCGAAGAACTCAGCAATAAAGTCAAGGCGCAGACGAGGCGCTTCATGGCTCCTCCCTCCATTACTGAAGCAAGCGACTGAGACAAACAAGCAAGCGAGCAAGCGAGCAAGCAGAGCGCTGCGCGTCTCGCCGCATCGTCATGCGGCGCACCGCGAGCGTGGTTGCACATTAAGCGAAAGAACTCGTTGATCCAACGTCTCCTGAGGGCGACACCGTGTCGCGCCTTGGCGACGTGCATGAGCCTAGAGCGCACTGGTCTCGTGTCGCGGCCGCGAATTCACGCCAGCGTTATGTGGTCTTATGTCATGTGTTGGATGTTAGATGTTAGAGCGCCACGAGTGAGAGCAGATGAGGAGGATATTGCGGGATGCACTCGTAGATGCGCGCCGGCAGCTTCATCTCACGTCGACGGCCTTGTCGACACCCCGCGACGGTGCATCATCGGGCGGCGGGGAAGTCCGGGTCAGGGAGAAGGGTCACGGGGCGCCGTCTGGGCCTACCAAGTCCCGCGATTCCTTGCGGCTGATGGAGAGCACCCTTGAAAGTGATGATCAGGCGTTCCACGAGCCCCGCACAGCGCCGTGCAAATCGGGTCGAAGCACCACTGAGCGTCTCTCGCGCAGCGCTTCTGCGGAAGGCCAGCGCGGCGACTGACTGGAATTTGACTAGCAGACCAAGGGTGATGACAATGCGCGCCCCTGAGTGGAAAGGTAGCTCAGCTGGTTAGAGCACGGCACTCATAATGCCGGGGTCGAGGGTTCGAGTCCCTCCCTTTCCACCATAGCGATCATTCTTATCTTTGGCGCCCCTTTGGCGCCCGGTGCGCTACACCCTTGGGGCTGCAGGCAGGCCGCGATGCAACGTACTGCGTCAGGACTAACCGCGGCCATACAACATGCGCTCCCTGCACTCGTGAAGGCAGTGCGCGGAAACTAGCGGCTCGGCGCCGCTTTGGGCAGCCCCTAGAACACCTCAGCCCGGCCAGACGCCACCGCGTCTCGGGCCTCGAGGAATTCTCGAGTCATATGACGTGCCAGGCCCTCAGGCGGCATAAGGCGCCAGCGGCCATGGTGGGGTTGGTGTTAGCTGAGGGACCGGAAACACCGCCCGAAGGCGGCAATCTTTGCAAGAGCGTAAGCTTCCTCCTGCGTCATCTGGTGGCGAGCCCATGCGGCGCTGATCAGGTCAATCTGCGATGCAACCCACAATGCGCCGAACGGCATTCGCAAGGGGCTATGCGCGGGTCGGACGCATCGAGATGATTTGGTCATGTATGTTGTGTTGGCCGCGACGGTCATTGCAGTCGTATTCGCCTTCAGCGCGTATCGGTGGGCGCGGGCGAGAAACTGGCGGAGCAATCGGCGCCCCTAGCGTATCCTGCGGGGGCGCCGAAGACGGTGTAGTCGAGATGGCAAGCACCTACCGAGAATCATTGCCCCGCTTTGCAGGGGCCAGGTCGGAATACCTGGCCGCAGCGAAGTACAGTCCGGCGAAGAGTTGCACTGACCCTAGAGTGCCCCGCGTGGCGGGATCGACATTTCGATGGGGGGCGTGACATGCCCATCCGGTGAGGAATTCTCACAGCAGTCGCGTCAATTGCCGGCCGCGATCTGGACTGAAGACGCTACACACTTACGTTCGGCAGCGAGTAGAGACTCCCGTGTATGGATAGCCAAACTCGCCTTGACAAGGCGCTGACCTGGATCAAGAACAATAAGGTCTCGTCTGTTGTGATGTTGGTGGCTATAGCTGTAGTGGGCACAAGTCAGCTCGTGAGCTCACTTACAAGCCTAGCGGCGAACGTCACGGCGTTCCTAAACTCGAGCGGGCAGGAACACGCCGCCACCGCAGCGGCTGAGACGGTGAGCGTGGAGAAAAAAGAGGCTGCACCGGGCGCGTTTGCCACCGCTACCCTCACATTTGGAGACAAAGGCACAGGTCCGGGATTCTTCAGCGATGCGCGACACATCGCCATAGACAAGCGGGGGACGCTTTTCATCTGTGAGTTCGACAATCATGGCCGCGTTCAGCGGTTTGATCCGGGAGGAAAGTTCCTGTCTCAGTGGTTCGCCGGAGACGTCAACAATAAGGATGATTTTAGTGTCTCTGAAATCACGATTGATGAGCACGGCATGTTCTATATGGCACATTCGCAGGGCGCGTTCCGTTACGAGGCGGATTCCGGCAAGCCCATGGGCACGGCGGCAATACCCCCGAGTGTGGGGGCATTCAGCCTGGATTCAGTGCAACCGAACCCAACCGGTGGAATCGTCATGTGGGCTTCGTCAACAGACGATCACAGCTATCTGATTCTCGTGAATTCGCAAGGCGAGGTCCGTCGAACGATTCGAGACCCATTGACGGCGCACCTTGAGGCTAGGGAAAGGTTGGATTGGCCGCACGTTGCCGTAGACGGTCTTGGTAACATTTACCTCATCGCAACATATGGACACGCCGTCTTCAAGATGTCTCCCGACGGGGAATATCTAAATCGTTTCGGTAGTGAGGGCGAGTCACCGGGCCAGTTCCAGTCCACGTCTGCTATAGCGATCGACGGCAAAGGAGATGTGTATGTGGCAGACGGAGTGCGGATACAGAAGTTCGATTCCGGAGGAACCTATCTTGGACTAGTGCGGGTCGGATACCCCGTCGATGGAATGGTATTTAACGGAGCAGGTGAACTCTATGCAGTTTCCGATCACACCGTAGTTAAATTCGAACTGACTGGCAAAGAACGTGCAAACTAGTTTGCAACATTGGCTCAGGAAGCATGGCCGGGGCCAGGGGCTGACGGGCAAGGATCATCCGGGATCTGTTATTTTCCGTCGTACTTAGCGGCTTGATTTCGAGGGCGAAGCCTCAGCGACCTCTCCGTCCAGTCCCTGGATCGGTCGGATCGCTCCCGTTGAGCCTTGAGGCGCTCTCGAAGGCAACGCGCGTGCCGAGGGCTACTAACAGGAAGCGTCGCTTGAGCGCGTCGGCTGGCCGAGATAGGTGCTCATGGCGACGACGTGAGTCGCATCAGATCCTTCATCCGAGGTCGCAAGTGATACCGGCCCAAAATTGAAGTGTTCCTAGAACCCCTTGTGCACGGCTGGCGCGATCCGACATGCGAATCGATGGTGACCTCGGCGCCCTGCCAACGGCTCTCCATGGCGGCTGAGGCGCGCGGATCTGTCCGTTACACCAATCGTCTCTGCTGAGTTCGCCGAATGCTCGCGACCGCACCGTGCCAGTGCCGACTCCAGGCCGCCAGCCTCACCGCGAATGCTGACTTTCGAGTGCCTTACGCAAGGCGTTAATCTCCTGCGTCAGCCCTTTGACTTGCTTGTTCTGCAGGCCCGTCGCGTCGCGCACGCGTCGCACAATGTCCGATGCGCGCAGGTGTAGCTTTCGCCCCGCCTCAGTCAGTTTGATGCGGACTTGGCGTTCGTCGGCTACGTCCCGGCTTCGCTTGATATAGCCGAGGGTTTCCAAACGCTTGAGCATTGGCGTCAGGGTATTCGACTGCAGAAACAACCTTCGGCCGAGGTCCCCGACCGTTTGACCGTCCTGCTCCCACAAGAGGACCATCGCGATAAATTGAGGATACGTGAGGCCAGGTTCCTTCAGTAGTGGTTGGTAAACGCGATTGAACGCGTGATTGGCCGAGTAGACGGCGAAGCACAAGAATTCCCCAAGTCCCAAAGGGACGCTCGTCGAAGGCTCGTGTCGGCGGCTTTGCATGGTGCTCTCTAACATATCCGGGCTGCAAATATATACATCGTATGCGATTAAATCTCAAACGCTTGACACGAGCATCGTATGTCCCGTACGATTTAATCGTACACGATATGTTTTTCAAGGTGGTGGGCGTGCTGAACTTGATCGCCGCAGACCTCCGAATTTCGATCCGCCTCGTGACCGCGAACGCGCTGCGCGTGGCCATCGGTAGTCCGGCACGAGGTATCTCGCGGGCGCGCTCTCGCGCCACATTTGTAACTCACACCGATCAATGACCCGTGCCAAGCTGTCTCACAACCGCTCAACAGCCAAACGAGTGCAACCATGACGAGCCTGCTCGTCTAATTCGGAGACCGCCATGAATACAACCAGGGCACTTGAGAAGGACCGGAACGGCGAACAAGCCGCCAGGCGTAGCCCGCCAATCGTGTCGCCGGAGGCCTGGGAGACTGCGCGCGAGCAGATGCTCGTGAAGGAAAAGGCCCTGACGCGGGCGCGCGACGCCCTCGCCGCCGAACGGCGGCGGATGCCTTGGATGCGGGTCGAGAAGGCGTACCAATTCGAGGGGCCCCAGGGGAAGGTTAGCCTGCTCGACCTGTTCGAGGGCCGGCGGCAATTGATCGTCTATCGCGCCTTCTTCGAGCCGGGGGTATTCGGCTGGCCCGAGCACGCGTGCCGCGGCTGCTCCCTGGGCGCCGATCAGGTCGGCCACCTGGTCCATCTGAACGCCCGCGACACCACGCTCGCGTACGCCTCGCGCGCGCCACAGAAGGACATCGAGCGACTGAAGGCACGAATGGGTTGGAAGATGCCCTGGTACACGATCACAGACAGCTTCGACATCGACTTCGGCGTGAACGAGTGGCACGGCCACAATGCATTCATCCGCGACGGCGACAAGGTGTTCCGCACCTACTTCATCAACGAGCGAGGCGACGAGGCGATGGGGACCATCTGGAGCTACCTCGATGTCACGGCGCTTGGCCGTCAGGAGACGTGGGAGGACTCGCCAGAGGGTTACCCCCAGATTCCGCCGTACAAGTGGTGGAACTGGCACGACAACTACGACGCCGAGGCCTTGCCTAATGCGAAGTGGGTCGAGGTGTCCGACGTTAAAGAAGCCACCTTTCGAAAGGACGACGCAGAGGCGAAAGCATGACCGAGGCGCATCGACGCGAGCCGTGATGACGAGCGCGCTACGGTAATCCCCGACGCCGGTCGCTAACTGCTCGGCGCTGACCTCATCGAGCAACACGCCGGGAGCGGCAGGCGGTGGTCAGCGTCTTCCCTGAAGAACACCCGCGCGCAATGTAACGGAGAGACTTTATGAGAGATGAACTTGGAGCCCCTAAGGTAGTCGATCGGAGCACCTTCCAGGCGAAGCTCGACGCATTGCGGGTTCGAGAGAAGGCTCACACGAGAGAGGGCGACGCCATTGCAGCCGCTCGCCGACGGCTCCCCATGGTTGAGGTCGACGGTGCCACACCGCTCGTTGGCGAACGTGGGGCGGTGACACTATTGGACGCGTTTGAGGGACGCCGGATGCTCATCGCCCACTACTTCATGTGGTACACCGGCCGCCCTGCACCGGAGCAGTGCGAGGGGTGGCGCATCACCTTGCCCGCTGCCGCGAGCCCCACTGGCGCGGCTACAGGTTGCCGGCGGACGCCACTACGGCCTGGCGACACGGCCTGCGCTTCGGCCTGCACTGCACCTACTGCTGTGCCGGTCTGACGGCGATCCTCCTCGTCATCGGGGTCATGGACCTGCGCGCGATGGCCATCGTGACGGCAGCCATCTCCGTCGAACGTCTTGCACCGGCCGGCGAGCGCGTCGCGCGAGCCATCGGAGCAATCGTTGCTGGGGCAGGGTTGCTTCTGGTCGCGCTGGCGCTCGGGCTCGGATGACGCATGGGCATCCGCATCGTGCATGTACGCTGAGCCCACCGTGCATGCCCCCCGCGTGGGGTCGCGCAGACCTGATGGCGGCCTCGGAAGAAGAACCCATGCATGCACTACAGTCCGCTGAGAGAGAGTCTGCGATGATGATTACGCCCGCGGAACTACTGGACACCTCGATTGCCCAGCTTCAGACGCTTGTCGCCTTTCTCGGTGATCAACTCGGCGACGGGAGCGCCCGATCGGCATCTTCCACATCGGAAGCCCGCGCGTGCGAGGAGATCCTGCGCTCGCTTAGTACGCTGATTCTGAAACTTGAAACCGCGCCTGGAAGGCGGCGGTTCCAGCGGCACGAGGATTGTCACGTGTGACATTGATTGCGCGCTTCTTGCGCGCAAGGCCTGGCAGGCACGATAGGAGTGAATGCAGCGGTTTGCGCAGCTTCCGGGCAGTTAATTTCTGGCACACGATCGGCACACTTGCTGCCTCAAAGGGCCACCAAGTGCCGCGATCCAACTCCAGCAAGTGCTTGGGTTGGCAGACGTTGGATAGCGTCTAGTAGCGGTCTGACTCGATTTGTGAGGTCGCGAATGGCGCGCGAACTGTTCTGGTCAGTGCCATACACAGTTTGCGACTGCACAATCCCATCTGTATCGGGCGGATGTTGCGACTCTTGCCTATTCTCGCCCTCACCAAATTGCCGGCAGCTTGGCGCGGTAAAGGTGGCCTATGGAAGCCCTTCTGATTGATATCGGCGCTCTCGCCATGTTTCTTGGTCTTATGGCGATTGTGTATTGGCACGGGGTGTCACACGAAGCACAACCGCCTAGCCCCCGGCGGCGTCTCTCGACGACACACCCCAAAATTCAGTAGTGCCGCCGTCCTGTCGAGCGATGCGGTGGGATGCTCCCTTGTTCGCTTGACGCGGCTTGTCACGGTACGGGTACGCAGCCGCGATGGGTTGTTGTTGCAGCATGCACCGGCACCGGGGCGCGCTGCCCGCCGGGCGGATGACTGAGCCTTGCAGGGGGGTATGCAGTCTGGGCCGGGGCCGGGCAACGGATCGCACAGGAGTTCTCCTTGAACTCGATCTGCACGGTCGGTGTCGGGGGGCATCCCACCGACCGATGAGGACACCGGCTCGAAGCAAAGCCACGAGGACCGTGGCGAACAGCCACGGCTCAAGGGTCATGGGTGACTTCCAACAGCCGCCTTCGGGCCCGACCAGCATGCGCGCGCGGGAGACTTGCGGGCATCAGTCGTGCTCAGTTGCGCTTCGTGGTGCCAATTGCAACGGGCGCCCCTCGGCAAAATATTGAATTTACGGGTTACCTTGAGCCAACCACCGGGCTCATAATGCCGGGGTCGAGGGTTCGAGTCCCTCCCCTTTCCACCGAGACCGGTGCGGACAGATGTCACGCGCTTGTGGTCGAATTCGATGCATCGTGCTGGCGGGCTTGCTGATGCTCGGACCGGCCTCGGGCGAGGCGCAGCCGCCAGTCCAACAGGTCCTGCTGCTGCAATCGTTCGATCGCGGCAACATGGTTCTCGACCATTTCACCGGCAACCTCCGGGTCGAACTGGACCAGCGATCCGGGAGACCGGTGAATGTCGTTCAGGTCGTCGTGGGTCCGACAGGGTTTGTCGGCGCGTCTGAACAAGCGATCGTCGACTTCATCCGTTCTGCCTATGCCGATCGTCCCAAGCCTGACCTTATCGTGTCAGTTGCTGGCCCCGCGGCGGTATTTGCGCGCAAATATCGACGGCAGCTCTTTCCCGACACTCCGCTGCTGCTCGCGGGCCCTGATCAGCGCTATCTGCGGGACGCGCCCCTTAGCGAGAACGAGACCGCGATTGCGTCCGCCAATGATTTCCCCCGGCTCGTAGACGACATCCTGCAACTGCTGCCCGAGACCAAGCGGGTGTTCATGGTGATGGGCTCCGGACAAATCGGCAGATTCTGGCATAAGCAGCTCAACGAGCAGTTCACGCGATTTCACGATCGCCTGACCTTTATCTGGTCCGACGATCTGTCCCTTGCGGAAGTCTTGAGCCGCTGCGCGAGCCTTCCGGCCCACTCGGCGATTTTCTATTTCACTTTCGGCACCGACGCCGCCGGAGCGGCGTATGCGGACGAGCGAGTGCTCGCCGATCTTCACGCCACGGCGAAAGCCCCCCTGTTTGCGGCGATGACCGTGTACCTCGGCTCTGGCATTGTCGGCGGCAGGCTGATGTCCATTGACGACCTCGCTACCCACGCGGCCGACGCGGCCCTTCGACTCCTGAACGGCGCTCCTCCTGCCACCATCAGAGTGCCACCGCAATCGCCGGGTCAACCAATCTTCGACTGGCGCGAGCTGCAGCGGTGGGGCATACCCGAGAGTCGGTTACCGCCCGGCAGTGTGGTGCGTTATCGAAATCCTAGTGTGTGGCGCGAATACCGGGGCGCGGTCCTAAGCGCGGCCAGCGCGCTGGCCATCCAGGCGCTCCTGATTATCGGGCTCCTGTTCGAGCGCCGCGCACGACGGCGCGCCGAGATCGACAGCCGCAGGAACCTGGCGCTCGCCGCTGACGCCAGCCGCCGCGAGACGATGTCGGCCCTGACTTACTCGATTTCACATGAGCTCCTTCAACCCCTCACTTCGATAACAATCAACGCCGAGACGCTTCGGGCGATGATTGACGCCAAGCGTGCAACGCCGGACGCAATCGAAGAGGTGCTCTCGGATATCCAGGCAGAGGGTGTCCTCGCCACGCAGATCATCGAGCGCCATCGCGCAATGCTCCGAAGTCGTCAGCTGCAAAAGGAGCCGATCGATCTTAACGCTGTTGTAAAAGAAGGTCTTGCCCTCGTTGCCCACGAACTGACAGCGCGGCAGATCGTGGTGAGCGTTAATCTGTCTTCGAATCCTTGCGTCGTCAGTGGCGATCAGGTGCTCTTGCAGCAGGTGCTCGTGAACCTCGTGATGAACGCCATGGATGCGATGGCCGCGATGCCGCCGGTCCGGCGGCACCTGACGATAACAAGCGAAGTCAGGGCCGCCGGTGTCGAAGTCTCCGTACGTGACACAGGACCGGGTCTGCCGGCGGGAATCATCGGCAAGCTGTTCACACCATTCGTCACGACGAAATCGCACGGCCTAGGGATAGGCCTCACGATCGTGTGGACGATCGTCGAGGCTCATGGTGGCACCATCGAGGCCCGCAACAATCCCGAAGGGGGCGCGACATTTACCGTCACACTACGCGCCTCTAAAGCGGGCGCCTCGGACAATGCGCTGCGGTGCTCGGTCGCGAATGCCGCGGGTGAAGGTTAGTGTTGCCGGTGCGAACCCAGGTGCTGGTTGCGGACCATTCTGAAGCGATGAAAGCCGCCTGCCGGGTGCTGTCACTGAACTGCGAGGTCGTGGCAAGCGTCGCCGACAGCGGCGCTCTGCTAGAGGCAGCGCGACGATTCCGGCCGGACGTGATGCTGTTCGACGTGAACCTTCCGGGTGTGCACGGACTGCAGGCGTGTCGTCGGATCACGCACGTGAACCCGGCGATCAAAGTCATCATGGTCACGATAATGAGCGAACCGGACGCGTGCGCTGAAACGGCACGTCGATGCACGCATCGCCAATAGGCAGTCGCGCAGCGCAAGCGATTCGATGCCTCAAAGATTGGCTGCAGGTCTCACTTGGATGCAGAGGTCACGCGCCACCACGCACGGCCTGCTAGACTCCGCACGGCTCCGAACGAGTAGAACGTTTGCAGTACAGGTCTTGGGGGTACTTGTTGGCTTTAACGATCGGGCACATTAAGGAACAGAAGCGACTCATCATCCGTCAGCACTCCAAGTCCAGCAATTTCAAGGGATTAACGCAGGTTGCGACGACTCTGGGGTCGCTGGCCGTGCTGTGGTGGGCCGCCCATCTGAGCGTCCAGGTTTCGGGCTGGCTGACGGTCGGTTGCGTACTGCTCATCAGCCTGTTCACGCTGCGTGTCTTTGCGCTGATGCACGAATGCGGGCACGGCAGCCTGTTCCGCAGCCAGCGTCTCAATCGTGCCTTCGGCTTTCTGCTCGGGGTTGCCGCTGGGATGCCGCAGTACGTGTGGTCGCAGCACCACAATTTTCATCACGCCCACAACGGCAACTGGCAGAAGTACCGTGGCCCGTACACAACGCTCTCGGTCGATGAGTATGCGGCGCTGAGCGCGGCGCGCCAGCGCATGTATCGATGCAAGTGCAGCATCCTCGGCGCCCCGATCGCGGGGTTCATATACCTGATCTTCAACCCGCGCTTCACGTGGTTGAAGGGCGGGGCTGCCTTCGTGGCGCATGTCATTCGCCGGAAGATCACCCAGCCAGCCGGATCGCTGAAAGCGCATGCCGCCAGCTTCAAGACGCGCTACTGGAATTCGGCCAAAGAATACCGGCACATGTCATGGAACAACATCGTGCTGCTCAGCATCTGGGTGCTGATGTGCTACGCGCTGGGTGCATCACTGTTCTTCAAGATCTACCTGGTCAGCCTGTCGCTCGCCGGTGGCGTCGGCATCGTGTTGTTCACCGTTCAGCATAACTTCAGGCACTCGTATGCCAGTGACGAGAAGCACTGGGATTACGACACCGCGGCGATCGAGGGTACGAGCTTCCTGATCCTGCCGGCGTGGCTGAATTGGTTTACTGCTAACATCGGCTATCACCACATCCATCACTTGTCCGCTAGGATTCCCAACTATCGGCTGATCGGCTGCCACGATGAACACCGGCACCTGTTCTCCGCGGTCACGCGGGTGAAGCTGGCGCAGGTATGCGGGGCGTTGAAGTACATTCTGTGGGACACGCGCGCTCAGCAGCTCATTTCGGTCGCGGAATATCGCCAACAGCTGAGCGCAGCGCGTTAGCTACTTGCGGGCCAGCGGAAGCAGAAATCTGGGGCACCCCGCGTCTGCGTCGCCATCGCCACAGCACCGGTAGCTGACTGGGATTCGAGTTCGCGCTTTTCCGATCCGGATCAACGGCTGTGATGAGTCATCAAACTCATCGTCGGGCGCGCTGTCGGCGGCTGCTGTTCGAACCCGTACCCGACAGAATCACGGCGATTGCGTTCTCGTGTTGCTCGCGGGCCAGGGAGCGGAAGAAGTCATCGATCGGCCGGCGATGGCCGCGCCTTTCCACCGGCTTACCCAGATGCAACTGACAATCCTTCAGGGCCACGGTATAGCTGGGCCGGATGACGTAGACGTGATCGGAGTCCCTCACTTTGCAGAGGTCACTTCACCCTCTTGCGCACCCGACTCCCGAGCCCGGGTCTGCGTGGCGCGCTGCGCCACGCGCGCCCGCTGTTCCTGCCGCACCTGCTCGAGTGTCAGCCCTGTGCCGTGCGCAATCACCTCGAGCACCGGATGTCGGGCATCGCCCGGTAGCCGTAGGGCGTGCACTTTCTCCCACGCGCGCACGCGAACGTCGGGAGGATTCGCGACCGAGCACTGCTCGGCGAGCGCGAGTCGCCGCTGTTGCAGACGTTCCTCGGCTTCGAGGGCCATGCGCTCGGCGTGAGTTCGGATGAGCTCAGTGTTGGGGCGCGGTGCTGATGTCTTTTCGCTCATGATGGTGCTGCCAGGCGGTTGTCCATGAATCATGGTTGCTTGCGTCGGCAGGAACCGACAGGGGTATTCAGGTATCGGGCTGACAGGTTGCGGTCACTATGTAGTCGAGGCGCAGCTGACAGAGCTCTTTTGCGCCCACGCGCACGGCGCGCGTGCCCGAGCATCCCAGCGCCCCGGTCGCACGATGCGCCGGGTCTGCGAGCGCGGCCTTGATGGCGGCGCTGAGATCGAAGTAACCATCGCAGTCGGCGTAGGGGCAGGGGAACTTAAAGAAGGCGCGCGCCGCCGCATGCAGTGTGTGTGATTGCATCGCCGGGGTGGTGGAGGTAGAACCCTGAAACAGCAGCTCCAGCCGCAGCTGCTGCACCTCGGGAAATACGTCGCGCAACGCGAGCGCCGCAGCGCGGTCACGCCGCAAGCGTTCGCGGCGCTCCTGACGCTCGGCGGCCGGACTGACGAGGGCGAGCTTCATGATGCGCCGCGCACGATCGGGTCGGGCGCCGCAACCGAATCATCCTCCGGGGCCGCGACGGCTGGAGTGGCTGCCGCGGCGCTCAGACGGGCCGAGCGTCGTTGCTGCTTTTCCTGCTGCCGCACCTTTCTGGCCAGCTCTCTCTGTTTGCGTACCTGGTGATAGTTCTTACGCATCTGCGCTCCGTTCTCTGGTGGAAGCGAAAGGTCTGTCATATGTCGCGTAGGCCGGGTCCGACGGGTTGTGCACGCGCCCAGAAATCCTAGGGACCTAAAGATACCCGAGAACTCGGAAGCAGCGCTCAACATGCGCGAACCGGCCAAAAGCAGTGTGGGGTCATGTCGGCACGTGCGTCCACGGCAGTTCGACTCGCAGCCGGCGAGGGCACCTTTGGCACTCCGGGGCCGGATAACGGCCCGCATAATGCCGGCAGCGGTTCGACCTTCGCGTCACATCGCTTGTCCGGAAACACCGGGCGACGGTCGCGGATGAACGTCGAGCGCGACCGCCAAGCCGAGACGGCCGAGCAGCCCCAGCGAATGTGCCGAGAGCTCCAGCCGAAAGTCTTCGCGTGCGTACAGGCTGACGTGCAGCTCCGCAACGCCTCCTTCGGCGTGCAGTTGCTCGAGGAAGTCATACGAGCGGCGCAAGTGCGCCAGTATTTGCAGCAGCTCACTCTCCACCGACAACCGCGTGGATGAGAGTTGCGGCTCCTCCATTAACCGTCCCATCCAATAGCTCTCACGGTGGACGCCCTCCAGCGCCCCGCCGGCGGGATCACGGCGCGGATCGCCCGCCTTCCAGGTGTGCTGCGGCTCTATGCTGAGCGTCCGCGTGATCTTGGACGGATCGATGGCTGGATGGCGCAAGCGCAGCGAGATGGTGAACTCGTATTCGCTCATGCAGCCGTCCGTTTCGTTGGTTCCGGATAAAATGCACGCTTGAGTCAGCACCGCCGCTGCAGGCCCTGTCATGGCTAGGTCGGGCGCTTGCCGCGCGGCCGGCGGTGATCCGAGAAAGACAGGGCCCGATCTGGGCCGGGCGTCTTCGCCGCGAATGCCCGCAGACATTCGCGGGAACAGATGATCACGGCGGGCTCCTGATCGTCGATCGCGCCGGGGTTTGGGTGCCGGCTTATGCGAAAGTGCTCGTGCGGACGGCGGCCGTCCTCGTAGCCAATGTCGCGTTCGCAGACATCGCACGTCATAACGAGGACTTCCTCGGCCGGGTGGAACAGCCCTGACTTGCGCCAAGCCATGAGTCTCCTCAGTCGCTTGGAACCAGACGGCGCTTCAGTAGCGGCGCGGCCTGCCCCCGCCCGAGCGCTCGCGCTCCTGAGCTTCGCTGACTTTCAGGGAGCGACCGTCGAAGTCGGTGCCGTTCAGCGCCTGCATTGCGCGCGATGCGTCGGCATTCGACATCTCGACGAAGCCGAACCCGCGCGGGCGACCCGTGTCGCGATCGGTAATCAGAGAGACCTTCTCGACGGTACCGTGCTTGGAAAACAGGGCGGTCACGGCCTCATCGGTCGCGGTAAAGGGTAGATTCCCTACATATAGTTTGGTCACTGATAGAGTACTCACGAATAGATGAATAAATGAGCAGGTCAGACCTGCCTCCTGGTTCGTCAAGCTTACGAGGGTGAGAGACTGGCCTGAGGGGAGCGCCGGTAGGCGCATCGCGGGCAAGACACACAAGCCGAAAGATTACGAGCCGACCACAGGCTACAGGTTTTCCTGCAACTTTGCTGCGCTTTTTTGGCAAGAACGCCCCCTACCACTGGCAGGCGCCGCGCGCGCGGGGCTTATGCTGCGTGTCACCTTCGTAGAGTGCCTCCCCGGCGGCACCGCAGCGTTGCGCGCTCCGTTGGAAAGGTGCAAGGTGAGCGATGGCGCCTGACGACCTGCCTGGGGCGCAGCGAGGAATATCCACGTGAACCAGGGTGCGGCGAGGCTCGCCATTCGAGCGCGCCTGAGCGAGGGAGCTCTGCCCCCCGGTGCGCCACGGCGCCGCCTCGGTGAATACGCTGGCGGCGGTCTGTGCGACGGTTGCGGTGAGCGTATTACTTCGGCGCAAGCTTCGTACGCTGTGGAGTTCACCCCGGAAGCGATTCCGCCGTCGGTCAGGTTTCATCGCGTGTGCTTCGAGATCTGGCAGCAAGAGTGCCAGGCCCTTCTGCCGGGCGGTGCTTGACTGGGCTCGTCTCGTCTCATGATGGCTCGCACGCAGGAGCCGGAATGGAATGAACCTCTGTCTGCGTGATGCTTGTGCAGAATTCGGCGCGCAGCCGAGCAATCGACTGCGGGGCCTTTTTCCGCGATGGCAGCCGGCGGAGTTGCGGTCGGGCTCTCGAACGTCAACTCGAGGCGGGTCTGCTCGATAACGGGAAATAGTCAGCGCGAGCGCTGCTGCGGCGATTGAGACGCGGGCATTGGATATGCTCTGTAGCCAGCCCCGCCACCCGTGCTGCTACGCAGCATGCGAAGAATCAAAGCGCTGGCCGTTGGGCCTCCATCCAAAACCCGTTGCACTAGCACGAGTTTTGACGGCAGAGAGCGCCGGCGCGCCAGCACGGGGCCGGAACGGGAAGGCCGACGTCGCAACCTTGTGTCTTAAGTCGCGTGTGGGGCGACCGCAGGGAGCTGCGGGATCGCGCAGGTCAGGGCAGCAATTCGATGCTGCTGCTGAGTAAAGCGGTCGGATCAGCGCTTTGGCCGACATGGATTTCGAATCGCCCTGGCTCTAGTGTGAGATCGAGATCCGGTCCGATGAAGCTCAGCGCGTCCACCGGCAGTGTCCAGGTCACGCACCCGCGTTCCCCCGGGCCAAGGACGATGCGGCGTGCCCCTTTCAACTCCAGGACCGGGCGCTCAACGCTTGCGACCACATCCCGCACATACAGGAACACGGTCGCCTCGCCGCCGACCGAGCCCTCGTTATGCACTGAAACCGAAACCTGAACGCTCTCGCCCGCCGTCACGGCGCGCGGGGCGCACTGCAGTTCGCGCAGCACGAAGCTGCCATAGGACAAGCCATGACCAAAAGGGAATTGCGGTGTCGCCGGAACATCCAGATAGGAGCTGCTGAAGCGTTCACCGTCGCGCGGCGGTCGGCCGGATGGACGCTGGGCGTAGAAGACGGGCACCTGTCCAACGTGACGTGGCCAGCTCACCGGCAATTTGCCACTGGGATTGAATTTCCCGGTCAGTACATCGGCGATGGCATTGCCGGCTTCGCTGCCGAGAAACCAAGCGGCGAGCACTGCATCAGCGCGCTCAAAAAGCCACGGCACGGTAAGCGGGCGGCCCGAGAATAGGAGTGCGACGACGGGTTTGCCGAGATCAAGAATGGCCTCCGCCCATGCGCGCTGCTCTCCTGGCAGGCCGAGATCCGCCCGACTGGCCGCCTCGCCGCTCATGGCGGCGTTCTCACCCAGGCAGAGGATGATCAACTCGGCGTGGCGGCAACGCTCGATGGCGGCCGGCCCGGCGGAGTCCTGGCCGCGAGCACCGACATCGGAAAGGTACTCGATCCGGCAGCGGGGTAAGGCGGCCTGAAGGCCGGCGAGGACACACACGGTGTCCTCGGCGCGCCCTGCCGACGGCCACGGTCCTAGCATGTCCCGCTGCGCCGTGGCCAGTGCCCCGACGACGGCGATATGACCGGTATCAGGGGAAATGGGCAAAGCGCGCCCACGGCGGGTAAGGAGCACGATCGCCCGTCGTGCCACGTCACGTGCCAGATGACGTGTCGCGGTGCCGAATCCGCTGGCGCCGCGCCGATAGGGATCATCAAATAGTCCCAGACGTTCCTTCAGCCTGAGAACTCGCCGCACGCCGGCATCGATGTCTGCCATCCCGACCAGGCCGCGCTCGAGCGCTTGCGGCAGTCCCTGCGCGTACGCATCACTCGCCATGTCGATGTCGATTCCGGCCTTGAGAGCGAGCGCGGCAGCCCATGCCGTATCGGGCGCGACGCCATGAGCGCGCAACTCCGCGATCGCGTTGTAGTCGCTGATCAGGACACCGTCGAAACCCAGCTGACCGCGCAGCCAGCCTTGCAGCAGAGGTGCGTGGGCGGTCATCGGCGCCCCGGCGATATCTATGAAAGCGGGCATGATGGCTGCAGCGCCCGCTGTGACAGCGGCTGCAAACGGCGGCAGATAGACCTCGTGCAAGGTTCGCTCGGAGACATCGACCGAGGCGTATTCGCGGCCGGCGGTGACTGCGCCATACGCGCAGAGATGCTTGGCGGTCGCAGCAACGCTGGAGGCAGCGCGCAGATCGTTACCCTGGAATCCGCGCGTCTTGGCCGCCGCAAACTGCGCCGCGACCCAGGGATCCTCTCCCGGCCCTTCGACGATCCTGCCCCAGCGGGCATCGCGTGCCACGTCAACCATGGGCGCGAACGTCAGGGCAATGCCGTCCTGCGCAGCCTCCGCGGCTGCCGCCCGCGCCGTCCGCTCCCACGTGTCAGCATCAAACAGACAGGTTTCCGCCAGCGGAACCGGGAAGATCGTGCGATGACCATGGATCACGTCGAGACCCAGCAGCAGAGGAACACCGAGACGTGAGTCCTCGGCCGCGAGACGCTGCAGGGCATGCACCTCGTCGATCCCCCAAATGTTGAGCAGGCTGCCGACGCGTCCTGCGCGAATATGCTCCTCGATGTCACGCCGCTCGCCCGGACCGGTGACTACGCGGGATGCCGCGGCCATGTTGAGCTGGCCGATCTTTTCCTCGAGCGTCATCGCGCCGAGCAATCTGTCGATGCGTCCCATGCGCTGACCTTGCGGTAAAGTGATCCGCGTCACCTGTGTCGTTGACCACGGCTCCGGGGCGATCGGCTTGACAGGGGAAGGACCGATATGACGACGGAACCACAACGCGGGCCCTCATCGGCCGGCGGTAGCGCGGACGTCCATTCCGGAGACGCCATTGCCAAGAATAGCCTCTTCGGCGAGATCATGCGGATGGGCCCGCTTTTCTGGCGTGCACGCGAACGCAACCAGGTGCTGATGCTCGCCACAGGCCTGGTCGCGGTCATTGCCGGGACGGCCTTCATGCAGATCCGACTGAATGCCTGGAATCAGCCCTTCTATGATGCCCTGACCCGCAAGGATACGTCGGACTTCATTCGGCAATTGGGGATTTTTGCCCAGTTGGCTGCCGTATTGCTGGTGCTCAACGTGACCCAGGTGTGGCTCAACCAGACTACCAGGGTGGTGCTGCGCCAGGGCCTGGTGCACGACCTGCTCGACGAATGGCTCAAGCCGCTGCGCGCCTTCCGTTTGTCGCACGCCGGTCCGATCGGCCAAAATCCAGATCAGCGGCTGCATGCCGATGCACAGCATCTCACCGAACTGGTCACCGACCTCGGCATCGGGCTGCTGCAGTCGACGCTGCTGCTACTTTCCTTCGTCGGCGTGCTGTGGGTGTTGTCGCAGCACATGCTCCTGCCCTTTGCCGGCCACCAATACCGGGTGCCAGGCTACATGGTGTGGTGTGCACTGCTGTATGCGGTTACCGCCTCGTTCCTCAGCTGGCGTGTTGGCAGCCCACTGATCGCCCTCAATGCCGAGCGCTATGCGCGCGAGGCGGACCTGCGCTATGCCTTTGTACGTGCCAACGAGGAGATTGAAGGCATCACCATTTACGGCGGCGAAGCCGACGAGAAGCAGATCCTCAATCAGGTATTCGATACCGTCCTGGAGGTTTCACGACGCATCGTCGGGGCTCTTGCCAGGCTGACCTGGGTGACGGCCGGCTATGGCTGGTTCACGATCGTTGCGCCCATCCTGGTAGCAGCGCCAAGCTATTTATCGGGCGCGATGAGCTTCGGCGAGCTGATGATGATCGTCGGCGCATTCAACCAGGTACAAACCTCGCTGCGATGGTTCGTGGATAATTTCTCCAGCCTCGCAGATTGGCGTGCCACGCGGCGGCGTGTCGCAAGCTTCCAACGGGCGCTGACCATCATGGATGACCTCGGACAGTCCGCCAGCCGCATCGATCTGGAGGAGATCCAGAGCGAGACTATCCGCCTCGACGATGTGTGCATCGCAGCTCCCGACGGCGCCATCCGGCTGAGCGAGCCACACGTGCAACTCAAGCCCGGTGAGCGCGCCCTGGTCGTCGCTGAGCATGGTGCGGCGAGGGCTCTGCTGCTAAGGGCGATCATCGGCATCTGGCCCTGGGGTCGCGGCCGAATCACGCGTCCGCCGCGCCAATCGATGATGTTCCTGCCCGAACGCGCCTATGTCCCACCCGGGACCTTGCAAGACGCGCTCGCCTACCCGCGCTCGGCGCAAGATTATGACGCGGCGGCCATCAGCGGCGCGCTGGCGGCCGTTGGGCTCGAGCACCTGCAGCCGTTCCTCAAGACGAGCGACCGCTGGGACCGGCGGTTGAACGAGGACGAGAAGCAGTGCCTAGCCTTCTCGCGGGTCCTGCTGCAACGACCACAATGGCTGGTGGTGAACGGTGCGCTCGATGAACTCGATCCCGCCTCGCGCAAGCGGATCGAGGCGCTCTTTGGCGGCGCACTCGCCGATGTCGGTCTCATCGCCATTGGCCAGGGCAGTGCCCACGACACGTTCTATACGCGCAGACTACGTCTGGTGACGGATCCGCACGGTGCGACCTTCAGGCCTGCTGACTATTGCGTGGTCCCCTTCGCATAAGCATAGTCATTCCATGACGGATCCTCTGCGGCCCCGATCGCACTCCGAAATCCCCACGCACGGGCGGGAGCTGTCCGACGAGCAGCTCCTCGATCTGCTGCAACGCCAGACGTTTCGCTATTTCTGGGATGGCGCGCACCCGGTCAGCGGGCTGGCGCTCGATCGCTGTCACCGGCGCGCCGCTGAAATCGACAGCCCCGTCGCCATCGGCGCCTCCGGCTTCGGCGCCATGGCGATGGTCGTGGCGTGCGAGCGCGGTTGGGTGACACGCGAGGACGCCGTGGCGCGCCTCGCCCGCATGCTGGATTGCCTCGAGACGGCTACGTGCTACCACGGCATGTATCCGCACTTCATGCGCGGCGATACCGGCGCCACCGTTCCGTTCAGCCGCAAGGATGATGGCGCGGATCTCGTGGAAACGTCTTTTCTGTTCCAGGGACTGTTGTGCGTGCGCGCCTATTTCGACGGCGATGCACCCGAGGAAGTGCGATTGCGCGCCCGCATCACCTGGCTGTGGGAGGAGGCGGAATGGGACTGGTACACGCAGGGTGGTCGCAATGTGCTCACCTGGCACTGGAGTCCGACCCACGGCTTCGCACTGGACCACGAGATCCGCGGCTGGAACGAATGTCTCATCACTTACGTGCTGGCGGCCGGTTCGCCGCGCCACGCCGTGGCGGCAGCGGCCTATCACAAGGGCTGGGCGATGAGCCGCGATTTCCTCAACCGGCGCAGCTACGAAGGTGTGGAGCTGCCGCTCGGCCCCGCCTGGGGCGGACCGCTGTTTTTCGCACATCTCTCCTTCTGCGGCATCGATCCGCGCGGGCTGAGCGACAGCTATGCTGACTACTGGCAGCAGAACGTCAGTCACACGCGTATCAACTACGCCTACTGCGTGCGCAATCCGCATCGCTACAGGGGGTATGGCCCCGACTGCTGGGGCCTGAGTTCCGGCGATAGCGTTGGCGGTTATGCGGCGCACGCACCTGACAATGATCTGGGCGTCATCACTCCCGCTGCCGCCTTGGCGAGTTTCCCCTACGCGCCGCAGGAGGCCACGGCAGCTCTGCGCCACTTCTACGAGGATCTCGGTGACAGGATCTGGGGGCGCTTCGGCTTCGTGGAGGGCTTCAGCGAACAGCATGACTGGTACGCCGAAACGTTCGTCGGGATCAACCAGGGACCGATCGTGGCGATGATCGAGAATTACCGCAGCGGGTTGCTGTGGAAGCTGTTCATGGGTATCCCGGAAGTCCGAACGGCGTTCGAGAGGCTCGGTTTCCGTAGTCCGCATCTCGCGTGAGCGGCCCCGACACGCCTGCGCTGGATAGGTGGATAGCGGCAGAGGCGCGTTTCGCCGCTGCGGCAATGCTGGGCGCCATCTCCGCGACCCATCTCGTCATGGACCGCCCCGGGTTTGGACAGCGAGTCATTCCTCGGCCGGGGTCCGTCCTCGCATCCCCCGTGCCTGCGCACTACGATCCCGACCCTGACTATTTCTTCCATTGGTTCCGGGACTCGGCGATCGTCATCGACGCGCTGCGGGTCGCGCTGGCGGCGGGCTACGCCGACACTTCGGCCACGGTACGTTTCGCGGAGTTTGTGCAATTCAGTCTCTCGCTGCACTCTCTGGACGGGCGGGAGTTCTTGCGCCGGAGCAACTTCAGGACTGGGGTACAGCCCGGCTTCCAGCAGTATCTGCGCCCCGACGCGGAGATTGCCGCCCTGTCCGGACCGTCCGTGCTGGCAGACGTGCGCGTCAACGCGGACGGGACACCAGACATCACCCGTTGGGCGCGTCCCCAGGCGGACGGGCCGGCCCTGCGGAGCCTTGCGCTGTGCCGTTGGCGGCAGCAGTTCCCGAACCTACAGGAGGATCGCATGCTGCGGGCCGCCATGAGCGAGGTCATGAGCGGTGACCTGGACTTCACGCTCTCGCAGGCGCGCAGGCCCTGCAGCGGCGTCTGGGAAGAGGAACACGGCGATCACTACTACACGCAGCTGCTGCAGGCGGAGGCGCTGAGCCAGGGCGCAGGCTGGCTCGAGGCGACCGGGCAAGCCGAGCGCGCGCGGAGCTGCCGCGCCGCGGCGGACGAGATTCTTGACCGGCTCAACGGCTTCTGGAGCGAGGCGGATGGGTTCTACCGCTCGCGCACACAGTCTGCATCCGGCGCGGCAGGCAAGAATCTAGATAGCGCCGTCATTCTCGCGGTGCTGCACGCTGCGCGCACCAGCGGCAATCACAGTGTGCTCGATCCCAAAGCACAGGCCACGCTCACAGCGCTGGAGGAACTTTTTGAAGGTCAATACGCCATCAATCGCGGGCGCCCGCGAGGGCGGGGCGTCGCACTGGGCCGCTACGCGGCGGACCGCTACTACGGCGGCGGCGCGTGGTACTGCACCACCCTCGCTGCGGCGGAATTCTACTTCAGGCTGGCGCAAGCGCTGGACCGCGGCGCGCACCTGACTGCCGTGGAGGAGAACGGCCGTTTCCGACAGCGCCTCGGCGCGTCCGAAGCGGTTGCCGAGGGTTGCGTGCTGGCAGGGCTCGCGATGCAACGCGGCGATGCGGTCATGCGTACGGTGCAGGCCTTTACCCCCGCCGGCGGTGCGTTGTCGGAACAGTTCGATCAGACGACCGGCGCTCAGACCTCCGCCAAACACCTGGCATGGAGCTATGCCGCTTTCATCACTGCGGCGGCGAGCCGAGCGGAGGCTCGGCGTTCCATCTCAGCGTGAGCCCGTGCAATGACGGCGGCAGGCATGGCTCAACGACTCGCGCTCCGAACCGCCGCCGGACGCCCAACGCGTGGCGGATGAGCACATTCACGTAAAGACCGGGCCCGCTCGAGTAGATGCGCCAGCCTCCGTCCACGGCGATCGTGCCGTCGCTCACCCGCCTCCACTCGGCGCTTGCCTGATAGCGGTCGCGGAATGCCGCATCGCTGCTGCTGAAGTAGGCATTGCGCTGGCGCAGCGATGCGTGCGCCAGCCGATCGGTAACCGCGATCGGATTGACGAGCAACAGGGCGTCCCACAGCTCCTGCGCTTCACCCAGAACTGCCATGGCCTGCGCGTGCCGCAGATGCGCGTGCGTGTACATGAGCCCGATCTCGCGGCCGAAGAAGGCTGCGGACTCGGCCCGTTGAAACATGGTCTGAGGGCCACCCCGGTAAGCGATCGGCCGGTCCATCAGCCGAACGCCATCGGGAAAGCTCAGATGTCTCCGGGCGAGTTCGAGATGGTGGCGCGCCTGCTCGGGCGTAAACAGGCCCGCGAGGATGGCCTGGGTCATCGGCAGCAGCGCGTACGCGATGCCAGTCCGCTGATCTTGCGGGTGAAACAGTAGTTCTGGCAGGTCGCCCTCCGGACTGAAAACGGCGTACCCGGCCACCGTGCCATCGCGAATCAGCAGGCGATTGAAGTCCGCGCGGATCGCTGCGGCCAGGAGCTGCTCGACGGACCCGTCGCCGCGGCCGCTGCGGCGCATGACTTCGGCATAGCGGCACAGCTGCTCATACAGCAGTGCGACAGTCCAGCTGCTCACCATCCAGTCGCGTTTCGAGGGATCGACCGGCTGCAGAGAGTCGTTCCAGTCGCCGTTGCCATAGCGAATCAGGTGCGTACCTGGCACGAACCGCTGGCGCACCGTGGCAATGAGCTTCTCAACGTGGGTTGCGAAAGAATCGGCCGCCACGCTCGGCTCCAGGTTGTCCTCGCGCCGCCAGGGGACCGGCTCGTCGAGGATCGCGAAATCGCCGGTCGCTTCCAGATAGTCACATAAGGCTTTCAGGGGCCAGATGATCACGTCGCCGTGGGCCTGCCGGTCCTGAATCGCCGAGTAAGGTTCGAGCATGAACCATTGGGGCCAGTCGCCGCGTTGCGCGTATTGCTGGGCAAACACCGTGCGCAGGATCGCCTTGACCGGCTCATCATGCTCGAGCGACAGGAGCAACTCTACCGGACCCTGGCAGACGTCACGCGTTCCCCACGCGCCGCCGGTGTATTGTTCCAGGCCGTGAGGCACCGTGAGATGCACCATCGCATCATGTGCCATCCACGGTAGGAGGGTTTCGACCGCGGCAGCGCCGGGATCGGCCTCATCGCTCGCGATGCGGATGCCACGCAACACGTGGCCCCAGTGGCGAATCGAGGCGGCCCGTAGCGTCGCGCCCTCGACTCCCGCGGCATACCTCGAGGCAAGCAGTTCGGCAGCGTGCGGATCGGTCAGCGAACCGACTACTGCAAATACCAGTTCGTTCGTTGGGGATGTCTGCAGGGCCGCGTACGCGCCACTGCGGCGTTCGCGGTCCGTGTAAAGCAGCTCATCGCCTCCCACGGCCTCGATGACCGCTGGAGTGCTGGTCACGAGGTGATACACGGCGTGCGGGTACCGCTGGGCCCACAGTCCGCCCGGCTCCGGTCGGAAGGTGACGCGCCTGCGCGCCGCGTTGATATCCAGTGGCGCGGCGTGCGCGAACTCCTGCTCGCCCAGGACCAGGTGGCAGAAGACGAGCAATCGGCACGCCGTGCCCTCGACCACCGCGCGCCACTGCACGGCGGGTTCAGCGCCGGACACGGCGGCTGCGATGGTGATAGTGCTGGCGCCGAGCCGGTAGATCCAGCGGCACTCCTCGAGACCCATCTCGAACACGGACGGCACCGTCAGGAGTCGCCAGCCATCACCCGCGTCCACCAGCATGCGCATTCCACTGCCGCGAATGATGTTGTAGGGATCGCGCGAAACGGATAACAGCCGGTGAAACGAAGTGTTGCCAAGGGTGAGCTGGGCGCCGAACACGCCGTGCATCCAGCACGTGACGCACAGCGTCGCTTCGTGCGGCAACATGTGCGTGCCGCTTACCAGTAGTGCACCGTGCCGGCGCAGTGCGCTGCGCTCCTTGTCGCGCAGGACGATGTGACGGCTGTACGGCTGCCCCGGCGTGAAGAAGGACAGAAGCCGGCCGTCTGCGTGTTCCACATGCATCCGCCGGGGATATAGTTGCAGCATCGTCTTCTCATCGAGCGGATCGGCGACGGCGCACGAAGCTTCCTGCAGCCAGCTGCGCCTGGCCGGCGTGAGCCGGACGGTTCGCCGCGTCGCCCGCGCGCTGACCCGCACGGCATCCTCGATCTGCGCGAGGTCGGCATCCGAGGAAGCCTGCGGATGATCGGGACTGTAGAGGCCGAAGAAGGTCCACGACGTCGCGCTGCCCGGCGCCAGGGCGACAGCCGCGGACTGCAAGGCAGCGCATGCGGTCTCGTGCTGCAGCCGGCTCGACGGGAGGCTGGTGCCAAACGGTGGGGCGAAGTAGTCGCCGTCGCGATGAGCGGGCCCCATCAGCTGGAGAAAGTCGGTTGCAAAGCCGACGGCACCCTCAAGACAGCCGTGCGCAACCCATGGATGCCCGCCACCCTGTGCAAGATTCTGCCGCCCCATCAGCACCGGGCCCATGCTCGGATGTCGGGCGACATGATGATCGAGGTACTGGCACGCGTATGCCTCATTGTTCATCAGGAAGCCCAGGTCCCCGAGCCCGAGGTCCTGTATGAGAAGGACGTCGCAGGACAGCGTTTCACCGCGTCGGTTACTGACCTGTACATGCCATAGCCAGAGATTTTGCTGCGCCGCCAGCCGCACGCTCACTTCATGAGCGACTCCGGCCGCTTCCCCCTGCCAGACGATGCGGTCGTCGGTCGCGCCGATCCGGCATCGGGCCTGCGCCGCAGCGAGGGGCACGATCAGCGGCTCGGCGCCACCAATGCGCAGAAACACGCCCCCCATGCTGCCGGCAAGCGGCGAGCCGAGCGACTGGTTGATGATGATTCTTCGGCCGTCCCGCACGTGCTCGATGGCAAAGAGGGCGCCATTGGGCAGGAGGCTGATCTGCAATCCAGTCCTGTTACTGGTTCGCTGGAGACCGAGATCGCTCTCGCGTGGCGTTGTCAGGCGCTGCGCCGCAGCGGGGGCGGGGGGCGACGGACTCATGAAGAGAGCCTACGACCTCGCAGGTCTGTGTGGCAAAGCATGCCCGGGTCGCGGGTTCGAGCTTTCTGCCCCTCTGCTCGCTGACACTTGCTTGCACGCCGTCGCCCAAAACGGTGACATATCCGGATGGGGGAGGGCACCATGTACGAGATACTTGACGAGGCGGCCCGTGCGGCGCACCGATACCTGGACTCGCTGGATGCGCGCGCCGTTGCGCCCAGCCAAAGGGCGGTGGACGCGCTCAGCGAGCTCGACGAAGCGCTTCCGGAGCGGGTCAGCAGCCCCGCCGAGACGTTCGCGCTACTCGATCGGGTGGTGTCGCCCGCCACTGTGGCAATCGCCGGTGCGCGCTTCTTCGGCTTCGTAATAGGCGGCTCGCTGCCGGTAGCGCTGGCTGCCAACTGGCTCGCGGGTGCGTGGGATCAGAACGCGGCACTTTACGAAGTTACCCCCGGCGTGTCTCGCATCGAAGAGGTCGCATTGCGATGGCTGATCGCGCTGTTTGAACTGCCGCCTGCCACGGCCGCGGGCTTCGTGACCGGCGCCACGATGGCCAACTTTACGGCGCTCGCTGCGGCTCGCCATATTGTGCTTGAAAACGCCGGCTGGAATGTCGAGGCGGACGGTCTGTTCGGTGCGCCGCCGATCACGGTAGTCACCGGTGAGGAAGCGCATCCCACTCTGCTCAAGTCCCTCGGCATGCTGGGGTTGGGGCGCAGCCGGGTCGTGCGCGTCCCGGTCGATGCTCAGGGACGGATGCGCAGCGAGGCCCTGCCGAAGTTCAAGGGTCCCACGATCCTGTGCCTGCAGGCCGGCAACGTGAACACCGGAGCATTCGATCCCTTCGTACCCTTGATCGAGCAGGCGCATGCGGGCGGTGCGTGGGTGCACGTCGACGGCGCTTTCGGACTGTGGGCAAAGGCCGCACCATCACTGAAGCATCTGACTCACGGCCTGGAAGACGCCGACTCGTGGGCGACCGACGCGCACAAATGGCTCAACGTGCCGTACGATTGCGGACTGGCTTTCGCGCGGGATGCGCGCGCCCTTAGCGCCGCAATGGCAGTGACGGCGGAATACCTTCCGAGCCAGAGTCCCCACCGTAATCCATGCGATTTCACGCCGGAGCTGTCGCGTCGCGCTCGCGGAGTCGAGGTGTGGGCGGCCATGCGCTCGCTCGGCAAAGCCGGCCTCGCAGAGCTGTTCGAGCGGAACTGCCGGCAGGCGACTCGATTTGCCGACGGACTGCGCGCAGCCGGATACACGATACTGAACGACGTCGTGTTGAATCAGGCTTTGGTCGCATTCGGCGACGCGCAGCGCACACGCAGCGTCATTGCAGCCCTACAAAACGAAGGTACTTGCTGGTGCGGCCCCACGGTCTGGCAAGGGCACACGGCCATGCGCATCAGCGTGAGCAGCTGGGCGACCACCGATGACGACGTGGAACGGAGCCTGGCCGCCATGCTACGTGCTGCGACAAGTGCCGCGTCGGGCGCACGGTAGGACGGCCACGGTAAGGCAATAGCAGGGCGCTGCGGGCTATACCCTCACTTGACCCAGACCCAAACAGGCAGGGACGGAATGCCGTTCGCGACAACCTCCAGCTTGCTTAGGCCGGGCTCCTGGCTCGCCGGGACATCGAAGCGTGTCGACGCGCGACCGCCGAAGCCAACCGCCATGCTGCTGTGATCATGCGTACGGCTGTAGAAGACGTGGCCGGTGAGCAGATTCGTGATGCGCACCAGCGGATAGTTGGTCGCGCTCTGCGCATCATCTCCGTAAGCCGCCCCCTGCGACATACCATTGAACTGAAGACCGGAGACAATGTAGGAGCCACCGTGACTCACGACGAGGGGCACGGACAGGATCACGGGCGCCCACGCCGGATTGTAGAATCCTGCCGGGGTGTAAATTGAGACGGTGAAGAAGTCAGTCAGGAGAATCTGGCCGGTCGGGAGAACCAGGAAATTCCCGTAGAACGACCCATCGATCGATGCGTTGGGGGATGGGGGTGCCACGTTCAGGTGCTTGCCGTCCCACTCAAGAAAGGTGGACGGCGGATCCCCGAAACCCGGGCTCGCCATCACCAGCACTTTGCCGTTGGGCTCGAGTACAGCCGGACCATCGGAAATATTCAGTGCATCCGGGAAGTCCGGTCCCGCCTTCCAAGTTCCGGTATACGAGTTGTAGATCGCCGTGTGGCCCGGAAAGCCGGGGCCGCAGGTATTCGAGCCGGTATAGAAGACCGTTCCGTCGGGGCGCAGCACCGCCGGACCTAGTTCGAAGGTCGGCCCAGCCTGCGGCTCCTGCGACAATTCACCACAGTTCAGCCAGGAGTCCCACAGTTGCGCGATTGTGCTGCCGGCGCTGTGCCACTTTCCCGATCCCGGAACGTAGACCTCCGAGTTCGTGCCCGCGGGAATGTAAGGAATATTGATCGGTACATAGGCGTCGACCGTCAGCACCTGCTTGTTGGGCAGCAACGTCCATCCTTCTTCATTGTTGGTGTCGAACTTGCCGCTTCCCGTTGGTGTCCAGGTCAGTGTATGCGGATTGAGCAGAGCTGCCTCCACGGTGCAGCAGTTGCCCAGCATGAACGTTCCGTCGAACAGGACGACACCTGGGGCATCGCCGACCGAATCCCAGCCGCTAGGCGGGGCCACCTCGGTCCAGGTGTCGGTTTGCGGATCGTAGATGGCGCCTTGATTGGTCCAGACCGGAGTGAGGAAGTTGTATTCCCCGCCCTCGATGATGACCCGCCCGTCGGGGAGCACCGCGGAGGCGTGATACAGCGGACTGTAGTCAGCCGGCAGCGAAGCCAGCTGTGTCCAGGTTCCGTTCACATAGCTCCCGAACCGATCGGGAGTCAGCTTCCAGAAATCCTGACAGCCGTTATCGGCCACCATGACCGTGCCGTCGGTCAGCAGCAGCGGGCTGCCGGGCCCGCAGTCAAAGAAATCCAGTACCGGAGGCTGGTTGGGCAGGTCCTGCCAGGATCCCTGCGGCGCCGCCGGCGATGACGAGGTCAGGACGCTCGACTGCGCCGTCAGGGCACGCGCCTGCGCTTGCGCGGCAACCACGACGCGGTCTTTCTTAGGTGGCAGTGGTTTGAGCCGCGGCACTGACTGGGCACTGACAGAGACGGGCATCAGCACCCCAAGCAAGAGCCCAAGTGCGAGCGGTCGCCAGGCGAGGCCTCTTACGCCGTGCATAGTTCCTCCCTTCGCTCCGCTGTTATTATTTGCAGCGGGAGTACTCAGCTACTGAGTCGTCGATTCGTCGGTGATGGTGCGCGATCGTTCTTCTTGCGCCCTGTGCGCGAGACAGTGGCAATTCGTTGAGATCAAGAACAGCGCGACTGTCAACATCGCGCCTCGGAAATCGTGCGCTCCGCACGCGGCACGTGTCAACTCATTCGCGTCTTAGTTACACCACGGTGCGATGCTGTGTCGGTAAAGCAAAGGTAGCGCCCTCGATGACGAGAGCGCTGCGATCGGCAACGTGCGCGTAAAGGGATCCGCAGCACGGTGCGGCGTTACCCGCACGGCTATCTGGCCGGCGATCAGGCGGCCCGTCTCATCCGGCCGTTATGGGATCTGGTCGCCGCCGGCAAGCTTCACCCCGGCAAGGGCGTGCTGCGGAATTCTACAATCCTGGTTCTCTACTTTCTTGCGGTCTTCTCGTCCTCCAGCCGTGGAGCGGCAGGTTCAATGCTCCAGACGGGTCCGCCGTTGAAGAGCGGCCCGAGAAACCTGATAAACGCGGGCGCCTTGCCACCCGCGACCCAGAAGTTGACATCCGCAGGCTGCTTGCCAGTCACCGAGGCGACCATCCCTGCGACACCGCCAACCTCGATATGCCCCACGAAGTGACGCGCCTTGCGCGCCGGCCCTCCGGCGGAGAACGACTCTTCGCCGCGTGGCCGAAATATGAACTTGACCAGCCGCGGCTTCGAGTCAGTGCTCAGCAGCGATACCGTGGTGTCACTCTGCTGCGGCAGATTCCTGAGGAGGGTGATCAGTAGCCCATTGGACAGGTCTTCGGGGAGGTGCAGTCGGGTCTGCTTGTCCTTGCCATCCTTCCCGCGCACCTCTACCTGACCACTCGCTGCGTCGATGTGGGAATCCACCGGATCAGGAAACGAGGGACCCTCCTGCTTGAGATGATCGGAAATCAGCCGGAACACGCGCCCCTGTGAAAACACCGTTTCCTCTTCATGTATAGACCCATCCTTAAAGTGAAGCGAGAGCTCGCTGTAGACGCGCTCGCCTTTCAGGGTTTGAATGGCGTCGCCCGCTGCCAGAATCGTTCCCTCTGTTGAGCGCAGCACCACGAAGGCGTGATAGGCCCCTTCGCGGTGTTTGACTGAAATGGATGCTGCAAACAGCACCTGCGGGAGGAGGGCGCATCCGAGTCCCAGGAACAAGCGCGCGAGGCTTGACCGCTGCATCACTGTCCGCATCCTTACTTTCAGAGTGCCAGGGGAGTGTGAACAGGGAGGGGCAAACCGGCAAGGCGCTTTGGCGCACAGCTTGAGCCTGCGCCCCGCACGGCACATATCGCCTATGATGCCTGGCAGTAAGCCGACGGCTGCGCGGGAGTTTTTATGAAGACGACAATCGCCCTGCTCGTCACGTTCGTATTGGCTGCGGCTTGTGGATCGGCGGCCGGTGCCCAGCAGGAGATTGCGTCAGCGCCCAGTCCAACGCTGCCGAATACGGGGCGGCACTATTCGCTGCCGGCAACGCCGGAGAACGTGCAATGGGGTTGGTACGACCCCAACGAGAAGCCCAAGCTGGTCGTTAACTCCGGGGACACGATCTCCATCGAGACCATCTCGCATTCACTCGGTCAGATAAAGCCCGGCGTGGACATGGAGGAGATCGTAAAGCTTCGCAAGGAAAACGATGGCGGCGGCCCGCACTCAATCACCGGACCGATCTACGTCTCCGGGGCCGAGCCGGGGGATACGCTCGAGATACGCATCCTCAAGATCGTACCCAAGGCTGATGCCTTCAATTTCAACCTGCCAGGTAAGGAGTTTCCGAGCGTGGGGCTGCTCGCCTCGGAATTCCCTGAGGGGTTCGTGCGCTTCTACAAGCTAGACCTTCTCAAGATGCAGACCGAGTTCAAACCGGGGATCGTGGTCGACCTAAAGCCGTTCCCCGGAACCTTCGCCGTCGGCGTCGACCCGAACGAGCCGCCTGCAAAAGCCGGCCCTCCCATACACGATGAGAAAGGGCGCACCAGTACCCTGCGGCCGTGGAAGAACGGCTCGAACATGGATCTTAACGAGCTGCAGGCTGGGACCACTCTCTATCTACCGGTATTCCTCAAGGGAGGCCTCATCTGGACCGGCGACTCTCACTGTCGCCAGGGCAACGGCGAGGTGAACCTGACGGCGCTGGAGTGCGCTTACAAGGAGATCGAGATTCAGCCCATTGTGCGCAAGGATCTGAAGACCGACTGGCCGTGGGCAGAGACCCGCACCGACTGGGTCTTCATGGGCTATGACGAGGACCTCAATCAGGCGATGAAGATCGCGGTTGAGCAGACCGTCAATTGGCTGGCTGCTCAACGCATCGTCCCGATGAGCCGCGAGGAGGCGTACGCGCTCACCTCCATCGTAGGGGACTGTCGCGTGACCCAGGTGGTCGACGTTCGCAAGGGCGTGCATTGCATGATCCCGAAGCACGTCTTCGTCAACTATCGGTCGACGCCAGCGAGGTCTGGGGCCGCTCCCCGGTCATAGTGACGAGCCCGCTTGCGCGGGCGCTGAGCAGGAAGCGCATGGGCCGCGCTTAGCCCCCAGCCGCGCAGCGCGTTCCCAAATCGATTTCGGGGAATAAAACCGCTGGTGGTGGCGTCCTCTCATGCGCAACCGCTACCGGAGAGCTCACATGGCCGACGACTCACCCAATTTATCGCGGCGCCGCGCACTGCAATGCATGGCATTCGGCGGGGCGGGCACCCTGTTCGCCCTCTCCGGGGGCGTTCTGGCGCCGATCGACCTGGCACTCGCCGCGACACGCCGCGACGCCGGTCAGGACGGCAAGCCCCTTTTTGTCCAGATCAGCGACACCCACATCGGCTTTCACAAGGACGCAAATCCTGACGTCAATGGCACGCTGGCCGGAACCATCGCTCTCGTCAACGGCCTGCCCGAGGCGCCGGCTCTCATCCTGCACACCGGCGATATCACGCACTTGTCCAAGCCCGAGGAGTTCGACCTGGCGCAGCAGATGCTCGCCGGGCTTCGCACCAGTGAGCTGCACACCGTGCCCGGTGAGCATGACGTGGCCGACGCTACGGTTAGCGAGTACTTCAGCCGCTTCGGCAATGCCTCGGACAACAAGGGCTACTACAGCTTCGATCACGCCGGCCTGCACTTTGTGGCACTGATCAACGTACTGCAGGCCAAGGACGGCGGGGCGGGCTACCTGGGCGATGAACAACTTGCCTGGGTCAAGGCGGACCTGCGCGGCCGCAGCTCGAGCACTCCGATCGTCGTCTTTGCCCACATGCCGCTGTGGAATATCTACGAGCCGTGGGGCTGGCGCACCAGCGATTCCGACGCTCTGACTAGCGAGTTGCGCCGGTTTGGCTCCGTCACGGTCCTGAACGGGCACATCCATCAGATCGTACAGAAGGTGGAGGGCAACATTACGTTCCACACCGCCCGCTCCACCGCGTACCCGCAGCCGGCTCCCGGGGAGGGTGCGGGCCCTGGACCGCTGAAGGTGCCGGCGGACGAGCTGGCACGCCGTCTGGGGATGACGAGCGTCTCGGTGCGGGCCCATCCCCGATCACTGATGCTCAGCGACACCGCACTCTCTTCGTAACAGGCGCAATCGTGAGAGCAACTGGACCAAATCCCGAGGGTGGATATCCCCGCCTGACCGCGCTCGCACTCTCAGCGTCCGTGGTCATCCTGGCAACAGCCTCAGTGTATGCCGTCACCGCGCCCGGTAAAACTGTTGGGAATCCGGGTCGGGGGAAGACGGTCTACGAGGTCTGCATGGGGTGTCACTCCCTGGATGAGGACGACGTGGGGCCCCGACACCGGGGGGTCGTCGGGCGGGTGGCCGGGTCCGTGCCCGGATATGCGTACTCACCGGCGCTGAAGAGCTCCCACATCGTGTGGAACCAGGACACTCTGGATCGCTGGCTGACGAATCCGCAGGCGTTGGTACCGGGAGCGAAGATGTTCTTCGCGATGCCCAATGCTCAAGATCGGGCCGACGTAATCGCATATCTGAGCGAGCTGCGCTAGAGCATCCGCAAGCAGAGTGGGGCGCCCGCTGGTTGGCAGGCAGTCTCAATCGCTATTGTCGTGGCGGTGATCGAAGTCGAACAGGTCGAACAAATCCCCGATGGGCGGCATGTTGCGCGGCAGGTACTCGTTGTCCTCGTCCTGCTGGGGGTTGGGCAGGTTATCGCGGCTACGCTCGCTGACTGTTCCATGGAGCTTCCAGTTCCGCTCCACGAGCTTCACGAACGAGGAGTGTTCGCTGTAAACGTGCTGATATGGCCCCCTCCGGAGAACGGTGGCACGGCGATCATGGGAATACGCGGACCGGTGCCGAAGAAATCGACCAGCTGGATGCATCCTGAGTCGTAGTAGCCGCCGCCCTCGTCAACGGTCACGAAGATCGCCGGAGTGGGCCGCTAGCGCCTTTCAGCGCAGTAGGGTGTCACCACCCAACGGCCTGCCCGTCCTTCCTGAAGTCCGAGCCGCCGCGGTAGTAGCGCACCGACCCACTTGTCTGTACGACCTGAATCACTTGCACGCCTCCAACATCCGCACCACTGATGGCACGGACTGTGTGTCCCATGCCGGCCAAGGCAGGGCCCACCAGATCGTAGAGCGGTGATTCGAGGCTCAGCAGGTTGGGAACCTGGGTATGCCGGAAGCGCGCCAGGTCTGCGGCGGCCTGCACGTTCGCGCCCAGGTCGATGGTATTGACAAGTAACTGCGCGTGCCCCTGCGCCTGCATGTCCCCGCCCATGAGCGTGACGGTCATCACCGGTTGCCCGGCGCGCATCAGGAATCCGGCCGACAGCGTGTTGAACGGCCGCTTGTGAGGCGCAATCACGTTCGGACTCTTGGGATCCAGCGTAAAGAGTGTGCCGCGGTTGTGGAGCACGAATCCATAGCCGGGCACCGTGATACCCGAGCCGAAGGCACTGAAGTTGCTGTTCACCCACGACACCATGTTGCCGTCCTTGTCCGCCGTGGACAGCACGATGGTGTCACCCTTCAAATCCGCGCCGCTCGGCGCAAAGGTGCCGGAGGCATGATGGGGGTCGAACTTTGCGCACAGCGACGCCGCATGGGTAGCCGAGAGCAGGTTCGCGACCGGAACGGCGACGAAGTCCGGATCGGCGTTGTACTGAAAGAGGTCCGCGTAAGCGAGCTTCTTGGCCTCGACGAGGATGTGCCAGTACTGCGGATTGGTGGGGCCGAGCGATGCCAGCGTCTCTCCCGGCGCCCACTTCGGCAAGCAGGTCTGCAGAACGTTGAGCATCTCGTTAGTGGCCCAAGCCTGCGAAGGCGGGGGCAATTCCAGTACGTCGTAGTCGTGATAGCGCGTGCGCGCCGGCTCAAGCCATTCCCCGTGATAGTTGGCAAGATCGTCCAGGGTCATGGTGCCGCCAAGTGCCTTGGACTTCGCGACGATCGCCCGGGCAATCTCGCCTTTATAAAAGGCGTCTGCACCCTGCACCTGTAGCAGGCGGAAGGTTCGTGCGAGATCCGGATTCCTGAAGAGTTGGCCGGGAACCGGTGGCTGCCCGTTCACGTACCAGACCCGCACGGAGTCCGGGTCGAGCTGCACGCAGCAGCCCCTGAGGGGCAGCGCATTCGGCAATTTCCAGTCGCTGGCGATGCGCTCGGACACCGGAAAGCCCGATTGCGCGTACTGGGCGGCCGGCTCGAGAACCTCCTTGAAGCTCAATGTGCCGAATCTCTGCAGCGCCGCTTGCCAGCCCCACACCGTGCCAGGCACAGTCACTGCCAGGATGCCGGAGGAGGGCATGCCCGAGGACGGCCCCCAGTTGCGCGGGTCCCACCGATAGCCGAGCTCATTGAGGTGCCCGACCGTGGCACCGCTGGGTGCCGTGCCGCTGGCGTTCAGCACGTACACCTGGTGGTCTTTAGCGATGTAGATGACTGCGAACAAATCGGACGCTACACCGACCATCGTGGGCTCGGTGAGACTCAGCACCGCTGCGGTGGCCACCGCTGCATCGACCGCGTTTCCACCGCGCATCAAGACCTGAAGACCGACCTGCGCCGCCAGGGGCTGACTCGTGACCACCATGCCGTTCGGTGCCATGACTTCGGATCGGCTTTGTGCCGGCCAGCCCGCGGCGCGCACCCCGCGGACGCCGCTGCAAAATGCCGGCACGGGCTTCGATCTGCACCATGGATCGCCAGGAGCGGTCGGGGCGACGGCCACGGCTTGCGCACACGCGATGCTCACCGCGCCCGCGATTCCGAGTGTGGCGACCAGAGCAAAATGCATGAGCCGCAGCATTGTCCCTTCCCCTCGCACGGTGCCGGCGCGGAGTATGCGGTCGCAAGCTCCGTTCGTGGAAGGTCGCAGCCGGCGTCCCTGCGGTGCTATCCGATGGAATTTGCAGGTGGCAGAGGGCGCACGGCCTTTTGGATGGATGACTTGATTGACATTACATGTATATGCATTTACTCTATTCATCATGAAATTGCAGTCCCTTCCCTGCTACTGCGCCACCCTCCGCCAGGCCGCCCGGGCGGTGACCGCGCTCTACGAGGAAGTTCTCGGGGACAGCGGCATCCACGCCACGCAGTACACGGCGCTGCAAGTGCTTGAGGCGGTGCCCAACCTCACGACTACGGAACTCGCACAGGCGATCGGCATCGACCAGACCACTGCGACGCGCACGCTGGCATTGGTCCGGAAAAGTGGACTCGCCACGGACCGGGTGGGCAGCGACCGCCGTGAGCGGCGGTGGGCGCTGACACCGAAGGGACAGGCACTGCTGCGCACGCTGAAACCCAGATGGGAGGCGGCGCAGGCTACCTTCGAAAAGCGCCTGGGACGCGCGGAAGCCATCGCGCTTAAGAAGGTGTCGCATCTCGCCGCAACCAGGTTGACCGCCAGCTGATTCATCGGGCCACTTCCTGTAAGGGCAGCGCCCATTTGTAAGAAGATACATGCATATACATATACATGATCACAGAGGAGAATTGCTCGTGCCATCACATGCTCTCCGGGCTCGCGCCCGTTCACTGACATTCATCCCGGCCGCGCTCGTGTTTCATCTCGGCGCGGCTACCGCTGCGGATTCGCCGGATAGCCTTCTGCTGCAGCAGAGGCAGCTGCTGGCGGGAAGAACGGCTACTGCGTCGCACGGCCCGGGCACCCAACTCGCCGCGAGAGCGGTGAGGCCCATGGGTGATGCGCAGGGGCTCGCAAGGCTGGTGCTCGGCAACACGGCCCGGACCCATGCCGGCGCCCGACCCTTCGTCACGAGCGTGACAGGGAAGTGGGCCCACGGCGATGCGCAGCAGGAGGCGCAACGGGTGTTACTCGGTCGCGTTGATGTGGTGGCTGCACGTTCCTGATGCGCCAGAGGTAGATCGTAGTTCGTCGTCCTGTCCGCCTGCGCGGTGGGACGATTGAGGAGAGTCATAATGTTGGATCTGATTGGAGCGATCGTTGGAATGAGCGCCGTGGGCATCAATCTCATAGCGTTCACCCACGCCCTGCCGGGCACGCTTGCACGTCGTCTCGGGCTCGCCGCGATCGGTGGAGCGTGGGTCGGCCTCGCAAGTGGTCTCGGTGCGGCGGGCAAGTTGGCTGTCACGGCGCAGCAGCCGGTGCCAATCATAGGAGTGCTGTTCGCGCTGCCGTTGCTGGTGGTGGGCGCGCTGGCGCTCGGTTCCCGCAGGGTGCGGGACGCGCTTCTTGCCGTACCCACGCCTCTGTTGATTGGCCTGAACTCGCTGCGCATGCTCGGGGTGCTGTTCCTGCTGCTTGCAGTACAGGGACGCCTCAGCGGCCCGTTCCCGTTCTCGGCTGGCCTGGGGGACATCATCACCGGGGCACTGGCAATACCACTCGCGCTGAGGGTCGCCCGTTCGCGAGCGCTTCCAGTGGCTGCGGTGAGGAGCTGGAATATCTTCGGAACGCTGGATCTCGTCGTCGCTGTTTTCCTCGGTATTGCCTCGGCGGCCGGAAGTCCGCTCCAGCTTGTTCACGCCGGAGTCGGGTCGGAGGCGATGCAGTACCTGCCGTACTGTCTCGTTCCGACGGTGCTCGTCCCGTTTTACCTGATCAGCCATGGGATCGTTGCGGCCCAACTCGGTGCGACACGGACCGAGCCGGCGTTGGTTCGAGTCTAGCCGCATTGCGGCAGCCCGCAGCAGGGACGGCGCCGGCGGGGCGGCGCCGATGCCCTGCGCCGCGGGGGTCTGGGACGACACCGATAGGCTGTGACAACACGGGACGTAATTCTCAGAAAGCAGGCGTGGCGGTGCCTAAGATGGCTCATCAAGCTACGGATCTCGCGCTGGTGCTCACGACCGAACACATTCTGCTCGAGTCGGACGTTCGGGAAATACCGGCCTTGCGTGCGGCGCGCAAGGTGCACGCTCAGATTGAGCTGCGCAGCCGCCTCCGCCGCCGGGTCTTGGAACTTAGACTCATCGACTATTACTACCTTGCGGTCCAGTCGCGATCGCGGTCTGCCAAGCTCGAGTACGTCCTGGATCTGCGCTTTGTCGATTCGCCGCCACTGCTGTCCAGGCACACCGCCTGGCGGTGGATCACCGCCTCCCTGGTGTTGCTGGCTCTCGTCGTTGCAATGGCCGGGCACATGGGCTCTGCGGCTACGCCCTGGTGGAAGCACGATTGGCTTCGGTGGTGCGCCGCCGTTACAGCACTTTGGGCAGTAGTCACGTTCATCGCCGCGTACCGGACGACGGAAACGGTGCGTCTGCTCAGTACGCACGGTCGAGCCATGACGCTCGATTTCACGGGCGGAGTTGGAACCTTTCGCGTCGCTCGGCGCTTTCTCGCACAACTGGCGGCGCACCTGCGGCTGGCGTCGGCGGCGCGCCGCCCCACAAAGGCTGAGCATCTGCGCGATGAAATGCGGGAGCACCAGCGACTCAGGGACATCGGCGTGCTGAACCCCGATGAATATGAGGCGAGCAAGGTGCGGATCCTCGCCGCACACTCCGTACCCGCACGCAAGCGTTAGTCCCGCTCAGCCATAGAGAAGTGCGCGCTCGACCGGGGCAACCGCGCTTCCCTGTCGTTGGTCCCGGGGACTCGTCGCTCGAGCCAAATTCCTCGGCGTACCTGCCGAAGTCAGCCCGGTGCAGGAGTCAGGGCGACGGCGCTCTCCAATTTCCTGGCGAGATCCTGATTCACCAGACCCTGCAGCGTCACGCGCAAACCTGGATTCCGATCGCTGAACTCACGCAGTTGCGAGACCGGCCACTGAATATAGCGACCGGCTTCCTCGAAGGAGGCGCTCACCGGCGAGGGGGTATTCGTAAGCGCCAGGGCGGTGCCGATGATCTGACCCGGCCCCGCTGTCGTCAGCCTCTGTCCCTGTCGACGGACTCCGAGCGCGCCGGATATCGGGATGCTGACGGCGGCAACGCTCTCGCCTTCCCTCAGCACCTCGGTGCCGGAGCTGCCATCCTTCCATTGGCCGACCATCACGAGGGAGAGGAACTGACGTGGCCGCAGCGTCTTAAAGGCCATGTCGTAGAGCTTCTGCTCGTCAGCGGAGAACTTCACCGGGCGTCGCTCCGCGTAGAGCCGCGCGATTTGATACAGGTTGATCGCCGTGAACACCGCTGCCCAGAAGACCGGCGGCCAGAGAACTGTTTCCTGCGTCACGTAGTAGGGCACGACAGTGAGGGCGGAGGCGACCGCAAACCACCGCAGCCACAGCATGCTGCGCACCGAATACGAGATGAGCAGCAGGACATTGCCGAAATGCATTAGAAGTTCGAGGGGTTGGATGTTCACGGCTGACTCCATGTAGTGGCCGAGAAGTGCGAGCCGCTCCCCAAGGGGCGCGGAACCCACGTGCCTCTGCGGCAAAGCCAAGGCCGTCGCTTGACGACGCCTAGTCGCGGGCGCGGCGAGAGGGGCACGCACCACTGTTTCACGAAAGCGGGCCGTGAAGTATCGGATCAAGGGCCTAGGGCGGCGTCCCGGCCTCCCGCAGCTGCCGTGGCGCAATCGAGCAACGCACTAGCTTGCGAGCGCCAATTCCTTGGGCGTCTGCGCGGCCGTGGCGAGAGGCCGGAGTCTGCCGCGGCTGGTCTTCGTCATGGGGTCCATTCCGATTCGCTGCAGAGCCCATCGGGGGCTTTGCCGGCAGCGTTCCAGTCCTGCTCCATGATGCAGCGACCGAGATCCCAGAAAGCGGCGAACTTGTCCCCGCGATAGTCGACGTCGATAGTCGCGAGATGCGGAAAGCTGCAGGCTCCGGTATCGACGGCTGCGATACAGGCCACCGATGCGGAGGCAGGACGCCGTCGCGCCACGTCCACGGCGAAACGCGTGCGCACGGTAGCGGGGTAACGGCCGATCCGCGTGCGATCGAGCGACAGCTTGATGTAGCGTACGTGCAGCGCTCGCGCGCTGACCGCCCACGGATCAGCTGCCTCCCTGGTCCGGGAGGCAAGAGGTATGGGGCGGACGACACCCTCGAAGACCGCGTTCGGCACCTCGTCGCTTGCGATGCAGCCGCTGCCCTTCTCGCGGCGGATGCACGCGGGTCGCGGCCGCACGAGACATACCCCATCGCGGCAGGGCACCTCGGCATCCGGCAGGCGGTTGCGGGCCACCAGGGCGTCGAGTTCCGGAACCGAGATCTCGATGTCGAGCCGGGCTAGCTGCTGCTTGACGTATTCGTAGTCGTCGAACGCCAGATATGGATCGAAGCCTGCATCCACGATGATGATCTCGGAGCAAAGGCGCCGCACCAGTGGAAACAGCGCGAGGTTGTCCGCAAGACCACCGTCCTGCAAGTCAAAGGCCGCATCCTTCGGCAGTGCTGACTGGGATACGGTTGCCGGCGCACCGGGATTTCGGGGTGCAGGGAAGTTACTGATGCGGATGGTCGCATCTATTGTGTGCAGCAGCTGGCAGTGCTGATTGAACGGCAGGCTCATCGCCGCCCCCGACACGGTGATTGCATCGTCGGGCGGCAGCAGCGTATGCGTGATGAAACCGAGTTCCTCGGACCCCATTCGCGTCGGCCCCAATTCGAACGCGGTGTACAGGATGCTGCGGCTGCGTTCGACCGTCTCGCTCGCGGGACTCGTTCCAATACACAGCGGCTCGCGTGCCGGACGCGCCGCGGCAAGCCACACCGGCACCGGGACGCGGCCCGAGGACACCAGGTTGCGCAATTCATCCTCGGGAAGGCCGAGTAGCATTTGATCCAGGGCCGCGCGGTACGCCCAGTGGCCGGCGCCGGCCACGATCTGCACCGACGCGTCCCTACCCATTAGCCGCTCGCGACCCTGCTGGACGTTCATCTGCGACTGGATGCCGCTCTGTGCAACGCCCACCGCGAGCTGAGCGCGCGCCCAAATCGCTGCCAGATCGCTCCCGTGATCGCGCAGGCGTGTGAGCGCTGCACTGCGGGACCCGGAGAGGACCTCGGCCTCGTTGCCGGACCTTGTCACACTTCCTATGGCCCAGTAGCTGGCGAAACCTCCTCCGGAAGCGGCCGATAACACGTTGACCTTCCGATAGATTCCCGCGCGCTCGAGTCCGTACAGGACGCCCGCACCGAAGGCGAGGGCACGCATGCCCCCGCCGGAGAGCGCTACACACAGTTGCGGCAGCCCATCCGTTACCGAACTGCCATCGCGGCGGCGGTACAGCGGCCCTTCACGGCGCCGGATGTAGTCGGTCGCCAGTGCATTTGCGATGGCGCGCGCGCGATACCGGTCGCTGCCGGGAACCTCGTCCGCCGCAGCACCCCGCACCGAGCGGTTACGCGCCGACGTGAGTAACTCGAGGTCCTCGCCGCGGGTAGACACTGCAGGCGTGTCCGCAGACTGAATATCGTGCCGCGTCACCGCTGGCGTACAGCTCGCGATGCACAGCGTCAAGAGTGTTGCGCCGCACCGACGCAGAAAGTGCAGCAATGGTGGCCCCCTGGTCAGCGGCGCTCGGCGCCGCGCACAGCTAGTTTGTCAGTTCCAGAGCGGCGATGCGATGGCAACTGTACTGGCACCCAGGCACGGCGTCCTGGTGTTGGTTTTGTTGCGCGATGCCGTGCCGCGGCGCCCCATGCCGAGCCCTCGCGACCGGTGCCCAGCCAGGCACTGTCAAAGGTACCGGCGCATAAAGGTGCCAGCGCTGTCGAGTGCTTGCCGGCCCGGCTCCAAACGGGCATTCCACAGGTGCCAGGCGTGGATCATGTGAGGCCAGATCTCGAGCGTCACGCGCACATCCGTGGCGCCCGCCTTGCCAGCAAGCCGCACCGAGTCATCCAGCAGGGTTTCCGCCGAGCCCACTTGGATCAGCGTCGGCGGCATTCCTGTCAGATCGGCAAACAAGGCCGATACACGCGGATCCTGGCGGGCGGTGGCGCCGAGATAGGCCGCCGCCAGCTCGCCGAGGTAGGTCTTGTGGATCAGCGGGTCCAACGCATCCTTCGTGGCCAGTGTGGGACCCGACATTGTCAGGTCCGTCCACGGAGACACGAGCCACAGACACGCGGGGGGCTGTTCCTTGGCGTCGCGCAGCTCCATGAACAGAGCTAACGAAAGTCCGCCGCCTGCACTGTCGCCGCCGACTGCAATGTGTTCTGGCGCGATACCTTGGCGGCGCAGGAAACGCCATGCGCTGAGCGCGTCATCGAATGCAGCAGGAAAGGGGTGCTCGGGCGCGAGGCGATAGCCGACCGCCAGGGTACGTACTCCAGCCGCCCGTCCCGCTTCGGTCACCATCCGGCGATGGCTGCGGATCGAACCGCAGCAGTAACCGCCCCCGTGAAAGAACATCACGACGCGCGAGCGATCGCTACCGGGGACGGTTGACCATTCGCCGGGTATGCCATCGATATCCACCGCGCTGAGGGTCACGTCCGGCGCCACTGGCCAGACCGCGCCGATGTCGTCGAGTCGCTGCCGCCGCTCAGCCCACCCGACGGGCCTTGGTTTCGCACTCAGCAAGGCGCGGATGGCTGCGATATCAACCTGCTCCATCGTGGTCTCCCTGCAGTCCCAGGCATTTGCTTGAATGATCCCGCTTACAGCTGACGGCGGTTGTGGCTAGGTGCCCGGGGCGAGTTGATGAGGCGGCCCCGGGCGCCGCCTTCTGTCGAGCCTGAACCGCTGGCAGCCTCGCGGCCAGCTGCTTCGTACGGCGCTCCGGCTGCTCCCAGCTGATTCCCAACTCCCGCGCAATTCGCGCCGCAACACGATAGGCGTCACCGCGGGGCTGATCCGTGTACTGCTGCGCGCCGCGATTCCATACATCACCCAGCGCAAACCAGTCGATGGCCCGCGGAGAGCGCCCGATGCGCAGCGCCTCATCAAGTGAGTGGAAGTACCGCGCCCAGCGCACGCGGTAGTAATCCCGGGTCAGCCCGGCCCAGTCTCGATTGCCGTAGTCGTGGAGGTTTGCCTCGTCACTCGCCTTGCGATCTCCCCAGGTCGTGAGGATCGAGCGTGCGTCGTAGTTCAGTCGCGCACGCTCGGCGGCGGTCGCTGCCCACGGTTGCACGTACGCGAGCCAGGTGCCGAGCAGGAAGGAGCGGTCCGTGGCAAGCAGCTCGTCCTCGAGGTCCATGAGGTGCAGCCAGCGCGCCGTCTGAGCATGGAAGCGGGTGCGGTCGGCACCGTCATAAGCGGCCTTGATCTGCGGCAACAGCATGCGGCTCTCATTGGCGAGAGCCTGACGCGCAACGTCCACGAGGTCATAGGTGCTGTTGCGCAGTTGTGTGTGCGCACGCAATAGCTCCGCCAGCACGCGTTTGAACTCCTGCGCATCGTAGCGCAGCGCTTCCGGCGACCAGTTCGAGGCTTTGTTGGCCGTGAGGTTGGGGCGTGCGGCGAACAATGACTCCTGCGCCGCGTCGCGCTCGCTGTTGAAGACCACGTCATCGACGCGGATCCCGTAAGCAGTGGCCAGCAGTGCCTGCCACGCCAGGAGTGCGTGCGGTTCGGCGTTGCCATAGCGACGCTGCACGTAGTCCGCCGTCCAGCCCGGCAGGTCGAGGGGGGCGTTGCGCCAGGCCATCTCTGTAAACAGATCGAAGGCAAACGGGTTGGTATCCATTCCCTCGGTGAATACCGCCGTGCCGGCCATGTTGCTGTTGCTGCGTCCGAGCCGCTGCAACCGCGCGGTGATGTTGTCGGTATTTGCGCCGAGCGTGGTGCGACCACCGAACTCCCAGATCCCGCCGAACAGGAACGGGGCGCCCTGGAAGTCTCTCTGGCGATCATCGCGAGGGACACGGTCATGATCAATGTCGATCACCAGCAAGTGGTCGCGGTCGACACCGGCGAGCAGGTCCTGACGCGGGTTACCCTGCCACGCGAGCATCATCCAGTGCGCCCCGGGGTGCGCAGCAAACAGCGCATTCTGCACGGCGCGCGCCGCTTCGGGCACCGGGACATCGCCGGAGTCGCCGCCCTCCTGGAACACCTCCATGTCGTAGATACTGCTGTCACCGAACAGCTCGTGCTGGTGTCGATAGAATGCGGCGGCGACGCGGGCGAACAGCGGGTCACGCGGATCAAGCCAGTCCGGCCGTGTGAAGCCGGCCCATTCACCTTGTGGAACCACATGCGCGTCCGGAAACCTGCGCCGCAGGTCATTGGGCACGATGCCATAGAAACCCGGCAAGACCGGCGTGATGCCGAGCTCGCGCAAGCGCGCGATGATCTGCTGCGCGGAGGCGACGCGCTTCTGCAGCAGCTCGCGGCTGATGGGTCCGTTGAAGCAGCACAGGTTTCCCATCAGCTGCCAGTTCTGATGAGCGGGTTGAGTGATCCAGGCGCGGATCTCCTCGTCCGAGTAACCAAAGTCGCGGAAGGTCAGATACAGGACCATGTCGGTGCCACGCTCGATGACCATGGCGTTGATCCCGGAGAGCGCCAGCACGTCGATTTCCCTTTGCCAGCGCTGCCAGTCCCAGTACGGAGCCGTGTAGCCATCGACGTTCTCATTGAGGGCATAGCGCCAGGGGTAGGGGGTCTGCATTTCGATATCGGCATCGGGCAAGGGCAAGGCCTGCCCGCTGCCAAGCTGGTCGCCGTCGGACGAAACGTGCAGGCGCGCCACGTACTTCAGGTACCAGTTCACGCCGAACAGCAGCGCGCTTACCGTGCTGCCCTCGATCCTGATGTGTCCCGCGGCCCCCGAGATGCGAAACCGCTCGTGCCCCGCAAGGGGCGCCATCGCCCCGAGCTGGAACTGCGAGGCGTAGCGGGGCAGCAGACGCTGGAGAACCCCTTCGGCGGGACGAACATCGAGAGCGGCCGCCGTCGCCGCGCGCGACGCCAACCCAGGCAGCAACAGCAGGAGTCCCGAGACTGCTAGCCAGGCAGCTTTGTGGGGCCGGCGGCCCGAGCGGTGTGCCATGGGGAAGCATGATATGAGGTGTCGCGCCCCAAGGCTCCCTCGAGCGCTTGAGCCCTTTCGCATGCGACGCGGTCCCGCTGGGCGGTGCGGCGCGGTGATCCAGCGCGTGGCCCCGATTACTTCTTGTCGTCGAGCTTCATCTGCGGGATCCCGAAGTGCCCTTCGAGCTCATGCAGCTTCTGCAGGTCAATTGATCCCACAATGTTAACGATGGTGAACTCGCGCGGCTCGCTGGCGATGATGGCAAGGCCGTTCGCCTTGTCCCCCTCCACCCGGATATACACGTCCACATCGCTGCGTTCCTTGCGACTGCGCACCTGTACGAGTTGCTGCCACCCGGGAGCTGACAGCTGCTTGCGGACCCTGTCGACATCTTGCTTCGGGTAAGCGAAGTCCGAATCGAAGCTGAAGCTCCGCACGTAGATCCCCGTGAGTCCAGCAATCGCCTTGCGTACCGCGGCATCCTGGGGATTGTCGGGATCGAGGAATCGTGCCGCGAGACCGATGAGGGATGAATCGAGGCTGACGTTCACGCTCTCACTTGCATTCGCTTCCAGCGCGCCGAAATCGGGCAGGGTGAGGCGCGCATCGGCCGCCTCCGCCCGGCCGAACGACAGCGCGAGCAGCCATAGCGCCAGGAGCAACTTCACCGTGCCTCCCTTCATGTATCACCCGCATCGGCCGCGTCAGCCCGCTTCGATGCGTCCCGCACGCCGCGGTAGGCGAGGTCCAGCTTTTCTCCAGTTAGCCGCAGTGCCTCAATCAGCTGCTGGCGCGCTTCGAGACCCTGCCGCTCACGCCGCAGCTCCCAGCCATAGCCGAGGACGACACTCGCCAGCACCGATGCAGCGAGCGCTGCCGGCACCCAGGTGCGCAGCGGCTGCCAGCGCGGCCACTGGCGCCGCTCATTCTCGATGCGGGCGGCGACGCGTGCCGCAAAGCCGGCCGGGGGCTCCAGGGGTCGCAAGGCCTCGCGCAGCTGCTCCTCAAGATCGGGCTTCACGCGAGCGGCCTCATGCGGTTTCGCCATTCTCCGGGGCAGGGACCCCGGCTTCTGCGCCGAGCTTCTCGCGCAGGCTGGCAAGTGAGCGCTTGAGATGGCTCTTCACGGTGTTCACCGGCATCTCGAGCACCTGGGCGATGTCCGCGGGATCCAGATCCTCCTGATAGCGCAACAGCACCACTGCGCGCGCCGCCACCGGTAACTGCGCGATCAGGGCCCGCAGCTGCCGCTGCAGCAGCGGGTCGGATTCGGCGGGTGCGGCCACAATTCCGGGGTCCTCTTCCAGCGGCAGCGGCGCGTGGCGGGGTTCGCGCCGCAGACGGTCGATGGCCAGGCGGGTGGTCACCTGACGCAGCCAGAACACCAGATGTTCGTCTGACTGTACCAGCGCGAGCTTGCGATGCAGGCGCATGAACACCTCCTGCGCCACGTCCTCCGCCTGGTGCGGGTCCGCTAGCATCCGCAGCGCCAGGCTGTACACCGTGCGCTGGTGCCGGCGCACCAGGGTCGTGAAGGCGGAGGGGTCTCCGGAGCGTGCCCGGGCGAGCGAATCGCATACCGAACACGCGCCGTCGTCCGTCACTGGTCAAAGCAGCGCTGGCCACGGCGGTGCGCTCGCGGTGGCATCGTGGTGGAACTCCCCGAAGTGCCGGCGCAGCTTATCGACCTGCGCCAGATCGAGCGAGCCAACCGCGTTCACGATCGTGAATTCCCGCGGCTCACTGGCGACGATGGCAAGGCCCGTGATCCGCTCCTTCTCCATGGCCACGTAGATGTCCACGTTCTCGTTCTTCTTCTGGTCCCGCACCCGGATCAGCTGGCTCCAGCCCGCACCCGCAAGCTGCGAGCGCACGGCCTCGATATCAGCCTGGGGATATGCGAAATCGGAAGCGAATTCGTAGTGCCGGACGTGCAGGGCGTGCAGTCCCTTGAGTAGCGCGCTGGCGTCGGCGGCGTCCGGATCGGCACTGTCGTGGCCGGCCATCCAGCCGACCATCTTGAGTGGCAGCGAGCCGAGCGAAACGTCGACTGACTCGGTTGCGTGATTGCGCAGCTGCGTGAACGCCGGCAGTTTGAGCTCGGGGCACTGGGCCTGCGCCAGCGTGGCGGGCCCGAGGCATGCGAACAGGGCGAGAATAAGATGGCGAAGCATGGCGATCTCCGTGAGCGGGCCCGCGAAACGGGGGCTTTCACAGGAAGAATACGCAGCAACGCGGTGCGCAGGGTGCAGTCAGTGTCCGCGATACGGCGGCAGGGTAACCCACGGCAGGACCCGGCACCCAGAACCGGCCTGGTCACCCACGCGTTGCCGCACACGCCGGGCTCGCCCTCCGTGGCAGGCCCTGCGTGCTGCCTTACTGTTCCAGCATCTTCTTCAGGTTGTCGAGCCCGCCGCGGTACACGCCCTTGATGAGCTTGATTACCCCGGCATCGCTCTCTGCTTCCGGGGGACTGTCAGACGGGTTCTTGCGCTTGAAGCTTCCGCTCCACACGACCTTGGTCGTGCCGCCGCTGCCCGAATGCACTGCGATGGTCGAAGTGTAATGTGCGATCGGCAGGGGCGACTCGATGATCGAGTAATGATAGGAGTGGTGTGCGGCATCGTAACTCAGCAGCTTTTCGGTAAAGGACGGACCGTCCTTGATAGTGAGCTTCCGCACGGTCCCGGACTTGCCGTTGGCACCGGAGACCAGCTCATCGCCGGAAAAACCGGGATGCCATTTGGGCAGGCTGTCGAAGTCCTTGACGGCGTTCCACACCTTGTCTACAGGGGCTTTCACCTCTACGGATTCAGTGACATGCAGAGTTTGCGGCGGTGCCGCCCACGCGCTGCCTGCTGCCAACGCTGCGGTGAGAGTAACAACAACCAACGGTGTTTTCATTCTGTTGCCCCTTGGTAGTGAGCGACGAAGCTTACTCGAAAAGCCTCGGCAACGCTCCTGAGCGGCCGGCCGCATCGCGCCGCGATCTTTGTGGCTCACCGGTGTGCCACCGGCGACGCACGGGCGAGCGCCGACCCGTCCCCGCGCCGGCCTACCTGCGCATAATCCAGGCGAGGATGGAGATCACGGCGCTAAGCAGCAGCATGGTCGTTATCGGGAAGAAGAACTTGAAGCCCGGCCGGTCGATGACGATGTCCCCGGGCAGCCTGAACAGCGGCAGTCGCCTGACCCAGGTCCAGGCCACGCCGGCCACGACCAGAGCCAGGCCGAGGGTGATCAGCAGTCGGTTCATTGCCTTGCACCAACCCGGCGCCGCGCCTTCAGCAGCACATCCAGCGCCTCGGGCCTGTCATCCCAGTAGTCCAGCCTCACTCTGCCGTCAGGCAGCCGGCTCACGGTCGCCGGTGCGGCACTGAACGTGCAGTACCAGCCCGAAGGCAGTACGACCGCGTTCCGCGGCCGCCCGAGACTACGATCGAAGACCAGCTCGTCGCCTTCCACGCGGTAGCTGACCGGCGCAGTATAAGTCTCGGAGATGCGCAGGCGCAGTGTCTGACCGGCGCTAAGCGGCGTGAATGGAATGACGACGACGTGCGCAGCCGGATCGACACTCTCGCCCACGTTGATCTTCGAGGCCGCGAGCTCCGCGCCGCTCATCTCCTTGACCTGCAGCACCGCACCGGTATCGAGCACATACGCCGCGGGATGGCTGGCGACACTGCCGGTGCGGACCACGTTCGCATAGCCACTGATGCCTGCGCGGGTCTCGGTGTAGTCGTGATACAGCGCAAAGGCGTGCGTCTCGGGCTGTTGTAGGAAGTAGACGATCTCCCGGTCCTGGTGCGCACGCTCGGAGAGCCGATCCTCCTCGGTCTCGCCCTGGAACGGGGACTCCCAGCTGCGCTGCGTGGTGGCCGGTTTCGGCACCGCTGCTGCGCCGGTCTGCGCACCGCGCAGCGCCCGGACCACGAGCGGTGCTTCGCCGGAACCGGCGTGCAGGAAACTGATGGCGACGCGGCCGTCCTTCTCGGTCAGGATCTGCGCGGGCACCGTCAGGCCAGTCACCTCGTAGCCCGCGGGCAGTACGACCTGATTGCGCTTCACGCCCAGTGGTCGGTCGAACACGATGGTCTGGCCGTCGAGGTAGTAGCTCTTCGGGTCCTTGTATGTCTTGACGATCACGAGGCGTGCGCCGCCATTTACCGGCACGGGCCGCGCCAGCGTCACCTTGATGTAGTCCGTTTCCGGGTCCGCATCGGGCATCAGCGCGTCCTTACCGGCCACGGCGCCGCTTACTACCTCAAACTTCAGCGCCGTCCCGAGCATCGCGTCGTAGACGCTCTCATCGCTCGCGACGCTGCCCTTGCGGATCGGGTTGTAGAAGGACCGCGCGCCCGCAGTGGTCGCGGTCACCTCGTAGTAGATCTTGAAGCTCGCACTACCGGGCCCGAGCAATTCGTAGCGCGTGTACTCATCGCCTTCGGTCTGCGTGGTCGCCGTGGGGAAATACAGCCCGTCCCGCATGGCGGGATCGGCCTTCGCTACCAGGCATGGCAGCAGGATGCACCACGTCACCCCTGTACGTCCCCAGTTCTGCATTCGCTCTCCCCGGACCTGCGAGTGCCGCGCGCTCGCAACTGGGGTACGAGTATGCACCAGGCTCTATTCCGGCAGCGTCACCTCAGTCGGGCAACCGAAAGCTGGCGCTCCAGCCCAGCTCGCGGCGCGCCTTGTCGGTGCTCACGTGGGGATTGTCCTCCGCGACATTGAAAGCCCCCGGCGCTCCATGGTCGATGGCCAGGAGCGCTGCGAAAGCTGCGGCATCGACATGTACCGGAGAGAGGTTTGATGGCTTCTCAGCATGAGTGCCGGGCCCGTACAGCTGGCCATAGCGCAGCACCACCCCCTCGAGCGGCGGCGACTGCAGCGTCAGGGACTCAAGCGCAATGACCCCGCGTACCGTGATCCCACGCTCTCCCGGCGCGGAAGCATCCAGCGGGTCGCTCTCCGCGTGAGGCTCGTGTCCGGGTGCATACGTCCAGGCGATGCTTTGCGCGATGAAGCGCCGCGCGTCGGCGCCGATCGCTGCCGCGACCAGGTTCCGTGTCCCTTCCTCACGGATGCGGGCGTTGCGCCGGATCGCCGCTCCCATCTGCGCCGGATCCAGGCCCTTGGGAAGGTCAGTGAGCTGGTGGATCACGACGTCGGGCCGCGCGGCACCCACGGCATCACGAAGTGCGGCCAGGTCGAATACGTCCACTACCACCGGATGGGCGCCGAGGGCGCGCAGCGCTTCGGCCTTCGCTGCTGAGCGTGTGGTTCCAAAGATATCGTGCCCGGCTCGCCGCAGCAGCGGGACGAGGCGCGTGCCGATGGCGCCGGAGGCGCCGGCGAGGAAAATCTTCTTGGCGGTCATACCTGCTCGCTCCTGGGAGGCGCGATCACGTGTCGCGTGGGCTGTGCGCGTTACGACCGACGCGGCGTGCAGCCGTTCACCCGCGCACCGTTCGCTGGCAGCGGGGCGCGGGTTGGGCGTCGCGAGTTTCAGCGATGCGGTTTGCAGGGAAACGCGTGAGCCAGGGCGCTGCCGATGAAGCGCGCCGCGTCGTGGTCGCGATTGGCCGGCGAAGACGCGAGATCCGAATCGAGCTTGGCCTTCAGCGTTGATTCGAGCGCTTCCGCGGACTGATCGCCCGGCACGCAGGGACGCGGGCCCTTATTGTCCGCGGTCGCCATGCCCACTTCGATTCCCTGCGTCACGCCCAGGATGTAAATGCGGCAGGCGTTCTTGCTCACGTGGTCCGTGCCGAGGCACAGTTGCTGCAGATCGCCCGCGGTCATGGCGGGTGCTTCCTGTGGATCGGATGAAGCCGGTGTTGCAAGACCAGCGCCGGCGATGAGCACGGCAAGTCCAATGGATCGCATGGAGGTTTTCCCAGTGAGGCGCAGCACCCGGTTATTGTAGCGGCGGGCGCACGCGCTGCGGCAAGGACCGCCGGGGCGAGCGCTATCAGCTCCGCTGCAGAAGCTTCGCGAGCGGCTCCCAGTAGTGCACGCGCCAGCCGTAGGCGAGGCTCGCCCCTTGGCCTTCGGGGAACCCCCGGTGGTAGAAGGTCAGTCGGCACCCAGTGCCTTCCGCTGCTAACGAGAAATTCACCACTGAGTAGTCGCCGGCCTTCCAGCTTCCGGCGCGCCACGCCTGCACCAGGCGCACCCCCGGCTTCATTTCCAGGTGGCGTCCGGTGATATAGCCGCCGAACAGCACGAACGCTCCACCCACCGCGGCACTGATGCTCGTGCCCTTGGCGTTGGGCGCCGTGACCAGGGTCACGGCGTCGCTAAGGCGGGTGAGAGCATCGAACTTCGTGGCGTCGGTGAGCGCCTCGTAGACCTCAGCCGGGCGCGCGCCGAACTGGCGTTCCTGGTAGATCGACTCGCACGAGCGTGACAGGCCGTCTGCAGCAGTGGAAGGATCGTTGGTGTTCTCTGCGGCCCACCCGGCGCCCGCGCGTATGACACTGCTGAGTGGCAGGGCCGCGAGAGCAACGGTAACGCTGCGACGGGACAGTAGGGCGCGTTGCATGGAACCTCCTCGGGAGCGCGGGATGCGTGGCATTTGTAATATTTAACAAGTATGTTTAATAATCAGTCTGCGGGGGAAAAAATGGCTTTGTCAAGCTCAGGTCGCAGACACGAGGCGGATGACCGCCTGGACGCGGTGTTCCGGGCACTCGGAGATCGCACCCGTCGGGCGCTGCTGGCGCGACTGACGAAGGCGCCGGCCATGGTCACGGAGCTGGCGCAGCCGTTCGCGATGTCATTGCCCGCGGTGTCGAGACATATAAGAGTGCTGGAACAAGCGGGACTGATCGTGCGCTCGGTCGATGGCCGCGTGCACCGCTGCACGTTCAACGCGGCCCCCCTGAAGTCCATGGAGGGATGGTTGCGGCACTACCGGCACTTCTGGGACGGGAATCTCGACTCACTGGCGCGCTATGTCGAGCACCGCTGAACCCCGGCGGCACCGTGGGCAGCCGCGGCGCGCTCCGTCATGATGTCGCTCGTCGTACGCCGGCGGATCCGCGCGGCGCCCGAACGCGTATTCGCCGCCTGGACGCGCCCTGAGGAGCTGCGCCGGTGGTGGGGTCCCGAGTCGGTCAAGTGCATTGCCGCCGAGGTCGATCTGCGCATCGGCGGTCACTATCGCATCGCCAATCAGTTCCGGAGCGGGGAAGTGCTGTGGATCAGCGGTCGGTTCGAGCTGATCGAGCCTCCAGCGCGGCTTGCCTACACCTGGCGCGTTGAGCAGCACGCCGGGCCGGAGGAGCGGGTCACGGTGCAGTTCGAGGCGTGCGAGGAAGGAACGCTCGTCGTGGTGATGCACGAGCGCATTCCTGATGCGACGCTGCGTGACCGGCACGAACAGGGCTGGCGCGGTTGCCTCGACGGGCTCGGCGAGTATCTCGGCACGGGCCGGTGACGTAATTCGTGGCTGCTTTGCGATCTAGCTGTGAGTTTTCAGAAGGTTGTTCCCTCCCACCGGGAAGGGGAAGCTGATGTTGCTAGACCTCAGTTTCCTCACCAGGGGAGAGAACAACCGTGCATAAGAATGCTCGTCTCACGCCCAAGGGTCGAGAAGTGATGCTGGGCCGCCTGCAGGCGGGCCAGCATCAGCTGGACGTCGCTCAGGCCATGGGCGTCTCGCTTACTACGGTCAAGAAGTGGCTGCGACGCTACCGTGCGGAGGGGCCGAGCGGGTTGCTCGATCGTTCCAGCCGACCGTGCCGTAGTCCGCGGCAGCTGCCCTCGAGGGTCAGGGGCCAGATCACCGCTCTGCGCCGACAGCGACGAACGGGGCGCTTCATTGCTCGGCAACTGCGCGTCTCAGGTGCCACGGTCTCGCGCGTCCTCAGGCGCGCCAAGCTGTCGCGCTGGCGCGAGCTCGAGCCCCGTCCACCGGTGCGCCGCTACGAGCGCGAGCGGCCGGGTGAGCTACTGCATCTCGATACGAAAAAGCTGGGCCGAATCACGCGCATAGGACATCGCATCACCGGTGATCGCAGTGGCTCCTACGGCAAAGCCGGCTGGGAGTTCGTCCACGTCGCGATCGACGACCACTCCCGCCTGGCGCTCGCCAGCGTCGCCGCCAACGAATGCGGTGATACCGCGACCGCCTTCCTCGAATCCGCCGTCTCCCACTTCAAGCGGCGCGGCGTACGTATAGAGCGCGTCATGACCGACAACGGTTCGGCCTACCTCTCGCACGCCTTCCGGGACGCTTGCTGCAAGCACCGGATCCGCCACCTGCGCACTAAACCCTACACGCCCAGGACCAATGGCAAGGCCGAGCGCTTCATCCAAACCTGCCTCAGAGAGTGGGCTTACGCCGAGGCGTACTCAACCTCCGAGCAGCGCACCACCGCGCTCGCCTACTGGCTCCACCACTACAACTGGCACCGCCCCCACACGGCGCTAAAGTCAAAACCACCCATCAGCCGCCTCGACCTGAAAGGGCGCAACCTCTTGAGGCTTCACAGCTAGCGGGTGAGGCAGGTGCTGTCTGCCAGGGAGCCACGCCATGAATACGTCACCCCTGAGTGCGCTCGAGATCGAAGCCCTCACCTTTATCTATGATGTGCCCGCGCAGCGGGCTGCCAAGCGGTCTCGCCGGAACTGGACGGTCGGAACCGGCGCGGGGAAGGCCGTACTGGGGCTCACCTCGGTCGCCTTGACCGCGCTCGCCTGGGTAGCTGGCCGCACGGGCGGGGCCTGAGGGCGGCGCCGGCATCAGCCCGGCTGCATGCCCCTCGCGGCGCCGTAGGCGCAGAGCATGTGCCCGTATCCAAAGCGCGCACGCCCGCGCGATCAATCCCTGCGCCGGATACCCGTAAAAGCCCATGGCGCGAATGCGGGCGTCCGGAAAGAGTGCAGCGAGCTCTGCGCGCGTGTAGCAGAAGATGTAGCCGGAGTTTCTGCGGTCGCCGCCGGGCACGCCTTCCTTCTTCCAGCCGGCGTGCTGTTTCTCCACGCCGTAGTGGTGCACGCTGACGACGTACCGGCCGCCCGGCTTGAGCGTGCGCATGATCTCGGCGGCGCGCGGCTGCTTGCGACGGCGCAAACCTATGCAGAGCGCTTCAGCGCGCGCGCACGAACAGGCCGATGGTGAGCGCGGTGCCGATGAGTACCACGACCAGCTTGAGGACGCGCTCGTTGATGCTCTGTAGCATGCGCGCACCCGCGAGTCCGCCCAGCATTGCGCCGGCGGCGGCGAGCGCCGCTGCGTGCCACCTGACCTGGGGCGAGAAGACAAAGATCGCCACCGCCGAGGCGTTGATCACGGCGACCAGCACGTTCTTGGTCGCCGCGGCGCTGCGGATCGCGAGCTTCGCGGCGGTAAGCACCGCGAGCATCATGAAGCCGATGCCGCCACCGAAGTAGCCGCCGTAGACGGAGATTGCGAGCTGCATGCCCGCCACGCCGAGGCGGCTCAGACCCGGCGCGGATTGGCGGCGCGGTGCGAAGCTCCCCCAGGCGAACACGACCGTGGCGAACAGCACCAGCCACGGCACCAGCCGCGCGAAGAAGCTCGCCGACGTGACCAGCAGCAGCCACGCTCCGAGCGCTCCGCCGGCGAGGCTGATGGCGATGAGTGCGCGGAACGAGAGCCCGGCGGCCCCGGCGGCATCGCGGCTCCCCGCCCAGCCAGTGGCGACCTGGGCCGGAAACAGCGCAATCGTGGAGGTCATGTTGGCGGCGCGGGCATCCATTCCGGTGAGCATCAGTGAGGGCAGAGTGATGAAGGCGCCGCCGCCGGCCAGCGCGTTCTGCATGCCCGCCCACAGCGAGGCAAGGAACAGGACGAGGAATTTCACCGGGCGCGGCGGCGCTTCAGGCGTTGCCCTGGCTCAGGTGCCAGGCGCGCAGCGTCTGCGCTTCCTTCTCGGGGTCGAGCCCGGCGCGCAGCTTCGCCTGGCGCTCGGTGGGCAGTGACTGAAACCACGCGAGGGTATCGCGTACCGTGTCTGCCAGTGGCCGGCAGCGCAGGCCGCTCTTCACGGCCGCCGCGACCGAGGTCAGCGAGGCACCGGCGCTCTCGCCCTTCAGCGGCGACCACGGCGGCAGGTCCAGCTCGTCGGGCTTCCAATGCGCGGCGAGGAAATCCTCGGGCACCCAGCTGACTTTGGTGCCCGCCGCGGGCGAGGCGTGCAGGCACTCAGCGACGAGATCGCCCATCGTCAATGCCCCAGGTGGCGAGACCGCGTTGAAGTAGCCCGCAGTCCGTGACTCGACCAGCTGCATCATCCAGTCCGCCAGGTCGCGCACGTCGATGATCTGAATCGGATCGTGCGGCGTGCCGGGGGCAAGCATCTCCCCGCCCCGGGAGGCGCGCACCGGCCAGTAGGTAAAGCGATCGGTGCGATCCAGGGGACCGACGATATAGCCGGGCCTGACGATGCTGGCCCGGCCCTTGAAGGCCTCCCATGTGTAGCGCTCGCACAGCGCCTTCATCGGGCCGTAGGTGTCGTTGGTGACCTGCTCGATATCCGGATCGGTGAGCTTGCCGGTAGGGGAGTGCTCGTCGTTGGCGGTGGCGAAGCTCGCGTAGGCCGAGATGCTCGAGATGAACAGGCAGTAGCCCACGCTCGGCGCGAGCAGCTCGGCGGACATCTTCACGTACTTCGGGATGAAACCGGTGTCGTCGATGACCGCATCCCACTTGCGCCCGCGCAGCGCCTGCAGCTGCCCCTTGCGGTCCCCGACCAGGGTCTCTACGCCGGCAACCCCGCCGGCGGCGGTCTTGCCGCGGTTGAAGTGCGTCACCTTCCAGCCCCGTCCCAGGGCATCCTGGGTGAGCGGCGGGCCAATGAAACCGGTGCCGCCGAGGATCAGGAGCGTCTTCGGTGCGCTCGCGAAGGCGCGCCGCGCCGCGGCACTGGCTGCCATGCCGATACCGATTCGCAGCAGATCACGCCGGGTGCTCATGGCGCTAGGGACGCGTACCCAGCACTTCCACGATGGGCGCGGCGGCGGCGGGTACCGCCTGGCGGTAGTCCTTGCCGAGCAATGCGGCCACCGTGGCGGCGATCTGCGCCTGGTGTATCTCTGCAGTGTCGTGACGCTCCCCGAGCGGCGCGGTGTCCGGACCCATCACCGCCAGCCAGATGTTCTCCGAGCCCTTCTGCTCGACCCCGTGCTCCTTCCACTCCTCCGGGCCGCTGCCGCGGCCGTGGTCGGTGGTGATGATGAAGGTGGTCTGGTCCCGGTAGGCAGGCAGTCGTTGCAGGGTCGTCCACAACTGCTCGACGAACTGGTCGAAGCTGTGCGCGCTGCGCAACACCAAGTCGTAGCGCCCGGCGTGTGCCCAGTCGTCGGTTTCGCCGTAACCGACGAACACCACGCGCGGCTGGCTGTCAGCGAGTGAATCGAGCATCGGGACCTGCATGAACGCGTCGTAGACGTTCTCCAGGTCGAGCCTCGCCGTCGTTCGGTACAGCTCGTTCATGAGTCGGCGGCGTGCGTCCAGCTTGCCCTGGTACGGCGGATCCCAGCCGACCTGCAGCGGCAGGTGGCTGCGCGGCACGTTGAAGATGTCCTTGAATGTCGCCCAGGTCGCATACAGATGCACCTGACCGGTCAGCTCCGGCTGGCCGTTGAGCCATTCAAACACGGAGATGTTTGGATTCGGGCCGAACTCGTTGGAATTGATCTGCGGATCGGGGTGCCCGGTGAGCATCTCGTTGTAGCCCGGATAGGAGAACGCCAGGCCGTTGGTAACGCGCGCGAGGCTGCCCCTGGTCTGGTTGCCGAAGATCTGGCCGTGCGTTGCGACCGTACCCCACAGGAACGGAAACAGCACACGCCGCCGCTGCTTCGGATCCTTGCGCCAGAAGCGCTGCTTAAGGTCCTCTTTCTTGTCCCAGATGCCGCCGTCCTTCTCGTTCATGAGCGTGGGATCGGCGCCGCTGAACACCTCCTGCCAGCGCAGTCCGTCGCTGACGATGAGCACGACGTTGCGCGTCTTGCCGGGCGCTGGCGCCTGCGCGCGCACGGCTTGGAGGGACAGGAGGAGCGCAAGAGCCAGGGCACAGCACCCGGCTCGCAGGATGTGTTGGTGCATGATGGCTAAGAGTACCGTGCGGGCATTTCCCGGTACACTGCCGCTGCCGTGCGTCTCCCAGCCCGTCGCCTTGTGTTGCTTCTCGGTGTGCTGCTCGGCGCGGCCGCCGCATCGCGCGCCGCTACCGGGACGGCGCCGGCGGGCAGTCTCCGGGTGGGAAAGCTGACACTTACGCACTGCGAGACCAGCGCGCCCTGGTGCGCCAGCCTGCCGCGGCGGCTCGATCCTTCCGGCGCGGTGCCCGGGACGCTGCCGATCTATTTCGAGTACTACCCCCACAGCGGCCGGGGAGCCTCCGCCGGTACGCTCGTGGCCACCGAGGGCGGCCCGGGCTATCCGGCCACCGAATCGCGCGATGAGTACGTGGCGCTGTTTGCACCGCTGCGCGATCGCTTCGACGTGCTCATCATGGACAACCGCGGCACGGGACGCTCGGGCGCGATCGATTGCGCAGCACTGCAGAACGCGCCGGCGCTCACCGAGGATGGCATTGGGGCCTGCGGCCGCTCGCTGGGCGCGGCGGCGGCGCTCTACAGCACCGCGCTGGCGGCCGATGATCTGGCGGCGTTGCTCGAGGCACTCGGCCTCGGCGGCGTCAATCTGTACGGCGACTCCTACGGGACCTACTTCGCGCAGGTGTTCGCGCTGCGTCACCCGGACAAGCTGCGCTCCCTGGTGCTCGATGGGGCTTACCCGCTCGATGGCCCCGACTACCCCTGGTATCCACATTACGCGCCGGCGATGCGCGACAAGTTCAACCTCGCCTGTCAGCGCTCGGTGCCGTGCGCGGCGCTTCCCGGCAGCTCCATCGAGCACATCGCTCCGGCGCTAGCGCTGCTGCGGGAACGTCCCGTTGCGGCGCACGTGCGCTATGGCGACGGCCGCGCGATGGACTTCACCGCCGACGCCAGTCAGCTCGCGATCGTCATGTTCGGCGGTGCGCCGGCGTACGCGACGGTGCGGGAAGTGGACGCTGCCGCGCGCGCCTTCACCGCCGGAGACCAGGTGCCGCTGCTGCGGCTGATGGCCGAAGCGCTTGCCGAGACCGATTCGCGCGACCCGACACACTCGCCGGCCAAGTTCAGTGCCGGTCTCGCGGCCGCGGTGTTCTGCGGGGATGCCCCGCAGATCTTCGACATGAGGCTCGAGCCTGCACAGCGCCTGGTGGCCCGGGACCACGCCATCGCGCAGCGCAAGGCGCAGGCCCCGGATACCTATGCTCCGTTCACCATCGATGAGTACCGCCGGATACCTCTCGACTACGCCTTCATTGACGAATGCGCGCAGTGGCCGGCGGTTCCGCCGCGCTCATCCTCGCGACCGCTCGTTGCGCACGGTGTGCGCTACCCCGAGGTGCCTGTGCTGGTCGTGTCCGGCGAGCTGGACAACATGACCTCGGTCGCCGACGGCGCCGCCGCCGCGGCGCGCTTTCCGCGGGCGCACCACGTGATCATCGCCAATGGACTGCACGTCAATGCGCTGCCGCACTCGCGCAGCGAGTGTGGCGCGCTGCTGGTGCGGCGCTTCATGGCGGACCTCGCGCCTGGCGATGAGAGCTGCGCGGCGCAGGTGGCGCCGCTGCGCCTGCTGGGGCGCTTTGCGCGGCGGCTGCACGAGCTGGAGCCGGCCCGCCCCCTGCCGGGCAACGAAGCAGACGAAGAGCAGCTGCGTACCGTGAGTGCAGCGCTCTTGACGTGTGAAGACGCCATCGCGCGGGCGCGCGAGAGCGGCGCAGGCAGCGGCATCGGACTGCGCGGCGGGACGTTTACCATCTCGAGCGCCGCGGCTGGTTATCGACTGAGTCTGCGCGAGCTGCACTTCACCGAGGATCTCGGGGTCAGCGGCCGCATCCGCTGGCCCGGCCGCACAGGGATGGTGCGCGCCAGCCTCGCACTGCAGGGTGCGGCGACGAGCCGCGGCACGCTCGAGCTAACCTGGCCGGAGGGCGTTGCCCAGGGGCAGGCCGCGGTGCGCGGCTACCTCGCCGGCCGCGCGGTCATCGCGGAAGCCCCCGCACCCTAGAGGCTGGGGGCGGCTGCGACTGGGGTTACGCGCCGCGTCGGATCGATGAGCAGCCACGCTGCCGCACCGGTCACCGCAAACCCAGCACCGACGATAAACGCCGTATTCCAGGCGCCGTGACCCGAGAAGTAGGCGATGATCGGCGTGGCGATCAGGCCGCCCACGTTGCCGCCGGTGTTGAGCAGTCCCCCGGCCGCCATACTGTCCTCGCGCGCGACATGCATGATCGCAGCCCAGTACGGACCCTCGTTCAGCTCCACCGCGGCAAAGCACAGCGCGAGGGCGGCAACCGCGAAGTAGCCGTTGGGGGCGTCCACTGCCGCGAACTGCAGGAGCCCGGCGGCGGGGAGTGAGATCAGCGGAATGATCCTGAGTCCGGCGCGCACCCCGTAGCGTGTGCCGAAGTAGCTGCCCAGCTTGCCTCCCAGTCCGGCCCCGACGGCCGCGGCGAGCGGCGGCGTACTGGCGAGCCAGCCAGTCTCGATCATGGTGAAGTGGCGCTCCTGCACCAGATACAGCACGCACCAGTTGGCGAGCAGGTAGAAGGCGTAGTTCAGACACAGGTACGAGACGGTCAGCAGCAGCACGTCGCGGTTTTTCAGAAGCACCCACACGCCGCGCCAGGAGATGGCGCTGTTCGCCGGCCTCTGTGCCGAGGTGTCGAGTTCCGCGAGCTCTTCAGCGGTGACGGACGGGTGTTCCGCCGGCGTGTTACGTCCGTACCATGCCCAGCCGGCGATCAGCAGCAGTGCCGGCACCGTGGTCCAGGCGAGGGCACGCTGCCAGTCGAGTACCGCCATGAGCGAGGCGATGAGCGGCGGGGCGAGCGCGCTGCCGAAGTCGGCACCCATGCTCTGCAGTCCCTGGACCAGCGACCATTTGTCCGGCCGGAACCACGCTTCGAAAACGCCCGTCGAGACGGGGAATATCGGCCCCTGCGCAAAACCGAGCAGCAGCTGCGCGGCGAGCAGCACCCCGAACAGCAGGCCGCCCTGAAGCAGCAGCGGTGCAATCGGAGTGGTCAGACTCGCGAGCACCGCTACCAGGCTGATCAGGACCATCGTGACGCGCGCGCCGAGACGCTGCCCGAGCACGCCGCCGGGAAATTGCATGATCGCGTACCCGGCGATGAAGGCCTCATAGAGCCAGCCGATCTGCATCTGCGAGAGGCCCAGGTCCGGCATCATGCGATAGCCGGCCACCGGGATGTTGTTGCGCTGCAGGTACCCGATGAGCCCGAAGCCGAGCAGGAACAGGAAGATCTTCCAGCGCACCCGTATGCGCTGCGGACGGGAAGATGTGATGACCGACGCGGGCGAGTTCATCAGCTCACTGCCAGGGCGGGCACGGCTGCGGCGCGGGCCGCACTGCGGGTCGGATCCACCCACAGCCACGAGGCGGCCGCGACGCACGCAAGCGCGGCGCCAATCAGGAACGGCGGCGTCCAGGCGCCGTGTCCGGAGAAGTAGGCGGTCACGGGCGCCGCGATCAGACCGCCGATGTTGCCGCCGGTGTTGAGGAGGCCGCCCGCAGACATGGTGTCATCGCGCGCACAGTGCATGACGCTGGCCCAATAGGGTCCCTCGTTTACCTGCTGACAAGCGAAGGCCACGGCCAGTGTCGCGACCGCCAGGTAGGCATTCTCGGCCGCCACCGTCGCCAACAGCAGCACGCCGGTCGCGGGCAGACACAGGAGCGGCAACAGCCTCAGGCCGCGGCGCACCCCGAGCCGGGCGCCGAGCACGCTTGCCAGCTGCCCCCCCACGCCTGCGCCCGCGGCTCCCACCAGTGCCGGGGTCGTGGCCAACCAGCCGCTTTGGAGCGCGGTGAAATGCCGCTCCTGTACCAGATACAGGAAGCACCAGTCCGCAATCAGGTAAAACACATAGTTGGCGCAGATGTACGAGAAGGTGAGCATCAGCACATCGCGGTTCTTCAGCAGCTCCCATGCCCGTTGCCAGGAGAAGGTGTGCTGGACGCTGGACGCGTGCGTGCCGATCTCGGCCAGTTCCGCGGCGCTCACGCCGCGATGCTCGGTCGGAGTATTGCGCCCGTACCACACCCAGAGGAGTGTGAGCACGAGCATCGGCACGTTGGTCCACAGTAGCGCGCGCCGCCAGTCGAGCGTCACCATGAGTTCGGCGACGAGCGGCGGGGTGATGGCGAGGCCGACGCCCACGCACATCGTGGACACTCCCAAGACCAGCGGCCACGATTCGGGCCGGAACCAGGCTTCCCAGATTCCGTTGGATACCGGAAATAGCGGCGCCTGGAATATGCCGAGCATCAGCCGCCCGAGCAGCAGCGCGCTGAACAGCGCGGCACCGGTCAGCACCAGCGACGCCAGCGGCATCACCAGACAGGCGGCGCAGGCGCCGAAGCCGAGCACGCTGAATACCAGCCGCGGGCGGAAGCGCTGACCGAGGAGCCCGCTCGGAAACTGCATGGATGCGTAACCGACGAGAAAGGCGGTATCGAGCCAACCGATCTGCATCTGAGTCAATCCGAGATCCGGCATCATGCGCAACGCCGCCACGGTGAGACTCTTCTGTTGCAGGTACGCGAGCGAGCCGAAGGCGAACATCAGCGCAAAGATGTTCCAGCGCACCCGCAGGCGCCGCCGCAGCCACAGCGGTAAGGGCACCGGCCGCGCTGCGCTCACCGGATCTCGACCACGTCGCCGATCCGCTCTAGGACGTAGCGACGGATGTCGAGATTGAAATCCTCCATGGGTGCGTAGTAGCCGTGCTCGTGCACGCGCGCGCCGATGCCCTGTTGCACCGCTTCGCAGATCGCCCAGTCCTGGCGATTGACCAGATCCCAGAACTCGCTGGCGTCGCTCGGATCGAAGTCGCTCTTGCCGATCTCGTGCGGCTCGAAAAGGAAGTGACAGGTGATGTCGGTGTGCGTGGCGCTCTGCGGCTCGAGGATGAAGGCCGCCACGTGGTCGCAGGCGAGGCTCACGAACAGGTTGGGGTACACGAGCTCGCCCTTGTGGCGCACGCGCTCGTCGTCGTTGAGGCCGGGAAACGCACGCCGCCGCGTGGTGCCCGAGGCGGTGAAGGTGTAGGCGCCGGGACGGTGCGGGATGCCACGCTCCCAGTCGAGATTTGCCCCGCCGCGCTCACGGAATGCCGGCACCACGGCGCACAGCTCCGGGTGCACCCCGGCGCAGTGGTAGCACTCGTTGTAGTTCTCGCACAGCACCTTCCAGTTGGCAGCCACCCGGTAACGGATCGTATGCCCGATGCGCAGCTGCGCGAGCGGGTAGCGTACGGTGCGCTCCGCAATTGCGCCCAGCTGCGGGCGCAGCGGCACCGCCCGGCTCGGGGTGAGGTTGAGGAATATGAAGCCGCCCCACGAGTCGACCGCTACCGGGTACAGGCTGAAGAGCCCCTTGTCGAAGTCCGGCTCGCCGGCGAGGTGCGGGGCGCCGATCAGCCGGCCGTCGAGATCGTACGTCCACTGATGGTACGGGCAGGTGATGCGGCCGGCGGCGATGCCGCCGGTGAGCGGCGCGCGCGCTTCCGGGGAAGCGGGTGCGAGCGGATCGCGGCACAGCCGCGTGCCGCGGTGCCGGCAGACGTTGTAGTAGGCGCGCAACTGCTCGTCGCGGTTGCGCAGCAGCAGGACGCTCTCGCCGCACGGCCCGAGCACCCGGAACGAGCCCGGACCTGCGAGCTCCTCTTCGCGTCCCACGCACAGCCATTCGCGGCAGAAGATTCGCTCCTTCTCCACGGCGAATACGCGCTCGTCGCGGTACCAGCGCGACGGCAGCGTCGGCTCCAGTCCCGCGCGCGCCGCGGGCAGCTGGTACGCGCTCACTGCGCCCTCGCAAGCGGCGCATCACGCCGGTGGCTGAGGGCGGCCGGATCGGCATCCAGTTCGCGCGCGAACCGGTGGCCGCTGTACACCGCGTGCACGATCGCCCCGGGAGCCAGGGCGTCGCCGATGCGTGTGACCGAGCGGATACCCGCATCGCCGAGCGCGCTGGCGCGCGCGGCGAGTTCGCTATAAAGCGAGTCGTTCGCAAACCGCGCCCCGACGATCACCAGCGAGTTGCAAGCCAGGCGCGTCTCGAGATCAGTGAACTGGCTGCTGAGGGTGAGCTCGCCGTAGCCGAATGCCGTGACGCGCGTCAGGGTGTGCAGCGTGATCCCGGCGGCGTGCAGCGCGCGGTGAATCTGCGGCTGCTCGTTGCTCATGATGGCCCACGCCGAGGCATGGCCGGCGGGCGTCACGTAGGTGACGCGTTGCCCGGCCCGCGCCAGATGCTCCGCGAGCGCGCTGCCCATGTAGTAGTTGTCGAAGTCATACACCACCAGCGGGCCTTCGGGCTGGGCGCCGGCGGCGATGTCATCCGGGGTATAGACGTTCGGGCCATCGAGCCGGCCCGTGGGCACCTCGAGCGGCGAGTACAGCAGCCGCGCCCAGCGCGAGCCGGTCGCGATCACGACATGCGTGTTGCCGAGTTCCAGGATCTCGCCGGCCGTCAGCAGGTTGCCGCGATAGATCGCCACGTTCGGCAGCCGCTCGAGCTGCCCGCGGCGCCAGTCGAGCACGCGTCCCCAGCCGGCCAGCCCCGGCAGACGCGTCTCGAAGCGCAGCCGGCCGCCGATCGCCTCGTCGGCTTCGGCAACCGTCACGTCGTAGCCGCGCCGGGCGAGCGCGAGCGCACACTCCAGGCCCGCCGGACCCGCGCCCACGATCAGCACCGAGGCATTGCTGCCGGCCGGCGCGATGCGCTCGGGGTGCCAGCCGCGGCGCCATTCCTCGCCGATGGTCGGGTTCTGGGTGCAGCGCACCGGGACCGAGTCGTGCCAGCTGGAGATGCAAATGTTGCAGCCGATGCACTCGCGGATGTCCTGCTCGCGTCCCTCGTCGATCTTGCGCGGCAGGAACGGATCGGCGATCGAGGGCCGCGCGGCGCCGATCAGGTCGAGCACGCCGCGCCGGATCTGGCTGACCATGGTGTCGGGGGAGGTAAAGCGTCCGACACCCACGACCGGGCGGCGGGTGAGCTTTTTCACGAAGTCGATGACGTGTTCGTGGCTGCCTTCGGGTGCGAAGCGCGAGGGCGCGCAATCGGTCGGCGATGAATCGAGCTTCACGTCCCACAGATCGGGGACGTCGGCGAGCAGGGCCACGACTTCATGCGCCTCGGAGGCGGCCACGGCACTCGGGCGTGCACGCAGCTCCTCGAGGCTGATGCGCAAGGCCACGGCGCACTCTCCGGCCACCGCCTCGCGGGTCACTTCCAGCAGCTCGCGCACGATGCGCACGCGGTTTGCCACGCTGCCGCCGTAGGCGTCGGTGCGCTGGTTCCACTCGGGCAGCAGGAACTCGTAGGGCAGATAACCCATGCCTGCGTACACGTACACGATATCGAAGCCGGCGCGGCGCGCGCGGCGTGCCGCTTCGGCCTGCCAGCCGAGCAGCTGGCGGATGTCGGCGGCGTCCATCATCTTCGGGCGCTGATTGCCCATGAAATTGACGTGCGTCGCCATCCACGAGGTGCCCGAAGGCGACAGCGGTGGGGTGCGGGTAGTGCGGTTCATCACCGAGCCGCCGCCGTGCCACAGCTCGATGCCCGCGAGTGCGCCGTGGCGGTGCACCGCCTCGGTCATCAAGGCGTGGGAGCGAACATCGTCCTCGTCCCAGAGCGTTGCGAAGGGGAGCGGTGAGTCATCAGCGCTGGGATGAATCGATACGTAGCCGGTACACACCACGCCCCAGCCGCCTTCGGCCTTGGTTTCCCGGAAAGCGGCACGCATGTGTGGCATGGCATTGGTCATGCCCGCGGCATGCGGCACGGCATAAAAGCGATTGCGCGCGGTCACCGGCCCGATCTTCACCGGCTCGAACAGGATGTCGTAACGCGGGTTGCGCGCCATGCCCGCCCGAGTCTGCCCGTTATTGAGCGCATGCTCAATAAGGCGCGCGCCGGAGCCGCGGCACCCGCCGGCGGGCGCTTAGCCCGCGCGGCTGCGGGCGCTGCGCCCCAGGATCTGCTCGAGCGCCTCGGCGACGCCGGCGACCTCATCCGGCGAGTTGTAGTGCAGCAGCGAGAGGCGCAGCGCGCCACGCACTGGGTCGACATTCATCCCCTCGAGCAGCCGCACCGCGTAGAAGTTACCGTGGCCGGCCATGAAACCCCGGGCCGCAAGCTCGGCGACCGCCTCACCCGGCTCGATGGTCTCGGTCACGAATGAGACGGTGGCGGCACGCTCAGGCGCCGCTGCCGGTCCGAGCAGCCGGATGTCGCGGCGCGTGGCGAGGTACTCGAGCAGGCGTGCCAGCAGCGGCAGCTCCGCGCTGCGCAGCATCTGGCGTACGCGCTCGGCGCGGGTGCCGTCGGCGCCGGCAGGAGCCTGCGCGTGGTGCGCATCGAGGCGGTCGAAGTACTCGGCGATGCCGCGCGCGGCGGCGACCTGGGCATGGTCGGGGCCCGCCGGCACCAGGCGTTTGGAGGGTTCGCCGGCATTGAAATAGTGCCCTTCGTTGCCGAGCCGCTGCAGCAGCTCCTGCCGCACCACCATCAGGCCCTGATGTGGACCATAGGTCTTGTAGAGCGAGAACAGGTAGACGTCGGCGCCGAGGGCCGCGACGTCGGGCAGGCCGTGCGGCGCCCAGGCGACCCCGTCGACCACGGTGATCACGCCGGCGCGGCGTGCGCGCGCGGTGATGTCCGCCACCGGGTTGATGTGCGCGACGACGTTGGAGGCGTGCGGGAAGGTGAGCAGGCGGGTCCGTTCGGTTATGAGCGCGTCGAGCCGCGCCGGATCCAGCCGCCCGTTGTCCGGATCCACCTGCCACTCGCGCACGCTGAGGCCGTGCGCGGCGAGCCGGCGCCAGGCGCCGCTGTTGGCCTCGTGGTCCTGGTTGGTCACAATGATCTCGTCACCCGGCCGCAGCAGGGCGCGAAACGCCTGCGCGAGCACATAGGTGTTCTGGGACGTCGAGGGACCGAAGTGCACCTCCACCGGGGTGACACCCAGGTATTCGGCGAGACGTACCCGTGATGCATCCATCCATTCCCCCGCCTCGGTGGAGGCGGGGAAGGCGTAGTAAGGCTGCACCTTCAGCCGGCGGTAGTACTCGCCGAGGCGCTCGATGACCGGTCCGCAGGCATAGGAGCCGCCCGCATTCTCGAAGAATGCCTGGCGCGCCAGCGAGCTCTCCGCGAACGCAGGAAACTGGCGGCGCACGAAGGCGAGATCGAGCTGCATGGCGCGATGATCGCATCGACCCGCTATGCTTGCCACTGGCGCGCCCTGGCCCGAAGGAAGGCAGATGCTCAACAAACCGCTCGCGCTCCTGACCGTGATGGCACTCGCGCCCCAGCTACTCGCCGCGCAGTCTGTCGCGCCCGATACCGCCGAGCCCGGTTCCATCGAGGAAATCGCCAAGGCAACCACCGAGCCCCGCTTCCTGTCGCCGTGGGTTTCATACCTGCCGGCGTCCGCGAGCGTCATCTCGCCGCGCCAGTTCCTGCACCGCTTGCCGGGCGCAGCCGGGGACTTCGTCGACTCGGCGGCGGCCTACGCCTACTGCCGTGCGCTTGCGGGCTCGTCCCCGCGCGTGCGGCTGTTCACCATCGGGCGCTCCGAGGAAGGGCGCGATATCGTGATGCTGGCTATCGCCGACGAGCAGGGCATCCAGCAGCTCGAGCAGCTCAAAGCCGCGACCGCCGCGCTCGCCGACCCGCGCCACACCGACCCGGCGAAAGCCGAAGAGCTGGTCGCGAGCGCACGCCCCATCTATTACCTCAACGCGGGACTGCACTCGGACGAGACCGGTTCGACCGAATCGGTGTTGGAGCTCGCCTACCGCCTGGCCGTGTCCGAGCAGCCGATGATCCGGCGCATTCGCGAGAACTTGGTGGTGCTGATCAACCCGGTCGCCAATCCCGACGGCCGCGACAAACAGGTGGAGTGGTTCTACCGCTACCTGAAGGGCAAGACGCAGCTGGCGAGCCTGCCGCGGCAGGCGCCACCGTACTGGTCGAAGTATGCCTACGTGGACATCAACCGCGACGCGCACCAGCAGGTGCACGAGACCACCAAGGCGGTGTTCCACATGTTCTTCGCCTGGCATCCGCAGGTGATCCACGACCTGCACGAGAGCGTGGCGCTGCTGGTGACCTGGAACGGCACCGGACCGATCAACGAACACGTTGATCCCCTCACCTATGCGGAGCGGCTCGAGCTCAGCTTCCACGAGGTGCAGACCCTCACCTCCCTCGGCATGCCGGGAGTGTGGACCTGGAATTTCGGCGATGACTTTGCACACCTGTACCTGGATGCGATCGCGACCAATCACAATGCCGACGGCCGCGGCTACGAGACCTTCGGTAACGGCACCGCCGAGACGCTGGTTCCCGAGCAGCCGAGCATGGATGACACCGTGGAGTGGTACCGGCCGTTGCCGCCGCCGCGACAGAAGACCTTCGTGTGGTCGGCGCGCGATAACGTCAATTACAACGAGACCGGCATACTCGCCGCGCTCGATGACACTGCGCAGCAGTCGAAACAGCTGCTGAGGAACTACTACCTCAAGGGGCTGCATTCCTATCACCGCGGCCTCGAGCAGGCCCCCTATGCATTCCTGATCGCCGACGGCCAGGGCGATCCGGCGCGCGTGGCGGCGCTGGTCGCGCGCCTCATGGCGCAGGGCATCGAAGTGCACCGCGCCACCGCCGCCGTGACGCTGAAGGAGGGCACTTTCCCCGCCGGCACCTACGTGGTGCGCCTTGACCAACCGTACCGCGACTACGCGGTCGATCTGCTGACGGCGCAGGATTTTCCGAAGGAAGCCGGCAACGCGTACGACGACATTTCCTGGGAACTGCCCGCTCACTACCACCTTACGGCGCTGGCGAGCGCGGATCCCGCAGTGCGCGCGGCCAACCTCATTCTGCTGACCGAACCGCCGCAGCCCTCCGGGGCGGTAGCCGGCACCGGCCCGGTGTACCTGCTCAAGGACACCGGACAGGAGGAGCTCCTCGAGGCCCGCTACCGTCTTGCACGCTTCAAGGTGTCGATCGCCGAGCACGCCTTCAGTGCCGGCGGCGTGGACTATCCGGTAGGCTCCTGGATCCTGCCGCCGCAGGCGGGGCTTGCAGACGCGGTACACGACGCCGCCAAGCAACTCGCGCTCGATTTCACGAGCGCCGCCGCGACACCCCAGGTAGCGAGTCACGACGCGAGCGTGCCGCGGCTCGGTCTGTGGGTGCCGTGGGCCGATACCGACACCATCGGCTGGGCGCGCTACACGCTCGATCAGCGGCACATTCCCTATGTCTATGTGCGCGATGAGGACATCCGCGCCGGCAGGCTGCGCGACAAGTACGACGTGCTGCTCTACGGGCACGTGGATCTCGAGCTCGCCGAGCAGATCCAGGGCATTCCGCGGGCCTGGGGGCCGATGCCCTTCAAGAAGACCAAGTCGACGCCGGCGTTCGGCACCCCGGCCGAGTCCGATGACATCACCGGCGGTATCGGATACGCCGGCCTCGGCGAGCTACAACGCTTCGTGGACTCCGGAGGGCTGCTGATCACGCTCGGCAGTGGCTCGATGCTGGCGCTTGAGGGTGGCCTGGTGCGCGGCGTGCGCCGCGAGGCCGGCGGCGTACCCCGCAGCGCCCAGGGGGGCGGGGCGGCCTCCGCGGCAGCCTCGCAGTCGGCCGCTACCCAGACACCGGGCTCGCACCTGCGCGTGACGTTCGTGCGGCCGGAGCACCCGATCGCATACGGCTACGGGGAACACACCTGGGTGTTCCGCCAGAACTTCCCCCTGTACTCGATCCCGCGCCGCTGGCTGCGCATGGCCTACTGCACCACCTGCCTGGACGGCCCGGCTGATCGCAGCGGCATCGTGCTCGAGTGGGGCGACCGCGGAGGCGCACCATTCGTCGTCAGCGGTCAGGCGTGGGGGGCGGAGAACCTGATCGGACGTCCGGCCATCCTGGATATGCGCTCCGGAACGGGCCACGTCATCGCCTTCAACTTCAACCCCCTGCACCGGGATCTCAACCGCGGTGACCAGCGGATGTTGTGGAACGCGATCATCAACTGGCGCGCGATTCTCAACGCACCCTGACTGTCCCAGCAGCTTGCTCCTGAACGTGGCGGTGGCGGGAACGCGCGCCGCAATTCCGTCGCTCCGCGGTAACACCGCGAGCGATTGAAGTTGAAAATTCGCGCGCGTAGCATCCGCCCGCTCACGACTGACCCACAGGTCTCAAGGCAACAACAACGATCAACAAGCCGGCGCAGGCCGCACCCACACCGGTGCTTCCTGCCCCGCCCATGTTCCCGCCCAACAGGAGGAAATAACATGACATCCCGCATGGCAGGGCTCCTCGCAATACTGTTGCTGTCGCCGCTTGTGGCGACGGCGGATCCGAAGGACAAGGAGAAGTTCCCGTTCCTGGAAGCCACGGTCACGCAACTGCAGCACGCCATGGCCTCTGGAAAGCTGACCTCGGAGCAGCTCACGCGCGCTTACATCGAGCGCATACAGCAGCTCGACCAGCCCAGCGACGGCTCGCTGGGAGTGAATGCGCTCATCGAGCTGAATCCCGATGCCATCGCTCTCGCCAAGCAGGCCGATCAGATGCGCCGCAAGGGCAAGGTCCTCGGGCCGCTGCACGGTATTCCGGTGCTGCTGAAAGCCAACATCGACACCGGTGACCGGATGCAGACCACGGCCGGCTCGCTGGCGCTGCAGGGAACTCCGGCGCTGCGCGATTCCACGGTGGCCGCCAACCTGCGCGCCGGCGGCGCGGTCATCCTCGGCAAGACCAACCTGTCCGAGTGGGCGAACTTCCGTTCGTTCTTCTCGGTGAGCGGCTGGTCGGCTGTGGGCGGTCAGACCCACAACCCCTATGGCCTCGATCGCAACCCCTGCGGCTCGAGTTCGGGCTCCGGCGCGGCGGCTTCCGCGAACTTTGCGACCGTGTCGCTCGGCACCGAGACCGACGGCAGCATCGTGTGCCCGGCCAACGCCAACGGCGTAGTCGGCATCAAGCCCACCGTAGGACTCACCAGCCGCGCCGGGGTGGTGCCCATCTCGCACACCCAGGACACCATCGGCCCGCACGCGCGTACCGTGGCCGACGCCGCCATCACCCTTGGCGTCATGCAGAGCCGCACGTTTGACGGCCGTGACCCGGCCACCGGCGGCGTACCGCTCGGCTGGCAGGGCCGCTTCACCCGGCCGACCAACATTCCGAGTGACTACACGCAGTTCCTGAATCCGAAGGGTCTGCAGGGTACGCGCCTCGGCGTAACGCGTCAGGGGATCGACTCGGCGCCGGCGCAGGTGGTGGCCGCCTTCGACGCGGTGCTCACGCAGCTGACGGCCGCCGGCGCGACGCTCGTCGATCTCGACGGCGCGGGTTTCGCATTCCCGCCGGCCACCGGTGAACTGCTGGTACTGGAATTCGACTTCAAGGGCGACGTGCAGAGTTATTTCGCGACGCGTGTCGGGGTGCCGGTGGCGGGCAAGACGCTGGCCGATGCCATCGCCTTCAACAATGCCAACGCGGATGCGGAAATGCCTTTCTGGGGGCAGGAGATCTTCGAGGAAGCCCAGGCACTGCTGCCCGGGGCCGACACCATCCAGCCGGATCCCCAGCTGGGCGGCACGAGCTACAACCAGGCGCTGGCGATCGATCAGGCAGCGACCGTCAACGGGATCGACGCGGCGATCGCCCAATTCCACCTCGACGCGATCCTCGCTCCCACCGACAACCCGGCGTGGTCCACCGATCTGCTGTACGGGGATCACTTCGTGTTCGGCAGCTCGGGCCTGGGAGCGCCGGGCGGCTATCCGTACGTGCAGGTGCCGGCGGCCAATGTCTTCGGCATTCCGCTCGGCATCACCTTCTTCGGCACCGCCTTCAGCGAACCGAAGCTGATCACGCTGGCCTCGGGGTTCGAGGCGGTGACCCAGGAGCGTGCCAAGAACCTGCCGAACTTCACGCCCACCATTCCGGACGACCACATCGCCGGTGTGCCGCTGGACGCGAAGCACAGGCACAAGGCGAAAGCGCCGAAAGACTGGCGTCCGCACCACATGTAGCGAGCTGTTGGGACCGGCGCCGAAGCTGGCGCCGGTCCCGCACGGTCAGCGCCTCAGGAGGGCGCGCGCAGCGGCGCGCCGAGGTAGCAGCCGAATTCGCTTACGAAGTTGACCGAGACGCGCGCGTGCACGCGTCCCTGGCGGTCGAGGAAGCGCGCTTCATCCTCGAGGGGCACCACCGCGCCGTGCCAGACGTTGGGACGCAGGTACAGGCCGCAGCGACCGTCGCACCAGAAGCTGACGAACTTCTCCGGGGTGACGTCGTCGCCTGGCAGGGCGAGCGGCACCACGAAACTCTGGCCGTGCAGCGGATAGAACAGCTGTCCGCCATCGGGGTGGTAATTGGCACGCCAGATGAGCGCGCGCTCACGCTTTGCCGCGTGGTCAGCGCTCGCCTGCTCCGGCCAGGTGCTCCAGCCAAACAGGTAGCTGTCGCCCACGGCGTTGTTGCGCGCATAGAGCGTCGCGCCCTTCCAGCTGAACTCGAACAGTCCCTCGGTGACCCCGCCCTGGTCGCCGCTGTGCTTGTCGATCGGGCGCCACCCCTGCGCCGGCCATTGCACGATCTCGATGGGGAAATTGCGCGGGTCCTCGACCAGGCAGCCGTAGCCGACGAGGCTCTCAGCAGTGGCCGCGACCAGCGGGGTGTCGTGAACGCGCCGCACGCCGGTTGAGGGCACGTACGCGATGTCAGCGGGATCGATGTCCATGCAGGGATTATGCGCCGGGCGCGCCGCACGCGGCGATCCGTTCGCGACGCCCAGTGATACAGTCGCGCACTCCGGCAGCCAGAGGCAGCGCGATGCAGTACATGAGACTCGAGCCGAGTGAACGCCACGCGCTGCTGCAGTCGCTGGCGGTCATGGCCGACTACCTGCACGCGCAGCTCGATGGACTCACCGCGCACGAGGCACGGCTGCCAGGACCCGAAGGCGCATTCTCACCGGTCGAGCAGGCGTGGCATCTCGCCGATCTGGAGCGCGAAGGATTTGGGGTGCGCATCCGGCGGCTGCTTGAGGAGCAGGATCCGCAGCTGCCCGACTTTGACGGCGCGCGCCTCGCCCGCGAGCGCGACTACCGTTCGCGGTCGCTGAGCGAGGGGCTGGAGCTGTTCAGCGCGGCGCGCCGTGGCAATCTCGCCAGGGTGCAGTCGCTGACCCTTGCAGAGTGGACGCGCAGCGGCACGCAGGCCGGGGTGGGCACGGTCAGCTTGTGCGACATGCCCGCGTTCCTCGAGCAGCACGATGCGGCGCACCGTCTCAAGATCGAAGCCTGGCGGCGCTTCCGATCCGCGCAGGCCTGAAGCGGGCCGCGGCGTGCGGCGCTATGTCCCTGGCCGCGCTGCGCCCGTGATCAGCTCCAGGTAATCGCGCAATGTCGGGGTCTTCAGTCCCGCGACCTTGCCCTGATCGTCCCAGCGGCGCACGCGCACGGCTTCCCTGTAGAAGCGCTCGCTCTCGAACTGCGCGACCTCCTGCGCCGACATGGGTCCGCCCTGCAGCTTCAGGGTATGCACCGAGGCCGGACTGAGCCTCGCGTAATAGCCGGCATCGATCGCGCACAGGTAGCGCTTAGCCGGCACATGCAGCCGCACCGGCTCGGAGATCTCGGGCGCAAAGCGTTGCGCCAGCCAGCGCGCGCCGGTTTCCTCGTGGTGCGCGTCACTGGTCCAGTCTTCGATGTCGTCGGGAACCTGTTCAAGAAGGTGCCCGACGTCGTGCAGCAGGGCGGCGACGATGAGTGACGGCGGCGCGCCTTCCACTTGGGCGAAGTAGCCCGCCTGCAGCCCGTGCTCAGTCATGGAGACGCGCTCACCGAAGTAGGCGGCCGAGCCGCGCGACTGGTACAGCGCGAGCACCTGCTGCGCGAGGGTCATGGCGGCGGCGCCGCGAGCTGCCGCCGCAGCAGCGCGGCCTCGCTGTAGACGCTGTCGCGGCTCAGGTAGCAGCCCCGCAGGTGGCGCGGGTGCTTCGCGGAAGCGAATGCGGTGCGTCCGTGAAGGATGCGCTGGTTGTCGAATACCACGAGCGTTCCCGCGCTGAGTTGCGTCTGCAGCTGGAAGCGCGCGTCACGCAGCAGCGCGGCAAAACGGCGGTAGGCGCGATACCACGCCGACAAATCACCGCCCTGCAGGCCGAGCGGCGCGATAGAGCGGCTGTTGTAGTGCACCGCGACGATCTCGCTGCGCGTGGATAATTGGATCAGCGGGCGTTCTGCATACAACTCCGCATCGCGCGAGCGATAGTGAAACGGCACGGCGGTCGCGGTGAGCAGCGCGAAGTCTTCAGGCGCGGTGGCGCGCAGGTGCGCGGCGAGCGCGAAACCGTCGGCGAACAGGCTGGCCCCGCCTTCGCGCGAGGGCAGCAGTGCGTGCAGTGCCTGAAAGCCCGGGACCGGCTCGCGATACGGATTGTCGGTGTGCAGGCCGAGGCCGAGGTCGGAATAGGCAAGGTTCTCCGGCTGCGGCATGGAGCGCACGTCGAAGGTAAGGCCGTAGTTGGTCTCGAGTACGCGCCCGATGAGCGGCACGGTCTCGAGGATCGCGTTCTCGGTGGCCGGCATCTCGCTCATGAACGCCAGGCCGTCCTGCAGCAGCCGTGTGAGCCACTCAAGACGCAAGCGTGCCTCCGCCCGCGCCGCCGCAAGCGTCACCCACGCGAAGTCGCGTGCCGCCTCCAGCCGCGCACCTTCGAGCCACGGGCGCACCGCACGCTCGGGCTGGGTGCTCACCCCGCCGGCCGCCTGGGCCGCAAGCCACCTGAGCTCGAAGGAGGCGGGCCGCGTCTCCCGCTCCCACTCGATGCGCACGTGCGAGTGTTCGGCGACCGCGCAACGGATGCGCGGCTGCTCCGGAACGTCCGTGATGTCGATGAGCCGCTGGCCGCTGTGCGCGTCACGGTCCGCGGACAGATTGTCGCGCAGCCACAGGCTCGGAAACCTGCTCACCCGGCCATCGCTCCACTCGACGGTGAGCGCCTCGGGAGCTGCGCTGACGCGCACCGCGGCCGGCTCAGTCATGGGGCAAGCTCGCGGCGCGCGTGTTCAGCAGGTGCAGGAACCCGGCGCACACGGCCGCCAGCGCGCTCACCACCGCCAGCACCACGAACACCCCGTCCCAGCCTATGGCATTCGACAGCCGCGCCACGCTGTCGCCGGCGAGCACCCCGCCCAGGTAGCCGATGCCATCGATGATCCCCGATGATGCCGCGCTCGCCTGCTTGCCGCCGAAGTCGGCCGCGAACGCCCCGCCGAGGTAGGAATACGGTCCGAGTAGGCAGAAGGCCACGACACCAATGGTCAGGAGCGGAACCAGCGTTCTCGCCGCTCCTGGATGCACCGACATGAGCGCGAGCAGCGCAGCGGTCGTGCCGGCAAGGCCGAGGAACAGCAGCAGCGAGCGGCCGCTGAGCCCGAGCCGGTCGCTCAGCCACCCGGCGAACAGCACGGACACGAACCCCACGCCCGGGAAGATGGCGCTGAAGCTGGCCGCTTGACTCACGGGGTAGCCGAGATGATCGCGTAGGTACTCCGGGGTCCAGGTGTTGAAGGTCTCGCGGATTATTGTGCAAGCGAATGACAGCACGCAAACCAGCACGAAGGCGCGGCTGCGCAGCATCGGCAGGAGCAGCGCAGCCACGCTCGCGGGCCTTGCCTCGCTGCCGGCAAACAGATTCAGCGGGTTGGGGCGCGCCTCGGCGTGGCCTTGGTCGGTGCGCGACTCGCGCAGCCACAGCCAGCTCGCGAGCAGCATGGCGCCAGCCACGATACCCGCGAACAGGAACAGCGTGCGCCAGCCGTAGCCGTGCTCGATGAGCATGCCCATCTGCTGACGCGCCAGTGCGTCGCCGATCAGGTAGCTGGTGCTCAGGATGCCGATGATCGTGCCGTAGGACCAGTAGTCGAACCAGCGCGATGAGACTTTGATCAGTCCCGCCCATCCGACCGACTGCGTGAGGCGGTTGCCGATCCAGGCCAGGGTGAACACCGGCAGAGCACCGCCGGCGGCGAACAGCAGCGTGAAGGCCGTCGCCCCGCCCACGCCCAGCAGGAAATTGCGCCGCCCACCCCAGTAGTCGCCGAGTCCGGTGAGGAACAGCTTGCCAAGCGCGTACGCCAACACGCCGGCCGAGGTCAGCGAGCCGAGGTGCACGACCGCCGCGCCGTGCGCAACGCCGTGCCGTCCCAGCTCATCGACCAGCAGCGGCGTGGCGACTGACAGATCCGCCCGGCAGTAGTAGCAGGCCGCGTAGCCGCCGAAGAGCAGCAGGATGGTGCGGACCTGCCCGGAGCGAAGCGAGTTGCGCGCCGTAGCGTTCATGTTCAGCGCTTCGGTGCGGCGGTGGCGTCGCCATCGTCCGCGCTGACCCAGTACGGGTCCGTGTACGCCTTTGCGCCGGCGGTATCCTCGACCACCAGCGCGTACCAGCGCGTACCACCCGCGTCGTGCAGCGCAAACTCGACGTGTCCGTGCAGCGGCGCCTTCGGGAGGTCCCGGGTCTCGAGCACGCGGCCGTCGCCCATCAGCTGCGCCCGCTTCAGGCCGGCGACCGAGCCGAGCGCGAAGGCCAGCACGCTGGGCCGCCCGGCCCTGATCCTGATCTGGCCGCAGGGCTGCTGCGGGAAGATCAGCGGTCCATGGCTGACATAGGCACAACCGGCCTTCAGTGCATTCACGAAGCTCATGGCCGTGAGTGGGCCTTCGACGTGAGCGAAGGTGCGCACGCGGCCGGACTGCTGATTCCACACGTCGTGGGTGTCACTGCCTCCGCTGAGGTAGTAACGCCTGCCTTCGTTCCAGAATGTCCACGCCTTCGCCATCACCTTCGGATCGTCGTCCGGTCCGGCGGCGTTGATCTCGATGAGATCGAACCCGGGGTTGAAGCCGCCCGGAGCCACCCCGGCGTCGAGGCTGGTGAAGTAGCCATAGGGATTGAAGGGGTGATTGACCTGCACCACGGCGGCCCCTTCGCGCCGCGCTTCCGCGAGGATGGCGTCGACGTTCGCGGTGCTCGGGTCGATGGCCAGCTTGGCCCCTGGGGCGATCGGGTAGGCGTTGAAGTGCCCCCACGAGGGCGATATCTCGATGCCGGCGAGGAACGGCACGGCGCGCTGCGCGGCAATGGCGCGTAGCGCCTCGTGATTTACCGTGGAATCGTGGTCGCTCACGAACAGTAGGTCGAGGCCCGCTGCGAGCTGCGAGCGCGCAAGGTCCGCGGGGGGCGTCACTGCTTCCGCCTGGTCCGCATGGTGATGCAGATCGGCGGAATACCAGCCCAGGACCGGCGGATCGAACAGCCGCGTCACCTGCACCTTGCTCTGCACGACCGCGCCGGGTTCGACGTCGACCGGGACCTCCTCATCCTTGGCCAGAAACCCCGCGCCGGATGAGACACTGAAGCGGTAGTGGCCCGGCGCAATCGACACGGCCGCGTACCCGCGCGGTGCGAGCTCGGTGAAGAAGGTCTTGCGCCCGAGGAACTCGACCACCGGCCTGTCGCCTTCACTGATCGAGATGCGCGCATCGAGCGGAGTGCCGCGCCGCGCATTGCTAATCGCAAACTCGACCCGCCCCGGCGGCCGCAGGTCGGTGAAGTCCCGTTCGAGGTCAGTATTCGCGGCCACGTGCACGGTCGTTGCGGTGCTGCGTGAGTAGCCTCGACCGGTGGCGTAGAGTGCGTAGTCGCCTGCGGGCAGGCCGAGCGCATAACGGCCACCGTGCCCGAGCGCCCAGGCGTACGGCACCCCGTTCTTCTCCACCACCACCACCGGTTGAGCGAGCGGCTGCGCGCCGGTGGCTACCGTGCCGTGCACCTTCCCGGATGCGAGACGCGCCCGCTTGAGTTCGGCGGCCACCACCGGTGCGAGGTCGCCGCTGGTCCCCACCTGCAGCCAGCCCTCAAAGGTGCGGCTCGCGTGCGGTGCGAGGGTGTGCAGCTGGAACAGATCGCGCGAGTTCCAGCCAATATGATCCAAATAAGGCGCGTGCAGCGTGACCGTCCAGTCAGCGTCGTAGGCGACCACACGAGGCGCCAGCGCCCCGTCCGCCTTGCCTTCCTTGATGCCGGCAAGACCCGGCACCGGGAACAGGAAGCCGCCGCTGGGCCACAGCGTCAGACCCGACAGCAGTCCCGGCAGGCTCTCCTGCCCCTCATTGGTCATGGTCGTGCGGATGGCGATCTCGTCGGAGCCGGATTCGAGCGAATAGAGAGTAGTAATGGTCACCTTGCCGAAGTCGCGCACCGCACGGATGCGTGCCACGCGCGGGCCACGCTCCAGGATCTCGACGTGCTGGTAGGTGTTGGGCCACGCCGACCAGTTGTTGGGAATGAAGTCCGCGAACTCCACGCGATCTCGTCCGATACGGCCGCCGCTTACCGAGGCGAGATCCACCAGCGCGCCGCGCGGCAGGCCGTACGGGACGGACGAGCGCACCGCGAGCGCGAACGCCAGCCTCTCGTTGATCACCGTGATATCGCCGGGTGAGCTCGCACTGCCACCGGGTATGGGAGTCGGACCGCTCACCACCCGTACTTCGGCACGCGCTCCATTAAGTGAGCTCAGCACGCCCAGCAGCGTCGCCAGGACCGCGGTCCTCGATGCCCTCATGACTCGCAGCAGGAATTCAACTACGGTGAGTCTGCCGGAGCAGTGGATCGAACCCTGCCGTCAGCTGCGATATGACTTTCATGAGGCACGTATCGTTGGGGTGGCGGGCGTAGTGTACTGGTTATCCGCCGGGAGGCAGCAGCGGCATGAGTGGTAGGCGTGAGCGCGCCGCTGCGCCGGAGGATGTGGCTGCGCCTCCGCACCGCCGCATGCGGAGGCACTGCACCTACCGGCTGCGGTAGGAGTAGCCGCCGCGCACCACCACTACGGGCGCCGGCGCCACGACCCTGACATAGGCCCGCGGCCGGCCCACCGGGGCGACGACGCAGCCTGAAAGCGCGGCGCCAATGACCAGCACCATCAGCAATTTGATAATGTCTCGCATGATCCCGCTCGCTATTCAAGTCACCTAGCAGTGAAAACGCACCGGCCATCCGGCGGCTGACAATGAGCGGACTGTGCGTAACGGACGGCTCAGTCGCGGTTAGCGGCCCGGGCGGGCCGGCGGGAAGACCCGCGCAGCGCGTCGCGCAGCACGACCGCATGGTTGGTGCGTGTGTCACGTGCTCCGTACAGCAGTGTCACACGCTGCTGCGTGGCACGCCGGCGCAGTGCCTGCAGCTGCTTGGCGTGTGCACGCAGCTCCGCCCGATAGCGGCGTGCAAACTCCTGCCAGCGCCCGCTGTCTTGGTGGAACCACTTGCGCAGCGCCGTGCTCGGGGCAACATCCGGCAGCCACTCATCGAGCGCGGCCCGTTGCTTACTGATCCCGCGCGGCCACAGCCGGTCGACCAGCACCCGGAAGCCATCACCACGTTCGGCCTTGTCGTAGATGCGTTTGATCTCAAAGCCGCGGGCCGCGGCGGACGCCTCGGGCTCGAACTCGTGCAGGTAGCACGCCGGGGAGCTATAGCTGCCGGGGTGGTCTGCCGTGCTGGCCGCGCCACGACGCCTGCGTCGGGTAGCCACTGTTGTCACCTCTGGCCACGATGATCCGCTGAGTTTCCGCTCCGCGAGCGCGCTGTTCCACCCCGGCCGTGGGCGAGGCGTATCATGCGTTCGGCATCATGGTCTCGCTTCGCCAGCAGCTACGCAGCAACGCCGTGGCCCTAATCAGCCTGGTCGTGGCTCTCGGCAGCCTCGGATACAACACCTGGCGCAATGAGCGCACCGAGCACAACCGCAACATCCGCACCGCTACCTTTGAGCTGCTGACCAAGCTCGCCGAGCTCGAGCGGGTGGTGTTCCTTGCGCAATACGACCACGACGCAAGCGGTGGCAGTCCGCGCACCGGCTGGACCTACGTGCTCGTGATCCGCGATCTCGCGGCGGTAGTTCCGGCCCCGGTCCCGGCGCGCGCCGCGGAGCTGCAGACCATCTGGGCCGCGGACTGGCAAGGCCTTGGGAGGGATGACGAGGGCAGCGTAACCCGCATCGACGATGCCATCGGGCGACTGCGCGAGGCCTCGCTGGCGACGCTGCGCGCGCTGCGCTGACGCGCGGCAAGCCGCTAGTCGCCCGGCTGCTCCAATACGTACAGACGCGACTCGCCGTCAGCCGTGAAGTGCACCAGGCGCTCGAACCTGAAACCGAGCTTCTCCAGGATCGCACCCGACGCGGCGTTGTCGGGCGCGGTAATGGCCACCACGCGCGTCAGCCCGAGGCGGTGCGTGGCGAAGTGCGTGGTGGCGCGCCCGGCTTCGAGCGCGTAACCCTGTCCGCGATAGCGTGGCAGGAACGCGAAGCCGATCTCCACGTCCGGGTGTGTGTCGCGGCGCAGCAGCCCGCACATCCCGATTGCGACCGCGCTTGAGCGCAGCTCCACGAGCCACAGCCCGAACCCGTAACGCGCGTAGCTTGCCAGCGGGCCCTGGGCGAGATAACGGCGCGCATCGTCCTCGTTGCGAACGCCGCGATCGCCCACGTTGCGCAGGAAGTCGGGATCGTTGAGCAGCGTGACGATGAAGGGCGCATCGCTATCGTACAGGTGGCGCAGGCTCAGCCGTGCGCTCTCGCAAACGCTCATACCGGCACCGCGCGCATGGCGGGGTCATACAGGCGCGCGCGGCGCATCGAGCTGTACGCGATCGGCAGCAAGACCATGGCGCAATTATTGCGTAACATCGGCCTCCTTCCCACCCGCGGAGCGAGGCGATGATCACGCTCTATCACCGACCGAAGACGCGCGCCACGCGTTTCATTTTTCTGCTCGAGGAACTGGAAGCGCCATACACCATACAAGCGGTGACGACTCGCAACCGCGACGGCAGCGGCGCCGTCGATCCTGCCAATCCGCATCCGCACGGAAAAGTACCGGCGATAAGCGATGACGGGGTGGTGGTGTTCGAATCACCCGCCATCGCGCTGTATCTGACCGACCGCTTTCCCGAGAACGGACTCGGGCCGCTGGTGGGCACTGCGCAGCGCGGGCCCTATCTCTCGTGGTTGAGTTACTACACCGGAGTTCTCGAGCCCGCGTTAATGTCCAAGTTCATGAAGGTCGAAGTGCCGCGCGGCACCGCGGGCTGGGTGTCAGCGGAGGAAGCGATGGCGGCGCTCATGCAGCGTCTCGCGCACGGGCCTTACCTGCTCGGAGAACGCTTCAGCGCCGCCGACGTGTTGTACGCCACGACCTTCGCCATGTTCCGTCAGTCGCCGTTCATGCCTGCGTCCCCGCTGCTCGAGGAATACGTGGCGCGCGTCACGGCGCGGCCCGCCTACGCGCGGGCGCTGGCGCGGGAAAATGACTGAGAGGAAACGCATAACTACTCGCGCTGGTAGATGACGCGGCCGGCGCGGATGGTGTAGCGAACGTGCGCCAGCGCGGTTGCATCCCTGGCCGGATCACCATCGAGTATCACCACGTCGGCGGGCGCACCCGCGACGAGCGTGCCGCCGCCGTGCGCGAAGCGCGCGGACGGATTAGTCGTGAGGCTCGCAAGTATCTGCTGCCAGGTGAGGGCGCGCGCCATCAGGCGCAGCTCCTCGCTGGTGTCGTAGACGTCGATGTAGCCGATGTCGGTGCCGAACAGCACCTGGCCGCCGCCCTCGGCGAACGTCCTGAGCTGCTCGATGGTGATGTCCTCGGTCTCGCGGCGCTGCGCTTCGGTTTCACCGAACTTGCGGCTCTCGACGTTGAACAGCGTCAGCGTCGGAACCAGTGCCATGTGGTGCTGGCGCAGGCGCGCCACCAGCGCCGCGTCCCACGGTCCCATCATCGGCGCGGTGTGCGCCAGAACATCGACACCACTTCCAATAGCGACCTCCACGCCTGCGGCGTTGGAGGGGTGGGCAAATGCCGGCTTACCCACCTTGTGTGCTTCGCGCACGATCGCGGTGGCGATGTCGAGCGGCATAGGCAGCACGCCGATTTCCCCGCCGACGATGGCACCGGCAAACACTTTCACTCCGTCCGCGCCCGCGGCCAGCTGGTGCTGCGCGCGTTCGCGCGCCGCAGCAGCGTTCGCGACCTCGGCCGACGGAATGCCGTTGTCGGCGAGGAACTTGCGCACGTAAATCGGAGTGCCGTGCTCGGGGTAGAACGGCTCGCCCACGCTGAGGATGCGCGGCCCGGGAATCTCACCGCTCTCGATGCGCTGGCGGATCAGTTCGGTGTTGGCGAGCACGGAGGCGGTGTCGAACACCGTCGTAAAGCCCCAGCGAGTGAACATCTTCTGCATTTCCGCCGTCAGCTGCGCCGGGGTGAGTTCACGCGCGTGCAGCAGCTCGGGCGTAAGAATGTGCACGTGGCAGTTCCAGAAGCCGGCGGTGACTGCACCGCCGCGCGCATCGATCACTACGCCTTGGTGCGCGCCGGCGCCGGCATCGCGGCCGACGCTCATGATGCGGCCGCCGCGGATCACGAGCACGCCGTGATCAATCGGTGCGGCATCGGGGGCAGGATAGAGGCGCGCGTTTACTACCGTCAGCTCGCCACCGGCGGCCGCGGCGGCTCCAGCGCTCATGCACAGGAGCAGGGCGGCGAGCAGAGTCTTTGCGACAGACGACATCGTGGACCCGATGAAGGGGGGGGTGAATGCTCGTGGATGACTGCCTTCGGCGCAAGCGCTGCGTTGTTGCCGCCACGCTTGACAGTGGATGAGCAGGTACTGCAGAAACGTAGCTCGACACCGCTGACACCCGAATTGGGGACTCCATGCAAAAGATCACACCGTTTCTGTGGTTCGATTCCCAGGCCGAGGACGCGGCGAAGTTCTACGTGTCGATATTCGACAACTCGCGGATCCTGAAAGTCGTGCGCTACGGTGCCGCGGGACCCGGGCCGGAAGGCACGGTCATGACGGTGGCCTTCGAACTCAATGGCATGAAGTTCACCGCCCTCAACGGCGGACCGTTGTTCAAGTTCAACGAATCAGTGTCGTTCGTCATCAACTGCGAGACCCAGGCGGAAATCGATCGCCTGTGGGAGAAGCTGACCGCGGGCGGCGGTCAGGAGTCACGCTGCGGCTGGCTCAAGGACAGGTATGGCCTGTCGTGGCAGGTGGTGCCGACGGTGTTGCCCGAGCTGCTCTCGGACCGCGACGCCGCCAAGGCGCAACGCGCCATGAAGGCCATGATGGGCATGGGCAAGCTCGATATCGCGGCGCTCAAAGAAGCACAGGCCGGGTAGGCTCCCGGCGTGGCGCGCGGCTGCCGCGCGCCAGGTCCGAAAATGGCTACTTCGTGGTCGGCGCCCGGGGTATGGTGCGCGCCATGGACACCATCTCGGGCCTCGATCCGGAGGCGCTCAACCGTGCCCGCATCAGCCGCGATCCACGTTTCGACGGCAAGTTCTTCATCGCCGTGACGTCAACCGGCATTTACTGCCGGCCTATCTGTCCATCGCGCTACGCGAAGCGCGCCAACGTGCGCTTCTTTGGCAGCCCGGCCGCAGCCGAAGCGGCCGGCTTCCGTCCCTGCCTGCGGTGCCGTCCCGAAGCCGCACCGGGCACGCCGGCGTGGCTCGGCACCGCGGCGGTGGTGCGGCGGGCTTTGCGCCTGATCGATGAGGGGGCGCTCGATGAACAGTCGGTGAGCGCGCTCGCTGCCCGGCTCGGCATCGGCCCGCGCCACCTGCTGCGGCTGTTCGCGCGTCACGTGGGTGCCTCGCCCATCGCGGTCGCCCAAACGCGGCGTCTGCACTTTGCTGTGTGCCTGATCGAGGAGACCAAGCTGCCGATTACGCAGATCGCAATGGCCGCAGGCTTCGGCAGCTCGCGCCGCTTCAACGACGCCTTTCGCAACACCTACCGCCGTGCACCGCGTGAACTGCGTCGTGTCGGGCGCCGTACCGGCGCTTCCAGCGGCACGGAGGAGGTGGTGCTGAGACTTGCGTACCGCCCGCCCTACGACTGGGCGCACATGCGTGACTTCCTGGCGGCGCGCGCCCTGCGAGGCGTCGAACGGGTCGATGAGCGGGGTTACGCGCGCACGGTGGCCTGTACCACAGGGCATGCGCTCATCTGCGTGCGGGCGCTTCCCGGGGAGGATGCGCTCGAGTTGCGGGTCGCGGGCGCTCCGCCCGCGGCGCTGCTGCAGCTGGCCACGGTGGCGCGGCGCGTGTTCGACCTGGCGGCCGATCCGGCGCGTATCGGAGTGGAACTTGCGGTGGATCCGCTGGTGGGTCCACTGGTGCGCGAGCGGCCGGGTCTGCGCATCCCGGGCGCCTGGGATCCGGTCGAGTGCGCGGTGCGGGCGGTGCTCGGTCAGCAGGTGAGCGTCGCCGCTGGGCGCACCTTCGCGGGCCGCATCGTCGAGCTCGCGGGCACACCCATACGAGGGGCTGCGGACGGACTCACTCATCTGTTTCCGACCGCAGCGGCGCTGGCCGAAGCCAAGCTCGAGAGCGTGGGCCTCACGCGCTCGCGGGCGGCCACGTTGCACGCCCTGGCGCGCGCGGTGCTCGAGCGCCGTATCGATTTCAGTGCCGCGCCCGCAGCGGTTGCGCAGGCGCTTGCGGCGCTGCCGGGCATCGGGCCGTGGACCGCGCAATACGTGGCGTTGCGCGCACTGGCGGAACCTGACGCGCTGCCGACGGGAGATCTGGTGCTGCGCCGGATGGCTGCGGCCTCGGCCGCCACGTTCAGCGCGCGCGCCCTTGAGGAACGCGCGCGCGCCTGGCAACCCTGGCGCGGCTACGCAGTCATGCACCTGTGGCAGGCCGCGTCGCGGGCCGGCAAGCAGGTCCGAAACCGGCCAGCCCGGACTGAGCTGCGGGAGTAGCATGGCGCGCATGAATGCCACGACGATCAGATACTGGCACGAGGTGGACTCGCCGGTGGGACCGCTGCTGCTGTGCGGTGACGGGGACGCGCTCAAGGGCGTGCACTTTCAGGCCGGCCCGCATCCCCTGCAGCCGCCCGCCGCGTGGCGCCAGGACGCCGCGCCGTTCGCGCAGGCGCTCGTGCAGCTGGGCGAATATTTTGCCGGTACGCGGCGCGCCTTCCGGCTGCATCTGGCACCCGAGGGCACGCCGTTCCAGCTCGCCGTGTGGAGGGAATTGCGCGCAATTCCATTCGGTGAGACGCGCACCTACGGCGAGCTGGCGCGCCGCGTGGGAGTTGCCGGCGGCGCGCGTGCCGTGGGACTTGCCAACGGCGCAAACCCGCTGCCGATCATCGTGCCGTGTCATCGGGTCATCGGCGCGGACGGAGCGCTGACCGGGTTCGGTGGCGGGCTTTACATCAAGCGCGCGCTGCTTTCGCACGAAGGGGCGGCGTGTGTCGCCGACCTGTTCCCCGAGCGGCCGGTGCGCGCGACGGTGGCGGCGGATTCCCGCATCGCGCCCTCCGGCCTGCCTCCGCGCGATGGCGTCCGCTGAGCGCCGCAGCGGGAGTGCGGCGCTGCGGGTCCGATGGGTCGGAGCGCTGCTCGTGCTTGCCGGACCGCTCGCGACTGAGCCTGCCCGGGTCAGTGCGAAACCGCCACCGGGGCAACGCGCATCCAGATGAGGTCCGTACCCTCGCGACGGTCAGCAAAGCCGCTCACGTGCCCGTCGGCGGCGCGCGTGAAGATGCGCCGTGTACGCGGCCGGCCCGGCGTGAAGAACACATCGCCAGTCTCGGGCAGCAACAGCTGTGGTGCGCGGCCGTCACGTTCGGCGATGAGGTGATCGCCATCGCGCCGGATCTGCTGCCGGGTCGTCGGGCTCAGACTGTAACTGCCCTCGTAGTCCGCCAGCTGCGCGCCCGGCAGCTCGGTGCGCGGGGGGTCCTGAGGAACGGCATATACCTGCGCGGCGACCAGGCGCCAGCCGGCGCCGGTCGCTCGCCAGGTGTCGCTGCCGCGGTAGCGGGCGTGCAGCTCGTGCCCTTCGATGCTCTCGTGCTCGTTCAGCACATAGGTGGTGACGGCGAACTTGCCGAAGTCCGAGCAGCGGAAGTCCTCGAGCACGATCCATCCGGAAGATCCCTGCGGCAGCGGCTGCAGATCAGCGAGCACTGCACTGCGATTCTTGACTTCGTTGTCTTCGGTCACGTAGGTGAACGCCGGGTCGGTGTACTGTTCCCACACCGAACGCTGTCCGGGGGCTACCGCGTCCATCAGCGCCTGCGTCGCGCGCTGCAGTGTCGCGGCGACCGCGGCGGGTGCTGGTGCGACGCGGTCCGGCGCGGGCGGGGCGCCGCCGGCCGCGGCGGCCACGGCGGGGAGCGCAACAACACACAGTGTCAGTTCTGGCAGGAACCTCGCCACAGTCGTACCTCACGCCGCCCGGGGGCTGGGCAGATTAGGCAACCGCAGCGCACCGCTCAAGGGCCACTGCGGTGCCGCTTGGGGATGCCACTTGGCGTGGTGAGCTTGGTCGGACTTTCAGCACGGACCGTCGATTGCGGCTTGCACCGCGCGCGCGCCTTGGTTAATTCCTGAGCTCATGGACTTGGGGCTGGATGGACAGGGGGCCCTCTATGAGCAGCTTGCGCGTGCCCTGAAGCGCGCGATCCTGGAAGGGCGCTTTGCCGCCGGCAGCCACTTGCCGGCGACCCGCGAGCTGGCGCGCATGCTGCGCGTGTCGCGCAACACGGTGCTGAGCGCGTACGAGCTGCTGTGCGCCGAACAGCTGGCGATCGCGCGCGGCGGTTCCGGGACGCGCGTGGCGGACATCGGCGCCCCGCGAGCGCGCCTCGCCCGTGCCCCCACCGCGCGGCCTTCGCGCTACGCGGCACGCGCGCGGCGGCTCGGTCCCCCAACCCTCGGAGTCACCGGCGGACGCCCGCGCTACGACCTGCAGTACGGGGTGCCGCTGCTCAATCCGCGTCTGTTCAACTCCTGGCGCAGCAAGCTCGCCGCCGCCGCGCTGCGCACCAGTCCGGGCTATCCGTCCCCCGCCGGACTGCCGGCGCTGCGGGCCGCGATCAGCGACTACCTGGCGCGCCGGCGCGGTTTCCTCTGCAGCGTGCACGATGTGATCATAGTCAGTGGCACGCAGCAGGCACTGACGCTGGTGGCGCGCGTGGTACTCGATGAGGGCGAGCTGGCAATCCTCGAGGATCCGTACTACCAGTACGCCATGCGCGCGCTGCTGGCGCACGGGGCGCGGGTGCTCGCCGTGCCCACCGACCGCGAGGGCCTGATCAGCGCGCAGCTGCCGGCGCGTCCGGCGCGCCTGGTGGTCGTGAGCCCCTCGCACCAATTCCCCTCCGGCGCCGTCATGTCGCTGCAGCGGCGCATCGAGCTGCTGCAGGCGACCGCCCGACACAACAGCTGGATTTTCGAGGACGACTATGACGGCGAGTTCCGCTACGGGGCGCGCCCGATCGCGGCGCTGCGCTCGCTCGATGGCGGCGAGCGCGTCATCTACGTGGGGACTTTCTCCAAGTCGATGTTTCCGTCGCTGCGCCTGGGCTACATCGTGAGTCCGCGCGGTCTGCGCGAAGACCTGGTGCGCGCCAAGCATCTGGATGACGGCGGCTGCCCCGCGATCGAGCAGGCGGCACTGGCGGCCTTCATGCAGGGGCGGCAGTTCGAAAAGCACCTGCGCGAGTCGGCCGCGGAGCTCGACCGGCGCCGCCGCGCATTGCTCGAAGGCCTGAAGCGCTCACTCGACGGACACATCGAGGTCAGCGAGGCCCAGGCGGGGATGCACGTAGTGGTGTGGTTTCCATCCCTGAGCTACGCGCAGCTCAGGAGGTTGATCGAGCTCGGCGCCGCGCGCGGGCTCGGACTGCACGCCGTGCATCCGCACTACCACGTCCGGCCCCCCCGTCCGGGGCTGCTGGTCGGATTCGCCGGGTTGTCTTGCAACGAGATCGCCACCGCCACCGAGCTGTTAGGTCATTGCATGCGCGAGCTGCTCGAGCCGCACTAGCCTGCGGGTGCCAGCGGCGCTGAGATGTGCGACCGTGGCCGGTCACGGTACGATGGGCAGGGCGCGCTGGCGCCATTGAAGGGGGTAGGCGTGAACCGACGCGAGTTTTCCCGCACCTTGGCCGGTGCCGCGAGTACCGTGGGGCTCATGGGCGTCGCGCGCTTCGCCGCGGCACAGGCTGACGCAGGCGACGTCAGCGAACAGGCGCGCGCGCTCTATGCGGGCGCGCTCATTCTCGATTGCAACTCCGGGCCGCCGGCGGAGGACCACCTGCCGATGGCGCAGAAGGATCTCGACATGGTGCGCGACAGCGGCATCAACGTCCTCAAGCTGTCCCTCGGCGGCATCAACAACAACTTTGCGGACACCGTGGCAGAGATCGCCGAGGTGCAGCAGCTCATCGAGTTCCACCCCGACTACTTCATGCAGGTGCGCGTCGGCCCCGACATGGAGCGCGCCCGGCGCGAGCACAAGCTCGGCATCATCCTGTCGTTCGAGAGCGCCGACATGCTGGGCGGCAAGCTCGCCTCGCTGGAATTGTTCCGCAATCTCGGCGTGCGCGTCATGCAGCTCTCCTACAACCGCACCTCGCCGTTCGCTGCCGGCGTCATGGCACCGGAAGCAGGGGGCCTGACTGCACTCGGTCGGGACGCGGTGAAGGAGATGAACCGCCTCGGCATCGCCATCGACCTGAGCCACGCCAATCCGGCCACCACCACGGATGTCCTGAGCCTGTCGGTCAGGCCGCCGGTGATGACACACGCCGGATGCGCAGCGGTGCACGCCCACCCGCGCAACAAGACCGATCAGCAGTTGCGATCGCTCGCGGCGCGCGGTGGCGTGGTGGGCATCTACGACCTGCCGTACCTGACGGCCTCGCCGCGCCAGCCGACGGTTGACGACTATCTGCAGCACCTTGAGCATGCCCTCAAGATAGCCGGCGAGGACCACGTGGGCATCGGCAGCGACGTCGGCATCGCGCCGTTCGATACCAGCCCCAAGGGCATGGCCGAGTTTGCCAAGGAGGAGGCCGGGCGCCAGGCGGCGGGCCTCGCGGCGCCCGAGGAAGACCGGCCGACTTACGTTGTGGGACTCAACGTCCCGCGCCGCATCGAGATCATTGCGGACCGGCTTCTGAAGCGCGGCTACTCGGCGGCCGTGACCGAGAAGGTCGTAGGCGCGAACTTCGCGCGCGTACTTGCCGAGATCTGGAAGAGCTGACTTGCACCTGCGGGCGCGGCTACGGCCGTGCTTCGCCGAGCGCCTCCAGCAGGAGACGCGCGAACTGGGGTCCCTTGCCTGCCTCCTCGTGCTTGAAGTACACGAATACGTCGCTGCAGGCTGCGGCGCTTGCGCGGATGCGCCGCGCCCACTGCTGCAGATCCTCGGGCGTGTAGCCCTCGTCGCGCAGGCGGAAATAGGCGTACGCGGCGGTGATCTCGAGCGGGGTGGAGAACTCCTCGCTGTCGGCAACGCACAGCGCCAGGTTCTTGGCCCGCAGCCGCGCGAACACTTCGTCGTCCATCCACGAGGCATGGCGGAACTCGAAGGCCGCGCAGCAGTCCGCCGGCAGCAGCGCCAGGAATTCATCGAGCACCGCGAGATCCTTCCGGAAGTAGGGCGGCAGCTGGAACAGGATAGCCCCCAGCTTCGGTCCGAGGGTCGCCGCGGTCTTCAGGAAGTATCCCAGCAGCTCGGCGCAATCGTGGAGCTTGGCGATGTGAGTGATGCGCTTGGGGGCCTTGAGCGTGAGGCGGAAGCCCTGCGGGGTCTCGCGGTCCCAGCCGGCGAGGATTTTGGTGTTAGGAACGCGATAGAAGGTGTAGTTGATCTCGACGGTGCTGAATGCCGCGGCGTAGAACGGCAGCATCTTCGCGGCCGGCATCTTCTCCGGATAGAAGCTGCCCTTCCATTCGGGGTAGTTGTACCCGGAGGTTCCGACCCAGGTGCGCATGTTCGCCGGCGCTCAGCGCCCGTCGCCTGCAACCAGTCGCCGGTATTGGCCAAGGTGACGGATGGCGTGCTGGGCGAGTCCCATGGCTTCGTACAGGCGCGCCAGGTTGTAATGACAATCGGCAAGGTCCGGGTCCGCTTGCAGCGCGGTCTGGTACGCCGCGAGCGCGGCCTCGCGATCGCCCAGATCCTCGAGCAGCACGCCCTGATTGAACAGCAGCAACGCATCCGGGCCCGCCTGTTGGAGCGCGCGCCGGTAGACTTCGGCCGCCTCGCGCGTTCTGCCGTGCTCGTGCAGCAGCCGCCCCCAGTTGGTCCAGGCGGCACTGTGCTGCGCATCGTCGCTGACGGCCTGGCGGTAGGCCTCCAGCGCCGCTTCTGGATCGCTCGCCTCGAGGCGCAGACCTTCCGCGAACCAGTCAGGTGCTGCGGCGGGGGCTGCCGGGGGCTCCTGCCGCGACTCCACGACGTGCAGCTCGCCGTTCTCGAGGCTCACGTCGAGTCCCAGCAGGTACTGGCCGCTCTCCGCGTGGCGGCGCGTCTCGCCCTCGCGTACCACCACGTGATCGCCGACCGCACTGATCGAAAGCCCTGACAGTGGCACGGACTCGGGCAGCTCCCGGCGCAGACTATCGAGCGAGCGGCGGATGCGCTTGGCGGGGATCTTGGCGTCGATCAGTGCGCGCGCCGTGCGCAACACGATCAGGTCCTGGAAGGAGAAGCGGTACTCGCGCCGCGCACCGCGAGCGGGCTTGACGAAGCCCGCCTTGATGAGGTTACGGGTGACGTCAGGCGAGAGCCGCAGGACGCGCTCCACGTCCCGGACACTGTAGGAGCGCACCCCCGGTTCCCTGCGGGCGCGCCTAGCCGTTGCGCTTGCCCGCCTTGCGAGCCGGCTTCGCGGGCTCCTCGACGCGCTTCGGTTCCTTGCGCGGCCCGAGCCGGCTCACCTGGGTACGCGCGCTTTCGCTCTTCTGCAGGCTGGCGCGCAGTGCTTCCATGAGATCAATGACCTTGCCTTCGCCCGCAGGCGCGGCCTCGGTGATCGAGATCTCCTTGCCTTCCTCGACCTTCTTGGCGATCGCCGTCTCGATGCGCGCACGCACCTCGTCCTTGTACGCGTCGGGATCAAATTTCTCGGCGGTCTGCTGGTCGATGAGCTGCTGCGCGAGTTTCAGCTCCGCCGGCTTGACGTCGGTCTTGGGCACCTCCACCTCGCTCGCGCGGCGGACGTCGCTGGCATAGTGGAGCTGCTGCATGGCCAGCACCTCGCCGATCGGGCGCAGGATCACGATGTAGCCCTTGCCGCGCGCGGCCCAGCGGCCGACGCCGCAGCGTCCCGCCTGCTTCAGCGCCTCGGTGAGCAGTGCGTAGGGCTTGGCTGCGCCCTTGTCGGGGGCGAGGTAGTAGGTCTTGTCATAGAAGACCGGATCGATCGATTCGATGGGCACGAACTCGGAGATCTCCACGGCGTGCGTTCCGACCTCCTCCAGCGCCTTGATCTCCTCGGGCGAAAAGCGCACGTACTGATCCTTGGCGAACTCGTAGCCCTTGACCATGTCGTCGCGCTCGACGACCACGCCCTCCTTCTGGCACACGTACTGCTGCTTCAGGCGCGAGCCGTCGGTCTTGTGCAGCAGGTTGAAGGAGATGGCGTTCGCCGACTGGGTGGCGGTGTACAGCTTCACCGGTATGGCGACCAGCCCGAATGACACCGTCAGAGAACCTATGGAACGTGCGGCCATGAGTCACCTTGTCTAACGCAGCCCGTGGCTACTTCTCACCGTCAACACCGAAAGCCTTCGTAAGGCTCTGTTTTGCCTCAAGTACATCATGCCACCGGTCGCCGTTCTTTTCCAACCGGTCGGGTACGTTCCTGATTGTGAAGTCCATCGGCTCGGCGGCCTCGAGCTCCTCCCAGGTAAGGGGCATCGAGACCGGGGCTCCGGGCACGCCCCGTGGCGAGTACGCCACATTGAGCGTCTTACCGCGCACGTTCATGTTGTAGTCGATGAAGATCTTGCCGGTGCGCTTCTCGACGGCCCAATCCATGGTGATGTCCTTGGGATGAGCGCGCATCACGTGCCGGCCGACCGTTTCGCAGATGTGCCGGGCCTCGTCGAAGGTCACGGTGCGCTCGATGGGCACGAACAGGTGCAGTCCGGTCTTGCCGGAGGTCTTTACGACCGCCTCCAGCGCCATCTCCTTCAGCAGCGCGCGCAGCCAGAAAGCGACGCGCTTGCCGACGGCAAAGCCGCGCTTGTTGAGCTCAGGCTCTGCCCCCTGCGCTTCCTTGCCGGAATAGATGTAGGGGTCGATGTCGAATACGAGATAGTCCGGATAGTTCAGTATCGAGGCTTCGAGCGCGGCCAGTGAGCTGGAGTAGTCGGTGCTGCGGCCGGCAGCTTCGGGCGCCTGCTGTGCGCGCGAGTGCCACACGTGGAACTCGAGTGTGCCGACCTGACCGAGCCACAACAGCGTCGGCAGGTTGTTGGCGAGCAGATAGCGGTGCTGCTCGTCCTTGTGCTCGGAGTACACCGTGACCGACTCGACGAATTCCGGCAGCGGCTGCGACCAGTGCTTCTGGAAGAAGCGCTCGCCGTTTATCCCTTCGGGCATGCGGATCATGGTGAGCGGCCGGTCGCGAAGATGCGGCAGCATGAAGCGCCCGACGCGCGCCAGATAGCGCAGAAAGTCGCGCTTGGTCGTCACCGGCTGACGCGCGGCCGAAGCCGGCCAGTAGATGCGGTCGAGATTGGTGAGGCTGATGCGCGCGCTCCCGATTCTGAGATCCATGCGCTTCGCATCGCCTTTGAGCTGCTCGAGCACCGCGGCGCTTTCGTCCGGTGCGGCGGCGCGCGGCACGGAACTCGCGCGGGCGCGGGCCGCACCCGCGCGCTCAGCCGGCGCGACGCTCGTCTCAGGGCGCCGCCGCACGCTCGCCGGATCGATGTCGTCGCGCAGCCGCACGAACACCGGTGCGCGCAGCGCACCGGCCGGGGTCCATTCGCTGTAGGTGACCTCGGCAACCAGCTCCGGCGCCAGCCAGGTGGTGGGACGGTGCAGCGGCGGCGGCTCGGCAAAGGGCGAGGTGGCGCGCTTGAGTCTTGCGCTGCGCTCCAGGAGCTCGGCGATGATCTCGTCGTCGAGTCCCGAGCCCACGTGACCCGCATAGCGCAAGGCCTTGCCATCGCGGTACCCGAGCAGCAGCGCACCGAGCGGCTCGCGTGCACCGTTGCCCCGCGTGTAGCCGCCGACCAGAAATTCCGCCGAGCGTGCGGCTTTGACCTTGAGCCAGGCGCGCGAGCGCTGCCCCGGCTGATAGGGACTGTCGAGGCGTTTGGCGATGATGCCCTCGAAGCCGTGCTCCATTGATGCGGCATACAGCTTCTCGGCGTCGTCCGAGGAATGGACCAGCTGCACCTGCGCCGCCGGCAGCAGGCACTGCGACAGGTAGCGCCGGCGGTCGGAGTACGGGGCTGCGCGCAGGTTGAGGCCCGCAAAGTGCAGCAGGTCGAAGCACACTAGGACCACCGGGGTGGCGCGCTGCGCCGCCGCGATCTCGGCGGCGCTCTTGAGCTGGGCGCGGTTCTGCAGGGCATTGAAGGAGGGGCGCCCATCCGCACCCAGCGCCACGATCTCTCCGTCGAGGATCAGCTGTCCGGCCGGGTGGGTGCCCAGCTCGGCGGCGATCTCCGGAAAGAACGGCGTCAGGTCGAGGCCGCGGCGCGACTGCAGGCGCACGGTGCCGCCGGCGACGAAGGCGAGCACGCGGTAGCCGTCGAGCTTCGGCTCATAACGCCACTGCGGATTGGACTGCACACCGTCGCCGGTCTCGGCCAACATCGGCTTGAGCTCACGCGGAATCTTTTCCTCCGGCCCCAGCGGCGCGAGGCGCGCCGCCGCGAGCGGTGCGGGAGGGTGGCGCGCGTCAAGCTCGTCGAGGCTCGAGCCCGACAGCACCGACTGGGCGCGCGCCAGGATATCGTTCGCCTGTGCGAAACGGTCCTGGTGCTTGATGAGCAGCCAGTCGGTGCGCGTCCGGACGAGCGTGTAGGAGCCCTTGAGCTTCTCGCCACACAGGAAAACGCTCAGTTTGCCGGCGGCGAGCCCGGCGCGCATGCGCGCCTCGGCCGCGTCGCGATCCATGAATGAGTACTTGCCGTCCTCGTCCGGGGAATACACGCCGCAATCCCAGACGACCACATTGCCCGCGCCGTACTGCTTCTCCGGGATCACGCCTTCGAACGAGGCGTAGTCGAACGGATGGTCCTCTACCGCCACCGCCATGCGCTTGTCGGCCGGATCGAGCGACGGGCCCTTGGGCACCGCCCAGGATTTCAGCACCCCGTCGAGCTCGAGACGAAAGTCGTAATGCAGACGCCGGGCGGCATGCTTCTGCACCACGAACAACAGCGGCCCGTGCCGTGCTCCGGCGGCCGTGGCCGGCGGCTCGGGCGTGCGCGTAAAGGTACGCTTGGCGGCATAGCGCTCCAGTGACTTCTTGCTCACAGCAGCGACTCCATCCAGGTCGCCACGGTGCGCAGCAGCGCCTCGAGTACCGCGGCGTCCCGGCCGAACCGCGCGGGCACGTGGAAGGAGTGGTCGGCGTTCTCGATCAGCTCCAGGCGCGCGTGCGCACCGAGACGGCCGATGAGCGGCTCGAGCAGTGCGCGCTCGGCAAGTGCATCGCGCGTGCCTTGAACGAACAGCATCGGAATGCGCACCGCATCCAGATGCCGGGCGCGCTCCTCGGAGGGACGGCCTGCCGGGTGCAGCGGAAAGCCGAGGAACACGAGTCCGCGTACGCCGGGCAGCGGCTCGAGCGCCTGGGCCTGCGAGCTCATCCGGCCACCGAAGGAACGGCCGCCGGCGAACAGCGGCAGGGCCGGTGCGCGCCGTCCCGCCTCACGCACCGCCGCGCGCACGGTGGCATGGCACAGGGGCGGCGGATCCGGGCCACGCGCGCGCGCCTCCATGTATGGGAACTGGAAGCGTAGCGTGGCGACGCCGTGCGCGGCCAGCCCGCGCGCCGTGGCGGCCATGGCCGGGTGGTCCATCCCGGCACCGGCGCCATGCGCCAGCACGTACAAAGCGCGCGCTTCGGGCGGGGTCAGCAGCCGCGCGGAAACGCGCCGTGCGTCGTCGACCGCGAAGCTGAGGAGTTCGCCGGCGTGCGCAGTTGCCTCTGGCACTTTGGGAGCCCCGCGACTCAGCGCAGTGCCGCCACCCAGGCGGCGAAGGGTGCCAGCCTCAGCGCACGGTCCGCGGCGCTGGCGCTGATCGGATCGGGACTGGACAGCAGTGTCGTCAGCTGCGATCCGCCGAGCCCCGCGGTGCCGAGACCGAGGGAGATCGTGTGCGGCCCGGCCGACATGTTGAGGGCCACGACCACGGTAGTGCCGTCGGCGGCCACGCGCGCGAAGCTCAATACCTGCGGGTTGGCGGGATCCAGCATCACGGTGCGACCGCTGCGCAGCGCGGCATTGCTGCGTCGCAGGGCGATCAGGTGACGGTACCAGTTGAGGAGCGAGTGCGGATCGGCAAGCTCAGCCTGCACATTGACGGTGGGGTAGTTGGGAGTGACGGGCAGCCAGGTGTGGGCATTGGTACTGAAGGCCGCCTGGGCCGCGTCGCTCCATTGCATCGGCGTGCGCTCGCCGTCGCGGCCCTTGTCCTTGGGCCAGCCGGTGATGCCCAGCGGGTCGCGAACGTCCTCGATGCGTGTCGGGGTCGCGGTCGTCTGGCCGAGTTCCTGCCCCTGGTAGATGAGCGCCGCCGCCCGCGAGCTCAGCAGCAGCGTCGCCACGATCCGGGCGATCGCAGCATCGTGCACCCCGTCACCGAAGCGGTTCCAGCTGCGAACGTTGTCATGGTTGTCGAACACGAACAGCGGCTGCGAACCGTGCAGCTCGCTCTGCGCCTCGACGAGGCGCGCGCGGAAGCTGCCGGCGTCGAGCTTGTTACCCAGGCCGAGGAGCGTATCCATGGGCAGTTGCAGTTCGTCGTGCCGCGCCCCGCCATACCACGGATCGAGCTGCGCGGTGGTGGGCACGTAAGTTTCGCCGATCAGCACGCGCGCGCCTGCGTAGGAGTCGGTCATGGCGCGCAGGCGCCGCATGACCTCATGAACTTCCGGCAGGTTCTTGGTGTAGACGTCGCTCAGGTTGGGGTCGCCCTGCGCGTTAATACCGCCCAGCACCGGCGCGTCGCGCAGCTGCGCATCCTCGAACAGCTCGGTGATGGCGTCGAGGCGAAAGCCGGCGACGCCGCGGTCCAGCCAGAAGCGCATCGCCGCAAACATGGCCTGCTCGACCTGAGGATTGCGCCAGTTGAGATCCGGCTGCTGGCGGTAGAAGCGGTGGTAGTAGAACTGCATGACCGCCGGGACGTATTGCCAGGCCGAACCGCCGAACAGGCTCACCCAGTTGTTCGGCGGCAGTCGCGCGCCGGCGGGGGTGGCTTTGCCATCGCTCCAGACGTAGAAATCGTGATGCCTGGAATGGCGCGCACGCACGGCGTCCACGAACCAGGGATGCTGCTCCGAGGTGTGATTGAGCACCATGTCGAGAATCACGCGGAGGTGATGCGCGCGGGCGGCCGCGAGCAACCGCTCGAAATCGGCCAGCGTGCCGAATTGCGGATCCACGGCGTTGTAGTCGGAGATGTCGTAGCCGAAGTCGACCTGCGGCGAGGGGTAGAACGGCGCGATCCAGATGGCATCGACGCCGAGCGATTCGAGGTAGCCGAGCCGCTGCGTGATGCCGTTGAGATCGCCGATGCCGTCGCCGTTGGAATCCTGGAAGCTGCGCGGATAGATCTCGTAGATCAGTGCGTGCCGCCACCATGGATCGGCGGCTGCGGCCCCTGCCTGCGCCGGCTGCCCGACCGTCGCTGGCGGCGCGGCGCGCGCCGGGAGCGTTCCCGTGAACAGCACGCAGCACAGGCCCAACAGCGCGCCGGCGCAAGCCGCAAAAGTCGAGCGCCTGGGCGGCGTGCCTGCTGCGTGCTCTCGATCCCGGAACATTGCAGGTGCATAGTACAAGCAAACCCGCTGCGGCGCGTTCCGCAGCAGCTCGGGTCGAGCGTCACGGTGTACTTCGCGCGCATGCCGCTGCCAAACAACTACGGAACAAGCACCATGCGATATCCGCGTCGCGCAGCTGTGATCGCGGTGGCTGCCGGGCTGTTGCGCGTGCCGGCACTGCCGGCGGGGCAGCTGCCGGTCAGCGAGGTGGATTTCACCCCGGCGGCGCAGGAGAAGATGCAATGGTACGGGCAGGAGGTGCGCGCGACCCTGCAGTCGGCGATCCTCGTGGCGGTGTCACGCGAGGCGGCGCGCGCTGCAGTCCCTCCCGGTCTGAGGGTGGCGATCACAGTGCAGGACCTGGCACCCACGCATCCCACCCGTCAGCAGCTGGCGGATGATCCCACGCTCGACGTCCTCCGCACCCGCTACCTCGGAGGCGCGGAGCTCACCGGGCAGGTGCGCGATGTGGACCAGCGCGTGCTGACAACGGTGCACTACCGGCACTTCCCGCTCACTCTCAAGCTCGGCTCGAGGTCCTCGGACCCTTGGGCGGACGCGCGCGTGGCGATCGATGAACTTGCCGCGCGTCTGGCGGCGGCCGGGCGCAAATTGTCCGTTCGCTAGCGCGCGCCGCGACGCCGCTGCCATTCAGCGGGACGATTCCCCGTCGCCCTGCGGAGGGTGAGACCGTACCGTCGCCACCCAGGCCGCGTACGGCGGCAGTACCACGCTTGCCCCGGCGGTCACCCCCGGGATTCCCGGTGGACTTGCGAGCAGCGTCGCGAGGTACTTGCCCCTGAGTCCCGCGGCGGCGAGATCCACCGTGATGCACAGCTCGGCGGCCGACATGTTGAGCGCCACCACCATCACGTCGCCGTCGCCGGCGACACGCGCGTAGGTGAGCACGCTCGGGTTTTCGGGATCGAGCATGACCATGCGCCCGCTGCGCAGCGCCGCGTAGCTGCGCCGCATCGCGATCAGGTGACGATGCCAGTTCAGCAGCGAGTGCGCATCGGCGCTCTCGCTCTGCACGTTGATGCTGCGGTAGCCGGGCGAGACCGGCAGCCAGGTCCGTGGGTTGCTGCTGAAGCCTGCCTGGGGGTTGGAAGTATCCCATTGCATAGGGGTGCGCTCGCCGTCGCGTCCCTTCACGCGCGGCCAGCCGCTGACGCCCATCCGGTCGCGTACGTTCGCGATGCGCTTGGGCGGCACGGTGCGCTGCCCGATCTCCTCGCCCTGATACAGCAGCACTGCCGCGCGCGAAGTAAGCAGCAGTGCGGCGATGATGCGGGCGATCCGATCATCGTGGACGCCCTCCCCGTAGCGGTCCCAGCTGCGCACCATGTCGTGATTGTCGAACACCAGCAGCGGCTGCGAGCCGTGGATCTCACAAGCCGCTTCGATCAGGCGCCGGCGGAATATCGCCGCATCGAGCTTGTTGCCGAGACCGACGAGCGTGTCCATCGGCAGGTGCAGCTCGTTGTGGTGCGCGCCCCCGTACCAGGCATCGAGGTCGGCGGTGCTGGGCAGGTAGGTCTCACCAATCAGTACGCGCTGACTAGGGTAGCGGTCGATCATGGCTCGCAGGCGACGGATCACGCGATGCGTTTCCGGCAGGTTGTCGGTGTAGATGTGGCTCAGGTTCGGATCACCGTGCTCGTTGGTGCCGCCGAGTACCGGCTCGTCGCGCAGCTGCTGGTCCTCGATCAGCGAGGTGATCGCATCCAGGCGGAAACCCGCCACCCCGCGCCGCAGCCAGAAGCGCATCGCGTCGAACATGGCGCGCTCGACCTCGGGATTGCGCCAGTTCAGATCCGGCTGCTGCTTGTAGTACTTGTGATAGTAGAACTGGTCAACCGCCGGCATGTACTCCCACGCCGGGCCGCCGAACAGACTCACCCAGTTGTTCGGCGGTAGGCGCCTGCCGGCCGCGTCGGTGTGTCCGTCGCTCCACAGGTAGAAGTCATGGTATGGCGACTGGCGCGCACGCGCCGCCTCCAGAAACCATGGATGCCGATCGGAGGTGTGGTTGAGCACCATATCGAGCAAGACACGTATGCCACGCTTGGCCGCTTCCACCAGCAGGCGGTCGAAGTCCGCGAGCGTGCCGTAGCGCGCATCGATCGCACAGTAGTCGGTGATGTCGTAGCCGAAGTCGACCTGCGGCGAGGGATACAGCGGCGTGATCCAGATCGCATCCACGCCGAGCCGCTCCAGGTAGTCGAGCCGTTGCACCACGCCCTCGAGGTCGCCGACGCCGTCACCGTCGGAATCCTGGAAACTGCGCAAGTAGATCTCGTAGATGGTCGAGTGCTTCCACCAGGGATCCTCGGCAGTGGCGCTGCCGGCCACGGTGCGGCGCGGGCGCAGCCGCTGCCACGCGCGCCGCACGGCGCGCCCCAGCGTATCCGCGGGCATGAACGAGTTCTGGCTCATCGCGCTCTTGCATATTAACTGCAGTGCGCGCGTGCGCCGCTCGAGCTCAAGTGTCGGAGCAGGGCTATTGTGGAGGGGGGCCTTCGCTGACACGCACCAGATCGCGCGGCCGCAGCCACTTGCGGAACGCCTCCTGCACCGCCGGCGCATCGAGTGCAATGTAGCGGCGCGCGGCAATGGTGGGTTCATCGAGCGGCAGGCCGAGCTCGGTGCGACCGAGCAGGCCGCGCGCGATGTCGGCAAGCCCCGACTCGCTCAGAGGAATCTGCCGCACCAGGTAGGCCTTGACGCGCGTCAGCTCGTCGGCCCCCACCGGCGTGGTCTGCATGGTGACCAGCTCCTGCGCCGCCAGATTGGCGGCCTTGGTGACGTTCTCCGGGTCGCAGGCGTACTCGATGAGGTAGACACTGCGCGTCCGCCCGGCCTGCAGCACCGAGGCCACCGAATACACCAAGCCCGAGTTCTTGCGCAGATCGATGCTAAGTCGCGTCGAATAGAAGCTGCCGCCGAGCACCGTGTTGCCCAGCTGCAGCGGGTAAAAATCCGGATCCGAGCGCGCCAGCGCCAGAGTGTGCGCAAGCACGACGCGGTCCTGCACGCGGCTGGCATCCGGGACCGCCACCGCTCCGGGGGCGTTGGGGGGCGCACTCGGCAGGTCGATGTCCGGCTTGGGACCGCTGGCACTCCAGGCACCGAAATACTTCTCGATCACTGCGCGCGCCGCCCCCGGCGTCACTTTGCCGATGACGACGATGGTGGTGAGATCGGGACGGAATACGCTGTTGTAGTAGCCGTGCACCGCGTCCGGGGTGAGCGCGCGTACCGTCTCGGGCGTAGAAAGTCGCAGGCTCGGATCACTCGGCGGATAGAGCGCCGCCACCAGGGATCGCTGGGCGAGGAATCCCGGGCTCACGTTGCGCGCCCCTACCCCGAGGGCCACCTGGCCGCGAACGATTTCCATGGCGGCATCCGGCAGCGCCGGGTGGAGCTGGTTGTCGGCGAGCAGTTCCACCGCGCGCTCGAAATGCTCGCTGAGGGCCTGCGTCGAGAAATCCGTGCCCGCGTGCTCGCGGGCGCCGATGGCATCGAGTGCTTCCTGGAACGCGACGCGGTCGAGATGCTCGCTGCCGTAGGTGAGCAACCGCTCCAGCACTTGGCTGACGCCTTCCTGTCCCTTGGCCTCCTGGGTCTGGGCGCGGTTGCGGATGTGGCCGAAGACACTGACGGTGTCGCTGACGTCCGCACTCTGCACGATGAGGGACAGTCCGTTGGGCAGCGTGCTGACGATGGGATGCAGGGTGGAGGCCGGCACCGCGAGCCGCTCCAGCGCTTTCTGCGCCCAGGGCGGCAGCGCGGTGGGATGCGCCTCCCCGAGCGAAATCGTCTCCTGACCGCCGAAGCCGCCGTGCGCCGGCACAGGAGCGCCGGAGCCGCGCGGCAGCATGACCCCGGTGACGGCGTGATCGAGGTCGAGGTACTTGCGGGCGACGCGATTGACGTCGGCCGGCGTGACTCTCTCGATGCGCTCGAGATCCTCGTCGGGCGAGTTGAGCCCGTAGAGCGCGAGCGCGTCCGACCAGATGGATGCGAGCTCGGGGATGGAGTTGCGCTGGAACTGCGCGGCGCTGCGCTCCTGCAGCTTCGCGGCCTCGACCAGCTCGGCCGGAACCCCGGTGCGCGCCACCCGCGTCAGGATTGCGCGCGTCTCGCGCTCCAGCGCCTTGGCATCGGTTCCGGCGGTGAAGGTCAGCGCCGCGTAAGCGAGCCCGACTTCGGGCAGCGCGTCCTGCGCAAACTCCGCGCCCACCGCCTTGCCCTCGGGGACCAGGCCGTACAGCTCGAACCTGCGGCTGCTGAGCACGTCGGCGAGCACCTCGAGTGCCGCGAAGTCCGCATCGCGCGGTCCGGGGGTGCGCAGCGCGATCATCAGCGTTCCGCTCGGGCGGTCGGTATCGACCGTAAAGGAAGTCGGCCGCACCGGACGCAGGCGCACCTGCGGCTTGGGCGGCAGCTTCTTGGGCCGGATGTCCCCGAACAGCTCCTTCACCTCCGACAGCGTGCCCGGCGGATCGACATCACCGACGATCACCAGGATGGCGTTGTTGGGCGCGTACCAGGTGTCGTGAAAGCCCTTCAGCATCTCGGCCGTGGTCTTTTCGAACGAGGGACGCGTGCCGAGCGCGTCGTGAGCGTAGGGCGTGCCTGCGAACATGCGCGCGCGCAGCTTCTGGTACAGCAGGTAGCCAGGCTCGGACAAGTCCTGGGCGACCTCCTGCTCGATCGCCCCGCGCTCCTTGCTCCAGCCCTCCGGCGAGGCGAGCACCTCGCGCATGCGCAGCGCTTCGATGTGCAGCGCCACGTCCAGGTCCTCCGCCGGCACCGTGAACAGATACTGAGTGAGCGCCTCGCGCGTGTTGGCGTTGAAATCTCCGCCCATCACGCTGCCGATATCCGCCAGCTGGTCGGCGGTAAGCCCGGGGCTGCCGCGGAACATCATGTGTTCCTCCGCGTGTGCCGTGCCGGGAAATCCGGCCGGTGCCTCATCCGAGCCGGCGAGGTAGTTCACCGAGGTCGACACCACCGGGGCGAGCGCGTTGCGCACGATCACCACCCGCAGGCCGTTGGCGAGTGTCGCCCGCAGCACACGCTGCTCAGGCTCGGGCCCCTGCGCCCGCGCGGGGGGCAGGAACGCGACGGCGAGCAACGCGAGCGATGCGGCGTGTGCGACGGGAGGGGCGCGCATCCGGCGCGCGTGACTGGCCTGCGGCATTGGAGGGTCCCGGGATGTGCGGCGGACGGTGAGTATATGCGATCGGTACTGCCGGTCTTGCCGCCATGATTCGCCACAAATCATCCTGGCCTTGACGTTTTTGCGTCACGGCAACGGCTGGGGCACGCGTTGAAATGTAACCGTGCCCGAAGGGGCGCAGTCGAACCCCAACCCTGAAAGGAGACACCATGATGAGATCCAAACTGCGCGCCGCCGTGCTTGGCCTGACACTCGGCGGATGCGCGGCGCTGCCGGCATTCGGCGCCGATCCGGCTGATGACCGTGGTCAGGGCTCGCGCGAGTCCGACGCCGGGGTCGTAGCCGGGCTCGCGGTCGGGGCTGCGGTGGGTGGCCCGCTCGGAGCGGTGATCGGCGGCGGCGCCGGCGCGCTGCTCGGTGACCGCTATCACCGCCAGAAACAGGCGGCGGCGACGCTGGCTCAGAACCTGAACAGCAGCGAAGCGGAACGCGCCCGCCTGGCGCACAGCGTCGCGCAGCTCGACGGCTCACTCGCGCAGGCGCAGGCACGCGCCGACCGGCTCGATGCGACACTGCAGCGCGCCGATCAGGTGAGCCTGGATGTCGGCTTCCGCACCAACGACGACTCGGTCGCGGTGCAGAGCATGGCACCGCTGCTGAAGCTGGGAGCGCTGGTCGCGGCCATGCCGCAGGCGCACGTGCGGGTCGCCGGCTATGCCGATCCGCGTGGCTCGGACGCCTACAACGACGAGCTGTCGCTGCGTCGCGCGCAGAGCGTCGCCGCGGTGCTGACCGGTGCCGGGGTCCCGGCGGAGCGCATCATGATCGAGGCGCACGGTAAGACCGAGTCGGCGAGCCTCACGGGCGATCTCGATGCCTACGCCCTCGATCGCCGCGTGACGGTGCGGCTGGAGCTGGACGACTCCGGCCAGGTGGCACGCCGTGACTAGGCCCCGGCACGCAGCTGGCGCGGGTGCGCCGCGGACTTACAAGCTCGCGGCGCACCTACGCGCTAGAATTTCCTGGCACGAATACCTGCGCGGAGCAGCCATGAGTACTGCGATCGTCTCACTCGACGGCCCGCGGGAGCCGGAGCGGTCCGAGCCGGCGCCCGACCGGCTGATTGCCGGCACCCCGGAGCTGCAGGTGCGTAACTTTTTCAGCGACGCCAGCCAGCAGTTCTTCGCCGGGCGCTGGTCGGCGACCCGCGGCAAGTGGCGCGTGCGCTATACGGAGAACGAGCTGTGCGTGATGACCGCGGGACGCGTGGTCATCGTCAGCGATAGCGGCGAGCGCGCCAGCTTCGGTCCTGGAGCTGCCTTCGTCGTGCCGGCCGGGTTCAGCGGCACCTGGGAAGTCCTGGAGGACTGCTCCAAGATCTACGCAATCTTCGAAGCGCACAGCTGAGGCCGCCGCGCGCCATCAGACATAACGCACCGCCTACATGACTGGCGTCGCAGATCCGCGACGGCTCCCTTCATCCTGCCGCGGTGCGGTGTGAAGGTACGCATGTTGTGTGCTCGGGTCTAACGACCAGAGGTGTGTTGTGCAGACCGTTACCGTCGCTGCGTCGCGTAGCAGCACATTCGGCGTCTCAGAAGTGGAAATGTTGGTGGGCAGCGCGGTGGTCATTGCCGTGCTGGCGTGGATGGTTCTGGCGCGCGTCCGGCGCCACCGTCACCAGAAGCACGCGTAAGGAACCGCGGCGCGCCGGGGCGCGGCAGGCGCCCCGGGGATGACTATTGCCCGCGCAGTACCTCGCGCAGGGTGCTGAAGATCTGATCGATCTGCGCCGGCTCGATGATGAGCGGCGGCGACAGCGCGATGATGTCCCCGGTCTGCCGCACCAGCACCCCGCGCTCGAAGCACTTCACGAACACCTCGAACCCGCGCGCCCCGACCTTCCCGGGGAGCGACTCGAGCTCCAGCCCCAGGATCAGGCCGTAGTTGCGGATGTCGATCACGTGCGGCAATTCCCGCAGCGCGTGCGCGGCTTCTTCCCAGTGCTTGGACAGCGACTTGGCGCGGGTCAACAGGCCCTCGCGCTGATAGATCCCGAGCGCGGCGAGCGCCGCGGCGCAGGCGGTGGGATGCGCCGAGTAGGTGTAGCCGTGGAAGAGCTCGATGCCGTCCGGGCCCTGCATGAACGCCTCGTACACGGACTTGCTTACCAGTACCGCACCCATCGGTACGCAGCCGTTGGTCAGCCCTTTGGCGAGGGTGATCAGGTCGGGGGTCACGCCGAACTCCTCGGCAGCGAACGGCGCGCCGGTGCGCCCGAAGCCCGTGATTACCTCGTCGAAGATGAGCAGAATGCCGTGGCGGCTGCAGATCTCGCGCAGGCGCTTGAGATAACCCTGCGGCGGGAGCAGTACGCCGGTGGAGCCGGCGATCGGCTCGATGATTACTGCCGCAATGGTTGAGGCGTCGTGCAGAGCGACCAGCCCCTCGAGCTCATCGGCGAGCTGCGCGCCGTGCAGCGGCGCGCCGCGCGAGAACGCGTTGCGCGCCAGGTCGTGCGTATGCGGCAGATGATCGACCCCGGGCAGCAGCGAGCTCGACCAGGTCCTGCGATTAGGCGAGATGCCGCCCACCGAGATACCGCCGAAACCGACACCGTGGTAGCCACGCTCGCGCCCGATGAGGCGCGTGCGTGACGCTTCGCCGCGGGCGCGGTGGAAGGCGAGCGCGATCTTCAGCGCGGTATCCACCGACTCGGAACCGGAGTTGGTGAAGAACACGTGGTCGAGGCCGGCGGGCGCGATCTTCACCAACTCGTTGGCGAGCCGGAAGGCGCCGGGATGCCCCATCTGGAATGGCGGCGCGTAGTCCAGCGTCTCCAGCTGACTCGCCACCGCCTGCGTGATCTCGCGCCGCGCGTGTCCCGCATTCACGCACCATAGTCCCGCGACTGCATCCAGAATCTGCCGTCCCTCAGGGGTCCAGTAGTGCATGCCGCTGGCCTTCGCGAGGAGGCGCGGCTTGGACTTGAACTGGCGGTTGGCGGTGAAGGGAAGCCATAGAGCTTCCAGGTCGGAGCGGGTGAGCGCGGAGGCGTTCGTCATGGCGGACTCGCGGCGGGCAGCGTACGGCGTCAGGGGCCGCAAATGATAAATAAAGTGGACAAACAGGGCCACCCGGGCGATATTTTTGCCCTCTTTGTCTAAGATCTTAGACACCATGAGCATCGATGTCGGAGGCCGGCTGCGCAGTGTGCGTACCACTTTCGGGCTGTCTCAGCGGGAGCTGGCGCGCCGTGCAGGCGTGACCAATGGCTTGATTTCGCTCATCGAACAGAACCGGGTCAGCCCCTCGGTCAGCTCGCTGAAGAAGGTGCTCGACGGGCTGCCCATGTCGCTGGCGGAATTCTTCACCCTGGACTTGAGCACGGCCCCGCAGGCGTTCTTCGGCGCCGAGGATCTGGTGGAACTCGGCAATCCGGAAGTGTCGCTGCGGCTGGTCGCCGCGCAGCGACCGGGACGGCAGCTGACGCTGCTGCATGAGCGCTACGCGGCCGGCGCCGCCACCGGCGAGGAGATGCTCGCCCACCGCGGCGAGGAAGGCGGCGTGGTGATCCGCGGCCGCATCGAACTCACCGTGGGCGCAGCCACGCGTGTTCTGGGACCGGGCGAGGCCTATTATTTCGCCAGCCAGCTCCCGCATCGCTTCCGCAACGTTGGACGCGAGACGTGTGAGATCATCAGCGCCTGCACTCCACCGACCTTCTGAGCGGACCTACGCAGTCATGAATGCAAAACCCGAATCCATCTCCTGGCATGAGCGCGCGCGCGCACTCGAATTCCGCACCCAGGCGTTCATCGACGGGCGCTATCTCGATGCCGCCTCCGGTGCCACCTTCGATTCGATCAACCCGGCCACGGGCAAGCTGCTGGCGCGCGTGGCCTCCGGCGATCAGGAGGACATCAATCGCGCCGTGACCTCGGCTCGCGCCACCTTCCGCAAGGGCGTGTGGGTGAATCTCAGGCCCGCCAAGCGCAAGAAGCTGCTGCTGCAGTTTGCGGACCTGATCACGAAGCACGCCGAGGAGCTGGCGCTGCTCGAGACGCTCGACATGGGCAAGCCCATCTCCAACAGCCTGCAGGGCGACGTGCCGGGAGCGGCGGCGTGCGTACGCTGGTACGCCGAGGCGCTCGACAAGGTCTACGACGAGGTCGCACCCACCGGCCCAGGAGCGCTCGCGTTCGTCACGCGCGAGCCGCTGGGGGTGGTGGGCGCCATCGTGCCCTGGAACTACCCGCTGCTCATGGCGGCGTGGAAATTTGCGCCGGTGCTCGCAGCGGGCAATTCCCTGGTGCTCAAGCCCTCGGAGAAGTCCCCGCTGACTGCGCTCAAGGTGGCCGAACTCGCGGTCGAGGCCGGCATTCCGCCGGGCGTGTTCAACGTCGTGCCCGGACTCGGCCAGAGCGCCGGCAAGGCACTCGCGCTGCACATGGACGTCGACTGCATCGCATTCACCGGCTCGACCGCGACCGGTCGCATGATCATGCAGTACGCTGGCCAGTCGAACCTCAAGCGTGTCTCGCTCGAGTGCGGCGGCAAATCCCCGAACATCGTGCTCGCTGACTGTCCCGATCTGGACAAGGCCGCGACCGCCGCGGCACACGCCATCTTCGACAACCAGGGCGAGGTGTGCTCGGCGGGCTCGCGGCTGCTGCTGCAGGAGAGCATTAAGGAAGCGGTGCTCGAGAAGGTGCAGGCCATGGCGCGCACCATGCAGCCGGGTGACCCGCTGGATGCGGCTACCCAGATGGGCGCGATCGTCGATGAGACGCAGATGAAGCGGGTGCTCGGCTACATCGACGCGGGCCGCAACGACGGCGCCAGCATCCGCTTCGGCGGGCGCCGGGTGCGCGAGGACAGCGGCGGTTACTTTGTCGAGCCGACGGTGTTCGAGGGTGTGAAGCCGGCGATGGCCATCGCGCGCGAGGAGATCTTCGGACCGGTGCTGTCTGCGATCACCTTCAAGACCGTCGATGAGGCCATCGAGATCGCCAATGACGTCATCTACGGGCTGGTGTCCGCGGTGTGGACGCGTGATGTCACCACCGCGCACCGCGTGGCGCGCGCGCTGCGCGCCGGGACCGTGTACATCAACTGCTACGACGCAGACGACATCACCGTGCCGTTCGGCGGCTTCAAGCAGTCGGGGATCGGGCGCGACAAGTCGCTGCACGCGCTGGAGAAGTACACCGAGCTTAAGACGACGTGGATCGACCTCAGCTGAGGCGGCGTGCCACGGATGATGCCGCTCGCGGCGCGCAGCTAGGGCGCGGGCCGCTTATGTGAGCCGCGCGCCGCTCACCTTCCTCGCCAGCGCGCCGCGCGGGTTCGCGGATCTGCTGACCCAGGAGCTCGAGTCCTGCGGCGCGCTCGCAGCGCGCGCCCGTGCCGGTGGCGTGGCGTTCAGTGGCGAGCTGGAGTGCGCGTACCGCGCCTGCCTGTGGTCGCGCATCGCCAACCGCGTGTTCCTCGAGGTGGCGCGGTTTGAAGCGCGCGACGCAGAGCAATTCGTGACCGCGGTGCGCGGCATCGACTGGACGGCGCACCTTGCGCCCGGCGCCACGCTGGCGTGCGATTTCAGCGGCCGCCATCCGACCATCACCCATACGCACTTCGGCGCACTGCGGCTCAAGGACGGGATCGTGGACGCGCTGCGGCTCGCCCGCGGCGCACGCCCCGATATCGATGTGCAGCGGCCCGATGTGCGCGTGCATGCGCACGCGCACGGCGCAGCCATTACGGTCGCCCTCGATCTGTCCGGCGACAGCCTGCACCGGCGCGGTTACCGGGGCGCGGCAGGGGAGGCGCCGCTCAAGGAGAACGTGGCGGCCGGCGTGCTGCTGCGCGCCGGCTGGCCGGCGCTCGCCGCGCGCGGGGCGGAATTTCTCGATCCCCTGTGCGGTTCCGGCACGTTCTGCATCGAGGCCGCGCTGCTCGCCCTCGATCGCGCCCCGGGCCTGACACGCGACTACTTCGGCTTTCTCGGCTGGCAGGGGCACGATGCCGCGCTCTGGGCGCGCCTGCGCGCGCAGGCCGAGGAGCGCGCCCATGCCGCGCAGGGGCGTGAGCTCAGCGTGCGTGGCACGGATCGTGATGCATCCGCGGTGCGCATGGCGCGCGACAACGCGCGCCGCGCCGGGCTCGAAGGGCGCGTGCACTTCGAGAGCGGACTGCTTGCCGATGCCGCGCCCTGCGCCGGCCGCGATCCGCAGCGCCCGGGACTTGTGTGCACCAACCCACCCTACGGCGTGCGTCTCGAGGACCGCGAGGGCGCACGCGCGCTGCACCGCGAGCTCGGCGCCGTGCTGCGCTCCAGGTTTCAGGGTTGGGAGGCGGCGGTGCTCAGCGGGGCGCCCGAGCTCGGCAGGGAGCTTGGGCTGCGCGCCTACCGCACCCACGCCGTCTGGAACGGCGGCCTCGAATGCCGTCTGCTGCGGCTGCGGGTCGAGGCGCAAAGCGAGCGCACGCCGGGTGTCCTGGGGCGCGGCCTGGCGCACCTGCAGGACACACCCGGTGCGAGGATGTTCGCCAACCGCCTGGCCAAGAACTTGAAGCGACTCGGGGGCTGGGCGGAGCGCGAGCGGGTCTCCTGTTACCGCCTGTACGACGCCGACATGCCCGAGTATGCCTTCGCCATCGATACATACGCGGTCATCGAACCCGAAGAGCGGTGGCTTCTGGTCCAGGAATACGCGGCGCCCGCCGAGATCGAAGCGCAGGCGGTGCGCCGCCGCCGCGGTGAGGTGCTAGCGAGCCTGCCCGCGGTCACCGGCGTGGCCGCCGAGCGCATCAGTCTGCGCACCACGCGGCGCCGCACCCGGCGCGGTGAGCAGTACGAACGGGCCGACGACCGGGCGCAGTTCCGCGTCGTGATGGAAGGGGGGCTGAAGTTCTACGTGAACTTCACCGACTACTTGGACACCGGACTGTTCCTCGATCAGCGCATCATCCGCGCCCGGTTGCGCGAGGCGGCGCGCGGCAAGCGCTTCCTCAACCTGTTCGCCTACACCGGCACCGCGACGGTATATGCGGCGGCCGGGGGCGCGGCGAGCAGCATCTCCGTCGACCTGTCGCGTACCTATCTCGAGTGGGCGCGGCGCAATCTGACGCTCAATGGCCTCGCGGCGGCGGAGCACGAGCTGGTGCGGGCGGACTGCCGCGAATGGCTGCAGGTCGCCGCGCGCGGCGCCACGCGCTATGGCCTGGTGTATCTGGCGCCGCCGACGTTCTCCAATTCGAAACGCATGCAGGGCGTGCTCGACACCGAGCGTGACCATGCGCAGCTCATCGACGCGTGCGCACGGCTGCTGGACCCAGGCGGACTCATTGTGTTCTCGACCAATGCGCAGCGCTTCCGACTCGATGAGTCGCTGCGCGAGCGCTACGCGGTCCGGGATTTGTCAGCTGCGACCCTGCCCCGGGACTTCGAACGCAACCCGCGCATTCACCGCTGCTACGAAGTGCGCCGCGGCTGAATGCCGCTCAGTACGCGGTCAGCGGCACGGCGGTGGTCGGCGTCACGGCCACGCCGCCTACGCCGGCAAACTGCACGGGCACGGACACGTCGGCGTTGCCGTTGTTTCTCCACACCGCGAAGTGCAGATGCGGGCCGGTGCTGAAGCCGGTATTGCCGGAATTGGCGATGTATTCGCCGCGCTGCACGTGCTTGCCGATGCGCACGCGGATCGAATCCCAGTGCAGATGGGCGTACACGGCGATCGTGCCGTCAGCGTGCAGGATCTCGATCACGTTGGCCTGATCCATCATCACCGGCAGCGGCGCGCCGTTGAAGGAATCGTGACGCACGTTGATCACGACGCCTTCGCGTGCGGCGTACACGGGGGTCGCATCCGGCAGCGCAAAGTCGACCGCGTACTGGCTGTCGGGCGTGACGTGAGTGACGCGGGTCGGGTAAGCCTGCGAGACCAGGTAGCTGGCGCCAACGGCAAAGGGCGCGCGGTATGGCTGCGGCGGACTGTGCACTGCGCCGGGGGAGCCGAGCGCGTCGCGCCACACGAACCGCAGCTCGCCCTTGGCGCCGTCGGGGTGACGCGCTTCGACCAGTACCTGCCGGGTTTGCGGCTGCAGTGTGGCCTGATAGCTCGCGCCTCGGGGGATGTCCGCAAAGTCTGACCGCTCGATGGACGCGCGCAGCGTCACGACGCACAGGCAGTTGCTGGCCGCGACCAGCTGGGTCGTCGTACCGCTGTCGCTGCGCTCCACCGAGACCTGCGGCGCGTCGGTTTCGCGCTCGAGATTCACCGCCGTGCCGGCAGCGGTAGCGCTCGTGGCGCTGCGATCGGTGAACACCCACTGGCCGCTGGCGTCGCGGTAGCGGTACGCGGACTGGCCCTCCGCCAGTGCGCCCGGCAGCGCGCTGGCGAGCAGCAGCGACACGAGGTAGCAGGTGGGATGGCGCCGTGCCACGGCTGTTCAGCGGGAGCGGGGCGCTCAGCCGCCGCAGGCCGCGGTCATCGCGCGCTTGGCATGCTCGCGCAGGGCGTCGGCTTCCGCATCGGAGTAATAGACGCGGTTGCCGTCCGCATCGCGCTTGAAGATACGGTTGGATTCGTTCAGGCGAAAGTAATTGTTACGGGCGTTGTCGCATGCCTTCTGCTTCTGCTGCAGGTCGCGATTCTCGACGGCCTTTTCGTGGTCCGCCGCGGCCTGCTCCTTCTTGCGCTCCAGGTCGGCGGCATCGAGCAGCTGCTGTTCTTTCGCGAGCCGCGCCACCTCGGCAGGGTCGGGCTCGTCGACGTGTACCGGGCTCTTGGGCGCGGTCTTGGAGCTGCCACGGTCGGAGTACACCACGTGCCCCTGCGCATCCACGGACTTGTAGACTTCCTGGGCGAGCAGGGCAGGGCAGACGAGCAGCCCCAGCGCGGCTCCGACAACCGCGCGTCCGGCAACTTCGCAGATCCGCCGCGAACTACGCATCGGCCCTCCGATGCGCCAAGCATACGTTCGCGCGCGCCCCGCACCGGTGAATCCCGTCACATTAAGCTCCGGCCCGCGCACTCCGTGAGCTGCGTCGCGTCTGCGGTGCGCCGCGTTAGGCTTCCACCAGCGACTTCAGGCGCAAGAGGACCTGGTCCCACTGCTCGGCGACTCGCCCCAGGTAGTCGCGCATCTCCTCTATGGGCACCGCATCGAGCTCGAAGCGGCTCTCGCGGCCAGCGCGCACGCTGTGCACGAGGCCCGCGTTTTCCAGCACCCGCAGGTGCTTGGTGATCCCTTGGCGGGTGATTTTCGCGCCGCCCGCAAGCTGCGCGATCGAGCGCGGTGCGCCCGCGGCCAGCGTGCTCACCAGCGCCAGGCGCGTCTCGTCGCCGAGGGCCGCGAATACGGCTGCTTGGTGGCGCCGTCGCGCCGCGCTCGCGTCACTGCCGGCCCGCGACATGGTTCGCGATGTTCTGCATCTGCGTGGTCCAGCCGCCGTCGTTCATGCGGAACGCCTCCGGAAGGCGATCGGCCGGCAGGCGCTCGAAGCCGGATTCGGTCAGCAGCAACAGCGTGCCGGTCGTGGTCGGCTCGAGCCGGAATTCCACCAGCGTGGGAGCCTCAGCGGAATAGTCGACTCGGGGATCGATCGCGTACGGGTGCCAGGTGAAGCTGAAGAGCCTCTCCGGCTCCATGGCCTGCACGACCGCCCGCCAGCGCACGTGCTCGTAGCCCGGATGGGTAATCTGGCCCTCGGCGGGGCGACCCGGTTCGAAGGGGCCGTCCATCTTGACGCGAAACCAGGCGCCGAATTCGCGGTAGTCCGTGAGCGCGCGCCAGACGCGCGCGACCGCAGCGTTCAGCTCCATGCGCTTCTCGATGCGATTGTTCATAATGGCAACCTCCTGGTTGCATATTATGCGGCCACTCGTGTCTGACGCAACCATTTAGTTGCCTTTAATACTACGCCGCCTTTACAGCATCCCCGGCCTCGGGTACCAAGTACCGGACCTGCCCCTTGCAGCCGGAGCCTCCGCATGACCGAGCATCCTCGTCGCACCCCGCCCGTGGTCGCAATCGTCGGCGCCACCGGCGCGGTGGGCGCCGAGCTGATCCGCTGTCTCGAGCAGCGATGCTTTGCGCTCGCTGAGCTGCGGCTGCTCGCCTCGGGGCGCTCCGCCGGGCGCCAGCTCGAGTTCCACGGCAGCGCGCTCACCGTGCGCGAGCTCGGGGAAGACAGCTTCCGCGGCGTCGACATCGCACTGTTTTCCGCCGGGGGCTCAGTCTCCAAGCGCTTCGCTCCGCTGGCGGTGCGCGCGGGCGCCACGGTCATCGACAACTCCTCCGCTTTCCGCATGGACCCGCAGGTGCCGCTGGTGGTGCCCGAGATCAACCCTGAGCGTATCGGCGACCACCACGGCATCATCGCCAACCCCAATTGCTGCGCCATCATCTCCATCACGCCCCTATGGCCCATCCACCGGACGAACCGTATCGCGCGGCTGATGCTGGCGACTTACCAGGCGGCGTCCGGGGCGGGCGCGGCCGCTATGCAGGAGCTGCGTGAGTCGACGCGCGCGTATCTGGAGGGGCGCGAATACCGTCCGGCGGTGCTGCCGCATCCCTACGCGTTCAACCTCTTCAGCCACAACACGCGCGTGGATCCCGTGAGCGGCTACAACGAAGAGGAGACCAAGGTCATCCAGGAAACACGCAAGATCTTCGGCGACGCGGAGATCCGCGTCTCGGCCACTTGCGTGCGTGTGCCGGTGCTGCGCGCGCACTCGGTCGCCATCACTTTCGAGTGCCAGCAGTCCATCACGCCGGCCGAAGTTCGCGCCCTGCTGCAGGATGCCGCGGGTGTGGAACTGGTGGACGATCCCGAGCGCAACTACTTTCCCATGCCGCACGACGCCTCCGGACGCGCCGCCATTCTGGTCGGCCGCATCCGCCAGGACCTGAGCGATCCGAGCGGGCGCTCCATCTGCCTGTTCGTGGCCGGAGATCAGCTGCTCAAGGGCGCAGCCCTCAACGCGGTGCAGATCGCCGAACTCTTATGAGGGGGATGAGCGCCGGGACCTGCGCGCGGTAGCGCTGGTACTCGCCGGGAAATGTCTCGGTCATGAAGCGCTCCTCAATGCGCCGCTTGCGCAGCAGCGCGGCGGCGATGACCGCGAGCCCGAGAAACGCGCGTACGGTAGCGGAGGCAACGGCGGTGCCCAGCACTGCCGTCAGGCCGCCGGTGTAGATCGGGTGGCGCACCCACGCGTAGGGGCCGGTGCGGATCAGCTCGTGGCCCTGCTTGACCGTGACGGTGCCACTCCAGTTGCGGCCGAGGTATTCGCGTGCCCAGACGGTGAACAGCAGCCCGACCACGATCAGCGCCACTCCCACCCAGTAGCTCACGAGTGAGCGCGGCCACAGCTGCTGGCCGAGCCACGGCCACGGCAGGTCGCGCCAGCCGAGCAGTAGCCCGCCGATGATGAGGGGTCCCACATGCGCGAGGCGCGATGCGACCGACTCGCGCCGCTGCGTGCTCTTGCTGCCTGCGGCCCGCGCCATCCAGTACACGCACCAGGCGAACCACAGCCAGCCGATCAGTTGCCGGAAGAAATGAGCATCGAAGCGCATGTGTGCCGCTACAGCAGATCCCTGAGACGGTAGTAGAGCATCGCTAGCACCAGCGCCGGCCGACGCAGCGCCGCGCCGCCGGGGAAGTTGGCGTGCGGAATGCGTGCGAATACGTCGAAGCGCGCGGCGGTGCCGCTAATGGCTTCCGCCACCAGCTTGCCGGCCATGCCGGTGAGTGCGATGCCGTGACCCGAGAACCCCTGCAGGAAGTACACATTGGGAGCGAGGCGCCCGAAGTGTGGGGCGCGATTGAGGGTAATGTCGACCTCACCGCCCCAGGCGTAGTCGATGCGCACCTCGCGCAGCTGCGGAAACACCGCCAGCATGCGCGTCCGCGTGGCAGCGGGCGCATCGAAGGACCTCAGTCCCGAGTAGTTGACGCGCCCGCCGAACAGCAGCCGGTGATCGGCCGAGCGGCGGAAGTAATCGAGCACCCAGTTCATGTCGCTCACCGCCGCATTGTTGGCGATCAGGTGCTGCGCGCGCTCGGCTCCCAGCGACTCGGTCGCGACGATGTAGGTGGCGACCGCCATGATCTTGGAGGTGAGCTGCGGGGCGGTCGCCCCGAGGTACACGTTGCCGCACAGCACCAGGAAGCGGGCGCGCACCTCGCCGCGAGGGGTCATCACGCGCACCCGCGCGGCACCCTCGCCGGCGAAGCGCAGCGCGCGCGTGCCCTCGAAGATGCGCGCGCCCTGACGCTCGGCGGCGCCGGCCAGGCCCAGGCAGTAGTTGAGCGGATGCAGATGCCCGCTGTTGGTGTCGTAGAGCGCGCCCAGATAGCGCGCGGTGTCGAGCGTGGCGACGAGCTCCGCGCGCTCCACGTAGCGCACGCTGTGGTAGTCGCAGCGCTCGTGCAGCTCGGCAAGCTCGGTGTGCAGTTCGCGCACGTGGCGCTCCTTAACCGCGGCGAGCATGTAGCCGTCGACCCAGTCGCAGTCGATCCCGTAACGGGCGATCAGGCTGCGCATCAGCGCCAGACCCTCCACCGAGACGTCCCACACCGCGCGCGCATCCTGAGCGCCAATCAGGCGCTCGAGCTTCGCCTGCCCGGCGGCTACGCCGAAGATGGCCTGAGCGCCGCTGCGCCCGGAAGCTCCCCAGGCGACCCGGTGCTGCTCGAGCACCACGACCGACAGACCCGCCTCCGCCAGATGCAGCGCGGCAGAGCAGCCGGCAATGCCGGCTCCCACGACGCACACATCGCAGTCCACGCCGCCCGGGAGCTCGGGGCGCTCGGGCTGGGCATGCGCTGTAGCCGCGTAATACGAGCCGACGTGGGTGAGCCGCTCCATAGGAGTGTTTAGGATCTTCGTAAGGCCCGGCGGGTGCAGAAGGCGCGAAGAATAGCGAGCGCACACCGCCGCCGGCAAATCGGCGGTTCGACATCCACAGGCAGAAATGGCGTAGATCGGCCATTACCGCAGTTGCAGCCTGTTGTGCAAGCCTAAGCTTCCGTCCGGCGGCTGTGGTCTAATAGGCTCTTACTTTGGAGAGCTCCGCCGAGCCCGTTTGTTTAAGATATTAAACAATGGCCCGGCACTCGCCGTATGGCATCCGCCCGCCCACTGATTGGCATACCCGCCGACCGCCGCATGGTCGGCAAGCACCCGTTTCACATGGTCGGGGAGAAGTACGCGCGCGCCGTCATGGAGGCGGCAGAGGCCGCCCCGGTACTGATCCCCTCCCTGGCCGAGGAGCTCGGCTTCGATGAGCTGCTCGAGCGGCTCGATGGGCTGCTCTTTACCGGCAGTCCCTCGAACGTCGAGCCTCACCACTATCAGGGCACGCCGAGCGCACCGGGGACGCTGCACGATCCGGCACGCGATGCCACCACGCTGCCGCTGATTCGCAAGGCGGTACACGCGGGCGTGCCGGTATTCGGCATCTGCCGCGGCTTTCAGGAGATGAACGTCGCGTTTGGCGGCACGCTGCATCAGCGCCTGCATGAGCTTCCCGGGCATCTCGATCATCGCGACGATGAGTCGCAGCCGCTGGATCTGCAGTACGGGCCGGCGCACGAAGTAACGCTCGAGCCGCAGGGCATGCTGCGCTCGCTGACCAACGCCGACCGCATCCAGGTGAACTCGCTCCACAGCCAGGGGATCGACCGCCTGGGTGCGGAACTCGCGGTCGAGGCGCGCGCCCCGGACGGGGTGATCGAAGCATTCCGGGTACGCGCCGCGGCGCGCTTTGCGCTTGCGGTGCAATGGCACCCGGAGTGGAAGGCAATGAGCAATCCCTTTTCGCGCGCGCTGTTTGCCGCCTTCGGGCGGGCGAGCCGCGAGCGCGCGCAGTCCAGGTGAAAGGCGTCTCCCATGGTCAGTGAGATCCGGCAATTTTTCCGCGATCACGGCATCTCCGAGGTGGAAGCCATCATTCCCGACATGGCTGGCATCGCGCGCGGCAAGATCATGCCCGCGGAAAAGTTCGCCGAGGACGGCGGCATGCGCCTGCCCGAGAGCGTGTTCCTGCAGACCGTGACCGGCGACTATCCCCCCGAGACCGGTGACGCCATGAGCCCGGCGGAAATCGACATCGTGCTCAAGGCCGATCCCAAGACCGTGCGGCGCGTGCCGTGGGCGGCGGAGCCCACCGCCCAGGTGATCCACGACTGCTTCTATTCCGACGGGCGGCGCGTGTCGATGGCCCCACGCCACGTGCTGCGCAACGTCCTCGAGCTCTATGCGCAGCGCGGTTGGGAGCCGATCGTCGCGCCGGAGCTGGAGTTCTATCTCGTCGAGCAGAACAAGGACGCCGATTATCCGCTGAAACCCCCGGTGGGGCGCTCGGGACGAGCCGAGCCCGGCCGCCAGTCCTACAGCATTGCGGCGGTCAACGAATTCGACCCGCTGTTCGACGACATCTACCAGTTCTGCGAGGACCAGGACATCGAGATCGATACCCTGATCCACGAGGACGGCCCGGCGCAGATGGAAATCAACCTGATCCACGGCCAGCCGCTCGATCTGGCCGACCAGGCCTTCCTGTTCAAGCGCACGGCGCGCGAGGCGGCGCTGCGCCACAAGATGTACGCCACCTTCATGGCCAAGCCGCACGCCAAGGAGCCCGGCAGCGCCATGCACATCCACCAGAGCGTGCTGGACGTTAAGACCCGCAAGAACATCTTCAGCAATCCCGACGGCACGCCTTCGCCGCTGTTCTTCGCGCACATCGGCGGGCTGCAGAAGTACCTGCCGTCCGCCATGGCGCTGTTCTGCGCCAACGTGAATTCCTACCGGCGCCTGACCCGCTACCTGTCGGCACCCATCAACGTACACTGGGGGTATGACAACCGCACCGCGGGCCTGCGGGTGCCGATGTCGGATGCCCAGGCGCGCCGCGTCGAGAACCGGGTGTGCGGCGCCGACGCCAATCCCTACATCGCGCTCGCCGCCTCGCTCGCCTGCGGCTACCTCGGGATGGTCGAGGGTGCGCAGCCCTCTGATCCGATCGTCGGCAGCGCGCACGATCTGCCCTTCGGCCTGCCGCGCTCGCTCGATGAGGCGCTGCGCGAGCTGCGCGCCTGCGAGCCGCTGGTGAAGCTGCTCGGCGAGCCGTTCGTCGAGGCCTTCACCATCGTCAAGCAGGCCGAGTACGAGGTGTTCCTGCAGGTAATCAGTTCCTGGGAGCGCGAGCACCTGCTGCTCAACGTGTAACGGCGCCCGCAGCACGCAGTGCGTGCGCCTTCTCAGGGCCAGCCGCCGCTGATATATAAGAACACGCCGTGATCAGCGCCCCCCGATCGCCATCGCTCTGCGCCTCAGCCCTGCTCGTGCTGCTGGGCGCCGGGCCTGGATGTTCCGGGCCGAGCGCGCATGGCAGCCCCGCCACCGCCACCGCCACCGAGAGGGTGCTGAACGTCTACAACTGGTCGGACTACATCCAGCCGGCGGTGATCCAGGAGTTCCAGAAGGAGTACGGCATCCACGTCAACTACGACGTGTTCGACTCCAACGAGATTCTCGAGACCAAACTGCTCACCGGGCATACCAATTACGACCTGGTCGTGCCCTCGGGGGCTTTTCTCGAGCGCCAGATCCAGGCCGACATCTACCAGAAGCTCGACAAGTCGCTGCTGCCGAATCTCAAGAACGTCGACCCGCAGGTGGCGGGCAACGCGGCGCTGTACGATCCGGGCAACCAGTACAGCGTTGACTATATGTGGATCACCTCCGGGGTCGGCTACAACACCGCCGCCATCCGCCAGCGCCTGGCGGATGCCCCGGTGGACAGCTGGCGCATGGTGTTCGATCCGGCCATCGTTTCCAGGTTTCAGGACTGCGGCGTCTCGATACTGGATGCGCCCTCCGAGGTGGTCGGTACGGTGCTGCTGTTCATCGGCCGCAATCCCACCAGTAACTCGCCCGAGGATCTCAAGGCTGCCGAGAAGGTCCTGCGCGCCATGCGGCCGTACGTGCGCTATGTGGACTCCTCGCGCTACATCGACAATCTCGCCAACGGCGACATCTGCCTCGCGATGGGGTGGTCGGGCGACGTCAAGCAGGCGCACGATCGCGCCAAGGATGCGGGCAAGGGAGTGGACCTCGCCTACACCATCCCGGTGCAGGGGGCGATCGCCAACTACGATGTCATCGCCATCCCCGCCGATGCGCCCCATGTGCGCAACGCGCACCTGTTCATCAACTACCTGCTGCGCCCCGATGTCGCGGCGCGCAACTCCAATCTCATCAAGTATGCGAACGCGGTTCTGCCCGACATCCAGCCACTCGACCCGCAGGTCCGCAACGATCCGGGCGTGTACCCGCCACCGGAGGTGCGCGCGCGCCTGACTCCCGAGCGGCCGCGGCCGGCGGACTACCAGCGGCTGCTGACTCGCATGTGGACGCGCTTCAAGAGCGGCAGGTGAACCCTACTAATATGAATGCCCAGGAAATGACACCCCCGGCCATGCCCGCCAGCGCCGATGCCGCCTACGTGCGCATCGCCAACCTCAGCAAGAAGTTCGGCGACTTTCCGGCCGTCGATGACGTGTCGCTCGACATCCGGCGGGGCGAGATCTTCTGTCTGCTGGGGGGCTCCGGCTCCGGCAAGACCACGCTGCTGCGCATGCTCGCCGGCTTCGAGCGCCCGACGGCGGGCAGCATCCAAATCGACGGCGCGGATATGAGCACCATCCCGCCCTACGAGCGCCCCGTCAACATGATGTTCCAGTCGTACGCACTATTTCCGCACATGAGCGTCGAGAAGAACGTGGCCTTCGGCCTGGAGCAGGAGGGGCTCGCGCGCGATGCCATCCGCCGTCAGGTGGGCGAGATCCTCGACATCGTGAAGATGGGTGGCTTCGGCGCGCGCAAGCCGCATCAGCTCTCCGGTGGGCAGCGGCAACGCGTGGCGCTGGCGCGCGCGCTGGTGAAGCGCCCGAAGCTGCTGCTGCTCGATGAGCCGCTGGCAGCGCTCGACAAGAAGCTGCGCGAGCACACGCAGTTCGAGCTGCTCAACATTCAGCAGCGCCTCGGCGTGACCTTCATCGTAGTCACGCACGATCAGGAAGAGGCCATGACCCTCGGCCAGCGGCTGGGCGTCATGAATCACGGCAAGATCGTGCAGGTGGGCACCCCGGCGGACATCTACGAGTCGCCGGCGTCGCGTTTCGTGGCCGACTTCATCGGCTCGGTCAACATGTTCGAGGGCTGCGTACGCGAGGAGGGTGTGGACTTCGTGCGCATCGAGTGCGGCGAGCTCGGATGTGCGGTGCGCACTCAGCGCCTGCGCCAGTGCACACCGGGCGCGACCGTGTGGACCGCAATCCGCCCGGAAAAGATCAACATCGGCCGGCAGCCCCCACCGGCACCGGCCGGAGCCGACAACGCGGTGCGCGGTACGGTGCGCGAGATCGCCTACATGGGAGATATGTCGATCTACCTGGTGCAGATCGCCTCGGGCCGCATGCTGCGCGTGACGCTGCCGAACATCACCCGCGGCGGCGAGCGGCCGCTCGCGCGCGGGGAGAGCGTATGGCTCTCCTGGCACGACTCGAGCCCCGTGGTGCTCAGCGAGTAGCGCCGATGCACCTGACGCAGGCCTCCGGGCGGCGGCTGGTGGCGGGGATCCCCACCGTGTGGCTGCTGGTCCTGTTCCTGATTCCGTTCATCATCGTGTTTCGCATCTCGTTCTCGGAGGTGCGTCTCGCCATCCCGCCGTACACGCCGCTTTTGACCTGGCGCCACGGCGCGCCGCAGCTGCAGGTTCACTGGTCGGCATACTCGTTCCTGTTCACCGATCCGCTGTACGTCAGCTCCTACCTGTACTCGCTCAAGGTGGCCGCAGTGTCGACGCTGTGCTGTCTGCTGATCGGCTACCCGATGGCCTATGCCATCGCGCGCGCCGGCAGCGGCACGCGGCAGATGCTGCTGATGCTCATCATACTGCCGTTCTGGACCTCGTTCCTGCTGCGTGTGTATGCCTGGATCGGACTGCTGAACAACAACGGCGTCATCAACAACGTGCTGCTGTACCTCGGAGTGATCCAGCATCCGCTGGCGCTGATGCAGACGGACTTCGCGGTCTACATCGGCATCGTATATTCGTACCTGCCCTTCATGATCCTGCCGCTGTATGCCAACCTGGAAAAGCACGACCTCACGCTGCTGGAGGCAGCCGCCGACCTCGGGGCGCGGCCGTGGCGGGCGTTCTGGCGGATCACCGTGCCGCAGTCGCTGCCTGGCATCGCCGCCGGGTGCCTGCTGGTGTTCATTCCGGCGGTGGGTGAATACGTGATCCCCACACTGCTCGGTCGCGCCGACCAGCTGATGATCGGGCGCGTGCTGTCGGATGAGTTCTTCGAGAACCGCGATTGGCCGGTGGCGAGCGCGGTGGCGATCGTGGTGCTGCTGATACTGGTCGTGCCGATCATGCTGTTCCAGCGTCTCGAGCGACGCGGGCTTGAGGCGACCAAGTGAAGCCGCGCGGACTGCTCGTGCGTACCGCGCTGGTGCTGGGGCTGGTGTTTCTGTACGTGCCCATCGTCTCGATGATCGTGTTCTCGTTCAACAACTCGCGCCTCGTCACCGTGTGGGACGCGGCCCGTTCACCGACTCTCAAGTGGTATGTCGCGCTGGCGAGCAACGAGCAGATCCTGGGCGCGGCCTGGCTGTCGATCCGCATCGCACTCATCTCCGCGAGCTGTTCAGTGGTACTCGGCACCCTCGCCGGCATGGCACTGGCGCGTTTCGGCCGCTTTCGCGGGCGGCTGCTGCTCGCTGGGATGGTGACCGCGCCGCTGGTCATGCCCGAGGTCATCACCGGGCTGTCGCTGCTGCTGCTGTTCGTCGCCCTGGGGCAGCTGATCGGCTGGCCGCGCGGGGTCGGCGCGGTCACGATCACGCTCGCGCACATCACCTTCTGCATGGCGTACGTCACGGTGGTGGTGCAGTCGCGCCTTGCCGGCTTCGACGAATCGCTGGAGGAGGCCGCCATGGACCTGGGCGCGCGCCCCGTGGGGGTGTTCCTGCGCGTCACGCTGCCGCTGATCATGCCGGCCATCGCCTCCGGGTGGTTGCTGGCGTTCACGCTGTCCTGGGATGATCTGGTGATCACCCAGTTTGTCGCCGGCCCGGGATCGAGCACGTTGCCGATGGTCATCTTCTCCAAGGTGCGCTTTGGCGTGACACCTGACGTGAACGCGCTCGCCACCATCATGGTGCTGATCGTCGCCACCGGCATCGCCGTTTCCACCGCGTGGATGAGCTACCGCCAGCGCCTTCACGAGCGCGACCTGCAGCTCGCCGCCGCGGCCAACCTGTGAGGCACCGTGTATGACAAACCTCGTGCTGGGGATCGATGTCGGGGGGTCGGCGGTCAAGGCGGGCATCGTCGATGTGGAGGCGGGCCGGGTCACCGGCGAGCTGATCTCGGCGCCGACGCCGCGATCCTCGCCGCCAGCAGCGCTCATGCCGGTGATCGCCGGGCTGGCGGCGCGCCTGCCCGGCCCGTCCGGCACAGTCGGCATCGCCTTTCCGAGTGTGGTAAAGAACGGCATCGTGCGTACCGCCGCCAACATCGACCACGCCTGGATCGGCGCCGACGGTGCCGCGCTGGCGGCACGCGCGCTCGGCCGCCCCGCGTTGCTGCTCAACGACGCGGACGCAGCCGGAGTGGCCGAGATGCGCTGGGGCGCGGGGCGCGGCACCAGCGGCATCGTCATATTGTTGACGCTCGGCACCGGCATCGGCACCGCACTGTTCTGCGACGGTAAGCTGTTTCCCAACACCGAGCTCGGACACCTGGAGCTGCGCGGCATGGACGCGGAAAAGTGGGCCTCCGCTCATGTGCGAACCGTGGAGAAGCTCGACTTCCCGACCTGGAGTGCGCGCCTCAACGAGTACCTCGCGCGGCTGCACGCGCTGTTCTGGCCGGACGTGTTCATCCTGGGCGGTGCAGTGAGCGAGCGCTTCGAGGAGTTTGCCCCGCTGCTGCGCTCGCCAGCGGTGCTGCGACCGGCGCACTTCGCCGGGCAGGCGGGGGTGGTCGGCGCGGCGCTGGCGGCGGCCGAGACCAGCGCCTGAAGTGCCCCGGGCGTTCTGCGTGGTAAGCAAGCTCCCCGAGGTCGGCACCACGATCTTCACGGTGATGTCGCGCCGGGCGCGCGACCTCGGGGCGCTCAATCTCGGACAGGGGTTCCCGGACTACGACATCGATCCGAAGCTCACCGAGCTGGTCACCGCGGCCATGGCAGGCGGCCACAACCAGTACGCGCCCATGGAGGGGTTGCCGGCTTTGCGCGAGCGCATCGCGCTGAAGCTGCACGCCTCGTACGGCATCGCCGTGGACCCGGACACCGAGATCACCGTGACCCTGGGTGCGACCGAGGCCATCTACTCGGCGGTGCAGGCGGTCGTCGGCCCCGGGGATGAGGCCATCGTCTTCGATCCGGCGTACGACTCCTACGAGCCGGCGGTGCGCCTTGCCGGCGGACGCTGCGTACGGCTGCCGCTCATGCAGCCCGGGTTTCGCTATGACTGGGATCGGGTGCGCGCGGCGCTGACGCCCCGCACGCGCCTGGTGCTGTTCAACAGCCCCCACAACCCGGCCTGCACCACAGCCAGCGCATCCGACCTCGAGGCGCTGGCGCGGCTGATCGCCGAGCGCGACATCCTGGTGCTGTCCGATGAGGTCTACGAGCACGTGGTGTTTGATGGCGGCCGCCACCACAGCGTGCTCACGCAGCCGGCGCTCGCGCCGCGCGCCTTCGCGGTGTTCTCCTTCGGCAAGACTCTGCACGCCACCGGCCTGCGCGTCGGTTACTGCGTGGCGCCAGCGCCGCTGACGCGCGAGCTGCGCAAGGTGCACCAGTTCAACACCTTCAGCATTTCCCATCCCCTGCAGCACGCCATCGCGGCTTACCTGACGGCCCGGCCCGACTGCGGCGCGGCGCTGGCGGACTTCTTCCAGGGCAAGCGCGATCGCCTGCGCAGCGCGCTGGCGGGCTCAGGCTTCGCACTCCCCCCAGCCCAGGGCACCTATTTTCAGCTGCTCGATTTCACAGCGCTGGCGCGCGAGAACGATCTCGCCTTCGCCGAGCGGCTGCTCACCGAGGCGCGTGTGGCCAGTATTCCGCTCTCGCCTTTCTATGCCGACCCGCCGCGGCTGCCATTCGTGCGGCTGTGCATCGCCAAGCGCGACAGCACGCTCGATCAGGCGGCGGCGCAACTCAACGACTTCGCGACCAGGCTCGGGAGGGGCGGAGCATGAGCTCGCTGCGCGTCACGCTCGTGCAGCAGCCACTCGCATGGCAGGACCCGGCAGCCAACCGCGCGCATTTCGAGGCGCTGTTGCTGCCGCTAACCGGGCGCACCGACCTGGTGTTGCTGCCGGAGACCTTTACCACCGGCTTCAGCATGGAGGTCGAACGGCTCGCCGAGCCGGTGCAAGGCCCGAGCACCGCGTGGCTGTTGGACCTGGCGGGGCGTCTGGATGCGGCCGTCGCCGGCAGCGTAATCACCTTGCAGGACGGTCACTATTACAACCGCCTGCTGTGGGCCGAGCCCGGCGCGCAGCTGCGCCATTACGACAAGCGCCACCTGTTCCGCATGGGTCGCGAGCACCAGTACTTCACCCCGGGGCGCGCGGCCTGGAGCGTGCCTTGGCGCGGGTTCAATGTCTGTCCGCTGGTGTGCTACGACCTGCGCTTCCCGGTGTTCAGCCGCCGCCGCCCCGAGCTCGACTACCAGCTGCTGGTATACGTGGCGAACTGGCCCGCGGCGCGCGCCGCCGCTTGGCGGCAATTGCTGCGGGCACGTGCCATCGAGAACCTCGCGTACGTCGTCGGTGTCAATCGCGTCGGCGCGGACGGGCTCGGTGTGGCCCATGCCGGTGACAGTGCGGCGATCGATTTTCTCGGCCAACCGCTGGCGGAAGCCGGGGACGCCGCGACGCTCGTGAATGTGGAGCTGCAGGCTGCGCCACTGGCGGCGTTCCGGCAGAAGTTCCCCGCGCACCTGGACGCCGACCGTTTTACCCTCGAACCATGAAGAAACCCACGCGCGTCAACCATCCCCCTGAGGTAGACGTGCCACCCGGCAATCACCCGCTGGTAGCCCCGATCTACCAGACGGTCAAATTCGAGTTCGACACGCTCGCCGACACCGAGCGCTTCCTGCGCGGCGAGCGTCCCGGCTTCTTCTACTCGCGCACCTCGAATCCGACCACGCGCCAGCTGGAGCTGCTGCTCGCCGAGCTGCAGGATCGCGAGGACTGCCTGGTGAGCGCTTCCGGGGTCAGTGCCATCTCCCAAGCCCTGCTGGCGCTCACCAAGCAGGGCGACCACGTCATCTGCTTCGTCGAAACCTACAACCCCACGCGCTATCTCATCCGCCGGCTGCTCGGGCGCTTCGGCGTGACGCACACGCTCTTGTCCGTCGAGGATCTGGCCGGAGTCGAGCGAGCGCTCGCGGCACAGCCGGTGCGCCTGGTGTTCTTCGAGAGCCCGACCAACCCGGTGACTAAGATCGCGGACGTCGCAGCGCTCGCGCGTTTGGCGCACGCAGCCGGCGCGCTGTGCGTCATGGACAACACCTTTGCCGGCCTGCATCAGCACGGCAACTTCGAGGTGGACGTGTTCATCCACAGCCTCACCAAGTACGCCTCGGGAACGGGCGACGTCATGGGCGGGGCGGTGATCGCACGCCGTGAGCTGATCCGCGGCATGCGCACCGATTTCAGCGCGCTCGGCGGTACGCTCGACCCGCACGCCGCGTTCCTCATACTGCGCGGCCTCAAGACCTACTTCGTGCGCTACCAGGCCCAGAGCGCCGCGGCCGCGCAGGTGGCGGCCCTGCTGGCCGCGCACCCGGCGGTGGCGCGGGTGCATTACCCGGGACTTGCAACTCATCCCCAGCATGCCCTGGCCGCCCGGCAAATGCAGGATTTCGGCACCATCGTCAGCTTCGATCTCAAGGGCGGTTCGGCCGCAGCGCGGCGCTTTGCCGACACCCTGCAGCTGTTCGCGCTTGCCGCCAGCCTGGGGTCGACCGAGTCGCTGGTGGTTACGCCACAGATGATGGGGGGGCGGGAACTGAGCGCGGAGCAGCAGCGCATTTCTGCTATCACCGAAGGCACCATCCGCCTGTCCATCGGGCTGGAGGATCCCGACGACCTCCTCGAGGATCTCACGCGCGCGCTCGCCGCCGCAGACTCCTGAAACGGCCCGCCACAGGCTACACTGTTCAGGGCGCACGAACGGTGGCGCACCAGGAGGTCGGATGCTCGTCGGTGCATTGGCGCGGGGCGCCGGTGCTGCACTCCTCGCCCTCAAGGGCCTTGCCGGCAGCGTCCCCGCCGCCGCGGCTATCCCGGCGCAACTATTCGCCGCCGGCGCGCAAATGGAAGCGCCGCACATCTCCCCGGATGGCACACGCCTGGTGTACCTGTCGACCGTCGGCGGCGTCCGGTACGTGATGCTGCGCGACCTGCGCAGCGGTGAGCTGCATCCGCTGTTGCGCGGCGGCGGCGCCACTTTCCGTGCGACCCGCTGCGCGTTCAAGAGCGAAACCCGGCTGTTGTGCCACTTCCAGGGCGTGCTGCACGCCAGCGGCATGCACCCGTTCCCGGCCTCACGCCTGGTGGCGCTGAATGCGGACGGCAGCGGGGCGCGGGTGCTGTTCCAGAACGCCGTGATCAACGCGCGCCCGGTCGCATTCGCACAGTACCAGGATCGCATCGTCGCCTGGCTTCCGAACGATCCGCATCACGTGCTCATCGAACTCGCCACGCAAGACGGCCTGTTTCCCTCGGTCTTCCGGCTGGACGTCGACAGCGGCAACCTGCAGCTGGTGGTGCGCGAGCATCCGCCGGTCATCGACTGGATCGCCGACCACCAGGGCGTGGTGCGCTTCGGCTACGGCTTCCGCAGCGGCGAGGCCATCTATGTAGCGCGCAATGGGCCGTGGGACTCCTGGCGCACCATCGAGCAATTCAAGCGCTTCGAGCGCTCACACTTCGACCCGCTTGCCTTTGGGTCGCTGCCGAACCGTCTGTACGTGCTGGCACCGCAGGCGCAGCGGGCCGCGATCTGGGAGATGGACCTGGCCGCAAGTCACGACATGCAATTGGTGTTCTCAAGGCCCGAGGTGGACGTCGACGCCCTCATCGAGTGGCCCACCGATTGGCACGTGGCGGGCTTCCAGTACCAGACCGACCGTCCCTACATCTTCTATATCGACCCCGAGGCCCGTGCTGTCGAGGCGGCGCTCGAGCGGGCGTTCTCCGGCACCTATCACCGCGTGGTCGACGCCACACCCGACGGCAGCAGGCTGATCGTCATGTCTTCCAGCGACGTGCTGCCGCCGCGCTACGACCTGATGGTTACGGCCACGCACGCACTGACTGCGCTCGGGGCCGAGAACCCCGACCTGTCGCCCGACGAGCTCGCTCCGATGCAGCCGATCACCGTCCCCGGACCTGACGGCATTCGGATTCCTGGCTACCTGACGCTGCCGCGCGGCGCGAGCCCGCGGCAACCGCTGCCGGCGGTGGTGTTTCCACACGGAGGTCCGCACGCCCGCGACAGTTGGGGCTACGACCCGCTGCTGCAGTTCTTGGCCAGCCGCGGCTACGCGGTGCTGCAGCTCAACTTCCGCGGCTCGAGCGGCTTCGGACAGCAGTGGGAGGAGGCCGGCCGCCACGCCTGGGGCACGGTCATGAACGACGACATCACTGCGGGCGCGCGCTGGCTCATCAGCCAGGGAATCGCGGATCCGGCGCGGCTGTGCATCGTCGGCTGGAGCTACGGCGGTTACGCCGCGCTCGTCGGGGTGATCAAGCAACCGCAGTTGTACCGCTGCGCGGTGAGCATCGCAGGTGTCTCGGACCTGTCGCAGCTCGCGCGCGACGCCTCGCGCTTCTACGGCGACAAGGACGCATTGCTGGAGTCCACCGGTTCGGACACAGCTGAGCTGAAGGCCGAGTCCCCGCTCCTGCACGCCGACCGTATCCGCGTCCCGGTGCTGCTCGTGCACGGGGAGAATGACACCACAGTGCTCGCCGGCCAGAGTCGCGAGATGGCCAAGGCGCTCGCTGCGAGCTACGTGCCCCACGAGCTGCTGCTGATTCCGGAGGGCGAGCACAGCCTGCTGCGGCCGGACATGCGCCTCGCCCTCTACCAAAAACTTGAAACCTTCCTCGGGCAGAATCTGCACAAACCGTAAGAACTCACCATAACCTCCCGACGAGGCGCTGACAGTCAGCCGCCGCGACGACACCAAGTCAGAAAACGCCGCATGCGCGCATTTCTGCAGATTGCTTCGGGAACCGGCACGGGATCATCATGTCGTATGGGCTGACCCATGGGCTGAACTCGGAGTCCGGATTCGAAGACCACTCATCCAGGAAGGATGCCACATGAACATCGTGCCCCCCGCGATGCCTTACAACTTCTCCGATCTGGAGCCGGCGATGTCGCGCGACACGCTGGTGTTTCATCTGCTGCGTCACCAGCGCGTGTGCTTCGACCGCATGAGAGCCATGGTGCGCGGCAGTGAGTTCGAGGCGCTGTCGCTGGAGGAACTGATCCGTCTCACCGAGCGCAATCCGGCACAACATGCGCTGTATCGCTACGCCGCCGAAGTATGGAATCACAACCTCTTCTGGCATTCGATGCGACCGCGTGGCGGCGGCGCGGCTTCCGGGTTGGTCGGAGAGCTGATCCGCACGCGCTTCGGTTCGTACGAGTGCTTCGTGCACGAATTCAAGGAAGCCGCTAGCGGGCACTTCGGCAGCGGCTGGCTGTGGCTGGTGTGGCGTGCAGGCAGCCTGGAGATCGTGGCCACCAGCAACGCTGCCACGCCGCTGGTGCGCGGCGACACGGCGCTGCTGGCCCTCGACCTGTGGGAGCATGCCTACTATCTGGACCATCAGAACCGCCGCAGTGCCTACGTGAACATGTTTCTGGAGGACCTGGTGAACTGGGAACATGCCAACCGCGCGCTCGCCGAGCTGGACATCGCACCCGAAGTGCCTGCACCGCGGCCGCGCATGGTGATGGAAGTTGAGCGCGTGGGAGCATAAAGGCGCGCACCTCGGCTTCGGTGCCGCGCTCGTGGGGCTCGCGCTGCTGGCGACCTGCACGGCAATTTCCAGCGCGGCGGCCAGCTCCGCCGCTCCCGTGCCCGCGCAGTGGCGCACCTACGACCTGCTCATCGACCTGCAGGACCTGCCCACGAGCTACTCGTGCATGGACCTGTGGTACAAGTTCCGTGACGTGCTGCTGCAGATCGGTGCGCGCCATTACATGCTGATCGAGCCGCAAGGGTGCCAGGTGAAGGGCGGCGCCGCCATGCGCTCCCCGAGCGTGCACGTGAAGTTCCAGTTGCCCTTCGAGCTGAGCCCCGCGCAGGCGCGTTACGCCGATACCTCGAGCGTGGAGAAGATGATCCGACTGTCTCCCGGACAGCCGGCTTCGCTGCAGGGGGCGGACTGCGCGCTGATGCAGCAGCTGCGCGATGAACTGCTCGGCACACTGCCGGTGCGCGTGACCTCCGCGGACTTCCGCTGCGGCACGCCACACCCCTCGTTCACTGTCACGCTCGATGCAGCGGTCACCGTCCCACAGCCGGGTGCCGCGGCGCGCCGCTAGAGGCTCGAGGCCACCCGCACGCGGTGCGGGTGATAGGGCAGCACCTCCATCACCTCGCCCTCCCTGAGACGCTGCTGCACGCCGCGCCAGAAACTCGCACTCAGGATCTCCCCATGCATGCGCAGCAGCGCGGCCCGCTGCGCGTCGTTGAAGCCGAGGAAGTTGATGAAGGTCTCCGGAAACACGTCGTTGTCCGCGACGTAGAACCAGGCTTCGGCACGCATCTCGTCCTCGGCGTTGGTGGCTGTCGGCACGTCGCGGAAGTTGCAGTCCGTGACCTGGCACAGCTCGTCATAGTCGTAGAAGATCACGCGCCCGTGGCGGGTGACACCGAAATTCTTCAGCAGCAGATCGCCCGGGAAGATGTTGGTATAGGCCAGATCGCGGATGCACTGACCGTAGTCGAGCACCACGCGCTCGCCGTCCTCCGCAGAGGCGCCGCGCAGGTACAGATTGAGCGGCGTCATGCGCCGCTCGATGTACAGGTGGTCGAAGACCAGGTCCGCGCCGTCCTCGTGCACGGTCTGGGGGGTCTCGCGCCGCAGTTCCTCCAGCAATTCGGGGGCGAAGCGGTCGCGCGGAAACCGCAGGCGGCGGAACTCCTGGGCGTCCACCAGGCGTCCGGCGCGGTCGTGTATGAACACCAACTGGTATTTGGCCATCACGTCCTCGCGCAGCACCGTCTTGGGGTACGCGAAGCGGTCGCGGATTACCTTGAAGACCACGTCGAAGGAGGGCAGGGTGAAGCACACCATCACCAGTCCCCGCTCGCCGGCGGCATGCACGAACTGGTCGCGGGTGCGGTCCAGGTGGCGCATCAGCTCGCGGTAGCGCTCGGTCTTGCCCTGGCGGGCACGCCCCAGCACCGTGAACAGCTCGCTCACCGGCTTGCGTGGCAGGAGCGATTTCAGGAACACCACCGCTTCGGCCACTCGCTCCAGATCGACGTGAAAATAGGAGCGCGTGAAGCTGAATACGATGCTGACATCGTCCTCGGACAGCATCACCGCGTCCACCAGCACGCCGCCGTCGGTGTTCTTGAGCGCGATCACCAGCGGTAACACGAGTCCGCGGCACGCGACCCGCGCCACCAGGTAGGCACGCGAGATCTGGTAGAACACCGGGCGGATCACCTCGACTTGGGTGACCTCGCGGCGCTCGCCGTGTGCGCGCAAGTGCGCGCGCACCTCGCTGGTCACGTGCTCGATGCTCTTGTCGAGATCCCTCCACGGCGAGCGGAACCGTACGTCGCCCAGCAGGTCCTCGAACAGCAGCGACAGCGAGCCGTGATTGACGTAGGTGTTGGTCGCCACGGCGGAGCTGAGGTTCGCGAGCGGGTCAAGCTCGGTGGCCACGAACTCGATGTCCGGCGCCACACCGACGGTGCCGAACAGGCGCCGGCTGATGGAGCTGAAGAAGGTCTTGGTGAACTCCGGGTCCGGCAGGCTCGGGATCTGCGTGGCGAACTCGCCGTGGATCTGCCGCCACAGGAGCCGGTCGCGTGCCGCATCGCCCAAACTCTCGCACAGCTCCGCGATCGTCTGGTTCACGAAGCGATCGTAGAGTTCGATGCGCTCTACCGCGTCGCGCTGTCCTCCCTTCCAGTCGCGGGCGTCGAAGCGCTGCGGCGCGCGGCGGGTGATCGCGCGGAACTCGGCGTTGTAGTGCGCGAACGCTTCCACGATGTGGCGCGCGCACGCGGCGGCGGTGCGGGAGCTGGGGCCGGCGCTGGCGTGCATGCGGGCGCGGCGCTTAGTCGAAGTCGGTCGGCAGCCCCGGATGCAGCCGGTGCTGGTACAGACGCTCGATCTGTTCCGGGAGGGTGCGCCCCCGCGACAGTTCCGGCAGTGCGCGCACCGCAAAGAATTCCACCGCGTCGGTCTCGCTGCTGGTGGCGGGGCTGCCGCCGGTGAGCTCGCACAGGAACATGAGCTTGTAGATGTGGTGTATCCCCGGCGGATGCGGATGGCGGTTCCTGTCCACCAGCGCCGCAAGTTTGACCGCGCGCGCCTGGTAGCCGGATTCTTCGCGGATCTCGCGCTCGACGGCCTGCGACGGCGCCTCGTTCACGTCCACCCAGCCGCCGGGGAGCGTCCAGCGCCCGTCGCTGCGCTCGCGCACCAGCAGCACGCGGTCCTCCTGGAACACCGCGCCGCGCACATCGACCTTGGGGGTCGCATAGCCGCTCTCGCTCTCCCAGAAGCCGCGCACCGCGGTCAGCGGCAGCTGCAGCTCTCGGGACAGCAGCCCGGCGACCAGCTCCTGCAGCTGTGCGTAGCGCTCGCGGTCGAACGGATCGGTGCTGTAGGCGAGCCCGTTCTGGGCGATCGCCTGTACCCGGCGAGCCCAGTCGAGGACGCCGCCGCCGTCGGCGCTCATGCGCGCTGCACGCCGCGCCGCGCCTTCCTTGTCCCGGCGGGCCGCTCGCTCTTGCGGATCACGAGCTTCAGGCCCGACCAGGTATGATCCACGGCGCACACCTTGATATCGACCAGCCCGAGCGGCAGGGCGAGCGTGCGGATGGTGTCTTCGGTGATGTCGGTGGCTATCCCGGAGGCTTTCTTGGGCCAGCTCACCCACAGGGCCGCATCTGCGCCCATGCGCGCACGCAGGCGTTTCAGCAGTTTTTCGAGCAGCGCGCGCTCGGTGGCGAATATGTGCAGCAGATCGGCGTCGGCGTCCGTCGTCACCAGGCGCACCCCGGGGGGCAGTGGCGCCACGAGGTCGGCATAGTTCTGCGGCGCGGCGTGCAGGAACACGTGGTTGCCGGCACGGATTCCCAGCTTCTGCGCGAGCGGTGTGCCCGAGTAGCCGCTCATGAGCCGCCACGGCTGCGCTGTGCGCGCATCTGCGTCAGAGGTTGCGGATCAGCGCGTCGCCGAATGCGCTGGTGGAGACCTCGTGCGCCCCTTCCATGAGACGGGCGAAGTCGTAGGTGACGATCTTTTGCCCGATGGTGCGGTCCATTGCGCCAATGATCGCATCCGCCGCTTCCGCCCAGCCGAGATAGCGGAACATCATCTCTCCGGAGAGGATCACCGAACCCGGGTTCACCTTGTCGAGGTTGGCGTACTTGGGCGCGGTGCCGTGCGTGGCCTCGAACACCGCGTGCCCGGTCAGGTAGTTGATGTTGCCACCGGGCGCGATGCCGATGCCGCCCACCTGCGCAGCGAGCGCATCCGAGAGGTAGTCGCCGTTGAGATTGGGGGTCGCGATGACGTCAAATTCCTCGGGGCGCGTCAGCACCTGCTGCAGCGTGATGTCTGCGATCGCGTCCTTGACGAGGACGCGGCCGGACTTCCTGGCCGCATCCATCTCCGCGTTGGCCTCCTTCTCTCCCCTGGCAACTTTGGTGCGCTCCCACTGCTCCCAGGTGTAGGTCTGTGCGGCGAACTCGGCTTCCGCGAGCTTGTAGCCCCAGTTGCGGAACGCCCCTTCGGTGAACTTCTGGATGTTGCCCTTGTGCACCAGCGTGACGCTCTTGCGCTTGTTGGTGATCGCGTAGCTGAGCGCGGCGCGGACCAGCCGCTCGGAGCCTTCCTTCGACACCGGCTTGATGCCGATACCGGAGCTTTCCGGGAAACGGATCTTGGCGTACGCCTTGGGGAAAGCCTGGCGGAACAGCTCGAGGAACTTCCGGTTCTCCGCGGTGCCGGCTTCGAACTCGATGCCGGCATAGATGTCCTCGGTGTTCTCGCGGAAGATCACCATGTCGACCTTTTCGGGGTGCCGGACCGGGGAGGGGACGCCCTTGAACCAGCGCACCGGTCGCAGGCACACGTACAGGTCGAGCATCTGGCGCAGGGCCACGTTGAGGGAGCGTATGCCGCCGCCGACCGGCGTGGTGAGGGGGCCCTTGATCGACACCAGGTACTCGCGGCAGGCCGCCACGGTTTCCTCGGGCAGCCAGGTGTTGAAGAGCTTGTTGGACTTCTCGCCCGCGTACACCTCCATCCAGTGGATGCGACGCGTGCCCCCGTAGGCCTTGGCGACCGCAGCATCCATGACGCGCACGGTCGCGCGCCAGATATCCGCTCCCGTGCCGTCGCCTTCGATGAAGGGAATGATGGGGTTGGCGGGTACGTTCAGCTTGCCGTTGCTGATCGTGATCTTCGCCCCCTGCGCGGGCGGCGTGACCTTGGGACTCGGGGCCGTGGACATAGCGGGAATTCTCCTGAGAAAGCGCCGGGGCGTGAGCCGCCGGGCGCGAAATGCTAGCACACACGTCTGGGCGCGGGCCGCCGCTAACTCAAGCGCCGGCGCGTATGAGAGACTGGCCTTAAGCTCGAGAGCCAGGGGGAAGCGAACAGCGCTATGTCGAACGCCATTGATAAGAGCGGCGCCGCGGGGCTCGTACGACCGTCGTTGCTGCGCCAGCTGTGCGCGGTACGGTCCATCGATCCGGCGCCTCCCGGCAAGGCCCGCCTGAAGCAGGTGCTGAGCGCACGGGCGCTCATTGCCATCGGGCTGGGTGCCACCATCGGCTCGGGTATTTTCGTGCTCACGGGCACCGTCGCCGCGAACCAGGCCGGGCCCGCGATCACGCTCTCGCTCCTGATTGCCGCCTTCGGCGGCGGGCTTGCGGCGCTATGTTATTCCGAGTTCGCGGCATTCCTGCCGGTGCCCGGCAGCGCCTACAGTTATACGTACGCCACGCTCGGTGAGGCGCTCGCCTGGTTTATCGGCTGGAACCTGCTGCTCGAGTATGCGATCTCGGCTTCTGCGGTGGCGGTGAGCTGGTCGGGTTACGTGGTGAGCCTGCTCAACGATGCGCACATCCATCTGCCGGCCGCGCTCGTTAACGCACCGATCGGGCTCGACAAGCACGATCACCTTATAACCACCGGTGCCATCGTCAACGTGCCGGCGGTGCTGATTATCGCCGCCATGACCGCGCTGCTGTATGTGGGCGTGCGCGGCTCGGCCCACGCCAACACCCTCATGGTCACACTCAAGGTGGCCATCATCGTCATCATCGTGATCGCGGGCCTGAAGTTCGTGGATCGCGCGAACTGGACTCCTTATATACCGCCCAACACCGGTACCTTTGGTCAATTCGGCGCGAGCGGCGTGCTGAAAGGTGCTGCCATCATCTTCTTCTCCTACGTGGGCTTCGACACTGCTTCGACTACGGCGCTCGAGGCGCGCAATCCGCAGCGCGATCTGCCGCTCGGCATCATCGGCGCGCTGCTGATCTCGGCCGTGCTGTACGTGGCCATGGCGAGCGTGCTCACCGGCATGGTGCCCTATCAGAAGCTCGACTCAGATGCGCCGGTAGCCGTGGCGCTCGATGCGCATCCGCAGCTTTCCTGGCTGTCGTGGGTCCTCAAGGTGGGCGTTATCGCCGGCATGACCTCCGTGATCCTCACCTCGCTCCTCGGTCAGCCGCGCATCCTGCTGTCGATGGCAGACGACGGACTGCTGCCGCCGGCGATGAGCCGTTGTCACCCGCGCTTCAAGACTCCACACGTATCGACGGTGGTTACCGGTGTAGGTGCCGCTCTGATCGCCGCGGTCTTTCCCCTCGATGTGCTGGCGGATCTCATCTCCATGGGGATCCTGCTGGCGTTCGCGGTGGTGTGTATCGGCGTGCTGGTGCTGCGCTATACACGCCCGGATATGCCGCGCCCGTTCCGCGTGCCGTGGGCACCGGTCACCTGCGTGCTCGGGGCGCTGTGCTGTCTCGGCCTGACGCTGACGCTCTCGTTTGCGACCTGGATGCGCCTCGTGGTCTGGACCGCCATCGGCATGTCGATCTACGCCTTCTACGGTTTCCGGCACAGCCGCCTGCGTAAATGACCCGCACCCTCACGGGTACTCCCGCCGCCGACGGTTTCCGCATGCCGGCCGAGTTCGAGCCACACGCCGGCTGCTGGATGCTGTGGCCGGAGCGACCCGACAACTGGCGCGAGGCGGCACGCCCGGCGCAGCTGGCGTTCGCGCGGGTAGCCGCAGCGATTGCGCAGTTCGAGCCCGTGACCGTCGGGGCATCCAGGGCGCACTACCTGAGCGCGCGCGCTCTGCTTCCCGAGAGCGTGCGCCTCGTGGAGATGGCGCACGACGATTGCTGGATGCGCGATGTAGGACCGAGCTGCGTCGTCAACCGGCGCGGCACGGTGCGCGGGGTCGACTGGCACTTCAACGCCTGGGGCGGGCTCAACGGCGGACTGTATTTTCCCTGGGACCAGGACGATCTGGTGGCGCGCAAGGTGCTGGAGTGCGAGCGCTTCGCGCGCTACCGCGCGCCGATCGTTAACGAAGGCGGTGCCATCCACGTGGACGGGGAGGGCACCGCCCTGGTAACCGAGCAATGCCTGCTCAATCCCAACCGTAATCCGACGCTCGGCCGCGAGCAGGTGGAGGCGCAGCTGCGCGCCTATCTCGGCGTCACGCACATCATCTGGTTGGGCCAGGGGGTGTTCAATGACGAGACCGACGGGCACGTCGACAATCTGGCCTGCTTCGTGCGCCCCGGCGAGGTGTGCCTCGCCTGGACCGAGCGCCGCCGCGATCCGCAGTATGCGATCTCGCTCGATGCCTTCGAGCGGCTGCAGCAGGCGCGCGATGCGCGCGGCCGACGTCTCAAGGTGACGCGCCTGCCACTGCCCGCGCCGCTGTACCTGCGCGCGCGCGAGGCGCGCGGCATCGTGGCGCGCGAGGGCACCAAGCCGCGCACCGCCGGCGAGCGCCTGGCCGCCAGCTACGTCAATTTCTATATCGCCAATGGCGGAATCGTCATGCCGCTGCTCGATGCGCGCAGCGATGCGCTCGCCGCCCGGCGCCTTAGGCGGCTGTTCCCGGCGCGGCGCGTGGTCGGGGTCGCGGCGCGCGAGATCCTGCTGGGCGGCGGCGGCATTCACTGCATAACCCAGCAGATTCCGGCCGGAACGCGAACCCGGTCACCGTCTGCGACTTGAGCCCGCCAGCCGGGCCGGCCCTTACGGTATCGTCGACGCCATGCGCTTGTCCTTTCCCCGCGCGCTCGGGTCCGTCCTCGCGCTGCTCGCCGTATTGGCTGCACCCATTGCAGTCGCGCAGAGCCCTGCGGCTGCGGCGCCGCCGGCCGCAGCGCTCGGCCGCTTCATCGTAAGGCTGCGGCCGGACCGGTCCCCGCAGCCTCAGTCGGCGAGCCTGCGGATCAACGCGCTGGCGGCGCGCGCGGGCACGAATCTGCGCGCCTCGCAGCAGATCGTCTCCGGCATGCACCTGCTGCAGGTGCAGCTGCCGCCCGGCGCGGCACCCGCGCAGACGCTCGCGCTGCTGCGCGCCGACCGGGAAGTGGAATACGCCGAGCCCGACCAGCGCCGCTTTGCTTTGTCGGGGCCGGACGATCCGCTCTTCAGCGACCAGTGGTACCTGCAGAACGACCAGCCCGCGGCGATCGATGCCGTCAACGCCTGGGACCTGACCACCGGCAGCCCCGGCCTGGTAATCGCCGACCTCGACACCGGGGTGCGCTTCGATCACCCGGACCTGCGCAGCGCCGGTGCCAACCGGCTGCTGCCCGGTTACGACATGATCGGAGCGGATGCCGGAGCGGCGTTCCTCACCGCCAACGACGGCAACGGCCGCGACCCGGACGCCTCGGACCCCGGTGACTGGGTGTCGACGGCCGACACCAAGAATCCGCTGTTTGCGAACTGCAAGGTGACCAACAGCAGCTGGCACGGGACGCGCACCGCCGGCATTCTCGGGGCCATCGCCAACAACGCGGCCGGCATCGCCGGCACCACCTGGAGCGGGTGGATCCTGCCGGTGCGCGTGCTCGGCAAGTGCGGCGGTTACGACTCCGACATCCTCGCCGCCATGGCGTGGGCGGCCGGCATGCACGTCGAGGGGGTGCCCGACAACCCCTACCCCGCGCAGATCATCAATATGAGCCTCGGCGCGCCCGGCAGCTGTCCCCAGGACTATCAGCAGCTGATCGACGAGTTGTCCGCAGCCGGCGTTCTGGTCGTCGTGTCCGCGGGCAACGAAGGCGGCCCGGTGGATGCGCCCGCTAACTGCGCAGGGGTCGCAGGTGTCGCAGGGGTGCGCCAGGTGGGCACCAAGGTCGGATACAGCAGCCTCGGCCCGCAGATCGCCCTCAGCGCGCCGGCCGGCAACTGCGTCAACAGCGGCGCGGGCGAACCGTGCCTGTTCTCGATCGACACCACCACCAACACCGGCACGACCGGGCCGCATGCCAACACCTACACCAATCAGAGCAACTTTAACATCGGCACCAGCTTCGCCGCGCCCATCGTCTCCGCCACGGCCGGCCTGATGCTGTCGGTGAACGGCAATCTGACGGCGCCCCAGCTCATTCACCGTCTGCAGCGCGGGGCGAGCAAGTTTCCCGTTTCCAGCGACCCGAGCGTGCCCATGTGTCACGTGCCGGCGAGCGCCACCGACCTGCAGACCGGTGAGTGCAATTGCACCACCGCGACGTGCGGGGCGGGCATGGACAATGCCAACGGCGCGGTGCTGCAGGCGCTGCGCCCCATCGCCGCGATCGCCGCGGCGCCGACCCACCCGGCCGGAGGCCAGGTGACGCTTGATGCCTCGGGCAGCGCCGCGGCGTGTCACGCCAGCATCGTCAGCTACCAGTGGACGTTCCTCAGGCCGGCGAGCAACCCGCCGCCGGTGCAGAATCCCACCCCCGCACAGCTGGTGGTCTCTTCCCCGCACACCTCGGGTACCACCTACCTGGTGCAGCTCACCGTGACCGATGACTCCGGCCGCAGCGACTCTGCGCAGGTAGTGATTGGCGGCACGAGTACCCGCTCGACCGCTCCGGCGAGCGCCGGCGACCAGGCGTGCCTGGCGCCGGTTTCCTACACGGTGCCGTCTTCCGGAAGCAGCACGGCCACCGGCGCGGCCGCCGGCGGCGGCGGGGGCGGGGGTGGCGGCGCCATGGACCTGCTCACGCTGCTCGCGTGCGCATTGCTCTACAGGAGCCGCTCGGCCGCCTGCAGCCACTCGCGCTGCGCGCGCCGGTAGTGACCGGGCGCGATGCGCGCCGCCTCGAGCAGCTCGCGCACCACCTTCTGCGCCTCGGCATTCTGGCCCTGCGCCTTGAGCAGCTGTGCGTAGCGTACCCAGGCCTCGGCGCCGGGATAGGACGGTGCCAGCACCCGGTATTCCTCCAGCGCCTTCTGCACATCCCCCTCGGCCTCGAGCGCACGCGCGTACAGCAGATGCCCGGTCGGTGAGCGGAACTCGGGATTGAGGCGGATGAGCTCATCGAGCGTCGCGCGCGCAGCACGCGCCTCGCCCTTGGCGAACTGTGCCTGCGCCAGCCCGAGCATCAGGTTCGGGTCGTGCTCATAGAGTCCCGTGAGCGCCTCGCGGTACTGGGCGATGGCCTCCTCGTAGCGAGCATGCCGCACCAGCTCTTCGGCGTAGCGCTGCCGGCTCGCGACGTTGGCGGTGAGGCGTGCCTCGTTCTCGTAGCGGCGCAGGTCCGCCCCCGGATCGATCGCCTTGCGGAAGCTGCGCGCGGTACGCCGCGCGGTGCGGCTGCGGAACAGCTCGGGAATGATCTCCACCAGCAGGTACGCCAGGCCGCCGCCCCAGGGCACGAACAGCAGCACCCATACCCAGAGCTGATTCCGGCCGGTCTTGATCACGTGGACGATCAGCAGGGCCTGGATGAGGTAGGGCAGGATCAGAAACAGCATGCTGTGAACCCTACGGTTGTGCGGCTGCGGAAGGCGGCAGCGCGAAGGCGACGACGTAGTCCCCGCGCGGGGTCCCGAGCGGGCCATGCCCGCCGGCGCTGATCACCAGGTACTGGCGGTGGCTGTTGCCTGCGCGGTAGGTCATGGGGGTGGCCTGCCCGCCCGCGGGCAGCTTGTACTTCCACAGCTCCTTGCCGGTCTCGATGTCGAAGGCACGCAGGTAGCTGTCCATGGCGGCGCCGACGAACACCAGGTCGCCGGCGGTGGCAATCGGGCCGCCCATGTTGGGCATCCCGAAGTTGTGGGTCGGCACGAACCAGGGCGTGAGTCCTTCGGTGGTGCCGAGCGGCACCTGCCAGGCGATGCGGTTGTGGCGCAGATCCACGCTGACCAGCGTGCCCCAGGGAGGCGCCGTGCACGGCAGTCCCCACGGCGAGAGCAGCGGCTCGCGTCGCATGGCATAGGGGGTGCCGGCCTGGCGCGCGAACTCCGAGTGCGGATACTCGCCCGAGCGCGCCTGGCTCTCGAGCGCCTGCGGCGGGATGAGCGTGACGACCATCGGCAGATGGTTGACCGCGGCGATCACGCGCTCGCGCTGCTCGTCGTACACCGCGCCTCCCCAGTTCACCCCGCCGACATAACCAGGCGAGAGCAGCGTGCCGCGGATGTCCGGAGGGGTGAAGATGCCCTCATTGCGCAGCGACTCGATGAGGCTGCGGCACTGGCTGCGGTCCCAGAAGGTCAGGCCCCAGGCGTCCGCAGCGGCCACCGGCCCCTGGGGCGTCAGCGCCGGAAGCGAGGAGAAGGGCTGCGTGGGCGCAGCCCGCTCGCCGGGGACGCGGCTCGCCGGCACGGGCTTCTCGATAACGGGGAACAGCGGCGTGCCGCGGGTACGCTCAAAGACGTACAGCATGCCCGTCTTGGTCGTCTGCAGTACCGCCGGCACCGGCACCCCCTGCACGTCCACGTCACCGAGCAGCGGCTGCGCCGCGACGTCGAAATCCCACAGGTCGTGATGCACCAGCTGCTGCTGCCACACTAAGCGGCCGCTGCGCGCATCGAGCGCCAGCAGTGAATCGGCGAAGCGGTTGCTGCCGAGCCGCAGGCCGCCGTAGAAATCCGGGCTGGCCGATCCGGTCGGCACCAGTACCAGCGCGTGCTCGGCGTCGACCGACATCACGCCCCAGGCGTTGCCCGCACCCGTGCCGAGCGCCTGGCTGAGGTTCCACTCCTGGGCCGCCGGGTGCGCAGCCGAGTCCGGCAGGGGATCGAAGCTCCACAGCGGCGCCCCGCTCACCGCGTCGTAGGCGCGGATCAGACCGCGCTCGACATCGGTAGCGCGGTTGTCGGCGATCGCGGAGCCGACGATCACGATATTGCGGTAGATGGCCGGCGGCGAGGTGACCAGGTAGGCCCCGGGATCGCGGATGCGGATGCCCCGTGTCAGATCGATCTCGCCGGCGGCGCCGAAACCCATGCAGGGCTTGCCGGTCTCGGCATCGAGCGCCAGCAGGCGCGCATCGAGAGTGCCGGTGAACACGCGACGCCGGCATGCACCGCCGCGACCAGGCTCGCCGCTCTCCCATACACTGACGCCGCGCGAGCTGGCCTCGGCGTAATGCCCGCCGCGATCGACTTGCGGATCGAAACGCCAGCGCGGGCTGCCGGTCTCAGGGTCGAGCGCGATCACGATGTTGGTGCCGGTCTCGACGTACAGCATGCCGAATGCCAGCACCGGCGTGGCTTCGAAGGTCAGCTTGCCGGCCCGCGCGAAGCCCGCGCCGAGCTCCCCGGTACGGTAGGTCCAAGCGACCGTCAGGTGCGTGACGTTGCTGCGGTTGATCTGGTCGAGACTCGAGAAACGTCTGCCGAACGCGTCGCCACCGTAGTAGCCCCAGTCGCTCACCGCCGGCGCCTGCGCCAGCGCGCCGCTGCCGGCGCCGCTGCACAGTATCGTCAGGCACGCGGCGCACGCCGGACTTCCGCGGGTTCGCGCACGGGATGAGTTCATGTGCGGCATTATCCGCGAAGGTACGCACCGGCGGCGAGCCATGGGCGCACCGGCGCCCGCATGCTGGTATTCTTCGCGCCGTGAGATCAACACGGGTGGTCACACCCCGTTGCGGGGCGCTGAGTCTCATCTTCGCAGTTCTGTGGCTCGCGGCCCCCGCCATCAGCAACGCCCAGGAGCCGACCGCTGCGCAACCGGCAGCGGCCCAGCACCGCCCGCGTGTCGGCCTGGTGCTCTCTGGCGGCGGCTCGCGCGGCACCGCTCATATCGGCGTGCTCAAGGTGCTCGAGCAACTGCACGTGCCGGTGGATGCGATCGCCGGCACCAGCATGGGCGCCGTAGTGGGCGGGCTGTATGCCAGCGGTCTGTCCGCCCGCGAGATCGAGAGCATCATGACCTCGATAAACTGGCAGGACGCCTTCCACGACCGTCCGCCGCGCGAGGACCTCACGCTGCGCCGCAAGGAGGAGGACGAGACGTTCCTGGTGAAATTTCCACTCGGCATCCGCGGCGGTCACGTCATCCTGCCGAAGGGGCTGATCCAGGGTCAGACGCTCACGCAGATGCTGCGGCGACTGACGCTGCCAGTGGCACACTTCACCAACTTCGACGATCTGCCGACACCGTTTCGCGCCGTCGCGACCGATCTCGAGACCGGCGAGTCGGTGGTGATGGGCTCAGGTGACCTGACGAGCGCCATGCGCGCGAGCCTCTCGGCCCCCGGGGTGTTTGCGCCGGTTGAGCGTGAAGGCCGGGTGCTGGTCGACGGCGGCATCGCCGACAACATTCCGGTCGACATCGCGCGCGCCATGGGAGTGGACGTGGTGATCGTGGTGGACGTCGGCTTCCCGCTGCTGCCACGCCAGCAGCTGACCAACGCCGGGTTGATTTCCAACCAGATGCTGGCGATCCTCATCCGGCGCAACACCGAGGCGCAGCTCGCCACCCTCACACCCCGCGACATCCTGATCCGACCGGCGCTCGGGGACAGCTCCTCGTTCGATTTCGGCAACGTGGCGCGTGTCATCGGTGTGGGTGCCGCGGCAGCGCGCGAGGCGGCGCCGCAGCTGGCGCGTCTGGCGGTGAGCGAACAGGAGATGCAGGGGTATGTGGCGCGCCGCGAATCCGGGCGCGCACCGCCGCCGCGCATCGATTTCGTACAGGTGGCGCCCGGCTCGGAGCGTTACGAGTCCGCGACCGCCAGCCTGTTCAGCGACATGGTCGGCAAGCCGCTGGACCCGGACGCGGTGGCGCGGCGCGTCACCGCCATCTATGGACGCGGCGGTCTCGATACGCTCGACTACCACGTGGTCGGTCAGCCGGACCGCTACGGCATAGTGCTCGACGCGCGGCCGGACTCGCAGGGGCCGAACTACCTGCGCTTCGGCCTGAGCCTGCAGGATGATTTCGAGGGCAACTCGACCTACGACGCGGCCATGCGCTTCGTGATGTCGAACATCACGCGCAACGCCGGGGAGTGGGTGACGGATCTGCAGATCGGCAGCACGTCACTGATCTCGACCGAGCTGTTTCTGCCGTTGGCAAAGTTCTCCGGCTGGTTCGTCATGCCGCACCTGGCGGACGAGGCGCGCGACTTGCTGCTGTTCAACGGCCAGAGCCTGGAGGCCAAGTACCGCGTCCACACCTTTGACTACGGGGTGGACTTTGGACGCCAGTTCGGCAACTGGGGCGAAATCCGCGTCGGCGCCCTCCAGGAGTACGGGCACTACGTGCTCGAGATCGGCGATCCGAACGACCCGAACCTGCCGGTTGAGAGCCTCGCGCCGTTCAACACGCGCAAGTACTTCGTGCGCTTCACCTACGATCGGCTCGATGACTTCAATTTCCCGCACCGCGGCCAGCAGGCGACTCTGCAGTGGAGTGGCTACCGCAATCCGAGCGGGGTCGCGCAGAGCGCCGATCAGGTGACCGGAAACTATCTGGGTGCGTACTCCTTCGGGCGCGACACGTTCGCGTTCTCCGCCGCCGGGGGCGTCACGCTGCAGTCAGACATCACGGACCTCAACCTGCTGTTTCCGCTCGGCGGATTCCTCGACCTGTCGGGACTGCGCAAGGACTCGCTGCTGGGCGCCAACTTCGGCATCGTGCGCGGCCTGTACTACCGGCAGATCGGCCGCGGCGGCCCCGGCTACTTCGATGTGCCGACCTACCTGGGGATGTCGCTCGAGGTGGGCAACGTCTGGCAGACTCACAGCGATGCGAGCTTCGGCAACACACAGAAGGACGCGAGCATCTTCCTCGGCATGGATACCTTCCTCGGTCCGGTGTATCTCGCCAGCGGCTTCGACGCACACGGCAACCAGGCGTTCTACCTGTTCCTTGGGCGCACGTTTTAGCTAGTGCCCGGCGGTGGCGGTCGGGCTGTGCTGTCCCCGCTCGACCTCATCCAGCAGTGCTTGTGCTGAGGCTGCGTTGTGTTCAGCGGCACGAATGCAGTCGAAAGCGCGGTTGACTTCGGTGTAGTCGTGCGTGCGCAGGCCGTGCGCATAGAACCGGAGCGCGCGTTGCCAGTCGACGCTTATCGCTCGCAGCTTGTCATCGGCCAGCGTGCGCAGGCTCATGCGCCCCGCCGGCGGCAGCTGTGCCTCGAGCACACGCCACTGGGGCTCGAGCCACTTCTCAAGCCCGCTGGTGAAGTCCTCCTGGGACAGACCGCCCTCGAGCAGGGCTCGAAAGGAGGTGCCGAACTGGGTCGTGAGCGCGCTGGATGCGCGCAGGAAGCTCTGCAGATCTGTCCACGCGAGCAGCACTTCGGCTTCGGGCGCATCCATCACCACGCGTCGCAGCTCGTCGGCCGGGGCGGCCGGGACCCGCGGCAGCGGCAGCGCTACGGCGTGCGGTGGCGTGTGTTGCGGGGCGACCATAAAGCGACTGGCGGCGAACCACACAAGGACCACTGCCGCAGCCGCCGCCGTCGCTAGCAGCCACGCGCCCCAAGGGCGCGCGGCGTAAGAGTTGCCGCGGCCATCGCGGTCGACCTCGACCGTGCGACTGGTGGGCAGCAGCGCAATGATCTGCGCGGCGGCGGCGGCATTCACCGCCCACACCCGCAGCACCTCCTGGCGTGCGCCGGCGCGCAGTGTGATGCAAATAGCCTCACCCTCACGGCTCGCGTCGCGGACCTCGGCCGCGTGCAGCATGCGCCGGGTGCGGCGCACGCCGAGCGCTGTCAGGCGTCGCGCCGTGATCTCAAGGCCGCGCTCGTCGAAGTGCAGGGTGCCTGCGCCCACCCACCCGAACCTGTTGCGGGGCCTGCGGAGCCACGCCAGCAGTCCCGATCCGCAGCTGAATCGCACCGCGAATTCCTGCGCCGACGATTCGGTCTCGTCGCCCGTGGAGGCCACCAGTCGCAGGTGCTTGCGGAGGCCGGCTGAGACCATGTTGCGGAGGCCTGATGTACCGCTCAGGTATCGCCCGTCGGGATGATGGCCGAGGTCTCGGCCATGAGAATCACCGCCCGATCCGGGGCACGCGTGCGGTGCACGACCCCGCGCGGTACCACGAATCCCTCGAGAGGCTGGAGATCGACCGAACGATCCTCGAGATCGATGATGAAGTGGCCCTGGAGGACGAAGAAGAACTCGTCGTCCTTGTCGTGCTTGTGCCAGTGGTACTCACCCTGCATGACGCCTAGCCGGATGACTGAGTCATTCACCTTGCACAGCGTCTGGTTGTACCAGCGGTCCTTGCATTGCGCGACGAGCGCGGGCACGTCCACGACCGACAGGGGCGCGAACTTTACGTCCAGGTGCGTGGCATAGGGGTAGGCGGCCGGGTCACTCATAAGCCGCGGCTCTCGGCGAGCTTCTCGATCTTTTGGAATACTAGCGCCGGCTTGTCGGTGGCGCGCGAGTACTCGTGACGCCGGCTCATTTCCGCCATGGCGGCATCGCGCTCCGCCGGCGTCGGATACCAGTGCAGCCGCTGCCACTCCGGACCCAGGAGCTTGCGAAACGGGTCACCGGGCGGCAGGCTCAAGCGGATGCCGTACGGCCGCAGTCTCTCAATCGGAGGAGTGCGCAGATTCTGAGGCTGACTGATACCCATGGGCAAAAGCTTACGGCGCCCCGTGGCGACGCTGCAAGCCACGGCGCGGCGGCTCAGCGCGCTGCGGATCAGGTGACCTTGAGTTCCCTGGCGTGCGCTTCCGGTCCCAGTGCCGTGACAATAATCAAAGCCACCGCGACGGCGGCGAGCGTCCAGCCGAGGACGGAGGAGTAGTCGCCCCCGCGCGCCTCGGCAATGCCGGACTGGATCGGCGCCATCTTCGACATTGCCAGGTTGCCGAGTTGATAGGCGAAGCCCGGCAGAATCGCCCGTACCGCGGGCGGTGAGAGCTCGTTGAGATGCGCCGGGACGATACCCCACGCACCCTGCACCATGAACTGAATCAGGAATGCTCCGACGGTCAGCATCAGGGCGGTTTGCGCTGAAGCCCACAGGGGGATCAGCGGCAGCGCGAGAAGTGCTGCCACGATGATCGCGCGGCGTCGACCGAGCCGTTCCGACCAGGCCCCGAAGCAGATGCCGCCGGCCAGGGCACCCACGTTCATGATCATGGTAATGGTGCCGGTGGTCGCGGTTGCGAAGTGGTGCTGCACCTGCAGGAAGGTCGGGTACAGATCCTGCGAGCCGTGCGAGAAGGCGTTGAAGCACGCCATCAGCAGCACCAGGTACAGGAACGTGGGGAAGTAGTCGCGGATCGCCGCCCACACTGCCGCAGCGGAGGCGCGCTGGGGCGAGGCACCCGCCTTCCAGGCCGGCGATTCTTCGACGCCGTAGCGGATGTAGATCACCAGCAGTGCGGAAGCGGCGCTGATCATGAACATGCCGCGCCAGCCGACGTGATCGAACGCACACCAGAACACGAAGGACGCCAGCAGGTAACCGATCACGTAGCCTTCCTGAAGCAGGCCGGAGAAGAACCCGCGCCCGCGCGCCGGCAGCGTCTCGAGTGCAAGCGCCGCGCCGACCCCCCACTCGCCGCCCATGGCAAAGCCGAACACGGCGCGCAGCGCCAGCAGCGTTGCGAGGTTGGGAGCGAAGGCGGTGGCGAACTGCACCACCGTGTAGCTCGCCACGTTCAGCATCAGGATCGGGCGGCGGCCGTGCTTCTCCGCCAGCCAGCCGAAGACCAGGGCACCCAGCGGCCGGAACGCCAGGGTAAGGAAGATCCCTTCCGCCACCGCCTTGATGTCGGTGTGGAACTCGCCGCTGATCGCCTTCAGGCAGAAGACGAAAACGAAGAAATCCAGGGCATCCAGCGACCAGCCGGCGAGCGCCGCAAAGTAGGCGCGGCGCTGCGCGGGAGTGAGCGTTAGGAACAGGCTGAGCACGGTCGAGCTTCTGGAAACGGCCGCCCGCCAGCCTACCACGGTGCTCCGCGTCCTCCGCAGCGGAGGGACTTGAGTCACCCCGCCGCAGTCCCCACACTGCTGTTCCGCACCCGATGAGGAGTAGGAGTCATGGCTCTCTTTCGCAGGAAGTCGATGGTGCCGGCCCCTGAGGCGGCGCTGCCCGGACGCAGTGCAGCGATCGAGGTGGCGGAGAGGCATTTCGTCAACGGACAGCGGATCAAGCCACCGTTTCCTGACGGTACCCGCGAGGCGGTGTTCGGCATGGGCTGTTTCTGGGGCGCAGAGCGCCTGTTCTGGCAGCTGCCTGGGGTGTATTCCACTGCGGTGGGATATGCGGGCGGCTACACACCCAACCCGACCTACCAGGAGGTCTGCTCCGGCGATACCGGGCATGCCGAGGTGGTGCGCGTGATCTACGATCCGCAGAAGGTCCGTTACGAGGATCTGCTCAAGGTCTTCTGGGAGTCTCACGATCCGACCCAGGGCATGCGCCAGGGAGCCGATGTCGGGACTCAGTACCGTTCGGCGATCTACACCCATGGCAAGGAGCAGCGCGACGCTGCGGAGGACTCGAAGCAGGCGTACCAGGCGCGCCTTACGGCCGCAGGCCACAGCGCCATCACGACTGAGATCCGGGACGCCCCCGAGTTCTACTACGCGGAGGACTATCACCAGCAGTATCTCGCGAAGAATCCCAACGGGTACTGCGGCATTGGGGGCTGTGGAGTTCCCTTCAAACTCGCGGAGTTACCAGTGGGGGAGAAGGCGTAGTCGAAGGTACGCCGAGGGTTCCAACAGGAAGTCGTGTGATTAGCATCGTCCTGTACGAATATTTCACGTATCTCTGCAAAAAATTGCAGGGCGGGTTCGGCGCCGACGTCTACCGGAAGTCTACCGTCTACCGGGCCGCAGGATAGTCCGCGGCGAAGGGCGGACGCCGGTGCACCTGCTCGCTATTCCTTGCTAATCGACCGAACCAATGCCAGTGCCGAACCCACAAGCGCCGCAAGGCAAAGCGTGTAAGCGCCAAGCTGCGCAATTGCTTCCATCCGGCCTTGACGATTGGCTTCGAGAACACCGGCGGAATCAGGGTATACGCCGAGTTTGAGAGTCAATACGACCTCGTGCGCGTGCTCGTATTCATGGATGACCAAGGCCGAAAACCGCCATGTTCCAGCGGCAGATGCGGCCAGGGCGACAACAAGCAGGGTCTGGAGGAGCCGCCGCTTCATCTTGCCATCAGTTCGACTTGCCGATCGGTCGCACGGCGAGGCGAAGCCCCATCGCCTTCAGCATGGAATTCATGCTTCTCAACTCGGGATTCCCTTTGGGAGACAGCGTTCGATAGAGGGTCGTCGCATTGAGTTTCGCCTTGCCCGCAAGCTTCGATACCCCACCGAACGCTTCCGCAACCCGGCGTAGAGCCACCATCAATTCCTGCTCATCGCCGTCGGCCAACACGCCATTGAGGTAATCCGCTGCGAACGAGGGGTCCCGACGGAAGCTCTCTACCGTGGCATCCTCATGGCTTCTGGAGGCTGGTCTCTTGGTCTTGCGAGTCAACGCTGTCTCCGTTGAAAGTCTGCGAAGAATCGCACCGCTCGATCTATGTCGGAGCGCTGTGTTCGCTTGGTTCCGCCACAAAGCAACAACACAAGAGCGGTGCCGCGTCTACCGAAATACACTCGATACCCGGGCCCAAGGTCCAGCCGCATTTCCCAAACGCCGTTACGAAGAAACTTGTGATCGCCAAAATTGCCTGCAGCGAACCGGTCAACCCGCCGCAGCACCGCCACTCGGGCCTTCACGTCCTGCAGCTCGTCCAGCCAGGATTGAAACGGATCGGCTCCGGCCGGAGTCAAGTAATGCACAATCTCTATCGTCATATTCGCCTATAAGCGAAAACGTGTCAAACGAGGCCTACCGTTACAGAGAAATCATTGTCTACTGGAAGTCGACCGTGCGGCTGTCGCAGCGATCATAACTGCGTGAATACGTGAGAAATTCCCAGCTAAGCGCCGACTATCACCAGCAATACTTAGCGAAGAATCCGGATGGCTATTGCGGGATTGGAGGGTGTGGAGTGCCCTTTAAAGTCGCGGAGTTACAAGCGGGGGAGAAGGCGTAGTCGAAGCTACACCAAGGGTTCCGGCAGGAAGTCAGCCGGCTAGCAGAGTCCTAAGGCAACACCCTGCGTGTCTCCGCAGAAAAATCCGGCGTGTGGTCGGCGCTAAAGTCTACTGGAAGTCTACCGGTGGCTCGCTGGTAGGAAAGTCCGCGGCGAAGGACTCAGCACGATAGGCTTCGCGCAGCGAACGCGAAAACACCACTTTAAGCCGCCGTAGTCCTTCGCCTCGACCGAGGCCGCCAGTATATTGCGCGGATTCCCAATCGTTCGCGGGGCGAACACTCGTGATAGAAGCAAGGTGCAACATCCTCAGGTGGGCAATTGTTGCCTCCACGCTGGGAATAGCGTCGATGGCGGCGGCGCACGACGTCATGGATCGGGCGCTGCGGGCTGAGATCGCTCGTATTGAAGCGATCGACAATCACACCCACGATGATCCGGTGAGCGCCCAACGGGGTGCGGCTTGGCATGCTGATTCCCCTCTCGGTACGGCTCCTTATCCGGACGTGGCGCAGCTAAGGCGGGACGACCCTCAGTGGATTGGCGCTTGGAAGGCGCTGTATGGCTATAAGTACGCCGACTTCGCGCCGGAACATCTTTCTGAACTGCTCGCGACGAAGCGTCGCCGAATGGCAGAGGCGGGAGTTTCATGGCCGGCGAAGATTCTGGACGCGTCCGGCGTGCAGATCGCCTTCGTGAACGCGCGGAGCCTGGGCGTTGGGCAGGAGTCGGCGAGATTTCGCTGGGTTCCGTTTGCGGATCCGCTGCTTGTCCCATTTGATGCGAAGCAGTCGCTGCTCGCATATCCCGGCGGCCCCGTTACTTTGACCGACCTGATGCGTGAGGGTGGAATCGTGGCTCTACCTGGGAGTCTTGACGAATACCTCGTAAGAGTCGTCGAGCCCACGTTGGCACGTTGGACCTCAGCCTCGGCCCCCGCCGTCAAGTTCCTCTCTGCGTATCGGCGAGCACTTGATTTCGAGGTAGTGCCTCATGAACGGGCAGCTCGCGCGTATCAGTTGGGTGCTGCAGGAAAGACGTTGGGGGCTCTTGACAGGAAAGTGCTTGAGGACTACCTGTTCGTGGAAGTGTCCGCCCGTGCCGCCGAGCACGGCCTCGCCGTGCACATCCATACCGGCAATGGCAATGGGCCATACTTCAACAATGGGGCCGCGAATCCGGGCCTACTTGAGGCGGCGCTCGACTGCGAGCGACTGCGTGATGCGCACGTCGTCTTGCTTCATGGGGGTTGGCCGTACCAGCTGGTCACCCAGGCAATGTTGGACAAGCCCAACACGTACGCAGACTTTTCGGCGGAGACGTTCTATTTGACTACGCATGCGCTCGCCGAGATTCTCCGGGGCTGGTTATCATGGCACCCGGAGAAAGTGCTATTCGGTACGGATGCATATTCCGACGAGAACACGCCACTTTCAGATTACGAAGAGAAGCAGTGGCTTCTCACGGAAAAATCCAGAGATGCGGTCGCTATAGCCCTCACAGCGATGATGAATGACGGCGAGATATCGCAGGTCAGGGCTACTGAAATAGCCAACATGGTGTTTCGACAAAACGCGGTGCGACTCTACAAGCTGCAAAGCACCGTGGATCACTGATGGTACAAACCACACCTATGAGCTCATGGCGGAGGCAGTTTGGTCTACCCGGCGATCGACGTTGACGTCTACTGAAAGTCGACCGGTCGAGGACCAGCTAGGACGGAACGGCGGGGTTCTTGTGGGATTTCCAGCCTCAGGGCGTACTATCACCAGCAGTACCTCGCGAAGAATCCGAACGGGTACTGCGGCATCGGCGGCTGCGGAGTTCCCTTCAAACTCGCGGAGTTATAAGTGGGGGAGAAGGCGTAATCTTCGCTACGCCGCGGGCTCCAAAAGGAAGTCGCGTGGTTAGCGTAGGCCGGCCCGAAGACTCCGTGTTTTTCTGCAGAAAGAGGCCGGCTGGCTTCGGCGCCGACGTCTACGGAAGTCTACCGTCGACCGCGGTCAAGGATAGTCCGCGGCGAAGAACAGAAAGGGCTGGCGCCGCGGCTCGAATCGAGGCAACCGGCCGCTTGCGGCCGAAAGCGAACCTAGTAGCCTATTGAAAACGTCCCAAGCTAAAGGTCCCTTTCGAAACAAGCTTTCCGATCGGTCGCGTCGAGGAGAGTTCAATGAGCGATGCGCAATCGAAAATCGTTGAACATTACGCCAAGAGCGGGCTGCTTGGGCGGCTCGAGGCCGCACTAAGGGCGGATGGTGCGGATCCGTCGCGTCCAACCATCGAAGCGCTCGCGCCATATGATCACTTTCATGGCCGAGGTCTCGAGGCGACAGAAGATATGGCAGCGCTGGTTACCGTGCGGCCTACCTATCATTTGCTCGATGTCGGCAGCGGGCTCGGTGGTCCGGCCCGGTGGTTCTCGAAGCGTTTCGGCTGTCGCGTCACCGGCATCGACTTGACGCCAGAATTCTGCGAGGTGGCAGAACAGTTAACGCGCCTCCTTGGGCTGGAAAGTCGAGTGCGCTTTCTGGTCGGCAATGTCCTTGCGATGCCCTTCGATGATGGAACGTTCGAGGGTGCCTACTCGATGTTCGTATCGATGAACATTGCGGACAAGGCTCAGCTTTATCGTGAGATTCACCGCGTGCTGAAGTCGGGTGGGTGGCTCGTGCTGTCGGAGATCGCTCGGGGTGAGTCCGGCGATGTCACGTATCCGATGCCATGGGCCGCGACGGCAGCGGAGAGCTTCCTCGCAACGGCCGACGTTACGCGAAAGGAAATGCAACGTGCAGGCTTCGAGGTCGAGCAGATCAAAAGCGATCTCCAGCGCACGTTCGATTTCGGGGCGCGGTCGCAAGCAATGGTTGCACGCGGCGAAAAGCCGCCCTATCGGGCCAACGCATTGATCCATGGCGACGCCGCGGCCGCGACGCTCGCGAACGTCGCCCGCGCCTATAAGGATGGCAGCCTCATGCCGATCGAGGTGGTCGCACGCAAGCGATGACCGCCTGTAGTGATGATTCGGATTTGACGCCGGTATGTGTCCCGGGGAAGTACCGCGTAGATCTACCAGTGGAAGGGCGTTGCGGTCGACTGAAAGTCGACCGGTAGAGGCCAGCGGCGCAGGTAATTGCGCGGGTTTCCTGGGATTCCCACGCATAGGGCGTACTATCACCAGCAGTATCTTGCGAAGAATCCGAACGGGTACTGCGGGATAGGCGGCTGCGGAGCTCCCTTCAAACTCGCGGAGTTACCGGTGGGGGAGAAGGCGTAGTCGCGGGAGTGGCGATGGTTCTTGCGTGGAAACCAGAGGGTTACCAGCTGACGACGTCGAAGATCCACGGACTTCCGCAGGAAAACGCCAGCCGTTATTGACGTCAACGTCTACCGGAAGTCAGGATGCATGAGGTCGAATCTGCATCACTTCGAGTCGCTGTTCAATTCAGCAAGAGCAGCTTTGCACCTCTTGGACTCCAGCTCCAACCGGTACTAGAACGGAGTACCTCAATATCGGGTCACGGTTCGTTCGATCGGTGGCCTGGTCGTCGCCCCCCAGCTAGGGGCGATCGGGGAAAAGCCGGCTCAGCAAGACCTCCGAGTGCCACTCAAGGCACGGCATGTAGCGTGGTGTTGAAAAGGAAGCGGCTGTTGAAAGGCGTCCGGTCTCCTGCGCCCTTGCCCGCCACGGGCTGCAGGCGCGCCGACAAGGGCTTCTTCCATTTCCAGGCAAGCGCGGCGACGTCGCCATAGATGCGTTCCAGCTGTGCCGGACTGATATCTCCGGGGAACGGTACCGTATCGAGGCCCGTACCGCACACGGCCGAGTAAGCGAGCAAATTGTCGGTGCTATACGTGCCCTCCGCCCAACGCTGCGCGAGGAGTTGGTCCTCCATGACTGGAACCATTAGACCCGAGTAGCCGACCTGTCTGACCGGGACTGCCTTCACCGCCGTCGTGACGGCCAGCGCGGCCGTCATCGTGCCGCTCGATCCGAACTTAGCGCCCGTGTAGGTCTCGATCGCTGCACCGATCGAGACCTCGCCCATTGGCGCGGGCGTTGGATCGACACCCATGAACTGCCAGTGTTTGGTGGCGGCCACACGCTGGCCGATGCCTTCGGCGGTCCTAGCGTGCACGGTGAGCTGCTGCGTTAACTCCTCCACGGATCGGGAAAAGTTGCCGCGCGTGCGGGCAAAGACTTCCTGTACGATGTTGGCCCCTTCGAAGCCGATTGAAAACTGTTTTCCCGTACCGGTGTGATAGGCGCCCGGGTAGAAAGGGCCGTACGGCTTGAGCATTGCCGTGGCGGTGAAACTAAAGTTGGCTTGGCTGTTGGGGCTATGCTCAGTCAAACCATGCACGAGAGCGGCGGTCTCGTGAATAACCTTCCAATGGATTCCGTCATCGCCGGCGATGATGGTGCTGGACTGAATATGCGGCAGCGTTGATAGGGCTTTCTCCAGCAGCCGCATGGTGCGCGGATCATCCGTGTCACGCATCATGGCTGGACCGATGTTGGGCATGAAGTCTTCCTTGGCGCCTAGGTCATCGAGGTTCTTCAGATACGCCAGTGCCTGCGACTCCGACTGACCGTGCACCAACTCAGCCAGCGGCTGCGTCACGATGCGTAGGGTCTCGGTCTCGTAGCCCTCTTTCGCGAACTGCGCTTGGGTGGCCCGCAACACAATCAGTGCATCGCTGATTTGATTCGCGTAAGTAGTGGGGTTCAGGCGCACAAATGCCGTAATAGCCCTGACCTTCGGCTTGGTGTAGTCGGCCGCCTGCGCGAACGTGGAGGCCGCCAAAGCAATCATGCACGCGAGTTTCAGATACAAACTGTCAATCATCCTACTGCTCCCCGAATTCTCAGCAGCGCGAGGTTTATTGTGCCTTATCGCCACGCAGCCGCGGGCAGCCTGTGGATGGATCATCGCCTAGAAGCAGGATCGCTGCCTGGCCGCACGTGGCCGGCGACGACAAGTCGCGGACCCGTTGGCTACAATCGATTCGATGGTGGTGTTCGGTGGAGCGATGCGATGCGACTCGAGAGGCGGGTGCTCATTACTGTAGTTGCCATTTGTGCATTGGGTGCGTGCACGCGAGGGAACGAGCCGATGAATCAGCGGTCACCGTCAGTCGACTTCGCGACACGTTATGCGGCCGCATGGAGCGGTCACAGCGCTGCAAGCGTCGCCTCCTTCTATTCGGAGTCGGGCTCGTTAGCGATCAACGATGGGAAGCCTTCAGTGGGCCGCAGGGCGATCGCGAATTCGGCGCAGAGCTTTATCACGGCCTATCCGGACCTAATCGTCAGGTGCGACGGCCTCGAACCAAAGGGCGAGCGGACACTCTTCCATTGGACCTTTGTCGGGACGAACACCGGACCGGGCGGTACCGGCGGTCATGTTCAGATCAGCGGATGGGAGGATTGGAGGATCGGCCCGGATGGGCTGATTGCGGACTCGAAAGGGCACTACGACGCGCGGGATTGGGATCGGCAAGTGCAGCGGCGCTGATGCCTCCGGCTTCCAAAATTATGACACTACCGACGCAATCTGCGCCGCCGTTACGAGGCCGGCCCAAATCGGATACCCTGTTATCGGCGGTGAGCCGGCAGAATCACTAGAAGAACCGCCCTTGAGAGGGGTCCTATGCGAGTCGGCCGTGTTACCACGCGAAGAGCTTAGCCCTCGGGAAACCACGGAATGGCTCGGTGACGTGCTCCGTCGAGTCGCGGTTCACAATCACGGGTAGAAGCCTATGTCGCTCGAACACGCGTTTTTCCTCTCGCAAATCATCGCTTCCATTGCAGTCGTTGCATCCTTGATCTTTGTCGGCCTGCAGGTCAGAGACAATACAACTGCGCTGCGGCGCAATGAGCACAATTCCACCATGTCGCAATGGACTGTAATCCGGATGGCGATCGTCAAGAACCGCGACATCGCCCAGCTGATGACTGATGGACTTAACGGCAGCCGCGCGCTGGATCGCGCCGATCAGTTGCGACTGGAGCAGATGTTGCAGGAAAACGCTTGGGCGTGCTTTCACATTTGGGACCGGACGCAGCGTGGCGTCTTCCCGAAAGGGACATTCGAGCTCACGGGCGGGGCCCTTCTTTGCGGCCTGCTGAGGACGCAACGCGGTGCCGCCTGGTGGCGCGGCGCCAAGCACACGGGCTTCATTCCCGCATTCGTCGCAGACGTCGATGCGTTGCTGGCGAAAGACCATGAATCCACTGAAGTGCCCTTGCCGGCACCAGTCGCGTCAGCTGCCCAGGGGCCAGCCACGCCGACGGCGGGGTGATGAGGTGAAGTGCGTGTAGAGGCTGAGCTCGAGATGTGAATTGGCCACACGGGGGGCACGAGCTCCCTCTGTTCGGTTTCTGGATACCGCATCAGGAGGCTTCGTTGCGCAAGCTGCGCTCGCTCATGAGCGACGAAGAGTTCGAGACCAACTGGCAATGTGGTGCCGCGCTGCGTCACGAGGACGCGACCAACGAAGCGTTGGCTCTCCTGCGGGCCTACTCGCAGGGTATAGCGGTCAACGAGGGTCTCGCGGGCGCGAACCGCCCGGCAGGGTCGTAACGGCCGCACACAAGGCCTGCGCGCGCTGAGCAATCCGCGCGCGTCAGTCGCGCCCAACCGTCCATACTGGATTGACTGGAAGGGTTACCATAGTCGGTTGAGCAGTAGCGCAAACGCCGGCATACGTACAACGCAAGGAGAAGCTCATGGCCAAGTATCTGATTCAAGCCTCCTACACCCCGGAAGGCCTGCGTGGTCTGCAGAAGGACAAAGCCTCTGGACGCAAGCAGGCCGTCAGCAAGGTCGTCGAAAGCCTGGAAGGCAAGGTCGAGACTATGTATTTCGCGTTGGGCGATCACGATGTCGTACTCATCGTCGACATGCCTGACATCGTCAGCGGAGCGGCCCTGTCCCTCGCGGTGTCGGCGACGGGTCTGGTGCGCACGAAGTCCACCGCGCTGCTCACGATCGAGGAAACAGATCGCGCGCTCGCAAAGAAGATCGTTTACCGCGCGCCCGGCGCCTAACTGCCAGCTGCACCGCCGCACGAGTCACTGGTCGTGCGGCGGATGGGCGGCGGAGCTCCTCTGACCTTCCGATATCATCCGGAGCCATCGCGAACGCAGGACGAAGAACATGATGCCGGTGAAGATGGCGGAGACGATAAACGCCGGTCCCGCGGAATCGTGCTGTTCGTGCACGGCGAGATAGAACATCGCGACGAAGCACGTCCCCAGGCGCACCCAACTGTCGCAGTGCCCGGTAGCGGGCATTGCTGCTCTCGGTCTTGATCTCCGTACGCATCAGTGCCACCAGGCCCAGGAAGCACGCTGTCCATGCCCAGTCGTGCGCGCGGTCGATCCCGGCCCCCATCAGGCGCAGCAGCAGGTAAGTTGCACCCCGGCCACCAGGCCGGCAGCACCGGCGATCGGATAGAGGGCTGCCTGGATTGGGACGGTTATGTAGGTTGCAATGAAATAGGTGAGCCGGCCTGACCACACGCCAAACCAGGGCGGAAATCCCGGATCCTTGTAGCCGACATTGAAGCTGGCATTCGTCCCCGCGTCGTCGCTACCGCCTATCGGCTGATACTGACCCGGCACATGCCCGGGGAGTGGCGCGTCATGACGGGGCAGACCGGGCGCAGATTGTCCGACCGGATTGTAACCACGCGGCGTATCCATGATTTACCCCTGCGTTACGTTCTTGTTGGGTGAGGAGCAGCAGATTTCAGCGTAACCAACGACTTCCGATCATTCAAGGGCGTAGGGCGGCGGAGAAGCGAGCTCCCGACCAGGCGCGCCCGGAAAGGTCGTGGCGTCTCCTTAGAAGGGCGGCATGGTGGGGAAAGAGAGTAGCCGTCGTGCCGAAATGCCCTGATTGGGGACGCTCGGAACCGATCGCTCGGGCCGCAACGAGGAAGTAGCGGGTTACCGCCGCTGAGCGCCTTGGCGATAAATCACGCGGCCGTCAAAGACCGTCATGTACACGCGCGCCTTATCGAGCCGCGCGGGAGCACTGTGGAAGATATCTTCTGTGAGCACGGCGAGGTCGGCGAGCTTGCCCGGCTCCAGCGAGCCCTTGACCTGCTCCTGGTGCTCGGCGAACGCCGATCCAACCGTGTAAGCGTGTACCGCTTCCGCTACCGTGATGCGCTGTCTTGGTACCCACCCTTCGGGATTCCTGCCGTCGAGGGTGCGACGCGTGGCGGCGGCGTAGATCCCCATCAAGGGATCGAGGGGCGCGACCGGCCAGTCAGAGCCGAAGGCGAGCACGGCGCCGTGATCGAGCAGCAGCCGCCACGCATAACTCGACTGAATGCGCACCGGCCCGAGTTCCTTCGCGGCCCACCGACCATCGTCGATGGCATGGTAGGGCTGCATGGAGGCAATGACGCCGAGGCGTTCGAAGCGTGCGGCATCCTCGGGCCGCAAGTGCTGAACGTGTTCAATCCGAAAACGCCTGTCGGCGGGTCCATTCTCACGTTCAGCCCGCTCGAACAGGTCGAGCACCGTATGAATCGCGCGATCGCCGATCGCGTGTATGGAGATCTGCAGGCCGGCCCTATCGGCGCCCGCAATGCTCGCGTAATACGCGGCGGAATCGGCGAGATCGGCGCTGGCCAATCCGCTGTAGCCAGGGCGGTCCGAGAACGGCGCGTCCATCCAGGCGGTCTCCGAGCCCAGGGCACCGTCCGCAAAGCTCTTGAGGTTGCCGATGCGCAGCAGCGGGCTGCCGAACGCAGCCTGTATCCCGGTGTCGGCCAACGATTTCCAGTCCCGCAAAGGGTTGGCATGGTAGATCCGGACCGTCAGCATGCCGCTGCGCGCAAACTTCTGAAACTCGCGAAACTTCATCGCCGAGAACGGATCGGACGTGGAGTCCCACAGGTTCTGCACACTAGTCACGCCATGGCTCGCAGCCTCATGCATAGCCGCCTGGAGCGCCGCATCCAGCTCGCGTTCCGATGACGGAGGCATGATTCTCTCCACCAGCGAGGTCGCGTGGTCCTTGAGAATGCCGGTGGGATTACCCTCCTTGTCCCGCACGATCTCGCCGCCAGGGACGTCCTTGGTGTTGCGGTCCAGGCCGGCGAGCTTCATGGCGAGGCCGTTGGCCAGTGCCATGTGACCGTCGAGGCGCCACACGAACACCGGATTTTGCGGCGTGACGGCGTCGATCAGCTGATGTGCCGGCAGTACCGCCGGCGTCCAGTTCTGATGGTCCCAAAGGCCATTCCTTACCCAGGCACCCTTGGGCAACGACTTGGCATAGTCCCCGATGCGGCCCCGGAATTCTTCGGCGCTGGCTGCATCGCGCAGCTGCACGCTGATGAGCGAGTCGCCCCCGGCCAGAAGATGGACGTGTGAGTCATTGAACCCTGGAACGACGCGCCGACCGCCCAGGTCGATGACCTGACAGTTGGGGGCGGCAAGTTTCCTGATGTTTGCCGACGGGCCGAGCGCCAGAATCCTGTTGCCCTCCATGGCGATGGCTTCCGACTCGGGCTGTTTCGGGTTCTCGGTCCAGATCTTGCCGTTGACGAGAATGAGTGTCGCAGACTGGCCCTGCGCGCTGTTCGCGATCAGCGCCGCGAGCAGCATGACCCAGCGGCAGCACGCTCTCCGCACTTTTGCCCCCTTCGCGCCGAGGCGCGCAGCATAGCAGAGGGAACCAGCCCGCCAGGCCACCTACTGTCATCACGCGCTCACGCGGGCGTTCTTTGACACCGTCCGACTGGCCCGGTAATCCTTACACGCGGCAAGAGCGTCGAATACAGCCGAGGGGGCATCATCAACGACGAGATTGCGGCCCTGGAGCGCATCGAGCAGCAGGGGTGGGCGCAGCTGGGCGCCTGTGCGCCGCCCTCGTTCGCGCAGAGCGTCGGGCTGGAAACGCGCCGCGTGGGCGGTGCGTACTTCCACATGGGCCGCCATATTCCCGTGTTTCAATTCAACTGGCTGTCCGGAGCAGGGCTCGACCCCTGGGAGCGGGACGTGGTCCCGACAGCCGTTGCGCGCTTCCGCGAGGCCGGGCAGCAACAATTCATCATTCAGATTCCCCCCACGGTGCACGCAGGGGAAGTGGAGCAGCAGGCGCGCAGCGCAGGCCTGTCGCCGCACGCGCTCGCCTGGGCGAAGTTCCGGCGCGATACCAGCACAGTGCCGCACGTGCCGACGGGGCTGGAGATCCGCGAGATCGATGCAGCGCAGGCCGAAGTGTTTGCGGCAACGACGACGGCGGGCTTCGGCATGCCCCGGTCGCTCGCCATCTGGCTGCGGGAGCTTGTCGGCCGCCCGGGCTGGCACTGCTACGTGAGCTACGCTGGCGCGGAACCGGCCGGCGCCGGTGCGTTGTTTGTCGAAGGCGATAACGCGTGGCTCGGGATCGGTGCGACCAAACCTGAGCTGCGGCGCCAGGGCGGCCACCGGGCGCTGCTGGGCCGTCGTCTCGCCGACGCGGCGCGCTATGGCGCGCGCGTCGCCGTGACCGAGACGGGTGTCCCGCAGGCTGCTCAACCGGCACCGAGCTATCACAACATCCTCAGCCTCGGGTTCACCGTGGCTTACGTGCGGCCGAACTGGGCGCTGCCGGGGTGAGCGAGGTGCATGCGGTGCCGCCGGTGATCGAGGTCCGATCGATCGACTATGTGCCCGACACGGAGCGACACGGTGGACTCGCCAGTCAGTTCACCCTGTGGCTCGCCGCCAATCTGCAGATCACCGCGATCGTCACGGGGGCGCTGGCGGTGGTATTCGGCGGTGACGTGTTCTGGTCGCTGGTCGCGCTGTTCCTGGGCCAGCTGATCGGCGGTGCGGTGATGGCGCTGCATGCGGCACAGGGGCCACAGCTCGGTTTGCCGCAGATGATCTCCAGCCGTGTCCAGTTCGGGATCTATGGCGCGGTCATACCGATTGTGGCCGTGTGTCTAATGTATATCGGGTTCTCGGCGAGCGGCTGTGTGCTCGCCGGCCAGGCAATCGGTCAATTGCTGCGGGTCGGTGATGCCGTCGGCATCATCATCTTCAGTTTCCTTATCGTGATCGTGACGTTATTTGGCTATCGCGTCATTCACGGGCTGGGCCGGGTGGCGAGCGTCGTCGGAATCGTGGCGTTCCTGTATATGTTCGGCCGGCTATTCGCGACTCACGATGTCGCGGCACTCCTGGCCGAGCGACATTTTTCACTCAGACAGTTTGTGCTGGCGATGTCCTTGTCGGCGTCGTGGCAGATCGCCTACGGACCCTACGTGGCGGACTACTCGCGTTACCTGCCGCGCGACACGTCGGTGCCGCGGGTATTTGCGGCGGTGGGGCTTGGCTCAGTCGCAGGTTCGCAGATCTCGATGACCTTCGGGGTGCTGGCCGCCGCTCTGGCCGGCAAGCAATTCGAGCACCACGAGGTCGCCTATATCGTCGGTCTCGCCTCGTCCGGGATGGCTGCGAGCCTCCTGTACCTGAGCATCGCATTCGGCAAGGTCACGGTGACCTCGTTGAACGCTTACGGCAGTTTCATGTCCATGGCGACGATGGTCAGCGCCTTTCGCGGCAGCCTGCGTGTCTCGGTACGCAACCGCTTCTTCTACATTGTCGGGATGGTCGGGGTTTCCGCACTGCTCGCACTGACCGGACGCCATTCGTTCCTTAAGGCGTTCGAGGCCTTCATCCTGTGCCTGCTCGCGGTATTCACGCCGTGGAGTGCCATCAATCTGGTCGACTACTATTGTTTCACCCGTTCGCGCTATGACGTGCCGGCGCTGTCCGATCCTGAAGGACGTTACGGGCGCTGGAACGTCGCCGGCATCACCATCTACTTGATCGGAATTCTGGTGCAGGTCCCCTTCCTCGCGACCTCGTTCTACACCGGCCCGCTGGTCGAGCCGCTGGGTGGAGTGGACATCTCGTGGATCATGGGACTGGTGGTGCCCGGCATTCTCTACTACGCCTTCGGGCGCGCTTCACGACAGCGCGCTCCGGAGGAACTTGTCCTGCCCGCGCAGGCCGCGGTAGCCCCCACCACGCAGGCATAGCCGACCGGCGACTTGCGCGTGGCTATCGGGCGCAGCCCGGCCGCCGTCGTGGCGGCCGGGCAAAGTGGCGTTGCTTACCAGCCCGGCGCGATATCGAAGCGCAGGATGCGCCCTACGCTCAGGATGGGTGCCGGGGCGGCACCGAAGTCCGAGATGTAGAGCCGGTCGTCCGGTCCGAAGGTCATGCCGGTCGGAACATTGAGGCCGGTGACAACCTCCTCGATCGCCCCGGAATGCCTCACGCGTACTACCTTGCCCTGTCCCAGTCCCGGGAAGCCCGGGGCATCGGAGAGCTCGAGCGCGTAGAGCAAACCATCCGGTCCGAAGTCCACCGCAACCACGGTCGTGAATCCGGCCTTCGAGCCCACGATGCGGAACGGATGCGAGGGTTTGAAGCCCGGCGCCAGGTCATTGTCGTCGTCCCGGTCGCTCTTCGAAATGATCTGAATGCGTGCCCACTGCGGATCGATGGGGAACAGGTTCAGATTGCCGACGTAGAAGTCGCCGTCGCGGATCGCGAAGGAGGTCGGCACGATGTGGCCCTGCGAGGCGGAAATGTCGATCACCTGACTGATGGCGCCGCCCTTGGTCACCGCGATCAACTGGCCGTGATTCGGCTCGATCGTGTAGAGCAGACCGTTGTGAGCCAGCAGGCTGTAGAGCGTGCCATCCGGCTCGAAATCGTCTGCGCTCTCGAACTTGGCCGGATGTGTCTTGAGCCACGCGCCGATATCGGCGATCAGCGCCCATTTGCCAGTGTTGCGGTTGACCTTGGCAATGCCGCTCGAGCTGTCGGGGTTGCCGTGCGAGCAGCCGCCACCGGCCACCAGCGCGTACAGGGTGCCGTCGAGGAATGTGACGTCGGCGACACCGATGAGGTCTCCCATGCTGTCCTGGGTGGAAGGGAATCCGCTCGCGACGGTCGTGACGGCGCCATTGGCCACGTGCACTTTGGAGATCCGGCCGGTGCTGCCTCCGGTATAGGGCCCGGGCACCGGCCCTGGCACTTGCGGGCACTGCCCCTGCGTCGAATTACTCCCACCACGCCCCGCCTCCGCCACATACAGATCGCCATCGGGCCCGAACCTCAGTCCGCGCGGCGCGTCGAGTCGTTGGGCGACGACGGTGAACGTGTTGGGCGACTGCGCGAAGGCTGATGGTGAAATAAGTACCGTCGCCGCTGCTGCGGCGAGTGCGGCCGCTGAGCAGGTTCTCATGAGTCTCATAGTCTCCCTCCTGACAAATTTTGATTGAGTCGATCAGTCACCTCGACAGTGTGAGTGCGTACGACACTGCCAGAAGCCACTCCACCATCGATGATGACGGGACGAGGCGCGCTTGTTATTTCCCACGCGCTAATTCGTCACCCGTGTGCATGCCATTCTACACTCGGTGGGTGATGCAACGACGAGGTCTTAGGTCTTATGCGTAGCCCCGGGGTGTGACACCGCACTGTGTGCGGCTGAGCTGTCGCTCGAGGTGTTGGGTCGAGGTGTTTGCTGGGCGTCAGAAACCTTGCGACATCGCCATGCCTCCGGGACGCGGTCGCGTGCGGTCAGCTCACTCGGCCTTGAGGCGCACGGCGGGAAAATACAAGCCGAGCAGTCGGCGGTTCCACCACAGTCCGTGTGCCTTCTGTTCCGGCGTTGAGAAGGTGTATGCGTAGAACTTCGCACGCAGGTACCGAGGCGGCTTATCGGGGAAGGGATTCCTTGCCAGCAACGCTATCACCGCGGGCTCGCCTTTCAGCACCCGCTCGAGGAACAGCGCAAACCAACGCAGGCGCCGCGGATCATCAAGCGCCGCGAACCACATCTGCCAGTCGAGGCGCGGCTGGTGCGGGATGTTCCAGGGTGGGCGGCGCATCAGGTCGCCCGGCTTGTAGCGGAACTCGTATTCGCGCCACTCGAGGCCGTCGTCAGAACCCTCGAGGATGATCTCATTGCGCTCAGTGGTCATCACCGCGAACAGACCGTAGGGGCTGACGATGTGGAACGGCTCAGCCAACTGAGCAACCAGCTGGACCGGAGCGGGCGGGCTGCCGCCGAAGCGCAGCTCCATCTGCACCAGGCTGCAGAACACGATCACCACTGCCAAAGTGCGTACGGTCGCCACGGCGAGCCTGCGTGGCGCGCGGGGTCGCGGGCGCCCCGGCAGCCAACCGAACAGGGGCTTCGGCATGACGCTGCGTATCGCCGCATCATCGAACAGGAGCAAACATAGCAAGATGGTCTGCAGATTGAACCAGTTGTAGTTTCCGGTGATCAGGATGCAACTTTGCAGCAGCAGGATGCCGAAGGCGGCAAGGAAGCGCAGCCGTCGCGGGCAGAAGATCATGAATGGCAGAAGCAGCTCGATGACAAACATGGTGCCGGTGGCGAATTTCAGCACGCCCGGTAACAACTGCGCGGCGTACCAAGCCAACGGCGTTGGTAGCGGCTGACTGAAGAAGTGATATGTGAGTGCCGATAGATTCCACCAGTTAGGGTCGCCGCTCAGCAGCTTGACGACGCCGGACATGAACATGAAGCGAAACAGCAGCCAGCGGAGCAGCCACACGCCCGGCGTCGTTGCGATGCTCATCAGCAGCGCGAGGAACGCGGCTTCCAGGAGGTACGTGTCCCACTGATAGGTCATGAAAGCCTGACCGGCGTACAGCAATGACAGATAGAGCACGTACAGCAGCAGCAGGCTCACGCGCGGCAGTACATTTATCGTCAGCAGCAGCGACAGTGCGGCGCCACCCCAGCACACCGCCCGTATGGCGATGTCGCTGGTGCTCCACCAGAACACCATCGGCACCATATAAAAGCGCTGCGCGCCGACACTATCGCGGACGGCATCAGCAAATTCGGCGAGTGGCAAGATTCCGTGACTGCCCATCAGCCCCTGCGCTTGTACGCCAAAGGAGACGAACGCCGAAAGGCAAATCAATCCGAACCCGCGCAGGAACAGGAATGAGACAAGATCGTAGCGCGGCGGCCCGTAGCCCCGGCCCCAGAGACACACACTGATGCGATAAAACGCTTCGCGGTGCGCAGCGATGAACACGTAGACCAGTTCCGAGATCGCCGCGAATCCGGGCAGTCTTCTGTAGAGGGTGAGCCAGAATCCCTTGCCGGGCGCGTGGCTCAGTGTCAGGAAGCTGGCCTCGGCGGCGCCCGCGCGCCGTCCGTCGGGGGCAATGTACTGTGCGGCGCGCTGCCACTCGGCGAGCGGTACCTCGGGATAGTCCGCCGCCAACTCTTGATACGGACCATAGCGGACCCGATCGCCGGTCAGCTTCTGCCAGTACCGCGCCCAGAACAGGCAGAAGCCGCAGTCACCGTCGTAGACGAGCAGCGGCCGCACACCGACGGCGCGCGTCGAATCGACGCCCTCGGGCTGCTGACTTGCAGGTGGCTCTTGCACGAGTTACCGCTGGCAGAAGCCGTTCCCCTGTTCCGCTAGCGCAGGTGCTCGTCGAACCAGGCGAGGGTACGCTCGAGCGCATCCACAGCATGCGCTGGCTCGCGCAGCGCGTGGCCTTCGCCGGGATAGATCATGACCGCGGTTGGAATTCCGAGGGAGTTGAGAGCGTGCCAGAATTCCTGTGTTTGCGGTGCCGGGCACTCGATATCATGTTCGCCGACGTATGCAAAGGTCGGCGTGCGCACGTGCTTGATGTAGTTGATCGCCGAAGAGCGTGCGTACACGGCCGGGTCGGCGTACACCGAGGCGCCGAAGTAGGGAATCATCCATCCGTCGATGCCGTTTTCCCCGTAGTAGGACTGCCAGTTGCTGATGCCCGCTCCGGCGACCGCTGCCTTGAAGCGTGTCGTCTGCGTCACCGCCCACATGGTCATGAAACCGCCGTAGCTGTGTCCGGTGAGGCCGAGGCGCGCGTCTTCGATGGGCGCCGCGCGCTCGGCGGCATCGATACCGGCCAGGATGTCGCGCAGGTCGCCATACCCGAAATCGCGCACATTGGCGGCTGTGAAGCGCTCGCCCTGTCCGAAGCTGCCCCGTGGGTTGGGGCGAAACACCGCCCAGCCGCGTGCCAGCATCTGCGACTGCAGTCCCGGGCCGTCAAAGTGCGGCACGGCCGCCGCGGCGGGTCCGCCATGCACGACGGTTACCAGTGGCATCTTGCCCGCCTGGCCCGGTGGCAGCAGCAACCAGCCCTGCACGCTGAAGCCCTCGTTGCTCCAGGTGATGCTGCGCACCTGCGCATCGAGTGTCAGGCCGTGGTTCAGGTGCGTGAGATCGTGCCAGCGACCGATCGGTCCGACCGCGATCTCGGGGGGAGTCGTGAATGACTCGTGCACGAGCGCGCCGGTACCCGAGGGGCAGGCAACAGAGCCGCCCGCCTCCTTACCGGATTGCGTCTCCGGCCCGCTCCACAGCAACTGCGGCGTCCCGGCCGCGCGACCTGGGCCCAGGGAGACAATCTGCGACTGATCACCGGCGAGCAGCCTCACGAGCAGCTTGCCGTCACAGTTCCACGCGAGTGCGGTCGCGGTCGCCTTCATGCCCGGCGTGAGGTCCTGCACCGCGCTGCTCTCGAGCGCAAGCGAGTAGACCTCGCCGCCGGTCGACCCGAAATCGCTCATCAGTCCGGCAATGAACGCAACCGCCTGCCCGCCCGGAGAGACCCGCGGAGTCGCGAGCTGCTGTTGCGCCGTGGCCGGCGTGTAGAGGGTGCGCGCCGCACCGTCGGGCGGTGCGAAAGCGTAGAGCTTGGCCGTCCACCAGTTGTTGTCCCCGTCCCCCGGAGCGGCCGTGCCGACGAAACCGGCGCCATCCGGGCGCCAGTCGTACTCGTAGACGAACAGGTCCGCGGGCGAAGCCCAGCGCAGCGTAGTTCCCGAGAGAGTGGCGATGCGCTGCTCGACGGGCGCTGCGGCGAGATCGCCGGCAACCGGTGCGCCCGCCTCCGTGGCGCCCACCTCCTTGCGTGCGTTCTCGACGGCGAGCATGGCGAGCGTGCCGTTGGGTGCGTACTTAAGGTCCGCGAGAGTGCCGTGAAACTCCAGCAGCCTCGCGAGCGCGCTGCCGTCGGCGGCGACGCTGTATAAATCGTAGCTGTGTCCGCCGGGCGTTCGTACGGTGAAGGTCAGATGCTTGCTGTCGGGTGTCCACGCCGGTGAGCCGGGCCAGCACTGCGGCACCTGTCCGCAGGGCAGGGCGACGCGGACCGCGTCGCCGCCCGCGCTGCGCCGGATCACGAGCTCGCGCACGTCCGGAGAGCTGCCGCCGACGGGGGCGTCGCCCTCGACGGCGGCCACGTGTGTGCCATCTGGCGAGACCCGCACTTCCAGGAAGCGGTGCACCAGCCGCGGGTCAGCTGCCGCCGCGCTCGCGAGCGCTGTCGCGGCCAGCCACAGGGTCATGCCAGCGCCGGGCGGCCGCAGAATGCCGTAAAATTCGCGGGTGCTCATGGGCGACTACAGCGAGCCGAACACTTTCTTGATGAGCGAGCTCGCCTGTCCCATGGGGTCTGCGCGGATCTGGTGCTCCTCGTCCGCAATGCGGCTGAACAGCCCATCGAGCGCCTTGGCGGTAACGTAGTCGTTGAGATTGGCGTCCTGCGCGGACAGCAGCCCGAACTGCGCGGCCTTGCCGGCGTACTCGTCGTAGTGCGCGGCGAGCCCCAGCTTCGCGGTCTGCGCGGCGACCACTGGCTTGAATTTTGCGCTCAGCTGCTCGCTGGTCGCGCGTCGGAAATACGCCGTGGCCGCGCCATCGCCGCCGGTCAGGATCGACTTGGCGTCTGCGAGTGTCATGCGTTGCAGCGCCTGCTTGAATATCGGCTTCGCCTGGGCGACCGCCTGTTCGGCGGCGTGATTCATGGTCACTCGCAGAGTGTCGGCCTCACCGCTCATGCCGATCATACGCAGTGCGCGGTCGGCTTTGTCGAGTGCCGCTGGAAGCGGGATGGCAACTTTCGGGTCGTTGAGGAAACCGTTGTTGGCGCCGAGCTGCGCGACGGCGACGTCGACTCCCTTGGCGAGCGCGGCACGCAGGCCGTCGGCGGCATCTTTGGAGCTCAGCGCTTCGAGCGCTGCGGAAGCCGCAAGCGCGGTGACCACAGGACAGATGGCAAGCAGCACGAACCACCGCAGTCGCTGGCGTGATGTCTGGCGCATAGTGGCCGCCAGTGTAGACTGGCCATTTCACAAAGCCCATGCCTCCAACAACATGAGCGGCTTCGATCAAATCGTCGAGCGCGAGCGCGGACTGCAACGCACCCTGAGTGCCGCCCGCATGACCATGATCGCCATCGGTGGTGCCATTGGCACCGGGCTGTTTCTCGGCAGCGGCTTCGCCATCAGCCTGGCAGGGCCGGGCGTACTCGTAAGTTACGCGATCGGTGCGGCGATCGCACTGCTGCTCATGGGGTGTCTGGCGGAGATGACCATTGCGCATCCGACCTCCGGATCCTTCGGGGCGTACGCTGAGTACTACATCAGCCCGCTGGCAGGTTTCCTGGTGCGCTATGCGTACTGGGCAGGCAACGTGCTCGCGGTCGGCACCGAGGTCACCGCGATCGCCCTGTACATGCGCTTCTGGTTTCCCGGTAGCCCCGGGTGGCTGTGGATTCTGGCGTTCGCGGCGCTGCTGATCGGGGTGAACGCGCGCAGCGTGAATGTTTTCGGTGCCGTGGAGTATTGGTTCTCGGCGATCAAAGTGACCGCCATCGTGGTCTTTATCCTGCTCGCAGGCTATATCGTGCTGCGTGCGCCCGCCATCCTCGCCCCAGGGGGCGCGGCAGGCACAGTCGGCTTCACCAACTACACCGCCTACGGCGGCTTCTTGCCGCATGGCCTGTGGGGAGTGTGGAGCGCCGTTTTCGTGGCGCTGTTTAGCTACCTCAGCATCGAGATGATCGCCGTCGCCGCCGGTGAGGCGGCGCAACCGGAAATCGCCGTTGCGCGTGCATTTCGTGCGACCGTGGTCCGACTCATCTTGTTCTACCTGCTGACGCTGGCGCTGGTACTGGCGATCGTGCCGTGGCCGCAGGCGGGGGTGGAGGAAAGTCCGTTCGTGAAGGTGATGCGTGCGCTGCACGTGCCGTGGGCCGCGGGGGTGTTGAATTTCGTGCTGCTGGTCGCGGCGCTGTCGGCGATGAACAGCCAGCTGTACATCACGACGCGCATGCTGTTCAGCCTGGCGCGCGCCCACCAGGCGCCGGCGAGCTTCGGCGCGGTGAGTACTCGCGGCGTGCCGCTGCGGGCGCTACTCGCCTCCAGCGCCGGCATAGCGCTCGCCGCGGTGTTGAGCGTCACTGCGCCGCGGTCGGCTTTCGTGCTCATGGTCGCGATCTCCGCGTTCGGTAGTCTGTTCGCCTGGATGATGATCTTCGTGACCCACTATTTCTTCCGGCGTGCGCACCAGCAGGCGCAAGTGGCGCCGTTGCGATTTCGCATGCGCGGATTTCCCGCCACGACGCTGGTGGGCGCCACGCTCATGGCCGCGGTGCTGGTAACCAGTGCCTTCAGCAGTGCCTTTCGCATGACGCTGGTGTTCGGCTTACCGCTGCTCGCGGTACTTACCACGCTCTACTGGCTCCGCAACCGTCAGCAACTGCGCGTCGCATCCAGTACGCGCGGCAGTTGAGTGCTGGATGAGTTCCTCGGCGCCATTAACTTGGTACGCCCCGCGGAGTAAGCTCGCACAGGAGAAAGACCAAGGAGTGCGAGCCATGACCACGAAACCGATTCCGGAGGGATATCGCACGGCGACGCCGTACCTGATAGTCAAGGGTGCCGCGGACGCTATTGAGTTCTACAAGAAGGCTTTCGGCGCCACTGAGATGCTGCGCATGGCGGACCCGCAGGGCCGCGTGGGTCACGCCGAGATCAAGATCGGCGATTCGGTGATCATGCTGGCGGATGAACATCCCGGCATGGGCTACCGCGGGCCGCGTTCACTCGGCGGCTCGAGCGTGAGCATCCTGCTGTACCTGGAGGACGTGGACCGCGTGTTCGAACGCGCGGTGAAGGCCGGCGCTAAGGCGCAGCGTGCGGTGACCAATCAGTTCTACGGTGATCGTTCCGGCACGCTCGAAGATCCCTTCGGTCATGTTTGGACGGTAGCCACGCACGTCGAGGACGTGCCTCCCGAGGAAATGAAGCGCCGCGCGCAGGCGGCAATGAACTCCGAAGTCGCTTCATCCGGCACGTAGGGCAACCGGACCTGACGCGCGTCTGGCTGCGTCTGCGCTCCGGGACGCCCCGGGAGCTTGCGCAAGCCCCAACCCGGGCTTCATGATGCGCGCAAAGCGCCTCTAAAGGTGTCCCAGGGGGAGAGAGCGGCGGTCCGCGCACAGCGGCCGGTGCGCCGGCATGGTCTTTAATTCACTCACGTTCGTCGTATTCTTCGCGTGCGTACTCGGGTTGCACTCGCTGCCGTTCTCCTGGACGACTCGCAAGGTCAACCTGCTGATAGCGAGCTACCTGTTCTACGCGGCGTGGAATCCGCCGTTCGTGATCCTGTTGTGGGTTTCGACGGTCGTGGACTGGTACGCGGCGCAGGGTCTGGTGAAAGCGCGCCGCGAGCGCACCCGCCATGCGTGGATGCTGCTGTCGGTGCTCGCCAACCTCGGCATGCTGGGTTACTTCAAGTACGGGCAGTTCCTGCTCGACAACTTCACGGCGCTGATGTCGGCCATCGGCATTGCCTACCACCCGGCCCATTACGACATCGTGCTGCCGGTGGGCATCTCCTTCTATACCTTCGCTACCATGTCGTACACGCTGGACGTGTACCTGCGCCGCGCCGCACCGGCGCAGAACCTGCTCGACTACGCGCTGTTCGTCACGTTCTTCCCGCACCTGGTCGCCGGTCCCATCATGCGTCCCACCGAGCTGGTGCCGCAGTTCGCGCAGCCGCGCCGCGCCGGCGGCGATCAGCTGCGCTTCGGGCTCGCGCTCATGACTCTGGGGCTGTTCAACAAGATCGTGCTCGCCGACAGTTTCCTGTCGCGTGTCGCCGAGCGCGTGTATGACAGCGACAAGATCCCGGGCGCACTCGATGCCTGGGCCGCGACGCTCGCCTTCAGTGGTCAGATCTTCTGCGACTTTGCCGGTTACTCGACCACCGCGATCGGTGCGGCGCTGTGTCTCGGCTTTGCCATGCCCGACAACTTCCGCTTCCCGTACGCGGCGGTCGGCTTCTCCGACTTCTGGCGCCGCTGGCACATCACGCTCTCTTCCTGGCTGCGCGATTACCTCTACATACCGCTGGGCGGCAACCGCCACGGCGCGCGCCGCACCTACCTGGCTCTCATGGGCACGATGCTGCTCGGCGGGCTGTGGCACGGCGCAAACTGGACCTTCGTCGCCTGGGGCGGACTGCACGGGCTGTACCTGGCAGTCGAGCGGGCGCTGCGTGCGCGCTTCGCCAACTACCGGCCTGGTCCGGTGGTGTTCGTGCTGCTGGGGCTGCTCACCTACACCCTGGTCAATGTCACCTGGGTATTCTTCCGCGCCAAGACCTTTGGCAAAGCATGGATCGTGCTACGCGGCATGGCCGGACAGAACGCCGCCGCCAAGCCGATCCTGGCCACCTTCAGCCTGGTGTCGGTGGCGGCGATCATCGGCGCGCTGGTGCTCACGCACTGGCTGATGCGCGCGCGCACCCTCGAGTCGGTGGTGGCGCGTGCGCCGGCGGCGGCGCTGAGCATCATCTGGGCGCTCATGGCATTTGCCATCATCGCCGCGCAGGGGTCCGGCAGTGCCTTCATCTATTTCCAGTTCTGACATCGCAGTTGCCGCGCTCGCGCCGGCCGCGCGTGGTGCCGCGCCGCCGGGTGCCGCGGATCGCTATGCGCGCCAGACCGCGGCCGACCGACCAGGGGTTGCTCAGCCGGTGCCGCTGCGCCCCGTGCCTGCTCAGCCCTGGGGGCGGATCGTGATCGGCGCCGTGCTGCTGTCGGTGCTGCTCGTGGGGGCTTGGGAGGGGTACTGGCGCGACTATGGCGTGCGGCCGAGCATCGCCAATACCGATGGCCTGTGGGCCATCCAGCGCCGGCGCATCGACGCCGGGGAGGGCGACGCGACCGTGCTGCTGGGAGGCTCGCGCCTGTACTTTGACGTGCAGCTGCCGGTGTGGGAGCGTCTTGCCGGCAAGCGCCCGATCCAGCTGTCCTTCGAAGGGACCTCGCCGCTCACGGCCGTCGAGGATCTCGCTGCGGACGATAAGTTCACCGGCCGTCTGGTGATCGGCGTGGCACCCGACCTGTTCTTCAGCGGCTTCGCCTTGCATGGCGGCGCGGTCAGTTACGCCCGTAAGGAGTCCCCCTCGCAGCGGATCGGCCAATGGCTGTCCATGCGCCTGATCGAGCCATACCTCGCGTTCTATGACCCGGACTATGCGCTCCAGACGGTGCTGGCGAGGCAGGCATTGCCGCTGCGCGCGGGCATGCAACGCACTATGAGCGTGCGTAAGCTTTCCATGACCGGGGCCGACCGCAACACGCATCTGTGGGAGAAGGTCGAGAACGACCCGGCTTACCGCGCCATCACGCGCGAGGTGTGGCTGCTGGATCTTGCGCCGTCGCCCGATGATCCACCGCCGGCGGAGGTGCGCAAGACCATGCACGAGCAGATCGATCGCGCGACCAAGGCGGTCGCCAAGCTGCAGGCGCGGGGTGTGAAGGTGCTGTTCGTGCGTCCGCCCAGCATCGGTCCGTATCTCGAGACCGAGGAGCGGGCGTTTCCCCGCAAAGAGAGTTGGGATGCGCTGCTTGCAGCGACCGGCGCGCCCGGCATCCACTTCCAGGACTACCCCGAGCTGCAAGGCTACACGCTGCCGGAATGGTCACACGTGGCCTATTCGCAGGCCGACCGTTTCACCGCGGCGCTCTACGGGATCATCGAGCGCGAGTTCTGGGGTCCGAACGCGCCGGCGCATGCTGCCGGCACCCTGGGGGCGGCAAAGTAGCGCTCGGGTCCTCGTGCCACGGCGCTGACCGTTACGAGGGGTTCTTCACCCAGCCGCGCGGCTTCTTGTTGAACCCGAGCTGCACGTCGACCAGTTTCTTGCCGCAGCGGCAGCGAAAGCGCGCGATGATGTTGGCGATCGGTTCATCCCAGCCACCGCGGCAGTGGCGCGCGAGAAACGCGGGGGTCATCTCGCGCGCGTGGCGACAGGTGCGGCAAGTGACGACGATCACGTAATCTCCGAAGTGATCGCGCAACCTCTCGATCGAGTTCCACGGCAGCATGCAGTGAGTTTGGAGAGCCGCCTTTGCGGTCGTCCACTCAGTGCTACAGTACCCGCGATACTGTTCGTGAGTTAAGTGTATGTGCGGCAAGTACATCCTGGCGCAGGCCGCCAAGGCTGAGCGCGCCATGGGCATCCGGCGCGGGCGCTGGGAATACCCCCTCAGCTGGCGTGTCTTGCCGAGCGAGCAGGTGCCGGTGGCGGTCAGCGCTTCCGGCGAGCCCGAGGCGGCCATGATGCGCTGGGGCCTGATTCCCTACTGGGCCTACGGCGTACCGCTCAAAGCCTCCACCATCAACGCCACGGTCGAGCGCCTCGAGAGCGCGCCGAGCTATCGGGATCCCTGGAACCGCGGCCAGCGCTGCATCCTGGTCATGGGCGGCTTCTACGAGCCGCACGTGAACGCGGACGGCTCGCGCGATCCGTTTTTCGTGCAGCTCACCGACCGCGAGGTGTTCGGTGTGGCGGGGTTGTGGGATCGTTCGCGCCGTAGTGACGGCTCGCACATCTTCTCCTGCACGCTGATCACCGTGCCCGCGAACCGTCTGCTCGCCGAAGTGCACAACGAGAAACAGCGCATGCCGGCGATCCTCGCCGCAGCCGACCACGAGGCATGGCTCGGGGGATCGCCCGAGCAGGCCCACGCCGCACTGCGACCGTATCCGGATGAGCTCATGACGGCCTGGAAGGTCAGCCGCCGCGCCAATAATCCGCGCTTGCCGAACGATGCGAGCCTGATCGAGCCCGCCTAGAGTGCGAGGCGCGTCACAATTCACAGCCCGTTCAGCGTAGGTGGTGTGTCATTCATGCAGCGCATTGGCATAGTGCGCGGGTGTGTGTGGCAGAAGCCGAAACTGCGGGAGTGATTCTATGGTGAAAGCAATGCGGTTACTGGTATTGCCGGCGCTGGCATTCGTCTCAGGCGCGCCGCTGGCGCACGCTCAGGTGAGCGTCAACGCCACCATCACCGGCGAAGTGGTGCCGGGGGTTTACGGTCAGGTCGTAATCGGCGGCCGACCGCCGCCGCCAGTGGTGTACGCGCAGCCGGTGGTCGTGCAGCCCGCCACGGTGGTCGTCGGTGCTCCTCCGGTCGAGCCCATCTATCTGCACGTGCCGCCGGGGCATGCGAAGCACTGGCGCGAGCACTGTCACGAGTACCACGCTTGCAACCGGCCGGTGTACTTCGTGAAGTCGGCGGAATATGAGCCCGGCTATCACAAGCACGACCACGATCACGGCCACGGGCACCACGACGACTGAGCCCGTTTCGGCTGTTTGAGCCTTAAGCGCGGGGCGGCGGTGCACGTTGTGCGCCGCGCGCCTGTCGCACGCGCGCGCCATGGTGACGGGAGCGGCGATGCTCTAGGATAGGCCCACAAGAAGAACGGAGCGGGGATATGGGCCGCTATCGACGCTACGTGATCCTACTCGCCGTCGTCGTCACGTTTCTCGTGGTGTATGCGGCAGTGGGCTTCCTCGGCGTGCCCTATTTTGCGCGTAAGAGCCTGCAGGACTTCGTGCACACGCACTACGGCCGCACGCTCACCCTCGGCGAGATTCGCTTCAATCCCTTCACGCTCAACCTCGAGCTGAAGAAAGTCGCACTTCCCGATGCCGACGGCAAGCCGCTGCTGGCGTTCGAGCGGCTGCAGGTCGACCTGCAGTGGGCGACCCTGTGGCGGCTCGGGCCCAGCTTCGGCACGATCATGCTGGAACAGCCCTACGTGCGCGTCGTGCTCCGGCGCGGCGGCGCGCTCAATCTCGCCGACCTCGGCAAGGGCTTTCCGCCTTCGGCTCCGCCGCCGCCGCAGAAGTCCAAGCCAGTGCGGCTGTACATCGGCCGTTTCGCGCTGATCGCCGGCACGACTGTGTTCGAGGATCACACGCGCCCGACGCCGTTCCGGGCCGAAATCAAGCCGATTGGCCTGGAGCTGCGCGATTTCAGCACCACCGCCGTAACGGCGGGTGACGCCTACGCGCTGTATGCGGAGTCACCCGACCATGAGCGCTTCACCTGGAACGGCACGGTGCATCTGGCACCGCTCTCCTCGCGCGGCACGTTCGAGGTCGCCGATCTCAGGGCCCGCAAAGTTTGGAACTACGTGCGCGATTCCGTGCCGTTCGAGATCGACACGGGAACCATCGCCATCAAAGGAGGCTACGAGGTCGCGAGCCGTGACAACGGACCGCTGGCAGTGACCGTCAACATCGACAGCACCGAGCTCAACGGCCTCGGCGTTAAGCCCAAGGCCGCCGCGCAGCATTATGTCGAGGTCGGTCACATTGAGGTCGACGGCACGCACATCGATGTGGCGAAGCAATCAGTCAACGTCGCGAAGGTGCTGCTGTCCGGCGGGGATATCAAGGCATGGCTGGAGCAGGGGCGGCTCAATCTCATGGAGCTCGTGCCGGCCGAGCGCACCGCGGGCAGCGACACGGCGACTTCCGGCGCGGCCGATCCGCCGCCGCCACCTGCGGTGGCGCCGGCGGACAGCGGCAAGTCATCCGCCTGGTCCGTCGCGGTGCCGGACATCACCGTGCAGGACTTCAAAGTGTCGGCCGAGGATCGGCAGGTCAAGCCCGCCGCTGCGCTGCTGCTCAATCCGATCAATGCGCACGTCGGCGGATTCAACCTGACACCGGAGGATACGCTCGATATCACCCTCAGCAGTGGCGTGAACGGCACGGGCAAGATCGAGGCGAAAGGAAAGGTCACTCCGCGAACCACCGCCGCCAGCCTGCACCTCGAAGCCGACAACCTCGGCCTGAGCGCGCTGCAGCCCTACCTCGCGCAGTTCACGTCCATGACGCTGCTCAAGGGCACGCTCGGTGCGCGCGTCGACGTCGAGCGCGGCGCGGACGGCGCGCTCGCGATCAAAGGTAACACCGAGATCGCGGAGCTGCGCACCATCGACAACGCGCTGCGACAGGACTTCGTCAAGTGGAAGGCGCTGCGCATCGCCGGCATTCGCTTCGCCTCCCAGCCGATGAGTCTGAAGGTGGAGAGTGTGACGGCGCTCGAGCCCTACGCGCGCATGATCGTGGCTCCGGATCGCACCCTCAATATCACCGAGGTACTGACCCCGCCCGGCACCGCGCCCAAGCCACCGGCGGTCGCACCCGATAGCCAGCCGGAGAAGAAGTCCCCCGCGGCCGGCCGCAAGCACACCGCGCCGCAGCCGGCGCCGCCGCCCGCGCCGGCGAAGCCGCTCACGCCCTTCCCGGTGTCGATCGGCACGGTGCGGCTCGTGAACGGCTCGGCGAACTATGCGGATCTGTGGATCAAGCCGAGCTTTGCGATCGGCATCCAGTCGCTCGGCGGCACCGTGTCCGGGCTGTCGTCCGACCCGCAGTCGCGCGCCAAGGTGCAGCTCGATGGCAAGATCGACCGCTACTCGCCGTGGCACGTCGGCGGTGAGGTCAACTTGCTGTCCGCGGCGCTCTACACCGACCTGACCATGAGCTTCAAGGACGTCGACCTCACGGTCGTGAATCCTTACTCCGGCCGCTTCGCGGGCTATAAGATCGACAAGGGCAAGCTCTCGGTCGACGTCACCTACAAGATCGACCAGCGCAAGCTGGAGGCGCAGCAACACTTCCTGGTTGACCAGCTGGAGCTCGGCGAGCGCGTCGAGAGCCCGGATGCCGTGCACCTGCCGCTGAAGATCGCCGTGGCGCTGCTGAGGGACCGCAACGGTCTGATTGATCTCAACCTGCCGATGAACGGCTCGCTGGATGATCCCAAGTTCCGCATCGGGCCGATCATCTGGAAGATCTTCGTCAATCTGATCACCAAGGCCGCCACCGCGCCCTTTGCGCTGCTCGGGCACCTGTTCGGTGGCGGCGAGCACGTGAACGTCATCGAGTTTGACGCGGGCAGCGCGCAGCTGGACAAGGGGGCGCAGGACCAGCTCGCCGCGCTGGTGAAGGCGCTCAAGGAGCGGCCGCAGCTCAAGCTCGACGTGCCGATCGTGTACTCAAAGAGCATCGACGCTCCGCCGCTGGCGGCCGCGCGGCTGCAGCAGGAGCTGCTCGAGCGCGCCCAGAAATCCCGCGCCGGCCGTAAGCATCCTGAGACTGCAGGCGAGATGGCACTCGCTGACCCGGAGCATCACTTCAAGCTCCTGGTCGAGCAGTACGAGGCGGACCTCGGTAAGGATGCGCAGTTGCCCCCGAGCGCGGCGGCGGTGCAGCAGGCCAAGCGCAAGCAATCGCCGCCCTACGAGGCCGCAATCTCGGATCTGAATGCGGCGCTCATCAACCACATCCAGGTGCAGGACTCCGATGTCGAGGCGCTCGGCAAGCAGCGCGCGCAGGCCATCCAGGGCGCGCTCGTGGAAGGCGGCCAGGTCGAGGCCTCGCGGGTGTTCATTGTCAATGCGCCGCCCACGACCGAAGCAGCCCGCAATGCGGCACCATCCACGGGCGGGGCGGCCAACAACGCGCCACCGAACGCTGAAGCCGGTGAAAATGCACCGCCACCCAAGCCCGAAACAGGCGCCAAGGTGAAGGTCACCCTGGCTGTGAAGTGAGCGGCTGCTAGCCGCCGGCGAGCGGCGCCAGCTCGCGGGCGGCCGCTTTTGCGCGCCGCTCGGCATCGTACAGCCCCCAATGCGCTTCCTCCTCGTGCACCCCCGGCCGCTCGCCAGGCACGCCGGTCGCATCGTAAGCGCGCCACGGGGCATCGAAGGCGGCAAAGTAAGCGAAGGCGCGCTCTGCGCGCGGCGGGAAAGCGCGGCGCAGCTCACGATAGAAGTCTGCCTGGCGCGCTTCGCTGAAGCTCTGACTCGCAGGCGCCGTGGGCACGCCGGTTTCCTTCACGATGACCGGTCCGCAGGCCAGCGGTGTCAGCTGCGCGACCACGTTGACGACGAATTGCGCCGCGTTCGCGACGGGCGCGTCGCGGAACCAGGGCTGGAACACCGGGTGTACGTTTGCGAGCAGGAAGTCGAGCTGCGCGAGCACGCCCGCGGCTGCGGGTTGCGTGTACACGTGGAAAGGCTCGGTCGTCGACAGCGGCAGCCGTGGGGCGCGCGCCCGCACGCGCGCCACGAGCGTGGCGAGGCTCGCCGCGTCGCTGCGGTGGCTGAAGAGCAACTCGTTGCCGAGGGACACGCCGGCGACGAGCTCCGGAAACTCGCGTGCCGCAGCGAGCGCCGCGGCCAGCTGCGGCTCATCGAAGGGGTTCCACACCCCGATGATGAGCGCGCGAAAGCGGAGATCCGCCGCAATCGCCGGGATGGCCTGCGCGCCGTGCACGGCATCGTAGGTGATGAGCGCATCAAAGTGCGGCCGCAGCGCCTGAAGGTCCGCACGGATGCTCGCCGGGTCGGCGGCGGTCACGCGGCCGTCCACCACCTGGAGCGCGGTCGGCTGGTAGGCGATGAAGCGCCCCTGCGCCAGTGCGCCGCGCAGGCGCGCCAGCGCGGGTGCGGCCGCCGCGTGCGTCGGGCAGGCCGGGGCGGGTGCGGCGCGGCCGGAGTGCCCGGCGATCACAGCTGCGAGCACGGCTACTGAGACGGCACGCCTGAGCTTTGAGGTGAGCCGGCAGCCGCGGTGCGCTGGATGTGACACACTCAATCCTTTCTGGCGGCGATGCCGAGCGCAGTCTGGCGGAGATCCGGCACGATGCAAGAGCAGCATGAGAGGGCGCAGCGCTTCCGGGCGCTGCATCAGGGCTCCGAGCCGTTCGTGATTCCCAATGTCTGGGACGGCGGCTCGGCGAGGGTCATGGCCGGCATGGGATTCAAGGCGCTCGCCACCTCCAGCGCCGCGTGCGCCGCGACGCTCGGCAAGCTCGACGGCCAGGTGACGCGCGAGGAAGCGCTGCTGCACGCGCGCCTGATCGTGTCTCTGAGCAGCCTGCCGGTGGCCGCGGACCTGGAAAACGGCTTCGGCCATGCGCCCGAGAGGGTAGCCGAGACCGTCCGCCTAGCCGTCGCCACCGGTCTCGTCGGCGGCTCCATCGAGGATGCGACCGGCGATCCACAGGCGCCGATCTATGAGCTCAATCACGCCGTCGAGCGCGTCACCGCTGCGGCGGAAGAGGCACACCGGGCGCAGCATTTCGTGCTGACGGCGCGCGCAGAGAATTTCCTCCATGACAAGCCGGACCTGGATGACACGGTGCGGCGCCTGCAGGCCTTCGAGCGCGCCGGTGCCGAGGTGCTGTTCGCGCCCGGACTGCCCGACCTCGCGGCGGTGCGTACCGTCTGCAGCGCGTTGAAGAAGCCGCTCAACTTCATGGTCGGCATGCCTGGCCAGTCGTTCTCGGTGGCGGACCTCGGCGCCGCGGGGGTGAAGCGCATCAGCCTATCGACCACGCTGTATCGGGCGGCCATGACCGGGCTCGCAGCGGCCGCGCGCGAGGTGCTGGAAGCGGGGACCTTCGGCTATGTGCAGACGCTCATGAGCGGGGGGCAGCTCGGCCAGTACCTCAGGCAGCGGCCTCAGGAGGGTGGCTCGTCCCCGAACTGAGCGCGGCGCAACCACTCGAGGAATGCGCCGACCGGGGCGGTGCCCTCCGCCGGTGCCCAGCGCGCAAACTCCGCGGCCGTGGCCGGGTCATAGGGGCCTTCCTTGACCTCGAGAAACGCACCTCCGGCAGGTCCGGGCACGACCGTGTGCCACACTCCCTGCGGCGTCTCGTACGCGATGCTGTCGGCGCCGTCGCCGACCGCGTAACGCGCCGTCACGCGGCCCCGCTCATCGAAGGTCAGCACGTCGACCGCACCGCGCACCAGGAGCGCGAGCTCGGAGCGCGACGCATGGCGGTGCGGCCGGAAATAGGAATTCGGGCGCGCCACCACCAGGAAGCGCTGTACCAGCTCAGACGGGGCGAGGTGAATGTTATGATGCATGCGCGCGCGCGGGCTCGCCGCGGCGCGGGCGGCGAGTTCGTCCAACAAAGCGCGCGGCAGCAGCTTCATGCGCGCTGCACGTGGTGCTGGCGGATGTCAGGCAGGAAAGCCGTCAGCAGTCCCAGGAGCGGCAGGAAGGCGCAGATCTCATACACCGTACTGATGCCAATGTGATCGGCGAGCCTGCCGAGCACCGCCGCACCGACGCTGCCCATGCCGAAAGCCAGTCCGAAGAACAGTCCCGCCACCATGCCGGTGCGGCCGGGCAGCAGATCCTGGGCGTACACCACGATGGCCGGGAATGCCGACGAGAGAATCAGTCCGATCGGCACCGTCAGGACCGCGGTCCAAAACAGGTTCGCGTGTGGCAGCAGCAGTGTGAACGGCACCACGCCGAGGATCGAGCCCCAGATGATGTAGCGGCTGCCGAGGCGGTCCCCGAGCGGCCCGCCGATCATGCCGCCAATCGCCGCAGAAGCGAGGAACACGAACAGCAGCAGCTGGGAGTTGCGCACCGAGACGTGAAAGTGCTCGATCAGGTAGAAGGTGTAGTAGCTGGTGATGCTCGCCAGGTAGAAGTACTTGGAGAAGATCAGCGCCAGCAGCACCGTGATGGCGAGCGCCACGTGATGGCGCGGCGCTTCATGCGCCCCCGCCGGATGCGCCAGGCGCGTGAGGCCGTGCGTGCGGTACCAGTGCCCGACGTTGATGAGCACGAACATGCCGAGCAGCGCCACGCACGAGAACCAGGCGACGCTCGTCTGGCCGCGCGGCAGCACGATGAACGCCGCGAGCAGCGGACCGGCCGCTGACCCGAGGCTGCCGCCCACCTGGAACACCGACTGCGCCAGGCCATGCTTGCCGCCCGAGGCCATCCTTGCCACGCGCGAGGATTCGGGGTGGAACACCGAGGAGCCGGTGCCGATGAGCGCGGCCGCTACGAGCAGTAGCGCGTAGCTGCCCGCAAAGGCCAGCAGCACCAGCCCGAGCAGCGTGAAGCTCATGCCGGCCGCGAGCGAATACGGCCGGGGACTGCGGTCGGCGAGCGCGCCGATGAGCGGCTGCAGGAGCGAGGCGGTGAACTGGAAGGTGAAGGTCAGGAGCCCGATCTGCCCGAAGCTGAGGGCGTAGGAGCTCTTCAGCATCGGATACAGCGCCGGCAGCAGCGACTGCATCATGTCATTCAGCATGTGGCAGAAGCTGATCGCGGCGAGAATGCCGACCGCGGTGTCACCGGTCACGCGGGCAGCGGTCAATGAGTCGTTCAAGCGTACCTTCCGAGGTGCGGGGCGAGGGTTCGGCGACATTACAGCCTGCGCGGCGCCGCTCGCACTGTGCCGGATTTCAGCAGTCGATCCCATCCCTCGAAATGGTCTCACGTGCCGGGCCCTGCAGCGGCCAGGTTTGTCACGGCGGGTCCGGCGGGTCATCATGGGCGCGTCAGTCGGAGGGTCAGGGTTGACGACTGCTTCGGATCCGGTCGGTTCACTTGACGTTGCGCTGAATCACGCGGCTCGCCTGCTGAGCACCCAACCGGCGCTCGCCGCCGAGCAGGCGTCCGAGATCCTCAAGGTCGTTCCGGGACATCCCCTGGCGACGCTGCTTTTGGGGGCGGCGCGACGCGCCTGCGGAGATCCTGCCGCAGCCGTGCAGATCCTCGGGCCACTGGTGACCGCCCAGCCGAGCTGGGCGGCCGCGCACTACGAGTACGGAGTCGCACTGGGGAATGAGGGCCGGGGCGAGGCTGCCATCGCGGCGCTGCGCCGCGCGGTGGCGCTCAAACCCGAGTTCGCGGACGCGTGGCTCGTGCTCGCCGGACACCTCGGCGCCGCAGGGGATGTCGCGGGGGCCGATGCGGCGTACGCGCGGCACATCAAGTGCTCCACCAAGGACCCGCGTCTCATCGAAGCGGCGACCGCGTTGTGCGAGAATCGCATTCCGCACGCCGAGGCTCTATTGCGTGAGCACCTCAAGCAGCGTCCGACGGACGTGGCGGCAATCCGTATGCTCGCCGAAGTCGCGGCGCGACTTGAGCGCTACGGCGATTCCGAGAAACTGCTGGTGCGCTGTCTGGAGCTGGCGCCGGGCTTTGCCGCCGCGCGGCGCAATCTCGCAACCGTACTGCACCGCCAGTACAAGGATGTCGCCGCACTCGCTGAAGTCGAGCGCCTGCTCGCCAAGGATCCCCGCGATCCGAACGGACGCAATCTCAAGGCCGCGATCCTCGGCGGACTCGGCCGCTATGAAGAATCGATCCAGCTCTACGCGGGCATCCTGGCAGAGTACCCCCAGCAGGAGAAGGTGTGGCTCAACTACGGGCACGCACTGAAGACCGCCGGACGCCAGGAGGAGGGCATCACCGCTTACCGGCGCTGCATCGCACTCGCCCCGTGCAGCGGGGCCGCCTACTGGAGCCTCGCCAACCTCAAGACGTTCCGTTTTACGCCTGCCGACGTCGAGGCGATGCGCGCACAGCTTGCCGGCGGCAAGCTCACCGTGGACGATCGGGCGCAGCTGCACTTCGCGCTCGGCAAGGCGCTCGAGGACGCAGGGAGCTACGAGGAGTCGTTCCGCCACTATGCCGAGGCCAATCGCCTGCGGCGCTCGACTTCCGCCTACGATGCACAGCGCACCACGGCACGCGTGGAGCGTTCGCGGCAGCTTCTGTCGCGCGAGTTCTTCGCGTCGCGACGCGGGTACGGCGCCGATGCCCGTGACCCCATCTTCATCGTCGGAATGCCGCGCGCCGGGTCGACGCTGCTCGAGCAGATCCTCGCGAGCCACTCGGCCGTCGAAGGCACCATGGAGCTGCCGAACATGATCTCCCTGGCGAGAGACCTGGCGGTCGAGCGCGGCGGGGCATCCCCGTATCCCGCACTCCTCGCCGAGCTTAGTGCCGCCGAGTGCCGCGCGCTCGGGGAGCGCTACCTCGCCGAGACGCGCGTACAGCGCAAGACCCAGCGACCGTACTTCATCGACAAAATGCCCAACAACTTCGCGTACTTGGGCCTGATCCATCTCATTCTGCCGCACGCCAGGATCATCGACGCGCGCCGTCACCCGCTCGCCTGCTGCTTCTCGGTGTTCAAGCAGAACTTCGCTCGCGGGCAGCAGTTTGCCTATGACCTCGGAGATCTCGGCTGCTACTATCGGGACTACGTCGCCTTGATGTCGCACTTTGACAACATTCTGCCGGGGCGGGTGCACCGCGTTTTCTACGAGCAGCTGATCGAGGACACCGAGGCGGAAGTGCGACGATTGCTGGAGTACTGCGGACTGCCGTTTGAGGAGGGGTGTCTGCGCTTCTACGAGAACGAGCGCGCGGTGCGCACGGCGAGCTCAGAACAAGTGCGACAGCCGATCTTCAGGGATGCGCTCGAACATTGGCGGCGTTTCGAGCCTTGGCTCGAGCCACTGAAGGAGGCGCTCGGGCCGGTGCTCGAAGTTTACCCGCAGGTGCCCGCTTTCTGAGACGGGGCTGAAGGCTTACACTCGTTGCGTTAGAGCAACTCTTTTTCGGGGGATAGCGATGACTCGTAGTCGGTTGCGAAAACTAAAGCGTTCCCGGCCAAAGCAATTCCGGGCGGCCATGAAGGCAATCAGGATGATGCCGATCGCCTCGGCGATCGTTACCGCGATCCATCCGGCCTTCGCCCAGGAACAGACCTCGAGCGGCGCTCTGGAGGAGGTGGTGGTGACCGCTACCAAACGCTCCGAGAGCCTGCAGAACGTCCCGCTGAGTGTCGTCGCGATCGGCACGGAGCAACTGGAAAACCTCAACATCCATGGCCAGGACGACTACGTCAAGTTTCTACCGAGCGTAACGACGCAGAAGAGCGGGTCGGGCGGGGGTGCCAATGGCCCGGGCTTTGGCAACGTGATCATGCGCGGCATCTCGAGTGACTCCGGCCAGAACCACTCAGGTCCCCTGCCGACCGTCGGCACCTATCTCGATGAACAGCCGATCACGACGATCCAGGGTGCCATGGATGTGCATCTGTACGACATCGCGCGCGTCGAAGCGCTCGCCGGTCCGCAGGGCACCCTGTACGGCGCGAGCTCCGAAGCCGGCACGCTGCGCATCATCACCAATAAGCCCGATCCAACTGGCTTCAAGGCCGAGTACCAGGTCGAGGGCAACTATGTCGACCACGGTGAGCCGGGCGGCCTCGTGCAGGGATTTGTCAACATCCCGCTCGGATCGACTGCGGCGGTGCGCCTGGTCGGCTGGTACGAGCACGACGGCGGCTACATCGATAACGTTTTCGCGCATCGCACCTTCCCGCAATTCAACGTCACGATCGACAACGCAGCCGTTGCCAAGAAGGATTTCAACGACACCACCACTTACGGCGCCCGCGGGGCGCTGAAGATCGATATCGGCGAGAACTGGACGATCACGCCGTTCGTCATGGCGCAATCGACCAAGGCCAACGGCTTCAACGCCTATGCCGCTAGCTTTCCCGCGTTCCCCGCCTACAACACCGTGAACGTCGGCGACCTCCAGCTCGAGCACTTCTCGCCCGACAGCGTCGAGGACCACTTCGTCGATACCGCCCTCACCATTGAGGGCAGGATCAGCAACTTCGATCTGATCTATTCCGGCGCCTATCTGAAGCGTCACGACCTGACGCATACCGACTACTCGGACTATTCGCTCGCCTACGACATCTCCATCCCGAGCTATACCGCGCCGATCGTCGACAACGCCGGCAATCACATCAACCCGACGCAGATGATCGCGGGCCGGGACGTATACGAGAAGGCCAGCCACGAGTTGCGCCTGAGCTCCCCGCAGGACTGGCGCTTCCGCTTCATCGTCGGTGGCTTCTATCAGCGCCAGATGCACAACATCGAGCAGGACTACCAGATTGCCAACCTCGCCACCTCGCTCTGGGTGACCGGCTGGCCGTACGCCTGGTGGCTCACCAAGCAGCAGCGCGTCGACCGCGACTACGCGGTGTTCGGCGAAGCGACATTCGACATTACCTCCAAGCTGTCGATCCTCGCGGGGCTGCGGCAGTTCAAGTACGACAACTCACTCGAGGGCTACCGCGGTTACGGCCTCAACAATCCGCTCAGCGCCGCGAGCGGCCTGGGTGAGGCCGGGGTGTGCGATTTCACGTATCCGTTCCAGGGAGCGCCGTGTCTGAGCTTCAACAAGTCCACGAGCGGCACCGGCAACACGCCGAAATTCACGCTGACCTACAAGTTCAACCCCGATCGCCTGATCTACGCCACCTACTCTAAGGGCTTCCGGCCCGGCGGCATCAACCGCGTCGGCAACCTCCCGCCGTACCAGGCGGACTTCCTGAAGAACTATGAAGTCGGCTGGAAGACCACCTGGGCCGAGAATCACCTGCGCTACAACGGCGCGATCTTCCGCGAGGACTGGGATAACTTCCAGTTTGCGTTCTTGGGCGCGAACGGCCTGACGCGCATCGCCAATGCCGGGGCGGCGCGGGTGACAGGCATCGAGCAGGAGCTGCAGTGGGCTGTCGCACACGGCTTCTCGCTCGGGGCGGGCCTGACGCTGCTCGACCCGAAGCTCACCAAGAACTATTGCGGCAAGATCACCCCCGACGGCTCCCCGATCACCGACTGCACACCGGATGCGCCGTTGGCCCCCTCAGGCCAGCAGTTGCCGGGTACCTCAAAGATCAAGGGCAACCTGATCGCGCGCTACGACTTCCCGATGGGCGAGTGGCAGGGCTACGGGCAGGGCGCGTTCGTCTATCAGAGTGCCCAGTGGTCCGACCTGCGCACGGTGCAGCGCGAGGAGATCGGCATCGCACCGGCCTTCGGCACGCTCGACCTGTCGGCCGGCATGGCCCACGGTGGCTACGCGCTGGATCTGTTCCTGACCAATGTGTTTGATGAGCGCGGCCAGCTGTTCCGTTTCAACCAGTGTGCCTCATGCAGCATCGTCGCGAACTACGCGGTTCCGACACAACCGCGCACCATAGCATTGAGGTTCTCGCAGAAGTTCTGAGACACCCGCCTCGGCTCGCGCCGCCGTCACCCCGCCTCGCGGGGTGACGGCCGGCCGGCCCCCACGAGGCAGGCCGCGCTATAGGCACCGGACACCCGGCGCGCTGGCATGGCGCGCACGCTTCTCCTCATCTAATGTGACCGACCGTGGATGTCACCGAGGCAACCCGCAGCTTCGAGCGCTGGCTCGCCGCTCGTGTGCCGCTCATGCGCGGCGACCTCGACCTCAAGCACCGGCTGATGGGCGCGGACGGATTCTCGTTTCTGCGCGCCAGCTTCTACCGCTGGGCACAGCTGTGGCCCGAGGCTTGCGAGGACGTGGCCCAGGCACCGCGGGTGCTCGCGGTCGGGGACCTGCACGTGGAGAATTTCGGCACTTGGCGCGACGCCGAAGGGCGGCTCATCTGGGGCGTGAACGACTTCGATGAGGCGGTGACGCTGCCCTATACCCAGGACTTGGTGCGGCTGGGCACCAGTGCATTGATCGCCGTGCAGGAGTCGCGCCTGACACTCTCGGCGCGCCGCGCCTGCGAGTCGATCCTCGAGGGCTACACGCAGTCGCTGCGCGAGGGGGGCGGCGCGGCGGTACTGGCCGAGCGCTATCGCTGGCTGCGCGATCTGGCCGTGGCGCGCCTCAAGGACCAGCGCCCGTTCTGGGAGCACATGCGTTCGCTGCGCAGCGCCTCCGCACGCGGGGACCGCCAGGTGCGGCGCCTGCTGGAAGCGTCGCTCCCCGAGCGCGGCTTGCCGGTACGCATCGTGCACCGCCAGGCCGGGCTCGGGAGCCTCGGCAGGCTGCGCCTGGTGGCACTCGCCAGCTGGAGCGGCGGCATGGTGGCGCGCGAAGCCAAGCCGCTGGCAAGTTCCGCCTGGCAGTGGGCGCGCGGAGCCCGGCTCAGCGCGCCGCGCTATGGCGAGCTCATCGCCCGCGCAGTGCGGGTTCCCGACCCGGCGCTCGCGGTGCACGGAACCTGGCTCATCCGCCGTCTCGCCCCCGACTGCAGCCGCATCGAGCTCGCCAGTCTCCCGCGCGGCCACGACGAGAGCCGCCTGCTGTGGATGATGGGCTGGGAAACTGCCAACATTCACCTGGGGACTCCGGCACAGCGCAAACCCATACTGGCCGACCTCGGCCGAAGAAAGCCCACCTGGCTCGCCAAGAGCGCCGCCCGCATGGCGGATGCGGTGACGCGCGACTGGCGCAAGTGGTCCAAGGCCGCCCGTGAGGACTGAATGAAAGACCTGACCCAGGGATCGATCATGCGGCAGCTGATCGCGATGGCCGTGCCCATCGCCCTCGGCATGCTGTTCCAGACGCTGTACCTGCTGGTGGACCTGTATTTCGTGTCCGGACTCGGGGACACGGCGATCGCAGGGGTCAGCAGCGCCGCCACCGCCGGCATGGTGATCATGGCGCTGACGCAGATGCTCGGGGTCGGCACGGTGACGCTGATCTCGCACGCCGTGGGCCGCAAGGATCAGCCGGCCGCGAACCTCGTCTTCAACCAGTCGGTGCTGCTGTCGGCGGTGTGCGGCGTGCTGGTGTGTGCCGCCGGCTTCCTCCTGAGCGAGCTGTACCTGCGGCTGATCGCCGCCGACCCGGCGGTGGTGGCGGCGGGCACCACCTACCTGTACTGGTACACCCCGGGGCTGGCGCTGCAGTTCGCGCTGGTGGCGCTGAGCTCGGCGCTGCGCGGCACGGGCATCGCCAACCCCACCATGGTGGTGCAGATGCTGACCGTGGTGCTGAACACGATCCTGGCGCCGATCCTGATCAGCGGCTGGGGGACGCACCATCCCCTCGGGGTGGCGGGCGCCGGGCTTGCGAGCAGCGTGGCGATCGTCTTCGGCGTGGTGTGCCTGTGCGTCTACTTCGCGCGCCTCGAGCACTACGTCGCGCTGCATACCGGCCAGTGCGCGCCGCGCTGGGACGTCATCCGCCGCGTCCTCAACGTGGGGCTGCCCGCCGGTGGCGAGTTCTTCATGATGTTCGTGATCCTGGGGATGATCTACTGGGTCATCCGCAGCTTCGGACCCGCGGCGCAGGCCGGATTCGGCATCGGCATGCGCGTCATGCAGTCTCTGTTCCTGCCGGTGATGGCGGTGGCGTTCGCGGTCGCACCCGTCGCCGGTCAGAACTTCGGGGCGCGGCACTACGGCCGGGTGCGCGACACCTTCCGGACCGCGGCGATCCTGAGCTCGGTCCTGATGCTGGTCATTACGCTCGTGTGCCAGTGGCGCCCGGAGTGGTTCATCGAGCGCTTCACCCGCGAGGCGGCCGTGGTGGCCGTCGGGGCACCCTACCTGCGCATCATTTCCTGGAACTTCGTCGCCAACGGACTGATCTTCACCTGCTCGGGCATGTTCCAGGCGGTCGGCAATACCTGGCCCTCGCTGCTGAGTTCGGCCTCGCGCCTGATCACGTTCGTGGTGCCGGCGGTGCTGCTCTCAGGGCTGCCGCACTTCACCCTGATGCAGGTCTGGTACCTGTCGGTGGCGAGCATCGCCCTGCAGGCGGTGACGAGCCTGGCGCTGCTGCAGCGTGAATTGCGGCGCAAGCTCGGCGCACCGCAGGCGGCACCGCAGGGCGCCGGCGCACTGCCGGCGGCCGGGAGCGGCTCGGATGGCGCCGCCTAGGCCGGCGGCGCCTGCTCCTGCCTACTTAGGTTCCTGTCCCGGCTGCGGGTCGGCCAGCGGGAAGGACTGTGCGCTGCCGGAGGGGTGGGCGGGCGGGGTGGTAGTCGCCGCCGGCGCCGCGGCTGCCGCAGTCGGTGCGGCCGATGCCGAGCGCTGCTGCAGACCGGTGCTGGTGGCGACCGCGGTCATGAAGCGGCGGGCGGACTCGTCGTTGCTCGTCACGCTGCCGGAGATGATGTCGGAGGCCGCGACCCCGGGCTTGTGGTAGAAGGCCGCGTTCGCATCGTCGTCGATGCTGATGACCGTCCCGTCGAGCGCGATGCCGGCGAATACCCCGCGGCTGCGCGAGTAGGAGTAGACCTCAGCCTTGAAGGTGGCATCGGTGGCGGCGGAGGCCTGCCGCCCGACCGGCCCCGCGGCAACCGAGGCATCGCCCCCGAGCGTCACCTTGCCGCCGGTGATGCCCTCGACCCCCTTCGCGGAGGTGAATACCAGCACCAGGTCGGCGGTCTCCACGCCCCACTGCCAGCCGAAGCTGCCGCCGGTCATGGTGACGAACAACGGATTGCTGAAGCGGCCCTGCTTGTCGCGCACCACCAGCGCCCCGTGGCCGCGCCGTCCTCCGGCGAAGAAGGCCACCTTGGTGAGGTCAGGTATCACGGCGATGCCGTAGGCGCGCTCGAGGAGGCGCTCCGGGATCGACTGGTCCTTCTCTGCGCGCAACTCGTCCAGCACCTCGGCGCCGGTCAGGAGGCGGCCCTCCTCGCGCGCCTGCGCGTGAGCGGTGGTGGCCGCGGCGCAGAGCGCAAGGGCGGAGAGTACGGTGAACACCGGGAAGCGGAAACGCATCATGGAATGATCCCCTTCATTCGTTGGCTGTCGCTGCTTGCCGACAACGCCCGAATGAGCAGTGACGACTGACGGCGAAGCTTAACTTACTCGGACCGTGAAGCGCAGTGCTCGTTCGCTCCAGCGCCGGTGGTCGTGCCTTCAGCGCCGGTTCAGCATCGTAGTGCAGGCGGGCGCTAGAACCAGATCGAGACGAACACCTGGAAGATGTTCGCGTTCAGCTTGTAGAGCGGCTCGTTACCGGCACCGTACTCCGGCGCGAGCAGCGCATTACGGAAGTCCTTGTAGTCGATCATCATGTGATCGAGGCGCACGTTGATGGTGTTCTTCTGCAGCCACGCGACGCGTCCCACCCCGAACTGGTAGGAGGCGCCGGCGCCGATGGTGTAACTGTCGAAGGTCGCCAGCTCGCGGTCGCGCGCCATGAAGTTCTGGTAGTCGGCGCGCGGGAACAGGTCGCTGTAGAAGACGGCGTGCGACTGCTTGTAGAAGCGCACCGAGCCGTCGAATACCCAGTGACGCCACGGCTGGGTGTAGTCGAGCTGGAAGTTGTTCGCGACAATGCCCCAGGTGTCGCGGAAATAGCGGTACTCGCCGCTGAGCGCCGCGCGCCAGGACAGGTAGTACTTGGCCTCGAGCGAGAAGGAGTTGCTGGTGCGCGTATTGGGGTACACCTGGTCGGCGAGCGTAAAGCCGTTACCCTGGCCGGGGGAGGAGTAACGGATCTTGCGGTAGGGGTTGGCGAGATACCCCTGGTCGGTGAGCAGCTCGTAGTTGAAATTGGCGATCAGGTTGCGCGTCAGGATCTGGCTGAGCGAGAGCGAGTAGCCGCGGTGATCGGCCCGCTCGTGGAAGGTCGGGTCGTTCTCGATGACCCCATCGGGGGTCTTGATGTCGCGGAAGATCTCGTCCCAGCCGCGGCGGTAGCCGAGGGTGAGCGTGGTGAGATCCCCGAACATGTCCTGGCTCACCGAGTAGAAGGTGGTATTGGCGATGTAGTCCGGCTCCTTGGAGTGGATGTAGCCGGCGCTATAGGTGGACTTGCCGTGCAGGTAGTCGAGGCCCACGTTCTCCTGCTTGCGCGTCTCGTGGTAAGGGCTCGCCGAGAGCTTCACGTCGATCGAGGCGCTCGAGATCATGTCCTCGTAGTAGCCGGCGCTGAGCGACAGGTTGTCGCTCGCCTTCTTGCGCACCAGCACCGAGGGGCCCTCCACGGTGATGTCGCCGCCGTTGTAGTCGTGCCACAGCAGGTCGAAGCGGTCCTCGGGCAGCACCCCGGCGAGCACCGGTGCGGTGACGACGCACAGCGCGAGCAACGTGCGCGTGAACGGGCTCAGCACCCGCTCGGGGCGCACGCGGCCCGGCAGCGCAGGGCCTAGTTGCATCCGCACCCGCCGCCGACGGCGCCGGTCGCCCCGCGCGCCCCCTCGCGGCTCTCGAACACGTGATCCAGGTAGCTGTTCGAGACCGGGTTGCGGTTGAAGGACATGATGGGGTCGGCGAAGCGCTCGCGCTCGTAGGGCTTCACCCACGGAGTGGGCGCCGCGCACCCGCCCAGCAGCGCGAGCAGTGCTGCCGCCGTCAGCGCCCGTATCAGCCCCTTCGCCTCACCACTCATGCTCGCCCTCCCGCAACCGGCCCGCCACGCCTCATTCGCGAACCAGGGCGCGGATGCTGTCGAGATACTCGTTCTCGTCGCCGGGCTTGTAGCCCCGGTGCAGCACGCGCAGCTTGCCGCTGCGGTCGATGATCACGGTGCTCGGCATGCCGGCGACGTCGTACAGCTTACTCACCTTGCTGTCCTTATCGTAGAGGATCGGAAAGCTCACCGGCGTCTGCTTCAGCCACTCGTTGGCCGCGTTCGAGTCCGGCTCCACGTTCACGCCCAGCAGCGTGAAGCCCATCCGGTTGTACTTTTTGTAAATGCTTTCGAGCAACGGCATCTCCTGACGGCAGGGTCCGCACCAGCTCGCCCAGAAATTGATCATCACCACCTGGCCCTTGTACTGCGCCAGGCTCACATCCGAGCCGGCGCGCGAGCCGAGGGTGAACGCCGGGGCCGGTCCGCCGGCGGAACCGGCGAGCGCCGGCAGCGCAAGAGCCAGGGCTGCGGCGATGGCAGCGATACGGTTCTTCATGATGCGTCCTCTAGAAGAATACGGTCGCACCGATGCGCGCCTCGAGGTTGTTGGTGAGCTTGGCGGTGCCCAGCAGACTCGACTGAAACACCCGATCCTGTACCGTGATGTGCACCGCCAGCCAGTCGGCCGGCACCACCCGGTAACCGCCGCCAAAGTTCACCGTGAACTTCGTGTCCCCGGCGAAATCGGTACCGCCGATGCCGCCGATGAGATAGAACGCGCTCGTCATGGCGACGCCGCGACCGAGAAAGGCCTCGCCCGGCAGGAAGTTGTAGCCGAGTGACAGGTCGTAGTACGTGAAGCGCCTCTCATCCTCGGTAAGCAGCTGCAGGTTACCGCCGAGCGTCTCGAAACTGGTGCGTCCGGCCTTGGAGCGCCCGAGCTCGGCCTGGAAGAAGAAGTCCTCGGTGATGTGGTAAGCGGCGGTGATGCCGTAGACCGGATGGGAGCCGAAGTCCTCGATCGACAGCTCACCGTAGTAAAGGCCCATCTCGACGTTGCGGCTGCGGATCTTCGGTACCGTGATCTTGCGCCGCGTGACCTCCGGCTCGATCACCTGCGGCGGGGCCGCATCCTCCTGGGCCTGTTCGGCCGCGCTCGCTTCGGCGCTCGAGGGCGGCTTATGGTGGAACCAGCTGCGCACCGAGGCGCAGCCGGGGAGAGCGGCGAGGACCGCGCTCAGAAGAAGAATGCGAAGCCCAGTTTCCATTCGTCTGCGTCCTCGTTCTCGTTACGCTTCGTGAAGATGTAGTGCGCCTTGTACTCGGCGCGCAGGAAGAAGCGCCGCGTGAGGTAGTAGCGTACCCCGCCACCCACATACGCCGTCTGCTCGGTGCGGTTGGAGGCCTGCACCAGGGTGGCCTTGGGCTCGATGTGTACCAGCCCCACGCCGATCGTCAGAAACGGCGACCAGCGCCACTCGGGCGCGATCACGTGCGCCAGCCCCAGATCGCCCGTGACACCGTTGGAGAACTTGCCGAGGTAGTTGCCGACCGAGCCCTCGAGCGCCAGCTGGGTGTTGAATGACACCGAGCCGAACGCCGAGATCAGCGTGGCGCCGCCGTACTGACCGGCGAAGATGCCCATCTCGTAGCGGTGGGAGGTGAAGCCGGCGCGGTCGCCGAGGTCGAACTTGAAGAGCGTGCCGTCGGCGAGCACCGTCTTCAGCATGTCCCCCTGGCTCGCCCAGCCCTCGACCCCCTGCTCGGTGCGCACCTTGAACCAGTCGGTGCGCCGGAACAGCACGTCCACGCTCCCCTCGCGCGGCACCACGTGAAACACCGGGTAGCCGCGGCCCGGGCCGGTATGCAGCTCCAGGTACGGCTGGGCGACGAATACCTGCAGATATTCGCGCGCCGCGCCCACCACGGGGGCGAGCAGCATCGTCAGCAGCGCAAGGAGCGCGAGCGCACATGGCCGCGCACGCCTCCTCAAGGCCGTCCGCTGTTCAATTGACGGGTACCGCGGGGTCGAAGGGGTTGTTGAAGTACTGCGCGCCAATATCCAGCCACTCCGACACCAGGCGAAGCTCCGCAATGTTCAGCCAACCCGTGTGCGCCGGATTGCTGCATCCGGAACCTGTTGCGAAGCAGGCAAAAAACGAGAACGAGAACCCGGCATTGGCGCTCCCCGCCGTCATGTACGGTCCGACGGACTGCGTGATGGTCTTGGTCGGGTCCGTGGGGTCCACTATAACGATGTTGTGGGGGAACAGCAGCTGCTGGTAGGAGGTGAGCTGCTGCGGCACGTTGGCGGAAGCGGACTTGGTGAGGTCGAGATTGCCCGCCGGCATCTGCGCCGCCCCCATGGCATCGAGCGGACTGTGGCATCCGCCTTGCGTGCAGGTGTGATCGGCGATGACGTTGCCGGTCACCGGGTCCAGCACCTGGCGCACCTTGTCCCACAGCGGCTGGATGTGCTGCGGGTAGTTGATGATGATGCGGCAGGTTGCCGACCACGCGGTGGCGCACACCGCGGTGGTCGGGATCGCCGGAATCGGGTTATTGGTGTCGGTGTAGCTGTAGGTGATGGGCGGGCTCGGCGTGGCCTGCGCCGGATCGGTCCACACGTCGGTGTACAGCACGTTCACCGCGGGCGTCATCTGCACGCAGGGCGGCGTGTCGCTCGTGCAGCTCACGCGCATGCGCGCCTGTGCCATGGTCTCGCCGAAGTTGGGGATGAAGGCGCCGGCACCCGAGCCGATGGTGTGCGGGAAGGGCGCCCCGCCCACCGTGGCGCCCGGCCAGATGGAGGCGAATGAACCGGCGCGGCCGTGCGAGACCGGGCGCTGCGCCGTCGCCGGCTGATGGCAGCCGTTGCAGGAGAGCACCTCGCCCGGCTTCACCTGCAGCCAGACCCCCTGCGGCGGGCCGACGCGGCGTGCGTTGGCATCCAGCACGCTTAGGCGGAAGGCGACGTTCGCCGGCACCTCGATGCGCGCCGAGCCGTCCGGCTCGATCGGGGCATAGCCGAGGATCTCGAGCATGTAGTTGCTCGCGCCGAAGGCGGCGCCGGACAGGTCCACGACGGTGCGGTCCGGGATCGAGACCGCCTTCTCCAGACGCAGGAAGCGCGCCGGGCGACCGCTCGCGGCGGTCTTGGCGGGGTCGGCCAGCGTGGCGATATTCGGCAACGCCGTGTCCACCCCGTCGATGTCGTAGACACTCCTTATATCTATGACGCCCACGTTGGCGTCGACCAGGTTCTGGTCGAGATCGACTCCCGGCACCTTGTCGAGGATGATGTTCTGCAGCGGGCGCGGCTGCGCCACCGCGACATCCGAGATCATGACGCCTTCCACCGGCTGCATGATCGGCTGCAGGGTCGCCTGCTTCGGATCGAACATCCACACGCTGTAGAGCGGCAGTGCCACCTGCGGGTTGGGAGCCGCCAACCCCGTCTGGGTGCACGGCACGATCACCGGCGGGGTCTGCGTGGTGTCGAGCAGCCGGCACTGGCTCCAGCTGATCAGCATGCGCCCGCTGCCATCCTGCAAGGGGTACGCGGAGCTGAAGCGCCCGCCGGGCGAGGGACCGGGGATGGTCATGACGTTGTTGGTGGTCGCCGGGGTCTGCGCCGGACCGAGCATGGTGCGGTAGGCGAGCAGCGGCTGGGTGTTCTCGACGAAGTGGATGCCATCGATGATCACCAGCTGCCCGCCATCATCGACGTCGGTGTACTGGCGCATGATGGCGAGGATGCGGCCGTCCTGCATCTCGCGCGGGTGCACGAACTCGACCACCGTGTTGTTGGTGCCGGTCATGTGGCTGTCGGCGCCGTAGTAGAGCTGCAGATCGGTGCCGTCGGGATTGGCCGAGTACAGCGACATCGCGTCCTTGCCGGGCGCGTTGTCCCAGCGCGTCCACAGCACGCGTCCGTTGGCGAGCACGGTCGCATCGCGGTCGTGGCTCTGGTTGAAGGACAGCTGCGGGTGCAGGGGGTCGGCACTGAAGGTGCCGTCGGGGTTCATCACCTCCAGCACGAAGGCCGGCTCCTGGCGCGCCTCGTCCTGCGCCGAGAACTGCGGCTTGGCCTCATCGAGCAGAATACCCTGCGACTTGTTCTGCCGCGTGGTGGAGAACACGATGCGTCCATCGGGCAGGTAGTGCGGTGAGACGTCGTTGACGGTTGGCGGATCGGGGTCGGTCGCCGGGTTGATGACCGCGTGCAGGGTGTCGGTCGCGATCACGTATTCGTAGATGCGCCACGAGGGCGGGTTCTTGGTCTGCTGGTTCTTGGTGAGCGGGCCGCGCATGGCGAATACCACGCGCTTGCCGTCGGCGGAAGTGTCGACGTCCTTCACGTCCCACAGCTGCCCGCTGGTGATGCGTGCCGTGATGTTGGTCTCGCTGGCGCTCGCCGAGGCGCTGGCGCGCATATAAAGGTCGGCGGAGGGCACGATGTCGCGCATGATGCGCAGGTCATCCTGCTGCAGCGTGCCGTCGGCATTGGTCGGCACCGTGCGCTTCACGTAGAAGATCGGGAAATCGACGGTCGCCGGATCGGCCACCTGGCTCTTGCCGAGACTGATGTTGCCGCCGCTGCTGCAGGCGCTCAGCGCCGCGAGCGCGGCGAGCGGCAGCAGTGCGCGCCACAGCGGCCGCGCGCTCGCTTCCTGTCGCATCGATCCGTGCCCGCACTGCCAGCTCATGTGCGCCCTCCGCGCTCGAATGTAACGTAATTCACAGCAAAATCGAGATGACTTATCGCTCTTCCCGCCGGAACGCCGATTCCGTCACGGCGCACCGCACGCCCCGCGGTTCTGATAGGCCCCGAGGGTGCTTGCAGGGATCGCGCTACTAGGTAGACGAGCGGTCGATCCCCCGCCGTGACCGGGCTCGCAGTTTGCCGCGCATTGAGCAGTGCGGCACAACAAAGAGACAAACTGTCGGCCTCTGGCGACGTCACCCACTTGAGACATTCGGGGCGGGGTTGACTGATCCGTATAGTCCGGTGCGCGCATCGGGCGTTTTAGGGAGTTGACGAGCGCCATGAATGTCAGAACCAACACGGCACAGGTCGTTCCGGACCGCGCGCGCCGCACGGCGCTGGGCGGTTCCGTGCTGCTGCTGACGCTGGCGAGCGCCGCCAGCGCCGGCCCCAATGAGCAGGCGAAGCGCATCTACGAGCGCCTGGCCGGCGAGCCGCCCTCGGCTGCCGTACTGGCGCAGCTGGAGAATGCGGTGTGCGGCACGAACCCGTGCCCGCCCGGCAGCCCGTCGCTCGCCCCCGGCAGCCCCGGGCTGATCGCCGCCGCTGCGATCGCCACTGCGCCTGCCACGGCGCCGACCTTCTACAACGTGACGCTGAAGAACTTCGTCATTCCCTGGACCAACCGCAACCAGACGGTGTTTGCGCCGCTCAACGACTACGCCGCCACCGTGATAGGCATGGTGCGCGACGACGTGGGCTTCAACACCGCGCTGTCCGCGGACCTGCTGTATACGGTGAACGCCGGCGGCTTGCCGGCGCCCTCGAACGCCAGCAACGCCCACTACGCCACGGCCGAAGCCAACGGCGTGGACCTCAGCAGCGCGCTCAAATCGACCACGCAGTCGGCGACCTATGGCACGCCGGCGGCGGCGACCGCCGGGCTCCTCACCACCTACGGTGCGGAGTCGGCGTTCTTCATCAACGGTACCAACCGCGCGATGTTCCGCTTCACCATGATCAATCACTTCTGCAACGACATGGAGAAGCTGATGGATACCACGCGTCCGACGGACCGCATCCGCCAGGACGTGGCCCGCTCGCCGGGCGGTGACAGCCGCGTGTTCCTCAACAACTGCGTCGGCTGCCACAGCGGCATGGATCCGATGGTGCAGGCGTTCGCGTACTACAACTTCAACGGCACGGTCGGCGCGGTCACCAATACCGGCACCATGCAGTACACGCAGGGTCAGGTGCAGCCGAAGTACTTCATCAACGCCACCAACTTCCCATTTGGCTTCGTGACCCCCGATGACAGCTGGTCGAACCGCTGGCGCGCGGGCGTCAACGCCTCGCTGGGCTGGGACACGAGCCTGCCGGGCAGTGGCAGCGGCGCCAAGTCCCTGGGCCAGGAGCTCGAGTCGAGCAATGCGTTTGCGCAGTGCCAGGTGCAGAAGGTGTTCCAGGCGGTGTGCTTCCGCGCACCGGTGAGCGCCGCCGATCAGGCGACGGTCGCCACGCTGACGAACAGCTTCAAGACCGGCGGTTACAAACTCAAGCAGGTGTTCCAGCAGTCCGCTGCCGCCTGCCCGGGCCAGTAAGGGAGCGCCTGTCATGAACCGCAACCCAGTCGCCACCATGCCCGCGCCTGCCGGGCTCGTCGTCCGCAGCGGGCGCGTACTGCTGCAGGGCGCCGCCGTAGCACTGCTGGCCACGCTCTCCGCTTGCGGCGGCGGCGGCGCTGCGACCGTGGTCAATCAGCAGTCGACTCCGCCGACCAACAGCGCGGACAACTACACCGGTCCGCCGCCGGCGAATGCCGACGTGCAGGCGTTCAAGATCAACTTCTGGCAGAACGTCATCCCGTCCAACCGCTGCGGCGGGTGCCACCACCAGGGCGGGCAGTCGCCGATGTTCGCGCGCACTGACGACGTGAACCTTGCCTACCAGGCGGCCGGTCCGCTGGTCAATCTCAGCAACCCCTCGCAGTCCGAGTTCGTGCTCAAGGTCGGCGGCGGCCATAACTGCTGGGTCGCGGATCCGGGCGCCTGTGCGGCCACCATGCTGGTATGGATCCAGGCGTGGATCGGGGCCGGCTCGGCCTCCACCACCAGCATCACTCTGGTCGCGCCGCCGGTGCAGGCACCTGGCGGCGGCAAGCAGTTTCCCGCCGACCCGACTGCCGGCAACCCGAGCTTCCAGACTGCCATCTGGCAGCCGCTGCTGCGGCAATTCTGCGTGGGCTGCCACATCTCGAGCTCCGCGACCGCGCAGCAGCCGTACTTCGCGAGCGCCGATGTGAACGAGGCCTACGCGGCGGCGCAGCCGAAGATCAACCTCGTAACCCCCAGCGACTCGCGCTTCGTCGTGCGGCTGCGCGATGAATTCCACCACTGCTGGGCGACGACCCCAGGCGGGCCCCCGGATTGCCCCGGGAGCGCGGCGGCCATGCTCGCCGCGATCACCGCCTTCGCCAACGGCATCCCGGTAACGCCGATCGACCCGAACCTGGTGGTGTCCAACGCGCTGACGCTCTCGCAAGGCACGATCGCCGCCGGCGGCGCGCGCTATGAGACGAACCTGGTCGCGAAGTACATGTTCGAGACCCTGACCGGCCCGACCGCCTACGACACCAGCGGCGTGACCCCGGCGGCGGACCTGTCGCTGTCGGGTAACTACAGCTGGGTGGGCGGCTGGGGCGTCCAGTTTGGTCCGGCGCAGGGCAGCATGCCGGCCGGCAAGGCGCAGGCCTCGACCAGCTCCAGCGGCAAGCTCGCCGCCATGATCCAGTCCTCGGGCGAGTACTCGCTCGAGGTGTGGGCGGCCCCCGCCGATGTCACGCAGACCAACGCCTACCTGCTCAGCTACTCCGGCAGCAACACGACGCGTGATGCGACGCTCGCCCAGGCTGCCCAGCAGTACCAGGGCCTGGCGCGCAGCAGCGTCACCGACACCAACGGCATGCCGCCGCTCGTGACCACTACGACCGGTGGCGCGGCGCAGGCGGCGCTGCAGCACATCGTGCTCACCTACGATCCGGTCAACGGCCAGAAGCTCTACGTCAACGGCGTGTATACCGGTGACCCGGATCCGTCCAAGGGCGGCACGCTCGCCAACTGGGACAGCACGTTTGCGCTGGTGCTCGGCAACGAGACCACCGGCCAGCGACCGTGGGCGGGCGTCATCAAGTTCGCGGCCATCCACAACCGTGCCCTGACCCCGGCGCAGATCCAGCAGAACTTCGCCGCCGGCGTCGGCCAGAAGTTCTTCCTGCTGTTCGGCGTCAGCTCGCTCTCGGGGGTGCCGCAGTCGTACATCCTGTTCCAGGGCAGCCAGTACGACAGCTACAGCTACCTGCTCGACCAGCCGAAGTTCATCAGCCTGGATCCGAATGCCAGCGTGCCGGCGAACCTCATGGTCAGCGGCATGCGCATCGGCGTGAACGGCGCGCTGGCCCCGGCCGGCCAGTCGTACGCCACCATGGCGGTCAGTGTCGGCGGCGCGAACTACACTGCGGCGAACGGGCAGCTGCTCTCGGGCCTCGGCACCGTGGTACCGGTGACCCTCGGACCGGCCAACGACTTGTTCTTCCTGTCGTTCGACCAGTTCGGCTCGCACGTGCACGCCTACGTCGAGCCCACCGTGGTGGTGACGCCGCCCGCGCCCGACAACACCCCGCAGCCGGATCTCGGCGTCATGACCTTCGAGCGTGTCAACAACTCGCTCGCGCGCATCACCGGGGTCAAGACCACCGATGCGGTCGTGTCGGCGCTCTACCACGCCTCACAGCAGTCGATGCCCGCCGGGCCGCTGGTCTCGGCGTTCGGGCCCTCGCAGCAGACCGCCATCTCGCAACTGGCGAGCGCCTATTGCAGCGAGATGATGGCGAGCAGCGCGCTGCGTGACGCCTTCTTCGGCGGCACCGGGTTGGACGCCAGCCTCGGCAGCTCGTCCTCGGGCTTCTTCGGCGCGAGCGGCAGCCCGCAGCGCGCCCTGGTGATCAATGCGCTGGTGAACAACGCCATCGGCGCCAACGTCAATCCGCAGGCGGCGAGCGCGGTGCGCGGCGAGATCGACGCGCTGATCACGCGCGTCCCGACGCTCAACGGCAGCGCCACGGTCTCGCAGGCGACGATTGCGGCATGCACCGCGGCACTCGGCAGCGCCGCCGTGACGCTGCAGTGATTTAAGGGAGATACGCAGATGCTGATCGGCAAGAAACCCCCGCGGTCGCACGGCCTCAACGAGCCGCTGCTGCATGAGAATCATCCGCGTCCGGTAACGCGCCGCGACTTCGTGTCCGCCGGCTTCCTGTCCGGCGGGGCGGTGGTCATGGCGCCGGCCTGGCTCGCCGGGCTGCTGAAGGCGAGCCGCGCCAACGCCGGTACGCTCTCCCCCGACATCCAGGCGTTGCTCAGCAATACGCAGTGCAACGTGCCGACCGCGGGCGCGGGCGTGCCGTTCATCTGTTTCGACCTCGCGGGCGGGGCCAACCTGGTCGGCTCGGAGGTGATCGTCGGCGTGCAGGGCGGGCAGAGCCACTTCCTCTCGACCGCCGGCTACGGCAAGCTCGGCCTCCCGGGCAACATGGTGCCGAGCTCGAGCGCCAACGTAGATGCCAGCCTCGGGCTGCTATGGCACGCCGACGGTGCCATCAAGCGCGGCATCGTCACCAAGGCCACGGCGACCACCACCGCCGGGGTCAGCGGCGCGGTGTTCTGCGCCATGTCGCAGAACGACACGCAGTCGAATCCCCACAACCCGATGTACGGCATCGCCAAGGCGGGCGCGCAGGGTCAGCTGCTGACCCTCATCGGCACCGAGTCGAGCGTCTCCGGCGGCAACTCGCAGGCGCCGATGGCCATGATCGATCCGGCGCTGCAGCCCACCACCATCAGCCAGCCCTCGGACGCCACCGCGCTGGTGCCGCTCCCGCCGGGTGGCACGCTCGACCCGCTGGCGGTCGCGACGCTGGAGTCGCAGACGCGCATCAGCACCGGTACCACCCCGCAGTCCGGCTCGGGCGATACGGGTGCCTTCACCGGCGCGCTCGGCATGCCGAGCGGCGGCACCGCGGGCGTACAGCTCTACAGCGACCCGACGCAGGACGCCCTCCTCAAGAACCAGGTGCGCTGCGCCTACGTCAAGGCCGCCAACACCGCCAACCTGTTCGGCAATCCGTCGGCGCTCGATCCGACCAAGGATCCCAACATCGTTGGCCCGATCTTCCAGGCGAGCGACTTCCAGGACAACGACGTCGCCGCTACCGCCACGGTCATGAAGCTGGTGATCGACGGCTTTGCGGGCGCCGGCACCATCACCCTCGGCGGCTACGACTACCATGACGGCTCGCGCGCCACCGGCGAGGGCAAGAACTTCAAGGCCGGCCAGATGATCGGCGCGGTGCTGCAGTACGCGGCGCTGCAAGGCAAGCCGGTGATGATCTACGTGCTCTCGGACGGCTCGCTCAACTCCAACAGCATGGTTGACACCAGCACCGGCGGTCGCGGCAAGCTCGGTTGGCAGGGCGACAACTCCTCGGTCGCCTCCACCTTCTTCCTGGCGTACAGCCCGAAGGGGCGTCCGGCACTGCGCAACGGCGCCGCCGGTCAGCAGATCGGCTACTTCAGCACCGACGGCTCGGTGGTGAGCACCTCGAGCCCCGCGGCCAACTCGGTGAACCAGCTGGTCGAGCTGGTGATCCTGAACTACATGGGGCTCAGCGGCACCGACAGCCAGTTCACCACGCTGTTCCCCATGCAGGGGCTCGGCCCGGCGAGCGCGCTGGGCGCCATGACGGCGTTCACGCCCATCGTGTGACACGCGTCGCGCGTGCCGCCGCGGCACGCGCCGGCTCCGCGCTTTGTCGCACGCCGCCGACGCCCCGGGGCGCATTCCCGCACCCGCCGCAGGCCGCATTTCGCCGCCCGTTTCGTTGACAGTGTCAACGGCGCTGTGCAATTTTGCGCGCTTGGTGCGCTGAGACCGCAGCCCCCTAGGCGAAGGACTCTTATTGAGCTGGCAACGGCCGAACGGCCCGGCGTGGCGTGATGTGCGCGTGCGCGCGGGCGCGCTGATCGTGCTGGGTGTCGCCGCGCTGATCGCGGCTGCGCTGGCGCCGGCGTACGCTCAGCAGTCCTACGCGCTCCAGGGTCAGCCGGCGCCGGATTTCGCGCTGCGGGCCGCCGCCGGCGGCAACGTGCGCCTCTCGGAGCACAAGGGCGAGGTGGTGGTGTTGAGCTTCTGGAGCAGTCGGTGCACCCCCTGCCGCACGCAGCTGACCGACCTCGACCACTCGCTCAAGACCTACGCATCGGCGGGCCTTGCCATGTACGGAGTCGGCGTGGATGACGATCCCGCCCAGGCGCTCGAGTTTGCACACTCGGCGGCCGTTGCTTTCCCGATGCTGTTGGATCCGGCCAAGGATGTCGCTCGCGGCTACCAGATCGACAACCTGCCTATGACCGTACTCATCGATCGCAACGGCACCGTGCGCTACGTGCTGCGCGACTACAGCGAGGCGAGCCACGCGCTCTACCTCACAAGGCTGCGGGCACTGCTGAACGAATGATCGGAACCACCATGCTTCAGATGAACATTGCACGCTTACCGGCCTGGCGCGCGTTGGCGCGCCGGGCCGCCTGTTTGTGGCTGTGCGCGGCGCTGCTCGCCGGCGCCGGCGCCGGCGCTCTGGCGCAAACTGCGCCCGTGCCCCAGGCACCGCCGCCGCCGAAGCCCAACACCGCCGGGTCGCTGCTGGAGCAGCCGGCAAAACCGAAGACTGCCGGGAGCCTGCTGGAGAACTCCCCGGCGGCGGTGCCGCCGGAAGCCTCGGCCGACACGCGCGGACTCGACCAGGATATCCAGGGACTCAAGAAGGACGTCGTCGATCTCAACAAGGACCTGTTCATCCTCGAGGAAGAGCTGCTGTTTCCCGCCAACACTCAGGTGGCGGTGTTCCTGTCGGTGGACGTGGGCGATTTCTTCGCGCTCGACTCGGTGCAGCTGAAGATCGATCAGAAGGAGGTCATCAATTACCTCTATACCCCGCGCGAGCTCGAGGCGCTGCTCAAGGGCGGCGTGCAGCGGCTGTACCTGGGCAACCTCAAGGTGGGGCCGCACGAGCTGGTGGCGTTCTTCAGCGGCAAGGGACCGAATGAGCGTCCCTATAAGCGCGGCGCATCGCTCAAGTTCGAGAAGGGCGTGGGCGCGAAGTACCTGGAGCTCAAGATCAACGACCGCCAGAGAAAGCTGCAGCCGGAGTTCGAGATCAAGGACTGGGAATAGCGCTTGGCGTTAGCAGCGAACACCCGCGCACTGCTTCTCGCCCTGCTGGCGCTGCTGGCCGCCGGCGCGGCGCAGGCGCGCCGTCACGACCCGGAGAAGATCCCCGAGACGCGCATTCACGACCTGCACTACGGCGATGCGCTGTTCTACTTCTACCAGGACGAAGAACTTGAGGCGCTCACGCGCCTGCTCGCCTACGAGCACTGGGGGCGGTTGCCGCATCACGAGGAGGAGGCGCAGCTGCTGATGGGCGGGCTGTACCTCTCGCTCGGCATGCACAACGAGGCCGGCGCGCGCTTCGAGCGGCTGCTGACCAACGACGTCCCCACCGGGGTGCGCAACCGCGCGTGGTTCTACCTCGCGCAGGTCTGGTACGCGCGCGGCTACCTCGACAAGGCCGACGCGGCGCTGCGCCGGATCAACGGGCGCATGTCCCCGGAGCTTGAAGCGCAGCGGGAGCTGCTGTTCGCCAACGTGCTGATGCACGAGGGGCACTTCGACGAAGCGATCCGCCTGCTGTCCGGCTGGCGCGGCGGACCGGTATGGTCCGCGTACGCACGCTTCAACCTGGGCGTGGCACTGGTGCGCCAGAACCGCCTGAGTGATGCCGACCCGTTCCTCTCCGGCGTCGGCACCCTGCTCGCGGACACCCCCGAGCTGGCGGCGCTGCGCGACCGCGCCAACCTGGCGCTCGGCTTCGCGTACCTGCAGGCCAACCAGCCCGACCGGGCACGCGCCCCGCTGGCGCGCGTGCGCCTCAGCGGACCCTATTCCAACAAGGCGCTGCTCGGCATCGGCTGGGCGGATGCGGCGCTCGGGGATTACCAGGGCGCGCTCACCCCGTGGCTGGAGCTGCGCAGCCGCAACGTGCTCGATGCGGCGGTGCAGGAGTCGTACCTCGCGGTGCCGTATGCCTTCGGCAAGCTGAACGCCAACGCGCAGTCGGCCGAGTACTACGAGGGTGCCGTGACCTCCTTCGAGGCCGAGAATGGCCGCCTGGATCAGGCGATCGCCGGCATCCAGCACGGGGACCTGCTGCAGCGGGTGCTCACCAAGGACAAGGAGGCGCGCTATGGCTGGTTCTGGCAGCTGAAGAACCTGCCCGATGCGCCCGAGTCGCGCTACCTGTACACGGTGCTGGCCGGACACGACTTCCAGGAAGGGCTCAAGAACTACCGCGACCTGGTGTACATGAGCGGCACGCTCGATCACTGGGACGACAGCATGGGCGCCTTCCAGGACATGATCGACACGCGCGAGCGCGCCCATGCCGAGCGGCTGCCGCGCGTGGATGCGCTGCTCGCCTCCAACGCCGTGGGCAAGCTGCAGCAGCGCGACCTGGCACTCGAGACCGAACTGAGCACCATCGAGGCGCGCCACGACGTCGCCGCGCTCGGCACCGACACCGAGCGTGAGCAGTGGGCGCGCGTGCAGCGCGTGGAAGGCGCGCTCGCCGGTCTGCCCGATACGCCGCAGAACGCGGACCTGCGCGCGCGCCTGGCACTGGTGAAGGGGGTGTTGTTCTACCACCTCAACGACGCCTACGGCGCGCGGCTGTGGCAGGAGCATCGCTCCCTGAAGGACCTGAACCTCGCGCTGCACGAGGCGCAGAGCCGCTGGATCCGGGTCGAGCGCGCGCGCAAGAACGTGCCGCTCAATACCGGCGAGTTCGCCACGCGCGTCGCCGCACTGCAGAAGCGCATCGATTCGCTGCAGCTGCGGCTCGCCGACGCCGAACGCCGCCAGAGCGGCTACCTGGCGCAGGTTGCGGTCCACGAGCTCGAGCAGCAGAAGGACCGGCTCAGCACCTACCAGGTGCAGGCGCGTTTCGCGCTCGCCACCATGTACGACCGCGCGGCCAACGCCCAGACGCCGCGTGCCGCGCCCGCCGCACCCGTGCAGAAGGGCAACGCAACCCCCGAAGAGCCCGCACCCGCACCGCCGCCGGACTCCCCCAGCCCTAACCCGGAGCCGCCGCGATGAGGCGCCGCGGTGCAGCGGCGCTGGCCGGAGCGCTGGCCGCGGCGCTTGCGTGCGCGGGCGGGCCGGCCTTCGCGCAGAGCCCGCCGCCGCGCACCATCGGCGATCTCAGCGCCAAGAAGGTCGAGGTGCACAAGGACACCGCGGCGGCAGCGAGCGCCACGCGCGCCATGGAGAACTACCGCCGCTTTCTCGAGCTGCAGAATACCGACCCCAAACTGCGCGCCGAGGCCATGCGCCGCCTTGGCGATCTGAACCTCGACGCCGGTGAGATGGAGCGGCTGGAGAAGGAAGTCACGATGGTGGACCTGCAGGGCGGGGAAGCCATCAAGCTCTACACGACGCTACTCAAGGCATATCCCGACTACGCGCGCAACGATCAGGTGCTGTACCAGCTGGCGCGCGCCTACGAAACCACCGGCCAGCCCGATCAGGCGCTCGCCACCCTCGATCGCGTCGTGCAGCACTATCCGCAGAGCCCGCAGCTCGATGAGGTGCAGTTCCGGCGCGGCGAGCTGCTGTTTTCCGCCAAGCGCTACAAGGACGCCGAGCAGGCCTACGGCGCGGTGATCGCGCGCGGGGCCAGCTCCGCGTTTTATCAGCAGGCTCTCTACAAGCGCGGCTGGTCGCTGTTCAAGCAGTCGCTGACCCTTGAGAGCCTGCCCTCATTCGGCGGGGTGCTGGACCGCGTGCTCGGGAGCACTGCCGGCAAGTCGGTGCGCCTCGAGACCCTCAAGCGACCCGACCGCGAGCTGGCCGAGGACACGCTGCGGGTCATGAGCATCACCTTCTCCTACAACGACGGCGCGGCCTCTCTCGAGCAGTACGTGCAGCAGCACGGCGAGCGGCCGTACAACTGGCTGCTGTACGCGCGGCTCGGCGATCTGTATGTGGACAAGCAGCGCTACCAGGACGCCGCCACCGTCTACCGCGCCTACGTGGCGCGCGATCCCTACAGCGACCAGGCGCCGGATCTGGACATGGCGGCCATCGAGGCTTACGGCAAGGGCGGCTTTAGCCAGCTGGTGCTCGATGGCAAGCACGAGTTCGTGCAGCGCTACAACTTCGACTCTCCGTACTGGAAGACGCGCAGTCGCGCCGACAATCCGCGCGTGGTGCAGGAGCTGAAGACCAATCTCAAGGACGTCGCCACCTACTTCCATGCCAGCGCGCAGAAGAGCAAGCGCGTGGCCGACTACCAGGAGGCTGCGACCTGGTACCGCAACTATCTCAAGTCCTTCCCGGGCGATGCCGATTCTGCCTCCACCAATTACCTCCTGGCCGAGACGCTGTTCGAGAGCCATCAGTACGATGAGGCCGCCACCGAGTACGCGCACACCGCCTACGACTATCCGCGGAACGACAAGTCCGCGACCGCCGCGTACGCCGGCCTGGTCGCCTATCAGAAAGGAGAGGAGGGGCTCAGCGGCGCGGCCAAGGACGAGTGGCACAAACGCGCCACCGATGCCGGCGTCAAGTTCGCCCAGACCTTCCCCGAGCATCCCGACAGCGCCGGTGTGCTCACGCGCGCCGCGGAGGAGATCTACGCCAGCGGCGACCGGCCGCGCGCCATCAGCGTCGCCCAGTCCATTCTCGCGCGCCACCCTCCGGTGGATACCGCCAAGCAGCGCATCGCCTGGACCATCATCGCGCAGTCGAACTTCGACCAGGGCGACTACGCCAAGGCGGAGCCGGCGTTCGTGCAGGCGCGCGATCTCACCGGCGGCGACGACAAGACGCGGGCCGACCTCACCGAGCGTCTCGCAGCCAGCGTCTACAAGCAGGGCGAGGCCAAGGTCAAGTCCGGGGATGCCGCCGGCGCGGTGGAGGACTACCTGCGCGTGGCGCGGGTTGCGCCGGCCTCCAAGATCCGCGTCACCGCCCAGTACGACGCCGCCGCCCAGCTCATCAATCTCAAGCAGTGGGAGCGCGCCATCGGGGTGCTGGAGGGATTCCGTCGCGACTTCCCGGGCAATACGCTGCAGCCGGATGTCACCCGCAAGCTGGCGGTCGCGTACGCTGCCGCCAACCGCCCCGGTGAAGCGGCCGCAGAGTTCGAGCGCATCGCAACCGCTCCGGGTGAGGATCGCGCCGTGCAGCGCGAGGCGCTGATGCAGTCTGCAGACCTGTATGCCAAGGCCGGCAACGCGCCCAAGGCGATGGGCATGCTGGAGAAATACGTCGATGCCAATCCCACGCCGCTTGCCGAGGCGGAGGAGGCGCGTCAGCGCCTCGCCGACTACTCCGCGCAGGGCGGCGACCTCAAGCGGCGCGATCACTGGTACCAGGAGATCATCGATGCGGATGCGCGCGCCGGCGCGCAGCGCACCGAGCGCACCCACTATCTGGCAGCCAAAGCGCAGCTGGCGCTCGCGCAGCCGGCGCGCGACGCCTTCCGTGCCGTGCGTCTCAGCGCGCCCCTCAAGAAGAGCCTGATCGTCAAGCGCAACGCGCTCGAGACCGCCATGGACGGCTACAAGCGCGCGGCGGAATATCAGGTGGCCGAGGTGACCACCGCGGCGACCTACGAGATGGCCGACCTGTACCGCACGCTCGCCAAGGACATCATGGCCTCCGAGCGGCCAAGTAACCTCAAGGGTGATGCGCTCGAGGAATACAACTCGCTGCTGGAGGAGCAGGTGTTCCCGTTCGAGGAACAGGCGATCAAGGCGCACGAGCTGAACACCGCGCGCGCCAAGGACGGGGTGTACGACGAGTGGGTGCGCAAGAGCTATGAGGCGCTCGCAGAACTCAAGCCCGCCCGCTACGGCAAGACGGAGGTGACGCACGATGTCGTTACCAGCCTCGAGTGAGCGCCTCGAACGGCGCGGCGTGCCTGCGCCGCCGGCCGGCAGCGCGCGCACGGCGCTCGCGTGCGCGGCGCTTGCCGGTGTGCTGTTGTGCGCTTGCCGCTCCTCGCCCGCTCCCCGGGCACCAGCGCCGCCGCCGGCCCCGGCCGCGTCCGTCCCGGCTAGCGCTGCCGGCGGTGCTGCACAGCCGGCTCCGGGGGCCGCTGCCGCTCCGGGCGCCGTGCCGGGCGCGTCCGGCACGGCCACGCCGCCCCCGCGCCCGCAGGTGACGCCCGCGGCCCAGGCCGACTTCAACCGCGCGGTGAATTTCATGCGCGCGGGCAACGCCACCGAGGCGGAGCTCGGTTTCAAGCAGATGGCGCTGCAGTACCCGCAGTACGCCGCACCGCTGGTGGACCTTGCGCTGCTGCAGCGCAAGCAGGGACATCTCGACCAGGCGGAGGAGAGCCTGAAGAGCGCGGTCGCTCACGAGAGTGGCAACGCGCTGGCGTGGACCGAGCTCGGCGTCACCCAGCGCATGCGCGGCAAGTTCAAGGACGCCGCGGCCTCCTACGAGCAGGCGATCGCCGCCGACCCGCATTACGCCCCGGCGTGGCGGAACCTTGGCGTGCTCTCGGACCTCTATCTGGGGGACCCGAATCGCGCCCTGACGGCGTTCGAGCAGTACAAGCAGCTCACCGGGGAGGATAAACCGGTCAGCGGATGGATCGCTGAGCTGCGCCAGCGCCTGGGGATGCCGCCCGCGAAGCGGCCGGAGGCGGCACCCGCGGACGCAGCTCCCGGCGCCCCCGCGGCACCGCCGGCGAATCCTTCCGGCGCACCCGGCGGCGCTCCGGGTGGAACACCGGCGCCATCGGCGCCCGAGCCGCATCCGGCATCGGGCGCGAGCCCCGCGGCGAACGCGGGCGCGGCAACCGCAGGAGATTGAGCATCATGTGCGCACGCCTTCAAAGCTTGGCCCTGGCTACTGCGGCGGCACTCGCGTTGTGCTGCGCGGCGGGCGTTGCCCGCGCACAGCAGCCCGCACCGGCTGCGGGCACGGCCCCGGCCACTCGCGACACACCGCGCCCTGAAGATCTGGAACCTGCAGTCGATACGACGCATGCTGTGCCCGCGGCAGGGGCCCAGGATGCGGGCGCAGCGCGTAGCACCGATGGCGCCGCGCCGCGCAGCGCTCAGCCGGCGCCCACCAATGCAAGCGCACCCGCGCCGGCTGCTGCGGCACAGGGCGCCGCAGCCAAGCCGGGCGCGCGCAAGGGACCGGACCGGCTGCAGCTGGACACCACCGAGATCACCGGCAACCGCGAGCTGCCGAAGGTGTTGTATATCGTGCCGTGGAAGCGCTCGGATCTCGGTGACCTGGCGGGGCGGCCGGTGAACAGTCTGCTTGACGAGGTGTTACAACCGCTGGACCGGGACGTATTTACGCGGGAAAACCGCTATTACGACGCCCTCAAACCCGACCAGGCGGGGCCAAAAACGGACCCCGTGCAGGGTTCTAGAGACAAGCCCTGAAATATGGGCGGCGCAGCATCAGGATGAGAGCCAGGTCGCAGCTTTTTGGGCTTATGTCATTCAGTTTTGGCGAGTGTTAGTGCTTGTGTGGCGGGCTTTTTAAGCCTTTTTGAGCGGGAGAGTGTCAGATGGGCCTGTGGAATTTGATCGTGCGGTTCTTTCAGGGCGGCGGGGATTTCATGTACCCCATCGCCATCGTGTTCGTGGTGGGTCTGGCGATCGCCATCGAACGCTACATCTATCTCACCCACATGGCGGTGCGTAACCGCGGCCTGTGGAACGAGATCGTGCCGCTGCTGTCGCAGGGCAATTTCCGTCAGGTGGCACAGGCGACCTCGAAGTCCGGGTCGGCCATCGGCCACATCCTCAACTACGGGCTGGCACGCATCCAATCCGCGCGCCGTCGCGATGACATCGAGAAGGCGATGGAGGAGAGCCTGATGGAGGTGGTGCCGCGCCTGGAGAAGCGCACGCACTACCTGGCGACCTTTGCCAACCTCGCGACGCTGCTGGGGCTGCTCGGCACGGTGATGGGTCTGATCCGCGCGTTCGCCGCGGTCGCGACCGTCAACCCGGCCGAGAAGGCCAACCTGTTGTCGGCGAGCATCTCGGTGGCCATGAACTGCACCGCCTTCGGTCTGATGACCGCGGTGCCGCTGCTGTTCATTCACGCGTGGCTGCAGACCAAGACCACCGAGCTCATCGACAGCCTGGAGATGGCGTCGGTGAAGTTCCTGAACGCGATCACCGAGCGTCAGACCGCACCCGCTGCGGCCTGATCTCCCGGCTCGCCTCGTCACGGAACCCGGGCTGAAGGTCCCGCATGCGCCGTTCGTATCAATACCGCAAGCTGGAGCGGCACTCGCGCAAGCCCGCCGAGCTGCTGCTCGTGCCCATGATCGACATCTTCACCGTGCTGGTGACGTTCCTGCTCATGACCGCGGTGTTCTCCCGCACCGTGATCCTGCAGCTGAACCTGCCGGCGTCGCAGACCGAGTTCAAGGAGCCGCCGCCGGGGCTGGTGCTGGAGGTGCTGGTGCGCAAGGACCTGCTGCAGGTGGCCGACCGCAACACCGGCCCGCTGCACACCGTTCCCAACACCACCAGCGGCTATGACTACGACGGGCTCGCCGAGTACCTGAAGTTCGTCAAGACCAAGTTCCCGGACAAGACCGATGCCACCATTCTGCTCGAGCCCGACACCGCCTATGACACGCTGGTGCAGGTGATGGACAAGGTGCGCGTGTTCGAGAGCGGGCAGGGCGCCAACCTGGTGCAGGCCGAGCTGTTCCCGGACATCTCCATCGGGGATGCGCCGGCTACCGATGCCCCCGCCGGCGCGGCCCCCGCGCCGGTGGCCGCGGCGCCGCCCGCGGGACAAGGAGTCAAGCGATGAGCATGTCGAACCGCGCACTGCGCATGGCGCAGCACCACGTGCGCAACCGCGCCGACGCGCAGCTCAACCTCATCCCGCTCATCGACATCCTGTCGGTGATGGTGGCGTTCCTGCTGGTGTACTCGACCGAGGTCGAGGTGATCCAGAACTCCAAGGGCATCGAGATCCCGCAGTCGATCGCGCAGACCGCGCCCAAGCAGTCGGTGGTGGTGATGATCACCAAGACCGACCTGTTCGTGCAGGGTGAGTTCATCACCACGATCGCCGACATCCGCGCCGACAAGCACGCGCTGGTGGAGCCGCTGCGCGCCGCTCTCAAGCGCCCGCTGCTGGTGGGCAAGGAAATGACCGAGCGCGACCTGGCGCAGCGCGAGATCACCATCATGGCCGACAAGTCGCTTCCCTATGACGTGCTCAAGCGCGTCATGGCCACCTGCACCGATGCCGACTACGGCCGCATCTCGCTCGCAGTCATACAGAAGGAGAAGCCGGTCGCCCCCGGGGTGTACAAGCCGGTGTAAGGACGCATGCTGCTCGCCCCCTATTACCGCGAATACGAACTGCCCTGGGACGGGGACCCGGAGTCCTACGAGCGTTTCCGCAAGATCCTGCGGGTGCTGCTGATCGTGCTGGTGATCTTCGGCATCCTGTTCCCGCTGCTGCCGACGCCGAAGCACACCATCGCCGAGGAGGTGCCCGAGCGCCTCGCCAAGGTGATGACGCAGACGCCGAAACCGCCGCCGCCTCCGCCGCCGCCTACGCCGAAGCCGGAGGAGAAGCCGAAAATCGAGCCGAAGCTGGCGATGGTGAAGCCCCCGCCGGTGGACGAGCGCCAGCGCGCGCACGAGAAGGCGCAGAAGCAGCTCAACCAGGTGAAGGACGAGCTTGCCGACCTGCGCGACATCATGGATCTGAAGCCGCTCGAGACCAAGAATCTCTCTGGGGCGGTCGGTGCGGACGCCCACGCCGAGCGCTCCCTCATCACCTCCAAGGTGGGTACAGGCTCGGGCGGCATCACTTCGGCGAACGCGAGCCGCGGCTTCGGCAGCGGTGCCGGCTCGCTCACCGGACATGAGACCACCGCCGTGAACTCCGGCATCGTGGCCTCGGGGCTCAACGCCCGGGGCCCGGCGGCCAGCGGCGGCGGCGGCAAGGCGGCGCGCTCGCGCGAGGAGATCGAGCTGATCTTCGACCGCAACAAGGGCCGCATCTACAGCCTGTATGCGCGCGCGCTGCGCGACAATGCCGAGCTGCAGGGCAAACTGGTCCTGGAATTCACCATCGCCGCGAACGGGGAGGTGACCATGTGCCGCGTGGTCTCGAGCGAGCTGAAGGATCCGGAGCTCGAGCGCAAGATCGTGGCGCTGGTACGCCTGTTCCGCTTCGATGCGAAGGACGTCGATACGATCACCACCACCAAACCCATTGACTTCTTCCCGGCATAGCGCGTTTGACCGCTATGGGTGTGCCATGAACCTCAATTCCGAAATCGAGTTCTACGCAGAGCTGCGGGTCGTCGACAAGGCGCGGCTCCTGAACCTGTTCCTGCACGAGCTCGCCGACGAGGCGCGCTCCACCTACGGGCCGCAGGAGCAGCAGGTCCACGACGGAGCGCACCTGCGCTTCGTAAACGAGCTCTACCATCGCTTGACGCGTGTCATCGAGCAGCTGCTCGCCGAGGAGGCGACGCGGCCCTCGGATGACGTGGTGCTGCGCATGCTGCTCGCGCCACGCGCCGACAAGGTGGCCGAGCGGCTGGTGTTCAACGCGTACGCCCGCGCCATCCAGGGCTTCGAGAGCTACGACACGACCGTCCTGATGAGCTCGTAGCCGGGCGCTGCAGGGGTTGGTGGCGGCCCATGCCGTGCCGCCGGGGGAGCGCGCGCCCTGAGGCGCCAGGTCCGCACACAAGGACTGGAGAATAACGATGCACCGCAAGCTGCGCACACTGTTGCCGTTGCTCGCCATTCTCGCCGCGCCGGGCTGGGGTGCGCCGCCGGCCGCTGCGCGCGTGACGCTGTTGCGTCCGGCGCAGGTATGGACCGCGGGCGAGCCGGCCCGCAGCGGCTGGGTGGTGCTCATCGACGGGACGCGCATCGCGGCGGTGGGGCCGGCGGCCGCGGTGCAGCCTCCGGCGGGCGCTGCGGTGATCGAGCTGCCGGGCGCGACGCTGCTGCCCGGTCTCATGGACATCCACTCGCACCTGTTCCTGCATCCGTACAACGAGACACTGTGGAACGATCAGGTGCTGAAGGAGCCGGTGCCCTACCGCACGCTGCGCGCGGCGCTGCAGGCGCGCGCGACACTGCAGGCCGGGTTCACCACTCTGCGGGACCTCGGCACTGAGGGCGCCGAGTACGCCGACGTCTCGCTCCGGCGCGCCATCGAGGACGGTATGGTCGAAGGGCCGCGCCTGTTCGTCGCCACGCGCGCCATCGTCGCAACCGGCAGTTACGGCCCCGCGCCGCGCGGACTGCGACCCGATGTGTGCTGCACGCCGCAGGGCGCGGAGGAGGCCAGCGGCGTGCCCGAGGTGATCCGCGCCGTGCGCGAGCAGGCCGGACGCGGCGCGGACTGGATCAAGGTGTACGCGGACTATCGCTGGGGGCCCGACGGCACCCAGCAGCCGACCTTCTCGGAGCAGGAGCTGCGGGCACTGGTGGAAGCGGCCCATTCCTCGGGGCGGCCGGTGGCCGCGCACGCCGTCACCGCCGAAGGCATGCGGCGCGCCGCGCTGGCCGGCGTCGAAACCATCGAGCACGGGTACAACGGCACGCCGGAGGTGTTCAAGCTCATGGCGGCGCGCGGCGTGGCGTACCTGCCGACGCTCACCGCCGAGGCCGCCTACGCGGAGTACTTCGAGCACTACGTCCCGGGACAGAGCGCGCCCACGCCCGGCATGGAGCAGGCGAAGCGCGCCTTCGGCATCGCCATGAAGGAGGGGGTGATCATCGGCTGTGGCAGCGATGTCGGGGTGTTCGCGCACGGCACCAACTTCCGCGAGCTGGAGTGGATGGTGCGCGATGGCATGACGCCGGTGCAGGCGCTCACCGCGGCCACCGCCACCGACGCTCGCATCCTGCGCCGCGCAGCCGATCTCGGCCGCGTCCGCGCCGGGATGCTCGCCGACCTGGTCGCCGTCACCGGTGACCCCACCCAGGACATCGCTGCCGTGGCCCACGTCGTGTTCGTCATGAAGGACGGCGTGGTGTACCGGCGCCCGTGAGGTAGCGGCGCGGCGCCGCACGCTTCGCCGCGCGCTGGCCTCGTTCCACCGCCCGGCGCGCACGGCGGCGCGGCACGCGCCGATAATGACCGCCCGTCGCCTTGAGGCCGTCGGATGGGCCCGACTCGAACATCAGCGTCCGCTGCGCCTGCCGGGAGCACGGCACGGCGGCTGTCACGCCGGCAGTTCTGCCGCGTGAGCGCCCTCGGTGGCGGCGCGCTGCTCGTGGCGGTGCAGCTGCCGCTCGTCGCGGGTGCCGCGCGGCGCGCGGCGCAGCCAGCGGCGAGGGCCTTCGCGCCCAACGCCTTCGTACGCATCGACCCCGACGGGCAGATCACGCTCACCCTCGCGCGACCCGAGATCGGCCAGGGAGTGGGCACCTCGCTCCCGATGATCCTCGCCGAGGAGCTGGATGCGGACCTCTCGGCCGTACGCATCGAGCAGGCGCGCATCGATCACGCGGCCTACGGCGATCAGTTTGCCGGGGGCAGTCAGAGCGTGCGCACCGGCTGGGCTCCGCTGCGCAACGCAGGCGCCGTGGCGCGCACGCTGCTCGCGGCGGCGGCGGCCCGGCGCTGGGGCGTGGACCCGGCGACGTGCCGCACGGCGCGCGGTGTAGTCCATCACCTGCCGAGCGGGCGCAGCGCCTCCTACGGGGCACTCGCGGCGGAGGCCGCGCGCCTGCCGCTGCCCGAGAAGGTCACTCTCAAGGAGCCCGGCGACTACACGCTCATCGGTCGGTCCACCGCACAGCTCGCAGCACCCGCCATCGTCGCCGGCCGCGAGCGCTTCGGGCTCGATACCCGCGTCCCGGGGATGCGTTTTGCGAGCATCGAGCGCGCCCCGGTGCTCGGTGCCCGCCTCGTTTCCATCGATGAGCGCGCGGCGCGGGCGGTGAGCGGGGTCACGCACGTGGTGGCGATCGACGCCGATGCGCTGAGCGGCTTCGGCGACAACAATCCGCGTCCCGCGAACGGTGTGGCGGTGGTAGCCACCTCGACCTGGGCGGCACTCGAGGGCCGCCGCGCGCTGCAGCTCAGCTGGTCGCAGGGTGCCGCGGAGGAGGACAGCGAACGGCGGCGTGAGGAATGCCGGCGTCTGGCCGGGCTCGCGCCGGAGCGCGTGGTGCGCACCGACGGCAACTTCGAGGGCGCGTTCGCGGCGGGCGCACGCCGGCTGGAGGCGGTCTACGAGCTGCCGCTGCTCGCGCACGCACCCATGGAGCCGATGAACTGCGTCGCCGCGGTGCGCGACGGTCGCTGCGAAGTGTGGGCACCGACGCAGAACCCGCAGACCGCGCGCGAGGTGGCCGCGGCGATCGCCGGCACGCCGGTGGAGGCGGTGAGGGTGCACGTCACGCGCAGCGGTGGCGGCTTCGGACGGCGCTTCTACGCCGATTTCGTCGCCGAGGCGGTGTTCGTCTCGCAGCGCATCGGCGCGCCGGTGCAGGTGATGTGGACGCGCGAAGACGACACGCGGCACGGCTACTTCCGCCCCGCCTCCTACCACCTCATGCGTGCGGCGCTGGACGCCGCCGGCCATCCCGTGGCCTGGTCACAGCACCTGGTCAACGCGCAGCGCGGTGAATTTCTCAATTGGGCGCTGCCACAGGGCACGCCGGTGCTGCCGGCCGGCGACGAGCTCGGGCCGTTCGATTTTCCGGCCGGCTACATTCCCAACCTGCGCCTGGCGGCGAGCGCGCTGCGTGGCTGCCCGGTGCCGCTCGGGCAGTGGCGCTCGGTCGAGGACTCGAGCAACGTCTTCGTGTACCAGAGCTTCATCGACGAGCTGGCGCACCTTGCCGGCGCCGACCCGCTCGCCTACCGCCTGACCCTGCTCGGCGACAGCCGCTCGCTGCCCTATTACAGCCGCAGCTACGACCCGCAGCGCCTGCGGCGGGTACTGGAGACGGCGGCGCGCGAGGCGCAGTGGGGCAGCCCGCTGTCGGCCAACAGCGGCCGCGGCATCGCCGCCAGCTACGCCAATTCGGCGTACGTCGCGGTCGTGGCGCAGGTCGAGGTCCGCCCGGCGCACGAGCTGCGTGTGCAGCGCATGGTGGTGGCGGCGGATCTCGGCACCGTGGTCAATCCCCTGGGCGCCGCTGCCCAGCTCGAGGGTGGCGTCGTGTTTGCGCTGTCGGCGGCCCTCAAGCAGGAAATCACGTTGGCCGGCGGACGCGTGCAGCAGGGGAACTTCGACACCTTTGCGGTGCTGCGCATGGGGGAGGCGCCGCGTATCGAGGTTCACCTTGTTCCCGGCGGCGACGTGCCGCTCGGGGCCGGCGAGGCGGCCGTGCCGCCGACAGCGCCGGCGCTCGCCAACGCGTTGTTCGCGGCCAGCGGGGTGCGCGTGCGGCGCCTGCCGATCCGCGCTGCGGACCTCGCGGCGCGCACCTGAAATCGACGCCGCGACATTCTTCGATCAGGGAGGGCGGCGTCGCTCGCCGGCGCTCGGCGCTGAGATCGACAGCAGCGTGATGAATGCGCTCGCGACGGCGAGCGCTGCGGCGATCCACAGTGCGTGCCCGACCGTGGCGGCGAGGGATTCGGCCACGATGCGCTGCACGCGCTCGCGCTCGCCAGCGCTCAGCGACCGCGGCAGCGCCGGAATGACAAATCCGCCACGCGCCGCCAGCACGGCCGCGGTGACGCCGGCCGTCTCGTGCGTGCGCGCCAGCCGCGCATCGAGAGCGCGATCGAACAGGCCGAGCGCCAGGGTGCCCAGCATCGCGATGGCGAGCAGCCCGCCCACCGCGGCCACCGCATTGTTGATGCCGGAAGCGACGCCGGTGCGGTGTTCGGGGACCGCATTGAGGACCGCCGTGGTGAGCGGCGCGACCGTCACCGCCATGCCGAGTCCCAGTACCACCATGGAGGCGAGCACCGCCGCGTACGCACCCCCGCTGAGCGCGAGCAACCCGAAGCCCAGCGCCGTCACCGCCGGCCCGACCAGCAGCGGGCCGCGCGCGCCGAAGCGGTCGATCAGTCCGCCGCCCCAGCGCGACAGCGCCGCCAGCACCAGGGTGAAGGGCAGGTACGCGGCCCCGGCAGCGAGCGCCGTATAGCCGCGTGCCTGGATGAGCAGAAACGGCAGGAGGAAGAAGGCGCCGCCGAGCGCACCGTAGAGGAGCAGCGTGAGCGCGTTGATGCCGCTGAAGAGGCGGGAGCGGAACAACTCGAGCGGCATCATGGGCGTGCGCGCCGCGCGCTCGGTCAGCACAAACGCCAAAAGCAGCAGCGCGCCGGCGGCGAGCGCCGCGAGGATGCGCGCATCACTCCAGCCGCGCTCGGAGCTCGCGATCAGCCCGTAAACGAGGCTGGCGAGGCCGGCGAATGCGAGCAGCGCGCCGCGCCAGTCGAGGCCGCGCCGCGCGTCCGGGTCGCGGCTCTCGGGGACGCGGGTGAGCGCGATCCACAACGTGGGAACGGCCAGCACCGGATTGATGAGGAAGATCAAACGCCAGGAGGCGTGGTCCACCACCATTCCGCCGAGCAGCGGGGCGGCGCCGGCGGCGATGGCGGAGGCACCCGACCACACGCCAATGGCCGTGCCACGCTCCTTCTCATCGAACGCCGCGCCGATCAGGGCGAGCGAGCAGGGCACGAGCAGCGCCGCTCCCACTCCCTGCGCGGCGCGCGTGCCGATCAGCACCGCGACGCTTGGCGCCAGCCCGCAGCCGAGCGAGGCGGCGGCGAACAGGCTGACGCCGAGCACCAACAGCCGCCGCCGTCCGAACTGGTCCGCGGCGGCACCGCCGGCCAGCAGCAGTGCGGACATGCACAGCGTGTACGCGTTGATGACCCACTGCATGGCGGCGAGTCGCGCACCGAGATCGACTTCGATGCGCGGCAGCGCGACGTTCACCACCGACTCATCGACGAACGCGAGCGTGGAGCCCAGCACCGCCGCCGTCAGAACCCAGCGGCGGCGCGTGGCACATTCGCGTGCCGTCGCGCTGGAACGGATCGCCACCTCGTCGCAGGGCAGTGCCTTCGGGTTGCTCACGGCGGGCGGCGGTGCCTACCGGTCGGCGGCGAGGCGCTCGAGTGCCGCGCCGGTGAGGCGGAACGTCGTCCAGTCATCGAGCGCCACTGCCCCGAGCCGGCGGTAGAAGCCGATCGAGGGCTGGTTCCAGTCGAGCACCGCCCAGTCGAGCCGCCCGCAGCCGCGCTCGAGCGCGGCGCGGGCGAGGTGCGCCAGCAGCTGCCGCCCGACGCCGGCGCCGCGCGCCGCCGGGCGCACGAACAGGTCCTCGAGATAGAGGCCGGGCTTGCCGAGGAAGGTCGAGAAGTTGTGGAAGAAGAGGCCGAACCCGACCGGCTCGCCGTCGAGACAGCCCAGCACCACCTCGGCGTACGGGCGCGGGCCGAACAGCGCCGCTGCCAGGTCCGACTCGGTGGCCACAACCTGATGCTCGAGGCGCTCGTACACGGCCAGCTCGCGGATGAACGCCAGGACCTGCGGCACGTCGGCCGGCTGTGCCGCGCGGATGGTGATGCGGTGCGCCCCGGGGCTCATCCGGTGCTCTGCAGGCCCTGCGCGATGCCGCCTACGCTCGCCAGCAGGGCTTCGAACAGGTCACGATCCTGCCGTCCGCCGGCGCGCCAGCGCCGCAGCAGGTCCACCTGCATGAGGTTCATCGGGTCCACGTAGGGGTTGCGTAGCCGTATCGAACGCTGCAGCGTGGGGTCGGAGTCGAGCAGCTGCGCCGTACCGCGGATGGCCAGCACCTGCTCGCAGGCACCGGTGTACTCGGCGCGGATCTCGGCGGCGAAGCCGCGTAGCGCCTGCGGCACGAGCGCCGTGTAGTACTCGGCGATATCCAGATCGGCGCGCGCCAGCATGGTCTCGACGTCATCGACGAGGTTACGCAGGAAGAACCAGCGCCCGCATGCCTCGCGCAGGCCCCCCAGGCCGAAGCGCCCGATCACGGCGCCGAGCCCGGCGCCGGCGCCGAACCAGCCGGGGAGCATGTAACGGGTCTGCGACCAGGCGAATACCCACGGTACCGGCAACAGGCCCTCGATCCCGGCGTCCTCGGTGCGGTGCACCGAGCGCGCACCGATCTGCATGCGCTCGATCACGTCGATCGGCGTCACCGCCTGGAAGAAGTCGTAGAACTGCGGTGCCTCGTATACCAGGCGCCGGTAAGCGGTGCGGCTCGCCGCGGCGAGCAGGGCGGCGATCTCGAGATCCGCCGCCTCCTCCGGCGGCAGCAGGCCGCGCCTGCGGGCCGCGGTGGCGAGACTCAGCGCGTTGAAGGCGCGCTCGAGGGTGCGCATGGCGATCGGGCGCAGCCCGTAACCCTGCTTCACCGTCGCGCCCTGCTCGCGGATGCGCAACACCCCGTCCACAGCGCCCGGCGGCGCCGCCTTCACGATCGCCTCGATGCGGCCTCCGCCACGCGCCACGCTGCCGCCGCGGGCGTGGAACAGCACCGGCCGCTCGCCGGCGGCGGCGAGCACCTGCGCCAGATCGTTCTGTGCCTGGTGGATCGTGACCCGCGAGGCGCAGGGGCCGAGCTCCTTGTTGCTGTCCGAGTAGCCGATGAGCACGCACTGGCGGCGGCCGCGCGCTTCCAGGTGGCGGCGGTACAGCGGGTCGGCCAGCAGCTGCCGCAGCGTGTTCCCGCAGGCGCCAAGCGCCGCGGCGGTCTCGAACTGCGGTGCGATATCGAGCGCCACCTCACCGCTGCGCTTGTCGTAGGCGGCCGCCCAGCGCGCCAGCAGCAGCGCCGCCAGCATGTCGTCCGCGCCACTCGCGTTGCTGACGATGAAGTAGCCGATGGCGTCCGGCCCGTAGCGGTGCCGCCCCTGCATGATGGCATCGAACACCGCCAGCGTGCGCTTGCCGAGGGCGTCGAGCTCGCTCACCGGGCCGCGGTCCTTCTCCAGTGCCTGCGTCAGCAGCGCGCAGCGCTCGGCGCTGCTGCGCGTCGGCCAGCGGCTATCGTCGAATCCCTGCGCCACCACCGCGTGCAGCACGTCGCGATGCTGGCGCACATCGAGGGTGGCGAGGTGAAATCCGAACGTGTCGATGCGGCGCAGCAGGCGCTCCACGTAGAACAGCCCGGCGTTCACGCCCTTGTGGTCCTTGAGGCTGGTTGCGATCAGCGACAGGTCCTCGCGGAACTGGCGCGCGTTCTCGTAGCCGGCCGCGCGTCCGTCGTACACGCCGCGCAGCCGCTCGCCGATCTGCGCGAGAAACACCCGGTAGGGCATGCGGTCGTGGCGCGCGGGCGTGATGGCACGCGCACCCGGCAGGCGCCGCATGTACTCCTCGGTGCGTTTGACGAGCTCTGCGGAGGCGCGCACACGGCTGGCGCTCTGCGACAGTCGCTGCGCCAGTTCCTGGCAGTCGCGGAAGTAACTGTTGACGATCACCTGCTGCTGCCGTGCCAGCGCTTCGCGGATGCTCTTGGCGTGCACATCGGGATTGCCGTCCATGTCGCCGCCCGCCCACGAGCCGAAATGCAGGATCGCGGGCACGCGTGCAGCGCGCGCCGGGGCGCCGTACAGCTTCTCGAGCGCCTGCGCGATCTCCTCGTAGAACGCCGGTACCACGCGGTACAGGATCTCCACCAGGTAGAACAGGATCTGCTCGCGTTCGTCGGCCACCGTGAGGCGCTCGCGCGGCAGCTCCTCGGTCTGCCACGCGGTGGTGAGTTCCATGCGGATGTTGTTCCATAGTCCGCGCGCCTCGTTCGGCGTCAGGCTGGGATCGAGCCGCTCCAGCAGCCGCTGTGCGATGCGCTGTTGCTTGCGCAGCAGCGTGCGGCGGCTCGCCTCAGTCGAATGTGGCGCGAACACCGGCTCGATGGACAGGCCGCCGATGAGCTCGAGTACTTCCGCGAGGCTGAGGCCCTCGCTCTTGAGCGTCGCGATCGCATCCTCGACGCCCCCGGGTTGCGGGCGCTGGCTGTCCTTGACGAAGTACTCGCGGCGCCGGCGGATGCGGTGCACCTTCTCCGCGACGTTGACCGCCTGGAACCAGGTGGAGAAGGCGCGCACCAGGTCGTGCGCCAGGGCCGGCGGCCGGTCGCGTACGCTCGCGGCCAGCTGCGCGCGCGCCTCGGCTTCGCCGTGGCGTCCGCGGATGGCGGCGACCCGATCGCTCTCCACCAGCTCGAACAGCTCCTGCCCGCCCTGCTCGCGCAGAATCTCGCCCACCAGCGCCCCGAGCGCGTGCACGTCATCGCGCAGCGGCTCGTGCTTGGGCGGGAAGTGGATGTCGCTGCGGTTCACACTCACGGCTTCCAGCTGTTGGCGTGCGCCTCGAAATCAGCGCGCTGCACGCGCACCACGCAGAAGCGCTGCCCGGTGGGCGCCTCCATGACCACCCAGCTGGCGACCGCGGCGATGCGCCGGGCGCCGAGCTGCTCCAGGCGCCGCACCTCGGCCTCGATGTCGTCGGCTTCGATGTCGAGGTGCACGCGGCTGCCGTGTGGCACCTTCTGTACCTCGATGTGCAGCTGCTCCGGGGCGGTCTTGAGCGTGCGGTACAGCGCCTCCTTGGCCTGCGCGGCAGACTCGGGCTCGAGCCCAAGCGCTGCGCCCCAGAAGCGCGCCGCCGCATCCAGGTCCTCGGTCTGGCAGTCGATGATGAATCCCGCGAGGCGGCTCTTGTGCATGGTGAAGGGTCCTGGCTTGGCGATGTTGGATTTCGGGCGTTGCCGCGGCGTCCTATTCTAGCGGGCCGGGCCGGCCGCGGGCTGCGTGCCTCAGCCGGCGAGCAGCACCGACTCGGCGTGCTCGAGCTCCTCGGGCTGGCCGTAGATCACCACGATGTCGCCGTCGCGCAGCACCGTGTCGCTGGCGGGCTCGCGGCCGAGGATCCCCTGACGCCGCACGCCGGTGAAGGTCACCTCGACGCCGCGGTTCTTGACCTCGGCGAGCGAGCGGCCCACGGCCCACGCCCCGGGCGGTACCACCACGGACTTGAGCTCCTCGCGGTGCTCGCTCAGCTCGTCCACGGGTCGCGCGTCGGCGCGCCGCACGATGTTGCGCAGCACCGCATAGCGGGTACTGCGGATGTCGCCGATGGCGCGCACCACGCGCGACACCGGCACGTGCAGCAGCATCAGCACGTGCGACACCAGCATGAGACTGGCCTCGAAGGTCTCCGGCACCACTTCGGTGGCGCCGGCGTCCTGTAGCTCCTTGATGCGCGCATCGTCTGCGGTGCGCACCAGCACCGGCACTTCCGGGCGCAGGCGCCGCACGCTGCGCAGGATGCCGACCGAGGTGGCGGGGTCGGAGAAGCTGATCACTACGGCGCTCGCCGTCGCGAGTCCCACCTTGGCGAGCAGTTCCTCGTCCGCGGAATCGCCGAAGATCACCGGGTCCCCGACCTGACGGGCGGCGGCGATGCGCGCCGGATCCAGATCGAGCGCGATGTACTCGAAGCCCTGGGACTCCAGTACCCGTGCCACGTTCTGGCCGACGCGCCCGAAGCCGCACAGGATCACGTGCTCGCGCTGGGCAATCTCGCCGGTGGCCGCGTCCTCGCGCTCAACCGCGGTGCGCACCGGGGCGTGCTCGCGCAGCAGGAAGCGCGCGACGCGCTTGTTGTTGTTGAGGATCAGCGGGCTCAGCACCATCGACAGCACGATCGCCACCAGCAGCGGCTCGCCGCGCGCTTCCGGCACCAGCTGCGCCTGCAGCAAAATGGTGCACAGCGCCACTCCGAACTCGCCGCCGATTGAGATCACGATACCGGTGCGCAGCGCTTTGAAGCGCGAGTCGGTGAACGGCCGGGTCACCAGCGCCGCGAGCAGCGCCTTCAGCACCACCAGTGCCACCAGCATGGCGAGCGTGATGCCCACCTCGGCGGCGCTGCCGAGCAGGTGCAGGTCGAGCAGCATGCCGACCGAGATGAAGAACAGCCCGAGCAGGATGTCGCGGAACGGTCGGATGACCGCTTCGATCTGGTGCCGGTACTCGGTCTCGGCGAGCATCATGCCGGCGAGAAAGGCGCCGAGCGCGAACGACAGACCCGCGATGTGCGACACCCACGCGGAGGACAGCACCACCAGCAGCACCGCCAGCGTGAACAGCTCCCGCAGCCGACTGTGGGCGATCTCGCGGAACAGCGGTCGCAGCAGCCAGCGGCCCGCCGCCAGCACCGCGACGATCGCCAGCACGCCGCCGAGCACCGCGGCGATGCTCTCGGCGAGCCGCAGCTGGTCCTCGCCCGCGACCAGGATGGCGGCCAGGGCCAGAAACGGCACGAAGGCGAGGTCCTGGAACAGCAGCACGGCGAAGGCGAGCCGCCCGTGCGTGCGGTTGAGCTCGGCACGCTCGGTGAGCTGATAGAGCAGGATCGCGGTCGAACTCATCGCCACCGCGCCGCCGAGCACGATCGCCACCAACCAGGGGATGCCGAGCAGCTGGCCGAGCAGCGCGAACACCGCGGCGGTGACGACGACCTGCGCCGCGCCGAGCCCGAACACCTCCCGGCGCATGGCGAGCATGCGCGGCAGCGAGAACTCCAGTCCCAGCGTGAAGAGCAGGAAGGCGACGCCGAGCTCGGCGAGCAGTCGCGTCACGCCCGTGTCGGAAACGACGCCGAGGGCGTGCGGGCCGAGCACCAGTCCGACCAGCAGATAGGCCATCAGGGTCGGCAGCCCCAGGCGGCGTACGAGCGTCACCAGGAACACCGAGCCTGCCAGGAGGATCAGGGCCTGACCGAGCGGGCTGAACATTGGGACCAACTTAGACCGCGCACGCGCGGGTGCGCAACGGCATCCGATTACCGGCGGTGCACGTTAGAGCCCGGCGCCGGGCGTGCGTCAGCGGGCTGCTAGCGCTGCTGTGCACCGCCGCGGGACCAGGAGGTCAGCTCTCGCGGCGGCGCGATCCCCGGCCGGAGGCGCGGGTCGGGGAGCGGCGGCAGCGCCGCGAGGCGCAGCGGCAGCACTCCGGCCCAACACTGCAGCGCATAGTCTTCCTCGGCGTCCAGCGGTGGTCCGGTGCGAATCTTGGCGGAGGCCTCGGTGATGGGCAGGGCCAGCACCATGGTGGCATTGAGCTCCGGCACGCTGGGGGCGCGTACCGCCGCGGCGCGCCCGGCCATGACGTGCTCGACCACCGCCTTGAGCGCGCGGCGCTTCTCCGCCGGCTCGCTGACCTCGCGTGCGCTTCCCAGGATCATCACCGAGCGGTAGTTCATCGAATGGTGGAACGCCGAGCGCGCCAGCACCAGCCCGTCGAGGAGCGTCACCGTCACGCACGCCGCGGTCCCGCTCGCGAGCGCCTTGAGCATGCGGTTGGCATTGGAGCCGTGCAGGTACAGCAGCTCCCCGAGGCGCGCGTGAATGGTGGGTTGCACGAACGGCTGACCGCCGACACTGAAGCCCACGTGGCAGAAGAATGCCTCGTCGAGGATCGCATTTACGGTAGCGCGCTCGAAGCTGCCGCGCTCCTTGCGGCGCACCAGCCGCGTGCGTGCGGTCGGGGTGATCAGATTCCGGACTGCCAGGTGCTCGGCATGCCGGCCTTGCCGATCGCGTCCTCGATCGCCAGGCAGGCTGCGCGCGCCTCCGGCTGGGCGCGCAGGCTGCGCGCGACCGAATTCAGGAAACGGCACATGAGGGCAAGATTGGGGTGGCTGGTGTGCAGCTGCTCTTCGATCTGATCAATCGCTTCGATCAGATCTTCCTGATCGCAACTTGGGAAGGTCATGCTCGTAACGGCATGTTGTACGGCAACCAGCGCTTGGTGTATTGCGTCTTGTTGCTCTCCATCCATGACAACAATTTGAACCCGTTTCGCGAAAGCCGCAAGCCCCTGTCGCCACCTCCCGCCACCTTCCGGGACGGCAAATAAAAAGCCCCGCTCTTCATCAAGAGCGGGGCTTTATCACCAAAGTCAGCTAAGTAGCTGTTACTTCGCGGGCGCGGTCGAAGAATCGGCCGCGGCGCCGCTGCTCTTGCCGGACTTCTTGTGGTGCGAAGACTTCTTGCTGTGATGGGACGACTTGGCCGGGGCTGACTGGTCGGCAGCAGCCGGAGCAGCAGCCGGGGCATCGGCGGCGAAAGCCGGGCCGGCGATCAGGGCCAGGGCGATGACGGGGATGAGCTTCTTGAACATCGATGTGGTCTCCAGAGTAATGGATGCGCTGCGTTGCCCAGGCGGAGTGCCTGACCGGCTCATGGGCGACTGGGCCGCTCATCAGCCGGGCAGGCTCCCCGGGTGCCAGGGCGCGCGTATTATGGCCGGATTCCCAGTGTGCAAACGCTCTATGACCGCAACGTAATGTTGGGCTGAGCTGGTATTTATCTTATTGATAAGATTATAAAAATAGACAACAAACGCGTCCGGCGCCCACCGTTCAGTGTCCGCTAAAGGCAACAAGGGTGCGCACCGGAACCTGAAGCGACTCGAGACGCGCCGAGCCGCCGAGCTCGGGCAGGTCGACGATGAAGCACGCCCCGAGGAGCTCGGCGCCGAGCGAGCGCAGCAGCTGCACCGCCGCCTGTGCCGTGCCGCCGGTGGCGATCAGATCGTCCACCAGGATGATGCGCTCGCCCGGGCTCAGAGCATCGCGATGCATCTCCATCTCGTCCAGCCCGTACTCCAGGGAGTAGGCGACGCGCACGGTGGTGTGGGGCAGCTTGCCCTTCTTGCGGATCGGCACGAACCCGGCCGACAACTGGTGCGCGATCGCGCCGCCGAGAATGAACCCGCGCGCCTCGATGCCCGCGACCTGATCGATGCGCGCATCGCGCCACGGCCGCACCAGCTCGTCCACCACCGCGCGGAAGGTGCGCGCATCGCCGAGCAGCGTCGTGATGTCGCGGAACATCACTCCGGGTCGCGGGTAGTCCGGGATGGTGCGGATGGAGTCGCGGATCTCGCGCAACAGCTGCTCGTCCATGCGCCACCCCCTAGCTCCGCGCCCGTCGCCACACTAGCGTGCGGTTGTTGGCCGGCATGTCGTGATCGGCGGCGAACATCAGCCCCTGGGCACGCGCGAGTGCATCGAGCGCCTCGAAGTCGCGGATGCCGCTCGCCGGGTCACGAGCCCTGAGAAAGCGATCGAACTCGGCGTTGCTGGCACTGGTGTACGCATCGCGGTAGCGGAACGGGCCGTACACGCACAGCACGCCCGGCGCCGCAAGCATGCCGCCGACGCCGCGGAAGAAGTCCTCGACCTGCTGCCAGGCCATGATGTGCAGCGTGTTGGCGCTGAACACCGCGTCGGCGGGTGGCACCTCCCAGGGATCGCAGCTCACGTCGAGGGCGATCGGCGCGGCGAGATTCGCTGAGCCCTCGAGGCGCATGCGCTCGGCGAGCTCCGGCAGCAGCGCCGGCACCTCGCTCGGCTGCCAGCTGAGGTGCGGCAGCTGGGCTGCGAAATGCACCGCATGTTGGCCGGTACCGCTGCCGACCTCCAGGACCGCGCGCGTGCGCGCCAGCTCCGCTTTCAGTACCCCGAGGATCGGCCCCTTGTTGCGTTCGCAGGCTTCCGAGGAGGTCAGCACAGGGGCGAGTCTGCGACAATATGCCGATGCAAGCCATAGACCTGCTGCTGATGCGCCATTCGGCGCGCGCCCTGACCGAGCCGGCCCCCGACGCCGGTGCGCTCGAGCTGATCTTCGCAAGCGCCACGCGTGCCCCTGATCACGGGCGCCTGCGTCCCTGGCGCTTCGTGCTGGTGCGCGGCACGGCGCGCTCGCGCTTCGGCGAGCTGCTCGCCGCGCATCTGAAGCGCACGCGCGCCGACGCCGCCGCCGAATCGCTGGAGCGCGAGCGGCAGAAGGCGCTGCGCGCACCGCTGATCGTGGTGGTGGCCGCGCGCTGCAACCTCGAGGTGAAGAAGGTGCCGGCGATCGAGCAGACGCTGTCCGCCGGCGCAGCCGCGCACGCAATGATGCTGGCCGCCTCGGCGCTCGGCTTCGGCGCCATGTGGAAGACCGGCGGCGCGGCCTACGATCCGGAGGTGAAGACCGCGCTCGGACTTGCGAGCACCGACGCCATCGTGGGGTTTCTGTATCTGGGGACTGCGAGCGATGAGCCGCCCGTGCCGGCCCGCGGCGGCTGGCGCGAGCTGGTGAGCGAGTACCAGGGCTGACGCGACGAGGCGAGCGCTATGCCCGATGGGAGGAGACGCCCCGCCGCGCGTCGCGCGGCATTTGCGGCGAGCGCCCACCGCGGCGCCCAAGGCTGCCGTATCATGCGCGCCTTTGCCGGATCTCCCCGAAGGCACGCAATATGAGACTACTGTGGATGGCCGCGCTCGTGGCCCTGGCCGCCTGCGCTTCAAGACCCACGGAGGTGAAGTCAGTGCCCGCAACAACCGTCGCTGCCAGCGCGGCGAACGCCCCCCCGGCGCCCGCCCCGAAGCCGGCGATCGGCGACTGCGGACTCGACCTGAGCTCGGGCAATCACAGCGTCAAACCCGGCGATGACTTCTTCGCCTACGCCAACGGGGCCTGGTACGACAGCTTCGTCATCCCTCCCGACAAGTCCAGCTACGGGCCGTTCAACGCGCTCGACGAGCTCTCCAAGGAGCGCGTGCGCGGCATCATCGAGGCGGCCGCCGCCGCACATGCCGCGCCCGGCACGCCCGAGCAGCAGATCGGGGACTACTTCGCCGCCTACATGGATCAGGCGGCCATCGAGGCCAACGGGCTGGTGCCCGCGCAGGCTGATCTCGAGCGCATCGCAGGCGCACACACACACACGGCGATCGCACGGCTGTTCGGCGAACCGGGGTTCGCGTCGCTGTTCGACGTGCAGCTGCCGGCGGACTTCCGCAACCCGGATCGCTACGCGGTGTTCATCAGCCAGGCGGGACTGGGCCTGCCCGACCGCGACTACTACCTGAAGGACGACCCGCAGCTGAAAGAGCTGCGCGCGAAGTACGTCGCGTATGTCGCACAGATGCTCACCCTTGGCGGGAGCGCCGACGCCGCCGCCAAGGCGCGCGACATCATGGCGTTCGAGACCGCAGCCTCCAAGGTGCAGTGGCCGATCGAGAAGCGCCGCGACATGCAGGCCATCTACAATCCGCGCACCAAGCCGCAGCTGCTGACGTTTGCGCCGGGATTCCCCTGGCAGGCGTTCCTCGAGCCGCAGCAGCTCGGTGCCCGCCAGGATCTGGTGCTGGCCGAGCTTGACGCGCTGCGCGACCTTGCGGCGCTCTTCAACCGCACCCCGGTGCCGACGCTGCAGGCGTTCCTGACCTTCCACTACCTCTCGAGCCATGCCCCGTATCTGCCGAAGCGTTTCGACGAGGCGCGCTTCGACTTCTACGGCAAGACCATGCGCGGCCAGCCCGAGCAGCGCGAGCGCTGGAAGCGCGGCGTGGACGCCGTCGACGACGCGGTCGGAGAGGCGGTCGGGCGGTTGTATGTCGGCAAGTATTTTCCGCCCGAATCCAAGGCGAAGATGCAGCAGCTGGTGACGCAGCTGCTGGCCGCGCTCAGCGTGCGCATCGACCAGCTCGACTGGATGACGCCCGAGACCAGGACCCGGGCACACGAGAAGCTCGCCGCCTTCACCCCCAAGATCGGTTACCCGGACAAGTGGAAGGACTACTCGACCCTCGTGGTCCGGCGCGACGATCTCATGGGCAACGTGCGCCGCGCGGCTGAATGGGAATGGAACTACGAGATCGCGCGCCTGGACAAGCCAGTCGACCGCGGTGAGTGGCAGATGACTCCGCAGGAGATCAACGCCTACTACAATCCGTCCAACAACGAGATCGTGTTCCCGGCGGCCATCCTGCAGCCGCCGTTCTTCGACCCCAATGCCGACGACGCCGTGAACTTCGGTGCGATCGGTGCGGTGATCGGGCACGAGATCGGCCACGGTTTCGATGACCAGGGCCGCAAGTTCGGGCCCACCGGTGCCATGCAGGACTGGTGGAGCGCGCAGGATGCGGCGGCCTTCAACGCGCGCGCGGCGCGCCTGGTCAGGGAGTTTTCAGGCTTCGAGGCGCTGCCGGGCCTGAAGGTGAATGGCGCCAACACCCTCGGCGAGAACATCGGTGACCTGGGCGGACTCAACATGGCTCACGAGGCCTACCGGCTGTCGCTGCAGGGTCAGCCGGCGCCGGTGATCGACGGACTCAACGGCGACCAGCGCTTCTTCCTTGCCTACGCGCAGGTGTACCGCAGCAAGTATCGCGACGGGGTACTGCGCGAGCTGGTGCTGTCGGACGTGCACAGTCCGGACTACTTCCGCGTCAACGGGCCGCTGCCGAACATCGACTCCTGGTACGAGGCCTTCAACGTGCAGCCGGGGGACAAGCTGTACATGGCTCCCACCGAGCGCGTGCGCATCTGGTGATGTGCCGCGCTCTCAGGGCTTGACTACTGCCAGCACTACGATCGCCACCAGCAGCAGCGCCGGGGCTTCGTTGAACAGGCGGTACCAGCGCTGCGTATGGCGCCCCGCGCCGGCGCGCAACGCCCGCATCAGCCGGTAACACCAGGCGTGGTATCCCACCAGCACCAGGACCAGCAGGAGCTTGGCCCGCAGCCACCCCAGGGCCAGATATTCCGGCGCGGCGATGAGCATCGCGGCACCGAACAGGACCGCGAGCAGCGCCCCCAGGGTCATGATGAAGAACAGCCGCCGCTCCATGACCACGAAGCGCGCCAGGCCCGGGGCATCGGTGGTGGCCGCGTGATAGACGAACAGGCGTGGCAGGTAGAACAGGCCCGCGAACCAGGTGACCACGAACACCACGTGCAAGGCCTTGAGCCATAACATTGGGGAATTGTAACGGAAGGGCAATCGCCCGCCGGGCGGCCTTCGGGTAGCATGGCCGGCCTTGTCATTCAGCCACGGCACCTAAGATCATGCCCAGTACGCCGGCCCAGACCACGCCCTTTCCGAGCAACATCGAGATCGCGCAGCGCGCCAAGATGCGCCCGATCGTGCCGCTGGCGCAGGAGCGACTGGGAATTCCCGAAGAGAGCCTCGAGTCCTATGGCCGCTACAAGGCAAAGGTGTCGCTCGACTACGTCGAGCAGCTCGCCTCGCGGCCCGACGGCAAGCTGATCCTGGTCACCGCGATCTCGCCCACCCCCGCGGGCGAGGGCAAGACCACCACCACCGTGGGGCTGGGCGATGCGCTCAACCTGCTCGGCAAGCGCGCCATGCTGTGCCTGCGCGAGCCGGCGCTCGGTCCGGTGTTCGGCATGAAGGGCGGGGCCGCCGGAGGCGGCCACTCGCAGGTAGTGCCCATGGAGGACATCAACCTGCACTTTACCGGCGATTTCGCCGCCATCGCGCTCGCCAACAACCTGCTCGCCGCACTCATCGACAACCACATCTATCAGGGAAATCAGCTGGGCTTCGACGTGCGCCGCATCAGCTGGCGGCGCGTGGTGGACGTCAACGATCGCGCTCTGCGGCAGATCGTCATCGGCCTCGGCGGCAGCGCCAACGGCGTGCCGCGTGAGGATGGCTTTGACATCGTCGTGGCCTCCGAGGTGATGGCGATCCTGTGCCTCGCCACCAGTCTGGCGGATCTCAAGGAGCGGCTCGGCAAGATCGTGGTCGGCTACCGCGCCGATCAGCAGCCGATCCTGGCCCGCGACCTCAAGGCACACGGCGCCATGACAGCGCTGCTGAAGAGCGCGCTCGCACCGAATCTGGTGCAGACGCTCGCCAACAACCCGGCCTTCATCCATGGCGGGCCGTTCGCCAACATCGCCCATGGCTGCAACTCGGTGATCGCCACGCGCACGGCGCTGAAACTGGCCGACTACGTGGTGACCGAGGCCGGTTTCGGTGCCGACCTGGGCGCCGAGAAATTCGTGGACATCAAGTGCCGCAAGGCGGGACTGAAGCCGAGCGCCGCGGTGATCGTGACCACGGTGCGCGCCTTGAAGTACCACGGCGGCATCGAGCTCGCCGATCTCAAGACCGAGAACCTGGCGGCGCTGGAGAAGGGGGCGGTGAACCTCGAGCGCCACATCGACAACGTCGTCAACCACTACGGGCTGCCGTGCACGGTCGCCATCAACCGCCGTGCCGAGGATACCGATCGCGAGATCCAGCTGCTCATCGACCGCGCCGCCGCACACGGCGTACGCGTCATCGGCGCGACGCACTTCGCCGACGGCGGCAAGGGCGCGGTGGAGGTTGCCCGGGAGGTGGTACGCCTGTGTGAGCAGCCCAACAAGTTCCACTACGTGTACGAGGACAACGCGACGCTGTGGGACAAGATGAAGGCCATCGCCACCAAGATCTACCACGCGAGCGACATCACCGCCGACAGCAAGGTGCGGGCGCAGATCCGCCAGCTCCAGGAGGCCGGCTACGGTCACTATCCGGTGTGCGTCGCCAAGACCCAGTACTCGTTCTCGACCGATCCGAAGCTGCGCGGCGCGCCAGCGCAGCACGTGGTCAACATCCGCGAGGTGCGTCTGGCGGCCGGCGCGGAGTTCGTGATCATGATCTGCGGGGACATCATGACCATGCCGGGCCTGCCAAAGGTGCCAGCCGCCAACAGCATCGACGTGGATGCCGAGGGGCGGATCACGGGACTGTTCTAGCTCCCCATGCCCTTCTGCGAGGCCGACCCCTGGCGATTGCAGTACTTCGAGGGGATCGACTGCCCGCCGCAGGTGCGCATTCCGACCGAGGACCCGGACGCCTACAGTTGGTACCCGCGCGAGCGCCTGGTCTACAACAAGCTGCTGGTCGCCCAATCGCAGGGGCTCATGTGTGCGCCCCACGGGGTGACGCCGCCTGAGTTTCCGGTGTTCAGCAAGCCGATCTACAACCTGCGCGGCATGGGTGTGGGCAGCTGCGTGATTGCGGACCTGGCGGCCTACCAGCGGCATCTGACCCCGGGTCATTTCTGGATGAAGCTGCTGACGGGCGAGCACGTGAGCAGCGACGCCGCCATCGAGCGCGGGCGGGTCGCCTGGTGGCGTCACTGTCGCGGCCTGCCGGCCGGCGAAGGGATGTTCGACTACTGGATTATCGAGGCGGCTGCGCGCCCGGAGCTCGAGGCGTACCTCGGCGGATGGGTGTCACAGCATCTCGGCGCCTACACCGGCATGCTGAACCTCGAGACCATCGGCGGGCGCATCATCGATGCGCATCTGCGCTTCGCCGATCAGTGGCCGGATCTCTACGGCGCCGGCTGGCTCGATGCGGTGGTAGGCCTGTACGCGCACGGGCGCTGGGAGTTCGTCGAGCGCGAGCGCGTGAACGGCTACAGCGTGCCCCTGTTCGGACCGCACGGCCGCGAGTACCGGCATCCGCCGGCGGCACTGGTGGCGCAGGTGCGCCGCCAGCCCCTGGTGACGAGCGTGCAAATCACCTTCCACGCGGATCGTCCTGCCGCATCCCACCCGATGCCGCCGGGCGGCTTCCGCCTGGCGCTCGTCAACTGCGTGGATCCTGAGGCCGGGCGCAAGGCGCTCGCGCCGCTCGCGACCTCCTTCGGCGTCTGAAAAGCAGCCCGTACGGCGCCGCCGCAGGGCTTCATCGCGGTCGCTGCAGGCTGCAGATCAGTCCGCCGGGGGCGTGTCCCCCGAGAACCTGATGACGGTGGCGCCCAGCACCGGGCCGATGCGCGCCTGGTCGCTCACGTAGAGTTTCACGGGGCGCTCGAAGTTGAGCGTGCCGCCGACGACCGATCCGGCGCCCACCACCACCCGCGGGGGCGTCGAATCGGAGTGCCAGCCCTCATCCTTCTGCACGTGAATGCCGCCGTCGATGCGCGCACCGCTGAGCTCGATGCCGCCGGTCGCGGTGTCGATGCTACCTGCGACGTGCGCCCCGGTGACACGGACGCGGCCGTTGACGTTTTCCAGATCTCCCGACACCGCGGCGCCTTTCGCCAGGGTGAGCCGGCCGTTGACCGAGTGCACGCTGCCTTGCACCCGCGCTGCGTCCCCGAGCTCGACCGAGCCGTTTACGGTCTTCAGTTCGTTCGCGCTGGCGCGCGGGTCGAGGGTGATGGAACCGTTGACGGTGTGCGCGCGCTCCACTACCGCATCGGCGCCGATGTGGATCGAGCCATTCACCGTCCTCAGGTCACCGCCGTGCTCACCGGCGCCGATCTCGATCGACCCCATCACCTTGGTGATGGTCGATTCGGCTGCGGCGGTGGTCGATGCCGCGCTCAGGGCAAAGACGCCGAGCAGCAGCAGCGGGTGTTGTGGTCGCATCATGTCCGGGCCGCTTCGTGCCGGTCCTGCTCCAGAGTTGGATGCAGCGGGCGCGTCAACGGTTTGCACCAGGTGCCAGCGCCGGGCTGCCGGTGGTCAAACTCCGCCGTTCCGGGGAGAATCCGCCGATGCGACGCACCACGCCAGGTACCCGCGCCCGGAGGCCCCGGCGCATCCTGGTCTTGGACGTCGGCGGCTCGCATGTGAAGCTGCGCATCAACGCCCGCGGGCCAATCCGCAAATTCGCCTCGGGACCGCACATGACACCCAAGACCATGGTGCGCGAGGTCCGCGCGCTCGTCGGCCCGCGCGACTATGACGCGGTATCCGTCGGCTATCCGGGGCTGGTGATCCGCGGCAAGGTGGCCGCCGAACCCTACAACCTGGGCCGCGGCTGGGTGCGGTTCGACTTCGCCGAGGCGCTCGGCCGGCCGGTGAAGGTGCTCAACGACGCAGCCATGCAGGCGATCGGCAGTTACCGCGGCGGCCGCATGCTGTTCCTCGGGCTGGGAACCGGACTCGGCGCCACGCTCATCGTCGACGGGGTGGTCGAGCCCACCGAGGTCGGCCACATGCCCTATAAGCGCGGGCGCACCTTCGAGGACTATGTCGGCGAGCACGGCCGCAAGCGCCGTGGCAACAGGAAGTGGCGCAAGACGGTGCTCGACGTGATCGATCGGCTCAAGCTCGTCCTGGAGGCGGATTACGTGGTGCTCGGTGGCGGCAATGCCGAGCGGCTGAAGAAGCTGCCCGCGGGTGTGCGCCGCGGCGACAACCACAACGCATTCGTCGGCGGGGTGCGCGTCTGGCGCGGCGGCGAGGACGAAATCACGCTGCCAGCGCGCGCACCGCTGCGGCGGGCGCGCGGCTAAGCGATGGCCGCGGCGCCCGGCGCTCCGGGGCTCTCCCCGACCTGGTGCAGCAGCGCCAAGGACACGGTCGGCTGTTCGCTCGGCTCCTCGCGGCTGTGGTTCACGATCGGCGGCGGGATCGTGAACGAAGTCTATTACCCGCGCGTGGATCTGCCGCAGATCCGGGACCTGGGATTCATCGTTGCCGACGGCCGTGGCTTCTGGGTCGAGGTGAAGCGCCTGTGGCAGCACGTGCTGGAGCTGGCCGCACCCGCCGTGCCGGCAGTGCGGATCGCGCATCGTCACGAGCGCTTCGAGCTGACGCTGCGGGTGGTGCCCTGCGAGCATCGCGACGCGCTGCTCATCGAGGTGGTCCTGAACGGCGATGAGTCGCTGCGCCCCTACGCGCTGCTCGCCCCGCACCTGGGAGGAACGGGCGCCAACAACCACGCCGAAGTGGTGCTACATCGCGGTCGCAAGCTGCTGTGGGCGGAGCAGGGGCCCTTCGGCCTCGCGCTCGCCGCCGTCGACGCGCGCCAGCACGATGCCTGGGGCCGCGCCAGCGCCGGCTGCGTCGGTAGCAGCGACCTGTGGCAGGACTTCGCGCACAACGGAGCGCTCACCTGGGAGTACGACAGCGCCGGCCCGGGTAACGTGGCGCTCGGTGGCGAGCTGCCGCGCCAGGCGGTGCTGGCGCTCGGCTTCGGCAGCAGCGCCGAATCCGCGGCGACACTGGCGGTTGCCGCACTGGCCGAGCCCTTCGAGCGCAGCTGGGAGCGACAGCTGGCGGCCTGGACGCGCTGGCACGCGCGCTGCGCGGAGGAGAAGCTGTGCGCGGAGCTGCCGCCGGAGTGCGCTGCACAGGTGCAGCTGTCGACCATGGTGCTGCGCGTACACCAGGACAAGACCTATCCGGGCGCCATGGTGGCCTCGCTGAGCGTCCCATGGGGCAACACGCACGAGGAGCGCGAGGGTTATCACCTCGTCTGGCCGCGCGATCTGGTCGAGACCGCCGGCGCACTGCTCGCGGTCGGCGCACCGCGCGAGGCGGGCAACACGCTGCGGTACCTGCTGGCCACGCAGTACCAGGACGGTCACTGGAATCAGAATCAATGGCTCGGGGGCAAGGGGCACTGGTTCGGGCTGCAGCTCGATGAGACCGCCTTCCCGGTGCTGCTGGCGGTGGCGCTCGAGGAGCGCGGCGCGCTCGGAGGTACGGAGGTCGCGGACATGGTGCGGCGTGCGCTCTCTTTCCTGGTGCGACACGGTCCGGCCAGTGACCAGGACCGCTGGGAAGAGGACGCGGGCCTCAACACCTTCACCCTCGCCGTGTGCATCTCGGCGCTGGTCGCCGGCTCGCGCTACCTGCCCGCCGATGCGCGCGAGCTGGCGCTGGCGGTTGCCGACTACTGGAACGCGCGCCTGGAGGACTGGACCGCGGTGCGCGACACCCCACTCGCACGGCTCTACGGCGTGCCCGGCTACTACGTGCGCATCGCCCCGGCGCAGGCGCTCGCCGATGATCGCCTGAAGCCGGACAGCGTACTGCCGGTCCGCAACCTCGAGGTGGATCCGCAGCTGCCGGTGAGCACACAGGTGGGCGTGGATTTTCTGCAGCTGGTGCGCTTCGGGCTGCGGCGCGCCGACGATCCGCTCATCACCGCCTCCGTGAAGGTGGTGGACGCGCTGCTGAAGGTCGACACGCCCGCCGGCCCCAGCTGGCACCGCTACACAGATGACGGCTACGGAGAGCACGATGACGGCCGTGCCTACGACGGCACCGGGCGCGGGCGCGCGTGGCCGCTGCTGACCGGAGAACGCGGACACTACGAGCTGTGCACCGGGCGTGACGCGCTGCCTTACCTGACGGCCATGACCCGCATGACCTCCGCCGGCGGCATGCTGCCCGAGCAGGTCTGGGACGCCGCCCCGGTCGCCCCCCGCCGCCTGCGGCCCGGTCGCCCGACCGGCGCCGCCATGCCGCTGGTGTGGGCGCACGCCGAGTATCTGAAGCTTGCGGCCTCGCGCATCCTCAAGCGCCCCTTCGACCGGCCGGTGTCGGTGTGGGAGCGCTACCACGGGGAGCGGCCGCCGCTGACGCGCATCATCTGGTGCCCGCATGCACCGGCCGCTCAGATACCGGAAGGCTGTGCACTGACCATCGCGCTGCCGGAGGCGGGCGCGGTACGCTTCGGATTCGACGGCTGGCAGGAGGTGCGCGAGCTGGACACCACGCCGAACACACTCGGACTGCATGTGCTTGAGATCGACGCGCCGCGCCTGCGTGCCGGGCGGCGCATCGACTTCACCTATCGCTTTGGCAGCTGCTGGGCGGGGCGGGACTTCCAGATCCTGGTCACCGCCCGCCCGGCGCAGGGGTAGGCCGCGTGCCATTCACCCTTGCGCACCCTGCGGCCATCCTGCCCCTGCGAGGTGTCGGGTGGCTGCGTACGGTGCCGCTGATCCTCGGGGCGCTGGTGCCGGATCTACCGTACTACCTGCCGGGCTCGCTCAGCCGCTACATACCCGAGATTCACAGCTTCGAGGGCTCCATCACCGTCGGATTGCCGCTGGGCTATGCCGCGCTGGTGGTGATCTTCGTGCTGCGCGAGCCGCTCACCGCGCTGCTGTCCGCGCGCGCCCGCTGGCTGTGCCTGACGGCGCTCGCGCCCTTCCGCGAACGGCCGGTCGAATGGGCGCTCGCGCCCGTATCGATCCTGCTCGGGGTGTGGACGCACCTGCTGTGGGACTCCTTCACCCACAGCGACAGCTGGCTGGTGCACCGGGTTGCCGCGCTCAGCGCTCCGGTCACCGTCGGCTCCTACAACGGGCCGCTCTGCCACGTCCTGCAGTATGCGAGCTCCGCGTTCGGGCTGATCGTGATGGCCATCTGGTACTGGCGGCTGCGTGTACCGCCGGCGCAGCCGGCCCTGCCAGGCGCCGCACGCTCCTCGGTCGGTCCGGTGCTGATGCTGGTGAGTGCCGCCGCCATACTCATCGGCGGCGTGCAGGCGATGGAGCACTACGCGCAATCAGAGGCCGTCTACCGCACGCTCAACATTCTGCTGACGCGTGCTCTTGCCTGGTTCGGCCTGCTGTACCTGCTCGCCGGAACTCTGGCGACGCTGCAGCACCATCATGACGGCGTCGCCTGAAGACGCTTAACGCGGAGCGCCGAATTCCTGCGCCCAGTACACCCCCGCGGTGTCGTGCGGATTGACGGCGTAGGCCACACCCATGTGACGGAACCGCGGATCCATGAGGTTCGCGCAGTGCTCCGGGCTGCCGACCCAGCCGCTCACCACCTCCTCGGCGCTCATGTGACCGCTGGCGAGATTTTCCCCGATCTCGCTCCAACGGTAGCCGCTGCCGGTGATGCGCTCGGCCGGGGTAGTGCCGTCGTGGCCGGCGTGGTCCATGTAGCCCCAGGTTGCCATCTGCTGCGAGTAGGCGCGCGCGGCGCGCCCCAGCGCCTCATCCAGCGACAGCGGCGGCGCGGCGGCATAGGGCGTCGAGCCACAGCGGCGCGCGTGCGCGCGCGCCTGGTTGGTGAGCTCCAGCACCCGGCGGCTGATCGCGTCGCGCTCGCCCGCCGGTGGCGGTGCGAACGGCTCGGCGAGCGCGATCCACACGCTGGTACCACGCCGCCAGGTGCCGATTTCCCGGAATGCCGGGTTGGTGCTCTGCTGGCAGAACTGGCGCGTGATGATCGCTTCGACGTCGCCGCTCGGGGGCACGTGCGAGATGCTCACCGAGAAGGAGCTCGCGGCGTGATAGCCGGCCGCCTGCTCGGCAGTGCTGAGGTCGCTCCCCTGCGACAGGCGTTTGGCGACCTCATCCAGCCGCTCGTTTTCCCGCAACGGCGCGACGCGCTTGACGCGGCCACCGCAGCCGCCGTCGCGCACCGTGTTGATGGCGTCGATGACGTCGGCGCCCGCTGACAGCGGGGCGAGCAGCCCGAGCAGCAGCAGGATCTGGCATCTGGGGCGCAGCTCGGTCATTGTTCCCTCATGAGGCCGGGCCGGGATCGGGAGCAATTTACAACTACGGGTTGGCCGTGGCGACCGGGCAACGCGTTCGCGCTGCTGGCCGACGGCACGGAGTTCTTTCCGCGCATGCTCGCCGCGATCGAGGCCGCCACCGAGTACGTGCTGCTCGAGATGTACCTGGTGAGCTCCGGCGCACTGGTCACGCGCTTCATCGCCGCGCTCGCCGCGGCGGCCCGCCGTGGGGTGCGCGTGTACGTGGTGTTCGATGGCTTCGGGGCGCTCGGGCTGTCGCGCCAGGACCGCCGCCAGCTGCTGGAGGGCGGCGTGCAGCTGCGCTTCTTCAACCATCTCAGCATTGCCAAGCGCATGGACAATCTGCTGCGCGACCACCGCAAGCTACTGCTCACCGACGGGCGCACCGCCTTCGTCGGCGGCGCGGGGCTCACGGATGAGTTCGCCGCGGAAGCGCGTGGCGGCCCGTGGCGCGACCAGATGGTGCAGATCGAAGGCCCGGTGGTCGCTGACTGGCAGCGGGCGTTCGTGCGCACCTGGCACCGCTGCGGGGGCGAGCTGGCGCTGCCGGCACCCGTGTGCACGCCGCGCGCCGACGGCGCGTTTGGCCGCCTGTCGCTCTCCGAAGCGCGGCAGCGCTCGGTGCTGGCCAACGGCGTGATCCGCCGCATCGATGACGCCGCCGCACGGGCCTGGATCATGAGCGCCTACTTCGTGCCGTCTCGGCGCTTCCGCAAGGCACTGCGGCGCGCGGGGCGCCGCGGAGTGGACGTGCGGCTGTTGGTGCCCGGGGCGCGCACCGACCATCCCTGGGTGCGCCAGGCGGCACGGCGCTTCTACGGCAAGCTGCTGCGCAACGGGGTGAAGATCTTCGAGTACCAGCCGCGGGTGCTGCACGGCAAGATGATCCTGTGCGACGAGTGGGTCTCGGTTGGCTCGAGCAACCTCGACCGCTGGAGCTTCCGCTGGAATCTGGAGGCCAACCAGGAAGTCGCCGATGCGCGCTTCGCCGATGCGGCGGCGGCGCTGTTCGAGGCGGACTTCGCGGTCTCGCGCGCGCTCAGCCGCCGCCACTGGCACCGACGCGCCCGGCTCGACCGGCTGCGCGAGACCATCGCCGGCGCGCTGGATCGCTATCTCGATCGCTGGCGGCGGCTGCGGCGTCCGGACTAGGGTCCCGGCAGCGGCGCAAACAGCTCGTCGCTGCGCACAAAGGCGAGCAGAAACGGCGCCGTGAAGCGCATCTGCGTGGCATAGGCCTCGAGCGCGTGCTGCTTGCGGTCCTCCTCGGCGGGCTCGAGCGCGAAGCGCTCCTGCGCCACCCCCCGGGCGCGCGGCGCGGGCGTCAGCGGTACACCCTTCATCAGCCCGCGCGGGCTCGGCCAGCCCGCGCCGCCGTGCACGATCCAGTAGCGCAGCGCCGGAGTGACCCCGAGCCGCGCTGCGACCGCGATGGCCAGCAGGCCGGCGGCGCGGTGATCGGGATGCGCATCGAGCGGCGAGGGCGCGAGGATCAGACTGGGATGCACGCGCTCGAACACCGCCGCGAGGTCAGTCTCGAGACTCGTGCCACTGTAGGGGTGGTGGGGAAACAGCGCCTCGGCGTAGGGCACCGCGGCGGCGCCGTTGTAGGGCGAGGCGTAGGGCTGCGTGCGGTGCGTGCTGAGCAGCTCTTGCAGGCCGCCATCGGGATAGCCGAGAAACAGCTGGGCATCCGCCGGGACGCCGAGCAGGGTGGCGGCGGTGCGCGCCTCGTGCATGCGCTGGCGACCCAGATCGCGCGAGCGCTCCGGGCGTCGGAACAGGCTCTTCTCGATGAACAGCAGATCGAGTCGCGAGCCATCGCCGCTGGTGATCCACACGACACTCACTCGCCCACCGGCGCGCACCACACGCTGCATGATTCCGGCACAGCAGAGCGTCTCGTCGTCCGGATGCGGCGCGATTACCAGCAGGGTGGTCGCGGGCTCGGGCGGCGGCAGGGAGGGTGTCGTGGCGGCGCGCACCGCGGCGGTAGCGGCCGCCGCCAGCGCCGCGAGGAGGACGGCGCGCACACGCGCCGCTGACGCCAGACTAGCCATGCAGCGGCACTCTAACCAAAAGCGTGCGCCGCGTGCGACACTCGTGCGCCGCGATCACCGAGGAGCTCATGGTGCAGACACCTCCGCTCGCCTACCGCGACCCTGCGTTCTTGGACTCGGACGAGGGCCGCCCGCTGCGCATCGTGTCGGAGTACCTGGCGCCGCTGCGCGTGTTCAGCGCCGCCGGCGTCACCGCCACGGTGGTGTTCTTCGGCTCGGCGCGCCTGCGCGAGCCCAGCCCACTCGGACGCTACATCGATGAGGCGACCGAGCTGGCGCGGCTGGTGACTGAGTGGAGCTGCACCCTCAAGGGACAGCAGCTGCTGGTGTGCTCGGGCGGCGGCCCGGGGATCATGGAAGCGGCCAACCGCGGCGCGGTGCTCGGCGGTGGTCGCAGCGTGGGACTCAACATCGGGCTGCCGCAGGAGCAGCTCCCCAACGATTACATCACTCCGGGGCTGTGCTTCGAGTTCCACTACTTCTTCATGCGCAAGCTGTGGTTCGCGCACCTGGCGCGCGCCCTGGTGGCCTTCCCGGGCGGATTCGGCACGCTCGATGAGCTGTTCGAGATCCTGACGCTCGCGCAGACGCGTAAGCTCGAGCGCTCCATCCCCGTGCTGCTGTACGGCTCGGCGTTCTGGAAAGAGGTCGTCAACTTCGAGGCGCTGGTGCATCACGGCACCATCGCGCCGGAGGACCTGAAACTGTTCGAGTTCGTCGACGAGCCGCAGGCCGCGTTCGAGCTGCTGAAGGCGCGCATCGCGTTCGCGCCGGACGTGCACCCCAGGCCGGCGTTTGCCAAGTCGCGCTGCCCGGCGCGCTAGAGGACGTACAGCGACGGGTCGACCGTGCGCGCCCACGCCGTCAGGCCGCCCTCGAGGTTGCTGGGCGTGGCGATCTGCGCGCGCAGGGCCAGCTGGCAGGCGGCGAGGCTGCGTCCGCCGCTCTTGCAGATGAACACTGGGGCCGCGCCCGAGGGCAACTCGTTCAAGCGCCGCGGCAGCTCCCCGAGCGGGATGTTGATGGAGCCGGACAGATGGCCGGCGGCAAACTCTGCGTCCTCGCGTACGTCGACCAGCAGCGGTCGGGCGTCGTCGGGGCGGTGCAGCAGCTCGCTGAGCTCGTTCGCGGACAGGCGGCGGATGCCGCCACTTGGGTCGTCGTGGCGCATGGGCTCGGGATCTCTCGGTGCAGTGATGGTAGGGGCGTCCCCGCACACCGCGCACTGCGGCGAGCGCGCGATGCGGAATTCGCTGAAGCGCATGGCGAGGGCGTCATAGGTCAGGAGCCGCCCGGTGAGCGGCTGCCCGATGCCGGTGATCAGCTTGATGGCTTCCGTCGCCTGCAGCGTCCCGAGCACCCCGGGCAACACTCCGAGCACGCCCGCTTCGGCACAGTTGGCCACCAGGCCGTCGGCGGCGTGCGGGAACGCGCAGCGGTAGCAGGGACCCTGCTGCGGCACGTAGGTCAGCAGTTGCCCTTCGAAGCGGTGGATGGCCGCCGAGACCAGCGGTCGCGCCAGCAGCACGCAGGCATCATTGACCAGGTAGCGCGTCGACAGCCGGTCGCTGCCGTCCAGCACCAGATCGTACTGCGAGAAGATCTGCTCGACGTTCGCGGCCGAGAGCTTCACCGCATGGGCGATGACGCGCACTTCGGGGTTGAGGCTGGCGAGGCGCGCGCGGCCTGCTTCGGCCTTGGGCTGCGCGAGGGCAGCGGTGTCGAACAGCACCTGGCGCTGCAGGTTGGAAAGCTCGATGCGGTCGTAGTCGAGCAGTCCCAGTGTGCCGCAGCCGGCCGCCGCCAGATACAGCGCGGCCGGGGAGCCCAGGCCGCCGACTCCGACCACCAGCACGCGCGCCGCCTTGAGCCGCTCCTGGCCGGCCACGCCGATCTCGGCCAGCGCCAGATGGCGCTGATAGCGATCACGCTCGCTTGCGGTGAGGCTCATACATTGAGGATCGGCGCCTAAGCGCGGCGCTGTCAACGGTTCAGCTGAGCGCAGCCTCGGCCGGCTTGCCGGGTGGGTGCCTAGACGGTAAACGGCTGGCAGATGAACAGGTGCGCCGGCAGCACGTTGAGCGGCTCGAATTTGCGCCCCACGTAGCCGAAGATGCGTTTCAGGTCGTGCAGCACGCGCGTGGAGAACTGGTACACCAGGAACGCGCCGCCGGGGGCGAGTGCTTCGCAGGTCTTGCGCAGGATCCGCTCGCGCACCTCCGCGGTGATGGTGCTGAAGGGGATGCCGGAGATGATGTAGTCGGCGCGCGTGTAGCCGAAGCGGCGCAGGATCTCGTCCACCTCCACCGCCGAGCCCTCCACCACCCTCAGCCGCGCATCGCTGATCGAGCTGCGCAGGTAGGTCACGAAATCCGGATTCATCTCGATGGCGATCAGCGCGGCGTCCGGCCGCATGCGTCGCAGCGCCTCGGCGGTGATGCCGCCCACCCCGGGTCCGTACTCGACGATGACGCGGGCGCGTGCCCAGTTAATGGGCTCGAGCAGCTGTCTGATCAGGAAGCGGGAACTGGGAATGATCGAGCCGAGCATGCGCGGATGCCGGAAGAAGTTACGCGCGAACAGCAGCACGTCGCCGCTCGGCGTGCGCCGTGAGTCATCAGGCTTGTCGTGCACTTTTATTGCCCCGCGCCGCTACGCACACAATATCTCTATAGCAATAATCGGCCGCAGATACCACTTTGCGGGCCCAGAGCGGGGCGGTCGGTGCGCAGCTTCAGCCGCCGGAGCGGCGTGCCCCGTAGCCAAGCTTACACAGCTCCGCCACCAGGCGGTCGCGATGCTCACCCTGGATTTCAATGACACCGTTGCGCACTGCACCGCCCGCACCGCACATCTTTTTCAGCCGCGCCGCCAGCGCCTCCAGCGCCTCGGCCTGCAGCGGCAGACCGGTGATCACCGACACGCCCTTGCCACCTCGTCCGGCGGTCTGCCTGCCGACGCGCACGCGCGCTTGCGTCGGCGGTGGCACGGGCCCGGCGGCGGCGGGGCGTCGCCCGGGACGCGGCGCGTCCCGCAGCACGACGCCGCGAAAGGTGGGGCGGGGTTTCACGTAGTGTTACCGATGTGAGACGACTACAATCCTGCCCAACTCGTATTCGCCTCTGCAACCCTTGCAGGGCAGCCTGAGAGGCCCCGTTCATGACCCCACGGTCGCGCTTGCATGTTCCGTCCCCGCCGGCACGGCCCGGGCAGGAGCCCGACTTCAGTTATGTTCAGATCTCGCCCGCGGGCGCCGTCCCGCGGCCGGACGTTACCGCGAGCGCGCGCCAGATCGAGGAGCTCTCGGTGCAGATGGTGCGGGTGCTCGGCGACGATCACCGCGCGGTGGGGGCGTGGAATCCGCACCTGGAGCCGGCGGAGCTGCAGGTGGGCCTGCGCCACATGTTGCTGACGCGGCTGTTCGATGACCGCATGCAGAGGATCCAGCGCCAGGGGCGCATATCCTTTTATATCAAGTCCACCGGCGAGGAGGCGGTGGCGGTGGCCGCCGGCATGGCGCTGCAGCCCGGCGACATGCTGTTCCCGTCCTACCGCCAGCAGGGACTGCACGTGGTGCGCGGCCGCAACCTGGTGGAGCTCATGTGCCAGTGCCTGTCGAACACGCACGACATGTGCAAGGGCCGGCAGATGCCGATCATGTACCACTGGGGCAAGGGCAACATCTTCTCGATCTCCGGCAACCTCGCGACGCAGTTCCCGCAGGCGGTGGGCTGGGCGATGGCGGCGGCCATCAAGGGCGAGGATCGGCTCGCGGCCAGCTGGATCGGCGAGGGCTCGAGCGCCGAGGCCGATTTCCACTACGCCATGACGTTTGCGGCCGTGTACCAGGCGCCGGTGATTCTGAACCTGGTCAACAACCAGTGGGCCATCTCCACGTTCCAGGGGTTTGCGGGCGGGGAGCACAAGACCTTCGCGCAGTACGGCCCCGGATACGGGATCCCCGGCCTGCGCGTCGACGGTAACGACTTTCTGGCGGTGTATGCAGTGACCCAGTGGGCCGCGCAGCGCGCGCGCCAGAGCGTCGGCCCGACGCTGATCGAGCTGGTGACGTACCGGGCCGCGGCGCACTCCACCAGCGACGACCCGTCGCGCTATCGCCCGAAGGACGAGTGGCGCGCCTGGCCACTCGGGGATCCGATCAACCGACTCAAGGCGCATCTCATCGCCCTCGGGGAGTGGTCCGAGGAGCGTCACACCCAGCTGGAAAAGGAGCTCGAGGCGCACGTCACGGCCTGCTGGAAGGAGGCCGAGTCCTACGGCACGCTCACCGGCGGCCCCGCGCTCGATCCGCTCACCATGTTCGAGGACGTGTTCAAGGACATGCCAGCCAACCTCGTGCGTCAGCGCGAGGAGTTTCGCGCGCTGCGCGAGGCACAGGGGCCCGCACCGCACGCGGCGCCGTCCGCGGCCAAGGAGGGCTGACGTGGCGCGCATGAACATGGTGCAGGCGCTCAACTCCGCGATGGACGTGATGCTGACACGCGATCCGCGCGTCGTGGTCCTGGGCGAGGACGTCGGTTACTTCGGCGGCGTGTTCCGCGCCACCGAGGGGCTGCAGCGCAAGCACGGCGAGCATCGCGTGCTCGACACCCCGATCGCCGAGGGCGGCATCATCGCCACCGCCATCGGGATGGGCGTGAACGGGCTGAAGCCGGTCGCGGAGATACAGTTCGCCGACTACATCTACCCCGGCTTCGATCAGGTGGTGAGCGAGCTGGCACGGCTGCGTTACCGCTCCGCGGGCGAGTTCCACGCACCGGTGACCATCCGCACGCCCTGCGGCGGCGGGATCCGCGGCGGCCAGACTCACTCGCAGAGTCCGGAGGCGATCTTCACCCACGTGTGCGGCATCAAGGTGGTGATGCCCTCCAATCCCTACGACGCCAAGGGACTGCTCATCAGCGCCATCGAGGACGAGGACCCGGTGGTGTTCTTCGAGCCCAAGCGCATCTACAACGGACCCTTCGACGGCGACCCGCACAAGCCCGCCGTGCCCTGGAGCGCGCACGCGCGCGGCGAGGTGCCCGATGGTCACTACACCGTGCCGATCGGACGGGCGGAGATCGTGCGTCCGGGCAAGGAGGTCACCGTGCTCGCCTACGGCACCATGGTGCACGTGGCCGAAGCGGCGGTGCGCGCGGTCGGGGTGGATGCCGAGATCATCGATGTGCGCACCATGGCGCCGCTCGATCTGGACACGCTCGCCACCTCGGTGTGCAAGACCGGCCGCTGTGTCGTGGTGCACGAAGCCACGCGCTTTGGCGGCTACGGCGCGGAGCTCGTGGCGGCCCTCCAGGAGCATTGCTTCTGGAATCTGGAGGCGCCGATCCAGCGCGTCACCGGCTGGGACACCCCGTACCCGCACGCCTTCGAGTGGGACTACTTCCCCGGGCAGGGACGCATCGCCGCCGCCATCCGCCAGGTCATGGAGGCTTCATGAGCCGCTATGTGTTCAAGCTCCCGGACCTCGGCGAAGGCACGGTGGAAGCGGAGATCGTCGGCTGGCGCGTGAAGCCGGGCGACACGGTCGCCGAAGACCAGGTGGTCGTGGAGCTCATGACCGAGAAGGCCGCGGTCGAAGTGCCCGCCCCGGTCGGCGGACGGGTGCTGTCGACCACCGGCTCGCCGGGGGACATGGTACCGGTCGGCGCGGAACTGATCGTGCTGGAGACCGAACCGGCCGCGGCGCAGGCGAGCGCTGCGGAGGCGGCGAAAGCGCCGGCCGTAGCGGCACCGGCGCGCACCGCGGCTGAGGCCCGCAGCGGCGGCAACGGCGCGGCGGTGCACGCACTGGAGGCTCCCGCGGCGGTGCGCGGCGGGCGCATCGCTACCTCACCGGCCATCCGCAGGCGCGCCCACGAGGCGGGCATCGATCTGCGCCAGGTGGCCGGCTCCGGTCCCAACGGCCGCATCGTCGGGAAGGATCTGGATGCGTTCGTGGCGCGGCGCACGCAGCCGACGCCGCTGCGTACCGCACCCAAGGCGGTGCCGTCGGCACGGCCGGCACCCGCTGCGGAGCCCGGAGCTGCAACCGAGGAGATCAAGGTGATCGGTCTGCGCCGTGTGATCGCACAGCGCTTGAGCGAGGCGAAACGCAACATCCCGCACTTCGCCTACGTCGAGGAACTCGACGTCACCGAGCTCGAGTCGCTGCGCCGGCACCTGAACAGCAAGCTCCCTGCGGGCGCTGCCGCCCTTACTTACCTGCCGTTCCTGGCGCTCGCCCTGGTGCGTGTGCTGCACGACTTTCCACAGTGCAACGCGCACTACGACGCCGAACGCGGGGTGATCGTGCGTCACCGCGCGGTGCATCTCGGCATCGCCACGCAGACTCCCGACGGGCTCAAGGTGCCCGTGGTGCACGATGCACAGGCGCGCACCTTGTGGGAGCTCGCCGCCGAGATGCGCCGCGTGAGCGAGGCGGCGCGCACCAACAAGGCCCGGCGCGAGGAGCTCAGCGGCTCCACCATCACCATCACGAGCCTCGGCAAGCTCGGTGGCATCGCCAGCACCCCGATCATCAACGCCCCGGAAGTGGCGATCATCGGCGTGAACCGCGCGCTCGAGCGTCCCGTGGTCATCGGCGGTGCGATTACGATCCGCCGTACCATGAATCTGTCCTCCTCCTTCGACCACCGCTTCGTCGACGGCTACGATGCGGCCGCGATGATCCAGGCGCTGAAGGACTGCCTGGAGCATCCGGCGACGATTTTCATCGACGCCTGAGCCTGCGGCCGCGGAACGCGCCGGCAGAGCCGGCGCGCTCAACATAACGTGCCGCACCGTCCGGTGCCGCACGCAGATCGTGCTAGGCTTTCCGCATGCGTGCGCTGCGCGGCGTGGGGGCCGTCACCCTCCTGACACTGAGTGCCTGCGGCGGAGGGAGCGGGAGCCTCGGACCGTCGCCTCCGCAGCCACCTCCGTTCACTTCGGTAACGCAGGTGCGCGCATCGCTGCCCACGAGCTTCGCCCCCGGCTGCGATGGGGTGAGTTCCACCGGAACGCTCTACGTCGATACGGCCGCCGAGCCGTACCTGGCGGTGAACCCGGTGAACCCGATGAACTTCATCGCCGCCTGGCAGCAGAACCGCTGGTCGGACGGCGGCGCGCAGGGAGTGGGTCTCGCCGCGTCTTTCGATGCCGGCGCGAGCTGGACACTTACCCACGCCGCCTTCTCACGCTGCACCGGCGGCACGAGCAGCAACGCCGGCGATTTCGCGCGCGCTACCGACGTGTGGCTGTCGGTCTCGCCCAACGGCACGATGTACGCACTGTCCCTGTCGTTCTCCGGCGCCACGCTCATGCCCGGATCCTCGAGCGCGATGCTGGTGGCGCAGTCCTTCGACGGCGGCGTGACCTGGAGCCTGCCGGTCGCGCTGATCAGCGACGGTGAGCAGGTGTTCAACGACAAGGGCTCGATCACCGCCGATCCGGACAATGCGGCTTTCGCCTACGCGGTGTGGGACCGCCTGACCAGCGAGACCGCAGGCCCCAGCTACTTTGCGCTGACCGCCAATGCCGGCATCAGCTGGCAGGCGGCGCGCAGCATCTACGACCCTGGTGCTTCCAGTCAGACCATCGGCAACCAGATCGTGGTGCTGCCGAGCGGGGCGCTGCTCAATGTTTTCACCCAGATCGACACCGGCGCCGGCGGCGCGGTGACCGCCTCCGTGCGCGCCATGCAGTCGATCGACAAGGGCACCGCCTGGACGGCGCCGGTCGTCATCTCGAGTCTGCAGGCAATCGGCACCACCGATCCGATGACCCACGCCGCGGTGCGCGACGGGTCGGATCTGGTGTCGGTGAGCCAGGGTCCCACCGGCATCGTCTACGTCGCGTGGCAGGACTCACGCTTTTCCGGCGGCGATCACGACGGCATCGCGCTCACTCAGTCCTCCGACGGCGGGGTGACCTGGTCGGTGCCGGTGCAGGTGAATGCCAATGCGGCCGTGCAGGCCTTTACACCGACCGTCGACGTGCGCAGTAACGGCGTCGTCGCGGTCACCTACTTCGATCTGCGCAACAATACCTTCAGCGGCCTGTTCCTCACCGACTGCTGGATGGTGGTCTCGAGCGACGGCGGCGCGACGTTCCAGGAGTCGCATCTGTCCGGGCCGTTCGATCTGAACCTGGCGCCCGATTCGCAGGGGCTGTTCCTCGGCGACTATCAGTCCCTCGCCAATGCCAGCGGCGCGTTCCTGCCGTTCTACGTGCAGACCGATGCCGGCACCGCGGTGCGCAGCGATGCCTTCATTTCGTTTCCCACCGCCGGCTCGACCGCCAGTGCGTTCCGGGCGCAGCCGGCTGCGGCCGGTGTCAAACTCACGCGCCAGGCCACGCAACGCGTCATGCAGCGCATCCGGCTCACCCAGCAGCAGCGCCTGCGCGGACGCTGAGCCGGCGCGGCTGTCTACAGGTGGTGCGCGCGGGCGCCGGCGTAGGTCTTCTCGCCGGCTTCGATGCGCAGCTGCAGGCGGTTCTGCCAGGGCGGCAGCGGGCAGGTGGCGAAGTCGTTGAGCGCGCACGGCGGGTTGTAGGCCTTGTTGAAGTCCAGGTGCACTCGGCCAGCGGCCGGCAGCGGGGTCCGCAGGAAGCGCCCGGCGCCGTAGCTGTCGTGTCCGCTGGTCGCATCCGCGAACATGATGAACAGCTCCTGGTCTCCGGGCTGCTCGAACACCGTGTCCAGGCGCCACTCGCGGCCCCCCTTGCGGAACACCACGGCACCCGGTGACTCCATGTCCTGCTCCATGCCGAGGATGTTCATGATCTTGATGTGGCGCGCGGGCCGATAGGGATCGAAGCGCGCCTCGATCACCCAGGACGTGCTCACCGGGAAGTAGCTGAGCCCGCGGAATTCCAGGCGGTGCGGGTTATCGAGATCGCGCACGCGCACGCCGAGATTGCCGGCGCGCTCGATGACGAAGAAGCGCAGCGCCCCGCTGGCGAGCACGGTGGGCTCGCCGGCGGTGTCGGGGATCATATCGAGCGCCGTGACCGGCTCGCCGTCGTGCGTGACGCCGGCCCCGGGGTGGGCGACGAATCGCACCTGCTGGGCGCTGCGCACGAAAGTGCCGGCGGCGGCGGCGAGGGCCGGGTTGTCCAGCACCAGCGAGTTGCCTGGCCCGCGGCCGAAGCTGTTGTCACCCTCCTTGAGCCAGTAGAGGCCGGCGAGGGTCAACCAGCCCGTATCGCTGGTGAGCGAATCGATCCGCTGCGTGCGCCACTTGTTGACGGCGTCACGCTCGGACTGCAGTTGCGCCGCATCCGGGCGCGCGCCGGCCGGCGCGGGCAGCAGCGTGCTCAGGCTGCCGAGTGACAGCGCCACGGCGGCGAGGGCGGCGCGGCTGCGCCGGCTGCGGGCTGCGTGCATGGCTTCTCCGGTGATGCGCGCCGCGTATCTTATGTCATCAGCCCTCGCGGCCGAGGATCTCCTGGCGCACATCGGCGATCTCGCGGGCACGCGAGGCGCGGGCCCCTTCGCAGCGCTCCGGGCGCGGGCAGCGGTTGCTGCGCGGGCAGATGATGCGCGCCGGACTGGCCAGCGCATCGCCGATCCAGGCGATGTTGAGCACGTTGGCGACCACATCCAGCGCCTGCACGGCGGACTTCGGAATGCGCGCCTCGCCGCGCCGATGCAGGCATTCGCGGAAGATCGATTCGATCAGCGGTTCGCTCGGCACACCGTTGGAGGTGAGGGCGGGCGCCAGGTCCACCCCCACCGACAGCACGTGCGGGTTGCCCGCCATGTCGTGCACACGGATCGAGTGGCAGCAGTACAGCAGCGAGCGCTCGCCGTCGCGCAGCACGGAGATCTGCGAGCCGCGCGTGCCGCGGTCATCGTCGATCATGCGGAACACGGCCCAGTTGGGACACGGGTCGCTCACCTGTGCGAGGTTGCCCCAGGGGAGCGGTATGCCGTTGCCGCGGTACACGGCCCGCAGATACCCGGGCGGGTAGGCATCGAAGAAGTGCCAGTAGGGATAGGGGGACACCTTGGTCATGCGGCGCATGACCACCGCCGGTGTCAGCTCGAGCTTCGCGCCCGCCTCCACGCGGTAGCGCTCGCGGGCGAGAAAGCGCCGGAACGGCACCCGCGGCGCCAGCAGCGCGCCGGCGAAGAAGCTGCACTCGAAGTCCCGCCATGCGTGCAGCACGTCCTGCGCGTTCATGCCCGCGGCGCTCGAGCCTCCTTCGGGACTGCCGCCCATCTCCCCACCGGTGGCGTGCGCGGACTTCAGTCCGTCGCCGCCGTGCAGCACCTTGTGGCCGATGTGTGCGGCGAGATCGAATTTCAGGCGCGCCGCGTCGGCCTGCAGCGCGCGGTTGGCGTACACCACGCGCGGCGCCTGGAAGAACGAGCGCACCATGCTGCGCACCTCGCGGTCCTTGTCGCGCGCCAGCACCGGCTTGCGCTCGAACCAGCGGATCTCGAGCCCGTGACGGCGCGCGAGGCGCATCAGGTCCTCGACCGACAGCGGGAAGCGCCGCTCGCTGATCGAATCGGCGGCGCGCTCCAGGTCCGGGAAGTCGTTGCGCGACATCTCCTGGTGCGAGCGGATCAACAGGTGCGCGAACTGCCGCCCGCTGGTGCCGGTCTGCGCCAGCAGCTCCGGGATCGCCGCCTGCAGCAGGCTCTTGGAGAACAGGAACGCCGGCTGCAGCGGAATGCGCGCCGCGCCGGCGCCGGGGGCGGCCGAGGGGGGCAGCGGCAGGTCGGTGCTCTCATCGAGGAACCAGCCGGGCGGGCGCTGGAATACCCCCGCCAGCAGCTCCAGGAGCTCGGGCGAGGGCGTACGCTTGCCGCTCTCGATCATGCTCAAGTAGGAGACGGATGGGGCCGCGCCGGGGCTGCGCTGGATGCAGCGCACCGACAGCTCCTCGAGGGTCAGTCCGTTACGCTTGCGCAGCGAACGCAGCTTGGCGCCGAGAAAGTGGCCCTTGCGCAGCAGCTCGGGCATATGTTGCATCGCCATGGCAGCAGGGGATTGCGGGATTGTGAAATTAACAGTGTGAAGTTTCCATAGTCAAATTCGCTCGATAGCGGCGTATGCTGAACACGCATGGAAGCTGAAACGCACGGCCGGGTTCACCCCCGCGAGCAGTCCGCACCCAAGGTCGAGATCCAGGGCACGCAGGTGGAGCGTGCCGACGAGGTGCTGACGCCGCTCGCGCTGCAGCTGCTGGCGAGCCTGCACCGGCGCTTCAATCCGCGCCGCCTGGAGCTGCTCGCCGCGCGCGCGCAGCGTCAGCGCGAACTCGATGCGGGTGCCCAGCCGGACTTCCTGCCCGCCACCGCCCGGGTGCGCGCCGAGGAGTGGCGCATCGCCCCGGTGCCGCAGGATCTGCAGGACCGCCGCGTGGAGATCACCGGCCCGGTCGATCGCAAGATGATCATCAACGCCCTGAACGCGCCGGTGCGCGCCTTCATGGCCGACTTCGAGGACTCGTGCTCCCCGACCTGGGAGAACATCATCCGCGGCCAGGTGAATCTCGCGGATGCGGTGCGCCGCAGCATCAGCTACTCCGATCCCGCCACCGGCAAGATCTACCGGCTGGCCGAGCGCACCGCGACGCTCATGGTGCGGCCGCGCGGCTGGCATCTGCCCGAGAAGCACGCGCGCATCAACGGCGAGGCGGTGTCCGGGGGGCTGTTCGACTTCGCGCTGTTCCTCGCCAACAACCACGAGGCGCTGGCGCGCCGCGGCACCGGCCCGTACTTCTATCTGCCGAAGATGGAAAGCCACCTGGAGGCACGGCTGTGGAACGACGTGTTCCTCGCCGCGCAGGAGGCGCTCGGCATGCGGCGCGGCACCATCAAGGCCACGGTGCTCATCGAGACGCTGCTGGCGGCCTTCGAGATGGATGAGATCCTCTTCGAGCTGCGCGAGCACTCGGCCGGTCTCAACTGCGGCCGCTGGGACTACATCTTCAGTTTCATCAAGAAGTTCCGTAACCGCCGCGACTGCCTGCTGCCCGATCGCGCCACCGTTACCATGGAGCGTCACTTCCTCAAGTCGTACGTGGATCTGCTCATTCGCACCTGTCACCGGCGCGGCGCGCACGCCATGGGCGGCATGGCCGCGCAGATCCCGATCCGCGATGACCCGCAGGCCAACGAGGCGGCCATGGCGCGGGTGCGCGCCGACAAGCTGCGCGAGGCGCGCGCCGGACACGACGGCACCTGGATCGCGCACCCGGGGCTGGCCGCGGTGGCGCGCGAACCCTTCGACGCCGTGATGCACGGGCCCAATCAGCTCGGCGTGCTGCGCGAGGACGTGCAGGTCAGCGCGGCGGACCTGCTCAAGGTGCCGGAGGGTGAGATCACGGAAGCGGGGGTGCGCGGCTGCATCCGCGTCGGGGTGCAGTACCTGGAGTCCTGGCTGCGCGGCAACGGCTGCGTACCGCTGTACCACCTGATGGAGGATGCCGCGACCGCCGAGATCTGCCGCGCGCAGCTGTGGCAGTGGCTGCATCACGGGGCGCACACCAGCGACGGGCGCGCGATCACCGTGGCGCGCTTCGATAGCCTGCTGACCGCCGAGCTCGATCGCATCCACGAGGAGGTCGGCGCGGCGCGCCTCACCCACGGGGTGTTCCCGAGCGCGGCACGGCTGTTCGAGCAGATGACCAAGTCGGAAGCCTTCGACGAGTTCCTGACGCTCCCGGCCTACGAGCTGCTGAGCTGATCCATTCTCAAGCCCGAGGTGCCTGCATGAGTCTGCCCAAATCCCTGCCTTCCGCCGAGGAGCTGACGCGCAACTGGGCCGAGAGCCCGCGATGGCGCGGCATCCGCCGCGGCTACCAGGCCGCGCAGGTGGTGCGGCTGCGGGGCACCATCGCGGTCGAGCACTCGATCGCACGCCTCACGGCGGAGAAGCTGTGGCGCTATCTGCAGGAGAAGCCGTTCGTCAATGCCCTCGGGGCGCTCACCGGCAACCAGGCGATGCAGCAGGTCAAGGCGGGCCTGGATGCGATCTACCTCTCCGGCTGGCAGGTGGCGGGGGATGCCAACCTGGCCGGGGAGATGTACCCCGACCAGTCGCTGTATCCGGCCGACTCGGTGCCCGCGGTCGTGCGGCGCATCAACAACACGCTGCGGCGCGCGGATGAGATCTGTCACGCCGAGGGCGATGACTCGATCGACTGGCTGAAGCCAATCGTGGCCGACGCCGAGGCCGGCTTTGGCGGGGTGCTGAACGCCTTCGAGCTCATGAAGCAGATGATCGATGCCGGTGCGGCCGGGGTGCACTTCGAGGACCAGCTGTCATCGGCGAAGAAGTGCGGCCACATGGGCGGCAAGGTGCTGGTGCCGACCCAGGAGGCGGTCAACAAGCTGATCGCCGCGCGGCTCGCGGCCGATGTGTGCAACGTGCCTACCGTGCTGGTGGCGCGCACCGATGCCGAGGGGGCGAGTCTGCTCACCTCGGACGTCGACGAGCGCGACCGCTCCTTCATCGATGTCAAACGCGGGCGCACCTCGGAGGGGTTCTTCTGCGTGCACGCCGGCCTCGAGCAGGCGATCGCGCGCGGTCGTGCCTACGCCCCTTACGCGGATCTGGTGTGGTGCGAGACCGCCAAGCCGGATCTGGAGGAGGCGCGTGCGTTCGCCGACGGCATCCACGCGGAGTTTCCGGGCAAGCTGCTGGCCTACAACTGCTCGCCGTCCTTCAACTGGAAGAAGAAGCTGGATGACGCCACGATCGCGAAGTTCCAGCGCGAGCTGGCCGCCATGGGCTATCGCTTCCAGTTCATCACGCTCGCCGGCTTCCACGCGCTCAACTACTCGATGTTCGAGCTGGCGCGCGGCTACAAGGCGCAGCAGATGAGTGCCTACGTGAGCCTGCAGCAGGCGGAGTTCGCGGCCGAGAGCGCCGGCTACACCGCCACCAAGCACCAGCGCGAGGTGGGGGCCGGGTATTTCGATGCGGTCACGCAGGCGGTGAGCGGCGGCACTTCCTCGATCACCGCGCTCGCCGGCAGCACCGAGGAGCAGCAGTTCGCCCCGGAGCAGGGCGGCAGGAAACCTCACGCCAAGCGCGCCTCCTAGCGCGCCACGGCTCAGGCGGCGCTCGCCGCCGCGCCGGCCGCTCCCGCCAGCGCCTCGACCCGCGTCCAGGTGGTGGCCGCGAGGCTCGCGCGCGCGTTCATCCGATCCAGCCAGCGCCGCAGGTTCTCGTGCGGGGCACCAAGTGCATGCCACTCCGGGGTCTGCTGCAGGAAATCCAGCTGCGGCGCGAGCAGTACGTCCGCGAGCGTGACGGCGTCCCCGGCGAAGTACGGCTGCGTCCCGAGCAGCCCGGCCAGCCCGCCAAGCACCTGCCGGGCGCGCGGCAGCGCGGCGGCGATGGCAGCCTCATCTGGGGTGCGCCCCATGAGACGCGGGGCGACGATGCGCTGAAAGGCGATCACGTTGGCGACGCCGTGGAACAGGTACCAGTCGTTGACGTTCATCAGCTGGTCCATGCGCGCCGCGGCGCGCGGCGCGGCGGGGGTGAGGGGCGGCTGCGGCAGCACACGATCGAGATAGCGCAGGATCGCCTGCGTCTCGTACAGGTGGAAATCGCCGTGCTCCAGCACCGGCACCCGGCCGAACGGGTGGCGCGCGAGGTGCGGCGCGGCGCGCAGGTTTACGGGGGCGACCGGGCAGACGCGGTAGGGCGCCGATTTCTCCTCGAGAGCGATGAGTACGGCACGGCCGAAGGGGCTGCCGGGAATGCTGTGGACGATGAATTCGCTCATGAGTTGCGAGCCTCCCTGGATGCTTCGCGGGCGAACAGTTCCAGAATGGTCGGCCAGCCGCCGTCGACCTCACGGCGCATCTTCTCGCCACCGGCGGTGTCCATGCGCTCGAAGTTGCGATGGTCAAGGTCGAGACGCGTGCGACCGCCGGCTTCGGCGCTGAAACGTACTTCCACCTCTGAGGTGAACGCCGGGCGCGGGTCGCTCTTCCACTGGCCGTTGATCTCCCACGACACGACCAGCCGCTCACCCGGCTGCCAGACGAGCACGTGTCCGACCACCGCGATCGAGCCGTCCTCGTGGCGCGCGTACCAGCGGCCGCCGACGAACGGCTCGAGTACGGACTCGAGTATCGGCCCCTGTCCGATGCCATGGGTCTTGGGCCACCACCGGTCGATGCCGGCGGTGAAGACTGCGAACGCCTGCGCCGGGGTAGCCTCGACGACGATGCTCTTGCGGACCGGAGCGATCTCAATGGTGCGGTTCAACTTCTTTTCCTCGCGCTCGGGTGGTGCGCCGTTTCGACTTCGTGCTTGAAGGACCCGAGCGCCTCGGTCCAAAACTGGTCGAGCCAGCGCCGCAGCTCACCGAGCCCTTCCGGGTCGATGTAGTACACGCGTCGGGTCCCCTCGGCGCGCTGCCTCACCAGCCCCGCAGCCTTCAGCACTTTCAGGTGCTGTGACACCGCCGGACGGCTCACCGGCAGTCCGCGGGCGAGCGTGCCCACCGACTGCGGGCCGGCGCGCAGCTTCTCGAACAGCTGGCGCCGGGTGGGATCACTCAGGCTCTGCAGCGCGTTTGCGTAAGTCATTACTTACGGTAAGCACTTACTTACCGAATGTCAAGCGCCGGTGCGCAGACGGGGCGGCGAGGGGGAGTCTCAGGGGCGGCGGCGCCAGAGCCGCGTCAGGTCATTTCGCAGTCGGCAGGGCGAATTCGGCGCCCTTGGGGGTGCTCTCGGGCCAGCGCTGCATGATCGATTTCTGGTGCGTGTAGAAGCGCACGCCTTCCTCGCCGTAGGCGTGCATGTCGCCGAACAGGCTGCTCTTCCAGCCGCCGAAACCGTGCCAGGCCATGGGCACGGGAATCGGCACGTTGATGCCGACCATGCCGACCTGGATGCGCCGTCCGAACTCGCGCGCCACGTTGCCGTCGCGCGTGTAGCAGGCCACGCCGTTGGCGAGGGTGTGCGCATTCACCACGTCCACCGCGGCGGTGAAGTCCTTCACGCGCACGCAGCACAGCACCGGACCGAAGATCTCCTCGCGGTAGATGCGCATCTGCGGTGTGACTTCATCGAAGAGCGTAGCGCCGAGGAAGAAGCCGCCCTCGCGGCCCGCGACGTTGAAGGGGGCGCCGCTCTCGGGGTGACTGCGACCGTCGACGACCAGCCGCGCACCGCTGGCAACCCCGTCATCGATGTAGCCGCGCACACGCTCGAGTGCCGCGCGGTTGATGAGCGGTCCCATCTCCGCCTGCGGCTCCATGCCATCGCCAATGCGCAGCTGCCTCGCCCGCTCGGCGAGGCGCGGCACCAGCCGCTCGCCAGTATCCCCCACCAGCACCGCCACCGAGATCGCCATGCAGCGCTCGCCCGCCGAGCCGTAGGCGGAGCCGATGAGCGCGTCCACCGCCTGGTCGAGATCGGCGTCCGGCATGACCACCATGTGATTCTTGGCCCCACCGAGTGCCTGCACGCGTTTGCCGTTGGCCGCGCCGCGCTGATAAATGTAGTGGGCGATCGGCGTCGAGCCGACGAAGCTCAGCGCGCGCACCTCGGGGTGATCGAGCAGCGCATCCACCGCGCCCTTGTCGCCCTGCACGACGTTGAATGCGCCGGCGGGCAGTCCGGCCTCGGCCAGCAGCCGCGCCATGAACAGCGATGCGGATGGATCGCGCTCGCTCGGCTTGAGAACGAAGCTGTTGCCGCACGCCAGGGCGATGGGAAACATCCAGCACGGCACCATGCACGGAAAGTTGAACGGCGTGATACCCGCGACCACGCCGAGCGGCTGGCGCAGCGTCCAGTTATCGATGCCGGTGGACACCTGGTCGGTGAAATCGCCCTTCAGCAGCTGCGGGATGCCGCAGGCGAACTCCACGATCTCGATGCCGCGCGTCACCTCGCCCTGCGCGTCCGAGAACACCTTGCCGTGCTCCGCGGTGATCAGCGCCGCGAGCTCATCGCGTTGCTCGTTCAGCAGCTGCTGGAAGCGCATCAGCACGCGCGCGCGGCGTACCGGCGGGGTATCCGCCCAGGCGCGCCACGCGCCCTGCGCGCTGGCCACCGCCGCCCGTACCTCATCGCCCGTGGCGAGCGCCACCTCGCGCGCCACCTGACCCGTGGCCGGGTTGAACACCGGCAGTCGCGCGCCGCCGCCGGCGACCATGCGGCCACCGATCCAGTGTCCGAGCGGCGCGCTGCTGCGCTGCGCTGTCGCCGACGGCGGGAGACTGGTCACGGCCATGCCCCGATCATAGACCACCCGGGTGGCGCCCCGCATACTGCCCTGGTCATGGGTCTGCAGGCGCTGTTTCCGACGCTGCTCTACGAGGCACGCCTGGGAGGGCGCGGCTGGCGGGCGCTCAACGCGCGGCTGCTGGCCGAATGCCGGCAGCTGCGCCGCGACGATGCGGCCGGCCGGCGCTGGTCGCAGCGCAACTATCTCGGCGGATACACCTCCTACGGCTCCGCGCACCGCATGCATCAGCGGTCACCGACCTTTGCACGCCTGGCGGCCGAGCTCGACCGGCACGTGGCGAAGTTCGCGCGCGCGCTCGAGCTGGATCTCCAAGCGCGCCGGCTCGCGCTCACCGACTGCTGGGTGAATGTCATGGGCCGCGGCGCAGTGCACGGACTGCACCTGCACCCGCTCTCGACGATCAGCGGGACTTACTATGTCGCGGTGCCGCGCGGCGCACCGGGATTGAAGTTCGAGGATCCGCGCCTCGAGCGTTTCATGGCGGCCCCGCCGCGCCGCGCGGATGCGCGCCGCGCGCTGCGTCCCTGGGTGAGCGTGGTGGCGCGCCCCGGGGGCCTGCTGCTGTTCGAGAGCTGGCTGCGCCACGAAGTGCCCGCCAATTCTGTCGCGGGCGAACGCATCAGCATCAGCTTCAATTACAGCTGGTTCTAGGCCGGGCTGTCCGCAGAGCGCGACAGCGGCCCCCGCGGCCGTCAACGCGGCCCCTCCGCGCGCGTTGCAGAAAGTGAAGGAGTTCAAAGAGCCGCGGCACGCTGGGTGCTATCAAAGACAGGTTCAGGAAGCGTTCAGCGCGGTCCATTCAACGTTCACTGGCACGGCATTTTCGGCGGAGGAGACTCTCACATGCGCAATCTGATCCGCGGGGTTACTGCAGCACTGGTGCTCGCGGCGCTGCCGCTGGCGGCGAACGCGGGATTGTTCGTGTCAGTCAGCATCGCCCCGCCGGTGCTGCCGGTGTATGTGCAGCCGTCATGCCCGGCGCCGGGCTATATGTGGATTCCCGGTTACTGGGCTTGGGATGATGGTTATTACTGGGTGCCGGGAACCTGGGCGCTGGCACCGACGCCGGGGTTGCTGTGGACGCCCGGCTACTGGGGCTGGGGCGGCGGGCTGTACGTATGGCATGCCGGTTATTGGGGCCCGCACGTCGGCTTCTACGGCGGCATCAACTACGGCTTTGGATACACCGGTGTTGGCTACGAAGGCGGCTACTGGCACGGCCATGATTTCTACTACAACCGCGCAGTGACGAACATCAACACCACCAACATCACCAACGTCTACAACCACACCGTGGTCAACAACGTCAACGTGACGCAGGTGGCGTTCAACGGTGGGGCCGGCGGCGTCGTGGCGCGTCCTTCCGCCGCAGAGATCAGTGCCGGACGCGAACGTCACGTTGGCCTGACCGCCGGACAGCGTCAGCAGCAGCAGCTGGCGCGCGATGAGCGTGGACTGCGTGCCGAGGTCAACGGCGGACGGCCTGCGATCGCCGCCACCGCCAGGCCTGGGGCGTTCTCTGGGCGCGGCGTGGTCGCAGCGCGCGGTGTGGAGCACGCGGCTCGCAGCGTGCCCACCGCCATGAGCCGGAACGACCGGCCGTCCCAGGCGCAGCATCCGCAGCCGTCCAATCGGAACGATCGTCCATCGCCGGCAGAGCATCCGCAGGCGATGATGCGGAATGACCGTGCTCCACAGGCCGAGCATCCGCAGACCATGATGCGTAATGACCCGCCGCGGGTGGAACACCCGCAGACGATGCCTCGGGTCGATCAGCGTCCGCAGACCCCGAATCTCCGCGTCGACGCGAGCGGTGAGCGGCCGATTGCGAGCGCGCATCAGCCGAGCCGCGCTCCCTACCCGGTCGGCGGCCATGCCACTTCTCCAGGTGCGCCGCGGGTTGCACAGCCCGCGGAACAGCCGCGCGGCGGCTTCGACGGCCCCATGCATGCGCCGCAATACTCAGCAGGACGGGCGCCGCAGTATCAGGCCCGCGTGCAGCCGCCGCAGGGCGGTCACGAGCCTCGCCAAGGCGGCGGCGAACGGCCCGAGCATGGGCAGGAGCGCGCGCACTAGGGCATCGCACCGCGGCGCGCCAGCCTCAGCAGGCGCGCCGCGAGCTCACTCGCCGGCTGCGGCGGCTGCCGGGTCTCGAACCGGAGCGATCCGCAGCACGAGCGAGCAGCGTTACAGCACGCGGCGCAGCCAGGCGGCGATGTCGGCGACCTCCTGCGGACAGACGGAGTGAGGCATGCTGTAGGCATGCCATTCAACCGTGCAGCCGGCCGCCTCGAGCTGTCGATGCGCCTCCTCGCCGAGCGCGTAGGGGACCACCGGATCCTGCAGACCGTGCGCGAGGAAGATGGGCGTCGCGTGATTCGCCCCGTGACGCTCGGCGGCGAAGCTGTGGGCCAGCAGCAGGTAGCACGAGAGCCCCATCATGCCCGCGAGCTGCTCGGGGTAGCGGGCTCCGGCGAACAGCGCCATGGCGCCACCCTGCGAGAAGCCCGCGAGGACGATGCGCCCGGTGCCGATGCCGCGGGAATTCTCGCGGCGAATCAGCGCCTCGATCAGCCCCTGTGACATGCGGATGCCGTGCTCGTCTTCGCGCGTGCGCCGGTCGAGTGCGATGAGGTCGTACCAGGCACGCATGGCGAACCCGCCGTTGAGCGTGACCGGGCGCATCGGCGCGTGCGGAAAGACGAACCGCAGGGCACGTTCGCCGGGCTGCACGAGCTCCGGCACGATCGGCTCGAAGTCGTGGCCGTCCGCCCCCAGGCCGTGCAGCCAGATCACCGTACCGGTCGGATTGCGTCCGGTCTCGACCTCCACGGTTTCCCGCGACACCTGCGCCTCCCGTTGTACCTGTGCCGAGGAGACCGATGTTAGTGCACGAACGGCGTTCGGCGCATCGGGGCGGTGCTGATGGGGCGCAGCAAGAGGCGCCTGCGACTGCTGCCGCGGCCGGCGACCCGCCGCCGCTGGCTGAGACAATGGCGACGCACCCCGGTTGCCGCGCGCTGGGCTGCCTGCCTGCTGCTCGCGGGCAGCGTGGCGCTCGCCGTCAACGCGGTCTACCAGGTGGTGCGCAAGCCCACCGAGCTGTTCTTCCCGGTGAGCGGCGCGCTATACAAGACGCCGGAGAAGACCTGGCAGGACTACGGACCGCTGTTTCGACGCTACGCCACGCGCAACATCACACCCGAACTGCTGGCTGCGCTCACGCAGGTCGAGGGATCAGGCAATCCGCTGGTGCGCACCTACTGGCGCTGGGCGTGGGTGGCGCACCCCTTCGATCTCTACCGTCCTGCCTCGAGCGCGGTAGGCATGCTGCAGATGACCGACGGCACCTTTGCCGAGGCGCGCCGCTACTGTATTCATGGTCACGCGCTGGCGCACGAAGGCGCCTGGGACGACTGGCACGCCTGCTGGTTCAACAGCCTGTACATGCGCGTGCTGCCGACGGATGCGGTGGAGCTCACCGCCGCGTACCTCGATCTGAAGGTGACGGCGATTCTGGCAGGCCTGCGTCGTGCGAAAGTGAGCCCCGCACAGCGCGCGCATCTTGCTGCGGTGGTGCATCTGTGCGGAGCCGGCGCCGCAACGCTCTACGCGCAGCGAGGCTTTCGCTTCATTGCGGGCGAGCGCTGTGGCGATCACGATCCGCGCGAGTACCTGAAGCGCGTGGATGTCATGAGCGCGCTGTTCGCGCGCCTCGCCGCCGCCGAGGACGAACCCGGCGAATGAGTTCAGTGATGGTGGCCGTCTGGCCCGTGCACGTGGCCGTGCGCCAGCTCTTCCGCGGTCGCCTCGCGCACCTCCGCCACCTCGACTGCGAAGTTCAGATGCTTGCCCGCCAGCGGATGATTGCCGTCGAGCGTGACCATGTCGCCGGTCACCTGGGTGATGGTGACCGCGCGCGGCCCGGCCGGGGTCTGGGTCTGCAGGCGCAGCCCTACGCGCACGTTGGGCACTCCCTTCAGTGCACGCCGCGGTACGCGCTGCACCAGCGCCTGATCGTATTCGCCGTAGGCGTCGGCGGGTGCAATCTTTACCTGCAGCTTATCGCCGACGCTCTTACCGGTGAGCTCGCGCTCCAGGCCGGGGATGAGGTTGCCGTGACCATGCAGATAGGCAAGGGGCTCGCCCGCGGCGGAGCTGTCGAGGACCTCGCCGTCATCGCCGGTGAGGGTGTAATGGATGCTGACGACCTGGTCCTGAGTGATGCTCATGAGGGCCCTGTGGGAACGCGCCGTTACAGTCCCTTGCACTGGTGCGGGCGGGCGCGCACTGATCGGGCGCGAAGGATACCATTGCCCCCCGCCCGCGGCCTACCCACCGGAGCGGCGGGCGCAACAGTAAGGATCCGCATGAGATACGCAGACCTCGGCCTGCTCGCCATCGTGCTCGCCGTGAGCGGGTATGCCGCCGCTGAGACTCCCGTACCACCACCTGCAGGGACCCCCGTAATGGCCGATAACCCGTTTGCGAACCCGAGCACGCTGCCGTTCGAGCTGCCGCCGTTTGATCGCATTCGCGACAGCGACTACGGGCCGGCGTTCGAAGCGGGTATGCGCGAGCAGCTCGCGGAGGCCGAGCGCATTGCCAACAATACCGAGCCCGTCACCTTCGAGAACACCATCGTGGCACTGGAGCGCTCCGGGCGGCTGCTGACTCGGGTGCAGAACACCTTTTACAACCTCAACGCCTGCAACACCGATCAGCAGATGCAGCGCCTTGACACCGAGATGGCGCCGAAGCTCACTGCGCAGCGGGATGCGATCCTCCTCAACGCAGCGCTGTGGGCGCGCGTCGACGGGCTCTACCAGAGGCGCGCCGCGCTGCACCTCGACCCGGAGTCGCTGCAGCTGCTGACGCGCTATCACACCACGTTCGTGCGCGCCGGGGCGCGTCTGAAGCCGGAGGAGCAGGCGCGCCTGCGCGAGCTCAACCGCGAGATTTCCTCCCTGACCACGCGCTTCAAGCAGAACGTGCTGAAGGCGACCGCGGCCGGGGCGGTGCAGGTCGACGACGTGCATGAGCTCGACGGCCTGTCGGAAAGCCAGATCGGTGCCGCTGCGCAGGCCGCCGCGGCGCGCGGCCTGAACGGCAAATGGCTCATCACGCTGCAGAACACGACCAACCAGCCGGCGCTGGCGCAGCTGACCCACCGTGCGCTGCGCGAGCGCATCTACAAGGCGTCGATCAGCCGCGGCCTGAACGGGGATACCGACAATCGCCCGGTCATCGCCCAGCTGGTGAAGCTGCGCGCCGAGCGTGCGGCACTGCTCGGCTACCCGAGCCACGCCGCCTATCAGCTCGAAGACGAGTCCGCGGGCACGCCGCAGGCGGTGCACGACATGATCAGCCAGGTGGCGCCGGCTGCCCTGGCGCGCGCGCGCGAAGAGGGCGCCGACATCCAGAAGCTGATCGATGCGCAGGCCGCCGCCAGCGGCCAGCCTTCCTTCACCCTGCAGCCCTGGGACTGGTCGTTCTACGCCGAGCAGGTGCGCAAGCAGCGCTACAACTTCGACCAGGCACGCGTCGCGCCCTACTTCGAGCTCGAGCACGTCGTCAGGGACGGGGTGTTCTACGCCGCGCACCAGCTCTACGGGCTGTCCTTCAAGGAGCGCAAGGATCTGCCGGTCTACCAGAGCGACGTGCGCGTGTTCGAGGTCTCTGACGCCGACGGCAAGCCGCTAGCGCTGTTTCTGGCTGACTACTTCGCGCGCGACAACAAGCAGGGCGGGGCGTGGATGAGCGCCTACGTGACGCAGTCGAAGCTGCTGCATCTGAAGCCGGTGGTGGCCAACCACCTCAATATTCCCAAGCCGCAGCCCGGGCAACCCGTGCTGCTCACCTTCGATGAAGTGACCGGGCTGTTCCACGAATTCGGCCACGCGGTGCACGGCATGCTGTCCAACGTGCGCTACCCGCTGCTCGCCGGCACCGCGGTGCCGCGCGACTTCGTCGAATACCCCTCGCAGTACAACGAGATGTGGGCGCGCGAGCCGCAGGTGGTGGCCCACTATGCCCGCCATTACCAGACCGGGGAGGCGATGCCCGCGGAGCTGCTGGACAAGGTGCTCGCGGCGCAGAAGTTCAATCAGGGCTATGCCACCAGCGAGTACGTGGAGGCGGCGCTGCTCGATCAGGCGTGGCACCAGATCAGCGCCGCCCAGGCCCCGGCCGCGGACGCCGTGCCCGCCTTCGAGGAGGAGGCGCTCAAGGCGAGCGGCCTTGACTACGCACCGGTCCCGCCACGCTACCACTCCGCCTATTTCTCGCACATTTTCGAGAGCGGCTATTCGGCGGGCTACTACGCGTACCTGTGGAGCGAGGTGCTGGCGCGCGATACCGGACAGTGGTTCCACCAGCACGGCGGATTGACGCGTGCCAACGGCGACTATCTGCGCACGCACGTGCTGTCGCGCGGCCGCAGCGAGGATCCGCAGCTGCTGTTTCGCAGCTTCTATGGCCGTGCGCCCGAGATCGGGCCGCTGCTCGAATACCGCGGACTCGTGAGCAGCGGCGGCGGCTGAGGGCTAGGCGCCCGCGGCGCGCTCGGTGCGGTCGATGGCCACCACCAGGCGCGTGAAGGCCTCGAGTAGCGGCAGGCTGAGGCCGAGGGCACGCGCCTTCTCGCACGCGTAGCCGAGCGTCTCGTACACCTCCAGCGGGCGGCCCGCCTCCAGGTCCTGCAGCGCTGACAGGCGGTGCGCCGGGGCGTTGCGCCGGTACTCCGCGCCTATGCGCGTGATGATCGCCACCGCGTCGCTCTCGGTGCCGGCGCAGATGGTGGCAGCCGGCAGTATCGCGCGGTCCGAGAGCGCGATGCCGAGCGCACGGGCAAGCGTGCCCATCTCGCGCAGCAGCCGCGCCAGCAGCAGCGCCGAGTCCGGATCGGACAGGTACTTCCAGGTGACCGCGCGGGTGCTCACCGCCAGCGCCATGAAGCCTACCCACGGGCAGAACTTTGACCACTCGAGCGTCAGGATCTCGCCGGTGGCCGCGGCGCGCACGCCGGCGGCGTCCAGCGTGCCGGCGAGCAGCTGCGCGCGCGCGCTTGCGGTGCCGTCAAGTTCGCCGAGGAGAATGTTGACGTTGCGCGTGAACAGCACGTCCCCGTTCGGCTGCAGCTCGCCGCTGGTGTCGGCAAGCGCGCCGAGTACGCGCTCGCGGCCGAACGCCTCGCCCAGCAGCTCGTTCTTCAGCGGTCCGTTCTGGATTGACAGCGTGACGCCGAACTGCGCGTGACGCAGCTGCGCGAGCGCCGCCGCCGTGCCCGGCGTCTTGGTCGCGACCAGCAGCACGCCCGCACTGTGCAGGGCGGCCGGGTCGCGCAGCGTGCGCACCGGCACCGTGAACTCGGCGAGGCCCCGCAGCGTAATGCCGCGACTCTCCAGATGCGCGGCGCGTGCGCCGCGCGCGAGCATGGCCACCGCGTGCCCGGCGCGGGCCAGATGCCCGCCAACGATCGAGCCCATGGCCCCTGCCCCCAGGATGGCGAAGTCGAACTCAGGCATGCTGGCCTCCGTGCGCGCGCGGCCCGCGGCTGGCGCCGCCGCTCAGAGCGCCTCCGCGATGTCCTGCATCAGGCCGCGATCCTCCGGCTTGGTTTCCGGCGGATAGCGCTTGAGCACCCGCCCGTCGCGCCCGATCAGGAACTTCTCGAAGTTCCAGCTGATGTCCCCGGGAATGCCGGTCGCGGCGCAAGTGAGGAAACGATATACCGGGTGACGGTCGGCGCCGTTCACATCGAGCTTCACGCTGAGGGGGAACGTGACGTCGTAGCTGCTACGGCAGAAGGTGGCGATCTCCGCCTCGCTGCCCGGCTCCTGGGCGCCGAACTGGTTACAGGGGAACCCCACCACCGTGAAGTTCTCCGCCTGCAGCTCGCGTTGCAGCTGCTCGAGCCCGTGGTACTGCGGCGTCAGCCCGCAGCGGCTCGCGACGTTGACGGCGAGCGTGACGTTGCCGCGCAACGCTCCCAACAGGTCCGGGGTGCCGTCAATGCGCGGAACCGCGATGTCATAAAAGCCGCTCATGTGTGGACTCCCGTGCCGCCCGGTCGGCGCCTGTACCATACACTACGCCAAGGCTTACCATCGCTGCTCCAGCCTCTTGGGAGATCTCCATGGCCTCCGAACTCGGGAAGTCCGATACCGTCAAGGTCCTCGACGTACTCAAGCACATCCTCGAGCTCGAACTTGCGGGCCTGGTGCGCTACCTGCACTACAGCTTTATGATCTTCGGCCACAATCGCATCCCAATAGTTGCGTGGCTGCGCAGCCAGGCAGATGAATCGCAGGCGCATGCCGTGCAGGCCGGCGAGCACATCACCAGTCTCGGCGGGCATCCGTCGCTGAAAATAGGTCCGCTGCTGGAGACGCACAAACACAACGTCGATGAGATCCTGCGCGAGGCCTTGGCGCACGAGCAGGAGGGACTGGCGGAGTACCGCCGGCTTCTCGAGATGGTCGCGGATCGCAACATCATGCTCGAGGAGTACGCGCGCGCACAGATCGCCGCCGAGGAGGCGCACGCCGCGGAGATCGGCAAGATGCTGCGCAAGCCAGGGTCGATAACGTAAAGCGCAAGCGTCTCTCCCGAATGAGTGACCCACGTCCCCCGAATGAGGGGCCAGCGACTGACCAGGAAGGTCCGTTGAGTTCGCGCGCGGCGACGCCATCATTGCGCCCTTGCCGGTGAGGACACGCACTTGATGCTGACCTTGCCAACAGCAAGGAGGAGGCATCATGGAAATCATTATTGGCTCGCTCATCGCCGCGACGCTGGGGGTCGTCGGGCAACTCAGCGCACTGGTACGGGGCCGCGTACAGGCTACTCCGCGCGTCCGGAAGCGCTGATCCGGCTGCGACCACCGCGGCATTTTAGTTTTTGCGCGGCGTCGGGCGTATGCTCCTGCGCCGTGAGGATCATCGCGGTCACGAACATCAAGGGTGGAGTCGGCAAGACCACCGCCGCGGTGAATCTTGCCTACCTGTGCGCGGCAAGCGGCTGCGCGACGCTGCTGTGGGACCTCGACTCACAGGGCGCCGCGACGTTCGCGCTGCACGGGGACGCGCACGACCCGGCCACCGCCGGCGAGCTGCTCGCCGGCAAGCGCGAGCTGCCTGAGCTGGTGCTCGCGACCGGCTACCCGGGACTGGACCTGCTGCCGGCGGACTTCTCCTACCGCAACTTCGCGTTGCGCCTGGCCGAACGGCGCCACCCGAGCGAACGGCTGCTGAAGATGAGTCGCTCGCTGCGCGAGATCTATGGTGCGCTGTTCCTGGATTGCCCGGCCGGCATCTCGCTGCTTTCGGAGAACGTGCTGCGCGCTGCGGATGTGGCGCTGGTGCCGCTCGTGCCGACGCCACTGTCGCTGCGCATGCTCGAGCAGCTCATGGCCTTCGTGCGCGAGGAGGGCTGGAGCGACCTGCTGCTGTTGCCCTTCTTCTCGATGGTCGACCGGCGTCGCTCGCTGCATGGGGAGCTCATCGCCGCAGCGCGTGCACAGTTCCCGATGATCCTCGCCACCGAAGTGCCGTACTGGAGCCAGATCGAGCGTATGAGCGTGCTGCGAGCGCCGCTGCCCGCCTGTGCGCCGCGCAGTCCCGCCGCGCTCGTCTTCGCCGCGCTGTGGACGGAAATCGCTGAGCGGCTGAATCGCCTTTCGCTTACGACGGCGCCACGCCAGTCCGCCGCCTGAAGGCATCACCCGCGGGCCGTTATCCCTGCGTCCTGATCTAGCGCTAGCGGCTCGTGCGAAGCCCGCAGGCGGAGGTTATGTCAAGCAGTCACGCCCCTCTGGAGGTGGATGCGCCAACGCGTTCCGCCGTCCAGCCGTCGTTCGTTGGCGACGTCCGCAAGCTGCGCGCAAGGCAAGCTATGATGCGGTCCAAGGGATAGCAAAACATCCACGCGCCGTGGGGTACGGCAGCCCCGCTCCTATAGAAGACCAAGGGATGAGGGAGATTCTGCACTCATGCAGTCCGTGACCTTCAGGCTGGGATGCTGCCCGCACGCGGCGCTCGGCCTGCTCGCTTGCGTTCTCATCCTTGGGGGCTGCTCGGAGGCGACCACCCAGCAGAATCCGCAGCAGCAGCCACCGCCGCCGGCACCGCTGTCGGTCATGACCACCACGTTGCCCAGCGGGCAGGTCAATACTCCCTACAGCGCCACGCTCGCCGCCACCGGCGGCACGCAGCCCTATACCTGGTCGCTCACTGGCGGCGCACTGCCAGCCGGACTTAACTTCGATGCCGCGAGCGGGGCGATCAGCGGCACTCCGACCGCCGGGGCATCCGCCGCCGCGCTGACCTTCCAGGTGACCGACTCGGGCAGTCCGGCGCAGACCACCACCGCGCATCTGGCGCTGACCGTAGTGCCGTTGCTGTCGATTACGACCACGTCGCTTCCGAACGGACAGGTGGGGGTGGCCTACAGTGCCGCGCTGTCCGCTGCCGGTGGCGTTGCCCCCTATACGTGGTCGCTCACCGGAGGGACGCTGCCCGCGGGCTTGTCACTCAACACAGCGACGGGAGCCGTGTCCGGAACACCGACCGCGACCGCCGCGGCGACCGCTTTGACTTTCGCCGTGAAGGATGCAGCCGCCTCCGCGCAGAGCACCAGCGCAGTGCTTGCGCTAACTGTCGCCGCTGGCGCCCCGCCGCCCGCCCCGAGCGTCACGACGACCTCGCTTCCCAACGGAATCGTCGGTAAGGCCTATTCAGCAACGCTCACCGCGACCGGCGGCAAAACGCCCTACACGTGGACGTTTACGGGCGCGCTGCCGGCGGGACTGCAATTCAACGCGGCCGGGACAATCACCGGGACACCGACCGCGACCATCGCGGCCACGCCGCTGAGTGTCACCGTGACCGATGCGAACGGGCAAAACGGGAGCGCCAACCTGACTCTGACCGTGGCGGGCGTGCTGGGGATCACGACCACGGTGCTGCCCAACGGCATCGTTGGACAGGCCTACTCGGCGACTCTCGCGGCCACGGGCGGTGTTGCGCCCTACACCTGGACGCTCACTGGCGGCACGCTGCCCGCAGGGCTGACTCTCAACGCCGCCACCGGAGTGGTGGCGGGCAAGCCGACCGTGGCCGTCTCCCAATCGGTGCTGACCTTCAAGGTCAGCGATTCCGGCGGCGTGCAGAGCGCTAGCGCGAATCTGGCGCTTACCGTTGGCGGGGTGCTCAGCATCACCACGACGTCGCTCCCCACGGGCTTCACCGGCAAGACCTACACGGCGAACCTTGTCGCCGCCGGGGGCGTCGGGTCCCTCAACTGGACGATCACCGCCGGCACGCTGCCCACGGGCATGACGCTGAATGCGAGGAACGGCGTGCTCTCGGGCGTTCCCACCACGACCGCCAACGCGCTGTCACTGACCTTCAAGGTGACCGATTCGGGCGGAGCACAGAGTGCGAGCGCGACGCTGCCCCTCACCGTCGTCGCGGGTCTGCGTGTCACCACCACCTCATTGCCGAACGGCCAGGTGGGCGTGGCGTACAGCACGACTCTCACCGCCACCGGCGGCAGCACGCCGTACTCGTGGTCGCTGAGCGGCGGGGCGCTGCCGGCGGGGCTCAACATCAGTTCCGCGGGCGTGATCTCCGGCACCCCGACGGCGACCGCCAACGGCACCATGGTCACGTTCACCGTGACCGATGCCGGCACGACTCAGCAGAATGCCAGTGTGAGTCTGCTGCTCACCGTGAGCCCCGCCGGTATCACGGTCAGCATCGCGCCTGGCCGCGCGGGACTCACCGTCACACAGATCCTTCACCTGACCGCGACCACCAACGACAACGCGGGTGTCAGCTGGAGCATCAGTCCCGCGGGCGGCTCATTCAACCCCGCCACGAGTCTGAGCGGTGCCGACGTGAAGTTCACCGCGCCCGCGACTGCCGGGGTGTACACCCTTACTGCCACCAGCGTCACCGATCCCACCCGCAGTGCCTCCATCACCGCGGGGGTCACCGACCTGGCCGGCGTTTACACCGCGCACAACGATCCGGCGCGCTCGGGCGCCAATACCCGGGAATATGCCCTCACCAAGGCGCTGGTGAGCACCACCACGTTTGGCATGCTGTTCTCGTGCACCGTCGACGGCGCCGTCTACGCACAGCCCCTGTGGGTGGCCAACCTCAACATCGCGGGCGGGCAGCACAACGTGGTGTTCGTGGCGACCGAGCACGACAGCCTCTACGCCATCGATGCCGACGCCAGCCCCTGCACCCGGCTGTGGCGCATGAGCCTCATCGACACTGCGCACGGCGCTGCGGCCGCAGGCGAGACCAGTGTGCCGGCCGGCACGCCGGTCACCGGCTTCAAGGTCGGCACCGGACTCGGCAACCTGCAGCCCGAGGTCGGGGTGACCGGCACGCCGGTGATCGACCCGGTGACCAACATCCTGTACGTCGTTTCGAAGTCCATAAACGCCGCCGGTACCACGATCTATCAGCGCCTGCATGCCATCGACCTGTTCACCGGTAACGAGAGATCCGGGTCTCCGGCGACCATTAGCGCCAGTTACCCGGGTACCTTCGGCGGCGGCCCGAGCGTCGCCTTCAGTCCGCAGCAGGAGAACCAGCGTTCCGGGCTCGCGCTCGTCAACGGCACGGTCTACATCAGCTGGGGCTCGCACGAAGACTCGAAACCCTGGTTCGGGTGGGTCATGGCATACACCTATTCCGGGAGCGGCTTCACCCAGTCGTCGGTGTTCCTCACTTCTCCCGATGCCAGCGAGGGCGGCGTGTGGATGGGCGGTGGCGCGCCCGCGGTGGATGATAGCGGCAATCTCTACGTGATCACCGGCAACGGGCAGTTCGACATCACCAATGCCAGCCCGCCGAACGTCGACTACGGCGACTCGTTCCTGCAGCTGAATGGCGCACTGCACGTCACCTCCTACTTCACGCCCTCGGACCAGGCGACTGACTTCACGGGCGACAAGGACTTCGGCTCGGGCGGCTCGTCGCTGGTACTGAATCTGCCCTCCGGCACGCCGCGGCACCTGGTCGTCGGCGGCGGCAAGGACGGCGCGCTGTATCTGCTCAACGGCGACAACATGGGCGGTCTCGGCGACGGCAACGCCTATCAGATGTTCACGGTCGGCTCGGGCATCTTCGATACGCCGGCGTTCTGGAACAACACACTGTACATCGCGCCGATCGGCGGCTCGCTGTCCGCGTTCCCCTTCAACACTGCCACCAACACCTTCACCACCACCTTCAGCTCGCGTACCAACGGAGGGTTCAAATTTCCCGGTGCGACGCCCTCGGTGTCGGCAAGCGGAACCACCAACGGGCTGGTGTGGGCACTGGACAACTCGCTCTACTGCACCGGACAGTCGCCAGGGTGCGGGCCGGCGATCCTGCACGCGCTGGATGCGACCAACTTGTCCTCCGAGGCGTGGAACAGCTCGACGGTACCTGCCGACGCCCCGGGCAACGCCGTCAAGTACACCGTGCCGACCATCGCCAACGGCAAGGTGTACATCGGGACCCGCGGCAACAATACCGGCGGGCTGTTCGGCTCGACCAGCATCTCGGGCGAGCTCGACGTGTATGGGCTAAAACCCTAGCGCTCCAAACCTGGTCGACCTCGCACCAATCCGAACGTCGTAGATTGGCGACGGCGTCGTGATGCGGCCGAGTCACGCTAAGATGGCCCCGACGACTGCAACATGGCCGACGTGCTTCTCGGCGCGCTCGCCAGCATTGAGGGAAGAATGCTGTTGAAGGACACAACCCGTGCGCGCCGCGCGCCGCCCGTACTCGCCGTGCTGCTCGTTTCCGTGGCGCTGCTGTGGAGCTGCGGCGGCGGTGGCAGCGGCTCGCATGATGCGCCAGCCTTGCAGGTCACCACCAGCGCACTGCCCAACGGCCAGGTCGGCAAGGCGTACAGCGCGACCCTGTCCGCCAGCGGCGGCACCGCGCCGCTAAGCTGGGCGCTGACGGCGGGCGCATTGCCGGCGGGTCTCACGCTCGGCGCGAACGGCGCGATCTCCGGCACCCCGACCGCGGCCGCGGGCAGCGCGCTCACCTTCACGGTCACCGACTCGGCGTCGCAATCGCAGAGTGCCAGCCTGCGCCTCAACATCAGCCCTGCCAATATAACGGTGGGCGTGACTCCGGCACGCGCCGGGCTGACGGTGACGCAGAAGCTGAGCCTCGCGGCTTCCACTAATGACTTCGGCGGAGTCAGCTGGAGCGTCAGCAGCGGCGGCGGCACGTTCTCGGCTGCGAGTACGGCCGGCGGCGCGCCCGTCACCTTCACGGCCGGCTCGACCGCCGGGACCTATACGCTCACTGCCACCAGCGTGACCGATGGGACCAAGAGCGCTTCGGTCACCGTTGCGATCACCGATCTGGCCGGCGTCTATACCTACCACAATGACGTCGCGCGCGACGGCGTCAATACGCGCGAGTTCGCGCTCACCACCGCGAACGTCGACAGCAGCACCTTCGGCAAGCTGTTTTCGTGCCCGGTGGACGGTGCGGTCTACGCGCAGCCGCTGTGGGTCGCCAATCTCACGATCGGCGGCGCGCGCCGCAACGTGATCTTCATCGCCACCGCGCACGACAGCCTGTATGCCTTCGACGCGGATGCCAGCCCCTGCGTGCAGCTGTGGCACGCGAACCTCATCGACACCAGCCACGGCGCCACGGCGGGTGAAGTGACGGTTCCGGACGGTGCCACGGGCAACGCGGTCGGCACCGGCGCCGGCGATATCGCGCCGGAGGTGGGGGTCATCGGCACGCCGGTCATCGATCCGGCGACGGCTATCCTGTACGTGGTCTCGAAGTCGATGAACGCCGCGGCCACCTCGTTCTACCAGCGCCTGCACGCCATCGACATCACCAGCGGCACCGAGAATACCGGCTCGCCGGTCGGCATCGCAGCGAACTTTGCGGCCGCCGGCGGCGGCAACGTTGTCTTTAGCGCGCAGCAGGAGAATCAGCGCACCGGGCTGGCACTGGTGGGCGGGGTGATCTACGTCTGCTGGGGATCGCACGAGGACAAGGCGCCCTGGTATGGCTGGGTCATCGGCTACACCTATAACGGCAGCCTCTTCACCCGCAGCGCCGCGCTCAACGTCTCACCCAATACCTCCGAATCCGGCATCTGGATGGCGGGCGGGGCGCCGTCGGCGGACAACAATGGCCACCTGTACGTGAGCACCGGCAACGGCCCCTTCGACGTCACCAATGCGGCCGCGCCCAACAATGACTACGGCGACACCTTCCTGCAGCTGAGTGCCGGCCTCGGCGTGACCTCCTGGTTCACCCCGACCGACCAGTCGACCTACAACACGAGCGACCTGGATTTCGGGTCGGGAGGGGCGACGGTGGTGCTGAACCTCAGCAGCGGCCCGGTGCGGCACCTCGTGGTTGGCGGTGACAAGGCCGGTAACATCTACCTTCTCAATGGCGACAGCATGGGCGGCCTCGGAGACCAGAATGCCCTGCAGACCTTCCCGGTCGGCACGGGCGGCTTCCACGGGCTCTTCGCCACCCCGGCCTTCTGGAACAACACGCTGTACATCGCGGCGGTCGGCAATCCGATGATGGCCTTTGCCTTCGATACCTCGACCAACCTCTTCAATCCCACACCGACGTCGCAGTCGCCGACGCCGTACGGCTTTGCCGGCTCAGGTCCCTCGGTCTCGGCTAGCGGCGCGAGCGGCGATGCCATCGTGTGGGGCATCGAGACCACCAACTACTGCACGCCCCAGTCCAAGGGCTGCGACTCGGCGGTTCTGCACGCTTACGATGCGTCGAACCTCGCAACCGAACTGTGGAGCAGCGACCAGCTGGCAACCGACGCCGCCGGCAACGCGGTCAAGTTCACCGTGCCGACGGTGGCGAACGGCAAGGTGTACGTCGGCACCCGCGGCAACAACACCGGCGGCCCGTTCGGCTCGACGACCGTCTCCGGCGAAGTGGACGTTTACGGCCTGAAGCCCGACTGAGCGGTCTAGCGTGGCCGGGCGAGCGCGGCGGGAACTGCGCTCACCGCCTGCGCCGACAGCTCTTCGATCTCATAGCCTGCCTCGATCCACGCGTCGAGTCCGCCCCGCAACGGCCGCACGCGCGTGAAGCCGTGGCTCATGAGCAGCCGCGCCGCCTGAGCCGCGGAGGCCTCATTGGGGCAGGTGCAGTAGAGGATGACTTCGCGATCACGCGGCAGACTGGCGACCTGGCGTGTCACCTCGTGCAGCGGCACGTTGAGCGCTCCCGGAATACGCTGCAGCACGATGCCCCGGGCGGTGGCCGAGCGTACGTCCACGATCAGCGGCGCCACCGGGCCTTGCAGCCGCTGATGCAGCTCGCGCACGCTGATGCGCGCCATGTCGAGCGCCGAGTAGAAGCGCCGGCGCTCCCACCACTTGTAGCTGATGTACGCGCCGAGCAGCACCAGGAGGATGACGAGCGCGGCTGCGCCGACGCCGGTGAGGCGCGGCAGAAGCTTGTCGATCTCGGGCTTGAGCAGCAGCCCGCCGAGGAGCCAGGTCCCGACCCACAGCGAGCTGCCGAGCACGCTGTAGCCGAGGAAGCGCGGCAGAGGCATGCGCGTGGCGCCCGCCAGCGGCGGCGCCACCATCGACAGGCCCGGGATGAACTTGGCGACGATGAGCGCGCGCGCCCCCCAGCGCTCGAACTGTGCCTGGGTTTGGCTGACGCAGATGTCCGGGGTGAGTGAGATGCGGCACAAGAGGCTCATCACGCGTCCGCCGTAGCGCCGGCCGGCGAGGTACCAGCAGCTGTCTCCCAGGCCACAGGCGAGCACCGCGACCGCCGCCACGCCGAGCGCGGGCAGGCGCCCATCGGTTGCCAGGGCGCCCGACACGATCAGTATTGGCACCGCGGGCAGCGGCAGGCCGAGCTGCTCGAGCAGCACGTTGAGGAATACCGCACTGAGACCGAATGGACTGGCCATGGGCGGCATCTTGCCGCGCCGCGCGCCTGCGCGACAATCAACCGATGGAGCGACTCAGCCGGGGTACTTGGTGAAGAGCAGCGCCACGGCCTCGTCGATGCGCTTCTGCGCTTCCGGCCCGCTCACGTCGTGGAGATTCTGATCGACGGTGGCGTGCCAGTAGGGCTGGTGGGTCTTGGCGTCGTACACGTCAACCGCGATGATGCCCTCGCGGTACACATACGGACCGTACCACCCGGGCGGCCCCCACGGGCCCCATCCCCAGCCATAGCCCCAGCCCGGCCCCCACCCGTACCAGCCGTACCCGCCATACCCGCCATCTACCACCAGGGTCGAGCCGATTCCGTACCCGACCAGGCAGTCCGCCTTGGACGGGTCCGCCTCGACGGTGCCGCCCAGGTGCGATGCGATGGCGCTGCGCAGGCGGCTCTCATTGATGGGATTGGCGACGGTGTTGCGCAGCGGGCTGTCGCCGTGGAACGAGCCCGCCCAGGCGAAACTGCCACAGTGCACCGATCCCACCAGAGCGGGATTGACGTCCGAGTGCACCGTGAGTGTGTAGCAGGCGCTGAGCAGGCACGCGACGGCAGCAACGAGGCCGGCGCGGATCGGGAGCGTGCTCATGAGGTAACCTCGCGACGGGAGGCACAGCCCCCCGTTGCATCCTAACGCATGCTGGCTCGCGCCGTTGACGGGTGCCACTCGGATGCATTGGGCAAGCCCCCGCGGCGGGGCACGCGGGAACATTTCCCCAGCGCTGATCAGAAGGGATCGCCGAATACCAGGCGCCACCCCGAGAGGATGCCGGCCTCGCGGTAGCCGATCCCCAGCCGCGGCAGCGGCCAGCCACGAAAGGTCCACATGGGGCTCGCACCGAACATGAGCCCCGCCTCGAACTGCAGGGTGCGCGCCGAGATGCCCGAGGCCGGGCCCGATGGCGCATTGAAATAGACATCGGCCATGGCGTAGGGCCCGAGCTCCAGCCCACGCTGCGGTGAAGGCCACGCGAAGCTGTGGCGCAGCTCCGCCCCGTTGCGCAGTCGGGTGAAGGAATCGCTCGGCACGTCGCCGTGATAGCGCACACCCGCATACGCGAGCGCCGCGCGCCACAGGCCTCGGCTGTCGAAGACCCCGAAACGGTAATCACTGCGCACGCCGACTCCGTAGATGGTTGCGTTGATCTGGTTCTGCGAGGCGAAGGTGCGGCCGGCCTTGAGGTACGGGTACACGCTCCAGGCATCGGTGAGCACGTAGTTCAGCTCGACGCCGGGCTCGAGACTCAGTGCCCCGATCGCGGTCGGAATCTCCAGATGCACCAGATCGCTGGTCTGGAAATTGAAGAAGCCGACCGTGACCGGAAGAATGAGCTTGATGCCGGGCGGGGCGGTGTGCTTCGAGGGCGGCCGCAAGGTGTAGGCGAACGGCAGCTGGTAGACTTGCATGACCGTGCCGCCCATCTCGTAGATTCCCGAGCCCAGCTCGCTGGCAAATGCGAAGTTGGCGAACTGGGTATCCGCTGGGGGAGGGTCTGCGGCTGCGCAGCCGGTGCGCACCAGCACCAGACCGCACAACCATGTGGCCGCCAATGCACGCACGCTGTGTTCCGTTTTTTGGGCAGTCTAGCAGGCATTGCGGAATTTTTAGCTGAGCGGTGAGGAGCGCCGGCGGCGCGCATCGAATCGAAGCGCTTGGACGCAGGGAGTTGCGACATGAGCCAGCCCACACCACCGCCGCCCGCCACGCGGGCCGGCATGAAGTATCTCGGCGCGCACACCGACAGCACCCCGCTCGAGGTCACCCTGGTGTTGCGACGCCGCGCGGGGGCGGCCCCGCAGGCGGCGTCCTGGCCGCACCCGCCGCGCTGGCCGCGCGGCGAGTTCGGCCGGCACTGCGGCGCCGATCCCAACGATCTTCAGAGCGTGCGCGCCTTTGCGCACCAGCACGGCTTGCGCGAGGTGGCGATGGACACCCACCGCCGTACGCTGCGGCTGGCGGGGACGCCACAGCAGCTGGAACGGGCGTTTGGCGTGACACTCGGTCGCTACCAGCTCGCCGACGGTCGCGGTCCGTACATCGGCTGCACGCATCCGCCGACCCTACCGCCGGAAGTGATGGCAGTGCTCGGACTCGACCGCCTGCCGGTGGCGCGCTCGCAGCTGCGCAGGCCCAGGGCTACGCCGAGCGTCACCTACTCGGCACCGCAGCTCGGGGCGCTCTACAACTTTCCCCCCGGCACGGACGGCAGCGGCGTCACGGTCGCCATCATCGAGCTAGGTGGCGGCTACAGCAGCTCCGATCTCGCGCAGTACTTCCAGGGTCTGGGCATCAAGCCCCCGTCGGTGACGGCGGTGCCGGTGTCAGGCGGGGCAAACCAGCCCGGAGGCGATGCCGACGCCGAGGTGATGCTCGATATCGAGGTTGTGGGCGCGCTCGCCCCGGGCGTGGCGATCGTGGTGTACTTCGCTCCCAACACGGACCAGGGCTTCTACGAGGCCATCTCGCAAGCCGCACACGATGCCACCCACGAGCCTGCGGTGATGTCCATCAGCTGGGGAGGCCCGGAGGACAGCTGGAGCGCCTCCTCTCGCGATGCGATGCAGAGTGCGCTCGAGGACGCCGCGGCACTCGGCGTCACGGTCACCGTGGCGGCCGGCGATAGCGGCTCCTCGGACGGGGAAACTGACGGCCAGCCGCACCCGGACTTCCCGGCCTCGAGCCCCTACGCGCTCGCGTGCGGCGGGACGAAGCTGATCGCGAGCGCCGGCTCGATCAGCAGCGAGGTGGTGTGGAACGAGAGCGCTTCCGGTGAGGGCGCCACCGGCGGCGGCGTCAGCGCGGTATTCGCCTTGCCCACGTGGCAGTCCGCAAGCGGTGTTCCCAAGGCACCGGGAGGCGCGGCGGGACGCGGTATCCCGGACGTCGCCGGAAATGCCGATCCGGTGACCGGGTACCAGGTACTCGTGGACGGACAGGCGCAGGTCATCGGCGGTACCAGCGCGGTGGCGCCGCTGTGGGCGGCGCTCACCGCGCGCTGCGATCAGAAGCTCGGAGCCGCGCTCGGAGATCCGCACGCCGCTCTCTACCAGATCGGCACGCGTGTCTTCCGCGATATCACCCTTGGCAACAATGGCGCGTACCAGGCCGGCGGCGGCTGGGATGCGTGCACGGGCCTGGGCTCACCGAACGGCGCGGAGCTGCTGAGCGCACTCGCCGCACTGAAGCCCTGAGCGCGACGCGGCGTACCAGCGCACGCTGGATCTAACCGGCCGGCGGGCAGGCGCGTGCCGCCTCGCGCCGCTGACGCAGCGCGTACACCCCGATGCCGATCCATACGACGTTCATGGCAGCCGAGGGCAGAGCGCCGTTCCAGCCGCTGTTCACCACGAAGCCCGCGGCGCCCAGGATATTCATCAGGTGATAGGTGAGCGACTCGGACTTGAGTTTGCCTGCCGACAATAGCGCGTAGGCGGCGAGGATCAGCACCGCGCCGCTCCAGCCGATGAGTTCGATGGTGGTCTTCATGGTGTCTCTGGCACCCTTTGCCGGCCAATGGCGGCGCACTATAGCAGCCGTGTGCCTCAGGCGGCCGGCAGGTCGGCGCGGTGCTGGCTGACGGCGCTGCCGTCGGTGCTCCGCAGGCTCGCGAACACGAGTGTCGAGACGATGGTAGCGGCGCCCAGCACCACGAACGCCTCGTGGATGCCATGGATCAGCTGCGGCGCATCGGTGCGGAAGCGGTCGGGGACGAACAGCGCCGCGACCAGCGAGGCGGTGGCGACCCCGAAGCTCATGGACAGTTGCTGCGCGGTGCTGGCGATGGTGCTCGCGCCGCTCGCAGCCCGGTCGCTCACGTCCGCATACACCAGCGTGTTCATGCTCGTAAACTGCAGCGACTGAAGGAATCCGTAGGCAAAGGCCTGCGCGACGATGAGCCACGCCGGGGTGTCGGGGCCTATGGTGGCGAACAGCATGATCAGTACGCCCAGCACCGCGGTGTTGAATACCAGCACGGTGCGGTATCCGAAACGTGCGAGCAGCCGCGGCATCGTGAGCTTCAGGCTCATGGCCGCCATCGCCTGCGGCGCGAGCAGCAGGCCGGACTGGATCGGGGAGTACCCGAGCCCCACCTGGTAGAGCAGCGGCAGCAGGAACGGCACGCCGGCGATGCTGATGCGGGTGAAGAAGCTGCCCGACACGGCGGCGCGGAAGGTACGGATGCGGAACAGGTCAAGACGCAGCAGCGGATAGCGGGTGCGCACGGCGTTCAGGCCATAGCCCGAGAGCAGCAGCGCGGCGAGCAGCAGTAACTCCAGGATCGCGGCAGTGCCGAGGCGGTGCTCGCCGAATATTTCCAGCACGTAGGACAACAGCGCGATGCCGGAGCTGAACAGCACCAGTCCGAGCACATCGAGGGGCGGGGTGCGCCTTTCGCGATAGTCGGGCAGATGACGGTAGACGAGGTACAGGCCGACGATGCCGATCGGCACGTTCAGAAAGAATATGACGCTCCAGTGCAGGTAGCCGGTGATCAGGCCGCCGGCAATCGGGCCGAGCATGGGGCCGACCAGGCTCGGGATCGCGACGAAGCTCATCGCGCGCACCAGCTGGGACTTGGCGAACGAGCGCACCAGCGTGAGCCGACCAACCGGAACCATCATCGCCCCGCCGCATCCCTGCAGCACGCGGAACGCGACCAGCAAATGGATGTTGCGCGCCAGCCCGCACAGCAGCGACCCAAGCGCAAACAATCCGATGGCGCCGCTAAACACGCGCCGCGTGCCGAACCGGTTCGCCATCCAGCCGCTCACCGGAATGAAGACGGCGAGGCTCAGCGTGTAGCTCGCCAGCACCGCCTTCATGCTGAGCGGAGCAACCTCGAGCGCGTGCGCGATGCTCGGGACCGCCGTGTTGAGGATCGTGGTATCGAGCGCCTGCATGAAGAATGCCACGGCCACGAGCCACGGCAGCAAAGCAGGGCGCGGCGCCGCGACTGCAGGAGGAGAGACGTCCTCAGTCATGTTTAGTGGACGGGCGCGCACAAACTGATGCGCACGGCGAGCATACAGCAGCGCGTATCAACGGAAGTCCGCAGTTGCCGTGCAAAGTTTGCGTCGCCGTCGGCACTGTCTGACAGCACCGGTAGTCGACGACGACGCGCTCGCGGCGCTGTGGCCGACTCCCGCTCCGGACGGCCTGACACGACGCAGAAGTTCAGCACTTGTTCAGTGCACCTCCGTCAGGGTTGGCAGTCATAAGAGTATTCGCTCACAGGAGGTGTTTCATGCGGATCAAGCTTATCAGTGGGATGCTCGCGGCGTTGGTCTTAGCCGTGCTCCCGTTCGCGTCGGATGCGCAGATCGCAGTCGGCGTTTCCGTGAACGTCGCTCCGCCGCCGCTGCCGGTGTACACCCAGCCTCCTGTTCCGGGGCCGGGCTACATCTGGGCACCGGGTTACTGGGCGTGGAGCGACGATGAAGGGGACTACTACTGGGTGCCCGGTACGTGGGCGATGGCGCCGCAAGTGGGCTTTCTCTGGACACCCGGCTGGTGGGGTTGGAATGGCGGCGGCTATGTATGGCACGCCGGCTTCTGGGGACCGCAGATTGGGTTCTACGGCGGTATCGACTACGGCTTTGGATATCCCGGTCACGGGTACGAAGGCGGCTACTGGCGCGGTAACCAGTTCTACTACAACCGCTCCGTCAACAACATCACCAACGTCACCAACATCACGAACGTCTACAACAAGACTGTCGTGAACACCTCGGTGAACCACGTGAGCTACAACGGCGGTCAGGGCGGCGTCCGGGTGCAACCCAGCGCGCAGGAGCGCGCGGCAGAACAGGAGCGCCACGTCGGTCTGACTCCTGACCAGACCCGGCACGTGCAGGTGGCCAGCCAGAACCGCGAGCTCCGCGCGAGCGTGAACCAGGGCAAACCACCGGTAGCGGCAACCGAGAAACCGGCGCAGCTTTCCGGACGCGAGGTAGTGGCCGCGCGCGCAGCCGGGGGTCCCGTGCACATCACGCCGCAGCCTCATGGTGGACAGGCGCGTCAGGGTGGTGCGCAGGATCGCCCCCAGGTCCAGCAGCAGCGCGGTCAGGAGGAGCAGCGTGCGCAGGCTCAGCGCGAGCAGCAGCAGCGTGGCCAGCAGGAGCGCAGCGCGCAGGCCGAGGAGCGACAGCGCGCCAACGCCGAGCAATTGCGGCGTGCACAGCAGGAGCAGCAGCGAGCCCAGCCGGGTGAGCACCCCGATCGCATCCGGCAGGCGGAGGCACCTGCGCAGCACAACGCCAAGCCGCTGGCCCACGAGCAGCAGCCTGAAAAGCGCAATGCGCATGAGCAGCCCCCGCGGGACGAGAAGCACCCGCAGGATCACCAGTAACTGCTGGGAAGCGGCTGAAGGTGCGTCACTGGCCGTCGTTCATCGACGGCCAGTGACGTATCCGTGGTTGGCCTGGGAGCCGTCTTCAGTTGCTCAAGCTGCGGGGAGTCATTCGCTTCCGGACGGCACGAGTCGGCTGGACATAGAGGGCATCCTATGAAACCCACAGCGGCAGTCTCTTCTTCGGTGTTGGTGGCTATTGGACTGGGTGGTGTGGCGTTATCGGCGCAGATGACGCTGCAGCCCGCCGGCGCGTTCGTGCCGGCGGCAGCTCCTCCGCCGGACGCTGCGCCGACGTCACCGGCACCACCTGATGATGTCCCGCCGGGCACCACCCCGCCGCCGACCACACCGCCTGGCGATGTGCCTCCGGGCAGCACGCCACCTCCGGTCACGCCGCCGGGAGACCTGCCTCCGGGGCCTGCGCTCGTACCGCCCCGGGGATAACCCGCCGGGGGGCACGCCGCCGGGCGGAATGCCGCCCCGGTCACTCCCGCCGGGTGAGATTCCACCCGGTACACCGCCGCCGCCCGGCAATCCGCCTCCGGAGACTATTCCGCCGCCCGGAACCAACCCGCTGGGGGCCAGCCCCAATGCGCCCCCAGCCTTTCCGCCGGCCACTACGCCTCATGCTTGAAACGGTGCCGGGCACGATGCGGAGGTTGGGGTCAAGTTGATTCAAGACCGGACTGTGGCCGCCCTTTATAAAGGGCGCCATGGTTTCCGTTAACGTTGCCTCGCCGCGTTTTCGCCTCAAGCTTTTGCCGCTGCTGATTGTCACCGCACTCGGGGTAGGGGTGCCGTACGCGGCGGCCTATCTCGCGTTCTTCAGCAGCCGGCTGCTGCATACGCCTTCGCCCGATGGGCCGACCCTGCCCTGGCTCTACATGCATCACGCGCTGCAGTTTCTGCTCGCGTTGATCGCGATCGCGATCGTCAAGCGCTTCGTACCCGCCGACTACGGTCTGCACTGGCCGCGCGGCAAGACCTACATCGCGCCGGCGATCCTCTGGGGTGTCGCCTTCGGCGTGATCATGACGCTCGTCGATTACGCGCCGCAGCTGCTCACGCACACCAAGCCTGATCCGGGATTTCCGCTCACGAGTGCCAACGTGGCGGGCTGGCTGTTCTTCGAGGGCGTGTACGTGGGACCGACCGAGGAGATTCCGTTTCGCGCGCTGCTCGTGACGTATCTCGCCGCCACGATGCCGGGAAAGCTGCGGCTCGGTCGGTTCGGGATGAACTGGGCCGGTGTGATCGTGGCGCTGATCTTCGCGCTGCTGCACGCCACGAATTTCCACCTGCGCGCCTGGCCCATGGCACTCGGCCAGCAGGTCTATGCTTTCGCGCTCGGAGTGCTCTACGCCTACTGGCTCGAGAAGTCGCAGAGCATCGTCGCCCCGATCATCGGTCACAACGTAGGCGACGTCGTTGAGTACGCGATCCTGTTCCTGTGGGTCGCGCTGGTGTGACGCACCGGGCTTCACCGTGAGCCGCACGGCATTCGTCGCGGCCACCGGTCGGCCCGGCTCAGCCCGGCTTGACCCAAGCCACTACGATGTGAGGATTGAGCGCATGAGCTGCGGCCGCAGCTCGCACCTAAGCCGAATGGTCGTGGGGGAAGCGCGCACCCGCACGTCCGAATGGGAGTCGATCGATGAACGGGCGCAGATCTGGTCTCCGCGGGCGGGCTTCGCGCATGACAATCACCGCTGCGGTGGCCGTCGTGACTGCCCCGCTTGTGGCGTTAGCCGCGGAACCGCAGCCGCATGCCCCTCCAGGCTACTCGCTTGCGCGCACTGGCACGGTACACGACTTTGATTACTTCGAAGGCGCATGGGCCACGCGCCAGCGCCGCCTCAAGGCGCGCGGAGTCGGGAGTACCGAATGGGAGGAATTCCCGGCGACGCTCTGCATGAGGCTGTATCTGGACGGGATGGCGACCGTGGATGAGATTTACCTGCCCACCAAGGGAATCGCCGGCCTGACGCTGCGCTCCTTCGATCTCGAGAAGCATCAGTGGCTGATTCACTGGGTCAGCAGCCGCGACGGCAAACTGGATCCGGGAGTGATGGGGGGATTCGACGGAGCGCGAGGTGAGTTCTACGGCGAGGATCGTGACGACGGTCGGCCGATAAAGGTGCGGTACACGTGGACCAAGCTCGATCACGATCACGCGCGCTGGGAGCAGGCGTTCTCGTACGACGATCTCACCTGGGAGACGAACTGGACGGCAGACTTCAGGCGCGTAGATCCGGCCAAGTCCTGCGATGGAGGGCGGCCGAAGCGCTGAGCCATCACGAAGCGTGGGGGTACAAAAAACCACCCGCGCCACGCACGGGAAGCACCGCAAATGGTAGCTCTCGTACCCCTCGGGACACAAGATATGGTGGTACCCTTCCTGCCATCACTGCGTTGGGGGAAGGCGATGCACGACGAGTTATTCGCATTGCTGAAGCGGGCGCGTCTGGTTCTCGAGCGCTACATGTTTGAGGCGGGCGGCGAGGTAATCCACGATGACGTCGCCGAGGTGTGCATGGCGATCGACGATGCGCTGCCGGATGAGGCGCGGGTGCAGGTGAAAAAGATAGAGCTGGAACGCTCGGCTGCCTGATCGCGCCACCTCAGCCGGGCCTATTCCGGCGCACGCTGAGGCGCCTCAGCAATAAACCGTCGGCACCTGCCCACGACAGTCAGGTGCCAACCAAGAAGAGGCGACGAAGAAACACGACAGGGGTTTGCGCCGCTGGTACGCCGTTGCGGCGGTGAACGTGTAACGGCGACGCAGCAAGACTGCGGTCATATTGAGGCCCGCTGCCTCGCCGCATAGTAACGCTTGAAGTCGCTTGCCGATAGCGGACCTGAAAAATGGTGACCCTGCGCCAACTGCACTCCCGCCGCACTGAGTGTGTCGGCCTGGAAGGCGGTTTCGACGCCCTCGGCGATTATCTGCAACGCTGTTGTTTGCAACAGCACCGCAAGCCCGTCGAGCCAGCGTGCTGGCGGCTTGTCGGGAGCAAGCTCGGCCACGAGCAGGTGATCGATCTTGACGAAGTCGAAGTTGCAGCGCGTGAGCAACGCCAGATTCGCGCCGGAGAGAGTAGTGTCATCGAGCGCGACTTGCGCGCCGGTGCCTGGAATGCTGTTGAGCGCATCCAGACCCAGCTGGTCGGGTATGCCGCGCTCCGTAACTTCAACGATCAGCTGCTTTATGTGCGCGCGTAGCCCTGATTTGCTTGCAGCGTACTCGAGTCCGCCTCGGCCGAGAATTTCCGGCGGCACATTGATGCTGATGTGAGCGGCCCCATTGCTTTCGAGCCAGTCGCCCAATTGCGCTGCGACCGTGTCGATAACCCAATAGGTGAGCGCCCCCGACAAGGGAGTGCGATCGGTCAAGGGGATGAACTCAGAAGCACCGAGGACGGCATTCTCGCGGCGCCAGCGGATCAGTGCTTCGGCCCCAAAGCAAAGCCCATCGCGAAGAGAGACTATGGGCTGATACACGAGAAAGAACTCCCGTGCCTCGAGTGCCGAACGAATCGTGTTGAGGTCCACGGGCTCTGACTGTCGCTCCAATGATTCCACGCACCCCATACGGTAGTCTTGTCTGCAGCCTCCTGCATGGATGGGAGGCGGGGGGCGACCTGGGGAATTCGATTACCCGAACAGGGGTTGAGGTCATCGAACGCACCCTGCGGGTTCCGCGTCCCATGCGGGTGTTCATCTACACGTTCGGGCTCACCACTCCGCGGGTGGGGATCCCTTTGCGGTCCGATCGGCTACGGGCCGTCCTCCTGTGCGCTTCCGATGGAGAAGAGTAAGGTTGAGCCGGGCAGAGGGAATAAGTCATTGATTTAATTGGTTGGGGTGAGAGGACTTGAACCTCCGACTCCCACGCCCGGAACGAAATCGCATGCCTCAAGGCCGGTGACCCACGATGACCAGCCTTGACACTGAACTGCACTGTGGTGACCCACCAACCGGATCTCAGATTGGTCTCACATCCCACGCTATTTCGGCTGATCGGATATAGCTTTTGGGCACTCAGCCGGCGGTTTCTCAGGGCCAGGAAGCGTCGCGGGCTGTGTCCGCGTTGGGCAACCACACCCGCCGCCATTCCCCACGTAGACCTGAACGCCCGGCCCCGGCGCTGCTGCTGCCGTGACTGTTTTCTCGCCAGGCCCCAGATATTTTTGGATGAGGTTCTTCGCGACCTCCACGCTAACCTCTTTGCCGAAGTCGATTAACGCCTTCTTGAGGTCACTCGCGGCGTCGGCTGAAGGCTTCCCCATGCTCACCAGTGAGTCAACCAAGCCGAGAAACGGTGCGGTTGGGATCTTGTCTTTCGGAGCGCCGCCAGCAGTTGGGCTCTCGACGGTCTCCAGGCTGAGCCTGATCGCCTGCTCCAATGTTGAGAGGCACTTCTCGATGTTCTCCTCCACGTTACCTGTCCATTTGCCGCAAGATGTGCTGGCGCTCCAGCCCTGCGCTCGGCGCGGTGCTGATGTCAGCGAGCACGGTTATCCGCGCTGCAAACGCCAGGATGCTCCGCCTGCAGACGACTTAGCGCTGCAAGCTGCCGTTGTTCGGGCAGGGGCAGTTCGCGTTCAGAACCGATAGGCAAACAGCGCCATAAGTACCCTGGGGCGCAAGGGTATCTCTGCCTTAATGAATGGGCCGGACGAGATGTTGGTGGGTCCGTATGCGTCCGTTATGTTGCTGCCCTGGAGCTGCGCGGTCCAGCTGCCCTTGGTGACGCCGAGCGCGGCGTCATAGGTCGTGTACCCGGGTATGGTGTACTTGAGGAAGGTGGTCGTGGGCGGATTCTGCGACGGCTCGGTACCGTCCGGAAAGTTCTCCGGCACATTGCGCATCGAGGCCGTGTGGCTTGCCCCGATCATTAAGAACGGCTCGCAGGCACCAGCGTTCCAGTCGTAGCGCGCTCGCACGCTGAACTGTAGCGGTGGTGAGTACGGCGGTGAGGCGCCGGACACCCCCCAGGGATTCGTGTACGGCAGACCACCAACCACTGTGATGCACTCACCCGCAGGAGTTGGGTTGTTCGGAGTGGCCGGCGTAACGCCTGCTGAGCGCATACAAGGGGTGCTCACCTGGTTGGAGCTATTCCAGGAGCTCGATCCCTGCACGGTGAGCCCTTCGATGACGCGGGCAACCAACTGCAACTCAATGCCCTTGATCGTGTAACTCGGGCCGTTGGCAACGAAGGTTGTATTGCCGAGATGCTCCGGATCGAAAAGCTGCGACTGCACGTTGTTCCAATGCATGCGGTATATCGACGCATTCAGCAGCATTCGATGGGTCAGGAACTCACTTCGGAAGCCGATCTCATTGCTGTTGAGGGTGTCCGAGTCAAAACCTACCGGACGAGCGTACTGGAAGGTTCTCAGACCAAACAGGCTGCCGCCGGGAAGGCACCTAGGATCAGTCGAGGCAGCGCCGCAATAGGGCGCGAACCCTGCGATATTGGGCGCCTGTCCCGGGAACGACGGCGTACGATTGAATCCGCCGGGACGGAATCCCTGCGAGAAGTTGTAGTAGGTCATCATGTCCGGGGTTATGTGCCAGGTAAGGTTGGCGCGGCTCCCGTAGCCGTTTTCGCTCTTGTCCAGATTTAGGGGGAAGCCGCACGCTCCCGCCGCCGTGCAAGCTCCGTTGGGATGATTAAGGAGCAGCGGAGCGGTGGTCTCGGTGAACCACTCTGAGCCATGCTCGAACTCATCGTAGTGGTAGCGGCGTGTGCCCCCTGTCAGCGTCAATACCCTCGGGATCAAATCAACATCTACGTTGACATAGAACGCGTACTGCTTGTAGCCGCGCTGCACGTCCTCGCCGAACCCGTTATTCATGTTCTCACGAAGGTTTGGATTGTTCGCCTTGCTGCCCGGAACCGGTCCGGTCGCTGACAGACAATCCGCGCCACCGGCCAGTGCGCTCTCCAGGTTCGCCGGATTGCACTGCGGAATCACCAGGTAATTGAAGTTCATGTCATCGTTGATCACGAACTTTTCCCAGAAAGCGCCGAGGAGCGCGCGGACGCGGTGTTCCTCGCTGGTGCTGACGCGCAGCTCTTCGCTGTGATGCTGATTACCGACGGTATCGTGCCAGTAGCCCACTGGTGCGTAGCACTGCAGCGGCTTGCCGGCCAATGATGGGAAGCGCGCCGCGTTGAAGTACCCAGCGTTCGATCCGATACAGCCGTAATACGACCCAAGGGTACCGCGCAGGTAGTTGGAATAGTCCTGCTGGCCGGCAATGTCGCGCTTCCTGTAGCTGCCGGTGTAAACCACGCTTACATCGTGGATCGTGCCGTTGAGGGTCCAGGCGGTACTCTCGTAGCGATCCTTGGTGTAAGCGGGCGTGAAGGCGGCGATCTCATAACGCTGCAGTGGCGTGCCGTTGGAATCGTAGGGGTAGGCATAGAAATAGCCGTCAGCATCCATATTCTGGTAATTCTGCTGGACGAGCACGTTCCAACTGTCGTTGAGTTTCAGCAGCGCCGAGAGCCGGATTCCTTGGTAGGTGATCGGATTGGTGCTGTTTGCCGCCAGCGTTGCGTTGTTGGCGATCGGGTTCACGCCCGCCGCGACTTGCGGTGAATCGGGAGGATAGCCGATTGTCGAGGGTACGTTGTCGATGTAACCGCCGCGCCGGTCCGAGAAAATCACGGCGCGCACCGCCAGCGAGTCAGCGAACAGCGGCACATTGAGCATTGTATAAAGGGCGGTGTCGCGGCCCCCGCCCGCCGTCGTGCCGAAACCAACGCTCAGGTCGCCGCTGGTGGCGTCAAACCTAGGCTTGTTCGTGACGTAGTGGATTACTCCGGCCTGCGCACCACCACCGAACAGGGTGCCCTGCGGTCCCTCGAGCACTTCAACACGGTCCAGGTCCACGAGGTAGACGTCGTTGTTGCGTCCCGGGAACTGCATCGCCTGGTCATCCAGATACAGAGCCACGTTCGGAAATGGTGCTACCGTCGCCTGGCTCTGGTTGCCGGTGCCGACAAAGCCCAGACCCCGAATGAAGATGTTGCCGGTACCCGGACCGTTGCCACTGTAGGTCACGTTCGGCGTGTACTGCAGCAGGTTGTTGAACGTGGTGACGTTGAGTTGCTTGAGCTGATCACCGGTGATGGTTTGAATCGTGATGGGTACGTCCTGAGCGTTCTCCTCGCGGCGGTTGGCAGTGATGATGACCTCGGACGGCTCTTCGCCCGCGGGCGTCCTCGTCGCGCTCTGCGCCGGCGCAGTCGCGGTGAGGATCCGGATCGTATCGGGCGTCAGGTACTCAAAGCGCAGCCCCGTGCCCTGAAGCAAGCGCGTCAGCGCTTCATTAATGCCCAATCCTGCAGACACGCCGTGCGATCTCTGGTTGGGCAGCACTCCGGAGACGTACACCAGCTGCAAGCCCGTCTGGTTCGCAAACGCGGCGAGTGCCTGGGCAACCGGTTGCGCGGGAATATCGGCGGGGAGGGTGGCTGGCACAACGGTCTGGGCTAGCGCAGGCGGCGCACTGACAAGCGCAACGGGCGCGCCAATCGACAGCGCACGAAGTATTCCGGATACCGCCGTTGCGATCTCCGGCGAAGCGTGACGCAAGCGAGCCGCCATCCGCGCTTACTACCCCTAGGGCGTCTTGGCGCGCCGTGGCTCGCAGTCTAGCTCAGTTAAGCTGAACTGTGCGGTGCAGCAAAAATCACTTCTGTGACACCACGATCTGCGTGTCGGTCACATCGACCTGCACGTCCCCGAGGCTGCGCAGGAAGGCTATGAACGCGGGGCTATTGTCGGTGGCGAAGACCCCACTAATCTCTAATGCGCGCAACTTGGGTGTCGTGATCTCGATCGGTTTCGACGCGTAGCGGTTGAATTCGCCCGCCACGTGCCCCAATGGTTCATGCTCAAACACGATCTGCCGGCGCAGCCAGGCGGTTGGACGCTGCGGATCGACGGCCACCGGACTGGCCGGCCAGGTCCCTCCATCCACAGTGATCTGCTGGTTGGCATCCAGCTCCACGAATTGCCCTGCGTGGTCCGGACGTTCAGCGCCACTTCCCGGCGATGCGGGCCGCCCGACGGCGACCCGACCCTCAACTACCGTCACCACGGTAGCGTCATTCCTCAGGCGCACGTCGAATCGGGTTCCGATCGCAACAACCTCGGCCGCTCCAGCAAACACCCGAAAGGGGCGCTCAGGTGCGTGAGCGACCTCGAATTCGGCCTCGCCGGAAGCCAGTGACACAAGGCGTTCCGTCGGGCTGTACCGCACGGTAACTGCGCTGTCCGTGTTCAGGTGCAGTACCGAACCGTCTGCCAAACGATGAGTCTGCTGTTCACCGTGACGTGTCTCAAAGTGCAGCGCCGCGACGGCCGGAACTGTGACTTGCGCGGCGGGTCTCGGGTCCCACAACAACAAGCCCAGCGCCAGTGCGCCGATCCCAGCGGCAGCAACTGCGGCGGTCTGCCAGCGGCGCGCGGGAATGTCCCGGAGCGAGGCGAACACTCGCGACCACAGCGGCTCAACCGGGGCATCGTCCTCAGCCCGTGCTCGTGCGACCAGGGTGTCGATGGAAAGCTCAGGGTCGGAGCAGGCATGGGGCAGATCGCGCGCGATCACCGACACCCTAAGGAACTCGTCGATGTGCATCGGCGAGGCTTTGAGCCACGCGACCAGAGCCGCGGATTCCTGCTCATCCAGCTGCCGCTCGTCATTTGCCACGAACCACTCACTCGCCTGTTCGGCGATCGCGGCTCGGATCCGCTCTTCGTTGGAAATCATACGTCAACCTAGCCGCGCCATGCGGCGTCGACAATGAACCAGCGCCTGTGCGACATATTTCTTAGCCATCTGCGGCGATACCCCAAGGCGGATGGCTACCTCCCGGTAGGTGAGACCTTCGGTGAAGCGCAACGCTACCGCCGCCTGGCACTTCGGCCGTAACTGCTTCAGCACGGTCCGCAGCCGGGCAATCCGCTGCAGCGCGTCGAGCTCGCCGTCGAACGCGGGCAGAGCGGCCAACTCCAATTCCTCGTGCGCTGCCAGGGCGTCGATGTCGACGCCGGCGGCGCGCCGGCGGTCGCGCACCGCGTACTCCTTCACGAGGTTGTTGGCGACTGTGTAGAGGTACAGGACGGGACTGCGGATCGCCTCCTGGTCACTGATCCGCAGCATTCGCACGTACACCTCCTGTGCCATGTCCGGCGCATCGGCCTTGGAACGAATGCGCCGCCGGAAGAACGCCTGCAGGGCGCCGCCGTGCTCGGCGAACAGCCGCTCCACCAGGGACGGTTTCGGGTCGGCCACGGCCACTGGTGCAGGGCTCCTCCTCCTGTACGTATATGAGTGCCTAGAGAGCAAATTGGCAACCAAAACTTTTGCTGCCTCACCGCCGCCGGGGGTTCTGGAGCCTTCAGGGGGTCTCGGCGCATGAATTCAGCGGTGTCCAAATCGCGCCCTCGAACACTCGTTATCAATGAATCGGGTGACCTCGACAACGCAGAGAGGAGACTGACATGTACAGCAAGTTGAGCATCACAGCCTTCCGCTTCGTCCTTGGCGCCGCCGCATGTGCATTGGTGGTAAGCAATGTTGCCGCCAAGGATCACATCGTGCCCGTTAGTGCTCAGGTCAGCATGCAAGGACTCGATCTGAGTCGACCGGCGGACGTGCAGACGTTTTACACGCGCCTGCAGAATGCTGCGTGGATGGTGTGCACGCGCGGCACCCGCGCCGACCTGCTGCCGTCGGACAACGTGAAGGGCTGCTACGAGAAGGCGCTTGGAGACGCGGTGCGCTCAGCCAAGAAACCGCTGCTCACGCAGCTCTATCTCGGCAACCATACACTCCAGGAGGCAGCGGCGCACGGAATCGAAGTGCCGCAGGTCGCCGCGAAGTGACGACCGCTGGGCCAACAGGTGATGGCGTCGTTGAGCGGGGCGTCAGAGCGAGCTAACTCCCCGCTGACGTCGTCGCGGTCAATCCGATAGCGAACAGATGTAGGTCGCGACGCAAAGCACGGGAGCCCGCATAGCGGGCTCCCCGGATGGCGCACATAGCGCGCGGTAGTCAACAACGCGCGGTGGTGCACGCGACACAGGGGTCGGACATGAACGCCAGTCGCATGCTTCTCGGTCTATGGCTCGCCTGGCCGGTGTGGGTGTGGCCACAAAGCATTAACACCACGCTCTCTGTCGGCAACGGTCCCGCCGCTGTGGCCATCAACCACGCAACCCAGATGATCTACGTCGCAGACATTTTGGCAGGGACGGTAACCATAATCGACGGCACCACCGACTCCACCACGACCGTGCAGGTCGGGGACGGGCCGATCGCCCTCGCGGTAAACGAAACGACTAACAAGATCTACGTCGCCAACTGGGGGAACTTTCCAGCTGGGACGAAGGGCAGTATCAGCGTGATCGATGGGGTCACAAGCTCCGTTACGCAAGTCACCCTCAGGGCGCCGCAAGGCCCGGCTTCAGTGGCCGTGAACTCCTCGACTAACAAGATCTATGTCGCCAACAACGCCCTGGGCAACGTTACCGTCGTCGATGACGCTACGAATTCAACCACAACTGTCACCGACCCTAACGCCAGTGGTCTTGAGGCGATCGCCGTAGCGGTAAACCCGGTGACCAACAAGATCTACGTGGCGAATAGCAGTCCGGGCGGGGGCGGCAACAATCCCGGGAACGTCACGGTCATCGATGGGACCACGAACTTGACGACCACCGTGACCGATCCCAACGCGGTTTCTCCGATCATCGCGGTGGACCCAGTAACTGACAAGATCTACGTGACCGTGCCTCCGGCCGTGGCATCAGCGGGTGCAGTGATCGAAAACCGCATTGCCGTTTGAGCGGTGCCGGCCGATTGAGCAGCGCTGCTCGAGCCGCCCCCGCAGCCGGCGTTGACCGTCTTGTCTCGAATGGAGAGCACGAAACGCCTGAAGAGTATTCGCTTCACTCCGCCAATAGGTAGCGGTACGAATAGATTGTCAGGGGGCAAAATGCGAGGGTACTGCTAGTACGCGCTGCGAACGGACAGATCAAGAACA
>CAZAXR010000036.1:0-9914 GCA_964489185.1 uncultured Steroidobacteraceae bacterium | reverse complement strand
GCGAGGGTCTCACGGAACATGACGCCGGCCTTGGCCCAGGCGTTGGTGTTGGTCTGGCTGACCACGCGTGCGGTGATCGAGCCATCCCCGGTGAAGGCCTGGTAGACGAACTGGAAGGAGTCGGCGCTGTTGTAGATGTCGACCCCGGAGCCGGTGACGGTGAAGGTGCCGCCGTTGACGGTGTCGGAGCCGGCTGCCGTGACCGCCCCGATGTCACCGTTGTTCCAAGTCGGGTTGCCCGACGCCGCGGGAGCGGCGCTCTTACTCGTGGGCGACCGGGCTGTCGTTGCGGATGATCGGGGGGTCTGCGCTAGAGCAGCAGCCGACAGCGAGCTGGCGGGCTGAGCACCGACGCTTGGCGCCGTGGGAGCAGCAGTCGCGCCGCTCTTGGACGAGTAGCTGAGCCTATGTATCTCGGAACCGAACAGCCCGCTGATGTAGTAAAGATCGCCCGTCCGCGGATCGTTGCCGAGCGCCCCGATCGCACCGCCGGCCCCGAGAAAATCGCGGACGGCCAGCGGGTTGTCGTGGGCATCGAAGGCGAAGGCCTTGATCCACTCGCCGCCGGAGTCGGCGTGGTAGTAGACGTTGCGGAAAGCTAAGGGAAAACTGTCGCCCTGGTACCAGACCCCGCCGATGGAGGACGTGCCGCTGAAGTGGGGCCCGGAGACCAGTGCGCCATTGGGTGCCCGCGCGCCGAGCGGTAGTGCGAGCGGCTCGCCCGAGTTACCGAAGGCGGCCCAGCGTGCGTCGGCTCCCCTGTGCAGCCAGTCGATGGTCGGGCGGTCACGAACAAATACGTCATCAGTCGCAGGCACATCGATCGACGGATCGCACGGATTCGGCCAGGATGCGTGCACTGAGTCGGCAGTGATCAGATCTCGAAACCGAAAGTACTGTTGCGAACACACCTTGGGAAACAGCGGATTCGGGGCTAACCGATTGACCACCGACAGGCCCGCAAAATCGGTCGTTTCGTTGCCGACACCCTCGTAGAGCGGCCAGCCGAAGTTCATTCGGCCGTCGCGCGCAATAACGAGGGCCTCGCGCGCGCTGAAGCCCACCTCGCCAATGTAAAGCGTTCCCGGCTGCCCATCCGCTGCGTGTGGGCTGCCGGAGCCGGGGCGCACACTGAAGTGTTGCGGGTCGTGCAGGCCGAGCACCCAGACGCGCGACCGAGGCGCACGCGGCGCCCTCGGATCATAGAAGGGGTTGCTGGGCAGGCCGTTTCCGGTCGTGGGATCGAGGCGCAGGATTTTGCCGGACAGCGAGTCGACGATCTGGGCGCGAAACGCGCCGACGTTTTCGGCCGCGGTAATCAGTCGCGCCGCCAGTGCATCCCGGTACTGAGTGGTGGAATCACTGCCGGAGTCCTCGCCGCTGACGCCTGCGCCGTCGCCACAGCCGACCAGGAGCGTGCCATCGGCGCCGAACGCAAGTCCGCCTGGTCCGGCTGTGCTGTCGGTTGCTACACAGCCAATCGGCACGGCGCTGCCGCCGGGGGTCTCACCCAGAAGGATTCGGCGGCTCGCATTATTCACCGTGGACGCGGTGCGGAAGTCCTGCGCCCCTGCGGGTCGGTCGAGCTGATAACGGACCAGGCGCCCCATCGTCGCACCGCTCGGCGCGTGCTGGCGCGCGCGGTACGCGTCGCGGCAGGCAGCAGCACCGGAAGCAGGCGCATCGCAGTTTGCAAGATGCTGCGGGTCTACAGCGTAGAAGAGGTAGAGGTAGCCGTCCCGCTCAAATTGCGGATCGAGCGCGAAGCCCGTAAGACCCAGAGAGCCGATGGTGGTGACTTCGTCAGAGAGGTCGATTAGCGGCTCAGTGCGGGTGGCGGCGTCCGCGAGGAGCCAGACCCGTCCAGTGCGTTCCCATACGAACATGCGGCCATCCGCGGCGAACGCAACTCCCGCGGCACTGTCCCACGGTCGCCCGTCGGGACGGTTTATCGTCGTGTCGGCAAACCCTACCGGAAGGGAACTCGCCCGCGCCGTGTGGCCCGCTGCCGCGAGCAGGAGGGGGCCGAGGAGCGTCAAGCACACACATCGAATGGTATTAGTCAACGCGCGCCAGTCCTTCCCTATGGTTTGCGCTTCGATCACATTGAGCGACTACTAAGGCACGTCTGCGCGTTTCGCCCCTGAGCCGCCGTTATGTTGTTTGCCGCGGAGCTGATTAACTTCCTGGGTGTACGAGGGAACGCCCGCGCCCGGCGCCGTTCTTCAAGAATTATGAAAAGATCCTGCTAATTGGCACAGGACAGAACTGAACTTTCCTTCTTATACAGGCATTTTACAGGCATTTGCCGTATCGTTCGCCATTCGGCGGGGACGTCTCCAGCGGACCGAGCGCAAGCTAGGCCGCTTTAGCCTTCACATAATCTAGAACGCCTTGCCGCCCTCAGCGTGTGGTCGCACAGGATTTCGGGTTCCGCTCGCCTCGAGCGCGATAACGTGGTGAATTGTATTTGACTTGCTGCGGATCGGGAGGGCGGGAGGGCCTGCTGTGCAAGGTGCGCAGCACGGTTCGGGTCAGTGCGGCTTCGGCACGATGAGCTCGTCCAGCGTCGCGGTCTTGATTTGCGACAGCTGAGTGCGTTCCTTCTGTTTCGTTTTGTAGACTGCGCGCAGCAATGCATGATCCCACGCCGTGAGTCCCTGGGGCGGGGTGCTCTCGCCGGCATTGAACACACTGAGGATGCTGGGCGCCGTGCCGACGTCCTTGTCGAAATTGACCTCGGCAAGGCTAACCAGGCTCACGTAATCGGCTAGTTGGCCGAAATTGAGACTTGCCACTCTCTGCGCGTCGATCACCACGATTGCCGAGGCGATGGCGCGCACCGCCGTGTACGTCAGACGCGAACCGAGTCCGGGGCGAATGTTCACGGGGTAAAGCTGCTGCCCCGTTGGTCCGGTTCCCAGAGCAGCGCTCTGCGCGAGCAGAACCGGAATCTCGCTGCCGGAATCGGGATCGACAGAGTAGTCGTTGTACCAAACGCGTACCGCCCGTGGGGTCTCGATGAAGCGCTTAACTGCGCCCACGCCATGCGTGGTGTTGAACAGCCGTCGGTCGTGGCGCCACCAAAGCTGCAGGAAGTCGCTGGGGTTGCGGGCTACGATCACGTAGAGATTCGCCTGGCAGTTGTCCCCAGCGAGCGGCGCGTTCGCCGCCCGGGCGGCGTCCGAGAGCCGCGCGAGCACGAACTCCCCCTGCTCGCGTTTCATCCCCGCCACCAGCGGACACACCGGACTGTCCCAGCGAAGCAGTGACTCATCGCCACGGGGCTTGATGATGGTGGCGTCAACGAAGCGGCTGACTTCACGACGCAGTTGTTCGCGCTCCCGCTGCGCCTCAATGGTTACCGTATCGGACGCAGCATCTCCTGCGCGAACGGACGGACCGAGGTATAGGGCTGATGATGCCACCGCCGCGAGCAAAGGGGAGGTGCGAATCCGGGAACGCAACCCTGATCTCCGATTCCCGGCGTGGATGATACCTCGCGGTGTTCGGCAGCACGTTGGGGCTCAGCCGGGCCTTGATAAATCTTCAGATACTGCAAGTCGTTCGGGCTCCAGCGGACGACGCCGGCATCGCCGACGCTGCGCCACTTCAGAATCGCGCGACTAAACCGATGCTCGCCTCGCCCTGTGCGACGAGATTGCCATGAAAGCTCGCGACACAACCTCCGCCGCAGTTCACTGTGCCGCCGCCTCCGCCGCCGAAGGTAAGAAGGGCCCGCAGGTCGCCGCGCACACCGATGTGATCCGTTGCCATCCATACGACGCCGCCGCCGAGGCCGATGCTCGGGCGGGTCTCGCTTCCGCCGCCGCTTGCGGATAGCTGAGTTGCACCCGCGGTGCCAATTAGGAGCCATGACAGCTGCTCATCGTCCGTTTGCACCGTATCCACGACCCCGAGGTGCAGAACACTCACCGTTACATCGCGGTTTGATGCCGTCGTATCACTGGAAAACTTCGTCGGCTGACGGCTGTAATAGAGTTCCACGGCGTATGGCTCAGAGACTGGGATGTCGATCAGACCCCCGTAACTGAGCGATGCATCGAGCGATACCGACTTGGGCCCGGCGGCGGTGCTGACCTGCTGGGTCCCGACGATCCCGCCGAAGCGAAAGCCGGCGAACGGCACAACGTCCGTCGCCCGGGCCGGCAGGGCGGCGGTCAGGATCATGAAACCAGCCGTTCCCGAGACGGCTAGCAGCGGGCTAAGTTTGCGCACGAGACCCCCAGTTTTGAGCAGGATAGTCCCCGATCCGAGTACGGAGCATGAGCGTCGCCTGCTCCTGATCCTATAGGCCAAACGTCTGATTCAAGCCGCCCGCCCTTGGAGCAAGCATGCCAGACCCCAAGCGTCGCCTAATCGGTCACAACAACAGCCGCTCGCTAGGTGGAATTTCCGTAGCACACTGTGCGTATGGTATCTCTCCGGGCGTGTCGGAAGACCTAGGGACGTTCGTGACCAATTGTGAGGCCAAGCGCCCGGCTACCCGGGCGCTTGCCGCCATTCCATCTGTTCACCGGGTGCGTGCGGCACTGTGTGTGCCCGCCGGTTCGGTGCAGCGTCAGCCGTGACCGCCAGTGATCCGACCGAGCTCATGCAGCGCGCATTTGCCGCCTTGCAGCGGCGCGCGTGGGGCGAGGCAGCGGGGTTCGCTAGCGCGGTCCTTGAGCACTTTGGCCCCGAGGCCAATGCGCTGATGGTGCTCGGCGCGGTACAGGCGGAGGCGGGCGACCTGCGCGCAGCCATCGAGCTGTACGAGCGCGCACGGGCACTCATGCCGACGCATATCCACGTACTGGTCAATCTCGCCTCGGCGTATCGCGCGACGGGGCGGTTGCTGGATGCCCGTCGGACCCTCGATGCGGCGCTGAGAGTCGATACACGCTCTGCCATCGCTCACAACAATCTCGGCAACGTACTCATCGAGCTCGGTGAACGCGACGCGGCTCGGCACTCGTACGAGCGTGCGGGCGCACTCGACCCAAGCTACTCCGATCCGGTTGCAGGCCTGGCGCGGATTGCCGAGGAGGAGCATCGCCTCGACGATGCGCGAAGCCTCGCGGCGCGCGCGCTGCAACTGGCACCCCAAAATGTGCTCGCAGCGCTGACCCTCGCGCGTGCAACGCTGCGTCAGGAAGATGCCCCGGGGGCAGTCTCGATCCTGGAGCGACTGCTGCGCGGGGGTTCTCTGTCGGTCACGAACCGGGTCCTCGCACAGGGATACCTCGGTGAAGCCTACGACAAACTGGCGCGCTATGAAGACGCGTTCCATGCTTTTGGCGAGGCGAACGCCCTGCAGCACGCGCAGTATGCGCCGATGTTCGCGCACGTCAGCGGACCCCTGGCGCCAGCAAGCGTCACGCGGCTGACGGCATTTGTTGACCGAATCGACCCATCCAAGTGGCAGGCGCCGCCGCCGGCGGCTCGCACTCCGGTATTTCTCATCGGCTTCCCGCGCTCGGGTACTACGCTGCTGGACCAGATCCTGGCCTCGCACCCCGAAGTCTCGACGCTGGAAGAGCGCGACACGCTCCTCGACGCCGCCACCGAACTGATGAACACGGAGCAGGCATTCAATCGCTGGGCGAGCCTGCAACCCACCGAGATCGAGCGGCTGCGGGGACTTTACTGGCAGCGGGTTAGGGCTGGCACTGCGGGTGCGCCTGAGACGCGCGTATTTGTCGACAAGCAGCCGCTGAACGCGGTGCTGCTGCCGCTGATCCATCGGCTGTTTCCCGCTGCTCGCATCGTTCTTGCATTGCGCGATCCGCGCGATGTGGTGCTGAGCTGCTTCCAGCAGCGCTTCGGCATGAACGTGGCGATGTACCAGCTGCTGCGTCTGGACACGGCGGCTGCCTATTACCATGCGGTCATGCATCTCATCGAAGTGAGTCGCGGCAAGCTGCCGCTCGCCCTGCACGTGGTGAAGTACGAGGACATCGTTGCACGCTTCGAAGCGACGGTGCGCGAGCTGCTGGCGTTTCTGGAGCTGGAATGGGACGAGCGAGTGCGCCGCTACCCCGAGACTGCCAGGGCGCGCACCATCGGCACCCCGAGTGCCTCGCAGGTGGTGCACCCCCTGTACGGCAGCGCCCGTGGCAAGTGGCGCAACTACCGAGCTTTTCTCGAGCCATGTCTGCCGACGCTCGCTCCATGGGTCCAGACTTTTGGCTACGAACCAATGTGATTCGGGCACTTCGAGGGGTCTTCAACTAATGTCAGCCAGCGAAGCGAACGGTGAGGGCAATGACCGATGATTCGCCAGTCTCGAGCAGCGCACGCGTCGCGCTCGTGACGGGCGCCGCGCAGGGGCTGGGGTTGGCATGCGCGGAGGCTTTGGCGCGCGACGGGTTCCACCTGGTGTTGAGTGACATCAAGGGCCTGGAGGCGGCCCGCGCACGCGTATGCGCGGCAGATCCGCTTGCGGAAGCCGTGCAGGGAGATGTCACCTCGGAATCCTTCGTGCGTGATCTGGCTGAACGGATCGGCGCGCGCCATGGCGCTGTGGAGGTCCTGGTGAACAATGCCGGCATAAGCTGCATCGCACCCGCCGAGGACACCAGCGCCGAGCAATGGCGCCGGGTGCTGGACGTCAACCTATTCGGCCCCTTCCTGCTGTGCAAGTACCTGGGAGTGCAGATGCTCAGGCGTCGCTCCGGCAGCATCGTGAATGTCGCCTCGGTCGCGGGGCTCGGTGGTATCCCTCATCGCAGCGCGTATAACGCCTCCAAACACGGGTTGATCGGCCTCACGCGCACGCTTGCGGCCGAGTGGGGCGGCCGCGGTGTGCGGGTCAACGCGGTGTGCCCGGCGTGGATCAAGACCGAAATGGACGTTGCCGATCAGGCCGGCGGGGCCTACTCGGATCAGGACATCGTTGATCGTGTGCCGATGGCGCGCTTCGCCAAGCCCGACGACGTAGCCCAGGCGATCGTATTTCTGGCCGACTCAGCAAAGAGCGGCTTCGTGAACGGGGCAACGCTCAGCGTCGACGGGGGCTGGATGGCGGATGCGGGCTGGAACAACCTGCGCCTGGGCACGCGCAGCTGACGCACCGGGCGGCCAATCCGCCACGATTTCCGCGGAGATTAGCGAGCGGCGGCGGGAGCGGTGGGCGCTGCGGTACCGGGGTCAGGCACCAGCACCTCGGCCTTCAGCTCCGTAGTGCCGAGGTTCAGCTGACGCGGGACGCAGGTTGTAGAGAACTGGACGTTGCGCGCGGCGAACAGCGGCAGCACCTCGCGGCGCAGCTGATCGATGAGCTCACACTCGCCTGCGGCATCGGTGGGATCCCGGCTCACCAGGTCGACCGTCTTCCAGTGTGCGGGCACAGTCTCGCCGCTGTGCGCCGGCTGCAGCACGTTCATCTTGATCGTCACACCCGGAAGGGGATCCGGGGAAGCAATTTGTGTGCAGCCGTAGGTGCGCACCTCTAGGTCCGGCCGTGCTCCCAATTTGAGCAGGAGGTCCTTCACCTTGCCCCGCAAGCTGTCGCAGTTGTACTTGGTGGTAAAGGCCTTGTAGACGAAGGTCACCTCACGAGGGGTCCAGACGGCGGGCTCGGAATTTGCGCCGGCGGATGACGGGACGTCCGCCCACGCAGGTGCCGACGCTCCCACGGTCAGAGTCAGCAGGGCGACAGCCCAGGAGAGAAGCACTCTGTAGCGCATATCGGCCTCCGCGGCAGCGTGCCGCCGCCAACAATTTCGACTGCCGGACGCCGCGGGTGTTCCGGTAGCGGTGTTCCAGAAGGCCCGTAACGAGGAGTGCGCCGAGGATACGCCCCCGGCCGGTGCGGAGCACCTTAAGAACTGTGCGATGATTTCCCGCGGCGCCCGTTGCAACTCCTCGACCATGCGAAGCATCCGAAGCCGGCTCCTCGCGTACGGTGCGATTTGTGCGGCAACGATGGCGTCGCGTGCCGGCGGCGCACCACTGCCGTCGGGGCGACTTGCCAGCGCGGACACGGTCATTGCCGTAGAAGCGGGCGAGCAGGATCCGCGGTTGACCACGCTGGCGTTCCCGGGCACAGGTGCATGGACCAACCGCGCTCCGGAACCGCTGCCTCGTGAGATCGAGGTCCGCGGCGCGCCGCAACAGCTGACGTGGCACCTGGATCGCCCCGCCAGCCACTTCGAGCCGCAGCGAATTGAGCTGGTGTACGTGTGCGATTCCCCACGGCTCAGGGCGGTATGGGTGTGGCGGGTGCGCGCCACACGCGGTCCGGTCGAACACGATATCTCGATCCAAAACCAAAGCCGGGAAGAGGTATGGCTGCCGCTGCAACCGAGCCTGCGTTTCGACTGGGCCGTCGACGCGCAGACAGCGCTGCAGCGCTTCTGGGTGGAGAAGGGCGCGGATACGCCCTCCGCGGAGGGCACGCACCTCGATGCGCTGCGCGAGGGCGATACCTGGCGCGGCGCTTCCAGCACTTATGCGCGTCCCATCGCCCACCAGCCGCGGGAGATGATTCCCTATCTGCTGGTCGCGGAGTCCGGTGGCGCGCGGCGCGGCTGGTACGTCGGCATCGAGTTCAGCGGCCGCACGCAGATCACGCTGCGGCGCGAGCGGACATCGCTTGCGGGCGAGGCGGGACTTAATCCTCTGCCGGGTCCGTACCGCACGCGTCTGCCGCCGGGCGGGGAATTCACTACGCCGACAATTTTCCTTGGCGCCTTCACGGGAGGACCTGACGACGCCGGCAACGTGCTGCGCCAGTGGGTGCGCGCGGTTCTCAACAATCCGCATACGGTGCGAGACCCCCGGTACCCGCTGCTGGTCAGTAACAGCTGGGGCAGCGGCATGGCGGTGGACGAAGCTCTCGCGCACCGCATGATCGTTGACGCGGCCGATCTTGGACTGGAGATGTTTCATCTCGATGCCGGGTGGTTTCGCGCCGTCGGCGACTGGCACGCTGATCCGGCCAAGTTTCCGCGCGGCATCGCCCGTGTTTCCGACTTTTCCCACGCTCACGGCCTCAAGTTCGGACTGTGGGTCGACTGGACGCAGGCCGGGACCTCGGCTCAGCCCGGCGCGCTGAACGCCTACGATCCGGCCGCCCGCGACTGGCTCATTGCTGACCCGCCTGTTGGCTGGAAGCACAGCGAGCCTTTCAAAGGAATCACCATCGATTTGGGTCTTGCGGCGGCGCGCACCTGGGCGGAGAACGAACTTGAGCGCATCGTCTCCAGCTACCACCTCGACATGCTCGAGCACGACGGCTATCTCGTCGCCCAGGGCAGCACCCGTCGCGACCACCCGGCCGCGCCGCCGGACGCGGCGACCGAGCGCGTTTATGAGGATTCCGGGTACGTGTGGGTAGACGGTTCCAACTCGACCGATGTCAGCTACCACGCAACTCGCGCCTACTACCAGATCTACGCGCGGCTCCGGGCACGTCATCCGCCGCTGCTGCTGGAGATCTGCAACGACGGTGGCCGTATGGTGGACTTCGGAAGCGCCGCACACGGGGACTACTTCTCCATCACCGACAGCTACGATCCGCTCTCCAACCGCCGTGCCTTCTATGATGCAAGCTACGTGCTGCCGCCGGCCATGCTGGAAGCGTACGTGGCCGACTGGCCGACGCCGCGCATTGAGAATTTCCGCTACCTGCTGCGCAGCGGCATGCTGGGCTGGTTCTCGCTGATGATCGACACGCGTCACTGGAGCGCGCAGCAGCGCGCCGAGGCGCGCGCGCAGTTTGCTCTCTACAAGTCAGCGCTGCGGCCGCTGCTGCGCGAGGCGCAGTTGTATCACGTGTCGATGCGCCCCGACGGCGTGCACTGGGACGGCATGGAGTATTACTCGCCGACTCTCGGGCGAGGGGTGCTGTACGCTTTCCGCGGCTCCGCGCCCGGGGATGCGACTCATGCCTTTTCGCTGCGCGGACT
>CAZAXR010000035.1:0-10578 GCA_964489185.1 uncultured Steroidobacteraceae bacterium | reverse complement strand
GTGTTCGCGCCGCGGCAGTCGAGCGGTGCGCAGGGGCTTGCGCCTGCGTACCAGCGTCACGTCGACGACCTCATCGCCCGCTACACGCGCCGCACCGCGGGCTCAAAGCGCCTCACTCAGGCCCACCGCCCGGTGCTCGCCGACCCGCGCGCCGCCGCCGGCTTCCGCAGCGAGTGGAAGGAGCTGGTCTACCCGATCGTGGTCGAGCGCAGCTCGGGCTCGAAGCTCTGGGACGTAGACGACAACGAGTACGTCGATCTCGTCAACGGCTTTGGCGGCACCGCCTTCGGGCACGGGCCCGGCTTCGTGCTGGATGCTGTCAAGGCACAACTGGAGCGCGGCTTTCCCATCGGCCCACAGGCGGATCTCGCCGGCGAGGTCGCGGAGCTCGTCAAGGAGCTGACCGGCAACGAGCGGGCGACTTTCTGCAACACCGGCTCAGAGGCGGTCATGGCGGCGATGCGCGTGGCGCGTACCGTGACCGGACGCGACAAGATCGTGGTCTTCAACGGCGACTACCACGGCCAGTTTGACGAGGTGCTGGTGAAGGGCGTGCAGCACCCGGGCGCTGCGCCGCGTTCGGTGCCGGTGGCCCCGGGCATCCCGGCAGCCGCGGTGCAGAACATGATCGTGCTCGATTATGCGACTCCCGCGACACTCGCGTGGCTGCGCGAGCACGTCGAGGAGCTCGCGGCGGTGGTGGTCGAGCCGGTGCAGAGCCGCCACCCGAGCCTGCAGCCGTTCGATTTCCTGCGCGAGGTGCGCCGCATCACCGCCGATGCCGGCGCCGCGTTCGTACTTGATGAGGTGGTGACGGGATTCCGTACGCACCCGGGCGGTATCCAGGCGCTCGCCGGGGTGCGCGCCGATCTGGTGACCTACGGCAAGGTGGTCGGCGGCGGACTGCCCATCGGCATCCTCGCCGGCAGCGCCAGGTTCATGGATGCGCTCGATGGCGGGCACTGGAGCTTCGGTGACGCATCAGTCCCGGAGGTGGGCGTCACGTTCTTCGCCGGCACCTTCGTGCGCCACCCGCTGGTGCTGGCGGCAGCACGTTCGGTGCTGCTGCATCTGAAGAGCGCCGGGCCGCAGCTGCAGCAGCAGCTCGCGCAGCGCACCGCGGCACTGGCGGCGCAACTCAATGAGCTGTTCGCCGGCTTCGGCATCATCACGCCGATCGAGACCTTCTCCAGCTGGTTCTACTTCAACATCCATAACGAGCACCCGCTGGCGACGCTGTTGTTCTATCACTTGCGGCTGCGCGGCATCCACATCCAGGATGGCTTCCCCTGCTTCCTGACAACCGCGCACTCGGACGCGGACATCCGCCACATCCATGAGGCGTTCCGCGACAGCGTGACCGAGCTCAACGCCGCGGGCATCCTCGGACGCCCGCCGGGCGAGCGCCTCGTCGCGGGCGCCGCTGCCGCGACCGCGGCCCCGCAAGGCTCCGGCGCCGGCCTTGCGCTCACCGAGAGTCAGACCGAAATCTGGCTCGCGGCACAGATGGGAGATGAGGCCTCGTGCGCGTTCAACGAATCCGTGAGCCTCGAGATGCGCGGCGCGCTGAACCCGGCGGCGCTGCAGGAGGCGCTTACGCTGCTGTTCGCGCGTCACGATGCGCTGCGCATCTGCTTCAGCCCTACCGGCGAGGAGATGCGGGTGAGCGAGCCCGAGGCCATGGCGCTGCAGGTCACCGACCTCGCGGCGCGACCCGATGCGCGGGCAGCGCTCGCCGAGGTCATAGACGCCGATGCACGCACCCCCTTCGACCTAGTGAACGGGCCGCCGGCGCGCGTACAGCTGCTGCGGCTCGATGCCCAGCAACACGTGCTGTTGTTCACCGCCCATCACATTGTGTGCGACGGGTGGTCGGTTAACATCATCGTGAGCGAGCTCGCCGAGAGCTATCGGCTGCTGTGTCGGGGCCAGCAGCCACAGCTCCCGCCGGCGCTGCAGTTCAGCTCCTACGCCCGTGCCCAGGCCCAGCGTAATCCGGCCGAAACCGCCAAAACCGAGAGCTACTGGCTCGCGCGCTTCCGCGAGCCGGTCAAGCCGCTGGATCTGCCGACCGACCGCCCGCGACCGCCGCTGCGCTCGTTCAGCGGCGCGAGCTGCTACCGCCGTATTGATGCGGCGCTATACCGCGCCATCAAGCAGGCCGGCGCCAAGTCGGGCAATACCCTGTTCGTGACTCTGCTCGGGGCCTTCCAGGCGCTCATCGGCCGGCTGAGTGGCAGCAACGAGGTGGTGGTCGGGGTCCCCACCGCAGGGCAGTCGCTCCTGGAAGACGAAATCCTCGTGGGGCATTGCGTCAACTTCCTCCCGATCCGCTCGCAGTGGAACGACGCTACGCCGCTCGGCGAGCACCTGCGGGGCGTCGCGCGGCAGGTGATGGACGCCTCGGAGCATTCGAGCTACACGCTCGGCACTCTGGTGCGCAAACTCGGCCAGCCACGCGAGCCCAATCGCGTGCCGCTGGCCGAGATCCAGTTCAACCTCGAGCGGCTCGCGGAGCGGCTCGAGCTCGATGGACTCAAAGTCGAGGTGACGCCCAACCGCAAGGCGCACGTCATCTTTGACCTGTTCCTCAACATCATCGAATCCGATGGCGGGCTGCGTCTGGACTGCGACTACAACACCGATCTGTTCGACGCCGCGACCATCGATCGCTGGCTCGACTGCTATCAGCGCCTGCTCGAGAGCCTGGTAGCCGATGCCTCCCAACCGCTGTCACGCCTGCCTCTCCTGCCTGAACCCCAGCGTCGGCGGCTGCTGCTGGAGTACAACAGCACCGCGGCGGATTTCCCGCGCGATAGCTGTATTCACGAACTCATCGCCGCGCGCGCCGCCGTGCATCCGCAGGCGATTGCGGTGCACTCAGCAGGCGAGAGCCTCACGTATGCCGCGCTCGAACGCCGCAGCGATCAAATCGCCGCGCTGCTGCTGGAGCGCCTCGGCGCGCGCGGCAGCGGCCGGCGCATCGGCGTCGCGTGCGAGCGCTCGGCCGACATGCTGCTGGCGCTGATCGGGGTGCTCAAGTCGGGCTGCGCCTATGTTCCGCTCGACCCGGCGCATCCGCCGGCGCGTCTGCGCCACATCGCTCAGGATGCAGGCCTGGCAGGACTGGTGACCGACGGCTCACTCGAGACCAACCTGCTGCCGCCCGGCACCCCGGCCGTCCACCTGCGTCAGGATGCCGACGCGCTCGGGGCGGCAACCTCCGGGCGGCCGCGCACCGCGGTCGCTGCCGGCGACCTCGCTTATGTCATGTACACCTCCGGCTCGACCGGGACGCCAAAGGGTGTCGAGGTAACCCATCGCTCGGTGGTGAACCTGCTGAGCTTCATGGCGCGCGAGCCGGGGCTGGCCCCCCAGGACGTGCTGTTGGCTGTCACCACCATCTCGTTCGATATCGCAGGGCTTGAGCTGTTCCTGCCCCTCACGGTCGGCGCGCGGGTCGTGATTGCCGCTCGCGAGGAGCTGCACGATGGCTTTGCGCTGCGGACGCTGCTCGAGCGCACCGGCGCCACCGTCATGCAGGCGACCCCGGCCACCTGGCGGCTGCTGCTGGAAGCGGGTTTTCGTGCTCCGCCGGCGTTCCGCATGCTGTGCGGCGGCGAGGCGCTATCCCGCGAGCTCGCCAATGAGCTGCTCAAGGGCGGGGGCGAGCTGTGGAACCTATACGGCCCGACCGAGACCACGATCTGGTCCTCGTGCCGGCGCATGACTGCGGGCGATGAGCCGGTCACCGTCGGCCGCGCCATCGCCAACACGCAGCTGTACGTGTTGGATCACAACGATCAGCTGCTGCCCGAGGGCGTCCCCGGGGAACTGCACATCGGCGGCGAGGGGGTGGCGCGCGGTTACCACGGACACAGCGAGCTGACGCAGCAGAAGTTCCCGCCCAACCCGTTCGCCCCGGGACGCATGTATCGCACCGGTGACCGCGCGCGCTGGCTGCCGGGCGGGGAGCTGCAGCTGCTCGGGCGCACCGACCTGCAGGTGAAGCTGCGTGGGTTCCGGATCGAGCTGGGCGAGATCGAGTCGGCGCTCGCGCGCATTGCCGGAATCGCCGGCGCCGCCGTAACGCTGCGCGCGGATGTTCCGGGAGCGCCGCGCCTGGTCGCGTATTACAGCGAAACTGCGGGGGCGAGCTTGTCGGAAGCCGCACTGCGCGATGCGCTCGCGTCGCAGATTCCGGACCACATGATCCCGAGCGTATGGATGCGCCTGGGGCAGTTGCCGCTGTCGCCGCACGGCAAGCTCGACCGCGCCGCACTTCCCAAGCCTGAGCTTGCCGCGGCGGACGCAGAAGAGTTCACAGCGCCCGCGACCCCCACCGAATTATGTCTTGCGAGGATCTGGGCCGAGGTATTGCATCTGCCCCGGGTCGGCGCAAATATGGACTTACTCAGACTTGGAGCGGACTCAATCCAACTATTTCAAATCATCGCCCGCTCCACTCGGGAGGGTTTTCGATTGACGGCCAGACAACTCCTGCAGCATCGCACCCTGCGAGCCGCGGCCTCCCTCATTGATGAGGCAGCGGCCAGCGCGTCGGCGAGTGAGGCGCGCGCAGCTCTACCCACGCTCGGCCAGTTTCAGCGCAGCCGCCGCTCCGCCACCACGACCAAGCGGTAAATGGCCTCGGCAGGTGACACGGTCTACGGCGCGACGACGTTCCCCGAAACACAGCAGGACGGAGAGCGCAGCGCAGAGTTGACGGTCGCGGCCGAGGCCGCTCCCTCCGAGTACTCCGACTTTCCCTGCTCAGTGGCGCAGGAGCGCTTCTGGCTGCTCGACCGCCTGGAGCCGGGCAATCCTGCCTACAACGTGGCGGTGCGCTGGCGGCTTGAGGGAGCGGTGTCGACGCAGCTCCTGGAGCAAGCGTGGGCGGAGATCATCGCGCGCCATGAGATCCTGAGGACCCGCTTCCTCGAGGTCGATGGCAGGCCGGTGCAGCGCGTTGCCGCGCACGCCTCGCTCAAGATCTCCGAGATCGAGCTGGACGCGCTCACCTCCGAGGCACGCGCTGTCGAGGGCGATCGCATCGGCCTCATCGAGGCGCGCGCCCCGTTCGACCTGAGTACTGGCCCGCTGATCCGCGTCGTGCTGCTCCGGCACAGCCCGGAGCTGACGATCATCCTCGTGACCACGCACCAGATAGTCTCCGATGGCTGGTCGATCGGGGTCATGGCGCGCGAAATGGGCACCATCTACCGGGCGCTGCGCGCGCGGCGCACCCCGGAACTGCCGCGTCTGCCGATTCAGTATGGCGATTACGCGCTGTGGCAGCTCGAGTGGCTGCGCCAGCGCGGCACTGAGGCCGAGAACGCCTACTGGAGCCGCCAGCTGCAGGGCGTCAAGCCCTTTGAGGTCGTGCCCGACCGGCTGCGACCGGCCGTGCCCACCACCAGCGGCACCATCGCCTCGCTGGTGCTGCCGCGCGAGCTGACTGACCGCATGCATGCACTCAGCACCGCGCGCGGAGTCACCTTGTTCGCAACCGCCGTGTCCGCGCTGTGCGCGATGTTGGCCCGCTACACCGGCCGGTCCGAGATCGTCATCGGCACCCAGGTCTCCGAGCGCGACCAGGTGGAGCTCGAGCCGATGATCGGTCAGTTCGTGAACTCCCTGATCCTGCGCAACGATCTGCGCGGCGACCCGCGCTTCACGGACATCATGGAACGCGCCGGCGCTACCATCACCGAGGCGCTCGAGCACCGCCACATACCCATCGAGCAGTTGCTCGCCATGGTCAAGGCGGGGCGCGGCGGCAGCAGCAGCCCGCCGATTTCGGTGAACTTCATCTTCCAGAGAACCTTCATCGAGAACCGCAACTATGGCGACTTCACGCTCATCGACATGCCCTCGCTCCCGGCCGGCGCCATCTACGACCTGAATTTCTTTATGGTCGAGCGCCAGGACGGCTGGCGCTTCTCCTGCCAATACAACACCGACCAGTTCGAGGCGCAGACCGCCGAGCGCCTGCTGCAATATTTCCAGTCACTGCTGCGCAGCGCCGTCGAGACACCGAGCCGCCGGCTCTCGGAGCTGCGTCTGGCGGACCCGGCCGAAGTGGAGCGGCTGGCCGCGCGCCTCACCGGCCGCAGCGTGGCTCACCCTCTCGCCCAGACCGTATCCGCGTCGTTCACCGCGCGCGCCGTGCTCACGCCCGATTCGGTGGCCATCGTGTGCAGCGAGCGCCGGCTCACTTTTGCGCAGCTGGAGGCAAGGGCAGAGAGCCTCGCGCGCCGGTTGCAGGCGCTCGGCGTGGGTCCGGGCGCACGCGTGGCGCTGGCGCTCGAGCGTTCCCCGGAGCTGATCGCGGGCATACTGGGCGCCTGGAAGGTGGGCGCGGCGTACGTGCCCCTCGGGGCCCGCGATCCGGCGCCGCAGCTGCAGCGCCTGATCGACGCGTGCGGCGCGCAGATTGTGCTTGCCGCATCCGGGCTGGCCAATGCACTCACGGCCCCCAAGGGCGTAATCGAGGATTTTGCCGCGGACCCGGCCGGCGACCCACTGCCGCCGCCGCCGCTCACCGCTGCCAGCCCCGCAGCCGTGTGGTTCACCGCGCATCCGGATGCCACCGCCGCGGTGGAAGTCTCGCACCAGGGACTGCTCAACATGCTCACCGGCGTGCAGCAGAGGCTCGGTCTGTACTCGGCTGACACGGTCCTCGCTCTGGGCCCCTCGCCGCCGGAATCCACTCCCGTGGAACTCCTGCTGCCGCTATTGTTCGGGGCGCGCATCGCGATTATCACCGAGGCGGAGGCCGCCGATCCGCAGCGCCTGGCGCACCTGCTGCGACGCGCGCGCGTGCGCGTAATCCACGCCGCGCCGGAGATCTGGCCGCAGCTGCTGCTGACGCTGCCGCGCCGCTACAAGTTCAACAAGATCCTGTTTCGTGGCGGCACCCTCGATCCGCAGCTTGCCGCGCGGCTGTTCACCCGCGGTGCGGAACTGTGGTCATTGCACGGCTATGCGGAGACCAGCGGTTGCGTGGCGGCGCGGCGCATCCGTGAGCCGCACGATCTGCGTCTGCTGGGGGAGCCGTTCGCGAATACGCGCTTTCGCATTCTGGACGAGCGGCTGCAGACACCACCGGTGGGGGCCGCAGGACGCCTGTTCGTCGGCGGGGACGGAGTCGTGGACGGCTACCTCCAGGGTCTCGAGGGCCGGGAAGTGGTGCGCTTCATGGACGATCCCGCGGGCGGCACGCGGCTGTTCCGAACCGGCGACTGGGCGCGCGTCGGAGCTGGCGGCGTCGTCGAGATCATCGATGCGGAAGCGGGCCAGGCGCGCAGCGCCCCGCTCCCCTCGCAGGGGCGGGAACTGCTCAAGACCGACGCGCAGCTCGAGCAGCAGCTGACCGAGCTGTGGACGCAGCTGCTCGGGCACGACTCGCTCGATCCGACCGCGAATTTCTTCGAGCTCGGCGGGCACTCGCTGCTGGCCGCACGCATGCTGGCACGCGTGGAGTCGCAGTATGGGCGCCGCATCACCCTCGGGGCGCTGTTCCGGGCGCCGAGCGTGCGCGGCCTGGCGCGCCTGCTGCGCAGCGAACTGCGCGATTTTGATTTCCGCCAGATGGTGCGCCTGCAGGCCGACGGATCACGGCCACCGCTCATTGCCATCAACAACACCGGCGTGTACTACATGCTGGCGAAGCACCTCGGCCCCGATCAGCCGGTGACCTCGCTGCAGGTGTTCGACCCGTCCGCGCGCCGTGCCTCGCTCCCCGGCACGCTCGAAGAGATCGCCGCCGAGTACGTGCAACTGATCCGCCGCGTGCATCCGCACGGACCGTACGTGCTGGCCGGGTGGTGCGTCGCAGGCGCCCTGGCCTTCGAAATCGCGCGGCAGCTGGTCGAATCCGGCCAGCCGGTGGCGCGGCTGTTCCTGATCGATTCGTGGCTGCCGCGCTATTTCGCGCGGCTGCCACGCTGGCGACGCCTCGTCGGCTATCAGTCGATGCGTTGGCAGATGGCGCGCCAGGAGTGGCGCAAGTACATGGCCGGCAAGCAGTCGCTCGTGGACTTCTTCAACCGCCTGATGACGGTGCGGCGGATGCGCGGGCTCATCGCGCGGCTTCGGGGCCCAACTACTGCCAACGGCGAGGCGCACCTGCCGGCGATTGCGCCCCAGGAATACGACCAGTGGCTGCTGCAGTACCTCACTTCCAAGACCGATCGCTACGAGCCGCAGCCCTACCGCGGACGCATTGTGTTGTTCCGCAGCACGCAGGAGCCGACCGGCTGGCTGTTCGACCCGCTCGCCGGCTGGGGCCGCTACGCCTCCGAGGGCGTGGAGCTGATCATTGTCGAGGGCAATCACTTCACGATGTTCCATGACCCCGGGGCCACGCACATGGCCACTCGGATGGCGCAGATGATCGCCGAGGAAGCTGGCCGCTAGGACCGTCACTCGACCGTGTGCGCCTGGAGCGTGCGCAGGAAGAATCCCGTCAAGCGCTGCGCGTACTCCGCCGGCGCGACGTCCGCGAACCCCGCGTGCCCCGCCCCGTTGACGATCCACAGCTCCTTGGGCTCCTGCGCCGCCTCGTACAGCTGCCGCAGCGCCGCGGGCGGCACCATGTAGTCGCGCTCTCCCCCGAGCACCAGCACGGCGCGCGGTGCGAGCGCGCGCAGCGCCTGCGACGGAGCAATGTCCTCGACGCGTCCGCGGTAGTGATGCAGTACCCAGAGTGCCGGCAGCTCGGTGAGCGCGCCCCATTGCCGATTGGCGCGCCGCGTCTCCTCATCCAGATCATAGGGCGTGGAGGCCAGTACCACGGCCTTGAGGCGCGGGTCGCGCGCCCCCGCCTGCAGCAGCACGTAGCCGCCGAAGGACAAGCCGAAGCCGCCGATGCGCCCGCGATCAACCTCGGCACGATTCGACAGCCAGTCGACCGCGGTACTCACGGCACGCCATTCGCCCTCGCCCCAGCGCGTCTGTCCGGCACTTGAGCCCTGCCCCGGCAGATCGAGCGCCAGGGCTCCGAAGCCGGCAGCGGCCAGGATGCGTGTCTCGGGCAGGAGCGACGAGCGTTCGGCCTGGGTGCCGTGCACGAGGACGACCGCCGCGCGGTTGCGGGCTGGGGCATACCAGGCAGCGATCTTCCCTTCGCTTCCGGAGAATGCGATCTCGGTGAGCCCTGGAATGCCGCTGCGCGCCGGATCACGCGCACTGGGCAGCGCGACGGTACGCTCGAAGTCGCTGCGGCCGCCGCGGTAGCTGTGGAGGGCGATACGTGCCGCGGTCAGGGCGAGGACGGTCAGGACCGCCACGACAAGAATCAGCACCGCTCCCGGCCTCACTGCGTCCCCGCACTGACGTTCTGGCGATGCGCTGCGCGCGTCGTTATGCTATTCGCACGCACCGCAAAGCTCTTCAGGTTTTCGAGCCTAGCAGAGTATCCACGCGCCAACCGGAGCGCATGCATGTCATCCCCGCCGGCACCGGCCGGGCCCACTGCTGACACCACAGCTTCGCTGCCGACCTTCGGCGCGAGCTCGCGCGAAGTGTTCCGCGAGCACTACAACCGCGCGAGCTTCCTGTTCGCGCACACCCTGAACGACAACCCGCTGTTCAGCCTGGCGAGTCTGCGGGAACTGGCGCTGCGGTTGCCGCTGCAGCCGGCCTACTCCTACTGGTCGAACGGCCGGGTCGGCGTCGCCCACCGCTGGGACGCGAAAGTGGCCCCGCGCCGTTCGCTGCTCGAGACCATGGCCGGCATCGAGGAGAACGACTCGCTGGTGATGCTCAAGCACCTCGAGACCGACAGCGTGCTCGGGCCTACGGTGCGCGAGATCTGCAACCGCGTCATCGAGCTGGCCGGCGCGCGCATGCGCGATGACGTCGTGGTCGGCCGTGGGACCGTGCTGATCGCTTCCCCGGGCCGGTTGACCTCTTACCATCTCGACTCGGACACCAACTACCTGTTCCAGATCGTCGGAGACAAGCTGCTAAGCGTATTCGATCAGACTGACCGCACTCTCACCCCGCACGAGGAGCTCGAGCGCTACTACGACGGTGATCCGAACGGTGCACGGTTCAAGCAGGAGCGCCAGTGCGATGCCCGCACCTACGAGCTCGGCCCCGGGCTGGGGGTGCACATCCCGAGCATGGCTCCGCACTGGGCCCAGAACCGCGAGCAGCCCTCGATTGCGCTCAGCATCAATTTCGACCTGCGCTCGGTGCAGCGGCTGGGTCGCATCTATCATTTCAACTGCAAGCTGCGCCGGCACGGCATCCAGCCGCGGCCACCCGGAACCTCGGCATGGAAGGACACAATGAAGCTGGCAGCGCTCGGCGGGCTCACTGCCGCACGGCGCCTCGCGGGCCGCCGACCCGTTGGCGGGAAAAGCCAGAACACCTGAGCATCCGTGCCGCATCGGCACGGCACGCGCGCGTCCGCCACGCAGTGCTGGTTAGTTTGGCGGGGTGCTGAGGTACCAGGGTGGCTGACTTAGATTATTGCTCAGCGGACCGCCGTCCCAGTCGTTCCAGCCCCACCACATGTAACCGATCCCCTTGGAGGCGGCCCAGGTGTAGCCGTTGGGGTTCTGGCCG
>CAZAXR010000034.1:0-60533 GCA_964489185.1 uncultured Steroidobacteraceae bacterium | reverse complement strand
TCATCGACGTGGAGGATCCCGCCTGCCGCACGCTGCTCGAGCGCTTCCGGCGGCAGCCCGAGCTCGTGCGCGCGACGGCGTGCGGCTGGTGACAGCCGCGCGCGCGCCGGGGGGGCCGCGGTTGGCGCGGCCGGTGCCGACACCGCAGGCGGCTTGGGCGCAGGGGCTGGCGCCGGTGGCGGTTGGGACGCAGCCCGTCCAGCGGCGCCTTCGTGCGCCGGCGCCGCGGCCGCGCCCTCGCCAGACAGGCGTGCCATGACTGTGCCCACGGCGATCCGGGCCCCGGGTGCCACCACGAGTTCTGTCACCGTGGCATCGTCGAATGACTCGATGTCGATGAGTCCCTTGTCAGTCTCGACCACGGCGATGGCCTCGCCCCGGTGCACCGGGTCGCCGGGTTTCTTCAGCCATTGCGTGAGCGTCGCGCGCTCCATGTCGGCGCCGAGGGACGGCAGGCGAAAGTCGATCTGCATCAGCCCGCCTCGCTGTGGGCCAGCAGACTCTTCACCGTGTCGATGATGCGCTCGGGGCTCGGCAGCGCAGCGTCCTCTAGGTGCCTCGGGTAGGGCAGGGGCACTTCGGCGGTGCAGACGCGCGCCACCGGCGCATCGAGGTCATAAAAGGCCTGCTCGACGATCCGGGTGGTGATTTCCGCGGCAATACTGCCGCTGCGCCAGCCCTCGTCCACGATGACTGCCCGGTGGGTGCGCCGCACCGCGTCCATGATCGTTGCATCATCGAGCGGCCGCAGCGTGCGCAGGTCTAGCACCTCGGCGTCGACGCCTGCAGCGGCGAGCCGGTCGGCCGCCGCGAGACACTTGTGCAGGCTCCCGCCGTAGGTGATGAGCGCCACGTCGCGCCCGGAACGGCGGATGACGGCATGGTCAATATCGACCCGCTCGAGTCCGGGGGTGAGATCTCCCTCCATGTTGTAAAGGAAGATGTGCTCGAACAGCAGCACCGGATCCGGGCACTCGAGCGCAGCGGCGAGCATGAAGCGCGCGTCGTCGATGGTTCCGGGGGCAACCACGCGTAACCCCGGGATGTGCGCGTACCAGCCCTCGAGGCTGTGTGAGTGCTGGGCTGCGAGCTGCCGTCCGCCGCCGGTCGCCATGCGGATGACGAGCGGCACATTGATCTGGCCGCCGGACATGTGGCAGAGCGTGGCGGCATTGTTGAGGATCTGGTCGAGCGCCAGCAGGCTGAAGTTCACCGTCATGATCTCGACAATCGGGCGCAGTCCCCCGACGGCCGCGCCGATACCGGCGCCGACGAATGCCGATTCGGAGAGCGGCGTGTCGCGGATGCGCTCCGGGCCGAATTCGTGCAGCAGTCCCTTGGTGACGGCGTAGCAGCCGCCGTAGCGGCCGATGTCCTCGCCCATCAGAAACACGCGCAAATCGGCCCGCAGCGCCGTGCGCAGCCCCTCGCGCGCCGCTTCACGGTAAGTCATGCGCACCGGCGCGACGCCCGTATCGGGGCCGGCGCTCACGGCCACGTCTGGCCGAGTCGCCGTGGCTTCCTCGGTCATGGCGCCTGCTCCGCGTAAACGAAGCGCTCAAGCTGCGCCACCGGCTCGAACTCGGCACGCTCGGCGAAATCGACCGCCGTCTCGACTTCCGCACGCGCCGCGCGCTCGAGCCGCTGGTAGTCGTCCTCGTTCATGAGACCGAGGGCCTTGAGCCGCGTCGTCAAGGTAATCAGCGGTCCCTTCTTCTGCCAGGCCTCGATCTCGGCCTTATCCCGATAAAGCTGGGCGTCGAACATCGAATGCCCACGGAAGCGGTAGGTCCGGAGCTCGAGGAACGCAGGCCCCGCCCCCGTGCGCACCCGCGCCGCCGCAGCGCGCGTTGCGTCCTCGACGGCGAATACGTCCATGCCGTCGACGACCTCGGCCGGTATGCCATAGACGCGCGCTTTGCCCGCAACATCGGTCTGCGCTTCGGCCTGCTCGATCGCGGTGCCCATCGCGTACAAGTTGTTTTCGCACAGGTACAGCATCGGCAGGCGCCACAGCGCCGCGAGATTCAGCGACTCGTGGAACTCGCCTTCGGCCACCGCACCATCGCCGAACAGACACGCCGTGATGGCGGCCGTGCGCTGCAACTTCTGTGCGAGCGCAAACCCGAGCGCGAGCGGCAAGCCGCCGCCGACGATGGCGTTGCCGCCATAGAAGCGCTTACGGACGTCGAAGATGTGCATGGACCCGCCGCGCCCGCGGCTGGTCCCGCTCTGCTTACCGTACATCTCGGCCATCAGGGCGTTCATGTCGAGGCCGTGGGCAATGGCATGTCCGTGCTCACGGTACGTGGAGACGATCGCGTCGTCCGGGTCGACCGCCTGCATCGTTCCGACCGCGACCGCCTCCTCGCCGTTACATAGATGAAGGAACCCGCGGATCTTGAGCTCGCCGTAGAGCTGCACGCAGCGATCCTCGAAGCAGCGGATTCGCAGCATCTCGCGCAGCAGAGCGAGTCCGCGCTCACGCGTGACGGGGGCCGGCGCCGGCGGGCTCACGTGCCCGCCTCGAGGGTCGAGAGGTCGCCTTCCGGTAGTCCCAGCTCGCGCGCGCGCAGCAGCCGGCGCATGATCTTGCCACTGCGGGTGCGCGGTAGGGCCGCGGAGAACGCGATCTCACGCGGCGCCACTACCGCGCCGAGCAGTCGCCGCGCGTGCGCGAGGAGGCTCCGGCGCAGCTCCTCGCTCATCTCCACGCCGTCCTTGAGTTCGACAAAAGCCTTCACGGCCTGGCCGGCTATCGGATCGGGAATGCCGATGACGCCGGCCTGGGCGACCGCCGGGTGGCTCATCAGGCAGCTCTCGATCTCGAAGGGGCTGATGAGATGGCCGGCAGACTTGATGACATCATCTGCCCGCCCGATGAACCAGAAATATCCGTCCCGGTCGCGGCGCGCGAGGTCGCCGGCTAAATACCATCCGTCGATGAACGCGGCACGGTAGCGCTCCTCCTCGCCCAGGTAGCTGCTGAACATCGATGGCCAACCCGGCCGCAGGGCGATCTCTCCGACATCTTCAGGCGACTCAATGACTTCGAGTGTGCCATCGGCACGGCGGCGGACCACGCGTGCGTCGATCCCGGGTATGACCCGGCCCATTGATCCGGGCAGGACATCACAGGCAATGAAATTGGCGATCATGATGGCGCCGCTCTCGGTCTGCCACCAGGTGTCGTGGAACGGCATGCCGAAGGCCTCGACGCCCCACAGCACCGCCTCGCCGTTGAGCGGTTCGCCGACGCTCAGCATTAGACGCAGCTCCGGATATGACCGTGCACGCGTGAGCGCCGTGCCCGCCTTCATCAGCATGCGGATGGCCGTTGGCGCCGTGTACCAGACGTTGACACGCTCCTCCGCCAAGATCTGATACCAGCGCTGCGGGTCGAATTCCTCGGAGTCCACGATCATGCCGACAGCGCGAGTCAGCGGCCCGATGATCCCGTAGGCGATTCCGGTGACCCATCCTGGGTCGGCCGTGCACCAGTAAATCTCCCGCGCATGCAGGTCCAGCACCAACTTGCTGGTCGCGTGGTGCGCAACGACCGCGGCGTGCGTGAGTGTCACGCCCTTGGGCTTGCCGGTCGTTCCGCTCGTAAAGTGCAGTAGCGCGACCTCTTCGGCGCGGGTCGCCAGCGCGGAGTAACTGTCGGCAGCAGCGCTCATCAGGCTAGCAAAATCGGCCGTATCCGCCGGTAGCTCCCGTGCGTCCCGGTCGCGGACCAGCAGCACGTGGCGCAGCTCGGGAAGTGCCTCCCGGATCGGCGCGAGCTTGCGGCGATATAGCGCCTCGCTCGTCACGAGCAAGCGCACATGACCCAGTTGCAGGCGGGTCTTGAGCGGCTCAGGCCCGAACTGGAAGAACAGCGAGCAGCAGACCCGGCCTGCCCGTAGTGTTCCGAGCACCACGGTGAAGAGCTCCGGCGTGCGGCCGAGTAGCGTCGCCACGCATTCACCGCGCGCAACGCCGAGCGACTGCAACAGGTTAGCGAAGCGGCTGGAGGTCTTCTGCAGACCGTCGTACGTTACATCGGTGCGGCGCCACTCGCGATCGATGAAGCGCGCAGCAAGACACGTACCGTAGCCGGCCGCCACTTGGCGGTCCACCGCCTCGTAGCCCATATTGAGGCCGCCACCCGGCATTCCCGATAGTTCGCTCCGTGCAGCCTCCCACGTGAATGCACGACAGGTAGCCCCGTAGTCGGACAAGTAGGGAGCGACGGGTTTCTTGCTTGGGGTCTTGTGTATCGCGGCTGATGCCATCGGCACCCTCTCTGTCGGCAGGCGCTTCTTATTCTCAAACCCGTGGTGCAGCCGTCTATCCGCGCTACTACGTATGCGGTGGGCTACCGGCTCCCGGCCTGTCGCTCAATCGTCCAGACGCCGCCGTAAGTGCGCGTTGGACGTTTGCTCGATCCGCAGGCGCACCTACACGATCGTGATTTCAAGTCCGACCGGCCGGGACGGAAGTTCGATCACGCGCCCATCACCGCGGGACGCCGGGCGGCGCCACGGCGCACCACGCAGCGGGTGGTGAGCGCTCCCCGCGCCGATATAAAGCAGAAGGCGCATCGCGGCGGAGCTCGAGCAGGCGCGCCAACGTGGGGATTTCGAACGCCTGATCGTCATGAGCGGGCCGCCTTTCCTTGACCTGCTTGATGCTGGATCACGCGGGATCGATGCGAAAGACTGGATAGTCCGCTGCAATCCTTTCAAAGGCGGATACCGGTGCCTCGTGGGAAACCGGGAGGTGTTGGCGGCCACTCGTGGCGACTTGGCTCCAGGCCTTCAGTATTGGCGCTCGTTCCTCTGCAGGAATTTCTTTGAGTACGACCGGGCGCAATCGGCCTCGCTTGATGAACGCCTCTCCGCCCGCCGCGCGAATGTTTCTCACCCACTCCGAGTTGTCGCCGAGCATTGCAACAACGTAGCGACTGCCTTCGTGGCTTGCGCCGACGAGGACAGTTGAGCGGAGACGACCATTGCTCCGGCTGTTCACCTGCAACGTGATCAAGATTTGCGGTGTCAGTCCAAGCCCGGATACCCAGGCATAGGCGCCGTTCCAGATCCTTCCCAAGCGTGTCGGGCGCCAATTTCGGTAGAAGTACCGCAGGTAACCGCTTCGTTCGGCCGGATCCGTCTGCAACGGCATTAGCAATCCCTCCCTCGTCAAACCACCAGCATGCGACTCACTTACAATTGCGCTCCCATGCTGCCGGTGACGATGGTTACCGATTCGTATAACAATATTTCGTCGACCGCGCGTCCAGACAATACGTACATCCCCCGCCAAGCACTGTTTCGCTAGAAGCGGGCGGCCTGCGAGCACGCCTTTTCGGAATATTGGCACATGGCCATCTGCCGGAGTGGTCTGACCGACCCGCCCCACAATTGCCGTCGCCAGCCCGTCTTTGGTGCGACGCCCAAGTGGCCCGCCGGCAAGCCGCCACTGAAGAGCTATGGGGTATCGCAGTGGGTCGATAATGCCTGCATGGCAACGCTTCAGCCCCTTCGAGCCCACCTGGATTCCCTCGTTGGCACTTCGCAAGTACCGGGACTCCAATTTGTTGCGGTGACTTCGAAACGAGCCGTATTCGAGTACTACGGGGGCTGGGCGGATCTCGCGGGTCGTCACCCAATGCTCGCGGCCAGCACCATGATGGCTTACTCCATGAGCAAGACCGTAACGGCTGCTGCGGTACTCCAAGTCACCGAATCACAGAATGTCGGTCTGGACGAGCCGATAGACCAGTTCCTGGATTTCTGCCCGTACGGACCGGGGGTTACTATTCGGAGGCTGTTGGCACACACCTCGGGGATACCAAATCCCATCCCTCTGACCTGGGTGCATTCACCTGATGTTCACGAGACTTTTGACGAGCACGTCGCCCTCGAAGCGATGCTCCAAAAGCATAAGCGCCTGTCGTTTGCGCCGGGAACGAAATACGGCTATTCCAACATCGGCTATTGGCTGCTAGGGGAATTCGTCGGACGACTAAGCGGCATTACGTTTACGGCATACACCAACGAGCGGGTGCTTCGGCCCCTTGGCATAACGCCACAGGAACTTGGTTACAAGATTCCGAGCCTTCCTGATCACGCGCGCGGTTACTTGGAAAAGTATTCCCTCATGAACGTCTTCAACAGAATGTTAGTTGACCGGAAGTTCATCGGGTCTTACCACGGCCGTTGGCTGGAAATCTACCCTCACTATCCGAACGGGGCGGCCTTTGGAGGGCTAGTGGGCACTGCCAGCGGGTTCGCTAAATTCCTGCAAGATCAACTCCGACCGCACTCCACGCTCTTCCGCGATTCGACACGAAGTGAGTTCTTCGCGCAGCAGCACACCAACGACGGGGCAGCGGTTCGGACTTGTCTTGGGTGGCATGTCGGAATGCTCAACGTTGAGCCCTTTTACTACAAGGAAGGTGGCGGCGGAGGCTTTCATTGCATGATGCGGTTGTATCCCAATTCCGGAATTGGCACGGTCGTGATGACCAATGCCACTGGCTTCAATGTACGCAGCCTCCTGGACACGCTTGATTGCGCATTTATTGATCCGGATTCGAACCTTGGGTCCAACTGGACCTCCTGAAAGCCGTCGTGGGTGATAGACGGCTCAGGGTGAAAGCCACCCGGTAGCCCCGAAAACGCCCGCCCGTACTGGGATTCGCTAGTGCCGACGGGATACTGGCCTTAGGCTAGAAATCGAGCAGAGACCTCGACCGGCGTCGGCCAGCGAGCGCTTGCGGTTCCTGAATGCTATGGGAAGAGGCGTAGCAGCCGCTCGTACAAAACGAGCATCGGGCCGCGACCCACCGCGAACCCCAGCAGACTCCAGAACGGCGATCGCGGTAGCGGAGAGAAGAGCTGATAGAACAACGCGGCCAGAGGGCTCAGAAGACCCAAGGCTCCGAGCTAGTGGCACACAACTGCAGAGGGTGGCTGGTCGTCTTGGGTTGACTCACCCGCTCGGGCGCCTCTCACGTGATGTAGTGTGCATCCTTTGGGCATCCAAACTGCCAATGTGCATTTGACGGCGTATCGGATGGCGGCCGCGAGGCGAAGTGCGCCGCACAGCCGGATAGGGTGGTATGTCGACCGGTGACCCGGCGCCGACGTTTCCTACTCTCGCCGTGTGTTCTTTAAGAGGTCGATTGCGTGCTGGTACACATCGCGCGCGTCCCGCAGGTCCTTCTTGTGCTTCTCGGTGAGATCGATTTCCCCGCCGCCGTGGGTCCTTCGATACAGCCGAAAACTGGGGGTTGCCTCGGCGACGCGTAACTCCTCTTCGCACCACCGTTTCCTGCGTTCGAAGTGCTCGACGATGTTCAATTCCGCACGCCTCAATTGTTTCCCGATCGCAGACAATCGAGCTTACTCCTGTGCTTTGCAGCAAAGGGCATTAACGTGGACGAGCCATCGGCGCACCGTATGGCAAACTGAGTTCCTGGGTGGCCCGGCGATGAAGAAAATAAAGATCGAGGTGATCGAGCGCGCCGGCTGGTGGCAGGTGAAGGTCTGCGGCTTGCGCCACTCGAGATATCGGTCGCTAGCGGCGGCTAGGCATGGCGCGAAGCTGCTCGCGGCGCGGGTGCAGAAGCTCAGGGTGCAGGCGCGCAGCAGGGCAGGCCGCATGCAGCTCGGGCAGCGCCTGCGCGTCGCGCACTGCGAGTTGTACTGCATCCGGACGCTGCTGCGAGGGCGGCGCTGACGGGCGTTCTCAGTCGATCCGGGGCTGGGCTCTTGGCCCAGCAACGCGGTAGCCAAGACCTGGATTCGAGGACGCTGCAGGGGCGAAAGTGGTAGCGAGGCGCGCTCCCTTAGTTTCTGACCACCACTGGCGGGCTAACATTGGAGCAAGATTCGTGCAGGCGGCTACTTGGACCCCGGCGAGCTAGAGACCTGGATCCCATTAGACTGGGCCACTAGAAAACATCAATAGATTCAATGGTCGGGGTGAGAGGATTTGAACCTCCGACTCCTACGTCCCGAACGTAGTGCTCTACCAGGCTGAGCTACACCCCGAAGCTGGTGCGGATTTCCCGCGGACGCACCTCCGGTGGGGGCGGCGGCGCGGCCGCGCAGTGTACTGAACCGGCCCGCCGCCATCAAATGTGCTGCAATCTCAGCTGCCGCTCTTCTGCACCACGATATGCCCGAGGTGCATGACGAACAGCGGATGCTCGGTGGCGTGAATGTCGCTCAGCACGTTACCGGGCACCGCCACGATGTCGGCCACCTTGCCCGCTTGGAGCGTCCCCACATCGCCTTCGACGCCCAGGAGCTTGGCCGCGTCGCGCGTCCCGGCCAGCAGCGCTGCCGCGGGGCTCATGCCGAGATCGGCCATCAGGCCGAATTCCATGCCGTTCATGCCGTGCGGATAGACCCCTGCATCGGTGCCGAGCGCGATCGGCACGCCGACGCGCAGCGCGGTCTTGAACATGTTGCCGTGCGCGGCAGCTGCGGCGCGCGCCTTGGCGGCGATCTTCGGCGGATAGCTGTCCGCCATCTTGCTCACCCAGTACACGGCCATGCGCGTCGGCACCAGGTATACGCCCTTGGCCTTCATGATCTTCAGCGTGTCCTCGCTGAGAAAGCTGCCGTGCTCGATCGAGTCGACGCCGGCTGCGATCGCGAGCCGTGCCGCGGTGTCGCCGTGGCAGTGCGCCGCGACCTTGCGGTTCCACTTATGAGCCTCGGAGACGATCGCCGAGAGTTCTTCGGGGGTGAGCTGCGGCACATCGACCGGGTCGGACTCGGACAGCACCCCGCCGCTTGCGGCGATCTTGATGACGTCCGCGCCCCACTTCATCTGGTAACGCACCGCCTCGCGGCACTCCTCGGGACCTGAGCAGATGCCCTCGATGGGACCCCAAGGCTTCACGCGATCAGGCGGAAATGCGTAGTCATCGAAGTGGCCGCCGGGGGAGCCGATGCCATGAACCGCCGTGAGCATGCGCGGACCCTCCGCCACGCCGGCGTTGATAGCATTGCGCAGCCCAACGTCGACGAAGTCGTCGGCGCCGACATTGCGCACGGTCGTGAATCCCGCTTCCAGCGTGCGCCGCGCATACAGTGCGGCGTACATCGCCTGCTCGGCGGGAAAGCGCATGATGCGGTTGTAGAAGCCGTGGTAGTAGTCCTTGTCGAACTGCGACGTGACGTGCGTGTGGGCATCGATGAAACCCGGCAGCAGGGTTGCATCGCCCAGGTCGATGACGCGCGCGCCCGCGGGGGCGGGCGCAGTGCCGACCGACACGATGCGATCGCCGCGTACCACGATCGTCGCGCCGTCTTTGAGTGCGGTGCCGGCGGAGTCGAACACGTGCGCTGCCTTCAGCACGATGGTTTCGGGGGTAGCGGCGGCGGCTTCCTGGGCGCGCGCAGCTGGGACGGCAGCCAGGGAGACGGCCGCGGCCGCAGCTGCCGCAAGGCGAAGTGAGGTCATGGCTTCATCCGTGTCGACAAGAGGTGGCGCAGTCTAGGGGCACGCTCGAGGCAGGGCAATTGCCAGGCGAGCCGCATTGGCCCGCCGGGTATGCTGAGGAAAAAAGAAGGAGGGTCATCATGCGCCCCTGGCTGCTGTTGACCGCAACTCTCGCGCTGTGCCCCGCGGCGCATGCGGACCTATGCACCGCGCAGCTCGCCTACAGCAAGGGTGACTACGAGCGCGCTTTGAAGGACTACCGTGAGCTTGCCGAGCTCGGCCAGCGCGTTGCGCAGTACAACCTCGCGATCATGTACGCCAAGGGGCAGGGGGTGAGGCAGAGCGACCTCAACGCCTACGCGCGGGCAACATTGGCGGGCGAGAGCGGCGAAGCCCGCGGCACCGCGCTCGCGGACGAGCTGCGGCCGGGTCTGGCGCCTGTGTTTCTGAAGGCGGCACAGTCCGGCTATCGTCAGGCGCAGTACGCGGTCGGCGCGAGCCTGCTGGCCGGGCGGGGTTGCCAGTGCGAGGAGAACAAGGCACTGGTGTGGCTGGGGCGAGCGGCGGAGGCGGATCAGACGAACGCGCAGGTGACCCTTGCGCAACTGGCGCTACGCGGCACGCCCGACGCGGCAGACCTGCGGCGTGCGAAGTTCTGGCTGGAGCGCGCGGCCGCGAGCGGCGATCACGACGGCATGCTGTATCTGTCGGCGCTGCTCGCCGCCGCGCCGGTGCCTGAATTCCGGGATCCATGGCGCGCCCTGACGCTGCTCGACAAGGTGAAGAGGGAGTTGAGCGGCGATCCGACCGAGTTCGAGATCCGCGCGGCGGCCCAGGCTGCTACCGGCAGTTTCGACCAGGCGTCGGACAGCGAGCGCCGGGCGATCGAGAGGGTGCGTAAACTGCGCTGGGACGTGAGTGCGCTGGAAGCGCGGCTCGCCCGCTACCAGGGGGGGCAGGCGTGGTTTGGCAATCTCCTGACGCTCTGACTCAGGTGGTATGCCCGACCGCAAAGCGCGCGAGCGCCTCAAGCCCGTCCTTATAAGAGGAGTCGGGGAGCTCAGCGAGCGCGCCGAGCGCTTGTTCCATTTCCGCGCGCGCCAGGCGCGCGGCGTATTCGAGTCCGCCGGTGGCTTCGATTGCCGTGACCACCGGCTCGAGCTGCTCGAGGCCGCCATTCTCGATCGCCCTGCGGATGGCGGCACGCTGCGCCTCGCTGCCGTGCTTCAGGGCATGAATCAGCGGAAGTGTCGGCTTGCCCTCCGCCAGATCGTCGCCGAGGTTCTTGCCGCGCTCGGCCGGATTGGAGCGGTAATCGAGCACGTCGTCGATCAGCTGATAAGCGCTGCCGAGATGGCGGCCATAGGCGCCGAGGACCTGCCGGACCGCCGCGCCACTGCCGGCGAGCACCGCGGCCACCTGTGCGCCGGCCTCGAACAGTTTCGCGGTCTTGCGGTAGATCACCTCGAGATAGCGCTGCTCGGTCGTGTCCGGATCGTGGGCATTCATCAGCTGCAGCACTTCGCCCTCGGCGATCACGTTGGTCGCCTCCGCCATGATTTCCATGACCGGCTGGCTGGCGAGCCCCGCCATCATCTGGAAGGCGCGCGAGTACACGAAGTCCCCGACCAGGACGCTCGCCTGGTTGCCGAAGACCTCGTTGGCGGTGTGGCGGCCGCGGCGCAGCGAAGAGCCGTCCACCACGTCATCGTGCAGCAGGGTGGCAGTGTGGATGAACTCGATGAAGGCCGCCGCCTCGACGTGAGCGGGGCCGCGCGCCCCGCAGGCCCGGCCGGCGAGTACCACCAGGAGCGGCCGCAGCCGCTTGCCGCCGCCCTTGATAATGTGCTCGGCGATCTGATCCACCAGGGGCACGGCGCTCTTCAGGCGGACGCGGATCACCGCGTCCACGGAGGTCAGGTCCTCCTTCACGAGCGCTCGAATCTCTTCCAGGGTCATGCCAAAAACGGGTCCGCGGGGCATTCATGCCGGTGTGGCCTCAGGCATCCTAGCCGACCCGGATGACATTGGAGAAATGGATCCGCACGCCGCGTGCGGCGGAAAGATTCACGTCTAAGTTCCTGCCGTTCCTGAGAAAAACCACGTTTGACCCCGCCGGGGTCCACCAGTAGAATGCGCGGCCTTTCCTCTCCTGCCCAATCTCCCTGAACACCATGTACGCAGTCATCGCCACGGGCGGCAAACAGTATCGGGTGACGAAGGACGGCGTGCTGCGCGTCGAGAAGCTCGACGCTGAGCCGGGCGCCACCGTCGAGTTCGGTGAGGTGCTCCTGGTCGGCGAAGGCTCGGAGGTCAAGGTGGGCAAGCCCACCCTCAAGGGCGGCAAAGTGCTGGCGACGGTGGTGCGCCATGGCAAGGGTGCCAAGGTGTCGGTCGTGAAATTCAAGCGCCGCGCGCACTATCTGCGGCAAAAGAACCACCGCCAGCTCTTCACCGAGGTGAAGGTCACGGACATCAGCGCCGGCTGACGGCGCGGCGTTTACTCAGGACGGCAGGCTCATGGCACACAAAAAGGCAGGCGGCAGTACCAAGAACGGGCGCGATTCGCACTCCAAACGCCTGGGCGTCAAGCGCTTCGGCGGCGAGCAGGTGCTGGCCGGCAACATCATTGTGCGTCAGCGCGGCACGCAGGTGCGCGCGGGCTCCAATGTCGGGATCGGCACCGACCACACGCTGTTCGCCAAGGTGAGCGGCAAGGTGCAGTTCCAGAAGAAGGGCAGCGAGCAGCGCTTGCATGTGAGCGTATTGCCCGAGAAGGCCTGAAGGCGCACCGCAGGTTCTCCCAAGACCCCGGCCCGAGCGCCGGGGTTTTTGTTTGCGCTAGAGTCAGATCATGAAGTTCGTCGACGAGGCGCGCGCGCGGGTGCAGGCCGGCAACGGCGGTCGCGGCAGCACCAGCTTCCGCCGCGAGAAGTTCGTACCCTTCGGCGGGCCGGACGGCGGGGACGGCGGGCACGGCGGCAGCGTGTATCTGCGCGCCGCCTCGGGCATCAATACGCTCGCGGACTTTCGCATCGAGCGCACCTTCAAGGCCGGACACGGGGAGCCGGGCGGCGCCAATGACTGCACCGGGCGCGGCGGGGCGGATCTTTACGTGCCGGTGCCGATCGGCACGGTGGTGCGCGATACCGACACCCAGGAACAGCTCGGGGACCTCACCCGCGACGGCGAGGTGCTGCTGGTGGCACGCGGTGGCAAGGGCGGCTGGGGAAACCAGCGCTTCAAGTCGAGCACCAACCGCTCCCCGCGCCAGTTCGGCCCCGGGTTGCCGGGGGAGAAGCGCTCACTGGAATTCGAGCTCAAGGTGATCGCGGACGTCGGGCTCCTGGGGCTGCCCAATGCCGGCAAGTCGACCCTGATCCGCGCCGTCTCGGCCGCACGGCCCAAGGTCGCCGACTACCCCTTTACGACGCTGCACCCGAACCTCGGGGTGGTCGCGGTGGGCGAGCACCGCAGCTTCGTGATGGCCGACGTCCCGGGGCTGATCGAAGGTGCAGCGGAAGGGGCGGGGCTCGGCATCCGCTTTCTCAGGCATCTGCAACGCACGCGCCTGCTGCTGCATCTCATCGACATCGCCCCGCTCGACCCGGACGCCGATCCGGTGCGCGATGCGCGCGCCATCGTGGCGGAGCTGAAGAGCTTCAGCAAAGAGCTCGCAGCGAAACCGCGCTGGCTGGTGCTGAACAAGCGCGACCTGCTGCCGCCAAAGGAGGCCGAGAAGCGCGCGCGCGCCATCGTGCGCGCACTGCGCTACAAGGGGCCGCATTTCCTGATATCAGGGGCGACCGGGGAGGGGACCCGGCCGCTGTGCGAGGCGGTTATGGGGCTTTTGGAGGCGAGCGATCGGTCGGCACGCGAGCGCGCATCAGCTCCAGTAGGTGCTGGCGGCGCGCCGCGGGACGGAGCTTCAGGGGGGTCGGGATGACCGGAACCGGGATTCGAGCCTTGTCACTCATCGCAAGCCTCACTGCATTGCGCGGATGCGCGCCGCCAAGCGGCTCTTGTGCCGCGCGGCCTTGTTTCGGTGGATGATCTGCTTGCTCACCAGGGAATCGATGACCGGGACCGCCTTCTCGTAGCCGCTCCGCGCCGCCTCCTTGTTGCCCCCCGTAATGGCCGTGGTCACATTGCGCACCGCGGTGCGCATGCGCGAGCGTAGCGCCACGTTGCGGGCGCGGTGCTTCTCGGCCTGGCGGGCAGCCTTCTCAGCGGACTTGGTATTGGCCACGAAATCTCCGTGCTTTGAGCGTCCCCGGTCGCGGGGGCGGTAGTCTGCTTATCCTCCCCCTGCTTGTCAACGCGACCCGGAACGGCGACGGCGGCCGGCCGGAAGTTCACATAAACTCGCCCGCGCAGGCGCGGGCGCGGCGCAGCGGGCCGTGGTTTAATCTTTTGCGATCAGTCACTTAATTGACCTTATGCAGCTCTTTCGCGGAACCGCCTCACCCCACCGCCCCAGCGGCGGCTGCGTCCTCACCATCGGGGCGTACGACGGTATCCACCTCGGGCACCAGGCCCTCCTCGGGCGGCTGGCGACGCACGGGGCGGGCCTCGGGCTGCCGGCGGTGCTGTGCACCTTCGAGCCGCTGCCGCGGGAGTACCTTGTGCCCCAGGATCCGCCGGCGCGGCTCACCTCGCTCCGGGAGCGCTGCCGCATCCTCGCGGGGCAGCCGCTGGATTACCTGTGGCTGCTGCGCTTCGGCGAGGCTTTGCGTAACCTCTCGGGGGAAGACTTCGCGCAGCTCCTGGCGCGCGAGCTTGAGCCGCGCGTCGTGGTCGTGGGCCACGATTTCCGCTTCGGCAAGAACGGGCAGGCCACCGCGCCGATGCTGGCCGCGACGGGGGAGCGCCTGGGCTTTGCGGTGGACGTTCTCGAGCCGGTGGTGCTGGACGGGGAGCGGATCTCGAGCAGCGCGGTGCGTGCTGCTCTGGCGCGCGGTGATTTCCCGGCGGCGCGGCGCCAGCTGGGACGCCCTTGGTCCATGCGTGGGCGGGTGGTGCCGGGTCGGCGGCTCGGGGCGGGCCTGGGGTTTCCCACCGCCAACCTGCCGCTCGAGCGGCGGCGTGCGCCGGTGGCCGGCATTTTCGCAGTGCGCGTGCACCTCCCCGGCAGCGCCGGGCTCCCTGGGGTGGCGAGCCTCGGCACGCGCCCGACGGTCGGCGGGACCGAGGCGTTGCTGGAGGCGCACCTGTTCGGCTTCAGCGGCGATTTGTACGGGCGCGAGATCGAGGTCGAGTTCGTCGCGAAACTGCGCGATGAGGAGCGCTTTGCCTCGCTCGAGGCGCTCGCCGCACAGATGCGCTGCGATGCCGTCGCCGCGCGGCGCATCCTGAACGTTTGAAAGAGGACATGGCCGACTACAAGCACACCATCACGCTGCCGCAGACCGACTTCCCCATGAAGGCCGACCTCGCGCAGCGCGAGCCGAAGCAGCTGCAGGCCTGGGAGGCGCGCGGCACCTACCGCAAGCTGCGTGAGATCGCGCGCGGTCGCCCGCGTTTCGTGCTGCACGACGGGCCGCCGTACGCCAACGGCGCCATCCACATCGGGCACTCGGTCAACAAGATCCTGAAGGACGTGGTGGTGAAATCCCGCTCCATGGACGGGTGCGATTCACCCTACATCCCGGGCTGGGACTGTCACGGGTTGCCCATCGAGCTGCAGGTGGAGAAAAAGCACGGCCGTCCGGGCGCCAAGCTCGATGCGCGCGCCTTCCGCGCCGCCTGCCGCGCGTACGCGCAGGAGCAGATCGAGCTGCAGCGCACCGACTTCAAGCGCCTGGGGATCCTCGGCGACTGGGACCATCCCTACCTCACCATGGCGAGCGGCTACGAGGCGCAGCAGCTGCGCGCCTTCGGCCGCATCATCGAGAACGGCCACCTCTACAAGGGGGTGAAGCCGGTGCACTGGTGCCTCGATTGCCGCTCGGCGCTCGCCGAGGCCGAGGTCGAGTACGAGCAGCGCACCTCGCCCGCCATCGACGTCGGCTTCCGGGTGGTGCACAACTCGGAGCTCGCGCGCCGCGCCGGCCTCGCCCCCGCCGAGCTCGACACCGTGCCGGTGGAGCTCGTGATCTGGACCACGACGCCCTGGACGCTGCCGGCGAATCAGGCGGTCGCGCTCAAGGGCGACTTTGCCTACGTGCTGGTGCAGGCGCGCGGGGAGTCGGTGCGGCGCCTGATTCTGGCCGCGGAGCTGATGGAGGCCTGTCTCAGGCGCTACGGCATGACCCTCGAGACGGTGCTGGCGCGCTGCGAGGGTGTGGCGCTCGAGGGCCTGAAGCTCCGGCACCCGTTCCTGCCGCGCGAGGTGCCGGTGATCCTCGGCGAGCACGTGACGCTCGATGCCGGTACCGGCGCGGTGCATACCGCCCCTGGTCACGGCCAGGAGGACTTCGCGGTCGGGCAGCGCTATGGCCTGGAGGTGCTGAACCCGGTCGGCAACGACGGCCGCTTCCTGCCCGGTACGCCGCTGGTCGAGGGCCTCAAGGTCGATGCGGCCAACCCGGTCATCATCCAGGCGCTGCGTCGGGCGGGGCAGCTGCTGCACGAGGAGAAACTCGAGCACAGCTATCCGGTGTGCTGGCGCCACAAGTCACCGGTGATCTTCCGCGCCACGCCGCAGTGGTTCATCAGCATGGAGCAGGCGCGGCTGCGCGAGCACACGCTGCGCGACATCAAGAACGTGCAGTGGACCCCGGCCTGGGGCGAGCCGCGCATCACCGGCATGATCGAGAGCCGCCCCGACTGGTGCATCTCGCGGCAGCGAACCTGGGGCGTGCCGATCCCGCTGTTCGTGCACAAGCTGAGCGGCGAGCTGCACCCGCGCACCCAGGAGCTGATCCTGGCGGCCGCGGCGCGCGTCGAGCAGGGCGGCATCGATGCCTGGTTCGACCTCGAGCCGCGCGAGCTGTTGGGCGATGAGGCCGAGCACTACGACAAGGTCAGCGACGTCATGGATGTGTGGGCCGACTCCGGCCTGTCCTTCGAGTGCGTCGGCAAGGAGCGCCCCGAGATCGCCGCGCCGGTGGAGCTGTACCTGGAGGGCTCCGATCAGCACCGCGGCTGGTTTCACTCCTCGCTGCTGATGTCCGAGGCGCTCTACGAGCGCTCCCCCTACAAGGGCGTGCTCACCCACGGCTTCACCGTGGACGAGAAGGGCCGCAAGATGTCCAAGTCCCTGGGCAACGTGATCGCCCCGCAGAAGGTGGTGAACACGCTCGGCGCGGACGTGCTGCGGCTGTGGGTGTCCGCCACCGATTACGCCAACGAGATCGCGGTCTCGGACGAGATCCTGAAGCGCATGGCCGACTCCTACCGGCGCATGCGCAACACCCTGCGCTTCCTGCTCGGCAACCTCGCCGGCTTCGACCCGCGGCGCCACGCCGTGAGCGCCGAGGAGCTGCTGGCGCTCGACCGCTGGGTGCTCGCGCGCACCCGCACGCTGCAGGCGGAGGTGGTGGAAGCCTACCGCCGCTACGCGTTCCACCTCATCTACCAGAAGGTGCACAACTTCTGCAGCGTGGACCTCGGCGGCTTCTACCTCGATGTCATCAAGGACCGCATGTACACCACGCCGGCGAGCGCTGTGCCGCGCCGCTCGGCGCAGACGGTGATGTTTCACATCGCCGAGGCCATGGTGCGCTGGCTCGCCCCGATCCTGTCCTTCACCGCCGAGGAGGTGTGGGGCCACTTGCCCGGCGAACGCGCCGAGTCGGTGTTCCACGTCACCTGGCATGAGCTGCCCGAGGCGCCGGCGCAGGCGCTCGACTGGGACGCGCTCCTGCGGCTGCGCACGGATGTGACCCGCGAGCTCGAGAGGCTGCGCGACACCGGCGCCATCGGCGCCCCGCTCGATGCCAAGGTTGAGGTCTACTGCACGAGCGCCGAGTATCCGCGCTACGCGGCGCTCGGCGCGGAGCTGCGCTTCCTGCTCATCACCTCGGAGGCGCAGGTGCACGAGGTCAGCGCCCCGCCCGCGCAGGCGGTGGCGGCGGTGAACACCGGCGCGAGCGGGGTGTGGGTACTGGCGCAGCCGACCGGCGCGCCGAAGTGCGTGCGCTGCTGGCAGCGCCGCGAGGACGTCGGCACCCACGCCGCGCACCCGCAGCTGTGCGGGCGCTGCATCAGCAACATCGAGGGCCCCGGCGAACAGAGGAAGTACGTATGAGCGATGCGCAACAGGGCGAGGCGCCGCCCGTGGCCAGCGCCCCGCCGGCCCGGGCGCTGCCGCTGCTCGCGAGCGGCTGGCGCTGGCTGCCGCTGGCGGCAGCCGTGATCGTCCTCGACCAGGCCGCCAAGGCGTGGATCATGCACCACTTCGCGCTGTCGGAGCGCGTGCACGTGCTGCCGGTGCTGGACATCATCCTCACCTACAACACCGGCGCCGCCTTCAGCTTCCTGTCGCAGGCCTCCGGCTGGCAGCGCTGGTTGTTCGTGCTGCTGGCGCTGATCGTGAGCGCGGCACTGATCGTATGGATGCGACGCCTGAGCGCACGGGTGCACGGGCTGCTCGCCTGCGGCCTGGCGCTCATCGTCGGCGGCGCGCTCGGCAACATGATCGACCGCCTGACGCTCGGCCGCGTGGTCGACTTCGTACACGTGCACTGGGGCAATGCGTATTTCCCGGCCTTCAACGTCGCCGATTCCGCCATCACCGTCGGGGCGGCGCTGCTGCTGCTCGATGCGTGGCGCGAGACGCGGGCCGCGAAGAGGCGGCGCACCTGATGCAGGTGCTGCTCGCCAATCCGCGCGGCTTCTGCGCCGGCGTCGATCGCGCCATCGACATCGTCGAGCGGGCGCTGGAGCTGTTCGGTCCGCCGATCTACGTGCGTCACGAGGTGGTGCACAACCGCCACGTGGTGGAGCGGCTGCGCGGGCTGGGAGCGGTGTTCGTCGATGAGCTGGATGCGGTGCCCGCCGGTGGCACGGTGATCTTCTCCGCCCACGGGGTGTCGAGCACGGTCGAGGAGGAGGCCGCGCGGCGCGGGCTCACCGTGTTCAACGCTACCTGTCCGCTCGTCACCAAGGTGCACATGGAGGTGCAGCGCTACGCGCGCGAGCAGCGCGACGTGATCCTCATCGGCCATGCGGGACATCCGGAGGTCGAGGGCACCATGGGCCGCTTCGACAGCTCCTGCGGCGGCCGCATCCATCTGGTGGAGAGCACCGCCGATGTCGCCGCGCTCGAGGTGCGCGACCCACAGCGGCTGGCCTTCGTCACGCAGACCACGCTGTCGGTGGACGACACCGCGGAAATCGTCGCCGCGCTGCGCGCGCGCTTTGCGGGCCTCGCGACCCCGCGCCGCGAGGATATCTGCTACGCCACCCAGAACCGCCAGGACGCGGTGAAGAAGCTGCTCGAGCAGTGCGACGTGCTCGTGGTGGTGGGCTCGCGCAGCAGCTCCAACTCCAACCGCCTGCGCGAGCTCGCCGACCGTGCCGGGGTGCCCGGCTACCTCATCGATGGCCCCGAGGACCTACGTCCCGAGTGGTTCGCAGGCAAGCGCGCAGTGGGGGTGACCGCCGGTGCCTCGGCGCCGGAGCTGCTGGTGCGCCAGGTCGTCGAGCACCTCGGCCGCTGGGGCGGGGAGCCCCAGCGCGAGGTCGTGGGGCGCGAGGAGCGGGTGTTCTTCACCCTACCGCGAGAGTTGCGCCGCTGACGTTCCCGCGGGCCCCGCGCCCGTCGGGCGGGTGTTCCCGCAGCCGAATCTGGCATGTCGCGGGCGAAACCTGCGAGTAGGCTTCCGACACCTACCGATGCAGGACGCTTACAGGGAGGCGAGAGCCATGGCTGCCACGCTGCGTATCGATAAAGCGTTGACGCCAGCTTCACTTTTTCTGACCGGTGCGGTCGCCGCGCTGCTCGCCGCCTGCGGCGGCGGAGGCATGGGGATGTCCTCGCCCACCGGCATGGGAATGGGCATGGGCTGCATGCCGGGCATGTCCGGCATGTCCAGCAGCTGCATGGCGCCCACCGTGACCATGCACTCCCCGGGCACCACCGTGCACCTCACCGTCACCCTCGCCGCCAGCGCCTCCTCCATGATGATGGGCGATGCGGTGATGCGGGTGGATTTCCTGGTCGACGGCACGCAGGTGGGCAGCTCCATGATGCCGCCCTACAGCGTGAAGTGGGACACCACCACCGTCGGCGACGGAGCGCACACACTCACCGCGAGCGTCATGGACAGCATGGATCAGACGGTGACCTCGGCTCCGGTCACGGTGACGGTCGACAACAATCCCGCCTTCCATGTCGCACTGGCCGCGGCGCAGATCGTGCCGGCGCCCGCCTCGAGCGCCTCGGGCACCGCGACCTTGAGCGCGAAGCTCGCGAGCGGCGCGCTCAGCGGCAAGGTCGTGCTGAGCGGAGTGAGCGCGACCGCGCTCTCCATCAACGAAGCCTTTGCCGGCAACAGCGGCGCGGCGCTCATCCACCTCACCGCCAGCGGCTCGGCCGGCGAGTGGGACGTGCCAGCCGGCGCGCTCCTGAGCGCCGAGCAGGTGACGGCGCTGCTGCAGGGAAAGCTGTACGTGCTTGCAGCCTCCGCCGCCAACCCGGGCGGCGAGATCCGCGGTCAGATTACGCTCCCCAATGTCATGGTGAGCTTCTCGGACATGAGCGGCATGCAGGAGGTGCCGCCGGTGAGCATCGCCGCCACCGGAGTCGCGGCGACCACGGTTGACAGCGAAGCGGGCACGGTGAGCGTGCACGTGCACGCCAGCGGCGTCGCCGACGCCATGGCCGGAGACCTGGACAGTGGCGCCGCCGGCGCCACCGGCAGCAAGCTCGCCGCGCTCGCCAAGGACGGCGTTGATCCCGGGCACTGGTCGACGGAGCTCGCCCCGATCAAGCCCGACGATCTGGCCAACTTCGATGCCAGCCGCTGGTACGTCAACGTCATGACCCCGGCGCAGCCGGCCGGGGCGATCCGCGGCCAGATCGGCGCGCCGGCGCACTGAGGGCTGCGTCTGTGCCGCCCGCTCCGCTAAAAGACGAGCGGCGGGCGGCAGCTAGCGCCCGAGCGACTGGTACACCGATTTTTTCAGCTTCCAGCGCTTGTGCGACCAGGGCCAGTCGGGGGGCGAGGCGTGGATCTGCTGCTCCACCAGGCGCGCGTAACGCTCCGTGAGGGCGCCCGTGGGGGCTGCCGCATGGCCACCGTTCAGGGGCTGGAACTGCATCTCGTAGAAGCCGCGCGCGGTGCGGCGCATGCCGATGAAGAACGTCGGGAAGCGCGTGACGCGCGCGATCTCCTCCGGGCCCATGTAGAAGGCGGTGTCGCGCCCGAGGAAGTGTGTCCAGTACTTGTGCTCGCTGGTGGTCGGCTCCTGGTCGGCCACCATGGCCACCGCGCGCACCACGCCGCGCCGCTTGATGATGTCCGGCAGCAGCTCCTTGGCCGCCACCAGGCGGCTGCCGAAGCGCGTGCGCAGCTTCTTCATCTCGCGCTCCGCCCAGCTGTCCACCAGCGGCTTGTAGGCGGCGTCGAGCGGGTAACCGAGCTCGAGCGACAGGGCGAGCAGCATCCACTCCCAGTTGCACTGGTGCGCGGCCACCAGCAGCACCGACTGCCCCTGCGCCAGCAGCGCGCGCGGCGCCTCGAGATTCACGATGCGCACGCGCCGGCGGATCTCATCCGCGGGCATGGTCGCGGACTTGATGATCTCCATCAGCATGTCGGCGAAGCCCGCGTAGTAGCGGCGGATGACGGCGCGCAGCTGCGTCTCATCGAATGCGGGGAAGGCCTTGCCGAGGTTCTCACGCACCACGTGCTCGCGGTACGGGAAGAAGCGGTAGGTGAGCCAGCCGAGGAAGCTGGCCAAGGCGTACAGCAGCGGCAGCGGCACGCGCGACACCAGCCGCGCCCACCAGGCTGAGCGCGCGGGCTCAACCGGGGGAGCGGCGGGGGAACTGGTTTTGTCCGGCGCAGCCTCGCGCAGCATTCCGCCCTTAGTTTACCGGATGCGGCTGCGGCGGCCTGCCCGCGGGCGGCGGCTGCGCCGTCAGCACCCGGCCAAAGCGCGGCGCGAGCCAGCGCTCGATGTCGTCGACCAGGGTGAACGCCGCCGGAACGATCACCAGTGTCAGGGCGGTGGAGGTGATCAGGCCCCCGATGACCGCGATCGCCATGGGCTGGCGGAACGAGGCATCGCCGCCGATGCCGATGGCCACCGGCATCATGCCGGCCACCATCGCCACCGTGGTCATGACGATCGGCCGCGCGCGCTTGTGACCAGATTCCAGGATGGCCGTGAGGCGGTCCTTGCCGGCGCGCATCTCCTCGATGGCGAAGTCCACCAGCAGGATGGCGTTCTTGGCGACGATGCCCATGAGCATCAGGAAGCCGATCATCGCCCCGAGCGACAGCGCGGAGCCGGTGAGCGCCAGCGCGGCGACCGCGCCGCCGATGGACAGCAGCAGCGAGCCGAGGATCGTGATCGGCTGCAGCACGCGGGCGAACAGCAGCACCAGCACCGCGAACACCATGAGGATGCCGGTCACCATGGCGATCATGAAGTTCGTGGCGAGCTCGGCCATGATCTTCGCGTCGCCGACGTCCACCTGGTGCACGCCCGGCGGCAGGTTCTTCAGCGCCGGCAGCGCTTTGATCTTGTCGAGCGCGGTGCCGAGCTTGACGCCGTTGAGATCGGCAACGATCGACAGGCGGCGCGCCTGGTTGTAGCGGCGCACGCGCGTCGGGCCCTGGCCGAAGCTGATGTCGGCTACGGCCTTCAGCGGCACCGCCCCGCCCGTGGCCGTCGGCACCGGCAGATTCTCGAGCGTCGAGAGGTCGCGACGCGTGCCCTCGGCGAGGCTCACCCGGATCGGCACCTGGCGGTCGGCGAGCGAGAACTTGGCGCTGTTCTGATCGAGTTCGCCGAGGGTGGCAATGCGGATGGTCTCGCTGAGCGAGGCGACGGTGACGCCGAGCTGCGAGGCGAGATCCAGGTGCGGCTTGATGAGGATTTCCGGGCGCGGCATGTCGCCGTCGATGCCCGCATCGCGCAGGAACGGCAGCGCCCGCATCTCCTCGACCAGTTTGCGCGCGCTCGCCTCCACCAGCTGCGGGTTGTCGCCGGTGATGTAGAGGTTGATGTCGCGCCCGTTGCCGTTGCGGTTGAAGTGGATGCGCGCATCGGGAATCACCGCTAGGTCCTTGATGACCCGGTCCTCCCACTGGCGCTGCGTGACCTTGCGGTGCTCCGGCTTGACCAGGTTGATCTCGAGCGTGCCGGTGCGCACCTCGCCAAACTCGTCGCCGCCGACCACCTCGACCACCGACTGAACTTCCGGCTGACGGGCGATGATGCGATAGGCCGCCGCGGACACGGCCGAGGTGTCGGCGAGGCGCGCGCCGGCCGGCAGCTCGATGTTGAGCTCGGTGAAGCTCTCGTCCGAGGCCGGGATGAACTCCGAGGGGATCATCATCAGTCCGACGACCGACAGCACGAAGAACGCGAACCCGGCGGCGAGGGTCTTCCAGCGGTGGCGGGTACTCCAGCGCAGCACCCGCTGGTACCAGGCCATGATCGGGCCGTCGGTGTGCGGGGCGATCTTGTCGGACCTGAGCGTGTAGGCCGCCAGTACCGGGGTGATGAGCCGCGCCACCAGCAGCGAGAAGAACACGGCGCCTGCGACCGTCAACCCGAACTGCTTGAAGAACTGTCCGGAGATGCCGCCCATGAAGCTGACCGGCAGGAATACCGCGATGATGGTCGCAGAGCAGGCCACCACCGCCAGCCCGATCTCGTCCGCCGCGTCCAGGGCCGCCTGAAAGCCGCTCTTGCCCATGCGCATGTGGCGCACGATGTTCTCGATCTCCACGATCGCATCGTCGACCAGCACCCCGGCCACCAGTGACAGCGCCAGCAGGCTGATCTGGTTGAGACTGAAGTCCGCCCACTGCATGAGGGCGAAGGTCGGGATGGCCGACAGCGGGATCGCGAGCGCCGAGATCAGCGTGGCGCGAACGTCACGCAGGAACAGGAACACCACCAGCACCGCAAGGACCGAGCCCTCGAGCAGGGCGCTCATGGCGGAGTGATAGGTCGCCTTGGTGTAGTCGACCGAGGTATAGACCTGAGAGATCCTCACCTGCGGGTTCTGCTCGCGGATCTTGGCGAGCTCCTGCTCCACTCCGTCCAGCACGCGCACGTCGGAGGTGCCCTTGGCCTTGAACACCTTGAAGATGGTGGCCGGGCGGTCGTCCAGGCGCGCGAGCGCGCGGATCTCACCCACGCTGTCCTTGACGTCCGCCAGGTCCGAGAGGCGCGCGAAGCGACCGCCGGGCAGCATGATCTGGGTGTCGCCGAGCGCGTGCGCGCTGCGCGCCTCACCGAGCACACGGATCGCCTGTTCGCCGCCGCCGATCTCCAGGCGACCGCCCGGGGAGTCGAGGTTGAGGGTGCGCAGCTGCTGATTGACCTGCGCGGCGGTGATGCCGAGCGCCTGCATGCGCGCCGGGTCGAGCTCGACGCGGATCTCGCGGCTGACGCCGCCGAGGCGCGTCACCTGCGACACGCCCTCAACGGCCAGGAGCCTCTTGCTGACGCTGTTGTCCACGAACCAGGACAGGTCCTCGTCGGAGAGCGCGCTCGAGCTCACCGCGTACGCGACGATTTCCTGCCCGTCGATGTCGAGGCGCGTGACGGTGGGCTCCTGGATGCCCTGCGGCAGGTCGACGCGCACCTTGGCCACCGCGTCGCGCACGTCGGCCACCGCACGATCGATGGGCGTGCCGATGTTGAACTGCACGAACACCCGCGACTGGCCTTCGATCGCGAGCGATGTGATGTTGTCGATGTTGCCGACGCTCGCGACCGCGGCCTCGACCTTCTGCATGATCTGGGTCTCGATCTCCTGGGGCGAGGCACCCGGCTGCAGCACCTGCACCAGCACCACCGGGAAGGCCACGTCGGGATTGAGCGTGCGCGGCAGCCGGAAGAAGGCGATCGTGCCCATAAACAGCAGCACGACGAACAGGACGACCGGCGAGACCGGGTGCCGGATGGCCCACGCGGAAATATTCTTCATGGCGCGCGCCCCTGACTAGGTGGGGCCGCCGGCGCCGGGGGCTACCCGCACCGTTTCGCCGTCACGCAGGAAGCCGCCCGCGGTGGCGACCACCCGCTCCTCGCCGGTGAGGCCTTGCGCGATGATGACGCCGGTTTCGGTCGTGCCGGATACGCGCACGCTGCGCCGCACGACCTTGTTCGAGGCATCGACCGTCAGCACGTAGCTGCCGTTGGTGTCGGCCATCACCGCAGTCTGCGGCAGGACCGGACGCTGTGCTCTGTTGATCGTGACCTCGGCGCGGGCGAACGCACCGGGCCGCAGCGCCGCATCAGGCTTCAAGGTGATGCGGATGTCGCCGAGCCTGGTCGCCGGGTCGATGATCGCCCCGAGCAGGCGCACCGTGCCCGTGAAGGCGCGGTCGAGGCCGGTCAGGTACACGCTCGCAGTTTGGCCGACCTTCACCTGCGCCAGGTCCTGCTCGGCGATCTGCCCGCGCATCTCGACCTCCCCGCCGCTCGCGACGCGAAACAGCGCCTCGCCCCCGGGGTTGGCGATCTGGCCGACCTCGGCGCGGCGCGTGAGCACCGTGCCCTCGACGGGCGCGATGAGGCGCGTGCGGGCGAGACGCGCCTGCGCCTCCGCCAGCTGCGCGGCGACCACCTTGACGTTCGCCGCGTCGGTGACGGCCGTGGCGCGACGCTTCTCGATATCTTCGGCCGACAGGGCGCCCGCGGCCTCGACGCCCAGGGCGCGCTTGTACTCGGCGGCCGACAGGGCGGCCTGTGCGCGCGCCTGGTCGAGCGTGGCATCCAGACGGTTGACCTGCTGCACGGCGACCGAGTCATCGATCTTCGCCAGGAGCTGCCCGCGCTTGACCTGATCGCCCGCTTCGACGTACACGCCGACGATGCGCCCGGTGTCGCCTTCGTTGGCGATCGGCATGTCGTAGCGGGCCGCGATTGCGCCGGTGAAGCTCACGGTTGCGGTGACCGCCTGCTGACCGGGGACGATGACGCTCACGAGTGGGATGTTGCCGCGGTCGGCGAGGGAGGCCGCCGGCTTGGCGGCCCCGCCCATCAGCTTCCAGGCGAGCAGGGCGACGAGCACGATCGCCACCAGGGCGCCGATCGCCCACCAGCGGCGGTTCAGCTGCGTCCCGGCGGGTGAGAGTTTTGTGACGGGGGCGAGCGGTTCCGCAGGAGCGCGCTCAAAGGTGCGCTCGCGGCCGATCCAGGTAACCGGCTGGTCCTGATCTTCTGGGGTGCTCATGATGTGTTCCGGGTTCGTGCCCACGGAGGTTCCTTTAAATTTGCCCGCCCCTGAATCGCCGATCAGGACTCTGACCCAATCGGATTACGGGAGTTTAAAACCCCGTGGGGAGAATCCAGCCTCGGAAGCGCCAGGGGGACTCTGGCGGGCGGCAGGCCGAAAACGGACACCGTGCCCGGCGGCGGTGCCGGGAAACCGACTTCAACACTATCTGAGGGTTCCGCCGATCTAACCCGCTCCCCTGGGCCCCTCTCTATATACGCTGCAGCCTCTGCTCCAGGGGGCGCGCAGTGTACCAGAGCGCACTCCGAGCCGCCGCCTGGCGGCGCCGCAAGCGGCCCTCGGCAAGTGCGCGGCGTCCTACAGGTCTGTCACCGAGAAGCACGACGACGCCGCAGGGGAGAGTCAGTGCATTCGGTCCAAGCGCTCCGCCTTACCTGAAGGCTGACTCGGTTTGCATGCCGCTCGCGCGCGGGTCGCTTGTGACTTTGGCAAACCGCTCACCGAGGTGCGCTTTGCGCGCGGTGCTCGGCGTTGATGGTTTGAATATGGTCTTGTCGTATCGTTCCGGCGCGGCAACCAGCGCCGATGTCTTTCTTAGGTCTTGCATCACGAAGTCGTGACTAGCCGCGGTCTAGTGCGCTCGGGCGATCATTGAAGAGGGATCCGGCTGAGCCCGAGTGTGGATCGGACAAAGGGCCGCGCAGTTCCCCACCGGCACGGAGGCCCTTTGTCAGGCCTCCGGCGGTGGTCAGATAATGTTGGTGCCGGGAATAGGACTCGAACCTACGACCCGCGCATTACGAATGCGCTGCTCTACCAACTGAGCTATCCCGGCTCACGCCACGAAGGCGGCGCATTCTACAGTTTCTTGCGTAACCGGATCACCAGATCGATGCCGGCCACCTCGGTTCCCGGGGGCGGCTGGGGCAGGCGGCTGAACTGCACGGCAGGGATCGGGACATCGATCAGCGCGCCGCTGTCCGGATCGTGGAAGTGATAGTGCGGATCCACATTGGAATCGAACCAGGCGCGCGAACCGTCGACGGACAACTGGCGAATGAGCCCGTGAGCGGCGAAGAGATTGAGCGTGTTGTAGACGGTGGCCTTGGACACGCGCGCCCCGCTCGCGCGCAGCTGCGCGAGGATCTGCTCGGCGGACAGATGCTGCGGAGCCGACAACAGCAGGGTGGCGATGCGTACGCGCTGCGCCGTGGGCCGGATGCCGCACTCGGCGAGCCGCCGTTCGCTGGCCGGGGTGCCGGTGGCGGGGGCTGACGGGGCCTGAAGCTCCATGATCGCGGCATTATAGGGACAAGACCCCGCGATTGCCGCCCTTTTAACGGCACACCCGCTCCCGCAAGCCTCGTCCCGAAGCCTAGTCGCGCGGCCCCTCAGTGCACCGCGACCGGCCCTCCGCCCTTGCCCTTCCTGACCAGCAGCAGCAGTGGCAGCAGCGCGAGGAACAGCAGCCCCAGGGCCTTGAAGTCGTCGAGGTACGACAGGAGCGTGGCCTGCTGCAGCGCCTGCGCATACACGCCCGCGAGCGTAGCGGGCGCGTCCGCGGCACTGCCGAGGAGGCTGCCGAGGTGGTGCGCGTAGTCGGGATAGCTCGGGTTGAGCGGCTGCAGCTGCTCGACGATGCGGCTCTGGTGAAACTGGGCGCGGCGCGTCAGCAGCGTCGCGGCGAAGGAGATGCCGATGCTGCCGCCGAAGTTGCGTGCCAGGTTGATGAGCGCGGAGGCGTTGTTGGTCTTCTCCGGCGGTAAGCCGCGGAATGCCATGGCGTTGATCGGCACGAACAGGAACGGGAGCGCGGCGGACTGCAGGATCCGCAGCCACATCAGCGTGCCGAAGGAGACGTCGAGGTAAACGTTGGTCATCAGCAGCAGACTCGCCCCGCCGACCACCAGACCGATGGCGGTGAGCAGGCGCAGGTCCACCTTGTTGACCGCGCGGCCGACCAGCGGCAGCAGCGCGATGGTGGCAAACCCGCCGGGGGTGAGCAGCATGCCGGCATCCACCGCGCGGTAGCCCATGAGCTGCTGTGCGTACGCCGGCAGCAGGAAGGTACTGCCGAAGAGCATGAAGCCGAGCATCAGCATCAGGCAGAAGTTCACTGCGAAGTCGGGGTTCCTCATCAGGCGCAGATCCACCATCGGGTGCTCGTGCGTGAGCTCGCGCCAGATCAGCAGCACGAAGGCCGCGGCCGAGACGATGGCGAGCATCACGATGAGCGGGGACCCGAACCAGTCAGCGTCCTGGCCGCGATCGAGCACCACCTGCAGGCAGCCGAGGCTCAGCGCGACGAAGCCGAAACCGAGCCAGTCCACCGAGAAGGAGCCGGTGCGCTGCGGGCCGCGGTCCTGGATCAGCGGGATGACCAGGAAGATGAGTGCGATGCCCACCGGCACGTTGATGAAGAAGATCCAGCGCCAGTCGTAGTTGTCGGTGAGCCAGCCGCCGAGCGTCGGGCCCACCGTTGGGGCCACCACGGCCGCGATGCCGTAGATCGCAGAGGCCATGCCGCGCTTCTCCTCGGGGAAGCTGTCGGCGAGGATCGCCTGGCCGACCGGCTGCAGGCCGCCGCCGGTGGCCCCCTGCAGCGCACGCAGCACGATCAGCATAGGCAAATTGGGCGCGAAGCCGCACAGGAGCGAGGTGAGCGTGAAGCCGCCGATGCAGGTGAGGAACAGGCGCTTGCGGCCGAAGGTGTTGGACAGCCAGCCTGAGATCGGCATCACCACCGCGTTGGTCACCAGGTAGCTGGTGAGCACCCAGGTGGACTCGTTCTGGCTCGAGGACAGGGCACCGGCGATGTGCGGCAGCGCCACGTTGGCGATGGAGATGTCCATGATCTCCATGAACGCCGCCAGCGCCACCACTGGCGCGATCAGCCAGGGGATGCTGCTGCCGGCGGCGCGCGCGAGCGCCTGATTCACAACCGTCCCTGCCCGCGGGCGGCGTCGGGCTCGCGCTGCGCAAGCGCGCGAGCCTCGTCGGGGTGTGCGCCGAGGTTGGCCGTGAGGATCGAGCGGATGGCCTCATCCGCACCGGCGTCCTGCGCCTCATAGGCGTTGGTGTTGAGCGCCACCGGCCACGCCGGCTGCTTCGAGAGCGTCGCGCCGCTCTGGTCGTGCACGTCGACGCTCACCGCGGTCGAGACACCGAGAAACAGCGGATGCCGCTCAAGCTCCTGCGCGTCCAGGCCGATGCGCACTGGCAGGCGCTGCACGATCTTGATCCAGTTGCCGGAAGCATTCTGCGCCGGCAGCACCGCAAGCGCGCTGCCCGTGCCCGGGGTGAGGCCCAGTACCCTGCCGTGATAGTGCACGTGCGATCCGTACATGTCGGCCTCGACGCTCACCGGCTGGCCGATCCGCAGATCGGCGAGCTGGTTCTCCTTGAAGTTGGCGTCCACCCACATCGACTCCACCGGCAGGATGGCGAGCATCTCGGTGGAGGGGCTGACCTGCTGGCCGAGCTGCACGGCGCGGCGCACGATGTACCCGGAGACCGGCGCGACTACGCGGGTGCGCGCGGCCGCGAGCCAGGCGGCCCGCAGCGTCGCTTCCGCCTGCAGCACGCGCGGATGGGTGGCGGGAGTGGTGCCGGCGATCGCCGCATGGGTGCTGGCGAGTGCCGCTTCGGCCTGCGCCACTCCCGCGCGCGCGTTGTGCACGGCATTGTGCTCGTGCTGCAAGGTTTCCTGCGATACCCCGTGCAGCGCAATCAGCGGCCGATCCCGCTCCACGTCCTCGTTGGCCTGGCTGAGCTGCACGTGCTGGGCCTGCACCAGTGCCGCGTTGCGCTGCTCTTCGGCGAACAGCTGCGCCACCTCGCGCACCGTCTGTGCGAGTGTGGCTTTCGCCTGCTCGAGCGCCACCTGGGTATCGTGCGGATCGAGCTGCACCAGCACCTGGCCGCGGTGCACGAACTGCGTTTCGTCGGTGTTGATGGCGATCACGGTGCCGGCGACCTGCGGGGTGAGCCGCACCAGGTTGCCGTCGACGTAGGCATCGTCGGTGCTGACGTGGTAGCGACCGACGGCGAGGTAGTACACCGCCCAGGCGGCGATGGCGAGCACTGCCAGCGGGCCCGCGATCAGCAGCGGGCGGCGGTTGCGCCCAGCTTGCGGCTGCTGCCGGTTCTCTTCACTCATGCGGGACTCCTGAAGTGACGGCGGCGAGCGCTGCCGGGTCGTGAGCGGCGCTCCACCAGCCCCCGCCGAGCGCGCGGAACAGCGCGGCGGTGTCGGTGAAGCGCTGAACATCGGCCTGCACCTGGGTGAGGGCGGCCTGCTGGTACTGCTGCTCGGCGGTGAGCACCTGCAGCTGGGTGTACTTGCCGGCGCGATACTCGGCGAGCGCCAGCTCGCGGTTGTCGCGCGCCGCGGCAAGCGCCTGGCTGTGCGCGGCATAGCTCGCATCATCGTGACCGAGTGCCTGCAGCGCATTGGCGACTTCGACGAATGCGCCGATCGCGGTGGCGCGGTAGCTGGCGAGCGCCTGGCGGTAGCGCTCCTCGGCCTCGTGCTGGCGCGCCGCAAGCGCGCCGCCGTGAAACAGGGGCGCGGTGGCGTTCAGGCCGAACGACCAGATGCCGCCGGGGCCGGTGAACAGGTCCTCGAGCGTGCTGGTCTGCTGCGCGTACTGGGCCGAGATGCCGAAGGAGGGCAGGCGCGCAGCCTCGGCCACCCCGACCGCGGCGCTCGCCTCGTGCAGCGAGTCCTCGGCGGCCAGCACGTCGGGGCGCTGCCGCACCAGCGTCGAGGGCAGGGACAGCGGCAGCTGCGCCGGCAGCGTGAAGTCGCGCAGCGTCAGCTCGGCGGGGGTGAACTCATCGGGAGTCTGCCCGCACAGCTGGGCGAGCGCGTTACGGTACGCATCGCGCTGCTGGCGCAGCGCCGGCAGCGTGGCGCGCAGGTTCTCGAGCTGCGCCTGCGCCTGCAGCGTGTCGCTGCGGGTGATCTTGCCGGCATTCTCCAGCGAGCGCGTCAGCTCGAACTGCGTCTGCAGCTCGTCCACCAGCGCCTGCGTGACCTCGATCTGCGCGCCGCTGGCGGCGTAGTCGAAGGCGGTCAGGACCACCTGGTCGACGAGCGTGATGTAGGTGTTGAGCACCTGATCGCGCACTACCCCGGTGGCCGCCTGCTGCGACTCGATCGCCCGGCGTGTGCCGCCGAACACGTCGAGGTTGTAGGCGAGCGTCGGCCCGATGGCGAAGCGGTTGCCGGTCTGGTCGATGGCGTTCGTCGGCCCGTACAAGAAGCTGCCGTTGATGTGCGCGCGCCCGATCTGGCCGGTGAGGTCAAGCTGGGGCAGGCGCGCACCGCCGACCGCCTTGAGCTCGTATTGGGCGGCGAGCAGCCCGTAGCGCGCGGCCTCCAGGTTGGGGTTGCGCTCGAGCGCGCTGCGCACCAGCTGATCGAGCTTCTCGGAGCTGAACAGCCGGTACCAGTCATCGGCGAGGTCCGCACCGTAATCGATGCGGTGCGTGGCCGTGGCTTCTGGCGCGGCGTGCGCGTAGCCGCCGGCCGGCGTCCCGGGGCGTGTGAAGTCGGGGCCGACGGTGCAGCCGTTCAGCAGCAGGCTGAGCGCGAACAGCGTGACGGCGATGAGCCCGAGCGACAGCGGGGGAAGGACGTGGCGTGCCGTCATGTCAGCTCTCCGCGCCGGCTTTGCGCCGCGCCCGCGGCGCCGCTTGCAGCTGCGCGAGCGAGGGCGCCGCGGTGGGCGAGCCGGCCGCCTGCTGCAGGTGCCCGTGCAGGCGCTGCATCAGCCCGATGAGAGTCTCGATTTCCGCCTCCGAGAAAGGCTCGACCAGTTCGTTGAGCAGCTCGACGATCAGACGCTTGCCTTCCAGCGCGTGCTGCCGCCCCGCGGGGGTGATCGCGATCTCGACCGCGCGGCGGTCGCGGCGGCTGCGCTCGCGCCGTGCCAGCCCGCGCCGCTCGAGCTCGTCCACCACGCGCGTGCAGGCGCCCATGTCGTGGCCGAGCTGTTCGCTCAGAGCGGTGGCAGAGACGTGCTCGGCCTGCGCGAGCCCGATGAGCGCCAGCCACTGCGTGAAGGAAATGGACAGTGCCTCGAAGCGCCGCTCCGCGACCTGGCTCATGAGCACGCCGCAGCGTTTCATCAGGAAACCGATGCTGCGGTTGGCCTCGAGCGTCTCGAGGGTGTAGTAAGGCTTGCGCTTGCGCATACTTGCTCCGGCTATATTTGCCGGAACTTTATTTGCGTGGGCAAGTAATGTCAAGCGCGAGGCGTGCCGCCGCGCCGAGGTGGGGCAGGGGGCGGCGCTGCCGTAAGCTCGGGCAATGAGCGGATAGGGTGCAGGGCAGGGGAATGAACTGGCAGCTATTCACGGGCTTTGTGCTCATCACGGTGGTGCTGATCCTCACCCCGGGTCCCATCGTGACGCTGGTGATCTCCACCGGAGCCACGCGCGGGGTGCGCGCGGCACTCGTCACGGTCGCCGGCACCGCGCTCGGCAACGCGGCCCTGCTCGGTGCGATCGCGCTGGGGCTCGACTGGGTGCTCGGTCACGCGGTGTATCTGTTCGAGCTGCTGCGCTGGGCGGGCGTCGCGTACCTGCTGTATCTCGGCGTGCGCGCCTGGCGCAGCGCCGGGCGCCAGCCCGCGCTCACCGGCCACCAGGTGCATTTCCGGAGCGGTTTCCTGGTGGCGCTCACCAACCCCAAGACGCTTGCCTTCTTCACCGCGTTTCTGCCGCAGTTCGTGGATCCGACGCTGCCGGTGGCACGGCAGCTCAGCGTGATGTGCGTGGTGTCGGTGGCGCTGGCCGCCGTGAGCGACTCGTGCTGGGCGCTGGCCTCCGGGATGGGGCGCGCCTGGTTCATGCGCCCGGCGCAAGCGAAGCTGCTCGCCCGCGCCTCGGCCCTCACCCTGATCGGGGGCGGGATCTGGCTGTCGCTGGCGCGGCGGCCGTCGTAGGCGGCGCCGCGCGGGTCAGGCCGCGAGCTTGCTCTGCAGGTGCTCGGCGAGCTCGGCGATGGTCGGGAAGTCGAACAGTTCGGTGAGGTCCACCTTGCCTGGGTATTCCTTGTCGATCTGCTCGTGGATCTCGATGAGCTTCAGGGAGCTGGCGCCGATCTCGAACAGGTTGTCGTGAATTCCCACGCGCTTGCCCTCGAGCGCCGCATCGCAGATGTTCTTCAGCCTCTCCTCGATCTCGGTGCGCGAGCCGCTCTCCGGTCCGTGCTGTGCCGCGCGCAGCGCGGCGAGCTCGCGCAGCTCCGCATCGAACTCGCCATCGGCGTAGTTCTCTTCCAGCAGGTGGCGCTGGATCTTGCCGCTGGTGGTCTTGGGGATGCGCTTCACCGGCACGACCTCGGCGACCTCGAGCCCGGTCTGCTCGTTGATGAGGCGCGCCACCTGCGTGGCGAGGGGCAGGAACTCCTCTATACCGCCGCGGTGCAGCACGAACACCACCAGGCGCTCGATATCCTCGCCGCGGGCACGCACGCCGGCGGCCACGACCTTGCCGAGCTCCAGGCCCGGGGCGCGCTGCGCGATCGCCTCCAGATCGTGCGGGTAGTAGTTCTGGCCGTTGACGAAGATGATCTCCTTGGCGCGCCCGGAGATGTACAGGTCACCCTCGTGTATCAACCCCAGATCCCCGGTCCGCAACCAGCCGTCGGCGGTGAACGCCGCGGCATTCGCCTCGCGGTCCTCGTAGTAGCCGCGGGTGACATTGTCGCCGGTCATGTGCACGTGCCCGATGCGCTCAGGCGGCAGCTCGCGGTCCTCATCGTCGGCGATGCGCACGCGGCAGTAGGGGATCGCGCGCCCCTCGGACACCAGCCTGATCGCATCGCGGTCACTGGCCCCCACAATCTCCACCGCGCTGCCGGCGTTCATGCGGTGCCGATTGAGTGTAATGCTCTTCAGCGGCGCCCCGACCGGCGGGAAGCTGACCGCGAGGGAGGCCTCGGCGAGCCCGTACACGGGGTACATGGCGTTGCGCTTGAGCTGCGCCGGCGCGAGGCGCGCCAGGAACTCCTCGCACAGCTCCACCGAGATCGGCTCCGCGCCGTTGAATATCAGGCGCACCGCGGACAGGTCGAGCCCCTCGACCGAACGGTCGCCCAGCACCTTCAGGTAGTGCTTGTAGCCGAAGTTCGGCGAACACAGGATGCTCGCGCGCACCTGCGAGGCGAAGCTCAGCCACAGCAGCGGGCGGCGCACGAACAGTTCGGTCGGCATTAGGTGCGCGTGCACGCGGTTGATGAACATCACCAGATGGAAGCCGATCAGGCCCATGTCGTGGGTGAGCGGCATCCACGACAGGCTCACATCGCGCTCGCAAAAGCCCCCCACCTCGGTCGCGCCGTAGGCGTTGGCGAGGATGTTGCCGTGGGTGAGCACCACTCCCTTCGGCTCGCTGGTGGAGCCGGAGGAGAACTGGATGAAGGCGGTGTCGTCGCTGGTGACGCGCTGCACGGTGCCGGCGCGCGAGATGTCGTCGACATCATCCACCAGGAACACGCGGCGCCGCAGGCCCTCGAACACCTCGGTCTCGCCCGCCTGGGCGGCGTACGCGCCCACGCGCTCGAGCGAGCGGCGTTCGGTGTACAGGTAAGGCTGGCCGAGGCGACGCGCGATGCGCAGCAGCTTGTGACGGTGCTCGTCACTGATGCCCAGCGCCACCGGCACCGGCACCATGCCGCCCAGGATCGCGGCCCAGAACACGTCGAGGAACTGCTCGTTGTTGTTCAGGAACAGGATCAGCTTGTCGCCGCGGCGCGCGCCGATCTTCTGCAGGTGATAGAGGATGCCGAGCGCGCGCTCGTACAGCTCCGCGAAGGAGAGGTCGCGGCGGTCGTTCTCGCCTTCGAGGTAAGTGAGACTGCGCGGCAAGGCGCGGTTGTTCTCGATGACTTCCGTGAGGGTCGTGGCTTTGGACATCAGCGGCGTTCCAGCCTCATGTGCAGCGGGTAGCGGGTGCGCAGGTTGATCTGGGCCTCGAGCTCCAGGGGCTTGTCGGGCAGGTAGGCGAGCCGGTAGCGGCGCGCGACCTTGTACAGGTGCATCAGCATTTCGTAGAGCGCCAGGGTCTCGCCGATGCAGTGGCGCGGGCCGGCGGCGAAGGGCATGTAGGCGAAGCGCGGGCGCTCCGCCTCGTGTTCGGCGTCGAAGCGTTCCGGCCAGAAGCGGTCCGGTTCCTTCCAGAACCGCGGGTGCCGGTGCAGCAGGTACAGCGGCAGCAGCACGTTGGTGCCAGGCGGCAGCGGGAACCCGCCGAGGACGTCTGCCTCGATCGTGCGGCGCGACAGCAGCCAGCCGGGCGGATACAGGCGCAGCGCCTCGTTGATGACCTGCTGCGTGTAGGCGAGCGCCTCCATCTGCGCAAGACTCGGTGCCGCCATCTGCGGGACGGCATCCACTTCCGCGTGCAGGCGCGCCTCGGCCGCGGGATGCTGCGACAGCAGGTACCAGGTCCAGTTCAGTCCGCTCGCGGTGGTCTCATGGCCCGCGACGATGAGGGTCATGATCTCGTCGATCAGCTGGCGCTCGCCCATCGGCTCGCCGCTCTCCTTGTCGCGGGCGCTCATCAGCATGGCGACGTAGTCGAAGTGCTCGGTGGACTCGGCGCGGCGCCGCTCAATCAGCCGCGCCACCAGCTTGGTGAGCGAGCGGAACTTGAAGGCGAACTGCAGGTCGCGCGCCGGCTCGCGCGCCACCACCTCGAAGGGGTTGGCGCCGAGCTCCTCGGTCAGGCGGTCAAGATCGATGCCGAAGATCGAGCGCAGCACGATGGCGAGGGTGAGCTCGCTCATCTCATCGGTGAGATTCACCGGCTCGCCGCGCCGCGCCAGCCCATCCCAGCGCTCGAGGAAGCGCTCGTTGGCCTGGGCGATCACCTCGGCGAATCCGGTAATGACGCGGCGGTGGAAGAGGGGCTGCATCATGTAACGCTGGCGCTTCCACAGCTCGCCCTCGCTGGTCATGATGCCCTTGCCGAGCAGGATTTTGACCCGGTCCAGTCCGACGCCCTTGGTGTAGTTGCGGTGGTTGGAGACCAGCACGCGCTTCACGTCATCCGGATGGTGGATGACATAGGTATAAGATCGGCGCGCCGGGACGAACACCCGATAGGTGTCGCCATGGCGGGCAAACAACTCGATCATGCGCTCCAGGGAATCGTCCGTGGAGCCGACGTCGAATTGCAGCTCAGCCTCGGGGGGCAGTTTTGGATTCGCGGGTGCGGCGACGGTCATGCAAGCTGTTGAAAGCCAAACCTTAATCTTATATCACACGAGCGGGCCCGACTTGCCGGCACGGGCGGCGGCGCGCGCGCGGCGCAGCGCCGCGCCCGAGCTTGACGGCCGCGGCAGCCGCAAGCGCGCGTCCCTATGAGCGCCGAGGACGAAGGGCGGCTGCGCAACACGCTCTATCGCACCACCACGCGCTCGAGCCGCCGCATGACGCCGGCACGGCGCTTGCTGTACCGCATCACCGTGCCGCTGGCGCTCGGCCTGGTGCGCTCCTGGTGGCTGACGTGCCGCGTGGTGCGCGTGCAGGGACTGGAGCACCTCGACGCGGCGCTCGCGCGTGCCCCCTCGCTGGTGCCGTGCTACTGGCACCAGCATCAGCTGTATTGCGGCAAGTTCCTGGTCGAGCAGCGCGCGCGCGGACTGGTCCCGGGGTGGCTCATCAGTCCCTCGGTCGACGGTGAGCTCGGCGCCATGATGGTGCGCCGCTTCGGCGGCGCCGTGATCCGCGGCTCCTCCACGCATACCGGCGCGCGGGCGCTGCGGGATTACTACCAGGCGCTGGTGAAGGATAACGTCTCTCCCGTGATCACCCCAGACGGGCCGCGCGGGCCGCGCTTCAAGTTCAAGCCCGGAGCGCTGCTGCTCGCGCAGATGTCCGGACGACCGATCCTGCCGATGTCCTACGCCGCCTCGCGCGCCTGGCTGATCAAGTGGGACAAGTTCGTGATCCCGATGCCCGGAGCGCGCATCGCCATCGCCATCGGCGCCCCGCGCTACGTGCCGCGGGTCACCGATGCGGCCTCCCTTGAGCGGCTGCAGGGCGAGATGGAGGGCGAGCTCAAGAGCCTTTACGGGGTAGCGCGCGCTGCGCTGCAGGGGCGCTGAGGAAGTGTTCCGGGGGAGATTCTGTCAAGTCTGGCAAAGCCTGCCGGAACATGGCCTTAGCTTGTGTTCCTGATTCAGTGTGCGAGAATCCTCTGCAACCACTTGGAAAATAGCGGTAGCGAATCCTCAACTCCGTGACGGCGTAATACGTAACGAAGTCGATATTCAATTAGGCTCGCGCACCAAGGGTTAGTGGGAGACACGGGGCAATGACGAGTCCACCGCCGGACAAGCCGGCGGAATTCACCGCTTCAGACATTCTTTCGGCCGATGCCTGGACCGGCCGGACTTCGAAACCCGTTCTCGGCCTCGACGTCGTCTGCACCAAGATCGCGGTGGACTTTCAGAACATGCGCCGCGACTCCATGGAGGAGTGCCTGCGGCGCAACCTCGAGCTGCTGCGCGGCGCCACCGGCTCGGACTGCGCGTTTCTTGCCGCGCTCAACCCCGAGGACTCGACCATCGCCGACGTGCAGCTGGCGCGCAGCGCCTTCGCGCAGTGCCGGCCCGAGGGCCTCACCGGGCTCGGGCTCGAATCCTTCCCCTGGCTCAAGGGACGTCTCGAGCACCTGCGCCTCTCGGAGCTGCGCGACACCGGCTCCCCGCGCAAGGAGCAGGCGGTGGAGGCGGCACGCTTTGCGGAACTGCATATCGGCTCCGCCCTCATCGTCGCACTGAGCTCGCAGCGCAAGCCCGCGGGCTTCCTGGCGCTCGCGCACACCCTGCCGCGAGGTGCCTGGGACGTGAATCTGCAGCTGCTGATGAAGCTCATCGGCACCAGCCTCGCCACCGGGCTCGAGCGCCTCCGCATCGAGGCGCGCCTCGCCAAGCTCGAGGAGCGCACCAATCTGTTCCAGGCCGCCGCCAACGACGGGCTGTGGGATTTCGACGTCGAGAGCAACGAGGTCTACTTCTCGCCGCGCTGGAAGGCCATGCTCGGCTACGGCGACGACGATATGCGCGGCTCGCCCGACTGGCGCAGCCTGGTGCATCCGGATGACCTGACGCGCGTGCAGGCGGCGATCCGCGATCACGTCGCCGGCAAGACGCCGATTTTCGAGAGCACGCATCGCATGCGTCACCGCAACGGCGAGTGGCGCTGGGTCATCAGCCGCGCCACCGCGCGCGTGGACAAGCAGGGGCGGCTGCTGCGCCTGGTGGGTGTCGAGCTCGACATCACCGAGCGCAAGCTCTACGAGGAGGCGCTGTTCCGCGAGAAGGAAAGCGCCCAGATCACGTTGCAGTCGATCGGCGACGGCGTCATCACCACCGATGCCAACTCGACCATCGACTACATCAATCCCGTGGCCGAGGATCTGACCGGCTGGCGGCTCGAGGACGCGATGGGCCGCCCGGTCGAGGAGATCTTCCGCGCCTTCCACGAGGAGACCTGCGAGCCGCTGGAAAATCCGCTGTCGGTGTCGATCCGCCGCATCCGCCCCATCAAGTCGGTGCGGCCGATGCTGCTCATCCGCCGCGACGGCAACGAGCTGTATGTCGAGAGCACCGCGGCCCCGATCCGCGACGGCTCCGGACACGTGGCCGGCGGCGTGCTGGTGTTCCACGACGTCAGCGAGTCGCGCGAGCTGAACCGCCGCCTCTCCTATCACGCCAGCCACGACCTGCTCACCGGGCTGGTCAACCGGCGCGAGTTCGAGAGCCGCCTGGAGCGGGCATTGAAGAGTGCCAAGGCGCGCGAGGCCTCCTACGCGCTCGCCTACCTCGACATCGACCAGTTCAAGATCGTGAACGACACCTGCGGCCACTCGGCCGGCGATGCGCTGCTCGGGCAGGTGGGGGCGCTGCTCAAGTCCAAGGTGCGCTGGCGCGACACGCTCTCGCGCCTGGGCGGCGATGAATTCGGCATCCTGCTGGAGAGCTGCTCGCTCGATGAGGCGATGCGTACCGCGGAGACGCTGCGCGAGAGCGTGCGCAACTTCCGCTTCACCTGGGAGGACCGCGTGTTCCGCCTCGGCGCCAGCATCGGCGTGGTGCCGATCACGCCCGACAACGAGGACGTGGCGGGCGTCCTGTCGGCCGCCGATTCCGCCTGCGCGGCCGCCAAGGAGTCGGGGCGCAACCGCGTGCACTCATTCGCCGAGAACGATATCGAGCTCATGCGCCGGCGCAAGGAGATGCAGTGGGCGGCGCGCATCAACGCGGCCCTCGAGGAGGGGCGCTTCGAGCTGTACCGCATGGCGATCCAGCCGCTGCAGCGCCCCGAGACCGGTGCGCACTACGAGCTGCTGTTGCGCCTGAAGGACGAGACCGGCCGAATCGTGGCGCCGAATGACTTCATCGCCGCCGCCGAGCGCTACGGCATCACCCCCGCCATCGACCGCTGGGTGATCGAGAACGCCTTCCGCTGGCTGGTCTCCGAGGCCGATGAGCGCGAGAAGCTCGTGCAGTGCTCGATCAACCTCTCCGGCCAGAGCCTCGGCGATGACAAGTTCCTGCCGTTCGTCATCGAGCAGCTGCGCCACAGTGGCCTGGACGCGTCCAAGATCTGCTTCGAGATCACCGAAACCGCCGCGGTGCAGAGCTACTCGCAGGCCAACCGCTTCATTCAGGCGCTCAAGGAGCAGGGCTGTAAGTTCGCGCTCGATGACTTCGGCACCGGGCTGTCCTCGTTCGGCTACCTGAAGCACTTCCCGGTGGACTTCCTCAAGATCGACGGCAGCTTCGTGCGCGAGATCCTGCGCGACCCGATCGACCGCGAGATGGTGCGCTCGATCAACGAGATCGGGCACCTGACCGGCAAGCAGACCATCGCGGAATTCGCCGAGAACGCCGAGATCATCCAGATGCTCACCAGTCTCGGCGTCGACTACGCGCAGGGCTACGGCGTCGCCCAGCCGCAGCGCGTGGTGAAATCAGCGGTTGCCTGAGGCGACCTGAGCGGCCGCGCCCGCGGGCGGCGTGACGACCCCGGCTCCGTAGCTCCCCGACACCCGTCCGTCACGGATGAAATCGCGCATCGCCGCGAAGTAGCCTTCCGCGTAGCGCGTCGATACGCGCTCGCCGGCGGCGTCGAACTGGTACTCGGTCATGCCGTGCTCGGCGTCCGGAAAGCTCAGGAGCGTGATCGGGCGCCCCTCGGCCTGCAGGGTGCGCAGGCGGCGGCTGGTCTCGGCGCTCGGAGCCTCGAGATCGTCGGTGCCGACGATCCACAGCTGCGGCACGGCGAGCGCCCGCAGGGTCGGCATCGGGTCGTAGTAGAACGGCGTCCCCCAGCGGAAGTCTTGGGCCTTCGCGCGCAGCTCGGCCTCGCTGTAGGGCAGGAAGAACCAGGTGTAGTTGCCGTGCACGTCCTTGTACCAGGGCTCGTCGCGGTAGCGGGCACGCACCGCATCGAACTGCCGGAACCCATGGGTGAAGCCGCTGGCAAACACCCCCTCGGCTGCGGCACCGATCTCCTGGGCCGCCGCGATCTCGTGCGGTCCATGCCCCTTCAGGCTCATCTCGAGCGCGATCTGCTCCTGGTCCTCGTCGATCACCGACACGGCAAGTCCGAAGCTCACCACCACGAAGTCGACCGGCGCCCGACCCGCCGCCAACGGCGCGATCCAGCCGCCCTGGCTGCCGCCCTGGTAGCCGACGCGGCCGGCGCGCGCTCCCGCCAGGCGCCGCGCCTCGTGCATGGCCGCCACGGCATCGTCGGCCAGCAGGTTGAAGTCCTGGGAGTACTGGCCAGCGGAGGCACCGGTGCCGCGTTTGTCGTATACGAACGCGCCGATGCCCTCAGCCGGCAGCATGCGCTGCAGCGAAAAACTGTCGCGTGCCGAGTCGTGCTCGGAGCCGTGCAGCAGCACCACGACGGGCACGGGAGTGCTTCGCTGCGGCATCACCAGCCGCCCGGCCAGCGTCACGCCGTGGCTCTGGAACGTCATGTCGCTCACGTCGAAGGGGATGCGCTGCCCCGCGCGGCCGTCGAAGCGGATCTTGTCGTCGCCGCAGTCACCGAACACCACCTGCTTGCCGTCCGGACGCTCGGTCCATCCGAAGGTGCTGCTCCAGCTGCCGTCCTGCTGCCGGTGCAGCGCGCCGGTCGTGCCGTCGAACCTGCGCCAGCGCAGCGTGTCGCCCTGACTCGGGGCGATGTCGACGAAGCTGCCGTCCGCCAGGCGATAGGCACCGACGTGACAAGCGCCGGCGCTGGGCTCGGAGTGTGCGGCGAGCGGCAGCAGGAGCGAGGCCCAGGCCGCCGCGGTCAGGCGCGGTAAGAGACGCATGGCGGGGCGAGGATCAGCGCGCCGCGCGCCGGAGGTCAAGACGCCGCGGTGCCGCAAGCGCCCAGCTGCACGCTCTCTGCGACGTACCGTCGCTCAGCCGCAGTGCGCCGGGAACCGGGCCGGGCAAGTGCGCCGGAAGCCTTCTGCAGATTTCCTGCGCCATTCGCTCACCCGCCCCGAAATTCCAGTCGCATCGACAGATCCACCGCCCGCACGTGCTTGGTGAGCGAGCCCACCGACACATAGTCGACGCCGGTTTCGGCGATCGCGCGCACCGTCTCCAGCGACACGCTGCCCGAGGCCTCGAGCTTTGCCTTGCCGCCGCGCGCGCGGTTGACGATCACCGCGCTGCGCAGGTCCGCCAGACTGAGCTCATCCAGCATGATGATGTCGGGAGCGGCGCCCAGGGCCTCCTCCAGCTCGGATAGCGACTCGACCTCGACTTCCACCGCGACCCCGGGGGCACTGCGGCGCGCCGCCGCAATCGCACCGCCGATCGAGCCGGCGGCCGCGATGTGGTTCTCCTTGATCAATACCTGGTCGTACAGACCCATGCGGTGGTTGTCGCCGCCGCCGCAGCGCACCGCGTACTTTTGCGCACTGCGCAGCCCGGGGAGCGTCTTGCGCGTGTCCAGGATGCGGCACGCTGTGCCGGCCACCGCGTCCACAAAACGGCGCGTTACGGTGGCGGTCCCCGACAGCAGCTGCAGGAAATTGAGCGCGGTGCGCTCGCCGCTGAGCACGGCGCGCGCCGGCCCGGCGATCTCGAGAATGCGCTGCCCGCTGCGAATGGGCTCGCCGTCGGCCGCGCTCCAGCTGCATCGTACCCGCGAATCCAGGCGCTGGAAGGTCGTCTCGGCCCAGGCGCGCCCGGCGAGCACCGCGTCCTCGCGCGTGATGACGGCCGCGCGCACCTGCTGCGCGGCTGGCACCAGCTGGGCCGTTAGGTCGCCGCTGCCGATGTCCTCGCGCAGCGCGGCATCGACCTGACTGCCGAGGTCCGCGGGTAGCTCGGGCAAGCGCCTCCCGCGAAGGCCTACGGGTGAAACAGCGGCAGGCCGTGCGCCGCCCCGGCCATGCACATGAGCATCGGGATCGACAGCACGAAGTTCACGCGCGAAGCGGTGCCGGCGACCTTGCGCGCCTTGGCCTTCTGCTCGTCGGTGGCCGCCACGATGCCGAGGATCTTCTTCTGGTTCGGCCAGATGAGCACCCAGACATTGAACAGCATGATGGTTCCGAGCCACGCGCCGATGCCGATGACAGTGTAGTAGTGCGTCGGATCATCCATGCCGATGCCGAGCGAGAAGGCACCGGCGGCCTTCGGCCCGAGCAGCCACACCCCGCCCAGCCAGGTGGCCACCGCTCCCCAGCGGAACCAGAACAGCGCCCGCGGTGCCACATACTTGGTGATGGCCGCGCCGCCGGGGCCGCCCTTATCGGCCGCGGCATCCGCCAACGCCGGGGTCTGGGCGACGTTGAAGTAGTAGAGGAGGCCGATCCAGAACACGCCCGCGGTGATGTGGAACCAGCGCGCGAAGGCGAGCACGTTGAGGTGCGTGCCACCGACCAGCGCTGCCACCACCACGGCTAGGATGATGCCGAGAATGAGGGAGTGCCGGTGGTTGTTCAGGGGATTCATGGCTTTAGATCTCCAAGTTATTGTTTCTGTAGGTTCCCGGGAGCGGTCGGCGTTTGAAGAATAGGCGAGCCACCCCCATAATTCAACGCACGCGCAACTGACGCGACGGCCCTTGGCGAATGCGGTTTGAACCCATGCCGGCGGAGGAACGCCCGCCGTCCCCCTGCATCAACGTCTGCTCCCTGGATGTGCAGGGGTTCTGCATCGGGTGTCTGCGCACCGGGGATGAAATCGCCCGCTGGATGTCGATGAGCGCGGCGGAGCAGTGGCGCCTGATCGCGGAACTCGCCGTGCGGCGCAAGGCAACGAGGTAAAGCACAGAATGGACGTCGTCGAGAGAATCAAGGCCGAGCTCAACTCCAGCCCGGTGGTGCTGTTCATGAAGGGCACGCCGGATTTCCCGCAGTGCGGCTTTTCCGCCCAGACGGTGGCGGCGCTGCGCGCGCTGGGGGCGGACTTCAAGCACGTGAACATTTTCGAAGAGCCCGAGATGCGCGATGCTCTGAAGCGCTTTTCGAACTGGCCCACCTACCCGCAGCTGTACGTGAAGGGCGAGCTGGTCGGCGGCTGCGACATCGCGCTCGAGATGTACAAGAGCGGCGAGCTCAAGAAGCTGCTGGCCGCGGCCGGCGCCGCGAAGTAGGCCCCGCTACAGGGGCGGCAGTTCCGCTTCGAGCGGCGACTCCTGGCCGGCCTCGGGCGTGCTGCTCAGCCAGCCGAGCGCCCGGGCGCGCTCCTCGGCGGCTCGGTGACTGTCACGCAGACGGTTGCACACCAGGCAGAAAAGGTCCGCGCTGCGTTCGGCGTCGTAGCGCGCGTTGTGCGCGCTGCCCGGATCCCATTCAAGCCCGGCCACCGTCACCGCCTTCGCCAGCACCGTCTGTCCGAGCGCCGCTCCCGCGAGGGTCGCGGTGTCGAAGCACGAGAAGGGATGAAACGGGTTGCGCTTGACCGCGGTGCGCGCCACGGCGGCGTTCAGAAAGGCGAGATCGAAGGCGGCGTTGTGTCCCACCAGGATGGCGCGGCGGCAGCTGTAGCCGCGCACCGCGTGCCGGATCTCACGAAACACCCGCAGCAGCGCCTCGCGCTCGGGCAGCGCCGGGCGCAGCGGGTGAAACGGATCGATGCCAGTGACTGCGAGCGCCGCCGGGTCCAGGCGCGCGCCCGCGAAGGGCTGGACGTGGAAATTGTGCGTGGCGCCGCGCTTGAGCGTGCCGTCCGCGTCCATGTCGATGAGCACCGCGGCAATCTCCAGCAGCGCATCGGTCAGGCAGTTGAACCCGCCGCACTCGACGTCGATCGCCACCGGCAGATAGCCGCGGAAACGGCGCGCCATGAGCGCCGCGGCCGCGGCGGGCGGCGCAGCGACGGCAGGCGGGACGGGCTCGTTCATGCGCTCCCCGGAGCTCACTAGGCGGCCAGCCGCCAGGCGATACGCTCGCCGGCGCGCAGCGGCACGAGCTCGTCCGCGCCGAAGGCGTAGCGGGCCGGCACGTCCCAGGGCTGCCTCAGCAGGGTGACCGTGGCGGTGTTGCGGGGCAGGCCGTAGAAGTCGGCGCCGTTCACAGAAGCGAAACCCTCCAGCTGCGCGAGCGCTCCCGCCGCCTCGAAGGCCTCGGCGTACAGCTCGATGCCCGCGTGCGCGGAGAAGATCCCGGCACAGCCGCAGGCGCTCTCCTTGGCGGCGCGCGCGTGCGGGGCGCTGTCGCTGCCCAGGAACAGCCGCGGACTGCCGCGTGCCACCGCCGCCAGCAGCGCGGCGCGGTGTTCTTCGGCCTTGAGCACCGGCAGGCAGTAGTGGTGCGGCTGCAGACCGCCGGCGAGCAGGGCGTTGCGGTTCATGAGCAGGTGCTGCGGTGTCACGGTGGCGGCGATCCCGGCACGCGCGCCGAGGACGAACTCGAGCGCGGCGCGCGTGGTGATGTGCTCGAACACGATGCGCAGCTGCGGGTGACGCGCGGCGAGCGGCGCCAGCACCTCCTCGATGAAGCGCGCCTCGCGCTCGAAGATGTCGACCCGCGGGTCGGTCACCTCGCCGTGCACCTGCAGCACCATGCCGAGCTCCGCCATGCGCGCGAGCACCGCATCGATGCGGCGCACGTCGGTGACCCCGGCATCGGAGTGCGTGGTCGCCCCGGCCGGATACAGCTTGCAGCCCAGCACGCCGCCGGCCTCCGTGGCGCGCGTGATCTCCTCGGGCGGCGTGCTGTCGGTGAGGTACAGCGTCATGAGCGGCGTGAACTGTGCACCCTGCGGCAGCGCCGCGTGGATGCGCTCACGGTAGGCGAGCGCCTGGGCGGTGCTGGTCACCGGCGGCTTGAGGTTCGGCATGACGATGGCGCGCGCGAAGCGCGCGGCGGTAAAGGGCAGCACCGCGGCGAGCGCCGCGCCGTCGCGCAGGTGCACGTGCCAGTCATCGGGGCGGCGGATGACGAGCGAGTTCACCCCGCACGCTCCAGTGCCGCGAGCACGTTCTGGTGCAACAGCAGTTCGAGCGCGAAGCGCACGCCGAAGCCGGTGACGTCGGTGTTGACGTGGGCGAGTCCGCCCGAGCGCGTGGCGGAAGACAGGTCGACGTGCGCCCAGGGGATCGCGGCCGGCACGAAGCGCGACAGGAAGCGCGTGGCGAGAATGTGATCCCCCTTGCCGTCCACGGCGCACTGCACCAGGTCGGCGATCTTGCTCTCGAGCTCGGCGTCGTAGTCCGGCTCGAAGGGAAAGTTCCAGACGCGCTCGCCGCTGGCGCGCCCCGCCGCCTCGAGCTTCGCAGCGAGCGCCGCACGGTTGGCGAACACCCCGCTCATGCGCTCGGTGAGTGCATACACGCACGCGCCGGTGAGGGTGGCGAAGTCGATCATGAGGCGTGGGCGGGTGCGGGCGGCGAGTGCCAGCGTGTCGGCGAGCACCATGCGCCCCTCGGCGTCGGTGTGAATCACCTGGATGGTGACGCCGTTGGAAGCGCGCACCACCTCCTGCGGGCGGTAGGCATGCGGGCCGATGCGGTTCTCGGTGATCGCCAGCCACGCATCCGCTGCGAATGGCGCGCGCAGCTGCGCGAGCGCGACCAGAGTGGCGAGCGCTACCGCGCTACCGGCCATGTCGGTGTGCATCTCGAGCATCGAGCGGTGCGTCTTGAGGTTCACCCCGCCGGTGTCGAACAGGATGCCCTTGCCTACCAGCGTCACGTCGGGCCGCGCACCGCGCGCGCGCCGTGCGGGACGGTAGCTGAGGTGCGCGATGCCGGCGCCGCGCTCGGCGTTGCCCGCGGCCACCGCCAGGAACGCATTGGCCCCGGCGCGCCGCAGGGCGCGCTCGTCGAGCCAGCGCAGCGTCAGCCGGTGACGGCGCGCGAGGCGCGTGATGGCGCGGCGGTAGCCGTGCGCATCCAGGATGTTCGGTGGCAGCGCCGTCAGCCAGCGTGCCAAGTTCGTGCCGCCGGCACTGGCGGCGATGTAGCGCGTGTCGAGCTGCTGCGCGTCCAGCAGCACGATGCGACGTACGCGCCGCTCCTCGCGCGCCGGGGCCCGAAAGCTCGGCAGCGCGAAGGCGTGGGCGAGGGCGGCCGAGAGCAGCGCGTCCAGCGCCGCGGCGGTACCGCCGCCGGCGGCGGCCAGCGCGATGCTCTGCGGGTTGCGGCCTGCGAGCTCCTTCATCACGCGCCCGGCCAGCGCCAGCTGCTCGAAGGCGCTGGCGTCGGCGCCCACATAGCCGAGCACCGCGAGCGTATGACGGCGATTGGCGAGCACCGTGGTGCGCAGCGTGCCGGCGCGCGCTGTCTCGCGCGCGTGCAGCTCCCGCCAGCGCGCGCTTTCGGGCAGGTGGCGCAGCGCCGCGGGGCTCACGCTCGCCGGCGCGATCACAAGCACGGCATCCAGATCATCGGCGGCGTGGGCGTGAGCGCACACGATGGCCGGCGCAGGCGCGGACGGCAGCAACTGATCGCTGCGAGCTGCGGAAGCCCTGGTGCTCACTTGCTTTACCTGCCGCTGCTCGCCATCATTACTCATTCTAACGCGACCCCAGCAGGCGCGCGCGCGAGCACCCTGGCGTGCACGGCGTGAGATGGCGGGCCGCACGGCTCGCACCAACGCATGACCGAATCACCCAAGCTGGAAGACCTGGATCCCGTCGAAACGCGGGAGTGGCTCGAATCGATCGATTCGGTGCTGCGGACTCACGGTCCGGAGCGCGCCCATTTCCTGCTCGAGCGGCTGATCGACTACACGCGCCGCAACGGCGCGTACCTGCCGTTCAAGGCCAACACCGCCTACGTCAACACGATTGCGGCGGGGCGCGAGCCGGAATACCCCGGCAACCGTGCGATCGAGCGGCGCATCGAGGCCCACATCCGCTGGAACGCGCTGGCAATGGTGCTGCAGGCGAACAAGAAGTCCGCCGAGTACGGCGGGCATCTGTCGAGCTACGCCTCCTCGGCCACCCTCTACGAGGTCGGCTTCAATCACGTCTGGCGTGCGCCCTCCGAGCAGCATCCCGGCGACATGGTGTTCATCCAGGGTCACTCCGCGCCCGGGATCTACGCGCGCGCCTTTCTCGAAGGACGCCTGAGCGAGGAGCAGCTGCGCCACTTCCGCCAGGAGGCGGGCGGGCCGGGCACCGGGCTGTCCTCCTACCCACATCCGTGGCTGATGCCCGACTTCTGGCAGTTTCCGACGGTGTCGATGGGACTCGGTCCCATGGCCGCGATCTTCCAGGCGCGTTTCACGCGCTACCTCGAGCACCGCGGACTGGTGAAGTCTTCGGACCAGAAGGTGTGGGCGTTCCTCGGCGACGGCGAGATGGACGAGCCGGAGTCGATGGGCGCGCTCACCATGCCGGTGCGCGAGGGACTGGACAACCTGATCTTCGTCATCAACTGCAACCTGCAGCGTCTCGACGGGCCGGTGCGCGGCAACGGCAAGATCATCCAGGAGCTGGAGGCGGCCTTTCTCGGCGCCGGCTGGAACGTGATCAAGGTGCTGTGGGGCTCGCGCTGGGACCCACTGCTGGCACGCGACACCAAGGGGCTGCTGCGCCGCGTGATGGAGGAGTGCGTCGACGGCGAGTATCAGAACTTCAAGGCCAAGGGCGGCGCCTACACGCGCGAGCATTTCTTCGGCAAATATCCGGACCTGAAGGCGATGGTGGCCAACATGTCCGACGAGGAGATCTGGCGTCTGAACCGCGGCGGCCACGACTCGCTCAAGGTGTACGCCGCGTACGCTGCCGCGATGGCGCACAAGGGCCAGCCGACGGTGATCCTGGCAAAGACCGTCAAGGGCTTCGGCCTCGGCAAGGGGGGCGAGGGGCAGATGGTCGCGCACCAGCAGAAGAAGCTGTCTGAAGACGATCTGCGCGTCTTCCGCGACCGCTTCAACATCCCGGTACCCGATGAGCAGCTCGCCAGCCTGCCGTTCGTGAAGCCGGCGCCGGATTCCGAGGAGCAGCGCTACCTGATGGAGAAGCGCACCGCGCTCGGAGGCTTTCTGCCGGTGCGCCGCCGCACCGCACCGCCTCTCGTCGTCCCGCCGCTCGAGGCGTTCTCCTCCCTGCTGGAAGGCACCGGCGAGCGCGAGATCTCCACCACCATGGCGTTCGTGCGGCTGCTGACCGCGCTGCTTAAGGACAAGAACATCGGCAAGAACGTCGTGCCGATCGTGCCGGATGAGGCGCGCACCTTCGGCATGGAGGGGCTGTTCCGCCAGATCGGGATCTATTCCTCGGTCGGGCAGCTGTACACGCCGCAGGACGCGGAGACCCTCATGTCCTATCGTGAGGACAAGAAGGGACAGATGCTGGAGGAGGGCATCAACGAAGCCGGCTCGCTGTGCTCGTGGACCGCCGCCGGCACCGCCTACAGCAACCACGGCATCAACATGGTGCCGTTCTTCATCTTCTACTCGATGTTCGGCTTCCAGCGCGTCGGCGACTTCATCTGGGCGGCCGGTGACATCCAGGCGCGCGGCTTCCTGCTGGGCGCGACCGCCGGACGCACCACGCTCGCCGGCGAAGGCCTGCAGCACCAGGACGGGCACAGTCAGCTGGTCGCGACCACCGTGCCGAACTGCGTCGCCTACGACCCCGCGTTCGCTTACGAGCTCGCCGTGATCATTCACGACGGCCTGCGGCGCATGTACGCCGAGCAGGAAAGCATCTTCTACTACATCACGCTGATGAACGAGAACTACGCGCACCCGGCGATTCCGCCCGGCATCGAGGCCGGCATCCTGAGCGGGGGCTACCTGCTGCAGATCGGCGGGCGCGGCAAGGTGCGCGCGACGCTGCTGGGCTCGGGCACGATCCTGCGCGAGTGCCTGGCGGCGGCGAAGATCCTCGAGGACGACTACGGCATCCCAGCCGACGTGGTCTCGGTCACCAGCTTCAGCGAGCTGCGCCGCGAGGCGCTCGAGGGCGAGCGCTGGAATCTGCTGCACCCGGGCGAGCCGGCGCGCGTGCCCTACGTGCAGCAGATGCTCAAGGGACGCGAAGGTCCGGTGGTGGCGGCGACCGATTACATGCGCACGGTGCCGGATCAGATCCGCCAGTGGGTGAGCGGACGCTACGTGACGCTCGGCACCGACGGTTACGGGCGCTCGGATGGGCGCGCCGCGCTGCGCCGGCACTTCGAGGTCGACCGCAACTACATCGCCGTGGCCGCTCTCAAGGCGCTCGCCGACGACGGCCGGGTCGATAAGGCGACCGTGGACCGCGCGATCAAGGCGCTCGGGGTCGATCCCGAAAAGCCCGTCCCCTGGAAAGTCTGAGAGACCGGCCAATGAATGCGGCCGCGGGCCTGGTGGAAGTGCGCGTGCCCGACCTGGGCAACTTCAAGGACGTCGCGGTCATCGACGTCATGGTGAAGCCCGGGGACACCATCGCCGTCGACACCCCGCTCGTCACTCTCGAGTCCGACAAGGCCGCCATGGAGGTCCCCTCCACCGCGAGCGGCGTGGTCGAGGAGGTCCACACCAGCAAGGGTGGCAAGGTCAACAGCGGCGATCTGCTGGCGACGGTGAAGGCCGACGGCGGCCAGCAGCCCGCCGCTGCCGCGCCCTCGGCAGCCCCCGCTGCTCCCCCACAGCCGGCCGCGTCGGACTCGGCTCGTGCGGCGCCCGCGCCCGCAGCGCCGGCTGCGGCACCCGCGCCTCCGCCGCCGCCGACGACGCCCGAGGCGCGGCCCGGCAAGTTCGTGCCGCGCTCGCAGCTCGGCGTGCCGACCTCGTACCGTGCCGACCTCGCCCCCATTGACGAGCCGGGATTCTCGCGTGCGCACGCGGGGCCGTCGGTGCGCAAGTTCGCCCGCGAGCTCGGCGTCAACCTCGCGCAGGTCGCAGGACACGGCTTCAAGGACCGCGTCACCCACGAGGACGTGAAGGCCTTCGTCAAGGCGGCGCTCGCGCCGGGGGCAGGCGCCGCCGCCGGTGGCCCGGACGCACAGCCGGCCTTGCCCGCCGTGCCGCTGGTCGACTTCTCGCAGTTCGGTCCTACCGCGGTCGAGCCCCTGACACGCATCCAGCGCATCTCCGGTCCGCGGCTGCACGCCAGCTGGGTGAACATCCCGCACGTCACGCAGTTCGACGAGGCCGACATCACCGAGCTTGAGCAGCTGCGCGCCAGCCTCAAGGACAAGGCGCAGGCGGCGGGGGTGAAGCTGACGCCGCTCGCCTTCATCATGCGCGCCTGTGTGAAGGCGCTGCAGGAGTTTCCGCGCTTCAATTCCGCGCTCGCCGCCGACGGTGCGAACCTCATCGTGCGCAAGTACATGCACCTGGGCTTTGCCGCCGACACCCCCAACGGCCTGGTGGTGCCGGTGGTGCGCGATGCCGACCGCAAGGACGTCTACGGTCTGGCGCGCGTATTGGGTGCGCTGTCGGAGAAGGCGCGCGCCGGTAAGCTGCCCCCGACCGATATGCAGGGCGGCTGCTTCACCATCTCGAGTCTGGGAGGCATCGGCGGCACCGCCTTCACCCCCATCATCAACGCGCCCGAGGTCGCGATCCTCGGCGTGTCACGCTCGAGCATGCGGGCCGTGTTCCGCGCGGGCGGCTTCGTGCCGCGCCTGATCCTGCCGCTGTCACTGTCATACGATCACCGCGTGATCGACGGCGCCATGGCGGCGCGCTTCACGACCTTCCTCGCGCACACGCTCGCCGACGCGCGCGGACTGCTCGAGGCGGTGCTGTGAGCCGGGTCGATCTCACGATCCCCGACATCGGCAACTTCAGCGACGTTTCCGTAGTCGACGTGCTGGTCAAGAACGGCGACGTCGTGGAGGTCGACACGCCGCTGGTCACGCTCGAGACCGACAAGGCCTCGATGGACGTGCCCTCGACCGCGGCCGGCATGCTCACCGAGGTGCTGCTCAAGCGCGGGGACAAGGTCTCCAAAGGCTCGCTCATCGGGCGCCTCGAGACCGGCAGCGCTGCGGCGGGCGCCACGCCCGCGCCCCAGAGCGCGCGCGACCCCGCGGCCGCTGCGCCCGCCGCGCCGGCGCCGCCTGCACCTGCCGCGCGCACCGAGAGCGCCGGCGACACGGTGCGCATGCCGGCCCCCGCCGGCGGGCCGGCCGCGCGCGCCGGTGCAGATTTCGGGCGCAGCACGCAGGTTCTGGTGCTGGGCGCGGGCCCGGGCGGGTATACCGCCGCGTTCCGTGCCGCGGACCTGGGTCTGAAGGTCACCCTCGTCGAGCGCTGGCAGGAGTTGGGCGGGGTGTGCCTGAATGTCGGCTGCATTCCCTCCAAGGCGCTGCTGCACGCGGCCAAGGTGATCGAAGAGGCCGCGGAGATGAGCGGCCGCGGCATCGCCTTCGGCCAGCCGCGCATCGAGCGGGCGAAGCTGTGCGAGTGGAAGGCATCGGTGGTCGCCAAGCTCACCGGCGGGCTCAAGGTGCTTGCGCGGCAGCGCAAGGTCGAGGTGCTGCGCGGCGTCGGCAAGTTCGTGAGCCCCAACGTCATCGAGGTGATGGGTGCGAGCGGGTCGGAGCGCATCCGCTTCGAGCAGTGCATCATCGCCGCCGGTTCCGAGCCGATCCGTCTGCCCGGACTGCCGGAAGACCCGCGCATTCTCGATTCCTCCAGCGCGCTCGAGCTGCCGGAGTTTTCCGGGCCGCTGCTGGTGGTCGGCGGCGGCATCATCGGCCTGGAGATGGCGTGCGTGTACGATGCGCTCGGCAGCCGCGTGAACGTGGTAGAGCTCACCGGGCAGCTGATGCCGGGGACCGATGCGGACCTGGTACGCCCCCTGGAGCGGCGCATCCGTTCGCGCTACCAGCAGATCCTGCTCAACACCAAGGTGAGTGGCATCGAGGCACAAGCCGCGGGGCTGCGCGTGAGCTTCGCAGGCGAGAAGGCGCCCGAGCCGCAGATATTCGAGCGCGTACTGGTGGCGGTCGGCCGCGTGCCGAACGGCAACGCCATCGGCGCCGCGCTCGCCGGGGTCAAGGTGTCCGAGCGCGGCTTCATCCCGGTCGACAAGCAGATGCGCACCAACGTGCCGCACATCTTCGCGATCGGCGACATCGCCGGTGCTCCGCTGCTGGCGCACAAGGCCATGCACGAGGGCAAGGTCGCGGCGGAAGTCGCCGCCGGTCACAAGCGCGCCGCCGACTGGCGCGTGGTTCCGTCGGTGGCCTATACCGATCCGGAGGTCGCGTGGGTCGGGCTCACCGAGAGCGAGGCGCGCGAGCGTGGCACGCCCTTCAAGAAGGGCGCCTTCCCGTGGATGGCGAACGGGCGCTCGCTGTCGCTCGGGCGCGAGGACGGCTTCACCAAGCTGCTGTTCGATCCGCAGAGCCACCGCGTGTTGGGAGGCGGCATCGTCGGCAGCAACGCCGGAGAGCTGGTGAGCGAGGTGGCGCTCGCCATCGAGAATGGCTGCGACGCGGCCGACATCGGCCTCACTATCCATCCGCATCCGACCCTCAGCGAGACGGTGGCGGGCGCCGCCGAGGCGTTCGAGGGCACGCTCACCGATCTTTACATCCCGAAGAAGTGAGGGTGGATAAGTTGGCGCGGGCGCGCCGACCACGTAAGATGCCTGTAACGGAGATGGCATTCCTCCGCGAACCGCCCTGAGGCTGATGATGCCTGCCAACGCCTGTGCTGCGTGAGGTAGGCCATGACGGAAATGTACAGCCTCGCCGCCCTCTGGGTCGGCCTTGCCCTGTTAGCCACGCTGTTGTCGATCTGGTTGCGCATCGCGACCGCGATGTCCGAAATCATCGTCGGTACCGTCGCGCAGCTCGTGATCGGCGCGCTGCTCGGCGGAGCGGTGCTCGGCACCGATCAGTCCTGGATCAGGTTTCTTGCCAGCACCGGGGCGGTGGTGCTCACGTTCCTCGCCGGCGCCGAGCTCGATCCGCAGGTGATGCGGCGCGAGTGGAAGCAGGCGACGGTGGTGGGGACCGTGGCCTTCGCAGCCCCGTTCCTCGGCTGCGCCGCGGTGGCGCGCTGGCTGATCGGCTGGAGCGTGCCGGCGAGCTGGCTCGCCGGCATTGCACTCTCGACCACCTCCGTGGCGGTGGTGTACGCGGTCATGCTCGAGTCCGGGCTGAACCGCACCGAGTACGGCAAGATCGTGCTGGCGGCCTGCTTCGTGAACGACCTGGCCACCGTGCTGGCGCTCGGCTTCAAGTTCTCGCCGTTTACGCTGCGCACACTGATCTTTGCCGCCGGCAGCACCGCCGCATTCTTCGTCCTGCCGTGGCTCGTGCCGCGCTTCTTCCGGCGCTTCGGCGGGCGGCCCTCGGAGCTCGAGGCCAAGCTCTTACTGCTGGCGATGTTCAGCCTCGGCGCGCTCGCCCTGTGGGCGGACAGCGAGCCGGTGCTGCCGGCCTACATTCTCGGCATGATCCTCGCCAGCACCGTCGGCCGCGATCACGCGCTGGTGCGGCGGCTGCGCACGCTCACCTTCGGGCTGCTGACGCCGTTCTACTTCATCCGCGCCGGCTCATTCGTGTCGGTGCCCGCGCTCATGTCCGGCGCCGCAGTACTGGCGGTGCTGCTCGGGGCGAAGCTGCTCACCAAGTTCGCAGGTGTTTACCCGGTGACGCGCGTGTTCCGCGCCCCGCTGCGCGAGGCGACCTACACGACTCTGCTCATGTCCACCGGGCTTACGTTCGGCAGCATTTCCGCGCTGTTCGGGCTCAGTCACCGCATCATCAGCCAGCAGCAGTACTCGTACCTGATTGGCGCCGTGATCGGCAGCGCCATCGTGCCGACACTGATCGCTAACGCTTTCTTCCTGCCGCGCCACCTGCTGCGGCATCGCGCGAGCGACAGTCTGACGCAACCCGTGGCCGCCGAAGACGCTTGACCGGGTTCACAGCCGCCGCAGCCGCTCGAGGTACACCCGTTCATCGGGTGCCTGGCCGCTGCGCTGCGCGTCCCAGAGCGCCTCCGCCAGCGGCTCTATCATGGCGTGCTCGGCCTGGTGCGCGCCGCCGAGGCGCCGCGTCAGTTCCTGGTGCACCGCGGTGATTCCGGCAGGGCGGTCGGTTGCGACCTGCTCGCGAATGGCCAGGTGCAGCCCCATGTGCAGGAACGGGTTGGTGCGTCCGGCCTCGGGAGCAAAATCGGCACCGAGCGCTGCCTCGCCCGCTTCCAGGAACGCCACGTATTCGGGATGCTCGGCGATGACCGCGGCGAGCTGCGCCTCGAGCGGATCGAGCGGGGCGCGCGCGCAATGCCTGCGCCATGCCTCCAGGTAGCGGCGGCGCATCCGCTCGCGGCCCTCTCCGGCGAACAGCGACATGCGTTAGGCGCGCGCGCGGCGCGTGGCGCGCGGCACCAGGGGCTTGGGCGGGCGGCGCGGTGCGCGCCGCGGCGTCTTGAGCGGGTACTCACACAGGTCACGGATGATGCAGGTCGGACAGGCGGGGGAGCGCGCGGTGCACACATAGCGCCCGTGCAGCAACAGCCAGTGGTGCGCATCTTTCCGGAATTCCGGGGGCGTATTGGCGATGAGGCGCTGCTCGACCTCGCGCGGCCTCTTGCCGGGCGCCAGGCCGGTGCGGTTGGCGACGCGGAAGATGTGGGTGTCGACCGCAATCTCCACCTCGCCGAACACCATGTTGAGAATGATGCTGGCGGTCTTGCGGCCCACCCCTGGCAGCGCCTCGAGCGAGGCCCGGTCCGCCGGCACCTCGCCGCCGTGGCACTCGATGAGCTGCTCGGCTAGCCCCACCAGGTTCTTGGCCTTGGTGTTGTAGAGGCCGACGGCGCGGACGTAAGGCTTCACGCCCTCCACGCCGAGCTGCGCAATCGCCGCGGGCGTGTTGGCGACCGGGAACAACTTACGGGTCGCGGCGTTGACGCTCTTGTCGGTGGTGTGCGCCGAGAGCATGACCGCCACCAGCAGCTCGAAGGGCGAGCTGTGCAGCAGCTCCGTCGTCGGGGCGGGGTTGGCGGCCCGCAGGCGCCGGTAGATGGCTGCGCGCGTGGCAGGGTGCATGAGGTGTCTAGCTGCCGGGCGCGGCCGGGGTGCCGCCGGCCTGTTTGCGCGCGGCCAGTAGCGCCGCGCGCTCGTCGCTGCGTTCCTCGAGCCGCAGGTTGCGCGCGCCGAAGCGCGCGCGGTTCTCGGCCGCGGAGGGCGCGGCGGGTGCGTGCGCCACAGCGGCGCGCGGCACCATGACGATGCAGTCGACCGGGCAGGGCGCCACGCACAGCTCGCAGCCGGTGCACAGCGCCAGCAGCACCGTGTGCATGTGCTTCGACGCTCCGACGATGGCATCGACCGGGCAGGGCGGCAGGCACTTGGCGCAGCCGATGCACGCCTGTTCCTCGATCTGCGCCACGAGCAGCGGGCCCTCCACGCCGTTGGCGGGGTTCAGGGGCAGCGCCGGGCGCCGCAGCAGCGCGGCCAGGGCGCCGATCGTGGCGGCGCCCCCGGGCGGACACTGATTGATGTCGGCGGTGCCGGCGGCGATGCTCTCCGCATAGGGACGGCAGCCGCTGTAGCCGCAGCGCGTGCACTGCGTCTGTGGCAGCAGCTCGTCGATCTCATCCGCGCGCGTCATGATGCGGCAGCTCGCGGGGGTCAGCTGATTTTCATGCCGGGCGTAGCGCCCGAGTCCGGGGACAGCAGGAACAGGCCCGGTGAGTCGCCGCTCGCGGCCAGTACCATGCCCTGCGACACTCCGAACTTCATCTTGCGCGGCGCGAGATTCGCGACCACCACGGTAAGTCGTCCCGTGAGCGCGGCCGGGTCGTAGGCGGATTTGATGCCGGCGAATACCGTGCGCGTGCCGGCGCCGAGGTCGAGGGTGAGCTTCAGCAGCTTGTCGGCGCCGGGCACCGCTTCGGCCTCCACGATGCGCGCCACGCGCAGCTCGATCCGCTTGAACTCATCGAGCGAGATCTCGGCGGCAGCCGCGGTCGCTGCACCGCTCTTCACCTCCACAGCGGCGGCCGGCCCGGCCGGGGCCGCTACGGCCGGACGGTCGAGGTCGAAGAGCGCATCGAGCATGCCGGCATCCACGCGCTTCATCAGGTGCTGGTAGGGATTGATGCGCTCGGGCAGCACCGCGGCATCACTCCAGCGAAAGGTGCGCGTCTGCCCGAACAGCTGCAGCGCCACGTGCGCGGCCAGCTCGGGCAGGATCGGCGCCAGCAGCACCGACAGCAGCTTGAAGCCGTGCAGGGCGCGCGAGCACGCGTCCTGCAGTTCCGCGGCGCGCGCGGGATCCTTGGCCAGCACCCACGGCTGGTGCGCGTCGAAGTCGTGGTTGATGCGGTCGGCGAGCGCCATGATGTCGCGTGCCGCCTTGCCGAACTCGCGGCTCTCGTAGGCCTCCTGCACCTGAAAGGCCTGCGCGGCGGCCAGCGCCGCGAGGCGCTCGGTATCGCCGCGGTACTTGAGTTCTCCGCCAAAATGACGCGTGATGAAGCTCGCGGCGCGGCTGGCGATGTTCACGTACTTGCCGACCAGGTCGCTGTTGACTCGCGCCATGAAGTCGTCGGGGTTGAAGTCCAGATCCTCGACGCTGGCGTTGAGCTTGGCGGCGATGTAGTAGCGCAGCCACTCGGCGTTCATGCCGAGTTCCAGGTAGCGCAGCGGGCTGATGCCGGTGCCGCGCGACTTGGACATCTTCTCGCCCGAGACGGTGATGAAGCCGTGCACGTAGACGTGATCGGGGACCTTGTACGGGGGTCCGGCGAATCTCAGCATCGCCGGCCAGAACAGGGTGTGGAAGTAGATGATGTCCTTGCCGATGAAGTGGATCTGCTCGGTGTCGGCAGCGGTGAGGAACTCCTCGAAACTGCGCGTTTCGCCGTTGGCGCGCGCCTTGCCGCTCTCGAAGTAGCTCTTGAGCGCGGCCAGATAGCCGATCGGCGCGTCCAGCCACACGTAGAAGTACTTGCCGGGGGCATCCGGGATCGGGATGCCGAAGTAGGGTTCCTCGCGCGAGATGTCCCAGTCGCCGAGCGCCTGCGCGCCGCTGCCGGAGAGCCACTCACGCGCCTTGTTGGCCACCTGCGGCTGAAGTCGTCCCGGGGCGTCGAGCCATTCTCTGAGAAACGCCACGCACTTCGGGTGCGAGAGGCGGAAGAACAGATGCTCCGAAGCCTTCAGCAGCGGCTTTGCGCCCGAGAGCGTGGAGTAGGGATTGATCAGATCGGTGGGCGCGTACACCGTGCTGCACACCTCGCACGCATCCCCGTACTGATCCGGGGAGTGGCAGTTCGGACACTCGCCCTTGATGTAACGGTCCGGCAGGAACATGCCCTTGACCGGGTCGTAGAACTGCTCGACCGACTTGCGGTACACCAGGCCCGCGGCCTTGAGGCGCGCGTACACGTCCTGCGACAGCTGCGTGTTCTCCGGCGAGTCGGTGGAGTGCCAGTGATCGAAGCTGATGTGAAAGCCCTCGAGGTAGCGGGGGCGGCCGGCGGCGATGCGTGCGATCAGCTGCTGCGGCGTCACGCCCTCGCTCTCGGCTTTCAGCATGATTGGGGCACCGTGGGCGTCGTCGGCACACACGAAGTGCAGCTGGTGGCCCTGCATTCTCTGGAAGCGCACCCAGATGTCCGCCTGGATGTACTCCATGATGTGCCCGATGTGAAACGGGCCGTTGGCGTACGGCAGCGCCGTGGTGACGAAGATTTTCCGGCTCATCCGCCCTAGTTTACACACTGGCGCAGCGGCTGCCGGAGCCGCGTGCGCGCCGAACGCGCGCGCTCAGCCGGCGTCCTTCAGCTCCTCGAACTTGCCCTTGTTGATGGCCTTCTTGTAGGCCTCCGCGCCGCTGATCTGGCGCTCGCGCAGCAGCTGCTCGATGGCCGTATCCATGGTGCGCATGCCGAACTGGCCGCCGGCCTGCATGGTGTTCTCGAGCTGATCGAGTTTGCCCTGGCGGATGAGGTTGGAGGCGGCGGGCGTGTTCACCAGGATCTCGAGCGCGGCGACGCGGCCGTGCTTGTCGGCGCGCTGCAGCAGCTGCTGCGACACCACGCCGCGCAGCGAAGTCGACAGCATGGTGCGCACGTGCCCCTGCTTGTCGGAGGGGAACACGTTGACCATGCGATCGACCGTCTGCGCGGCGCCGTTGGTATGCAGCGTCCCCATGACGAGAATGCCCATCTCCGCGGCCGTGACCGCGATGCTCATGGTCTCGAGGTCGCGCAGCTCGCCCACCAGGACCACGTCCGGGTCCTCGCGCAGGGCCGACTGCAGCGCCGCCGCGAAGCTCTGACTGTGCACGCCGATCTCGCGCTGGCTGATGAGGCAGCTCTTGCGCTCGTGCACGAACTCGATCGGGTCCTCGACGGTGAGGATGTGGCCCTGCACGCGGCGGTTGATGTCGTCGATCATGGCCGCGAGCGTGGTCGACTTGCCGGAGCCGGTCTTGCCGGTCACGAGGATCAGGCCGTTGTTGGCGCGCGCCAGCTGGCGCACCGCCTCGGGCATCTTGAGCTCATCGAGCGTGAGGGCCTTGGAGGGGATGGCGCGGAACACCGCCCCCATGCCGTTCAGCTGGCGCATGACGTTGACGCGGAAGCGGCCGCGGTCGGCGAGGGTGTAGGCGAAGTCGGCGCCGTCCTTGGCCTCGAAGCGATCGAGCGCCGTCTTGGGCATGATCTCGTAGAGCGCCTGCTTGACCGTTTCGGGAGCTAGCCTTTCGGGCTTGAGCGGCGAGAGATCCCCGTACAGGCGGATGCGCGGCGGGTCGCCGGCGACGAAGTGCAGGTCGGAGCCGCGCTTCTCCAGGATCTCGATGAGCAGCGAGTCGATTTGTGCCACGGGTAGCGGCGGCGTCAGGCCGCGGAGTTGGCCGCCGGGCCCGGCGCCGCCCCGGTCATGTCGATCTTCGGCAGCATGGTGGTGTCGGTGACGAACTTCTGGAAGGCGCGCTTATCGCTGGCGTAGTTGTAGGCGTCGTCCGGATCGATAGTGCGCGCATTGATCGCCGCCAGCAGCGCTTGGTCCAGGAGCTGCATGCCGAGATCGCGCCCCATCTGCAGCTGGGTCGGGATCTGGTGAGTCTGCTCGGTCTGGATGAGCTTGGCGATCGCCTTGGTCATCATGAGCACTTCGCACACCGCCTTGCGCCCATGGCCGTCGTGAGTCTTCACCAGCACCTGCGTCACCACCGCGAGCAGGCTCTGCGCGAGGAAGCTCTTGGTCTGCTCGCGCTCCTCCACCGGCAGAGCGTCGATCACGCGGTCGATGGTCTTGACCGCGCTCGTGGTGTGCAGCGTGCCGAGCACCAGGTGTCCGGTCTCGGCGGCCGTCATGGCCATGGAGATGGTCTCGGCATCGCGCAGCTCACCCACCAGAATCACGTCCGGGTCCTCGCGCATCGCCGCGCGCACGCCTTCGGCGAAGCTCGGGATGTGGGTGCCGAGCTCGCGCTGGATGACCTGGCTGTTCTTGCTCGGGTGCACGAACTCGATCGGGTCCTCGAGGCTGATGATGTTGAGGCGGCGCGTCGAATTCAGATGATCGATCATCGCGGCGAGCGTGGTGGATTTGCCGGTGCCGGTCGAGCCGGTAACGAGCACCATGCCCTGGTGGAAGTCGCACAGCTTGGTCACCACCGGCGGCAGCGCGAGCTTCTCGAGCGTCGGCACCGCGGAGGGAATCGCGCGGAAGGTGGCTCCGACACCGGTGTCCTTGCGGTACACGTTGACGCGGAAGCGCCCCCCCTCGGCCGACACGTACGAGAAGTCGAGGTCGTTGCCCTTGTTGAATATCTCGTTCTGCGAGCGGGTCAGGATCTCGGCGATGTAGCCCTCCAGCTCCGCCGCGCGCAGGTCGCGGAACTTGATCGGCATCAGGTCCCCGTACAGGCGCAGCATCGGCGGCACCCCGACCGCCAGATGCACGTCCGAGCACCCCTGCTGGGTGCCGAGCTTCAAAAACGCGTCGATGCGCGCCAAGCGACCACTCCCACGCCGTTCTGTAGGACTTGTTTAGCCGTTTTCAGGCTTTGAGATCAACAACTTGAGGCCGGAAATTTGACCTAACGCACGAACTTTAGCACGCCGGAGGCGTAAGCGTGGCTGTAGAGGCGGCGGGGCGGGCTCAGTTGCGGAAGCGCTCCAGGGCTTGGCTGAGCTCGACCATGGTCTGGTAGCGCTTGGCCTTGTCGACCGCCATGGCCTTCATCACCAGCTCTGACATCCCCGGCGGCAGGTTCGGGTTGACCTCCTGGGGCACGCGCGCCCTGCCCTGCACGTGCTGGTACATGACGGACATGTGATCGCCGCGCGAGTACGGCGGCACGCCGGTCACCATTTCGTACAGCATGACCCCGAGGGCGTAGATATCGGCGCGCTCGTC
>CAZAXR010000033.1:0-58540 GCA_964489185.1 uncultured Steroidobacteraceae bacterium | reverse complement strand
TTCCACTGGCTCGCGGGCCTGTACTGGGAGAAGACCACCGACAAGAACTACGGGAGTCCCTATTACATGCCGGGACTGCAGCCCAACGGTGCCGCGTTCCAGTACGAGCTCTACTACTACCACCAGACGGCCTCATCGCTGCCTCCGGGGGTGTGGTACGACTACACCGAGCGCTCCGACTACCTGCAGACCACGGAGTTCGCCAACATCAACTTCGACGTCACCGACCGGTTCAACGTCGAGGCGGGGGTGTCGCACTTTCACTCGGATTTCAAGTACGCCGGCCCCTATGGCCAGTTCGCCTACTACCCGGTTTCGCCGTTCCTGAGCGAAGGCTCCTCGCACAAGTGGAACGGCCGTTTCGGCATGAACTACCGGGCCACCGACACGGTGATGCTGTACGCGACCTTCGCGCAGGGTTTCCGCGACGGCGGCTCGAATGGTGGGCTGCCGGCCGGTTGCTACGCCAGCGGCGTGCCGCAGAACTACGTCCCCGACACCTTGAACAGTTACGAACTTGGGTGGAAGACGACTTGGCTCAACGGGCGGCTGCTGTGGAATGGCGCGGGCTACTACATGGAGTGGAAGAACTACCAGACTCTCATCTACGACGCCGACATATGCCCGTCTAGCAGCTGGAATGCCAACGTCGGCAATGCACGCGTCTACGGCGTGGAGTCCAACATCGACTACCGTGTCAACGACAACTGGAGCCTCCAGGCCTCCGTCAGTTACACCGACTCGCATCTGATCGAGGTACCGGACGACCCGCAGTTCGCGATGTTCAAGCCGAACGAGGGCGAGCGGCTTCCGTACGTCGCGTATTTCAACTACAGCTGGAACGTGCGCTACGAGCATCCGCTCGGCAGCAGCCTCCGGGGCTACGGGCAGCTCGACTCGGCCCACAAGGGCGACATGTGGAACGACCTGCACGTGGAGGGCTCGAACGGCTTCCCGCGCATGCTGCAACCGGAGTACACCCTCCTGAACCTGCGCTTTGGGCTGAACTCCGAGAACGGCAACTGGCTGGCGGAGCTCTACTGCACCAATCTCACCGACAAGAACGCGATCGTCTACACCAACACCGGCAACTTCGATCTGCGCACGACGACCAACGAGCCGCGCGTCATCGGCCTGCGCCTCAACTACCGCTGGGGCAAGCACACCGGCGGGGAGTGACCGGGACAGATCGCCTCGCCAGAGGCGGGAACGACGCCTGAGCGCGCCGCGCGGTTCCCGCTGTTGCCGGCCGCGGCGCGCCGCTGCAGCATAGGCGCCTGCCGCGCGCGGCGCGGCACGGCGAGGAGGATTCCATGCGCAGCGCATTACCCGTTTTGCTGCCGGCCTGCCTGCTGGCGCTATCGAGCCCGGCGTGGTCCAACGGCGGCGGCGGCATGTCCACGCCGCAGTCGATGCCTTCCATGCGCCAGCAGACCCCGGAGCAGCAGGCGCGCGCGGCCTACAACGACGGCGTGCACTACGTGAAGAAGGCCGACAAGGCACTGGGCGCGTCGCTGGAAGAAAAAGACGCGGGCAAGAAGGACAAGCAGGCCAAGGAGGCGCAGGGGCTCTATGGCAAGGCGCTCGACAGCTTCAAGCAGGCGGCCAGCCTCGATTCCAGCATGCCGGAAGCCTGGAACTACGTCGGCTACAGCAGCCGCAAACTCGGGCATTACGAGGACGCACTCGGCGCCTACGACAAGGCGCTGTTGCTGAAGCCCGGCTATGCGGACGCGCTCGAGTACCGCGGCGAGGCGTATCTGGCGATGAACCGTATCGCGGATGCGCAGCAGGCGTACCTGGACCTGTATGCCGGAGACCGCACACTCGCCGGCAAGCTCCTGACGGCCATGAAGAGCTGGGTGGCCGCCCAGCGTGCCAATCCCGGCGGCACCGCCATCAACCTCGACGTGGTCGACCAGTGGATCCAGGAGCGCTCGCAGATCGCGGGCCAGACGGCTGCGCTCACGCGCGCCGGCACGGCCTCGAGCTGGCGCTGAACCAACCGCCGCGACCCGCCCCGTCACTCGCAGGACTGCTCCTCGCGGCGGCCCTGGTGCTGGCGCTCGCAGCGCCGGCCGCACCACCCGCACCGCAGGACGCCTACACCTGGCGACTGCCGCGTGGATTTCCGCAGCCGGCGGTGCCTGTGGGCAATCCGATGTCGCAGGCCAAGGTCGACCTGGGCGCGCGCCTCTTCTTCGAGCCGCGCCTGTCGGTCACCGGAGCCTATGCGTGCGCGAGCTGCCACGACCCGCAGCGCGCCTTCTCCGACGGGAGGACCGTCGCCCGCGGTGCGCAGGGGGACGAGCTCAAGCTGAACGCGCTCGCGCTCGTCAACGTCGCCTACAACATCAGCTTCGGCTGGGCAAAGCCCAAGGTGCGCTCGCTCGAGGCACAGATGCTCGAGCCGATGCTGAACGAGCACCCGGTGGAGCTCGGCCTCAAGGGGCGCGAGGCCGCGGCATGCGCCGCGCTGGCGGCCGATCCGACTTACGCCGGCGCCTTCGCGGCAGCCTTTGCGGGCGCGCCCGGGCAGGCGGTCAGCTTCGATCACATCGTGAAGGCCATCGCCGCTTTCGAGCGCACGCTGATCTCCGGCGACTCGCCTTTCGACCGCTACGTGTTTTCAGGCGCGCACGATGCCCTGAGCGAGCAGGCCAAGCGCGGCATGGCGCTGTTTTTCGCCACACGGGTGGGGTGCGCGCAGTGTCACTCCGGATTCAACTTCTCCGGCAACTGGCGCGATGCCAAGGGAGCCACAGGGGGGGCGAGCTTTGCGGTGAACGGCACCAGCGCACGCGCGCTGCGCGTGCCGACGCTGCGCAACGTCGCCCTCACCGCCCCCTACATGCACGATGGGCGCTTCGCAACTCTGCCTGCGGTGCTCGAGCACTACTCCGAGCTCGGCGCACGGGCCGCGCGCGGCATCGTCCAGGACCAGCGACTGCCGCGCGCACCCCTGACAGCGCAGGAGCGCGCCGACCTTATCGCCTTCCTTGAGAGCCTGACCGATGAGGGCTTCGTCGGCCGCTATGCCGCTCTTGCCGCACCCGTGTCAGGAAATGTCAGGAAATGACCGCCCGCATCGCGTCGCCGGGAATATCCGGCTACGCTAGCGGCCCATGCATTCGAGCTTCTACACCCGCGCCTTCCAACTCGTCACCGCCGCGATCCTGGGCTACGCGCTCTACCGCATCCTCGAGCCGCTGTTCGGGGTGCTGGGGTGGGCGGCGGTGCTGGCATTCACCCTCTATCCGCTGCATGAGCGGCTGACGCGGCGCCTCAAGGGGCGGGCGGCGCTGTCGGCGGGCATCCTCACCACGCTCACGCCGTTCTTCGTGTTCGTGCCGCTGTCGGTGATCGGCGTGGTGTTCGCCGGACAGGTGGCGCGCTTGATCGACTACCTGCGTGGCCATTCGCTCCCGAGCTACGCCGACCTCATGGACCGCCTGGGGCGGCTGCCGCTGCTCGGCGGCGCGGTGGCGTGGGTGCGCGAGAACGCCTCGGTGAGCCTCAACGAGGTGCAGGACTGGCTGACCGGGAGCGTGCAGGCGCTGCTCAAGTCCGCGGCCGCCATGGGCGGCAACGTCGCCCTCGGCCTGTTCGGCACGCTGGTGGGCTTCTTCATGATGCTGTTCATGCTGTTCTTCTTCCTGCAGGACGGGCGCGCCATGATCGCCGGCCTCGAGCGGCTGATCCCGGTGGAGCGCGAGCGCCGCCACAAGCTCATGAAGTACCTGGGTGACGTGACGCGCGCGGTGGTGTTCGGTTCGGCGAGCACGGCGCTGGCGCAGGGCACTTTCGTCGGCATCGGCTTCGCGCTCGTGCGGCTACCCTCGCCGGTGGTGTTCGGGGTGCTGGCCACGATCGCGGCGTTTCTGCCCGCCGGCGCGGCCATCGTGCCCATCCCCTTTGTGCTCTATCTGGCCTTCAGCGGCCGCTGGGGCGCGGCGATTTTCCTGGCGTGCTGGACGGCGGCGGCGTCGGTGCTCGATAACATCCTGCGGCCGCTGCTCACGGCGCACCACGCCGAAGTCTCGACGCTCGCCATTTTCATCGGCGCGGTGGGCGGGGTGGCCGCGTTCGGCATCCTGGGGCTCATCATCGGGCCGGTGTTGCTGAGCTTCGTCGTGGCGCTGGTGCGCTTCGCGCAGGAGGGGCTGTCCGCCGACGCCTGAACCTGAGCGGCCTCAAGTAGAATGCGGCCCTCATGGATTTGTCCCCGATCCTCAATCCCCTGAACGACGCGCAGCGCGCCGCGGTCACCGCGCCGCTCGGCCCGGTGCTGGTGCTGGCCGGCGCCGGCAGCGGCAAGACCCGCGTGCTCACCCACCGCATCGCCTGGCTGATCCAGGCCGAGGGCGCCTCGGCGCACGGCATCCTCGCGGTGACCTTCACCAACAAGGCCGCGGGCGAGATGCGCGCGCGCGTCGAGCGGCTGCTCGCGATCCCGGGCGCGGCATTGTGGATCGGCACCTTCCACGGCATCGCGCACCGGCTGCTGCGCCTGCACTGGCGCGAGGCGCAGCTGGCGCAGGGCTTCCAGATCCTGGACTCCGAGGATCAGCAGCGCCTCATCAAGAAGATCGTGCGCGCCGCGGAGCTCGACGAGACGCGCTGGGTGCCGCGCGAAGTGCAGTGGTTCATCAACAACAACAAAGACGAGGGGCGCCGCCCGCAGCACCTGAAGGACGACAACGATCCGACGCGTGCGCAGTTCATCAAGCTGTACGCCGCCTACGAGCAGGCCTGTGCGCGCTCCGGGGTGGTGGACTTCGCCGAGCTGCTGCTGCGCGCGTTCGAGCTGTGGCGCGACAACCCCTCGCTGCTCGCGCACTACCGGCGCCGCTTCCAGCACGTGCTGGTGGATGAGTTCCAGGACACCAACGACATCCAGTACGCCTGGCTGAAGCTGCTCGCTGCGCCGCAGGCGATCGCGGCCGGGCAGCAGCTGGCCGCCGGCGATGCGCGTCCGAGCTACCCGTTCGTGGTCGGCGACGATGACCAGGCCATCTACCGCTTCCGCGGCGGGCGCGCCGAGAACCTGCAGCAGTTCCGACGCGACTATCCCGGCGCCGCGCTGTTCCGCCTCGAGCAGAACTACCGCTCCACCGCCATCATCCTGGAGGCAGCCAACGGGCTCATCGCCCACAACGCCAGCCGCCTCGGCAAGAAGCTCTGGACCGCCGGCTCACGCGGCGAGCCGATCCGGCTGTACACCGCCTTCAACGAGCGCGACGAGGCGGAATTCGTCACGCACCGCATCCGCGAGCACGTAGCGCACGGGGGCCTGCGGCGCGAGATCGCGATCCTGTACCGCTCGAATGCGCAGTCGCGCGTGTTCGAGGAGGCGTTCCTGTCCGCGCGCGTGCCGTACCGGGTGTACGGGGGACTGCGCTTCTTCGAGCGTGCCGAGATCAAGGACGCGCTCGCGTACCTGCGCCTGCTCGCCAACCGGCGTGACGATGCCTCGTTCGAGCGCGTGGTGAACCTGCCGACCCGCGGGGTGGGCGCGAAGAGCCTGGACATCGTGCGCGAGCACGCCAAGGGCGCCGGCAGCTCGCTGTGGGAGGCGGCCGGGGCCTGCATCGGCAGCGGGGCGCTCGGGGCGCGCGCCGCGGCCGCCATCCACGGTTTCATGGCGCTCATCGAGCGGCTCGCCGCCGAGACGCGCCCGCTCACGCTGCACGAGCAGGTCGACCAGGTGCTCAAGGCGAGCGGCCTCATCGAGCACTACAAGCGCGAGAAGGCCGAGCGCGGCGAGGCGCGGGTCGAGAACCTCGACGAGCTGGTGAGCGCGGCGCGCGGCTTCACCCCCGAGGCCTCCGAGCTGCCGCCGCTGGAGGCGTTCCTCGCGCACGCCGCGCTCGAGGCCGGCGAGGGCCAGGCGGATGAGTGGGAGGACTGCGTGCAGATGATGACCCTGCACTCGGCCAAGGGCCTGGAGTTCCCGCTGGTTTTCCTGGCCGGCCTGGAGGAGGGCCTGTTTCCGCACCAGCGCTCGCTCACCGATCTGGAGGGCCTGGAGGAGGAGCGGCGCCTGTGTTATGTCGGCATGACGCGCGCCATGCGAGCGCTGTACCTGAGTTACGCCGAGCAGCGGCGCCTGCACGGGGTGGACAGCTACGGGCAGGTGTCGCGCTTCGTGCGCGAGATCCCCGAAGAGCTCGTCGAGGAGGTGCGCCCGCGGGTACAGGTGTCGCGCCCGCTGGCGGTGGGCCGCTTCCGCCCCGAGGAGCCGGAAGCCGGCGGCGTGCGGCTCGGCGCCCGCGTGCGCCACGGCAAGTTCGGCGAGGGCGTGGTACTCAACGTCGAGGGCTCAGGCGCGCACGCCCGCGTGCAGGTAAGCTTCGAGCGCCAGGGTACGAAGTGGCTCATGGTGCAGTACGCCAACCTGGAGCCGCTGTAGCCTTCACCGCAAAGGGAGCCATGAAAATTCTCATCCTCGGCGCCGGCCAGGTCGGGCGCACCGCCGCCCATCACCTGTCGCGCGAGGAGGCCAACGAGGTCACGGTCGTCGATTCCAACGAGGACGTGCTGCGCGACCTGCAAGACCGCCTCGACGTGCGCACCGTGGCCGGCAACGCCGCCCATCCCACGGTGCTCGAGGCCGCCGGCGCGGCCGAGGCGGAGGTGCTGGTGGCGCTCACCTCCAGCGACGAGGTGAACATCGTGGCCTGCGAGGTGGCGTTCACGCTGTTCCGCACCCCCACCAAAATCGCGCGCCTGCGCGCTGCCGAGTACATCAACCGCAGCGCGCTGTTTGGCTCGGAGGGGCTGGCGGTCGATATGGTCATCAGCCCCGAGCAGCTGGTGACGGACTACGTCGAGCGCCTCATCCAGCACCCCGGCACGCTGCAGGTGCTCGACTTCGCCGACGGCAAGGTACGCCTCATCGGCGTGCGCGCGCGTGCCGGCGGGCTGCTGGTGGGGCACAGCCTGCGCGAGCTGCGCGAGCACCTGCCGAAGGTGCAGGTGCGCGTGGTGGCCATCTACCGCGACGGGCGCAGCGTGCCGCCCGAGGGCCACACCGTCATCGAGGACGGTGACGAGGTGTTCTTTCTCGCCGGGCGCGAGGACATCCGCCGCGTCATGGGCGAGCTGCGCCGTGGCGACGACCCGGCGCGCCGCGTGCTCATCGCCGGCGGCGGCAACATCGGGCTGCGCCTGGCGCGCTCCCTCGAGAAGCACAACCAGGTGAAGCTCATCGAGCGCGACGCGGTGCGCGCGCGGCGCGCCTCGGAGATCCTGGAGAGCGCCATCGTGCTGCACGGCGATGCCGCCGACGAGGAGCTGCTCATCGAGGAGAACATCGACAGCGCGGATGTGTTCGCCGCCATGACCAACTCGGAAGAGGCCAACATCCTGTCCGCGATGCTCGCCAAGCGCCTGGGCGCGCACAAGGCCATGGCGCTCATCAACAGGCCCTCGTACACCGAGCTGGTGGAGTCGAGCCCCATCGACATCGCCATCTCGCCCCAGACCATCACCATCGGCTCGCTGCTCGCGCACGTGCGCCGCGGCGACGTAGTGCGCGTGCACGCCCTCAAGCGCGGCGCCGCCGAGGCGCTCGAGGCCATCGTGCACGGCGACGAGCGCAGCTCGCGCGTCGTCGGGCGCGCGGTGGCCGACATCGCGCTGCCCGAGGGCGCCTCCATCGGCGCGGTGGTGCGCGGCGATCAGGTCATCATGGCGCACCATGACACGCGCGTGCAGGCCGACGACCACGTGATCCTGTTTCTCGCCGACCGCCGCCACCTGGAAGCGGTCGAGCGGCTGTTCCTGCGCTCCGCGCGCTAGGCGGCCGCGGTGCTGGCAGTCGCGTACGTGCTGGGGCTGCTGCTCGCGACCTTCGCGCTCGCCTACCTGTTGCCGATCACCTGCGCGCTGCTGCTCGGCGATGGACTGTGGCCACAGTTCCTGCTGTCCGCGGCGCTCACCGCCGGCGCAGGGGCGCTGCTGGCGGCGCTCACCTGGCGCGGCCGCCGCGAGCTCAAGCCGCGCGACGGCTTCATGCTGATGACGCTCGCCTGGCTGCTGCTGCCGGCGGCTGCGGCGCTGCCGTTCCGGCTGGCGATTCCGGGGCTGAGCTTCACACGCGCGTTCTTCGAGGCGATGTCCGGGCTCACCACCACCGGCTCCACCGTGCTCAGCGGGCTGGATGCGCTCGCGCCGTCGCTTAACTTCTGGCGCGCCACGCTGCACTGGTTCGGGGGGCTGACCATCATCGTCATGGCGCTCGCGGTGCTGCCGCTGCTCGGGGTGGGCGGCATGCAGCTCTACAAGAGCCAGGCGCCCGGCGCGGTCAAGGAGGAGCGGCTGGCGCCGCGCATCACCGAGACCGCCAAGCAGCTGTGGTTGGTGTACGCGTTGCTCACCCTCGCCGGCATCATCGCGCTGAAGGTGTGCGGCATGTCCACCTTCGACGCCATCTGCCACGCGTTCGCCGCGGTCGGCTTGGGCGGCTTCTCGACCCACGACCGCAGCATCGCCTGGTTCAATTCCCCGGCCATCGAGCTGACCCTGATCGTGCTCATGGTGATCGCCTCGCTCAACTTCGCGCGCCACCTGGTGGCGCTGCGGCGCCTGTCACTCGAGAGCTACCGGCACGACCCCGAGGCACGTGCCCTCTTCGCGATCCTCGGCGTGAGCATCGTCGGCATCGCGGCGCTGCTCACCGTGCACGGGGTGTATCCGGACTTCCTGCAGTCGCTGCGCCATGCCGCCTTCAACGTCGTGTCGCAGGCGACCACCAGCGGACTCACCTCCCAGGATTACCAGGCCTGGCCGGTGTTCGCGCCCTACTGGATGCTGTTCCTGTCGTGCATCGTCTGCAGCACCGGCTCGACCGGCGGTGGCATCAAGATGTTCCGCACCCTGCTGCTGGCGCGCCAGGCGGGGCGCGAGATGAAGCTGCTCATCCACCCTTCCGCCATGGCGCCGGTGCGCATCGGCGGGCGCCCGGTGCCCGACGGCGTCGGTCACGCGGTGCTGGCGTTCATCTTCCTGTACTTCATGACCGTGGCACTGCTCACCTTCGCGATGCTGCTGACGGGCCTGGACTACGATGATTCCTTCAGCGTCATCGTCGCCTCCATCAATAACACCGCGCACGGCTTCGGACCGCCGGGGGCGGTGCACAACCTGCACGGCCTGTCGCAGCTGCAGATCTGGATCTGCACCGTGGCGATGCTGCTCGGCAGGCTCGAGATCTTCAGCGTCATCGTGCTGTTCCGTCCGGCGTACTGGCGCAAGTAATGGCCGCCGCTCCGCCCGTCGAGCGCATGCCGCCGCGCCACGTCGCCGCGGTGGTGCTCGGCAACTGCCTGGAGTTCTACGACTTCCTCGCCTACGCGTTCTTCGCGCTGCAGATCGGCCGCGCGTTCTTTCCGGCCAAGGACCCCTCGGCGAGCCTCTTGCTGTCGCTCGCAACCTTCGGGGCCGGGTTCCTCATGCGCCCGCTCGGCGGACTGGTGCTCGGCCGCCTCGGCGACCGCGTCGGGCGCCGCCCGGCGATGATGCTGTCGTTCTCGCTGATGGGCTTAGGCATGGTGGGACTCGCTCTCACCCCCTCCTATAACGCCATCGGCGTCGCCGCGCCGATCCTGGTGCTCGCCTGGAGGCTGCTGCAGGGGTTCGCGGTCGGCGGCGAGGTGGGGCCGAGCCTGGCGTTCCTGGTGGAGGCCGCCCCGGTGGCGCGCCGTGGCTTCTACAGCTCGCTGCAGCCGGCCACGGCCGATGCCGCATCGATCCTCGCAGGTGTGGTGGGACTGGCGCTGGCGAGCGCGCTCACTCAGGAGGCGCTCGATACCTGGGGATGGCGCGTCGCCTTCCTGCTGGGCGCCGCGGTGGTGCCGGTCGGACTGGTGATCCGCCGCTCGCTGCCCGAGACGCTGCACGGGGCGGAGCCGCCCCTGCCCGCCGCCCACGGCGGCTATCGGCGCATCGCGGTGCTCGGATTCTGCATGCTGGCCTGCGCCACCGTGATCGGCTACGTGCAGACCAACCTCACGACCTACGCGGCCGCCACGCTGCACATGAGCTCGCAGACCGCCTTCACCGCGCTGCTGGTGAATGCGCTGTGCATGACGTGCTTCGATCCGGTGGGCGGGGCGCTGTCGGACCGCATCGGCCGCAAGCCCGTCATGATCGGGGCGACCGCACTGCTGGCAGCCTGCACCTATCCGGCGTTCCGCCTGATCGTGCAGGTGCATACCCCGGCGGCGCTGTACGTGTCCGCGGCACTCCTCGGCGTCCTCACCGGCCTGTCGCAGCCCTCGATCCTCACCGCGCTGGCCGAGAGCCTGCCGCGCGCGATGCGCGCCGGCACGGTGGCGATCGTGTATGCGCTCGCGATCTCCGCCTTCGGCGGCTCCACGCAGTTCGTGGTCAACTGGCTGATCCGCGCCAGCGGCAATCCGCTCGCGCCAGGCTACTACATGCTGTGCGCCTCGCTGATCGGCATCCTGTCCATGAGCCTCATGCCCGAGAGCGCGCCGCGGGTGCTGGCGGCGCCGCGCCGCCGCCTGCTGCGCGAAGGAGGTACCGCGTGAGGCGAGTGCTGCCGGCGCTCGGGCTGGCGGCTCTCGCTGCCTGCGGGCCACGGGCGCCGGATGTGAGCGCCCGCATCGACGAGCTCATGCGTCCCTACGGCGGGCGCGTCCCCGGTGCCTCGCTCCTGGTGCTGCGGGACGGCGTGCCGCTCGTGAGGCGCGCGTACGGTCTTGCCGACCTCGAGCAGGGTATTGCCGCCACCCCGGCCAGCAATTACCGCCTGGCCTCGCTGACCAAGCAGTTCACGGCCGCAGCGATCCTGCTGCTCGCGCAGGACGGCCGCCTGTCGCTCGATGACCCAGTGCGCCGCTGGCTGCCGTCACTGCCGGCGGCCGCCAATGCCGTGACCCTGCGCCAGCTGCTCACGCACACCTCGGGTCTCCTCGACTACGAGGAGCTCATTCCCGCCACCGCCACGCAGCAGGTGCACGATGAGGATGTGCTGCACCTGCTCGAGACCCAGGACCGCACTTATTTCTCGCCGGGCACGAGCTACCGCTACAGCGACACCGGCTACGCCCTGCTGGCGCTCATCGTGGCGCGCGCCTCGGGCACCGACTACGCGACGTTCCTGCACCAGCGGATCTTCACGCCGCTCGGCATGGCGGGGAGCGTCGCCTACGAGGCCGGCATCTCGAGCGTGCCCAAGCGCGCCTTCGGCTACAGCGCGCAAGGCGGCAAGTGGCTGCGCACCGATCAGAGCCTGACGAGCGCGGTGCTCGGCGACGGCGGCGTGTACTCCTCCATCGACGATCTGGCGAAGTGGGACGCGGCGCTCTACGACTCGCGTCTGCTGAGCGAGCCGATGCGGCGCGCGGCCTTCACCGGCGCGACTGCGACCGACGATCCGGCGGTGCGCTACGGCTTCGGCTGGCGCATCACCGGGCAGAGCGTGTGGCACTCGGGCGAGACCGTCGGCTTCCGCAACGTCATCGTGCGCTGGCCGCTCGAGCACTTCACGGTCATCGTGCTCACCAACCGCGATGCGCCGCAGCCCTATGGGCTGGCACTCGCGATCGCCAAGCTCTACCTGCCGCAGGCCGACGCACAACGCGCCGCGGGCACCGCCACCGGTCCCGACCCGAACCTGCGGCCGCTGCTGCCTGCCGCGCGCTGAGCTACTTCTTCGGCTGCCACGCCGGATCGCCGGCGCGCCAGAACACGAACGCGGCGATGTCCGCATCCTCCGCATCGCGCGTTGACTTGGTGGTGCCGAGCCCGTGCCCCGCGGCATCCTCCACGCGCAGCAGCACCGGCTGGCGACCGGGGAGTTGCATCAGCCGCGCGGCCATCTTGGCCGGCTCCCACGGTTCGACCCGCGGGTCATTGAGGCCGGTGGTCAGCAGGAACGCCGGATAGCGCCCGTCGTCGCGCACGTGCTGGTACGCGTCCATCGCGTAGAGGTTCTTGAACCCCTGCGGATCCTTGAAGGTGCCGAACTCGGGCACGTTGGCAGGCCCGGAGGGCATGGTCTCCGAGCGCATCGCATCGAGATCTCCCACGCGGCCCACGGCGCCTGCGAACAGCTCCGGGCGCTCGGTCGCGGCGCGCCCGACCGTGATGCCGCCGGCCGAGGTGCCCTGGATGATGAGCTGCTCGCGCGTAGTGTAGCCCTTGGCGATCAGGGTGTCGGCGCAGGCGATGAAGTCGCGCCAGGTGTTGGGCTTGTTCGCGTCCTTGCCGCCCAGGCGCCACGCCTCGCCCAGCTCCCCGCCGCCGCGCACGTGACACTCGGCGAAGGCCGCGCCCGCCGCGGCGAGCGACACGATGCGCGGCGAGAACGCAGGCAGTGTCGAGATGCCGTACGAGCCGTAGGCATCCAGCAGCATCGGCCGCGGTTTGACCGGGCCTGCAGGTGTGATCACCGACAGCGGCACGTGCGTGCCGTCGGCGGCGGAGGCGTAGATCTCCTCGGCGCGGAAGCGCGCGGCCTCGAAGGCCGGCCCGGTATCGAGATGGAGGTCGGCGAACTCACCGTTTGCCGGATCGTAGCGATAGTGCGTGGGCGGGTGCACCCAGCCGACCAGGGACACGATCGCGCCGGGGTGCCGCGGGTCGGTGGCGACCTCCTGCACCGTGCCCTGGAACGGCAGCTTGAGCTCGCTCACCTTGTCCTGCGCATCGACGCGCAGCACCTTGCCGGTGAGCCCTGCGCGGGCCACCACGTACAGCGCATCGGCGGCGACGTGGATCGACTCCACGACCCGGTCCGGGCGCGCCGCGATCACCGTGCGCGCATCCTTGAGGCCGGCGTCGGTCCCCAGCGCCAGCACCTTGAAGGTCGGCGCGTCCTTGTGCGTCAGCAGGTAGAGCGTCTTGCCATTGGCGTCGATGCCGGTGACCTCGTCGGCGCGCACCACCAGCTGCCGCCACTTGGCGTGCCCCGTGCGTGCCTCGCTCACCGGTGCGCGCCACGCATCCACCTCGTTCTGCACGCCGTTGATGGCGTACAGCAGTGCGCGGCCCGAGGTGGGAATGACCTGCACCACGGGGAGCTTCACCGGGTCGGTGTTGGGTCCCTGGTGCACCGTCGTGCCCACCACCTGGGTAGGTGCCGCAGTCAGCGTCCAGAACCAGGTGCCGGCGTTCAGGTACTTGTCGCTCGGCTTCGACTTGGGGCCGAGCTCCTGCAGGCGCATGAAGAACAGCCCCGAGCCGTCATCGAGCCAAGACGGCGACCCGAACTGCGCGCGCTCGATGGGGCCTGCGACCGTGCGGCCGCTCGCCACGTCCAGCACCGAGATGCTGGAGTTCTCCGAGCCGCCGGCCGAGATCCCTACCGCGACGCTCACGCCATCGGGCGCGGCCTGGTAGTAGTCGATGGCCTGCGGCACCCCGCCCGCCGCCTTGATGAGGGACGCGACCTCGATGAGCGTGCGCTTGGCGCCGCCCGGCTCGCGCACCACCAGGTCGTAGACGTCCGAGCCGGGCTTGCGCTCCAGGTAGAACACGCGCCCACCGGCTTCCTGCACCGAGTTGACGAACCCGAAGGAGGCGCCGAGCGCGCCCAGATTCTTGAGGTACCCGGCGCGCGGGCTGATCGAGTCGAACACCGCACGCGTCCACGCGCCCTGCGCCTTCATCCACGCGAGCGTGTCCGGATCCTTGGATTCGATGAAGCGGAATGGGTCGCTGACCTTGGTGCCGAAGTAGTCCTCCTCGAGCGGGCGCGGCGCGAGGTCGGGGGGCTGGCCGGAAGGGTTGATGGGAGTGACGCGCTCGGCGGCCAGGGCCGCGAGCGGCAGAGCCACGACCAACAGCAGTCCCCGCATGATCGTCATACGTATCTCACGCTGAGCGCGCGACGCACGCGCGAAGGCCGTGCATGTTACCGAAGCGGTGCCGCGGCTCACAATTCGCGGTCGATGGGCAGCCAGGTCAGCACGTGCACTTCTGCCTTCTGCCAGGCGCTGCGTGCCGCTTCGTCGGTCACGGCGATGGTGCGCTCGCCCTCCTGGGTGCGCCACACCAGGTGCTTCCCCGAGCCCGACTCGAGCGTCACCGCGTAGGCGTTCTTGAGATCGGTCATGGCCGCAAAGCGCCGCAGCGTCTGGCCGGCGAGCTCGGGGCTGTGCACGATCAGGCCGTTCTCGGTATTGAGCCAGCGCGAGCGCTGATCGAAGTTCATCGATCCGACGTACAGCGCGTCGCTGTCGAAGACCATGAGCTTGGCGTGCAGGCTGTAGTTGCCGGTCTCGGTGAGCTGCTTCGACTCGCCGCTGCCGCGGCGGGTACCGGGACGCGCGCGCATCTCGTAGAGCTCCACGCCCGCCTCGAGCAGCGGCACGCGGTAGTGCATGTAGCCCGCCTGCGCCAGCGGATCGTTCTCCGCTTCGAGGGAAGTCGTGAGGATGCGCACGCGCGTGCCGGCGGCACGCCGCTCCTTCAGCAGCTTCAGCTCATCTTCGGTCGGCACCAGGTACGGGTTCACCATGGTGAAATCGCTCTGGGTGTGCCGGATGGCGTTGGACACCGGCCCGAAGGTGAGCGGTCCGGCGCGCTGCCCGGCCGCGACCTGCTTCTTGTCCGGGCTGTCGCAGGCGAGCTCGTAGCTCGCCCAGGCGAGGGCGGCGGTGCCGGCGAGCACGTCGGCGAGCGGTTCGCCGGCGGCGAGCTTGTCCTGGTAATTGAAGCCAGCGTTGGCGGCCTTCTCGGGCGCGGTCCTGCGCCGGGCGACCGCGTGCGCCGCGTGGTGATCGGTCTGGTCGTGCGGCAACAGTGCCTGCACCGGGATCGCGGCGTCGCTATTCCAGTATTCCTCGAACACGCCCGCGAGCGCCGGCACCGCGGGGCCGGCGATCAGCATGTCGTCGTCGGCGAACTGCGATTCGGGGTCGGTCTGGAAGTACTGATCGCCGATGTTGCGCCCGCCGAGCAGCGCCAGCGCGCCGTCGGCGACGAACAGCTTGTTATGCATGCGGTAGTCGAGGCGGCTCTTGTTGAACATGAACTCGAGCCCGCGCCGGAAGCCGTTGTGCCCGCGGTAGCGCCAGGGATTGAACACGCGGATCGCGACGTTGGGGTGGCCGGCGAGCGCAAACAGCTGCTCATCCCCGGCGACGCTCTCCCCATCGTCGACCAGCACCCGCACGCGTACCCCGCGCGCCGCCGCCTTGCTGAGCGCCTCGGTGACCAGCTTGCCCGACTCGTCGCCGTGGAAGATGTAGTACTGCAGGTCGAGCGAGCTTTGGGCGCCGTCGATCAGCTCGAGCCGCAGCAGCAGCCCGTCCACGCCGATGGAGAACAGCCTGAAGCCCGACTCCCCCGGATGCGCATGCGCGGCGGCCGCAAACGGCTGCAGGAACGCCGGGTTGGCGGCGTGCGCCGGCGGCTGCGACGGCGGACGCGGGTAATCGTGACCGGGCGGCAGCGTCGCGCAGCCGCCGAGCAGCGCCGCGCAACACGCGCCCAGCAGGCGCGCCTTCACGACGGCGACACGCGCGTCACGGCCAAGCTACCAGAGAGTTGCGGGCGCCTCGGATCCATGAAACGCACCTGTCGCACCAGAGACGCGTCCGAGTGTGCCCGGCGCGCCGCGCCCCGTCTGTCAGACAACAGGCATATGCAGGGCGCCACCCCAACTCATCTAACTTCGAGCGCAAACTCTCTAACTGTGAATGTAGTTCTCGAGCTGCTCGATCTGCTGGCGCTGCTCGGCGATCACCGCCTTCACCAGATCCCCGATCGACACCATGCCGACGACGCGGGTGTCGCTAACTACCGGCAGGTGGCGCACCCGCTTGTCGGTCATCAGCTGCATGCATTTCTGCACGGTGTCATCCGGAGACACCGTGATCACCGGCGTGCTCATGATGTCGCGCACCGGCGTGTCGGCGGAGGAGCGGCCCATGAGGATCACCTTGCGGGCGTAGTCGCGCTCGGAGACGATGCCCGCGAGCGTCTCGCCCTGCATCACCAGCAGGGCCCCGACGTGATGCGCCGCCATGGCGCGGATCGCCTCCAGCACGGGGTCCTGGGGCGCAATCGAAAAAATCGCGTGTTCCTTGCGGCCGAGCAACTGGCGCACGGTGGTCATGGCCTGTTCCTCCTTCAGGTTGATTTCAGCGGGCGGCCGGGCCTACCTCCACGCTCAAGGTGACGTCGGCGCTCACGTCCAGTGTACCCGGCTCGACGGGGGTGGCGGCGCCGGCCGCATTGGCGCGCATGGCGCCCATGAGCACCGGCACCATGCGCGGGCTGCTCTCCTCCACGCTCAGCACCCGCACCACCCTCAGTCCCAGGGCGGAGGCCAGCACCTCGGCGTCGGCGCGCGCCTTGAGCGCCGCCTCGCGCAGCGCCTGGGCGCGCACCGCGTCCTGGTCGCGCAACGTGAACTGGATGCCCTGCACGCGGTTGGCGCCGGCGGCGGTGGCCGCATCGATCACCGCGCCGATCTTGGCCAGCTCATCGAGCTGCACCTGCACGATATTGTTGGCGGTGTAGCCATCGAGCGTCGGTTCGCCGCCGCCCTTGGGGTAGCGGTAGTTGGGATTGAGGGTGTAGCTCACGGTCTTGAGCACCGCGCCGCTGCCGACCGCCTTGCGCACCGCGCCGAGCACCGCCTCCACCTGGCGTGCGTTCTCGGCGGCGGCCTCCTGGGAGCCGGCCGCGTGCGTCGTCACGCCCACGTCGATCTGCACGCGGTCGGGCTTGGCGGTCACCTTGGCGTCCGCGGTGACGCGAATCGACGACAGCTGCGCGGGCTGCACCGGCTGCGCGAGTGCGCTCGCCGCAGCGGCGCTCGCGACGAGCGCGATGACAAACTGTTGCATCCTGGCGGGAGCCGCGGAACGCATTCGCATATTCTACGCGCGCTTCGTGCGGTAGTTCATAGTTTGGGCAGTAGGGTGCACATGCGCGTACGCAGGGAAGGTATACAACACTCGATGGAGAGCCGCGAAATTGAGGTCGCACCCGATCGCTTCGAAGTGACCTCCGGCGAAGCGTTGCTGTTCACCGAGTTGCGCTCGGCGATCGCGGTGTGCGTATATGACGCGGCCGAGGAAGCCGGCGCGCTGCTGCACCTGCGATGCATCGTCAAGACCTCCAAGCCGGCCGACGTCACCGACACGACCCTCGCCACCGAGCTGTTGCTGCTCGACCGCTGCCTGGAGGCGCTGCGCCTGGCCGCCCCCGGGGCGCGCCACCTGCAGGCACGCATCGTGGTGCACCTGAGCGACACCCCGCATGCGCGCCCGGCCTGCGACACGGTGCTCGCCCTCGTCAAGCACTATCTGGCCGATGCCGGCGTGCAGGCCCTGCCCGAGGACATCGCCGCGGGACCCCCGCGCACGCTGCGCTTCCGGCCGAGCATGGGGTGGGTGCACACGCACACCGGATAACGGGCCCATGAGGGGCGCGGTCCCGGTCCCGGCGGCCATCACGGGCGCGCTCGAGCAGCTGCTCGGCGTGCCGGTCGGCACGGTGCGCGTCATCGAGCATTCCTGGTACGCCAGGCTCCACGGCCGGGCGATCGCCACCACGCGCCGGGAGCGCATCTACCTGCGCGGCAGCGCACGCGAGTTCTTCACCGATCCGTGGCTCATGCTGCACGAGTACTGGCACGTGGTGCGCCAGTGGCGCGGCGGCCGGCTCACCATCATCGGCTATCTGCTGGAGTGCCTGCGGCGCGGCTACTGGGACAACCGCTTCGAGGTCGAGGCACGCGAGTTCGCCGACCAGAACGCCCCGCAGCTGCACGCGCTGCTAGCCGCCGCGCACCCGGCGCCTCAGCCGAGCAGCGCCTCGCGCCGGTAGAGCCGCGCGGCGAGCGCGATGAGCAGCGCTCCGAGCGCGAGCGTCGCCAGCACCGAGAGCGCCACGTAGCCGGCCGGCAGCGGCTCCTCGCGCAGCAGGCTGGTGATCAGGAAGTGCTGGCCGAGGGATGGCACCGCCATGGTCGCCAGCTGCGGGCGCAGCCCGAGGACGCCCGCGAACACCAGCGGCAGCGTCGGCACCAGCAGCACCAGGCCGAGCCAGGTCTGCGCCTCGCGGTAGCTGCGCGTGAAGGCCGCCACGATGGTCATGAGCGCCGCGCCCACCGGCACCAGCGGCAGGCACGAGAGCACCACGCGCGCGGCCGTCCAGGGCCCGAAGCTGACGCGCATGCCGAGCCGCTCCAGCCCGGCGAAGCGCAGCACCACCGCCAGCATCAGCACGGTGAGCAGCAGGGAGACGGCCATGTAGGCGCAGGTGGCCAGAATCTTGCCGAGGATCAGCTGCGCGCGCGGCACCGGCAGCGTCAGCAGCGGCTCGAGCGAGCCGCGCTCGCGCTCCCCGGCCGTCGCATCGATGGCCAGATACATCCCGCCCATGAGCATGGTGAGGATCACCAGATAACTGAGCGTGCCGAGCAGCAGCACCGCGCGGCTTGCCGGGGTGGCGACGTCGAGCTCCTGCAGCGCCAGCGGCGACAGCAGCAGCGGATCGAGCCCGCGCGCGGCGCTGCGCAACCGCCCGAGGAGCGCGCCGTACGCGGCGATCAGCGTGCGCACCCGCTGGGTGTCGGCGGCGGCGGCGGCGTCCGAGGAATCTGCCACCAGCTCCAGCACCGCGGGCGTGCCGGCCGCGAGCCGCGCGCCGAAGTCGCCGCTCACCAGCAGCACCCGCTCCTCGCGGTGCGCGCGCACCGCGGCGCGCGCCGCGGCGGTATCGAGCGCGCGCGGCGCCACCCGCACCCCGTACTCGGTGAGGAAGGCGGCGAGGTTCGGCGCACGCTCCCCGTGCACCAGCAGCAGCTCGACGGGACGCTCGCCGGCGCGCACCCCGCGCTTGAGCGTCAGCGACAGGCCGCCGGCGAACAGGAGCGGCACCAGCACCGGACCCAGGATGAGCGCCGAGAACAGCGTGCGGCGCTCGCGCAGGTTCTCGCGGAACTCCTTGGCGAACACGGTGAGGATGGCGCGCATCAGGCGAGCTCCGCGCCGCCGATCAGCCGCACGAACGCCTCCTCGAGGCTCGCCGCGCCCGCGGCGGCGCGGATGCTCTCGGGTGCGCCCGCGGCGCGCACCTCACCGGCGGCGATCACGACCACCTCGTCGCACAGCGCGCTCACCTCCTGCATCACGTGGCTGGAGAACAGCACGCAGTGCCCCTCCTCGCGCAGCGTGCGCAGCAGGCTGCGCAGCGCACGCACCGCCATGACGTCGAGGCCGTTGGTGGGCTCATCGAGCAGCAGGTTGCGCGGGCGGTGCACGAGCGCGCGCGCCAGCGCGGTACGCACCCGCTCGCCCTGCGAGAAGCCACTGGCGCGCCGGTCGGCGAACGGCTGCATCTCGAGCAGCTCGATGAGCTCGGCGGCGCGCGCGGCTGCGGCGCCGCCGCCCAGGCCGTGCAGGCGCGCGAAGTACACGATGTTCTCGCGCGCGGTCAGGTTCGGGTAAATGCCGGCGCCGTGCGGTAGCACCCCCAGGCGCCGCGCGGCCGCCAGCGGAGTAGCGCGGACGCTGTGGCCGTCGACCAGGGCGTCGCCGGCATCGGGCCGCAGCACCGTGTAGAGCATGCGCAGCGTCGTCGACTTGCCGGCGCCGTTGGGGCCCAGGAGCCCGGTGATGCGGCCGTCGGCGGCGCGGAAGCTAACCGCACGCACGGCCTGGACCGCGCCGAAGTGCTTCGACAGCGCCTGCGCCTCGATCACGGCGCTGGCCCGTTCACCGAAGTGAAGAACGCGAGCGGTACGGCCGCGCGCGTGCAGCTGGTGTCGAGTGCGGCAGCGTCCGCGCGGGCCACGAAGTCCGCCATCACGCGGTCCATGCATGGCGCGGTCAGCAAGCCGTGGCCGAAGCCCTCGAGCTCGATCGACACCGCGTGCGTGAAGGCAGCGGCGGCGCGGCGCGCGAAGTCCGGCGGCGTGGCCGGATCGGCACTGCCGGCGAGCAGCAGCGCCGGCACGTCGCTGTGCAGCGGGGCGTGCAAGTCCGCATCCGCCAGCCCGCGCGGCCAGAGGCGGCACACGGTAGCGAGGCCGTCGAGCTGCGCGGTGCCGATATAGGTCGGCGCGAGGCGCGCGCGGTCGATGGCGGCGGCGTCCCAGAACGGCACGTCCTCGGCGCACACCACGCTGTTGTGCATGCCGGTGGCGAGGGTCTCCCCGAACGAGCGCGTGGCGAGCAGGAACTGCGCCGCGAGTGGCCCATAGTCGTGCTGCGCGGCCGCCTGGTGCAGGACGAGCGGCAGGAGTGCCGCGTAGTCCGCGGTGTAGCTCATCAGGCGCAGCACCGCGGCGAACTGCGTGGCGCCGAACTGGAAGCCGACGCGCGCGCCACTGGACGGGTCGGGAATGCTCACCGCGACCGCGTGAGCGGCGAGCGCGGCGCGCACGCTCCGGTAATCGGCCGCCGGCTCGCCGAACGCCTCGCGGCAGGGCGGCGTGCGCGCGCAGCGGGCGAGGATCTCCTCGAGCGCGCGCTCGGCATCCAGCGCCATGCGCGGGCCCAGCGCCTCCTCGACCGGCACCGCGCCATCGAGGATGACGCTGCGCACGCGCCCGGGGAAACGCCTCAGGTACTGCTGCGCGACGCGCGTGCCGTAGGAGGCGCCGTACAGGTTGATGCGCTCGTAGCCGAGCGCGGCGCGTACCCGCTCGAGGTCGGCTACCGCGAGGCTAGTGGTGTAGTACCTGAGGTCCGCGCGCCCTGACAGCTGCGCGAGGCAGCGCCGCGTGCTCGTGGCGATCTCTTCCTCGGTGGCGCGCGCGCGCGTCTCCTCGTCCTGCGCGCAGCCCAGGAGGTTCGAAGCGCCGGTGCCGCGCTGATCGACGAGCACGATGTCGCGGTCGCGGCGGATGCGCGCGAACGCCTCGGCGACCGACACGTAGAAGGAAACGGCCGAGGCGCCCGGGCCACCGGCGAGGATGAACAGCGGGTCGCCCGCGTGGGCGTTGCTGATGGCGGCGACGCGCGCGATGCGCAGCCGGATCTGCCGTCCGGCCGGAGCCTGCGGGTTCTCGGCCACCGTGAGCAAGCCGCACTCGGCGCCGAGGGCGGTCACGCGCAACGGGTGCTCGAGCTGGCAGGGGCTGAGGGTGAGTGGTGCGGGAGCCGCCGCCACCGGCGCGGCGAGGCCGGGAAGGATCAGCGCGCTTAAGGTAAGTCCCCTAAGCGGCCAGGGCATGCTCGGCTTCCGGTGTGGCGTAGGGTCGGGTCACGCGACCGGAAGGATAAGGCAAGCTCTTGTCGGCGCGCCCGCCCGCCCTACAATACGCAGCCCTCGCGCCGGAGCGGCGCGCGGGCACGCCATGCCCCCCACAGCGCACCATCCGATCCCGGCCGCCCAGCAGTACGACGTCATCGTCGTCGGTGGCGGCCACGCCGGCACCGAAGCCGCGCTCGCCAGCGCCCGGCTCGGTGCCCGCACCCTGCTGCTCACGCAGAGCATCGAGACCGTCGGGGCGATGAGCTGCAACCCGGCGATCGGCGGCATCGGCAAGGGGCACCTGGTGCGCGAGATCGACGCCCTCGGCGGGGCGATGGCGCGCGCCGCCGACGCGGCCGGCATCCAGTTCCGCACCTTGAACGCCAGCAAGGGCCCGGCGGTGCGTGCGACGCGCGCCCAGGCCGACCGGCAGCTGTACCGCCAGGCGATCCGCGCACGGCTCGAGAACCAGCCGAACCTGTCGCTCTTCCAGCAGGAGGTCGCGGACCTCGTGGTGCAGGGCGACCGCGTGCACGGCGTCACGACGCTCACCGGCATCACCTTCGCGGCGCGCGCCGTGGTGCTCACCGTCGGCACCTTCCTCGGCGGGCGCATCCACGTCGGGCTCGACCAGTACTCGGGGGGCCGCGCGGGGGATGCGCCCTCGAACCGGCTCGCCGCCCGCCTGCGCGAGCTGCCGCTGCGGGTGGCGCGGCTGAAGACCGGCACCCCGCCGCGGCTCGACGGCCGCACGCTCGACTTCTCGGTCATGACCGTCCAGCCCGGGGATGAGCCGACGCCGGTGTTTTCCTTCCTGGGGCGCCCGGAGGAGCACCCCCGGCAGGTCAATTGTTTCATTACTGCTACAAACGAGCGAACACACGACATCATTCGTGCATCTACGGACCGCTCGCCCATGTTCACCGGCGTTATCGAGGGGGTCGGCCCCCGGTACTGCCCCTCGGTCGAGGACAAGGTGGTGCGCTTTGCCTCGCGCACCTCGCACCAGATCTTCGTCGAGCCCGAGGGGCTCAACACCCACGAGGTGTACCCGAACGGCATCTCGACGAGTCTCCCGTATGAGGTGCAGTGCGAGTTCGTGCACTCGATCCGCGGCTTCGAGCGCGCCCACCTCACCCGTCCCGGTTACGCCATCGAGTACGACTACTTCGACCCGCGCGATCTTCAGCCCTCGCTCGAGACCTCGGTGCTCGGCGGGCTGTACTTCGCCGGCCAGATCAACGGCACGACCGGCTACGAGGAGGCCGCGGCCCAGGGGCTGATCGCCGGCATCAACGCCGCGCTCGCCGTGCAGGGGCGCGAGGCATGGACGCCGGGAAGGGGCGAGGCGTACCTCGGGGTGCTGATCGATGATCTGACCACGCGCGGCACGCGCGAGCCCTATCGCATGTTCACCAGCCGCGCCGAGCACCGGCTGCTGCTGCGTGAGGACAACGCCGACCTGCGCCTCACGCCCAGGGGGCGCGAGCTCGGACTGGTCCACGACGAGCGCTGGCGGCTGTTTGAGTCGAAGCGCCGCGCCTCGGATGCGGAAGTGGAGCGCCTCAGCTCGCTTCGCCTGCGGCCCCAGGACGTGCCGGCGGGCTGGGCCGAGCGGGTGCTGAACGGGCCGCTGACGCGCGAGCTGTGCGCGTTCGAGCTGCTGCGCCGCCCCGGGGTCAGCTACGAGGCGCTCCTCGAGCTCACCGGTGCGCCGCCCCGGGACGCAACCGCAGACCCGCGCCTCGCCCGCGAGGTGCGCGCCCAGGTCGAGGTGCGCGCCAAGTACGCCGGCTATCTCGAGCGGCAGCTGGATGAGATCGAGCGCGCGCGGCGCAACGAGGAGACCCCGCTGCCGCGCGACCTGAACTACGGCGAGCTCGCGGGCCTGTCGCACGAGGTGCGGCAGCGCCTCGCCGAAGCGCAGCCCGCGACCCTCGGCCAGGCGGGCCGCATCGCGGGGGTGACCCCGGCCGCGGTCTCCATCCTGCTGGTGCACCTGAAGAAGCGCGGCGCGCACCGGGCCGCATGAGCGCGTTCGTCGCGAAGCTCGAGCACGTCTGGGCGCGCAACGATTCGCTGGTGTGCGTCGGGCTGGACCCGGAGATCGAGCGCTTCCCCGCGGCGGTGCGCACCGCAGCCTCGCCGATCTTTCACTTCAACAAGGCGATCATCGACGCCACGAAGGATCTGGTGTGCGCCTACAAGCCGCAGTTCGCGCACTACGCCGCCTGCGGGGCCGAGGATCAGCTCGAGCGCACCATCGAGTACATCCACAGGACCTGCCCCGAGGTGCCGGTGATCCTCGATGCCAAGCGCGGCGACATCGGCAACACCGCCGAGCGCTACGCCATCGAGGCCTTCGAGCGCTACGGGGCCGACGGGGTGACCGTGAACCCCTACCTCGGCAGCGATTCGCTCGAGCCGTTCCTCAGGCACGAGGACAAGGGGGTGCTGATCCTGTGCCGCACCTCCAATCCCGGCGCCCGTGAGCTGCAGGACCTGAAGGTCGGCGGGCGGTCGCTCTATCAGGTGGTGGCCGAGCTCGCCGCGCAGCGCTGGAACTCGCGCGGCAATTGCCTCCTGGTGATGGGCGCCACCGCCCCGCGCGAGCTCGCCGAGGTGCGCGCGCTGGTGGGTGACATGCCGCTCCTGGTGCCCGGCGTCGGCGCCCAGGGAGGGGATGTCGCGCGGGTCGTGCAGGGCGGCCAGACGCGCGCCGGCACCGGGCTCCTGATCAGCTCCTCGCGCGCCATCCTCTACGCCTCCGGCGGTGAGGACTTCGCCCAAGCGGCGCGCGCGGCGTGTGAGGCGCTGCGGCTCGCCATCAACCAGAACCGCACCCGCCGATGAGCGCGCGGCCGGGCGCACCGCAAGGCCGGGGCGCCCTGGTCCACGCATTGGCCCTCGCCCTCGCACTCGGCGTGCTGCCCGGGGCGTGCACGCGCTCGGGCTCCCCCGCCGCTTCGCAGGCCGCGATCCTGGTGCGCGGCGGCGGCCCGGATCCCGACTCGCTCGATCCGCAGAAGGCGCGTGGCTTCGAGGCACAGACGGTGCTGCGCGACCTGTGCGAGGGACTCACGACCCTCGGCAAGGACGCCGCGGTCGCGCCCGGGGTGGCCGCGCGCTGGAGCGTGAGCGCCGACGGCCGCACCTGGCACTTCGATCTGCGCCCCGACGCGCGCTGGTCCAACGGCGACAAGGTCGTGGCCGCGGATTTCGTCGCGGCGCTGCGGCGCCTGGTGGACCCGGCTACCGGCTCCGCCTATGCGCAGTACGTCGACGTCATCGCCAACGCCTCCGACATCGTCGCCGGCCGCCAGCCCCCCGAGGCGCTCGGCGTGGAGGCCCCGGACGATGCGACACTCGTCATCACCCTTGCCACCCCGGCGCCCTATCTGCCGACGCTGCTGTCGCACCCGAGCACCTGCCCGGTGCACCGCCCGACGCTGTTCGCACATCCCGACGGCTTCGCCCGGCCCGGGCTCATGCTGTCCGATGGCGCCTTCGTGCTCAGCGAGTGGGTGCAGGGCGCGTACATCCTGGCGCTGCGCAACCATCATTACTGGAACGACGCGGCGACGCGCCTCGACGGGGTGAAGTACCTTCTGATCCCGGATGAGAACGCGGAGCTCGCGCGCTACCGCAGCGGCGAGCTCGCCGTCACCTTCGTGGTGCCGCGCGGTCAGTTCGACTGGATCAAGGCGAACCTCAGGAGCGAGCTGCACGTCTATCCGCAGCTCACCACCTACTATTACGGCTTCAACCTGCGGCGCGCCCCCTTCAAGGGCGCCCCGAAACTGCGCCGCGCGCTCTCCCTGGTCATCGACCGCGAGAAGCTCGCGCAGCTGGTGCTGCGCGTCGGGGAGCTGCCCGCCTACGGCTGGGTGCCACCCGGAGTCGATCACTACAGCTCGCAGTCCTTCGACTACCGGGGCGTGCCGATGCGCTCCCGCATCGCCGAGGCGCAGCGCCTGTACCACGAGGCCGGTTACTCGAAGGACAAGCCGCTGGCCTTCGAGCTGCGCTACAACTCCGGCGAGGTGCACACCAAGCTCGCGCTCGCCATCGCCTCCATGTGGAAGGAGGCACTCGGCGCGCAGGTGCGCCTGACGCAGGTGGAGTTCAAGTCGCTCCTCCAGGACATCGATCGCGGCGAGGTGGAGATGTTCCGCTCCAGCTGGGTGGGCGACTACAACGACGCCTACACCTTCGCGCAGTACTTAAAGAGCGACTTCGGCGTCAACCTGCCCCGCTACGCCAACCCCCGCTACGACGCGCTGCTAACGGCGGCGCAGCGCCAGCGCCAGGGGGAAGCACGCGCCGCGCTCCTCGAGGAGGCCGAGCGGGTGATGCTCGAGGACACCCCGCTGCTGCCCATCTACTTCTACGTCAACAAGCACCTGGTCAAGCCCGAAGTCGAGGGCTGGTACGACAACGTCATGAACGTCGTCTACAGCAAGGATCTCGCGCTCGGGAAGCACGCCCGCTGAGGCGCTGCCTTGCGGCGGCTCACTTGCCGATGCAGAAGTCCGCGAAGATGCGCCCCAGGAGGTCCTCGCTGCTGAACTCGCCGGTGATCTCGCCGAGCGCCTGCTGCGCGCCGCGCAGCTCCTCGGCCACCAGCTCCCCGGCGCGGCGCTCGTTGAGCTGTCGTGCGGCCTCCTCGGTGTGGGCGCGCGCACGCGCGAGCGCATCGAGGTGCCGGCGCCGCGCGCTGATGGTGCCGCCCTCCACGCCCTGGTAGCCCATGCAGAGCTTCAGGTGTGCCTTGAGCTCGGCAAGTCCTGAGCCGGTGAGCGCGGATACGTACACGCACGGCGGTCCGGTGACGGTGTCGGCCACCGGCAGCCCGACGGCCAGATCGCACTTGTTGAATACCAGCGTCACCGGCACGTCCGCCGGCAGCCGTGCGAACTCCTCGCGGAAGGCGTGCGCAGAAGGGTCCTGTGAGGCGTCGATCACGAACAGCACCCGATCGGCGCGCAGCATCTCCGCCTGTGCGCGGCGGATGCCCTCCTCCTCCACCAGGTCCCCGCCGCTGCGCAGCCCGGCGGTGTCGAGCACGTGCAGCGGCATGCCGTCGATGGCGATGCGCTCGCGCACCACGTCGCGCGTGGTGCCCGGGATGGGCGTCACGATGGCGGCGTCGTAGCCGGCGAGGCGGTTGAGCAGGCTCGACTTGCCGGCGTTGGGACGCCCGGCGATGACCACCGTCATGCCCTCGCGCAGCAGCCGCCCCTGGCGGGCGCTGTCGGAGACGCCTTCGAAGTGATCGCGCACCGCCTGGAAGCGCTCGGCGAGCTCGCGGGCGGCGAGAAAGTCGATCTCCTCCTCGGGAAAATCGATGGCCGCCTCCACGTAACTGCGCAGCTCGATCACCGCCTCGGTGAGCCCGCGCACCATGGTCGAGAACTCCCCCTGCAGCGAGCGCATGGCCGCGCGCGCCGCCTCCTGCGAGCCCGCGTCGATGAGATCGGCGATCGCCTCGGCCTGCGCGAGGTCCAGCTTGTCGTTGAGGAACGCCCGCTGCGTGAACTCCCCGGGAGTCGCGCGCCGCGCGCCGAGCTCCACCGCGCGCGCCACCAGCGCCTCCATCACCAGCGGTCCGCCGTGGCCATGCAGCTCGAGCACGTGCTCCCCGGTGTAGGAGTGCGGCGCCGGGAAGAACAGCGCCAGTCCGGCATCGATCGGCTCCTGGCGCGCATCCAGGAAGCGCCTGAAGGTCGCCTGCCGGGCCTTCGGGAGCTCGCCGAGGATGACGGCCGCGAGCTCGGGCGCCTTGGGGCCGGAGAGGCGCACGATGCCGATGCCCCCGCGTCCGGGGGGCGTCGCTGCGGCCACGATGGTTTCGGTGCGCGCCATGGCGGGAACCAAGGCTAGCGCCGCTGCGCTGTCGCGTCATCCGCCCCATCCGCTATGCTCCGGGCACTTCGGAGCCGGAGGCAGTCATGTCCGCGTACGAGCTCGCGCAGCTGAATATCGGCATCATCAGGGGACCGATGGATTCGCCGCTGATGGCGGAGTTCGCCGCCAACCTCGACCGCATCAACGCGCTCGCGGAAAGCTCGCCGGGATTCGTGTGGCGGCTGCAGACCGAGGAGGGCAACGCCACCGCGATCCGCCCGTTCGAGAACGAGAACATGCTGCTCAACATGTCGGTGTGGCAGGACGCCGATGCGCTGCGCAAGTTCGTGTACCGCAGCGCCCATGCCGACATCCTGCGCCGGCGCCGCGAGTGGTTCGAGAAGGTAAGCAAAGCGATCCTGGTGCTGTGGTGGGTGCCACGCGGCCACCGTCCGGGCGTTACGGAGGCGATCGAGCGCCTGGAGCTGCTGCGCCGCAAGGGGCCGCACGCACAGGCCTTCACCTTCCGCGAGACCTACCCGCCGCCGGATGCGCCCCCCACCGAGCAGCCGGGTGGCTTCGAGGACGAGTGCCCGGCGACCTGAGGCGCGTCTCACCGCCCGCCCTCCCCGCGGACCGGTCAGTCCCAGCGGTTGGCGTTCTTCGGGAAATCCGGCCGCTGTACCCGCACCACGCAGAAGCGCTGCCCGGTCGGTGCCTGCATCACGACCCAGCGCTGCAGGCGCTCGACCACCTTGGCGCCGAGCCTCTCCAGCCGCGCCACCTCGGCGGGGATGTCATCGCTCTCGATGTCGATGTGCGCGCGACTTTCGTGCGCCACGCGCTGGATCTGCACGAGCGGCTCGCCGGGCGGGGTTTCCAGCATGCGGTAGTTGCCGCGCGTGCCGGGGTGGTTCGGGTCGAGCGGCCGGCCCAGCGCGCTCGCCCAGAACCGTGCCGCCCCGTCCACGTCGTCGGTCTGGCAGTCGATCAGCAAGGCACAGAGGCGTGAGTGATGCATATCGGCCTTCGGCGTCTGCGCCGGCTACTGCGCCACCGGCGCGCAGCTGTACGACTGCGAGCCGCCGACCGCGCGGAAGGCCGAGCAGAGGTAGGTCTTGCCCCTGCAGGTGGCGTTCCAGGTCCCGCTGCCGTCACGCACTGCGCTCACGTTGGAGATCTCGTTGTCATCCGGCAGACACCCGGTATGACCGGCGCTCACCATCTTGAGCGCCTGCAGGACTTCGGGCGAGTTCGGGGACGGCTGTACCGCGGCACAGCCCGCCGTCATCGCCAGGCCGCAGGCCGTCAGCAGGGGGGCGCATGAGCTGTGTGTCTTCATGGAACCTACGCGGTTGGCCGCCGACCGTCAGCTCTTGTTAGCCACCATTCCCACGCGGCGGTTGATGTTCCACTGCTGCGCGATCGACAGGATGGTGTTGGTCACCCAGTAGAGCACCAGGCCTGCCGGGAAGAACGCGAAGGTCGCCGACATCACGATCGGCATGATCATGAACACCTTCGCCTGCACCGGGTCCGGAGGGGTGGGGTTGAGCTTGTACTGCACGAACATCGCGCCGGCCATGACGAGCGGCAGGATGAACAGCGGATCGCGCGCCGACAGGTCGTGGATCCAGAACGCGAACGGCGCCTGGCGCATCTCCACGCTCTCCAGCAGCACCCAGTAGAAGGCGAGGAATACCGGGATCTGGATGACGATCGGCAGGCAGCTGGCGAGCGGGTTGATCTTCTCGCGCTTGTACAGCTCCATCATGGCGCGGCCGAGCTTCTCGCGGTCGTCGGCGTAGGTCTCCTGCAGGTTCTTGATGCGCGGTTGCAGGGTCTTCATCTTCGCCATCGAGCGGCCGCTCGCCTCCGACAGCGGATAGAACACCAGTTTCAGCAGGAAGGTCACGAAGATGATCGCCACGCCCCAGTTGCCCGTCAGCTGGTGCACCCAGCTCAGCGCCAGGAACAGCGGGCGCGCGAGCAGCCACAGTCGCCCGTAGTCGGCGACGTGCCCGAGCCCGGCGGCGGTGGCATCCAGCTGCGACTGCAGCTTCGGACCGACGAACAGCGTGGTGTCGAACTCGGCGCTCGCCCCGGGCGCGATGCCCTCGGCGGGCCCTGCGGCCGAGAGCAGGTACTGCTGCCCCTGCACGCCGAGGCCGAAGTGCCAGGTGGCGCCGCGCGGCGGGACGATGGCGCTCACGAAGTGGTGCTGCAGTGCTGCGACCCAGCCATCCTTCACGTCGATCGACAGGTGCCCGTCCTCGGCGCTCGTGACGTCGAGCTTGCGGTACTTCGTGCCATCCCAGATCGCCGGCCCGCGGTATGCGTAGCTCTCGACGTTGAAGTAGGACTTCTTGGCCGGCGGGTCGTTGCGCAGGATCTGCGCATAGGGGCGCGCATCGAAGGCCGCGGGGCCGTTGTTGTGCACCTCGTACTTGACGTGAATCGCGTACTCGCCGCGCCTGAAGAGGTAGGTCTTGGTCACCGTGACCCCGCCCGCGCTCCAGGTGAGCGGCACGGCGAGCTCGCGCGCGCCATCGAGCTCGTAGTCGCGCTTGGGACTCGAGTAGCTGACGAGATGCGTCGGATATGCGGAACCCTCGGATCCGGTGAGACCCAGTTGCAGCTCGTAGAGGGTCTCGGCGCTGTCCTCGTTCTCGAGCCGCACCGGCGTGGACTCGCCCTTCACCCTTGGATAGGCGGGCAGGTCGACGCGCGTCAGCGTGCCGCCGCGGGTCGAGAGGTCGAGATCGAGCACGTCGGTGCGCACGTGCACGGCCGGAGTAGGAGCTGCGGCCGCGTCCGTGCCGGAAACCGCCGCCGCCTGTGTGCCGGTGGCGGGCGCGGGCTCCGCGGTCGCCGGGGCTGCGGTGCCCGGCACCTCGGGAACGTGGTTCGCGAGCTCGTTCGCCGGCGCTGCACCCTGCGCGGGCGCGCTCGAGGAGGAAGCGGACGCGCCGGGCGGCGGCCCGTAGTCCTTCATCCACGCCTGGTAGTTGTAGAACAGCAGGATCGCGAGCGCGCCCCACAGGTAGACGCGCAGGTTGGGGAGGTTAGTGCTCATGAGTGTGATGCGTGAGCGAAGGCGGCCGCAGCGCCTGTGGTACCGGGTCGTAGCCGCCGAGGTTCCACGGATTGCAGCGCAGGAGGCGCCACAGGCCGAGCGCGACGCCCCGGATGACACCGAAACGCTCGATCGCCTCGAGCGCGTAGTGCGAGCAGCTCGGATAGAAGCGGCACCGCGGCCCCAACAGCGGGCTCACGGTCCACTGGTACAGACGGATCAGGAAGACCGCGACGGAGCGCATGCTTCCGCGATCCTCTTCCACAGTGCCGCGAGGCTCTGATGCAGCGCCGCGGATGCGGCGGCGCGTGCGTTCGGGCGCATGCTCACCACGATGTCCACCGCGGGCAGCGTGTGCTGATGCACCCGGAAGGACTCGCGGATGATGCGGCGGATGCGGTTGCGTGCCACCGCGCCACCCGCGGCGCGCACCGCTATCGCCATCCCCAGGCGCGCCGCGCCCGCTTCGTTCATTGTCGCCGTCACCGCGAAAAATCCATCCCCAATACGCCGCCCGCGCGCGTAAGCCGCGTCAAAGTCACTCTTGCGCCGCAGGCGAAGCCGCGCCGGCAGTGTGAGCCGCCCTGGCATCGGGCCCTTGCAAGCTTAGGGTGGGTCGCGCGTCGATCGTTCGGGTTGCGCGGCCCGGTACCGGCCTAGGGTATCAGCTTGCGGCGCCCCTTGGCGCGGCGCCGCGCGAGCACCTTGCGGCCGTTCTTGGTGGCCATGCGGGCACGGAAGCCGTGGGTGCGCTTGCGGCGCACTTTGCTGGGTTGGTAGGTACGCTTCATACCCTCGAGGCTCCGTGGAACTGGCGGTCAAAAAAGGGCGGCAAGGCTAAGCCGTTGAGCGCCAAGGTGTCAATACAGCCACCTGCCGAAAATCTTCAGCGCGGTACGCGATCGGTATAGACTTCGCAGCCTTTTCCTTAACGCTCATCAGCAACGTCGCGGAGGCAACGCGCGGTGGAAGCATCGCTTTGGACACGCTGCATGGGCGCGTTGGAGGCGGAGCTTCCGGAGCAGCAGTTCAATACCTGGGTGCGGCCGCTGCAGGCCATGGAGGGCGCCGGCGCGCTGAAGCTGCTGGCGCCGAACCGCTTCGTGGTCGACTGGATCAACGCCAACCTCCTGCCGCGCATCGGTGAGCTGCTGCGCGATGAGAGCACCGGCGACACGCCCATCGTGACGGTCGAGGTCGGCTCGCGCGGCTCGGCTCTGCGCGGGGCGCCGGCGGCGCTGCCGCCGCACGCGCGCCGCGCCGAGGGGCTGGTGGTCGGGGCGCGGCTCAACACCGAGTTCACCTTCGCCACGTTCGTCGAGGGCAAGAGCAACCAGCTCGCCAAGGCCGCCTCGCTGCAGGTGGCGGAGAACCCCGGCCGCGCCTACAACCCGCTGTTCCTCTACGGCGGCGTCGGTCTCGGCAAGACGCACCTCATGCACTCGATCGCGCACCTGGTGAAGGAGCGCAATCCCGAAGCGCGGATCGCCTACGTGCACTCGGAGCGCTTCGTCGGCGACATGGTGCGCGCGCTCCAGCACAACTCCATGAACGAGTTCAAGACCGCGTACCGCTCACTTGATGCGCTCTTGATCGACGACATCCAGTTCTTCGCCGGCAAGGAGCGCTCGCAGGAGGAGTTCTTCCACACCTTCAACGAGCTGCTCGAAGGACAGCACCAGGTGATCCTCACCTGCGACCGCTATCCCAAGGAAGTCGAGGGTCTGGAGGAGCGCCTGAAGTCGCGCTTCGGCTGGGGACTCACGGTGGCGATCGAGCCGCCCGAGCTCGAGACCTGCGTGGCGATCCTCATAACCAAGGCGCAGGCGGTCGCTGTGCGCCTGCCCGAGGAAGTGGCGTTTTTCATAGCGAAGCGCATCCGCTCCAACGTCCGCGAGCTGGAAGGCGCGCTGCGCCGGGTGATCGCCAACTCGCGCTTCACCGGGCGCGCGATCACGCTGGAGTTCACCAAAGAAGCGCTCAAGGACCTGCTGTCGCTGCAAGCGAAGCTGGTCACCATCGAGAACATTCAGAAGACCGTCGCGGATTACTACAAGGTGCGCATGGCGGATCTGCTCTCCAAGCGCCGCAGCCGCTCGGTCGCGCGCCCGCGTCAGGTGGCCATGGCGCTCGCCAAGGAGCTCACCAGCCACAGCCTGCCTGAGATCGGCGATGCGTTCGGCGGGCGCGATCACACCACCGTGCTGCACGCCTGCAAGCGCATCAAGGATCTGCGCGACACCGAGCAGCGCATGAAGGAAGATTACTCAAACCTGTTGAGAACCCTGGCGGGATGATGTGCGCGAGTCTGTGGATTAGATGTGCGTGACATTGAGGATAAAGTTACCCACAGGCCGCACACAGCAGGTGGTCGACTTTGCAGTCAGTTTGTGCCACGCAAAAGACGCTGTAACACATTGATTTTAAATCTGAAAACATCTTATCCCCGCAACGCACAAGCTCTATAGTCTCTACAATAAATACTTCTGAGTAATTAAGAGAAGAGAGTCAGTTCCATGAAGCTCACCGCTCCGCGTGAAGATGTCCTCGCTCCTTTGCAAAGCGTCATCGGCGTCGTGGAGCGCCGCCAGACGATGCCGGTGCTGGCGAACGTGCTGCTCTCGGCACGCGACAACCGCCTGAGCATCACCGGTACCGATCTTGAAGTGGAGCTGGTGGCGACGAGCTCGGTGAGCGTACAGCAGGCGGGTGATATCACCGTGCCGGGAAGAAAACTCCTCGACATCTTTCGCTCGCTGCCCGAGAAAACCAGCGTCACGCTCGCGACCGACGGCGAGCGCGTCTCGGTGCGCGCGGGGCGCAGCCGCTTCACGCTCTCTTCACTCCCGGCCGCGGAATTTCCCGTGGTTGAGGAGATCAACGCGCAGCAGACGCTCAGCATCGCGCAGGGAGAATTCCGGCGCCTCATCGACAAGACGCACTTCTCGATGGCGCAGCAGGACGTGCGCTATTACCTCAATGGCTTGCTGCTTGAGAGCGACGGCAAGGCGTTGCGTGCCGTCGCGACCGATGGGCATCGCCTGGCCCTGTGTGAGATGGAACTCGAGGGGAAGGCCAAGACGACCCACCAGGTGATCGTACCCAGGAAGGGGGTGCTGGAGCTGCAACGGATCCTCGGGACCGACGGCAATATCGAGCTCGCCATAGGCACCAATCACGTTCGCGCCCAGATCGGCGATATTCGGTTCACTTCAAAGCTGATCGACGGTCGTTTCCCGGAGTACGGACGAGTGATCCCGGCCAGTCCGCCCAAGAAAGTTGAGGCGGACCGCGAGACGCTGCGCCAGGCACTGCAGCGCACCGCGATCCTCTCGAACGAGAAGTACCGCGGAATCAGGCTCATCGCGCGGCCGGACCTCCTCACTCTCCAGGCTCACAATCCTGAGCAGGAGGAAGCGGAGGACCAGGTCGAAGTCACGTACCAAGGCGAGGAAGTTGAGATCGGCTTCAACGTGAATTATCTCCTCGACGCCCTCAGCGCCATCGAGGGCGACAAAGTTGAGATCGGCCTGACGGACTCCAACAGCAGCTGCTTGATCCACGCACCAGGCACGCTGCACACTCGCTACGTCGTCATGCCCATGCGGCTCTGAGCCTTCGGGGGCTCCTGATTCAAGCCTCGCTCTCCGCTAGCTCATGCCGCGGCGCTGCCAGACGATGCTGCGGCAAGTGGTCGCGTTCGCGGCAAGACTGCCGCGCGGCCGCCGCTCGGTGATTCCAGAGCACGTCGGCCATCACGCGTAGTAAAGCAACCGCGTGGTGAGATAAGGGCTCCTTCGGATGCCAAGGAGCGGCCGATCACGGCGAGCAACGGCGGCCGAGGGCGCTGACACTCGCTCCTAAGAAGTTCGCCCCAGACGTGCGGCCCGGATGCCAAGACGCTCCGCGTCGGATCGAGTCGATCCTCGAGCATCGGACCTCCGCGGTACCTCGAACTCGTCGACCGTAGCGGCCCGGAGCCGGTGAGGCTGACATCAGCTTCGAGTATTGCGGCGCTCGCACCCGAGCCATGTCGACGGTCTGGCCGGCAGTCCATTTGCGCATCTCGGGGCGCGTCCTTTGGCTGGGCTGATCCCGAATCGGCTGAGCACCTGAAGCGGCGGTCGCGGAAGGCGGGGCGAACGTCGCCTCGTCGCCTGCCATAACAGCACTCGCTGGCAGCCAGCGCACCACGGGCGCACGGGCGAAGCGACCGCTCGTTTCACGAAGCCGGGCGGCGCTCCCTTCCGCATGTTCCACGTGAAACGTCTTCGCCTCGCTCGGTCTGCATGGTTGCCGGACGCATGTGCCCCCAGCGCGTCGCGTCTCTCGACATGGTCGCTGGCGCAAGCTTCCAAGGGGGGTCCCCTGCCGGCCGGCCTGAGCAGGCGCTCAGGTGATGCAATCTTCCGCGTGGCGACGTACACGAGGGCGCAGCACGTACGCCAGTCGGCCCGCTGCGGACCGCTTATTGTCCTGATAAGAGGACAATTTTATTGGATTTGTACGTTAATGGTCCGTCTATAAGACCAATAGTGCATCGGCTCGTACGCGCGCTTCAAAATGCCCTCCTTTGTTCCACGAACCCGCATGCACCGCTACGGCGGTAGGTATGCTTCCGGCACACCATGAGCCTCCAGGAAATCACCATCACAGATCTGCGCTGCATCGAGCAGGCGGAGCTGCAGACCCCGGATGGGCTGACGCTACTGTGGGGCGACAATGGCTCGGGCAAGACCTCCATCCTGGAGGCCATGTTCTTGCTTGGGCGCGGCAGATCGTTCCGCACGAGAAACAACGAGCGTCTGATCCGACGGGGTACGGATCACTTGCGAGTCATTGGCCGGATTTCGGGCGAGCTGGGATCGCCGCTGGTGCTCGGCTTTGAAGCTTCCAGGTCTAGCACCGTGGCGCGCATCGCCGGCCGTCCTGCGCAGTCGCTCGCGGAGCTCTCGCAGGCCTTCCCGGTTCAGGTCATCGAGCCTGGCGTGCATCGTTTGGTGGAGGAAGGCGGGTATAGGCGCCGGCGCTGGATGGACTGGGCGGTGTTCCACGTGGAACCTCACTTCATCGACACGTGGGTCCGCTATACCCGAGCACTCAAGCAGCGCAACGCGGCGCTCAAGAGCGACTCGTCCCAGGCGGCCATCTGGGACCCCGAGCTGAGCCGACTGGGCGAGCTCATCGCAGAGTCGCGGAGGACATTCCTCGAGCGCCTGCAGCCCTACTGGCGGGAAGCGGTGACGGCGCTGAGCGGACTCGACGTGGAGCTGCACTACCTACGTGGCTGGAACCTGGAGCACTCTCTGGCGCAGGCGCTAGCAGCTTCCAGAGCCCGCGACGAGTTGCGCCAGCTGACCCACTCAGGCCCGCACCGCGCCGATGTCACGGTGCGACTCCATGGCCGGCCGGCGCGCGAGGTGCTGTCGCGCGGGCAGCAGAAACTCGTAGCGGTCGCGATGACGCTGGCACAGCTGCGCCTGCTTCAGGATCAGACACAGACCACTCCGACACTGCTTCTGGACGACCCCGCCGCGGAGCTCGACGGCGAGCGGCTGGAGCGATTTATCGGCGAAGTTCTGAAGTTGCGATGTCAGCTCGTTGTGACGTCTTTGCACTCCGAATCGCGTCTTTTCGGCACGCCTGACCGCACGTTTCGCGTGGTACAGGGGAGGGTGCAATCGGTATAATGTCGTGTCACAAAACCGAGCGTGTTCATGGCCGCTGACGACGTCTACGATTCCAGTAAAATCAAAGTCTTAAAGGGTCTTGATGCGGTGCGGAAACGCCCCGGAATGTACATCGGGGACACCGACGACGGCAGCGGGCTTCACCACATGGTTTTCGAGGTCGTCGATAACTCCATCGACGAGTCCCTGGCCGGCCACTGCGACCGCATAGTCGTCACCATCCACGCCGACGAATCCGTGACCGTGGCCGATAACGGGCGCGGCATCCCTGTGGATATCCACCCCGAGGAAGGCCGCTCGGCGGCCGAGGTCATCATGACCGTGCTGCACTCGGGCGGTAAGTTCGATGACAGCTCCTACAAGGTGTCCGGCGGCCTGCATGGGGTGGGCGTGTCGGTGGTGAATGCGCTCTCGGACTACCTGCAGCTCACGATTGCCCGTGACGGCAAGCTGCACCGCCAGGAGTATCACCTCGGTGAGCCCGTGGCACCGCTCGCGGTGGTCGGCGAGACGCACGAGCGCGGCACCACCATCCGCTTCAGGCCGAGCGCGCAGATCTTCACCAACATCCAGTTCAACTACGACATCCTCGCCAAGCGGCTGCGCGAGCTGTCGTTCCTGAACTCCGGCGTGCGCATCGAGCTCAACGACGAGCGCGAGAACAAGTCCGACGTGTTTGCACACGCCGGCGGACTGCAGGCGTTCGTGAAGTATCTGAACCGCACGCGCACGCCGATTCACGACTCGGTGTTCTGGTTCCGCACGCAGGACGATGCGGTGTCGGTGGAGGTGGCACTGCAGTGGAATGACTCCTACCAGGAGAGCATGTTCTGCTACACCAACAACATCCCGCAGAAGGATGGCGGCACGCACCTGGCGGGCTTTCGCTCCGCGCTCACGCGCACCCTGAATGATTACGTCGAGAAGGAGCTGTCGGGCAAGAAGGACAAGGTGCCGGTGACCGGCGACGATGCGCGCGAGGGACTGACCGCAATTCTGTCTGTGAAATTGCCGGATCCTAAATTCTCCTCCCAGACCAAGGACAAGCTGGTTTCCTCGGAGGTGAAGGGCATCGTCGAGACCGCGGTCGGCACCAAGCTGCAGGAATTCCTGCTGGAGCATCCGCACGAGGCGCGCCTGATCGTCGCGAAGATGGTGGAGGCGGCGCGCGCGCGCGAGGCGGCGCGTAAGGCGCGCGAGATGACCCGCCGCAAGGGCGCGCTCGACATCGCCGGTCTCCCCGGCAAGCTCGCCGACTGTCAGGAGAAGGATCCGGCGCTGTCCGAGATCTTCATCGTCGAGGGCGACTCCGCCGGCGGCTCCGCCAAGCAGGGGCGGGACCGGCGCACGCAGGCGATCCTGCCGCTCAAGGGCAAGATCCTGAACGTCGAGCGCGCGCGCTTTGACAAGATGCTGTCCTCGGCCGAGGTCGGCACGCTGATCACCGCACTCGGCTGCGGCATTGGCAAGGACGACTTCGACATCGCGAAGCTGCGCTATCACCGCGTGGCGCTCATGACCGATGCGGACGTCGACGGCTCGCACATCCGCACGCTGCTGCTCACGTTCTTCTACCGCCAGATGCCCGAGCTCATCGAGCGCGGCCACATCTACATCGCGCAGCCGCCGCTCTACAAGGTGAAGCGTGGCAAGCAGGAGACCTACGTCAAGGACGATAACGAGCTCAACCAGCTGCTCCTGAACAGCGCGCTGGAAAATGCGGCGTTGTATGTGAATTCGTCCGCGCCGCCGCTCGCCGGCTCGGGGCTGGAGATGCTGGCGCGCAAGTACATGGACGTGCAGTCGATCGTGAAGCGCTGGTCGCAGCGCTACGACGCCCGCCTGCTCGAGCAGCTCGTCTACATGCCGGAGGTGACGCCGGCGAACTTCGACCGCGCCGACTGGCTGCGCGGCTGGGCGCAGGACCTCAACCAGCGTCTGAACGCGCTCGCCGACGGTACGCGCACCTACCGCGTGGAGCTACGCGGCGCGAGCGATGGGCACGCCGCGCGCGTCATCGTGCACAAGACCGAGCACGGCACGCCGAGCCACAAGCACCTGCCGCGCGAGTTCTTCGAATCCGCCGAGTACCAGCGCATCGCGGATCTGGCGCGCACGCTCGCCGGGCTCATCGGCGAGGGCGCCTACGTCATCCGCGGCAGCGAGCGCCAGGACATCGGCTCCTTCAAGGAAGCGATGAAGTGGCTCTTCGACCAGACCAAGAAGGGCCAGACGATCCAGCGCTACAAAGGCCTGGGCGAGATGAACCCGGAGCAGCTGTGGGAGACGACCATCAACCCCGAGACCCGGCGCCTGCTGCAGGTGAGGATCGAGGACGCGGTTGCGGCCGATGACATCTTCACGACGCTTATGGGTGATCAGGTCGAGCCCCGGCGCGAGTTCATCGAGAAGAACGCGCTCTCGGTGATGAACCTCGACATCTGAGGCCCTTACTGGGTCGCATCTGAGACAGTAGATCAATAAGGCGGTGGCATTAGCTCGTCAGTAGGACGGCTTGACATATGCATAACTAAACGGTTATCAATTAGCCGTGCACGCCGCCTCCGACAATCTGTTCCGCGCCCTGTCCGACCCGACGCGCCGCTCGCTCTTTGAGCGCCTCGTGCGAGAAGGCGAGCAGACCGTGCGTGCGCTCACAGATGGCGGCGCCATCTCGCAGCCGGCTGTGTCCAAGCACCTGCGCGTGCTGAAGCTAGCGGGGCTGGTGCGCGACCGTCCCGAGGGACGGCTCGTGCACTACCGCGCGGAGCGAGCCGGGCTGGCGCAGCTCGGCGAATGGCTGAAGTTCTACGCCGCTTTCTGGGACGAGAAATTCGATCGGCTCGAAGAGCTCTTGAAGAGGATGGATCAATGAACGCTGAAGTCCGCACCGACACGCGCTGTCTGGTCATTGAACGCGAGATGCCGCATGCGCCCGAGAAGATCTGGCGCGCGCTCACCCAGGCGCCGCTCATCGAGCAGTGGCTGATGAAGAACGACTTCGAGCCGGTCAGGGGCCGCCGCTTCAATTTACGCGCGCCGGCCCAGCCACACTGGAATGGCGTCACCGACTGCGAGGTACTCCTCGTCGAGCCACCCGCCCGTCTCGCCTACACCTGGAACTCCTCCGGTGATGAAGCCGCCAAGGGGCTTAAGACCGTCGTGACCTGGACACTCACAGCGACACCGCGCGGCACGCTGGTGCGCCTCGAGCAGGCGGGCTTCAAGCCTCACGAGGAGGCCAACTACCGGGGCGCCAACTATGGCTGGCAGCGCTTCGTCGCCGCGCTCGAGCGCGTGGCCGGCTCCCTGTGAGCGCAGGTGCCGCGGGCGATTTCGTGGTGCATCCCGTAGGCGTCGTCCGCTCGGAACTCACCTCCACTGCCGAAAGCGCCGCGGCAGGGCTCGGAGGGCGCCCCGCATGCCTGGATCGAAGTAAGCGCGTTCGCGAAAGACGCGCTCGCGGGCGTCGCAGCGGGAGAGAACGTCCTGGTCCTCACCTGGCTGCACCTGGCTGCACCGGGCTCAGCGGGAAGCGCTCAAGGTCCATCCGCGCGGTGATGAGCACAAAGCACTCACGGGCGTGTTTGCGACTCGCTCGCCCCATCGCCCGAACCCCATCGGTCTGCACCGTGTGACGGTGCGGCGCGTTGAAGGCCGGCGCCTGCACGTGGGCCCGCCGGAAGCGGTGGACGGCACCCCGGTGATCGATATCAAGCCGGTGCTTTGCACGGAGTCCTGGCTAGATTGACTCTGTTATGAGACGGCCCCGCGGCGAGACGGTTGCTTTCGCGCGGAATCCGGCCTTAGTCAGGCTTGGGCTCCAGGCTGCGCACGGTCGCCTCGATCCATGTCTGGATCTCTTCGTTGATGAGGCGGACCTCGCGCCCCGCCGGCGCCACCGGCGCACCGATCACCACGCGCACCGTGCCAGGTTTCTTGATCAGTCCGCGCCGCGGCCAGTAGAAGCCGGCGTTGTGCGCCACCGGCACGATGAGCGTACCGGTCTCGGAGGCGAGCAAGGTTCCGCTCACACCATAGCGGCGCGTCTCGCCCGCGGGCATGCGGGTGCCCTCGGGAAAAACCATCACCCAGTCACCCTCGGCGATGCGATCCTTGCCCTGCTCGATCACCTGGGCCACGGCGGAGTGTCCGGCCTTGCGGTCGATGGCGATCGAGTGCAGCTGCCGCAGGCAAATCCCCACCACCGGGACCCACATGAGCTCGCGCTTCAGCACCCATACCTGGCGCGGGAACAGCACCATCATCGACATGGTTTCCCACGAGGAGGAGTGCTTCCAGAGCGCGACGTGGCAGCCTTCCGGGAGGGGTGTGCCCTCGACGCGGTAATCGAGCCCGCAGCTCCATTTCAGCACCCACAGCACGAACGCGGCGTACGCGCGCGCTAGCGCGAAGCGCCGCGCGAAGGGCAGGCACGCGCACGCGATGACGAAGAAAATGGCGTAGACGAACGTCCACAGGAACCAGAAGCCGGTGAAGAACAGCGACGCTGCCAGCTGCACCGGCGGCACGCGCCAGGAGGCGCCTGTCGGCGTGGCGCTCAACCGGGCAACCGCGACAGGTCCGCCACCCCGGAAAAAAAGCCCTGCAGCTGCGCGAGCAGGCTCAGGCGATTGGCGCGCAGCTTCGGGTTCTCGTCCATGACCATGACCTGGTCGAAGAACGCATCCACCGCCGGGCGCAGCTGGGCGAGCGTGCCGAGCGCGCCCGCGTATTCGCGGTGCGCGGTGGCGGCGGATACCGACTCGCGCAGCGCGCGCATGGAGTCGTACAGGCGCACCTCGGCCTCCTCGCGCAGCTGTTGCACGTCGACCTCCGCCCCCGGCGACTCGTTGGCCTTGCGTAGGATGTTGGCGATGCGCTTGTTCGCGGCGGTGAGGCTGGCCGCCTCGGGCAGGGCGAGAAAAGTGCTGAGCGCCTTGAGCCGCGCATCGAAATCCACGGGCGATGCCGGGCGCGCGGCGAGCACCGCCTCGAACATCTCGGTGCTGACCGGGGCGCGCCCCGCCCCTCCCGCGCCATCGAGGTAATAGGCGCGCAGCCGCTCCATGAGGAACCCGTAGATCTCGGCGCCGATGTCCTCGGAGCTACGCGCGGGCGCGGCGGGCCGTGCGGGGCCTGCCGGCTTCGGCACCTGTGCCGCGAGCCGCCCGATGTCGGCCCGCACCGCGGTCACGGCCTTCGCGATCAGGCTCGTCAGGTCCAGGTCCAGCCCCTTCTCGATGAGGATGCGCTGCACGCCGAGCGCCGCGCGCCGCAGCCCGAAGGGGTCCTTGGTGCCGGAGGGCTTCTCGCCGATGGCGAAGATCCCGGCGAGCGTGTCGAGCTTGTCCGCGACGGCCAAGGCGAGGCCCGCGCGCGTCACGGGCAGCTCATCGCCCGCCCCGCGCGGCAGGTAGTGCTCGCGGATGGCGAGCGCGATCTCGTGCCCCTCGCCGTCGGCCTGCGCGTAGTAGGTGCCCATGATCCCCTGCAGCTCGGGGAACTCCCCCACCATGGCGGTGAGCAGGTCGCACTTGGCGAGCTCCGCGGCACGCACCGCGTTCTCGCGCGAGCCGCCGATCGCGAGCGCGATGTCCGGAACCAGCGAGCGCAGGCGGCGCATCTTGTCGCCGAGGGAGCCGAGCTGCACCTGGAAGGTCACGGCATCGAGCTGCGGGATGCGCAGCGCCAGCGGCTGCCTGCGGTCCTGCTCCCAGAAGAACGCGGCATCGGCGAGGCGCGCACGCACCACCCGCTCGTTGCCCGCGCGCACCTTGGCCGGGTCCTTGCTTTCGATGTTGCTCACGGCGATGAAGGCGGGCAGCAGCGCCCTCTGGCCGTCCTCGACCGGGAAGTAGCGCTGGTGATCCTCGAGCGTCGAGATCAGCACCTCGCGCGGCAGCTTCAGGAAGCGCTCCTCGAAGTGTCCCGCGAGCGGCACCGGCCACTCGACGAGCGCCGTCACCTCATCGAGCAGTGGCGCGGTGATGAGTGCGCGGCCGCCGAGCGCGGCGGCCTCGGCGGCCACCCCCTCGCGGATGCGCTCGCGGCGCGCCGCGAAATCCGCGATCACCCGGCCGCGCTCGCGCAGGGTCTTCTCGTACGCCCCGGGGGTGGCGAGCGACAGCGGCTTCGGCGCATGGAAGCGGTGCCCGCGGGTATGCCGTCCCGAGGCCACCTCGAGCAGCGTTGCCGGCAACACCTCCCGCCCGAACAGCATCACCACCCAGTGCACCGGGCGCACGAACAACGCATGCCCTTCGCCCCAGTGCATGCGGCGCGGGATCGGCAGCTGATCGAGCGCGCTCTGCACGAGCGGCGGCAGGAGATCCGCGGCCTGCGCGCCCGGTTTCGTGCCCTCGAAGAAGAGGAACGTCCCCTTGCCCTCGTCCATCCTGGTGAGGGCGTCGAGGGTCGTGCCGCAGCTCTCGGCGAAAGCCAGCGCGGCGCGCGTCGGGGTGCCCGCCGCATCGAAGGCGGCGCTCACGGGCGGGCCGCGGCGCTTCACGTGCTGCGGCGGCTGCGCGGCGGCCAGGCGCTTCACGAGCACCGCGAGACGTCGCGGCGTGGCAAAGCCCTGCACTGCGCCGTGGGCCAGACCCGCCTTGCCGAGGCCTGCGGCGAGTGAGGCACAGAAGGCCTCCTCGAGGGTGCGCAGCGCCTTCGGCGGCAGCTCCTCGGTGCCGATCTCGACGAGGAAGTCGTGGTGCGCGCTCATGCGCCGGCCTGCGCGGGAATCTGCGCCTGCGCGTCCTTCAGCAGCGGAAAGCCGAGTGCCTCGCGGCTTGCGAGGTAGGCGCGCGCCACGGCGCTGGCGAGCGTGCGCACCCTGAGGATGTAGCGCTGCCGCTCGGTGACCGAGATGGCACGCCGCGCATCGAGCAGGTTGAAGGTGTGCGAGGCCTTGAGCACCTGCTCGTACGCCGGCAGGGCGAGCTTCGCCGCGAGCAGCCCCTGGCAGGCGCGCTCGTGATCCTCGAAGTGCCGCAGCAGTACCGCCACGTCCGCCTGCTCGAAGTTATAGGCGGACTGCTCGAGCTCGTTCTGGCGGAACACATCCCCGTAGGAAATGCGGCCCGCGGGCCCCTCGCTCCAGAGGATGTCGTAGATGCTCTCCACGCCCTGCAGGTACATGGCGAGCCGCTCGAGCCCATAGGTGATCTCGCCCGTCACCGGGCGGCAGTCGAGCCCGCCCACCTGCTGGAAGTAGGTGAACTGGGTGATCTCCATGCCGTTCAACCACACCTCCCACCCCAGGCCCCATGCCCCGAGCGTCGGGGACTCCCAGTTGTCCTCGACGAAGCGCACGTCGTGCACCAGCGGATCCAGCCCGAGCGCGGCGAGGCTCCCGAGGTAAAGGTCCAGGATCGGCAGCGGCGAGGGTTTGATCACCACCTGGTACTGGTAGTAGTGCTGCAGGCGGAAGGGATTCTCGCCATAGCGCCCGTCGGTCGGCCGGCGCGAGGGCTGCACGTAGGCGGCGCGCCAGGGCTCGGGCCCCACCGCGCGCAGGAAGGTCGCGGTGTGGAAGGTGCCCGCGCCGACCTCCATGTCGTAGGGCTCGAGAATCACGCACCCCTGGGCTGACCAGTAGCGCTGGAGCGTGAAGATCAGCTCCTGGAAAGTGCGCGGCGCGCGGCCGATTTTCATTCCCGTCCCCTCAAAGAGCGCGCGAGTATAAGGCGCCCGCCCGAGAACTTGGGCTGCGCGCACGGGCCACCCGCCTCAGCGCGAAGCGAGCGCGGGGCTTGCACCAAAAGTGCGCACGCCGTGCTCGCGCCGCTCCGTAAACGGCTGGGAAACTGCCATTCGCACCGATGCGGTGCAATAATCAATCTCGAATGCACCGATGTGGTGCAAACAGGCACCCTCGAGGTCTCTAAGCGATTGATTTCGGAGGGTAGTGGCCGCTGGCACAACCCCTGCAATGGCAGACCACTTCGCCAGCTGCTGATCAGGTGAGCGATTCGAGGCGGCGAGCTCCTACCCCTTTCCCCGGAGGCGACATGACACCGAGTAACGTACTGAAGCTCATACAAGAAAAACAGGTGAAGTTCGCGGACCTGCGCTTCACCGACACGCGCGGCAAGGAGCAGCACGTGACCATTCCCTCACGCCTCGTGGACGAGGACCTGTTCCGCGACGGCAAGATGTTCGACGGCTCCTCCATCGCCGGATGGAAGGGCATCAACGAGTCGGACATGATCCTGATGCCCGAGGCCAGCACCGCGGTCATCGATCCGTTCTTCGAGGAAACCACGGTCAACATCCGCTGTGATGTGATCGAGCCGGCGACCATGCAGGGCTACGAGCGCGATCCGCGCAGCCTCGCCAAGCGCGCCGAGGCGTACCTGAAGTCGACCGGCATCGCCGACTACGCCCTCTTCGGTCCGGAGAACGAGTTCTTCATTTTCGACTCGGTACGCTACGGCAACGAGATGCACGGCTCGTTCTACGCCATCGACTCGGTGCAGGGCGCGTGGAACTCGCCCACGGAATACCAGGGCGGCAACAAGGGCCACCGCCCCGGCGTCAAGGGCGGCTACTTCCCGGTGCCGCCGGTGGATGCCTTCCAGGACGTGCGCTCGGCGATGTGCCTGGCGTGCGAGGAGCTCGGACTGAAAGTGGAAGTGCACCACCACGAGGTGGCGACCGCCGGGCAGTCCGAGATCGGCATCGGGGCCGGGACGCTGGTGCAGAAGGCCGACCAGGTGCAGCTGCTGAAGTACGCGGTGCAGAGCGTGGCGCACGGCTACGGCAAGACCGCGACCTTCATGCCCAAGCCGCTGGTCGGGGACAACGGCAGCGGCATGCACGTGCACCAGTCGCTGCAGAGGGAAGGCAAGGCACTGTTCGCCGGCGACAAGTACGGCGGGCTCTCGGAGCTTGCGCTCTACTACATCGGCGGCATCATCAAGCACGCCAAGGCGCTCAACGCCTTCACCAACGCCGGCACCAACAGCTACAAGCGCCTGGTGCCTGGGTTCGAAGCGCCGGTGATGCTCGCCTACTCGGCCCGCAACCGCTCCGCTTCCATCCGCATTCCCTGGGTCTCCAACCCCAAGGCGCGGCGCATCGAGGTGCGCTTCCCCGACTCGAGCGCCAACCCCTACTTCGCTTTCACCGCGATGATGATGGCGGGGCTCGACGGCATCCAGAACAAGATCCATCCGGGGGACCCGGCGGACAAGGATCTCTACGACCTGGAGCCGGAGGAGGCGAAGCACATCCCGACGGTGTGCCACTCGCTCGACATGGCGCTCGGTGAGCTCGACAAGGATCGCGAGTTCCTGACGCGCGGCGGGGTGTTCACCGATGACGTGATCGATGCCTACATGGGCCTCAAGCAGCAGGAGGTCACGCGCTTCCGCATGTCCACGCACCCCGTGGAGCTGGAGCTGTATTACAGCTGTTGAGCGATGAAGCAGGAGCCCCCGTTCGCGCCCGCTCTTTCCGGCCCCGGCCGGCGCGCGGGTGTTACGGGGAAAGGGGCGCGGATGGCGGCGTTCACAGAACGCCGCCATCCGCTTTTGTGGCGCCGCGTCCGCGGGGTTATGCTGGACTCCGATGCGCAGGTTGCTCTTTACCTTAATCTCGCTGGCGGCGTCGCTGACCCTCGCCGCGACTACCGTCTACAAGTGGGTCGACGAGAACGGCGTCATCCATTACTCGGATCAGCCGCACGCGAATGCCGAGAAGGTACGCGTCAAGGATCCGCAGACCTACAAGGAGTCCGCGCCGCTCGACACGTCCGCGACCGCCGCGCATACGCCGGCGGGTGCACCGCCCGCCTACCGCGGCTGTGCCGTGGTGCAGCCGGCCAACGACGAGTCCTTCGCGAACCCCGAGTCGATCACCGTGGTGGTGCAGACCGATCCCGCGCTGCGCGGCGGCGACCAGGTGTTCGTGACGCTCGATGGGCAGCCGCTCAACGATGGTCGTCCCACCGGCGCGCAGTTCACCATCTCGCCGGTGGATCGCGGCCAGCACACTCTGCAGGCCGCGGTGAAAGATGCGGACGGCGCGCTCATGTGCCAGGCGCCGCCGATCACCTACAACGTCCAGCAGGCCTCGGTCAACGCTCCCCAGAATCCGCTGCGGCCGCGGCCGCGCTGAGCTTCACCACCCCCGGACGGACGGCTGCGGGCCAAACAGCGTGGCCTCATGGCCGCTGAGCACGCCGTGCCGTCGGCACTCGCGCACTTCGATCCGGCGGACCTGCTCGATGCGCTCTCGACCGGCATCATGATGCTGGATGCGCAGCTGTGCCCGGTGTATGCCAACGTCGCGGCGCAGGACCTGCTCGCCTTCAGCCTCAACAAGGCGCGCGGGCGCCCGTTCGGCGATCTGATTCACGACGCCAACGGGCTGGGCGCGATCCTGAAGCGTGCGCTCGAGAGCGGTGAGGGCATCGCCGACCGCGAGCTGGCGGTGCGGCCGGCGGCCGCGCCGCGCGAGGTGCGCACGCTGGACGTGACCATCACCCCCCTGAGCGCGCTCACCGGGCGGCACCTGCTGCTCGAGTTGGCCGACACCACGCAGCGCCAGCGGATCTCGCGCGAGAACGACCTGCTCGCGCGCTTGGACGGCAGCCGTCTGATGGTCCGCCAGCTCGCGCACGAGATCAAGAACCCCCTCGGCGGCCTGCGCGGCGCGGCGCAGCTGCTGGAGCGCGAGCTGCCCGGCGCCGCGCTCCGGGAATACACCCAGGTCATCATCGGCGAGGCCGACCGGCTCGCCGCGCTGGTCGACTCCATCTCCGGCCCGCACCGTGCCCCCGACAAGGCGGAACTCAACATCCACGAGATCTGCGAGCACGTCTATCACCTGTTGCGCGCGGAAGCCGCGCCCACCATCGCCATCGAGCGCGACTACGATCCCAGCCTGCCGAACGCCATGCTGGATCGGAACCAGCTGATCCAGGCCCTGCTCAACGTGGCCCGCAACGCGCTGCAGGCGCAGGGGGACCTCGGCAGCATCGTGCTGCGCACGCGCGCCCGCTCGCACGTGAGCATCGGCTCGGTGCCGCATCGCTTGGTGGCGAGCGTCGAGGTCGAGGACCACGGACCGGGGGTGCCGCAGCACCTGCGCACCTCGATCTTCTATCCGCTGGTGACTGGGCGCGCCAACGGCACCGGCCTGGGGCTGGCGGTGGCGCAGGAGCTGGTGACGCGCAACGGCGGCATCATCGAATTCGAGAGCGAGACGGGGCGCACGGTGTTCACGCTGCTGCTGCCCCTGGGAGTTGCGGCATGAGCGAGGAATTACGGGTCTGGCTGGTGGACGATGACGCCTCCATCCGATGGGTGCTGGAGCGCGCGCTGCGCAACGGCGGCATGAGCGCGCGCGCCTTCGAGGCGGCGGAGCCGGCGCTCGCTGCGCTGCGGCGCGACACCCCCGACGTCCTGATCACCGACATCCGCATGCCGGGAGCCTCGGGCCTGGAGCTGCTGAAGCGCATCCGCGATGCGTGCCCGGCTCTGCCGGTTATCGTCATGACCGCGCACTCGGACCTGGAGAATGCGGTGTCCGCCTACGAGGGCGGGGCGTTCGAGTACCTGCCGAAGCCCTTCGACATCGATCAGGCGGTGGCGCTGGTGCGCCGCGCGGCGAGCGGCGCCGGCGCGCTCACGACCGAAAGCGCCGGCACGCCCCGCATCCCGGAGCTGCTCGGCAGGGCGCCGGCGATGCAGCAGGTGTTCCGCGCCATCGGGCGCCTGGCGCGCTCCTCGGTGACTGTGCTGATCACCGGCGAGTCCGGCACCGGCAAGGAGCTGGTGGCGCGCGCGCTGCACGAGCACAGCCCGCGTAGCGCGCGCCCGTTCGTGGCGCTCAACACCGCGGCCATTCCCGCCGACCTCCTGGAGTCGGAGCTGTTCGGGCACGAGCGCGGCGCGTTCACGGGTGCGGACGCGCAGCGCCGCGGGCGCTTCGAGCAGGCCGACGGTGGCACGCTGTTCCTCGATGAGATCGGGGACATGTCCATGCCGCTGCAGACGCGACTGCTGCGCGTGCTCGCCGAAGGTGAGTTCTATCGCGTCGGCGGCCAGACCCCGATCCGCGTCGACGTGCGGGTCATCGCCGCCAGCCACCAGGACCTCAAGGACCGGGTGAGCCGCGGCCTGTTCCGCGAGGACCTGTACCACCGCCTGAATGTCATCCGCATCGAGCTGCCGCCGCTCGCGGCGCGCGCCGAGGACATCCCGGGGCTACTGGTGCACTACATGCGCATCGCGGCACAGGAGCTGGGGGTGGAGCCGAAGGTGCTGGCCGCGGATGCACTCGCACGGCTGACCCACTACGAGTGGCCGGGCAACGTGCGCGAGCTGGTGAACCTGTGCCGGCGGCTGACGGTGCTCGCACCGGGGAGCGAGGTGCACCTGGCCGACCTGCCGCCTGAGCTGGCGCAGCCGGGCACCCCGCGCGTGGCCGAGTCCGACTGGGCGCAGGCGCTGGCCGGCTGGGCCGAGCGCCAGGGAGCTGGGGCGCCGCCACTTCTGGATGCGGCACAGCCGCAGTTCGAGCGCGTGCTGATCCGCGCAGCGCTGAAGCGCACGCGCGGCCACCGCCAGGAGGCGGCCAGGCTCCTGGGGTGGGGACGCAACACCCTCACCCGCAAGCTCCGCGAGCTCGGCATGGAGGGCGGGGACGCCGACGCATAGCCGCCCCGCGTGCAAACGCGGTAAGGTGCGGCGCGCAAACGAGGGGCGTGGCGATGGCGAGCTGGCGCGAGGGGTGGCATACGCAGTTTCTGGGCAACGAGCTCGGGACCTGGGCGCTCGCGCTCGGCATCTTCCTCGTCACCTTCACGCTGCTGCCGCTGCTGAAGCGCTTCATCGCCGCCCACCGGCGCCGCGCCTCCGCAGACCGCCCCTCGCAGGTGTACTTCGCCATCGATCTCGCCGGGGTGCTGGCGGCGCGCACCAGCCACCTGTTCATGTGGGGCGTGGCGGTGTGGCTCGCCTCGCGCGATCTCTCCTTCCCGCCGCGCGTGGAACGCTGGCTCACCATCGTGCTGGTGTGGCTGGTGTGGATCCAGGTGGCGACCTGGGGGGTCGCCACCGTGCGTTTCGCGATCGACGTGCGCCGCATGCGCTCCGCCGGCCCGGACACGCTGCTCAAGAGCTCGATGGAAGTCATCGTGTTCGCCGCGGGGATCGTCATCTGGGGGGTCGCGTTTCTGCTGGCGCTCGACAACCTCGGGGTCGAAATCAAGCCGCTGCTCGCGGGCTTGGGGATTGGCGGCATCGCGCTCGCGCTCGCGGTGCAGACCGTGCTGGCGGACCTTCTGGCCTCGCTGTCCATCGCGCTCGACAGGCCCTTCGGTCTCGGCGATGCGCTCAGCGTGGATGACTGCCAGGGCACGGTCGAGCACATCGGCGTCAAGAGCACGCGCCTGCGCAGCATCAACGGCGAGCAGATCATCATCTCCAACGGCGACCTGCTGAAGGCGCGGGTGCGCAACTTCGGCCGGCTCGCCGAGCGGCGCGCGCTGTTCCTCCTGGATGTGCACTACGAGACGCCGGTAGCGGCACTCGCCGCGGTGCCGCGCGTGGTGCGCGAGATCATCGAGGCGACCCCCGACGCGCGCTTCGACCGCTGTCACTTCCTGCGCTGCACGGACAAGTCGCTGCAGTTCGAGACCGTCTACTGGGTGACGCGGGCGGACTACCGGGTGTACGCCGATGCGCAGCAGTCGATCAATCTGCGCATCCTCGAGCGGCTGCGCGATCTGGAAGTGACCTTCGTCGCGGAGGCGCCCACCCCGGTGCGCCTGCATCCGCCCCGCGCCCTCGCGGCCAGCGCGGACAGCGGCCAGCAGCGCTTGCTCTAGCGGGCGCCGAGCCGCTTCAGGAGCGTATCGAAGTCGGCGTAGGGCTGTGCCCCCTCGAGCACCACGCCGGTGACCTCGCGCCCGTTGCTGCGTCCGACGATGAAGCCCGGCGTGCCCTGCAGGCCGAGCGCGGAAGCCTGATCCGCGTTCTGCGCGATCGCACTCTCGTAGCGCGCACTCTCAACGCACGCCTTGAGCTGCGCGGAGTTGAGCCCCAGGGCCGCAGCGAGCTGCATCACCGCGGGCTCCGAGAGCTGCTGATCCTTGCGCAGCAGCGCATCGTGCATGGGCCAGAACTTTCCCTGCGCGCCTGCGCAGTGCGCCGCCTCGGCGCTGAAGCGCGCGGAAGAATGGATCTCGAGCGGCAGGTCGCGCACCACGAAGCGCACCTTGCCGGGATCGATCCAGTCGTGCTTCAGGCGCGGAAAGGTCTCGGCCTGGAAGCGCCGGCAGTACGGGCACTGGTAATCGGTGAACTCGACGATGGTGAGCGGCGCCTCGGCGCGCCCGAGCGAGTACTCGATGGGTTCGAGCTCGAAGCGCACCCCGCCCTGGGCATCATCCGGTCCTGCGGCACGGCTCAGCTGCGAAGCGTACGCCAGCACCATCGCCAGGATGAGTGCGGCGAGCGCGAGCCGCCGCATACCGGAATCTTCTCCGCGCACTGGCAGTTAGGGTTTCTGACCGGAATGATCCGGGCGGTCCCCTCTGTCCGGGTGTCCTGGCCGGTCGTCGCGCGCACTCGGAGGATGCTGCTGCGGTGGGTGGTAAGGCTGTCCGACGGGCTTGGCCGGGGTCACGTCGTGAGCGTTGAACGCGGCCGGGCGCGGCGTCGCGGCGACCGGCGGTCGACCCTGGTTCTGGGCCGCGTGCTGCGGCGGGCTCGACATGGCCTCGTCGTGGTGCTGCATCTGCCACGGCGTCGGCAGGGTGCGCGGCTCGCGCGCGTACGCGGTCTCGGTCCGGGACGGCGGCTGCACGTGCGCCCCAGGTCCGCCGACGAAGCTCGCGTGCGGGTCGTTGCCGTGGCCGTTGTCGTGGTCGTTGTTATGCACGTTGTCGTGGATGTTGTTGTTCTGGACGCTGACGCTGTTGTGGACGTTGACGTTGTTGTTGATCACCGTCTGGTTGTAGGTGTTATGTACATTCACCACGTTCACCTTGGTGACCGAGGTGTTGTACTGGTAACGGTTGCCCGACCAGCGCCCGCCGTAGAAGCCGCTGCCGGTGTAGCCGCCGCCGTAGTTGATGCCGCCGTAGTAGCCGACGTGCGGGCCCCAGTAACCGGGATGGAACGCGTATACGGCGCCGGTGAATGCCCAGTAGCCGGGCGTCCAGTAGACCCCCACCTGCGGGGGCGCGACCCAGGTGCCCGGGACCCAGAAGTAGCCGTTCGGACCCCAGCGCCATACACCCGGCGTCCACACCCACCCCTCCTGGGGGCAGGGCGGCTGGTCATACTCTGGCAGCGGCGGCGGCGGCTCGGTCGCCTGCTCCGCGGTCTCGTAGGTCTCGGGCGCGGAATCCGTCGGCGTCACGGTCTGCGCGGGCGTGATCACGCAGCCGCTCAAAAAGGCGGCCAGGCAGGCGAGGCCTGCCAGGGCAGGAATCTTCATGGTGTCTCCTCCGGGCGGCCTAGCCGGAGACCGCGCAATCCTGAGTCTCGCGGGTCGTGGCCAGCGTGCCGATCAACTGGGTCACGTTTTTGAGACCCTGGGCGGCAAGATAGGCCGCGATCCCCTCGTTGATGCTCTTGCAGGCCATGGGGTCGTAGAAAAGCGCCGTCCCCACACCCACGGCGGTGGCCCCGGCAATGACGAACTCCAGGGCATCGGTGGCCGTGGTGATGCCTCCCTGGCCGATGATCGGGATGCCGTGCGGGCGGGCCACTTCGTAGACCTGGTGCACCTTCAGGAGCGCAATCGGCTTGATGGCCGGGCCCGACAGTCCCCCCTGCACGTTGCCGATGACCGGGCGGCGGGTCGCGACGTCGATCGCCATGCCCATGATGGTGTTGATGACCGCGAGCGCATCGGTCCCCGCCTCGATGCAGCGGCGCGCGTTCTCGCGGATGTCGGTCTGGTTGGGGGACAGCTTCGTGATCAGGGGCTTCGCGGTGACGCGGCGGCAGGCGGCGACCACCTGCGCCGACATCTCCGGGTAATTGCCGAAGGCGACCCCACCCTCCTTGATGTTCGGACAGGAGATATTGATCTCGATGGCATCGATCGGCGACTGGTCGAAGCGCCGCGTGACCTCGACGTACTCCTCGAGGGTCGAGCCGCACACGTTCGCGATGAAGCGCGTCTCGGAGAACTCCAGCTGCGGCAGGATCACGTCCACCACCTGCTCGACCCCCGGGTTCTGCAGGCCGATGGCGTTCAGCATGCCCGCCGGCGTCTCGAAGACGCGGTGCGGGGCGTTGCCGAGCCGCGCCTTGCCGGTCGTGCCCTTGAGCACGACGGCGCCCGCATCGGAGTTGGAGAAGCCCTCGATGCGCGTGTACTCCTCCCCGAAGCCGACGCAGCCGGAGAGCAGCACGATCGGGGAGGCGAAGTGCAGGCCGCAGAATTTCAGTTCCAGCGGCGTCGCGCCGCCCTGGACGGCCGCGTCCTTCTCCAGCCTCGCCATGTCGCGCATTATCGCACAGGCATCAAGCGAGGCCCCGCATCCGATGTTCCACGTTGTGCTGGTTCAGCCCGAGATTCCGTCCAACACCGGCAATCTCATGCGCCTGTGCGCCAACTGCGGCAGCACGCTGCACCTGGTGAAGCCCCTGGGGTTCGAGCTCACGGGCCGGGCGGTGCGCCGCGCGGGATTGGACTACCGCGAGCTCGCGAGCGTCAGGGTGCACGCAAACCTCGACGCCTGCCTCGAGGACCTTGAAGCCGCGCGCCTCTTCGCCATCGAGACCGGGCCGCACCCGCGCTACAGCGAGGCGCAATTCTCAAACGGCGACGCGCTGTTCTTCGGCTCCGAGACGCGCGGGCTGCCCGCGGAGGTGCTCGCCCGGGTGCCGCGCGGGCGGGTGCTCAGCATCCCCATGCGCGCGGGCAACCGCAGCCTCAACCTCGCCAACGCCGTGGCGCTGGTGGTGTACGAGGCGTGGCGTCAGAATGGCTTTGCCTAGAAGCGGGGATGGACATGACTGAGAACGTGCTGCTCGTCGACTATGAGAACATTGGCAAGATCGATCTGGCCGCGATCCCCACAGGCGTGCGCGTGCCGTTCTTCTTCGGCGCCTCCCAGCGCAGCGTGCCGACGGAGTTCCTCAAGGCGGCCCTCAAGCTCGGCGAGCGCTTCGTACCCATCGACATCGAGGGGCAGGGCAAGAACGCGCTCGACTTCCACATCGCCTTCTATCTCGGGGAATATCTGGCGCGCGACCCGCATACCGCGTGCATCATCCTGTCCAAGGACAAAGGCTTCGACCCGCTGATTCGACATCTCATTCGGCGCGGCTTCGCGGTGCGCCGCACCAACACCGTCGCCGAGGCGTTCGCCCATCGCGCGCCGAGCGGCGCCGGAACGCGTCAGGGGCGCGCCCCTGCCCCGCGACAGGGCGCTACTCTCATGGACCAGACGCTCGCTCTGCTTGCCGGGACGCAGAAGCTGCGCCGGCCGCGCAAGCGCAAGGGGCTCATCGCCGTGCTGCACTCGCACTTCTCCAAGAAGGTCCCGGAAGAGGAGCTGCAGCAGCTCGTCGACCAGATGATCGCCGAGGGGCGCCTGAGCGAGACCAATACCGCGATCACGTATCATTTTTGAAAAGAACCGCCGCGCCGCCGGCCCAGTGCGCAGGTGCTGACCCGTTCCCCATGCCAGAGTGCGCCACCCGCTAGGGAGGTCCGCATGCACCCGTCCCGCTTCCTGCGTTCCGCGTGCCTGGCGCTCGCCGCGGCGCTGCTGCCGGCGCTGGCTGGTGCCGAAGCCAGCTCGCACCGCCAAGCACTCGAATCCGCCGTCGCGGCCGCGCGCGCCGCGGCGATCAAGGGCCCCGCGAGCGTGCCGCTGCGCGAGCAGGCAACCCTCGCCCTGCCCGAGCACTTCATCTTCGTGCCGCGCAAGCAGGCGGTCGAGCTCATGCGCGCCATGGGCAACCAGACCGACGACCAATTCATCGGGCTGGTGTTCCCCGAGTCCGACGGGCACTGGTTCGTGACCGTCGACTACGCCCCCTCGGGTTACATCAAGGACGACGACGCCAAGCAGTGGGACGCCGACAAGCTGCTGCAGTCGCTCAAGGACGGCACCGAGGCGGCCAACGCGGAGCGCGAGAAGGCCGGTGTGCCGGCGATCGTGGTGACGCGCTGGATCGAGCCGCCGGCCTACCAGGCCACGAGCCACCAGCTGCTGTGGTCCGCGGAGGCGAAGCGCAAGGACGGCAGCGGCACGGATGCGGTCGTCAACTACAACACCTACCTCCTGGGGCGCGAGGGCTACGTGTCGCTCGACCTGATCACGCGCGCCTCGGCGGTGCAGGACGACAAGGCCGCGGCGCACCAGCTGCTCGCGGCCGTGGATTTCAACAGCGGCAAGCGCTACACCGACTTCGACTCCTCCACCGACAAGGTCGCCGCCTACGGCCTTGCGGCGCTCGTGGCCGGCGTGGCAGCGAAGAAGCTGGGGCTGCTGGCGCTCCTGGCGGTGGCCGCGGTCAAGTTCGCGAAGGTGATCGGCGTGGCAGCGATTGCAGCCATCGTCGGCGTGAAGCGCTGGCTGGGTGCGCGCGCTGGTAAGCAGGCCTGAGACGTACGTGAAGCTTCTGCTGCTGCTGTTCAAAGCCCTCAAGTTCGGCAAGCTGCTGCCGGCGGCGGGCTCGATGCTGCTGTCGGTGGCGGTGTACGCGTGGATCTTCGGCTGGGCGTACGCGGCCGGCTTCGTGGCGCTGATCTTCATTCACGAAATGGGGCACTACCTCGCCGCGCGCCGCCGCGGGCTCAACGTGGGGCTCCCCACGTTCATCCCGTTCGTGGGCGCGTGGATCGAGCTCAAGGACCAGCCGCACGATGCGGAGACCGAGGCCTACGTCGGGGTGGCGGGACCGCTGGTGGGCAGCATTGGCGCCCTTGGCTGCTTCTACCTCGCGCGCGGCACCGGCAGCACGCTGCTGCTCGCGCTCGCGTACTCCGGGTTCTTTCTCAACCTCTTCAACCTCATCCCGCTCTCGCCCTTTGACGGCGGACGCGTGACCGCGGCCATCTCCCCGCGGCTGTGGCTGATCGGCGCGCCGCTCCTGGTGGCGCTCTTCTTCTATATGCCGAGCCCGCTGCTGATCCTCATGGCGGTGCTGGCGCTGCCCAACGTCCTCAAGGCCTGGCGCGGCATCTCGAGCCCGGAGGAGGAGGCGTACTACAGCGTGCGGCCCGAGACCCGTCTCTCCTACGCCGCGTTGTATCTGGGCCTCGCCGCATTCCTCGCCATCATGTGCGAGCAGCTGCACTCCGAGCTGCCGCGCGGCCACTGAACCGTCTAGCCCGCGGCCTGCGCCGGGCGATCCAGCGGGCTGCGCACTCCGCGCGCACCCTTTGACATGACGTGCGTGTAGACCATGGTGGTCTTCAGGTCCGCGTGCCCGAGCAGCTCTTGCAGCGTGCGGATGTCGTAGCCGTCCTCCAGCAGGTGCGTGGCGAAGCAGTGCCGCAGCGTGTGACAACTCGCCGGCTGGGTCAGGGCGGCGCGGCGCACTGCACCCTGCACCGCCCGCTGCACGCCCTTCTCGTGCAGGTGATGCCGCACGAGCTCGCCCGAGTAGGGGTCGCGGGACAGCGTGGGCGCCGGGAACAGGTACTGCCAGCCCCATTGCGTGGCCGCATGGGGGTACTTGCGCGCCAGCGCGAACGGCAGGGACACACCCGGCTGGCCGCGACGCCGCTCCTCCTCGAACCACTCGCGCAGCCGGGCGAGATGCGCGCGCACCGGCAGGTGCAGCGCCTGCGGCAGCATGGTGACGCGGTCCTTGTCACCCTTGCCGGCGCGCACGATGAGCTCGCCGCGCTCCAGCGCGAGGTCCTTCACCCGCAGCCGCAGCCCTTCGCTCAGACGCAGGCCGCCGCCGTAGAGCAGGCTTGCGACCAGCCACGGACTGCCCTGCAGCTGCGCCAGGAGCGAGCGCACCTCGGCGCGGTTCAGCACCACCGGCAGCCGCTTCGGCTGCGAGGCGCGAATCACGTTGTCCAGCCACGGCAGCTCGATCCCGAGTACGTGACGGTACAGGAACAGGAGCGCCTGCAGCGCCTGGTTCTGCGTGGCCGCGCCTACCTTGCGCTCGACGGCGAGATGCGTCAGCAACTTGGCGACCCCGCCGGGGCCGACCTCGCGCGGATGCCGCCGCGCATGAAACGCGACATAACGCCGCAGCCACTGCAGGTAGGCGTGCTCGGTCCGCAGCGCCAGGTGCCGGGTGCGCATCTTCTCCCGCGCCGCGGCGATGAGGCCCGGCGGGCGTTTGGTAAGGGCGTGCGGCTCTCTCGGCATGCTGAACCCGTGCGTGGATGGAAGCAGAGGCGGGCGGCGAATTCGAGCCGCAGAAGCTACGCGTTCGGCGCATTTCGCGCCGACACGAGTTCGGCGCCCGGCGACACCACAGCGTATATAATTTTACCCGTGGCGCGTATCCGCCAGAGGCCAAACAAGGGAGCGCCCGGATGAGCTGGTGGGGGTGGATCATCGCCGGAGCGATACTGCTGGGCGCCGAGCTCACTTTCGTGAACGCGCAGTTCTATCTGGTGTTCGTCGGCAGCGCCGCCATCCTGACCGGGCTCGCCACGCTCGGCCTGCCACTGACGCCGTCGCTGCAGTGGGCGCTGTTCGCGGCGCTCGCGATCGCTTCCATGGTGACGTTCCGCAGCCGCATCTACCGGCGCTTCCACACGGCCATGCCGCCCATGAACACCGGGCCCGCCGGCGGCCTGATCACGCTCAAGGTGCCACTTGCTGCCGGCGAGAGCTGCCAGGCGGAGTACGGCGGCAGCTTCTGGACCGTGCGCAACGAAAGCGACAAGTCGATTCCGTCCGGGGCCCGCGCCCGCATCGTGAGCGTTGACGAGCTCACCCTCATCGTAAGGCCCGACGCCTAGAAAACGCTGAAAGACCCTATGTATACCTCCTACGTCTTCATCGTGATCGCCGTGATCGCCGTGATCGCCGTCTGGCGCACGGCCACCGTCGTGCCGCAGCAGAGCGCCTACGTGGTCGAGAACCTCGGCAAATACAGCCGCACGCTGCAGGCAGGTTTTCACATCCTGATCCCGTTCGTCGAGCGAGTTGCCTACAAGCACAGCCTGAAGGAGCAGGCGCTCGACGTGCCCGAGCAGATCTGCATCACCAAGGACAACGTGCAGGTGGCCGTGGATGCCGTGCTCTACATGCAGGTGCTGGACCCGCACTTGGCCTCCTATGGCATCACCAACTATGCCTTCGCCATCGGGCAGCTTGCCCAGACCACCCTGCGCAGCGAGATCGGCAAGATCGAGCTCGACCGCACCTTCGAGGCGCGCGCCATCATCAACGCGAACGTGGTGGCCGAACTCGACAAGGCTTCGGTCGCCTGGGGTGTCAAGGTGATGCGCTACGAGATCAAGAACATCGCCCCACCGAAGGACGTGCTGTCGGCGATGGAGAAGCAGATGCGCGCCGAGCGCGAGAAGCGCGCCGTGGTGCTGACCTCCGAGGGCGAGCGCGACGCCAGGATCAACCAGGCGGAGGGCGACAAGCAGCGCGTCATCAAGGCCTCCGAGGCCAGCAAGCAGCAGCAGATCAACGAGGCCGACGGTCAGGCGGCAGCGATACTTGCGGTCGCCACCGCCACTGCCGAGGGTCTGCGACGCGTCGGCGCCGCGCTCAGCGAGCGCGGCGGGATCGAGGCGATGCAGCTGCGCCTCGGTGAGGAGTACGTGCGTCAGTTCGGCAAGCTCGCGAAGGAGAGCACGACGCTCGTCGTGCCCGGGCACCTCTCGGATCTCGCATCCATGGTGGCCACGGCCACCAGCATCATGCGCAGGCCTCCCGCGTCGTCCGCATCACCGCAGCCTCCGGGTCCTGCGACGCGCTGACCGCGGTGCACGGCTTCACTATCCCGTGTCGAGAGGCGTAACCCATGAGCCCATTCGACGCCGATCATTTCACCGACATGGATGGCAACGCGATCGAGGATGCGGGCGAGCCTAGGACCTGCCCGTTCTGCGGTAGCGGCGCCGACCAGCTCGTCATCGAACGCTGGAGTGACGAGGACGACCCGGACGCCTCGTACCATGTCGAATGCCTGAAGTGCGGCTGCAATGGCCCTCAGGCGGAGACGCAACTCGAGGCTGCACAGGGGTGGAACGGGCGATCGGGATAGCGGGGGTCGTACTGAGCCCGTGCGCTACGGTTACGACCTTGAGGACTTATACCCCCGAAATGTCGTTTTCCAACGCGACAGTTGGGGCTTCTAAATAGAGTTAGATCGCGGCAAGAAAGGCAGCTCTCTGTGCGAACGTTGGCGCGTTTCCTGCTGACTCTAGCTATCTTCGCTGCTGTATGGGGCGTTTACTCTAGACACCGTGTCCACACACCCCAAGCTCCGTCTGTTACATCCGCTCCGCAGGGCCAGGGCATCGACTCACAGACTGACGCCTCGGAGCCGCTGCAGTCGCCTTTCCACTGCGATGGCCGCACCTACTGTTCTGAGATGACTTCATGCGCTGAGGCCAAGTACTTTCTTGCGCACTGCCCGAATGTGAAGATGGACGGTGACCATGACGGCATACCGTGCGAGAAGCAGTGGTGCCCTATTGGCTAGCCGCGATCTAACCAACGCTGGAGCGGTCCGTGACGGTCTGTAGTTTCGCCGCGGGTGCGGGAAGACAGTGTGCACCCGCGGCTCCATTTGCGAGCCGCTAAGCGGCCGCTCAGCTTCAC
>CAZAXR010000032.1:0-42938 GCA_964489185.1 uncultured Steroidobacteraceae bacterium | reverse complement strand
GTTTTACTTCCGCACGACGGACGTCACCGGGACCATTGAGCTGCCGGCGGGGGTGGAGATGGTCATGCCCGGGGACAACATCAAGATGACCATCGATCTGATCAGTCCGATAGCGATGGAAGAGGGACTGCGCTTTGCGATCCGCGAGGGCGGCAAGACCGTCGGCGCGGGGGTCGTGGCGAAGATCCTGAAGTAAGACGACGAGAGAGCTGGAGAGTAAGGCAATGGCGAATCAGAACATCCGTATCCGCTTGAAGGCGTTCGACCATCGCCTCATCGACTCTTCCGCGCGCGAGATCGTGGAGACCGCCAAGCGCACCGGTGCGACCGTCAAGGGGCCGGTGCCGCTGCCGACCAAGATGGAGCGCTTCACGGTGCTCGTCTCCCCGCACGCCGACAAGGACGCGCGCGACCAGTTCGAGCTGCGCACCCACAAGCGCCTCATGGACATCGTGAACCCCACCGACAAGACGGTGGATGCGCTCATGAAGCTCGAGCTGCCCGCGGGCGTCGACGTCCAGATCAAGCTGAACTGAGCTCATACCGCGACTACCCCATGGTGCTGGCGCGCCTCGACGGGCTCAGTGCGGTCGCCCTTCGTGACCTGACCGAGCGCGCGTGGCGCCTGGTGGCGCCGAAGAAGCTGCTGCGCGGCGCCGCCGGCGCGAACCCGCCCGGCGCCTGATTCCGCTCAGAGCTTGTCGATCTTGCCGACCTTGATGTCCTTGACCAGCCAGTGTCCCTTCACCCGCGCGAGGGTCATGTCGGAGAAGGAGTGGGCGCCGATGGCGTTGCTGTCCGCATCCATCCACAGGCATTCGAAGTAGAGCGTGGCGGTGTCGCCTTTGACCTGGGTGCGGATGCGCATCGCGGGGGTGTATCCGATCCAGTGGTGCTCGGGCCGGAAGGGTCCGCTGACTGCGCCCCAGTAGATGCGCACCTGATCCTTGCCCTGGTAGACCTTGTTGTCATGCGCGGTGTCGGTGAGCACGGCGTCGTCGGCGTACAGGCTCATCATCAGATCCAGGCTCTTCTCGGGCAGCACGCTGCCGGCGGTATGGAATGTGATCTCCACGTTCCGCACCGCGAGGACGTCGGCCGGAGGGCCGCGATCCACTTCAGGCGCCGCGACGACAGGCAGACAGAACACCAGACCGAATATGAGGATGGGTTTCATTGGTTTTCGCCCCCGGTAGCAGTGCGGCGCAAGACTCGCGCGCCGACCGGCACGTGGCAAGACCCCTGCCGCGCTGCCCGGTGCGCTTCCGGCGTCGCGCTCCGGCCAGTGCCGGGTGTGCGCGGGAGCGCCGCTCGAAAGCGAGTCCATTCCGCTGATTCCAGCGCGGAATTTCGAGGTTGATTGCACCGTTCAGCGCGCCTATACTGCGCGCCCTTTTGGGCCCCCGGGCATCCGGGTGGCCGGTCGCATTGAGCGGCATCGGGCGAGGTTGGAGAGGCCCCTGAAGGGCCCTTGAAGCTCCAAGACCACTCGAGACCAGCGCAGCCGTCAGGTGTGCGCAAATCTCCTGTTGTCTCAATAACTTAGCTCGCAGCCGGCAAGGCCTCGGGACGCCCATCGCGGCGCCCGTGGTGAGAGGACGGAAATGGGTATCGGACTGGTCGGCCGTAAGGCCGGCATGACGCGCATCTTTAGCGACGGCGGGGAGACCGTGCCGGTGACCGTGATCGAGGTTCTGCCGAACCGGGTCACGCAGGTGAAGGCGCAGGACAAAGACGGCTACCGCGCCGTGCAGGTGACCTACGGGTCGCGCCGCCCGCAGCTGTACTCCAAGGCGGTGGCCGGCCACTACGCGAAGGCCAACGTCGCCCCGGGGCGGACACTGGTGGAGTTTCGCCTGACGGACGCCGACAAGGGCGAATTCGCCGCCGGCACCGAGATCAAGGCCGACCTCTTCAAGGAAGGCGATCCGGTGGACGTCACCGGCACCACCATCGGCAAGGGCTTCGCCGGCACCATGAAGCGCCACAACTTTGCCGGCGGCTACGCGAGCCACGGCAACTCGCTGTCGCACCGCGCGCCGGGCTCGATCGGTCAGCGCCAGACCCCGGGACGGGTATTCAAGGGGCGGCGCATGTCCGGTCACATGGGCGTCGTGCGCCGCACGAACGAGAACCTGAAGGTCGTGCAGGTCGACCTCGAGAGGAATCTGCTGCTGATCCGCGGCGCGGTGCCCGGGGCCGAGGGCGGACAGGTGATCGTGCGCGCCTCGCTCAAGGCCGCGCGCCGCGCCAAGCGCAAGACTACCGCCCCCACCAAGGGCGCGGCGGCGTCGAAGGACGCCGCGAAGTCCGCAAAGAAGTAAGCCGCCATGAAGCTCAAGTCAGTCAACGGCGAGTCGACGCTGCAGGTGTCCGAGAGCACCTTCGGCGGCAAGTTCAACGAAGCGCTCGTGCACCAGGTGATCACCGCGTACCGCAACGCCGGACGCTCGGGCACCAAGGCGCAGAAGTCGCGCGCCGAGGTGCGTGGCGGCGGTCGCAAACCCTACGCGCAGAAGGGCACGGGCCAGGCACGCGCCGGCTCCTCGCGCTCGCCCATCTGGGTCGGCGGCGGCAGGACCTTCGCCGCCAAGCCGCGCGATTTCGCTCAGAAGGTGAACCGCAAGATGTACCGCGGTGCGCTGCGCTCGATGCTCTCCGAGCTGGCGCGCACCGAGCGGCTGCTGGTGACCGATGGCATCCCGCTGTCGGCGCCGAAGACCAAGCTGCTCGCCAACCAGCTCAAGGAATGGTCGCTCCCCTCGGTGCTGATCGTGGTCGAGGCCTCGGACGAGAAGCTGTACCAGGCGGCGCGCAATCTGCCGCACGTCGAGGTCATCGAGGCGCCGGCGCTGAACCCGCTGTCGCTCGCCGCCTATGACAAGGTGCTGATGACGGTCGCAGCGGTGAAGCTGATCGAGGAGCGCCTGCAATGAACCGCGAGCAGCTGATGAGCGTGCTGATCGCTCCGCACGTGACCGAGAAGACCTCGCTCGCGATGCAAAACCACAACCAGTACACCTTCCGTGTGCGCCGCGATGCCACCAAGACGGACGTGAAGAAGGCCGTGGAGCTGATGTTCGACGTCAAGGTGGCGGGGGTGCGGGTCGTGAACGAGGTGGGCAAGTCGCGCCGCTTCGGCAAGACCGTCGGCCGCACCCAGGACTGGAAGAAGGCCTACGTGAGCCTCGCGGGCGGCCAGACCATCGACTACGAAGCCCGCGCCAAGGCCTGAGGACGCACGCACATGGCTCTCATCAAGTACAAGCCGAGAACTCCGGGCACGCGCGCGGTGGTCAAGGTCGACCGCTCGCACCTGCACAAGGGCGGTCCGCTCGAGGCGCTCACCGCTCACCAGAGCAAGACCGGCGGACGCAACCACTTCGGGCGCATCACCACGCGCCATCACGGCGGCGGCACGCGCCAGAAGTACCGCCTCATCGATTTCAAGCGCGACAAGGACGGCCTCGCCGGCATGGTCGAGCGGCTCGAGTACGACCCGAACCGCACCAGCCACATCGCGCTCATCAAGTACCCGGACGGCGAGCGCCGCTACATCCTCGCTCCCAAGGGCGTGAAGCCCGGGGATGAGGTGCGCTCGGGCGCGGATGCCCCCATCAAGCCGGGCAATGCCATGTCGCTCAGGCATGTGCCGGTCGGCTCCATCATCCACAACGTGGAGATGAAGCCCGGGCGCGGCGGGCAGCTGGCACGCAGCGCCGGCTCCTCGGTGTCCTTCACCGCGCGCGAGGGGATCTACGCGTACCTGCGCCTCAAGTCCGGCGAGACACGCAAGGTGCACATCGACTGCCGCGCCACCATCGGCGAGGTAGGGAACGACGAGCACAACCTGCGCAGCTACGGCAAGGCGGGCGCCAAGCGCTGGAAGGGCGTGCGTCCCACGGTGCGCGGCCTGGCCATGAACCCGGTCGATCATCCGCACGGCGGCGGCGAGGGCAAGTCCGGACAGGGCAACCCGCACCCGGTGAGCCCGTGGGGCTGGAACACCAAGGGACTGAAGACCCGTCACAACAAGCGCACGGACAACATGATCGTCCAGCGTCGCAAGAACCGCATCCGCTGAGTAAGCACCTATGCCACGTTCACTGAAGAAGGGCCCGTTCGTCGATCTGCACCTCGCCAAGAAGGTGCAGGTGGCGTCGGCCAAGAACGACCGCAAGCCCATCAAGACCTGGTCGCGCCGCTCGATGGTGGTGCCGGAGATGGTGGGTCTCACGATCGCCGTGCACAACGGCCGCCAGCACATCCCGGTGCTGATCACCGAGAACATGGTCGGGCACAAGCTCGGCGAGTTCGCCCCGACGCGCACCTTCAAGGCGCACTCGGGAGACCGCAAGGTGGAGGCTGCGCCCGCCACCTGATGGCGCGCAGAAACCCCATGCAAGTGACCTGCAAACTGCGTTACGCGCGCATCTCCCCGCAGAAGTGCCGCCTGGTGGCGGACGTGGTGCGCGGCCAGCCGGTCGGCAACGCCATCACTACCTTGAAGTACATGCCCAAGAAGGGCGCGGAGCTGGTGCGCAAGGTGCTCGAGTCGGCGGTCGCCAATGCCGAGCACAACCACGGCGCCGACATCGACGAGCTGAAGGTGTCGCTCATCCACGTGGACGCGGCGCCGCAGTTCAAGCGCTTCCACGCCCGCGCCAAGGGGCGCGGCACGCGCGTCATCAAGCGCAACAGTCACATCACCGTCGCCGTCAGCGACGGCAAGAAGGATTAACCCATGGGTCAGAAGGTCAATCCGCTCGGCATACGCCTCGGCATCACCCGCGACTGGACCAGCCGCTGGTACGCCGGCAAGAAGCAGTTCCCGGTGCACGTGCGCACCGACTTCCGGGTGCGCGAGTTCCTGAAGCAAAAGCTCAAGGAGGCCTCCGTCAGCCGCATCCAGATCGAGCGCGCCGCCAAGAAGGTGAACATCACCATCCAGACCGCGCGCCCCGGCATCGTCATCGGCAAGAAGGGCGAGGACATCGAGAAGCTGCGCCAGGAGACCGCGGCGCTGCTCGGTATGAACGTCAACGACGTGCGCCTGAACATCGCCGAGATCAGAAAGCCTGAGCTCGACTCGCAGCTGGTCGCCGATTCCATCGCGCAGCAGATCGAGAAGCGCGTGATGTTCCGCCGCGCCATGAAGCGCGCGGTGATGAGCACCATGCGCTCGGGCGCGCTCGGGGTGAAGGTGCGCGTCTCCGGGCGCCTGAACGGCTCCGAGATCGCGCGCACCGAGTGGTACCGCGAGGGCCGCATTCCGCTGCACACCTTCCGTGCCGACATCGACTACGGGCTGTCGGAGGCGCACACCACCTACGGGGTGATCGGCGTCAAGGTGTGGATCTTCAAGGGCGAGGTGTTCGACAAGGCCGAGCTGGCGCGCGCCGAGGCCGAGGGCGAGGCCGCCGCAGCGCCCGCGGCCGCTGCCCCGGCCGCACCCGCAGCACCCGCAGCACCCGCAGCACCCGCAGCGCCGGCCGCTGCCGAAGCGCCGCCGGCCGCCTGATGTAGGAATCCGCGAGCATGCTTCAGCCCAAACGCACCAAGTACCGCAAGATGTTCAAGGGCCGCAACGCCGGCCTGGCGACCCGCGGCGCCAACGTGTCCTTCGGCGAGTACGGCCTCAAGGCCACCAGCCGCGCGCGCATGACCGCGCGCGAGATCGAGGCGGCGCGCCGCGCGATGGCGCGCTACGTCAAGCGCGGCGGCCAGATCTGGATCCGCGTGTTTCCCGACGTGCCGATCTCGAAGAAGCCGCTCGAGGTGCGCATGGGCTCGGGCAAGGGCAACGTCGAGTACTACGTGGCGCGCGTGCAGCCCGGCAAGGTGCTGTTCGAGATGGAGGGCGTGGACGAGCCGACGGCGCGCGAGGCGTTCCGTCTGGCCGGCTCCAAGCTCTCGGTGTCCACCTCATTCGTGAAACGGCAGGTTCGCTAGATGGAAGCCAAAGAGCTGCGCACCCGCACCCCGGCCGAGCTCGCCGACGAGCTGGTGAAGCTGCGCAAGGAGCAGTTCGCGCTGCGCATGCAGCGCGCCACCGGGCAGCAGCCCAAGCCCGATCAGTTCGGCAAGGTGCGCCGCAATATCGCGCGCCTGAAGACGGTGCTGCGCGAAAAGCAGGCCGGCGGAGGTAACAGCAAGTGAGCGCGGAAGGCACCAAGGTGGAATCAAAGGTTGAAGCGAAGGGCGCGCGCAAGCTCACCGGCCGGGTGGTCAGCACCAAGATGCAGAAGACCATCGCGGTGGAGATCGAGCGCCTGGTGAAGCATCCGACGTACGGCAAGTTCATCCGCCGCACGACCAAGCTCCTGGCGCACGACGACAAGGGCGCGGCCAAGGACGGCGATCTGGTCGTCATCACGCCCTGTCGCCCGATGTCGCGCCACAAGTCCTGGGCGCTGCTCGAGGTGGTCGAGAAGGCCAAGGCGCGCTGAGCACTCGCCGCGAAGGTTAGGTAAGAATCATGATCCAGTTGCGCACAATGCTGAATGCCGCCGACAACTCCGGCGCGCGCACGCTCATGTGCATCAAGGTGCTCGGCGGCACGCGGCGCCGCTACGCGACCGTGGGCGACGTCATCAAGGTGAGCGTCAAGGACGCGATCCCGCGCGGCAAGGTGAAGAAGGGCGAGGTCTACGACGCGGTGGTGGTGCGCACCAGGCGCGGCGTGCGCCGCCCGGACGGCTCCCTCATCCGCTTCGACGGCAACGCGGCGGTGCTGCTCACCAACAAGCTCGAGCCGATCGGCACGCGCATCTTCGGGCCGGTGACGCGCGAGCTGCGCAACGTGCAGTTCATGAAGATCATTTCACTCGCACCCGAGGTGCTGTGATGCAGAAGATTCGCAAGGGCGACCAGGTGATCGTGCTGTCGGGGCGCGACAAGGGGCGGCGCGGCGCGGTGATCCAGGTGCTCGCCGACGGGCGCCTGATCATCGAGAGCGTCAACATGGCCAAGAAGCACACCAAGCCCAACCCGCAGGCCGGCAAGCCCGGCGGCATCATCGAGAAGGAGATGCCGCTGCACGCCGCCAAGGTGGCGATCTGGAACCCGGCCGCCAAGAGGGCCGATCGCATCGGGGTGAAGAAGCTCGCCGACGGCAAGCGCGTGCGCTTCTTCAAGTCGAACGGAGAGATGCTCGAGGCCTCCTGAGGCCGCGGGCGTTCTTAGAGAGCTCAATTTATGGCGAGACTGCAACAGTACTACCGCGAGAAGGTCGTCCCGCAGCTGCGCGCGGGCCTGCAGATCGAGAACGTGATGCAGGTGCCGCGCATCAGCAAGATCACGATCAACATGGGCGTGGGCGAGGCGGTCGCGGACAAGAAGATGATGGATGCGGCGGTGGCCGACCTCACCAAGATCACCGGCCAGAAGCCGCTGGTGACCAAGTCGCGCAAGGCGATCGCGTCCTTCAAGATCCGCGCCGGACTTGCGATCGGCGCCAAGGTGACGCTGCGCGGCAAGCGCATGTACGAGTTCCTCGACCGGCTGATCAACATCGCGATGCCGCGCATCCGCGACTTCCGCGGCGTGTCGCCGCGCTCCTTCGACGGCCAGGGCAACTACTCCCTGGGAGTGAAGGAGCAGATCATCTTCCCCGAGATCCAGTACGACCAGATCGACCAGGTCCGGGGCATGGACATCACCATCACTACGACGGCAACCGATGACCGTCAGGGCCGAGCACTGCTCGAGGCATTCAACTTCCCGTTCCGGAAGTAACAGGACACTCAAGTCTATGGCGAAGACGAGCATGGTCGAGCGCGAGAAACGTCGCGCCGGGATCGTGAAAAAGTACGCAGCCAAGCGCGCGAAGCTCAAGGAGCTGATCAGAAGCCCCAAGAGCACGCCCGAGCAGCGTGTGGCCGCGCAGGCGGCGCTGCAGTCGATGCCGCGCGATGCCAGTGCCTCGCGCCAGCGCAATCGCTGTGCGATCACCGGGCGCTCGCGCGGGGTGTACCGCAAGTTCGGCCTGTCGCGGGTGAAGATCCGCGAGGTCGCGAGCCGCGGCGAGATCCCCGGCCTGGCCAAGGCGAGCTGGTGAGGGGCGCCGCATGAGCATGACCGATCCCATTGCCGATCTCCTCACCCGCATCCGCAACGGCCAGTCCGCCGGCAAGAGCGAGGTGCACCTGGCCTCCTCGCGCCTGAAGACCGCGATCGTCAAGGTGCTGAAGGATGAGGGCTACATCAGCGACTTCCGCCTGGATGCCGACGGCGGCAAGCCGCGCCTGACCATCGGGCTGAAATATTTCGAGGGCCGGCCCGTCATAGACCGCCTGGAGCGCGTCAGCCGTCCGGGGCTGCGCATCTACCGCGGCAAGGACGAGCTGCCGAAGGTCCTGGGCGGCATGGGCACGGTGATCGTGTCGACGCCCAAGGGCGTGATGAGCGACCGCCAGGCGCGCGCCACCGGGCAGGGCGGCGAAGTGCTGTGCATCGTCGCCTGAGCAGAAACAGAGAAGCCACATGTCGAGAATTGCCAAAGCACCGGTCGAGCTGCCTGCGGGCGTGACCGCGACCATCCAGCCGGCCGCCGTGACCATCAAGGGCGCGAAGGGCTCGCTCAGCCTGCCGCTCGGGGCCGGCGTGTCGGTGGTGCAGACCGAGAAGAAGCTCGAGATCAAGTACTCGGATCCGGGGCTGGCGCGCACCCGGGCGGGCGCCACGCGCGCGCACCTTGCGAACATGGTGCGCGGGGTCACCAAGGGCTACGAGAAGAAGCTCGAGCTGGTGGGCGTCGGTTTCCGTGCCCAGGTGCAGGGCAAGAGCCTGAACCTCACGCTCGGCTTCTCGCACCCGGTGAGCGTGCCGATCCCGGAAGGGATCAGCATCGAAACCCCGAGCCAGACCGAGATCATCGTGAAGGGCATCGACCGGCAGAAGGTCGGCCAGGTGGCCGCCGAGATCCGCGAGATCCGCCCGCCCGAGCCCTACAAGGGCAAGGGAGTGCGCTACGCGGGCGAGCAGATCTCCCTGAAAGAGGGGAAGAAGAAGTGATCATCACCAAGAAGCAGCGCCGCCTGCGGCGCGCCGTGAAGAGCCGCGCGCACATCCGCGCGCTCGGGGCCGCGCGCCTCACCGTGCACCGCACGCCCAACCACATCTACGCGCAGGTGACCGACGCGGAAGGAGCGAAGGTGCTCGCCTCCGCCTCCACCACCCAGAAGGCGGTGCGCGAGGGGCTGAAGCACACCGGCAACGTGACCGCGGCCAAGGCGGTCGGCAAGGTGATCGCCGAGCGCGCCAAGGCGGCCGGCGTCAGCAAGGTGGCCTTCGATCGGTCCGGATTCCAGTTCCACGGGCGCGTCAAGGCGCTCGCGGACGCCGCCCGCGAAGCGGGCCTTGAGTTCTAGGGCAGGACACACACATATGGCAAGACCCGAGAAAGGCCAGCCGGCGGACGAGTTCGTCGAGAAGCTCGTCGCCGTCAACCGCACCGCCAAGGTCGTGAAGGGTGGCCGGCAGTTCGGCTTCACCGCGCTCACCGTGGTGGGCGATACGGCTGGCCGCGTGGGCTACGGCTTCGGCAAGGCGCGCGAGGTGCCGGTGGCGATCTCCAAGGCGATGACCCAGGCGCGCAAGAACCTGGTCAACGTCGCGCTGCGCAACGACTCGCTGCACTACGCGGTCACCGGCGCGCACGGCGCCACGCGGGTCTACATGCAGCCGGCCTCCGACGGTACCGGCGTCATCGCCGGCGGCGGCATGCGCGCGGTGCTCGAGTGCGCGGGCGTGCGCAACGTGCTCGCCAAGAGCTACGGCTCGCGCAACCCCATCAACGTGGTGCGCGCCACCATCAACGCGCTCGCCAAGATCCGCTCGCCGGAGGAGATCGCGGCGAAGCGCGGCAAGAGCCTGGAAGAGATCACGGGCTGAACGCTATGGCCGACAAGCAACTGAAAGTGACGCTGGTGAGGAGTCTGCACGGGCAGCTGAAGAACATCGCCGCTTCCGCCCGCGGCCTGGGCCTGCGCCGCATGCACCAGACCGTGACCGTCAAGGACACGGCCGAGAACCGCGGCATGATCCAGGCCGCCGTGCACCTGCTGCGCGTCGAGAAGGGTGCGTAACGCTATGAGACTCAACACACTGAAACCCGCCCCGGGCGCCCGACGCGCGCGGCTGCGCGTCGGGCGCGGCGCCTCCGCCGGCCAGGGCAAGACCTGCGGCCGCGGCACCAAGGGCCAGCGCGCGCGCAAGGGCGGCTACCACAAGGTCGGCTTTGAGGGCGGCCAGATGCCGCTGCAGCGCCGCATGCCCAAAGTCGGCTTCCGCTCCGCCATCAAGCGCACGCGCGCCGAGGTGCGGCTGCACGAGCTGGCCAAGGTCGACGCGCAGGTGGTGGACCTTGCGGCTCTGCTCAAGGCCGGGGTGGTGCCCGAGGGCACCGAGCGCGCCAAGGTGGTGCTGTCCGGGGAACTCAAGAAGGCCGTTACGCTCAAGGGAGTCGCGGCCACCAAGGGTGCGCGCGCGGCGATCGAGGCCGCGGGCGGCAGGATCGAGGCGTAAGCCTCCAAGGGCGCGAGGATGGCGACCAGCACATTCAGCAATCCGGCGGCCGCGTTCGGCGAGGCTGCCCGGCACGGGGAGATCCGCAACCGGTTCTTCTTCCTGATCGGCGCGCTCATCGTCTACCGCATCGGCACCTTCATTCCGGTGCCGGGCATCAACCCGGCGGAAGTGGCGCGCTTCTTCAGCGACCGCTCCAACACCATCCTCGGGATCGTGAACATGTTCTCCGGCGGCGCGCTGTCGCGCCTCTCGATCTTCGCCATGGGCGTCATGCCCTACATCTCCGCCTCCATCATCATCCAGATGATGTCGATGGTGGTGCCGAGCCTGCAGGAGCTGCGCAAGGAAGGCGAATCCGGGCGGCGCAAGATCACCCAGTACACCCGCTACGGCACCGTGGCGCTGGCCGTGGTGCAGTCCTTCGCCGCCGCCGGCGCGCTCGACAAGGGTGGACTGACGCTGGTGCACGGCTTCCCGTTCCTGTTCACCGCCACCGTCACCATGACCACCGGGACCATGTTCCTCATGTGGCTGGGCGAGCAGATCACCGAGCGCGGCATCGGCAATGGCATCTCGATGATCATCCTCTCGGGCATCGTCGCCGGGCTCCCCGGCGCGGTCGGCAACACTTTCGACTCGGTGAGCTCGGGCGAGATGCAGGGCCCGGTGGCCCTCGGGCTGCTGATCCTGGTGATCGGCGTCACCTTCTTCGTGGTGTTCGTCGAGCGCGCGCAGCGGCGCATCCCGGTGGACTACGCCAAGCGCCAGGTCGGGCGGCGCATGTACGCCGGGCAGACCAGCCACCTGCCGTTCAAGATCAACATGTCGGGCGTGATCCCGCCGATCTTCGCCTCGAGCCTGTTGCTGTTCCCGGCAACGCTCGCGAGCTTCGCCGGCGCGGGCACGCAGGGCTGGCTCGGCACCGCCATGCAGGACGTGGCCGCGGCCCTGGGCTACGGGCAGCCGCTGCACCTGGTGATCTACGCGGTGCTCATCATCTTCTTCTGCTTCTTCTACACCGCGCTGGTATTCAACGCGCGTGACACGGCGGACAACCTCAAGAAGTCCGGCGCGTTCGTGCGCGGCATCCGCCCCGGGCAGCAGACCGCGGAGTACATCGACCAGGTGCTGACGCGCTTGACGCTGTGGGGCGCGCTGTACGTGACCGCGGTGTGCCTGATCCCCGAGATTCTCATTGCTTACGAGGGCGTGCCGTTCCGCTTCGGCGGCACCTCGCTCCTCATCGTGGTGGTGGTGGTCATGGACTTCGTGGCGCAGCTGAACGCGCACATGATGTCGCACCACTATCCGGGACTTCTCAAGAAGGCGAACCTGCTCGGCTACGGCCGCTCCGGTTCCGGTGGTTAATCATGAAAGTACGTCCGTCGGTCAAGAAGATCTGCAAGAACTGCAAGATCGTGCGCCGCCGCCGCGTGGTCTACGTCATCTGCACGGACCCGCGTCACAAGCAGCGCCAGGGTTGAGGTAACACACATGGCACGCATCGCCGGCATCAACATCCCGATGAACAAGCACGTGTGGGTCGGGCTCACGCACATCTACGGCGTGGGCCGCGCGCGGGCGCGCAGCGCCTGCCGGGGCGCGGGCGTCAATCCCACCACCAAGGTGAAGGATCTCACCGAGGCGGAGGTGAACGCGATCCGCTCGCAGATCGCCAAGTTCGCCGTCGAGGGCGACCTGCGGCGCGAGGTGTCCATGAACATCAAGCGCCTTATGGACCTCGGGTCGTGGCGCGGCATCCGTCACCGGCGCGGGCTGCCGGTGCGCGGCCAGCGCACGCGCACCAACGCGCGCACCCGCAAGGGTCCGCGCAAGCAGGCGGTGAAGCTGAACGCACCACCCGGAAAGGCATAAGGCATAACGCATGGCTGAAGAGAAAGCGAAACCGGCCGCGAGCGCTGCGGCACCCGCCGCAGCGGCGGCACCGAAGAAGGCCAAGAAGACGCGTAAGAACGTGCTCGATGCGATCGCGCACGTGCACGCGTCCTTCAACAACACGATCATCACCATCACCGATCGCCAGGGCAACACGCTCTCCTGGGCGACCTCGGGCGGCTGCGGCTTCCGCGGCTCGCGCAAGTCGACGCCGTTCGCCGCGCAGGTGGCGGCCGAGAAGGCCGGCGTGGCCGCGCAGGAGCACGGGGTGAAGAACGTGGAAGTGCGCGTCGGCGGCCCCGGCCCCGGGCGCGAGTCCGCGGTGCGGGCGCTGAATAACTGTGGACTGAAGATCACCAGCATCTCGGACGTGACGCCGATCCCGCACAACGGGTGCCGTCCGCCGAAGAAGCGCCGGGTCTGAACGAGGAAAGTATGGCGCGTTATACCGGTCCCAAATGCAAACTGGCCCGCCGCGAGGGCACGGACCTGTTCCTGAAGTCCGGCGTCAAGCCGCTCGAGAACAAGTGCAAGTTCACCGTGCCGCCGGGCGGCATCAAGGGCGAGCGCCGCCAGCGCCTCTCCGACTACGGCCTGCAGCTGCGCGAGAAGCAGAAGCTGCGCCGCATGTACGGGGTGCTCGAGCGGCAGTTCGGCAACTACTACACCGAGGCGGCGCGCAAGGCCGGCGCCACCGGCGAGAACCTGCTACGCCTGCTCGAGTGCCGCCTCGACAACGTCGTGTACCGCATGGGCTTTGCCGCCACGCGCGCCGAGGCGCGCCAGCTGGTGAGCCACAAGTCGATCGCCGTCAACGAGAAGCCGGTGACCATCGCCTCCTATCAGGTGAAGGCCGGGGACATCGTCCAGGTGCGCGAGAAGTCGCGCAAGCAGCTGCGCATCCAGAGCGCGCTCAACGTCGCGCAGCAGGTGGGGCTGCCCGAGTGGGTCGAGGTGAACGACAAGGAGTTCAGGGGCGTGTTCAAGTCGGCGCCGGGGCGCGATGACATCCTCCCCGACATCAACGAGAACCTGGTCGTGGAGCTGTATTCGAAGTAAGCGCGGGCGCTTGAATTCGGGGGCCTGCGCCCCCATGTGAACGGGTCCGCCGTAGGTTTCTTTTGCGCCGGTCGTCGAGCCGGCAAGGTGAGTGCAATGCAGGGTTCTGTAAGCGAGTTCCTGAGACCGCGTGTGGTGAAGGTGCAGCCGGTGGCCCCGCGCCAGGCGCGCGTGGTGATCGAGCCGTTCGAGCGGGGCTTCGGCCACACGCTCGGCAACGCGCTGCGCCGCGTGCTGCTGTCCTCCATGCCCGGCACCGCCATCACGGAAGTCGAGATCGACGGCGTGCTGCACGAGTACACCTCGATCGAGGGAGTGCAGGAAGACGTGGTCGACATCCTCCTGAACCTCAAGTCCGTGGCGCTGAAGAGCCACACGCGCGATTCCGCCGAGCTGCGGCTGCACAAGAAGGGCCCGGGCCCGGTGACCGCCGGTGACATCCAGACCGATCACGACATCGAGGTGGTGAACCCGGAGCTGGTGATCGCGAACCTGACCAAGGCGGGCGAGCTGTCGATGACGCTGCGCATCGAGCGCGGGCGCGGCTACCGTCCGGCGGCCTCGCGCGTGGCGTTCGAGGAGCAGACCCGTCCGATCGGGCGGCTGCAGCTCGATGCCTCGTTCTCGCCGGTGCGGCGCGTCACCTACTCGGTGGATGCGGCACGCGTCGAGCAGCGCACCGACCTGGACAAGCTGGTGATCGACATCGAGACCAACGGCACCATCGATGCGGAAGAGGCCATCCGCCGCGCCGGCAGCATCCTCAAGGACCAGCTGTCGGTGTTCGTCGACCTGCAGGGCGAGGAGGAGGCCACCGCCAAGGTGTCGGAGATGCAGTTCGACCCGATCCTGCTGCGTCCCGTGGACGAGCTCGAGCTCACCGTGCGCAGCGCCAACTGCCTCAAGGCGGAGAACATCCACTACATCGGCGACCTGGTGCAGCGCACCGAGGTGGAGCTGCTGCGCACGCCGAACCTCGGCAAGAAGTCGCTCACCGAGATCAAGGAAGTGCTGCAGAGCCACGGCCTGATGCTCGGCATGCGCCTGGATGGCTGGCCGCCGGCGGGGCTGAAGCACGACGAAGAGCGCGACGTCATCTGACGGGCGGATGTAAGTAGAAAGGTCTTATGCGTCACCATCTCTCCGGCCGGCAGCTGTCGCGTAACAGCTCGCATCGCCACGCGCTGATGCGCAACATGTCGGTCTCGCTGCTGCGGCACGAGACGATCCGCACCACGCTGCCGAAGGCGAAGGAGCTGCGCCGCGTGGTCGAGCCGCTCATCACCCTCGGCAAGGAGGACGGGGACGCCAACCGGCGCATCGCGTTCTCGCGGCTGCGCGATGCGCAGGTGGTCGAGAAGCTGTTCGCGGATCTGGGTCCGCGCTTCAAGGCGCGCCCGGGCGGCTACACGCGCATCCTGCGCATGATGCCGCGCCCGGGTGACTCGGCGCCCATGGCGCTGATGCAGCTGGTCGAGGGTCCGAAGCCCATCGAGGCCGAGGAGCCCGCCCCGGGGGCGAAGAAGAAGGCGCGGCGCGCCAAGGCGGCGCAGCCCGAGCCGAAGACCAAGGCGAAAGCGAAGAAGGCCAAGTCGGACGCGAGCGAAGCGCCCGCCAAGGAAGCCGAGCCGGCCGAGGCCCCGAAGAAACGCACCCGCAAGAAGAAGGCCGCGAGCGACTGAGACCGGGTCTCACCCGTGCCTGATCCTGCGAACGGCAGACCGAGGTCTGCCGTTCGCATTTCGGGGCGCCGCGGGGACGGCGCGACCCCTTCACGCGGATATGGCACCGGAGTCGTTTGCGCTTACCGGAAGCGATCCGGTACCCTCGCTCGCGCATAGCCGGCGCTCGAACCGGTGCCACGGGGGAGGAAGCCCGCCATGAGCCTTGCTTCAGAATTCAAAGAATTTGCCATGCGCGGCAACGTCATCGACCTCGCCGTCGGGGTCGTGATCGGCGCGGCTTTCGGCAAGATCGTCACCTCGCTGGTCCAGGACGTGTTCATGCCGGCGCTGTCCCCCGTGCTGGGGAGCATCAACTTCAGCGAGCTGGCGGTGCGAATATCCACCGACGCGGCGGGCAAGCCCGTACTGCTCAAGTACGGGGCTTTCCTGCAGACCATCTTCGAGTTCCTGCTGATCGCACTGTGCATATTCATCGTGATCAAGGGCATCAATCAGCTGAAGCGCCCGCCAGCGCCGACCTCGGGCACGCCGCCGCCCCCGCCGACCAAGACCGAGGAATTGTTAACGGAAATAAGAGATCAGCTCGCAAAGAAGTAGTTTTTGTCTCATTAGTAAGACAATAGCGGGGCCATTGGCCCCCCGCTTTCGTCAGCTCGCGGAGCCTGGCATTGAGGTTGGGGGCTGCAGGTGGAATCGGTGAACTCGATGGCGGGCTTCTACGGCAGCCTTCCGGGCGCCAATTTCTACCAGGACGACGAGGGCAAGTGGCAGATGCGGCCGCCGTTTCTGAAGGCGCGTGCCCTATAGCGCACCGAAGGCGTCGCGCGTCAGGTTCTCGCACCCCTCGCGGGTGACCGCCAGGTCATCCTCGATGCGGATGCCGCCGAATTTCTTGAGCCCTGCCACGCGCGGCCAGTTGATGGCCCTGCCGCGAGCGTCCGCGTGCGCGCCCTGCAGCAGCTGCTCGATGAAGTAGATGCCGGGCTCCATGGTGACGACGAAGCCTTCCTCGAGCACGCGCGTCAGGCGCAGGTACGGGTGACCCGCCGGGCGCGGGATCTCCCCACCCTCGCTCGAGCGCATGAAACCCCCGACGTCGTGCACCTCGAGTCCCAGCAGATGCCCGATGCCGTGCGGCAGAAACACCGAGGTCACTCCCGTGGCGAGCGCCTCCTCGGCGCTGCAGCGGATGATGTCGGCCTCGCGCAGCAGTTGCGCGGTGAGCTCGTGCGCCTTGAGGTGCACGTCGCGCCAGTCGACGCCGGCGCGCACTCCCGCACACAGCGCCTGCTGCATGCAGTCCATGCGCTCGATGAGCGCGGCGAAGTCCGCATCGCCGTTGGCGTGGGTGCGGGTGATGTCGCTCGCGTAGCCGCCGTACTCGCAGCCCGCATCGATCAGCAGTGAGAAGCGCTCGGCCGGGGCGCGCTTCTCGAGCAGCTGGTAGTGCAGCACCGCACCGCCCTCATTGAGGGCGATGATGGGGTTGTAGGGAAGCTCCTGCTCGCGCAGCCCGCAGGCGCCAATGAACGCGAGCTCGATCTCAAATTCCGAGGCGCCGGAGGTGAAGGCCTCGCGTGCGGCGTGGTGCCCGAGTGCGCCGAGCCGGCTCGCCTCGCGCAGGCACTCGAGTTCGTAAGGCGTCTTGGCAGCCCTGACATAATCCAAGCGGCGCATCAGGTGCTGCGGATTGATGGCACCCAGGCCCCAGGCGGAAAGCTCGGGGAAGGCATCGCCGATGTACGCTGCGCGCGCAAGGCCCTTCGGCAACAGCGCGCGGGCGGCAGCGCGGTCGGTGGCGGTGCGGATCTCGAAGTGCCTGACCCAGTAGCCCTGCGGCAGGTCGGTGGGCTTGTACCAGTAGTCCTCGGGACGGTGCAGAATGAGCAGCGGCTTCTTCCCCGGCTCGAACCAGACGAAGCTCTCGGGAGCGTCGGCAAGCGGCGCCCACACCTTGAACGGGGCGTTGGCCTCGAAGGGGTAGGTGCGGTCGTCCTCGAACACCACCAGGGGGGAGCCGGAATGCACCAGCAGTGCTGCGTAGCCGCAGGCCGAGAGCGCGTGCGCGGAGCGCGCGCACACCGCCTCCAGATGCGGGCCGAAAGTCTCCGTCAGTCTCGCCTCGTGCATGTTTCCAACCTTATCCGACCGTATGTTGTGCAGCTGTCGCCCCGGCCCGACAAACGCCGGCCGGGCCGGTTTCCAATCGTACCGGGACTTCTATAGAATTTGCCTTCCGCGCTTACCAGGAACGGGGTGCGGAACGATCCCAACCGGTCGTCGGCTCTTCCATACAACTCTTGCTTCTCTTCGGGGTACCGATCGATGAAAACCAAACTTGCTCTTAGCGCAATCGTTGCCGCGCTGATGCTCACGGCCTGCGCGAAGCAGGAATCCGCAGGCACCGATCAGGCTGCAACTCCTCCTGCTCCGGCTGCTTCCTCGGACGCTGCCAAGGACGCCAATGCGGCTCCGCCGGCTTCCGACCAGTCGACGCCGCCCGCTGCTCCGAGCAGCGATTCGTCGCAGTCGTCCGGCTCGGCTACGCCGCCGGCAACGCCTCCGGCTGACAACTCGACGCCGCCGAAGCAGTAAGTCCACTACTTACGGCTAAGGGAGACGGCCCGGGCGGTTCGCCAGAGGCGAGCTGCACGGGCCGTTTGCTTTTGAAGTGATGCCATGACCGGCGCGACCGTCAGCGTGCGCGATGCGCGGGCCACTCCCGCGGATCGGCTGTGGATCCAGAGCGTGTACCGCGATTACCTGGACGACCTCAATCCGGGGACCGGCTTGTTTCCGGCGCTCGGGGAGGTCGGGCACCGGGAGCCCGACCAGATCGCGCACTGGTTCGGGGATCCGAACACCTACCCGCTGCTCATCATGAAGGGCGGCGAGCCGGTGGGCTTCGCACGCGTGCTGCGCGCGGTGTCAGGGCCGGCGCAGCCGCGCGTCGATTACCGCATGGCGGAGTTCTTCGTCACGCGCACCCGGCGGCGCCTCGGCATCGGCCAGACCGCGGTGCAGCTGATCCTCAGCCGCTTCGCCGGCCGCTGGGAGATCACCGAGTACCTGCGCAATGCCAGCGCGGTCAATTTCTGGCGCCGCGTGGTCACCGCCTACACCAGGGGTACCTACCAGGAGCGCATCATCAACGGCGAAGTGCACCAGGTGTTCGATTCCGCGAAGCCGCGTCCGGCGTAGCCGCCTGCCCGGCCTGCGAGCAGCCGCCGCACGCTGAAGTCATCTGCGCGAGCGTGCGCGCCTTCAAGGGGGCGAGCGCGGTGCGCACACCGGGCAGCGCCTCGAGTCTCTCCAGCACGCGCAGCCGCACGTTCACCGTGGCGAGCCGCCAGAAGCTGTAGAGCGCGCACCCCACCACCAGCAGTCCGACCAGGATTTCCTGCAGCAGCGGACTCATGCCGGCACCCCTGGGGTCGCGCCGGCGCCGAACATGAGCGCCACGCGATAGGTCAGGAAGGCGCCGAGCCAGGCGAGCGCGAACAGATAGCCCGCCATGTATAGCGGATAGCGCCAGGAGTTGGTCTCGCGCTTCACGACCGCGAGCGTGGACAGGCACTGCGGCGCGAACACGTACCAGGCGAGCAGCGACAGTCCGGTCGCGACGCTCCAGCCGTGCGCGATCACCGGAGTGAGCGCACCGCCGACGTCGGAGGCGCCGGACATGGCGTACACCGTGCCGAGCGCGCTCACCGCCACCTCGCGTGCCGCGAGTCCGGGCACGAGCGCGATCGAGATCTGCCAGTTGAAGCCGAGCGGCGCGAACAGGTGCTCGAGCCCGCGCCCGAGCAGCCCCGCGATGCTGTACTGGATCGCAGGTCCGGTGGCGCCGGCGGGCGGGGCCGGGAAGCTCGCCAGGAACCACAGTACCACCATGAGCGTGAGGATGATGGTGCCCACGCGGGTCAGGAAGATACGCGTGCGCTCCCACAGGCCGAGCGCGAGGTTCGACAGGTGCGGCAGCCGATACTCCGGCAGCTCCAGCAGCAGCGGCCGGTACTCGCCCTTCATCATGGTGCGCTTGAGCACGAAGGCGACCGCCAGCGCGCTCGCGATCCCGGCGAGATACAGCGCGAACAGCACCATCCCGCGCAGGTTGAACGGGCCGGCCGCACGCTGCGGAATGAAGGCACCGATCAGCAGCGCGTACACCGGCAGCCGCGCCGAGCAGGTCATGAGCGGGGCGATCATGATGGTCGCCAGACGGTCGCGCGCCGAGGGGATGGTGCGCGTGGACATGATGCCGGGGATCGCGCAGGCGAATGAGGACAGCAGCGGAATGAACGCCCGGCCCGACAGTCCCACCCGTCCCATGAGCCGGTCGAGCATGAACGCCGCGCGCGGCAGGTAGCCGGAATCCTCCAGCGCCAGGATGAAGGCGAACAGGATCAGGATCTGCGGCAGAAACACCAGCACGCTGCCGGCGCCGGCGATGACGCCATCGAGCAGCAGCCCGCGCAGCGGACCTGCGGGCAGCACCGATGACAGCCACGCGTTTGCGGCCTGCACGCCCTGGTTGATGAGGTTCTGCGGCGCCTTGGCCCAGCTGAACACCGCCTGGAACATGAGGAACAGCACCACCGCGAGCAGCACCGGACCCGCGATGGGGTTGAGCACGATGGCATCCAGGCGCGCGAGCGCGGCCTGGCGCGCCGGCGCCCGGTAGCCGGACTCCTGCAGCACGCGGCGCACTTCGCGCTGCGTCGCCTCGATCTGCGCTGCGGTCGCAGGCGGCGGCGCGCTGCGCGCGGCACGCGCACGCTCGGTGAAGCCGTAGGCGTCGATGGCCGCCACCAGCTCGCGCTCACCGCCCGAGCGCACCGCCACCGTGGGCACCACCGGCACGCCCAGAGCGCGCTCGAGCGCGGCCCGGTCGAGGTGATAACCGCGCTGCGCGGCGACGTCGCTCATGTTGAGCGCGACGATCATCGGCAGCCCCAGGCGCTTCAGCTCCAGTACCAGGCGCAGGTTCAACCGCAGGTTGGTGGCATCGACGACGCACACCAGCAGGTCCGGCGCCGGCTCGTTCGCGTGACGCCCGAGCACCACGTCGCGCGCGATGGCTTCATCGAGGGTGGTCGGTTCGAGGCTGTAGGCGCCGGGCAGGTCGACGACGCGGAAGATGCGGCCGGTGCGCGGGCCCGTGAGGCGGCCTTCCTTGCGCTCGACGGTGACGCCGGGATAGTTGGCAACCTTCTGGCGGCTGCCGGTGAGACGGTTGAAGAGGGCGGTCTTGCCGCAGTTGGGGACGCCGATGAGCGAGAGGCTCAGCTGCGGCGCGGCGAGGGCCGCGGCCGCGGGGACGTTCATGGCGCGGTTCCGGCCTGCGCGGGCTCGAGCCCAATCCCCTTGCCGGCCTGCACCACAGCGGCGGAGCGCTGCAACTCGACCCACACGTTCTGCACCTCGCGCCGGCGCAGCGCGAGCGTCGTCTGACCGACGCGCACCACGAACGGGTCACGGCCGGGGCGTGCCTCGGCGATGATCTCCACCGGCTCTCCTGAGACGAATCCCAGCTCGAGCAGGCGCCGCTCGAGAGCGGAGAGCTCACCGCCGGAGCCGACGCCGACAACACAGCCTCGTGTCCCCGGCGGCAGGGCCGCGAGGCTCACGAAGGAGGGATCGAGCGCATGACCCCTAGGGGCGGCGAAGGCATCCATGGGCGATAGTATGGATGAGAACGGTTCGCATTTGCAATCGCATTGGCAGCCTGACGGCCTCGTCGGTTCGGCCTGCCGGACCTCCCGCGCTCCGGGCTAAAAAAATACTTAAAAATCAGCCTGTTGAAGCTTCACGCAGGGGCCGGGCCAAGCGCGCGGTCCCAAGGGATGCCAGAAGCGGCTTCAGGTACTTCCCGGTCCAGGAGCGAGGATTGGCAGCGATGTCCTCCGGGGTCCCGGTGGCGATGATCTCGCCGCCGCCTTCGCCACCCTCCGGTCCCAGGTCGATCACCCAGTCGGCGGTCTTGATGACGTCGAGGTTGTGCTCGATGACCACGATGGTGTTGCCCTCGTCGCGCAGGCGGTGCAGCACGTGCAGGAGCTGCTCGACGTCGTGGAAGTGCAGGCCCGTGGTCGGCTCGTCGAGGATGTAGAGCGTGCGGCCGGTGGCGCGCTTGGCGAGCTCGCGCGAGAGCTTCACGCGCTGCGCCTCGCCGCCCGAGAGCGTGGTGGCGTTCTGCCCGAGCCGCACGTACGAGAGGCCGACGTCGGTGAGGGTCTGGAGCTTGCCAGTGGCGGCGGGCACGTTCTGGAAGAAGCGCGCCGCCTCCTCGACGGTCATCTCCAGCACCTCATGGATGTTCTTGCCGCGGTAGCGGATCTCGAGTGTCTCGCGGTTGTAGCGCTTGCCGTGGCACACGTCGCACGGCACGTATACGTCCGGGAGGAAATGCATCTCCACGCGGATGACACCGTCTCCCTGGCACGCCTCGCAGCGTCCGCCCTTGACGTTGAAGCTGAAGCGCCCGGCGTCGTAGCCGCGCGCGCGCGCCTCGGGCACGGAGGCGAACAGTTCGCGCAGCGGCGCGAACAGCCCGGTGTAGGTCGCAGGATTGGAGCGCGGCGTGCGCCCGATCGGGCTCTGGTCGATGTCGATGACGCGGTCGATCTCGCTCAGGCCCTCGATGCGCTCGGCCGGCGCCGCCTCCACGCGTGTACTGCTCAAGCGCGCGGCGGCGTGCCCGAAGAGCGTATCGATGATGAGTGTCGACTTGCCCGAGCCCGACACGCCGGTCACGCAGGTGAACAGCCCGAGCGGGATGTCTACCGTCACGTTGCGCAGGTTGTTGCCGCGCGCCCCCACGATGCGCAGCTGCCGTTTCGGATCCGCCACGGTGCGCAGTCCGGGCACGTCCACGCGGCGCCTGCCCGAGAGGTACTGTCCGGTGATGGAGGCCGGGTTTGACTCGATGTCCGCCGGCGTCCCCTGCGCGACCAGGTGTCCGCCGTGCGCGCCGGCGCCGGGACCCAGGTCGACCACGTGGTCCGCTTCGCGGATCGCCTCCTCGTCGTGTTCGACGACGATCACCGTGTTGCCGAGATCGCGCAGCTGCTTGAGGGTCGCGAGCAGGCGGCGGTTGTCACGCTGGTGCAGCCCGATCGAGGGCTCATCGAGAATGTACATGACGCCGGTGAGTCCCGAGCCCACCTGGCTCGCGAGCCGGATGCGCTGGGATTCGCCGCCGGAGAGCGTCTCGGCGCTGCGGTCGAGGCTCAGGTAGTCGAGCCCCACATCGGCGAGAAACGCCAGCCGCTCGATGACGCCCTTGACGATCTTCGCGGCCACCTCGCCGCGCCAGCCGGCGAGGTTCAGGCCGCGGAAGAACTCCAGCGCGCGCCCCACGGTCAGGTGCGCCACCTCGGGCAGGCTGCGCTCGGCGACGAACACGAAGCGCGCGGCGCGGTTCAGGCGCGTGCCGTGGCACTCGGGACAGGGGCGCACGCCCAGATAGCGCGCCAGCTCCTCGCGTACCATCGGCGACTCGGTCTCGCGGTAGCGGCGCGTCAGGTTCGGCAGGATCCCCTCGAAGGGATGGCGGCGGCGCGACCTGCGGCTGCCGGCGTCGCGGTAGCTGAACTCGATCGCCTCATCGCCGCTGCCGTTGAGCAGTACGTGGCGCACGTGCTCGGGCAGCTCGGTCCACGGGGTCTCGATGTCGAAGCCATAGTGTCGGGCGAGCGACTGGATGAGCTGGAAGTAGTGCTCGTTGCGCCGGTCCCAACCGCGCACCGCGCCGCCGGCGAGCGACAAGTGCGGATGCAGCACCACGCGCTGCGGATCGAAGAACTCCTGCACTCCCAGGCCATCGCACGCCGGGCACGCTCCGGACGGGTTGTTGAACGAGAACAGCTTCGGCTCCAGCGGCGGCACGCTGTAGCCGCACACCGGACAGGCGTGGCGGCTGGAGAACACCAGCTCCTCGCGCTTCGGATCGTCGAGGAAGGCGAGGCGCGCGAGCCCGCCGGACAGACGCAGCGCGGTCTCGAAGGATTCCGCCAGTCGCTGCGCCGCATCGGGGCGGATGCGCGTGCGGTCCACCACCGCCTCGATGCTGTGCTTCTTCTTCGGATCGAGCACCGGGAGCGCGTCCATCTCGTGGATGCGGCCGTCGATGCGCACGCGCACGAACCCCTGGCCGGCGAGATCCTCGAGCTGCTCCTGGTGCTCGCCCTTGCGCTCGGCCACCACCGGGGCGAGGAGCGCGGCGGCGGTGCCCTCAGGGAGCTTCAGCACCGTATCCACCATCTGGCTCACGGTCTGCGCGGTGAGGTCGATGCCGTGATCGGGGCAGCGCGGCGTGCCGGCGCGCGCGTACAGCAGGCGCAGGTAGTCGTAGATCTCGGTGACGGTGCCGACGGTCGAGCGCGGATTGTGCGAGCTCGCCTTCTGCTCGATGGCGATCGCAGGCGAGAGGCCCTCGATGCTGTCCACGTCCGGCTTGTCCATGGTCGAGAGGAACTGCCGCGCGTAGGCGGAGAGCGATTCGACGTAGCGGCGCTGTCCTTCCGCGTACAGCGTGTCGAAGGTGAGCGAGGACTTGCCCGAGCCGGACAGGCCCGTGACCACGATCAGCCGCTCGCGCGGCAGGTCGAGGTTGAGGTTCTTCAGGTTGTGGGTGCGCGCACCGCGCACGCGGATGTACTGCATCGAACCGTGAATGGTACGTGGCGGGCCGACTCGGACCCAAACCGCATTAATGGGGCAGGGCACAAGGCCGGGGCGCCGCCGGGCACCGGAGCGAGTCTTGACTATCGTTAAACATATCTTAAGATATATCTATCAACAGGCTCAGGGGAAGATTATGTCTTGTTATCGCGGATCCAGGGGTTATGAGCGCGACTGCGGGCGCGCGTATTTCTTCGCTCACCGCCGTGGGCGCGGCTTTGCGGTGTTCCCGGGATTCGGGGGCGGATTCGGCCCGGGCGGGCGCGCGTTCTGGGCGGGGCGCAAGCTGGCCTCGGGAGATCTGCAGCTGGTGCTGCTTGCGCTGCTCGATCAGCGTCCCAGCCACGGCTACGAGCTGATCAAGGCGCTCGAGGAGCGCTCGGGCGGCTTCTACAGCCCGAGTCCGGGCATGGTCTACCCGGCGCTCACCTGGCTGGAGGAGGTCGGCTACGCGAGCGTCACGGCCGAGGGCGCCAAGAAGCTCTACAGCATCACCGAGGCAGGACGCGCGCATCTGAAGCAGCACCAGGAGGCGGCGCAGGCCATGCTCAGCCAGCTCGAGCACATCGGCCGCAAGATGGGCCGGGTGCGCGAGATCTTCGGCGGTTTCGAGGAGGACGATTCGGGCGAGTCGCAGGAGCTGCGCGCGGCACGGCACGAGCTGCGGGCGGCGCTGCGCGAGAAGCTCGGGAGCTCGGCCGAAGTGAAGAGCCGCATCGCCGCCATCCTGCGGGAAGCTGCCGAGCGGATCCGCGGCAAGAGCTGAGCGCGGGGGCGCTTAGGCGCCGCCCGCGAGGTCGTACACCAGGCGCGCGGTGGCGATGTCCTCGACCGCAAGGCCGAGTGACTTGAACACCGTGGTGGCCGCGCGCGGCACGCTCTTGTTGCCGGCGAACAGCTCGCCCGCCTCGGCGAAGATCTGGGCTCCCGAGAGGATCACGTCGCCGGATTCCTCGAGTGCCGCGGCGCGCGAATCCACGATCAGCGTGCTGCCGGCGAACACCGCATCGTCGAGCTCGCGCCAGCTCGGCAGGCATGCCCCCACGGCATTCACGTGCGCACCGGGCTTGAGCCATGCGCCCTTGAGCACCGGATCGCGGCTGCTGGTCGCGGTCACGATCACGTCCGCACCGCGCACCGCGCTCTCGGCGTCGGTCGCGCGCGCGCCGTGGCTCGCGGCGAAGCGCTGCGCGTGCTCCGGCGAGCGGCTCCAGATGCGCACTTCCTCGAAGCGGCACACCTGCTTCAGTGCCTCCAGGTGGGCCTGCGCCTGCACGCCGCTTCCGAGCAGCGCCAGCACCCGCGCCCCGGGCGGGGCGAGATAGCGCGTGACCGCCGCAGACACCGCGGCGGTGCGCATTTCGGTGATCAGGCGCCCGTCGAGGCACGCAAGCGGCCGCCCGGTCTCGCTCTCGAACAGCATGATGGTGGCGAGGTGCGTGGGCAGCCCGGCCGCGGCGTTCTTCGGGTAGAAGGCGACCAGCTTTGCGCCCATGCCTCCGGAGGTGACCGCGGGCATGACGCCAAGGAAGCGCTGGCCTTCCTCGACCGTGATGATGCTGCGCACCGGCTGCAGGGCCTCCCCGGCGGAGAAGGCCGCGAGCGCCCGCTCCATCGCCGGGATCAAGCGCTCGTAGCTGAGGAGCTTGGCAATCTCGGGCTCACTGAGGGTGATCATCGGGCAGCTCCGCAGGCTCCAGGTGCCTAAGGTAGCCGAGCTCCCGCAGCCTTTCTGCAGCATCGCAGCCGCAGCGCAGGTTCGCACCCCGCGCGGCGCTCCTCTAGAATGCGCGCATTACTACGGCGGGCGCATCCGGCGACCTACCGCTTCCAGTTCCGCAAGTTCAAGGACCCTCACATGGCGCGTGGCATCAACAAAGTCATTCTCATCGGCAACCTCGGTGCCGACCCCGAAACCCGCGCCATGCCCTCGGGCACCACGGTGGCGAACCTGCGCGTGGCCACCAGCGAGAGCTGGCGTGACAAGCAGTCGGGCGAGCAGCAGGAGCGCACCGAGTGGCACCGCGTGGCGCTCTTCGGCCGCCTGGCCGAGATCGCCGGGGAGTACCTGCGTAAGGGCTCGCAGGTCTACATCGAGGGGAGCCTGCGCACGCGCAAGTGGCAGGACAAACAGGGCAACGAGCGCTACTCGACCGAGATCATCGGCAACGACCTGCAGATGCTCGGCGGACGCGGCGGCGGCGGCGCGGCAGCGGCCCCCGGCGGCGGCGTGGAGAGTGGCAGCCGCGGTGGCGGCGCACCCTCTTTCCAGGAGGAGTCCACCAGCTCAGGCGCCAGCCGCGGAGATGATTTCGACGACGATATTCCCTTCTGAGCCGGGCGCCGCGCCCCCCTCCTGACGGCGCGCAACGTGGCCTGGCCAGCTGCAGGAGATCCTTCCGCCCTGTCCACGCGGCGCTCGGGCGCCGCCGAGCCCGACGCGTACGCGCGCCAGACCGCCGCCGATCGCCCGGGCGTCGCGCAGCCGGTCCCGGTGCGTCCGGTGCCGGCCCGGCCGTTGAACCGCATCCTGCCTGCAGCCCTCGTGCTGCTCGCGATCCTGCTCGGCGCGTGGGAAGCGTACTGGCGCGCCTTCGGCGTGACGCCCGGGATCCGCAACAGCGACGGGCTGTGGGCGCGGGAGCGGCGGCGCATCGATGCCGGCGAGGGGAATGCGACCGTGCTCATCGGCGACTCGCGCCTGCTGTTCGATCTGCAGCTGCCGGTGTGGGAGAAGCTCTCGGGCGAGCGTCCGATCCAGCTGTCGCTCGAGGGCACCTCGCCGTTCTTCGCTCTCGAGGATCTCGCGGTGGACGAGCATTTCACGGGGCGTCTACTGGTGGGACTCGCGCCGCTCAGCCTGCTGCGCAACGGTGGCGCACGCGCGAGCGTGCTTCCCTATACGCGCCACGAATCCCCCTCGCAGCGGATCGGTCAGTGGCTGTCGATGCGCCTGCTCGAGCCCTATCTCGCGTTCGATGACCCCGACTTCGCGCTCCAGACGGTGCTCGAGCGCCAGGCGTGGCCGCGGCGCCCGGGGGTCACCGCCGCGGTGCCAGTGCGCAAGATCTCCATCACCGAGGCCGAACGCAACACCCATCTATGGAGCAAGGTGCAGACCGACCCCGACTATCGCGCGATGGCGCGCTCTACCTGGCAGCAGCGCCATTGGGGAATCCTTGCGCTCCCGCCTGAGTTGCAGCCGCACGGGCAGTGGCCCCCACTCATTCAGGCGCAGATCGCGAGCGCCGTCCGGGCGGTGGCGAAGCTGCGCGCCCGCGGTGTGAAGGTCGTGTTCGTGCGTCCGCCGAGCGCCGGGCCGTACCTCGAGGCCGAGGAGCGCGAGCTGCCGCGCGCGGCTACCTTCGATGCGTTGCTGGTCGCCACCGGCGCTCCCGGTATCCACTTCCAGGACTACCCGGAGCTGCAGGAATTCGAACTGCCCGAGTGGTCCCACCTGAGCGAGCCAGACGCTGAGCGCTTCACGGCGGCGCTGTATGCCATCCTCGAGCGTACCCGCTGGGAGCCCCGGCCGCCCGCGCCGGCGCTGGCTCCGAGGCAGCCTTGACGGGCCGACGAGCAGCGCGTCGCGCCCGAGAGCCTCGACGACGACGCTCCCTTCTGAGCCTCAGAACGCGGAGGTGAGCCCGACCAGAATCACGTCGGTATCGCGACCGTTGGTGGTGGCGGGGGGAGCCGAGTGCCAGCATGAGCGGCAGCGGGCGGCAGCGGAGCAAGCCCCGCGCAGCCTGCTTCGCGAACGAGTGCAGCAAGGCTCCTGTTGATCGCATTCGATGCTCCTTCCAACGTGCGGCTCCCGCCGGCTCTGCGATTTGCCTTGGATTCTGCGTACCCCTGGGCCGGACCGGCATAGGCTCAAGGGCCTAGCGCCGGAGCGCAGGGTGTTGGCCCGCCTGCCGGCGCGTAAGGATGCCGCGGAGGTCGGGACCGGCGGCGCGCTCGCTCCAGGGTGCTGCGCGCACCGCAGGGACGCTCATAAGATGTTGTAATGACTCTGGTTTAGGGTGGTGGAGTCCCCGGCAGCGTGCGGTCGCTCCAGACTTTCGCCGGCCCTTGCAATACCCTCGCTGGGGTAGAATTTCCCATTCAGCTATGCCCCGCCGCTATTTCATCAAAACCTTCGGCTGCCAGATGAACGAGTACGACTCCGCCCGCATGGCGGACGTGCTGCGCGAGGGCGTGGGCCTGGAAGCGACGCAGGATCCGGCGCAGGCGGACGTGCTGCTGATGAACACCTGCTCGGTGCGCGAGAAGGCGCAGGAGAAGGTGTTCTCGCTGCTCGGGGAGTGGCGACGCCTCAAGGAGCAGCGCCCGGAGGTCATCATCGGCGTCGGCGGCTGCGTCGCGAGCCAGGAAGGGGAGGCCATCAACGAGCGCGCCCCGTACGTCGACCTGGTATTCGGCCCGCAGACCCTGCACCGCCTGCCGGACATGATCGGCATGCTGCGCGCGAGCGGACGCGCCGTGGTCGATGTCAGTTTCCCCGAGATCGAGAAGTTCGATCACCTGCCGGCGCCGCGCGCCGAGGGCGCGCGCGCCTACGTGTCGGTGATGGAAGGCTGCAGCAAGTACTGCAGCTTCTGCATTGTCCCGTACACGCGTGGCGAAGAGGTGAGCCGCGGCTTCGAGTCGGTGCTGGAGGAGGTGCGCGCGCTCGCCGCCCAGGGAGTCGCCGAGGTGACGCTCCTCGGCCAGAACGTCAACGCGTACCGCGGTTCGATGGCTGACGGCGTGCAGGTGGACCTTGCGACCCTCATCCACCACGTCGCGCGGGTGAGCGGAATCGAGCGTGTCCGCTTCACCACCTCGCATCCGCTCGAGTTCAACGACAGCCTGATCGAGGCGTTCGCGAGCGTGCCGCAACTGGCCAACCACCTGCACCTGGCGCTGCAGTCCGGCTCCGACCGGGTGCTCGCGCTCATGAAGCGCGGCTACACCAGCCTCGAGTTCAAGGACAAAGTGCGCCGGCTGCGCGCCGTGCGTCCCGATATCTCGATCTCCTCCGACTTCATCGTCGGCTTCCCGGGCGAGCGCGAGCGCGACTTCGAGGCGACGCTCGCGCTGGCGCGCGAGGTGGGCTTCGACCAGTCCTTCAGCTTCATCTACAGTCGCCGTCCGGGAACCCCCGCCGCTTCCCTACCCGATGAGGTCGAACCGGCCGTCAAGCAGCAGCGCCTCGCGCGCCTGCAGGCGCAGCTCGAATCGCAGGCGCGCCTCATCAGCGAATCCATGGTGGGCACGCGGCAGCGCGTGCTGATCGAGCGCCCCGCCAAGAAGGACTCCGGCGAGCTCGCCGGCCGCACCGCCAACAACCGCTGGGTCAACTTCGCGGGTCCCGCGCACCTCATCGGGCGCTTCGTCGAGGTCGTGATCACCGCCGCCCTCGCCCACAGTCTGCGCGGGCGCCTCGCGGAGCCGACCGCGCGCGCGGCCGATTCCGCCCTGCCGCTCGCGGCAGCCGGCGGCTGAACGCCAGTGGCAGCCTCATCGCCCGAGCCACAGCGCGAGATCGCTCTCGGACAGAAGGACAACGCGCGGCTGGCGAACCTGTGCGGTGCGCTCGATGAGAACCTGCGGCTGCTGGAATCGCGCCTCGGGGTGCGCATCCAGCGCCGCGGCGACGTATTCCGGGTGAGCGGCGCGCAGGCGGACGCCGCCGCCGAGTTGCTGCGCGAGCTGTTCGAGCTCACCGCCACCGATGACGTCACGCCTGAGCGCGTGCACCTGGCGCTGCACGAGCGCCAGTCCGGGCCCGCCCCGCTCAGCGCCGACCCGCGCGAGCACGGCGTGCGCCTGCCGCGCGGCGGCGGCATCCGCGCCCGCGGCGCGCACCAACGCGACTATCTGGCCCACATCAGGAGCCGCGACCTGACCTTCGGCATCGGACCGGCCGGCACCGGCAAGACCTACCTCGCGGTCGCCTGCGCGGTGGAGGCGCTGCAGGCCGATCGCGTGCGCCGGCTGATCCTGGTGCGCCCCGCGGTGGAAGCCGGCGAACGCCTCGGCTTCCTGCCGGGCGATCTCACGCAGAAGGTCGACCCGTACCTGCGCCCGATCTACGACGCGCTCTACGAGATGATGGGCTTTGACCGCGTGGCGCGCTTCATCGAGCGCAACGTGATCGAGGTGGCGCCGCTCGCCTTCATGCGCGGGCGCTCGCTAAATGATTCCTTCATCATCCTGGACGAAGCTCAGAACACCACGATCGAGCAGATGAAGATGTTCCTGACGCGCATCGGCTTCGGCTCCAAGGCGGTCGTCACCGGCGACATCACCCAGACCGACCTGCCGGCGGGCCGGCAGTCGGGCCTGTCGCACGTGGTCGAGCTGTTGCGCAACGTCGAGGGCGTGGCCTTCACCTTCTTCGACGCCCAGGACGTGGTGCGCCATCCGCTGGTGCAGCGCATCGTGCAGGCCTACGAATCGCGCGGAGGCGGGTCGTGAGCGCTCCGCGCACCGGCGGGAGTGCCGTCCGCCGCGGGCACGCGCTGCGGCTGCTGCTCGCGCGGCGCGTGCGTGCCTGGTCACCGCCGCGCGCCGAGCTCGAGAGCTGGGCGCGCGCGGCGCTCGGCCGGCGCGCCGCTGGCAGCGAGGTCGGCGTGTGCGTGGTCGGGGCGAGCGAGAGCCGGCGGCTGAATGCGCGTTTCCGCGGGCGCGATGCGCCCACCAACGTGCTGTCATTCCCCGCGGCCCGCATGCCGGCAGCAGCCGGTGGCGCGCGTGCGCTCGGGGAGCTCATCGTGTGCCCGCAGGTGCTGCGCCAGGAGGCGCGCGCCCAGGACAAGACCTTGAGGGCCCACTGGGCGCACCTCATCGTGCACGGCACGCTGCACCTGGTCGGCTACGATCACCTGCGCGCTGCGGACGCACGGCGCATGGAACGGCGCGAGATCCGCGTGCTGCGGCGGCTCGGCTTCGCCAACCCGTACCGGAGCTGAGGTGGCGAAGGACCTCAACACCACCGGCCGGTGGCTGAAGCGCCTCACCCAGGGCCTCGCCGAGCCCCAGGACCGCAAGCAGCTGCTCACGGTGCTGCGCGAGGCGAGCGAGCGCGGTCTCATCGATGCCGATGCGCTCACCATGCTCGAAGGGGTGCTGGAGGTGGGCGATCTGCAGGTGCGCGACATCATGGTGCCGCGCGCGCAGATGGTGTCGGTGCGCCGTCACGAGCCGCCCGCGCGCATCCTGTCGGTGGTAGTGGAGTCCGGTCACTCGCGCTTCCCGGTGATGGACGAGGACCGCGACGACATCGTCGGGATCCTGCTGGCGAAGGACCTGCTGCGCCTCACCACCGCCAGCGCGCGCGAGCGCTTCGACATCCGCGAGTACATGCGCCCGGCGGTGTTCGTGCCCGAATCCAAGCGCCTCAACGTGCTGCTCAAGGAGTTCCGCCGCAACCGCAACCACATGGCGATCGTGGTCGATGAGTACGGCGGGGTGGCCGGACTGTGCACCATCGAGGACGTGATCGAGCAGATCGTCGGCGAGATCGATGACGAGTTCGACGTCGAGGACGACCAGAACATCCGCCGCGACGCGCCCATGCAGTTCACGGTGCGCGGCGTCACCCGCATCGCGGAATTCAATGAGTACTTCGGCGCGCATCTGTCCGAGGAGCAGGGCGTGGACACGGTCGCGGGCCTGATCATGAAGCAGCTCGGGCGGCTGCCGCGCCGCGGCGAGAGCGCGCACCTCGAGGGCTTCGAGCTGCGCGTGCTGCGCGCCGACCGCCGCCGCATCGATGCGCTCAAGGTGGTGGCGCCGCGCGATGTGCTGCCGCCGGAAGAGCGGCCCGCGGACGGCGCGGGCCCGAACTGACGCATGACTGCCGCGGCAGCGAGCGCCGTGGCCACGGCGTGCGAGCCGTGCGTCCTGCCGCGCCCGCGCTCGCAGGTGCTGCGCGCGGCACTCGCGTTCCTGAGCGGCGCGCTGCTGGCCGCCTCCTTCGCGCCTCTGAACCTGTGGCCGCTCGCGGTGCTCGCGCCCGCAACCCTCATGTGGCTGTGGCAGGGCACCGCGCCGCGCGAGGCGGCGCGGCTGGGATTCTGGTTCGCCTTCGCCACCTTCGCCGCCGGCACCTACTGGCTGTACGTGAGCATCCACGGCTTCGGCGGCGCGCCGGTGTGGCTCGCCCTGTTCCTGATGCTGGGGCTCACCGGGATCATGGGCCTGTATCAGGCCGCCCTCGGCTACGCCGTGGCGCGCTGGCTGCCGGTGAGCGGACTGGCGCGTTGGCTCGCTGCGCTGCCTGCGGCGTGGCTGCTGCTGGAATGGTGGCGCGGCTGGTTCCTGTCGGGCTTTGCCTGGCTGTCGCTCGGTTACTCGCAGACCGACACCTGGCTTGCAGGCTTCGCGCCCGTCATCGGGGTGTACGGCATCAGCGCGCTGCTGCTGGTGAGCGCGGGTGCGCTCGCCGCCTGCGCCTGCGATGCCAGCGCGCGCGTGCGCATCGCCGCCGCTGTGATTCTGGTGCTGCCCTGGGTCGGCGGCTGGGCCCTGTACGGCCACTCCTGGACACAGCCCGCAGGCCCCGCGGTGCAGGTTGCGGTGGTGCAGGGGGCGATTCCCCAGGACGAGAAGTGGCAGGAGAGCAATCGCGAGACCACGCTCAGGATCTACCAGGCCCTCACCGAGCAGGTGCTCGGCACCACTCTCATCGTGTGGCCGGAGTCAGCTCCCGCCGATACCGCCAACGACCTGATCCCCTACATCAACAACCTCTACCGCGAAGCCCGTGGCCGTGGTTCGACGCTGGTGATGGGCGTGCTGCGCGCCGAGGCCAGTCCCGAGCATCCCGACTCGGTGCGCTACTACAACTCGGTGCTGGCGCTGGATGGCAAGCCGAGCTGGTACGACAAGCATCACCTGGTGCCGTTCGCGGAGTTCTTCCCGGTGCCGCACTTCGTGCGCAACTGGATGCGGCTCATGAGTCTGCCGTACTCGGACTTCACCCCCGGGGCGCAGGACCAGCCGCCGCTGCCGGCCGCGCACCTGCGGCTCGGAACGACGGTGTGCTACGAGGACGCCTACGGCAGCTCCATGCTGCAGGTGTTGCCGCAGGCCGACGCACTGGTCAATGTCACCAATGACGCCTGGTTCGGGCACTCGAGCGCGCGCCACCAGCACTTCCAGATCGCGCGCATGCGGGCGCTGGAGGAGGGCCGCTACCTGGTGCGCGCCGCCAATGATGGCATTTCGGCCGTCATCGGGCCGCACGGCGAAGTCATCGCCCGCGCCCCGGAATTCAAGCCCCTGGCGATGGTCTCAAGAATCATCCCCTACACGGGGCTCCCGCCCTACGCCCGTGTTGGGAATTGGCTGATCGTGGGCCTCGCGGCGCTAGCGCTGGCATACGGGCTGTGGCTGCGGAATGATAGGCTGCTCTGGCGGGGCAGGGAGCCCGCTCCCCGCGACTAATGGAAGTGTTTCCCATGAATGCGAAGCTCGATGCCCGTCTCACCCCGGCCCTGGCGCGCGCAATCGCGGTTGCGTGCCTCGCCCTGCCGCTCTCCGCCTGCGCGCGCGAGCATGCCGCGCACGCCGCGGAAGCTCCGCCGCCCTCTGCCGCCGCGGCCGCCCTGCCCGAGCCGGGCGCACCGGCCAGCTCCGCCGAGGCCATGGTGCGCGGCCTGCCCGATTTCTCGACGCTGGTCGATCGCTACGGGCCGGCGGTGGTGAACGTGGAGGTGCTGGAGAAGGCCCAGTCGGGGAACCTCCAGGGACTCTCGCCCAACGACCCGTTCTACGATTTCTTCCGGCGCTTCGGCATCCCGGCGCCCGGGGAGGGCGGACGGCAGCAGCGCCAGCCACCGGTGCGGGGCGCAGGCTCGGGGTTCATCGTCAACTCCGACGGCTACATCCTCACCAACACGCACGTGGTCGCCAACGCCCAGGAAGTGACCGTGCGGCTGACCGACCGACGCGAGTTCCCGGCCAAAGTGATCGGCGCGGATGAGCGCACCGATGTGGCGGTGATCAAGATCGAAGCCACGCACCTGCCGATCGTGAAGCTCGGCGATCCGACGCGCATCCGTCCCGGACAATGGGTGCTCGCCATCGGCTCGCCGTTCGGTTTCGAGAACAGCGCCACCGCGGGCATCATCAGCGCCACCTCGCGCTCGGTGCCCGGTGAGAACTACGTGCCGTTCATCCAGACCGACGTCGCGGTGAATCCCGGCAACTCCGGGGGTCCGCTGTTCAACCTGCAGGGCGAGGTGATCGGCATCAACTCGCAGATCTTCAGCCGCACCGGCGGCTTCATGGGGGTGTCGTTCGCCATCCCGATCGACGTGGCGCGCAACGTCGAAGAGCAGCTGATCAAGACCGGCCGCGTGGTGCGCGGCCGCATCGGCGTCACCATCCAGGACGTCAACGCGCAGCTCGCCGAGTCCTTCGGCCTCGACCGGCCGCGCGGCGCGCTGGTCTCCTCGGTGGAGAAGGACGGCCCGGCGGCGCAGGCCGGCATCAGCGCCGGTGACGTCATCCTGTCGGTCGGCGGCCATGCCATCGAGCGCTACGGCGAGCTGTCCGCGACCATCGCGGCCATGAAGCCCGGCTCGGATGCGAATCTCAGCGTATGGCGCAACGGCAAGCAGCAGAGCATGCTGGTCAAGGTGAGCGAGCTCAAGGAGCCGCAGACCACCGTCGCCGCGCGCGGCGCCAAGCCCGAGGAGCACCGTGGCGACCAGGCGAGCGTGTTGGGTCTGACCGTGCGTGCGCTCGAGCCGCGCGAGAAAGAGCAGGCGAGCACGCAGGGGAGCCTGGTGGTCGAGCAGGTGTCCGGACCCGCCCAGCAGGCCGAAGTCGAGCCGGGCGACATCATTCTCGGCGTCAACGGCAAGCGCGTACGCAGCGTGCAGGAGCTGCAGGACGCCGCGCGCGCCGCCGGCAAGAACGTGGCGCTGCTGATCCAGCGGGAGGATGCCCAGATTTTCGTGCCGCTGCGCCTGCCATAAGAACAATGCAAGAGAGCTACGATCCGTCGGCGGTGGAGCGCGCCGCGCAGCAGTATTGGGCCGAGCAGCGCGCCTTCGAAGTGCGCGAGATCCCATCGCGTACCAAGTTCTACTGCCTGTCGATGCTGCCGTACCCCTCCGGGCGGCTGCACATGGGGCACGTGCGCAACTACACCATCGGCGACGTGCTGGCACGCTACCTGCGCATGCACGGCTACAACGTGCTGCAGCCCATGGGCTGGGATGCGTTCGGGCTGCCGGCCGAGAACGCCGCCATGAGCAACGGCGTGCCGCCGGCCAAGTGGACGCGCCAGAACATCGAACACATGCGCGCGCAGCTCAAGGCGCTCGGCTTCGCCATCGACTGGAGCCGGGAAATCGCCACCTGCGACCCGAGCTACTACCGCTGGAACCAATGGCTGTTTCTGCGCATGCTCGAGAAGGGCATCGCGTACCGCAAGACCGGCGTGGTCAACTGGGACCCGGTCGATCAGACCGTGCTCGCCAACGAGCAGGTGATCGACGGCCGCGGCTGGCGCACCGGCGCGCTGGTGCAGAAGCGCGAGATCCCGATGTACTACCTCGCGATCACGCGCTACGCCGACGAGCTGCTGGAGGCGCTCGAGACGCTGCCCGGCTGGCCGGAGCGCGTGGGCGTCATGCAGTCGAACTGGATCGGGCGCAGCGAGGGCTGCGAGATCTCCTTCCCGTATGCGCCCGACACCGTGAAGGTCACGGGCGCCCCAGGCGCGCTCAAGGTGTTCACCACGCGCGCCGACACGCTCTTCGGGGCGACCTTCATGGCGATCGCGGCGGAGCATCCGGTGGCGCTCGCCGCGGCGCGCGACAGACCTGAGCTGGCGGCCTTCATCGAGGAGTGCCGGCGCGGCAGCGTCATCGAGGCCGAGCTCGCTACGCAGGAAAAGAAGGGCATGTCGACCGGGCTGCACGTGCTGCATCCCTTCACCGGCAAGCCCCTCGAGATCTGGGTCGCCAACTACGTACTGATGGCCTACGGCGAGGGTGCGGTCATGGGCGTGCCGGCGCACGACGAGCGCGACTTCGAGTTCGCGCAGCAGCACGCCCTGCCGGTCACCACCGTGGTGCGCTCGCCCTCCGGCGCCTACGACGAGGTGCGCGCGCCGTGGATCCCCGAGTACTCCGCGTACGGGGTGACGGTGAACTCGGGCGAGTTCTCCGGGCTCAGCTTCAAGGAGGCGGTGGACGCGATCGCCGCGGCACTTGCGAAGCAGGGCCTGGGAGCAAAGCGCGTGCAGTACCGCCTGCGCGACTGGGGCATCTCGCGCCAGCGCTACTGGGGCTGCCCGATTCCGCTCATTCACTGCCCCGGCTGCGGCGTGGTGCCGGTGCCCGACGAGCAGCTGCCGGTGGTGCTGCCCGAGGACCTGGTGCCGGACGGCAGCGGCAATCCGCTCGCCAAGTCCAGGGCCTTCTACGAGTGCACCTGTCCGAAGTGCGGCCAGAGCGCGCGGCGCGAGACCGACACCATGGACACCTTCGTCGACTCGTCCTGGTACTTCATGCGCTACGCCTGCCCGGACGCCTCGCGCGCCATGGTCGATGAGCGCGTGCACTACTGGCTGCCGGTGGATCAGTACATCGGCGGCATCGAGCACGCGATCCTGCACCTCTTGTACGCGCGCTTCTGGACGCGCGTGATGCGCGACTTCGGCCTGGTGGACTTCAGCGAGCCGTTCACGAACCTGCTCACCCAAGGCATGGTGCTCAACCACATCTATTCGTACCAACCCCCGGGCGAGCGCAAACGCTACTTCAACCCCGCTGAGGTCGACACGCGCCGTGGCGCCGACGGCACCCCGGTGCACGTGGTCATGACGGATGCCGGCGTGCTGCAGGTCGAGCACGAGGGGCTGGGCAAGATGTCCAAGTCCGAGGGCAACGGCGTGGACCCCGAGGGCCTGATCGAGCGCTTCGGCGCCGACACCGCGCGCCTGTTCACCATGTTCGCCTCGCCGCCCGAGCAGACGCTCGAGTGGTCAGACGAGGGCGTGCAGGGCGCCTCGCGCTTCATCCGTCGGCTATGGACTGCGGTCTACGAGCACGTCGCCGCGGGCGCGCCGCCCGCGCTCGATGCCACCTCGCTCAGCGACGCGCAGCGTGCGCTGCGACGCCAGGCCCACCAGGCCCTTGCCAAGGCGACCGACGACATCGGGCGGCGGCGCAACTTCAACACCGCCATCGCCGCGGTGATGGAGCTCCTGAACTCCATCGGCCGCTTCAGCGACTCAAGTCCACAGGGCCGGGCGGTGCGTCACGAGGCGCTGGGATTCGCGGTGCTGATGCTGTCTCCCATCACCCCGCACGTGTGCCACGTGCTGTGGCGCTCGCTCGGGCATACCACCGCGCCGATTGACGAGCGCTGGCCGAAACCCGACACCGCCGCACTCGCGCAGGAGACGCGCGAGCTGGTGGTGCAGGTCAACGGCAAGCTGCGCGGCCACATCACGGTCGCGGTCGATGCGGACCAGAGCGCCTGCACGCAGGCGGCACTCGAGAACGCGCAGGTGAGCAAGTTCATCGGCGACCGCCCGGTCAAGCGCGTGGTCGTGGTGCCCGGCAAGCTCGTGAACGTGGTCATCTGATGAGCCTCAAGCGGCATGCGCGCCTTGCCGCCTGGGCCGCGGCGGCGCTCGGCGCCGCCTGCGGGTTCCATCTCGAGGGTAGCGCACCGCTGCCGGCCAGCGTGAAGAAGCCGTACCTGGAGGCGCCCGACAGGCAGAGCGATTTCATCCAGAGCCTGCAGCGCGCGCTCCTCACCAACGGGGCGCAGCTTGCGCAGGAGCGCGACAAGGCCTCAGCGGTGGTGAGCATCCTCAGGGACAACGTCTCGCGGCGCGTGCTGTCGGTCTCGGCCACCAATCAGCCGAACCAGTACGAGGTCACCTACACCGTCGCCTTCTCGGTGACCGCGGGCGGTCAGGAGCTGCTCGCCCCCCAGGAAGTCACCGCCACCCGCACCTACAGCTTCGACGAGCGATTGCTGCTCGCCAAGGGTCACGAGGAGGACATCCTGCGCCAGGACATGGCGCACGATCTCGCCGAGCTGGTGATGCGGCGACTGTCGAGCCTGTAGGAGCAGCATCACACCGAGCGCTGCGCCGCCATGAGCTCACCCGCCGCTCCTTCGGTTCTGCGGCTGAATGCCGCCGATCGCGTGGCGCTCGCGCTGCTGCTGGCGCGCTACGGCCTGCAGCTCACTCTTGTCGCGCCCGAGGAGAAAATCCCCGCCTCTTACTGGGGGGAGAGCGAGGCGGGCCTCAGGGGCGAACGGCTGTATGCGCGCCTCGACACGCCGGTGCACTCGGTCCTGCACGAAGCGAGTCACTTCATCTGCATGAGCCCGGAGCGGCGCGCGGGGCTTGACCGTGACGCCGGCGGCGACGATCTGGAGGAGTCCGCGGTGTGCTACCTGCAGGTGCTGCTCGCGGCACAGCTGCCCGGGGTGGGACGCGAGCAGCTGTTCGCAGACATGGACGCCTGGGGCTACAGCTTCCGCCTCGGCGGAACGCGCGCCTGGTTCGAGGGGGACGCTGCGGATGCCCGGGAATGGCTGATCCGCGAGGGGATCATCGGGACGGGAGGTCTCCCGACGGCGGCGATGCGGACGTGAGCACCGCATGGCAGCGGAGCGACGCTGCCACCGGGGAGTGCTGGGATGCGGGTTCTCTGGTTCGGCTGCCGCGGATGGCTTGCTGGTGCCGGTCGGGAACAGGATCACCGCATGACCTGTCGACGAATCGGTGACTACAAACCCGCAAGCATCAGATTGAGATCAGCCAGTTATGCACATGTAACGACTACGTGACACAACGTCCGCGGTTGACCCGCTGCTATCGTTTGCGACTGGCCGCTTTCCGGTAGGAGCGTCAGTTCCGCGATCGTCTGTACCCGTCCCGAAACGGCGCCCTATTCAACGGCACTCGAAATCAGAATCTCCGATTGGTCTGCACTGCGGCGGGAATCCGTGCTTACGCCAATACTCAGGCAGACGCCAATGCTGCATCAACTGCTTGCGGCCTTGGGATTTGAGCCACGCTGCGTCATCTCGCGCCCACCAAAATTGAGGTTCGGTGTACGTGCGGACGGCAAGTATCTTGTCGTAGGCTTTCAGCATCCATAGTGCAGTTGGAATCCAGACGCCTGAATTTTTCGCTGTGTTGACGAGCACAAGCGCATCCTGTCGGTCGTGTTCGCTGAACGTCGGATCGGTCAGTGCTCGAAACAGCGGACGAATCAGTTGCGGGTCGTCGTGATATGTTCCCGCCAAAATACTGAGCGCACCAAAGCGATCGCCATGCGCTGCAAGCGCGGGCGCGAATGGTATGTCGTTTGTGATGTAGCCATTTTCTAGTCCAATTTCGTAGAACCGAAGCGCGTCGTCCGTACGTCCGACGTACAAGTACAGGGCCGCAAGCTTCCGCCGGCAGAGTTCATAGGCGGGGTCGATATCCAGACATCGCTGGTAGCCCTGTATTGCGCGGTCCAAATACCCCAGCGCGGCGTTGTTTGAACCGACCCACGCGTAGGCCGTGGCATTATTCCCGTCATGCTCGATTGCACGCAGATAGTTGCCCGATGAATCCTCCCAGCCGACCGCGCCGCGACTGGGGATCATGTCCAATTGAACTTCGCCGCGTACGGCGTACGCCAACGACAGATTGGGATCCAGGCGCAACGCCGTTTCGATGGCGTCCACTCCTGCTTGGTAATCGCGTTCGTCACCAACGTTCCAAGATTCCGAAGTCACTAACACGGCGCCGAGCATCTCCCAGGCGCGTGCAAATTTTGGGTCCTTCGCAACCGCCGCTTTCAAAGGACCGGCCGCGTCGATCAGGTTCTGCCTAGAGCGGTCCATAAAAAGCGCACGCCCTTTCAGGTATAGATCGTATGCGCCCTCATCGACCGTATCTGCTTTACGCGCTGTGGGTCCGGAAATATCCGCTGCACTGCCGATCGTTGTGGCGAGATGATCGACGATGCTCTTGGCAATCTCGTCCTGTATCGCGAAAAGATTCGCCGTGCTCAATGGCCGATCGAAGGACTGTGACCACTCATGCTGGTCCGTGCTCGCATCAATCAACTGCGCCGTGATGCGCACCGTATCGCCGGCCTTGCGCACACTGCCTTCGAGGATATGGCGTACGCCTAGTTTTTGGGCGATAGCCGGAGCACCGAGATCGGACTTCCGGAACTGAAACGAGGACTGGCGCGAAGCTACTTTGAGCCCGTTGACGTGGGCGAGTACGTTGAGTATTTCCTCCGCAATGCCGTCTGAGAAGTAGCCTTGATTGCCCTCCGCAGAGAGGTCCGAGAAGGCAAGTACTGCGATAGATGCGGCCGGCGGCGCCGCCGCCGCCGTGGCTGATTTCTCTGCACCGGTCTCGGAGCCATGCCCGCCAGCAGGAGCCACGTTCTCAGCTGCATGTTCCGTCTTGCTGTCCCTCCACAGGAAGGTGCCGCCCATTGCCAACAAAATTGCGATGATCATCAGCTCCGTGCCGCTGACGCCACGCTGTCCGCGTGCGCCGTGGTACCACGACACGATGATGACAACGGGAATACACAGGATCAGCAGTAGTGTGAACAGGCGCTGCAGGCCGTGTGACCAGCCCAGCGAGTTGCCGAGCATCTCGGCGCTATGCAGCAACGTATAGGCGAGCGCCAAATAAGCAAGCGTCCATTGCACGACCTTGTGGTGTTTGATCCGCTCCCAAATGGCGCGAATCGGCACAGCCGCCGGAGCCGCTGCAACAGACGCTGCTAGTGCTGGACCCGCTGAGGCGTGCGGGGCGCGGTCGTTCGTCCCACTGGGTGAGGGCTGACCGCGCGGGCTGGTCGGTGCCTGCCCTTCTCGAGACTCAGGCGCCTCGCCCGACATTTCCTGCCCCTCGCCCCCACTTCTTTGCCACAGGATGCGCCGGGGGCATCAACCTAGCAACCTGCGGCCTGTCACCAGCTCTATTCAGTGTGCGGCTCAGCGCCAGGCAACCGAGCCGGTGATCGGGAGCGACCGCTAGCGGGCAGGTATTCGGAACTTCTGTGGGTCCGCAGTTGGCGCGGTCAGCGACCGTCGATTGAAGGCCAACCTCCCGACCGCCGCTTCCTGAGCGATTCTGTTGAAAAACTCATTTCCCAAGCACACGGGATTTTGCAGGCGAATGCAGAAGTGGCCGAAAATCCGCATGAAACACGCGGCATGGCGCACTGTGCGCAATTGTGGTCGGAGATCGTCGGAAACCGCTCTCCCCCGGCTCGCTCGACTTTCAGCCGTTTTAGAGCCCTAGAATTTTTTCACCGAAACCACTCGGGGAGTTTTTCAACAGAATAGACCCGGAGCGGTCACTCGGGAATGACGGCTTTCGGCATGACCAAATATCCGATTTCTTTCATCGCCGCATGCACTCAAGGTCTCCCTTCGAGTCCGTGCCGACCCGCCACACTTGTTCTAGATTCCCGCTTTATCGCCGCATGGACTTGAATGCTTAGGTGATGAATCGGTCGAGCTGGTCCTAAGTCTGAGCGCCGTGAAGCACCCCGTTGGAAGCACCGAAAAAAGCGACGTCCTCAAGTGTCAGCGAGTGCCCAGTGTGACGAGAAGCTCGTCCAGCTGCTCGAACTGCTCGGGCATCCCACCCTCCATCCCGCCGATGGCATTGTCGAGAGCTTGCTTCGAGGGATAGAGTTCGTGCAGGACCAGCAGCGTCTGGCCACTTTTTTCCTCGAAGGTCACCGTGGTGACGGCACCATCGTCACTTTCTTCATTAGTCCAGACGAGGCGCGAGTGGGGTGTCACTTCGATATACCTACCCAAGAACGCCATAGGCTTCGAGGCCTCGTGGCCGAATTCGAATCGGTACCGGCCCCCGACACGAACATCCGCCTCGCAGGAAAGCAGGGACACGCCTGTCGACTTCGGTGCCCACCACCGCTTGAGCAGCTCGGGATTGGTCCACGCCTCGAACACGATGCGCGGCGGGCCGTTGAAGGTTCGCGTAACGACTAACTCACGCTCGGACTTCCGTTCCACCGTCGTGCGGTTCTTCATGGCGGTAGGCTCACTCTCTCTTCTTGCGTCCATCGGCCTTCTCCTTCCGTTTCAGTCCTTCGACAAGCTTGTCCAGCTCGTCGAAGCGTGCGTCCCAGAGCTGGCGGTACCTCTCGATCCATTCCGCCTCTTTCTCCAGTCGGCGCAGGCCGAGCTTGCAGGTCCGCACGCGCCCGACTTTCTCCGTGGTGACGAGCCCCGCCTGCTCCAAGACGCCGACATGCTTCTTCATGCCCGTGAGGGTCATTTGGAACTTCTCGGCAAGGTCCGTGATTGAAGCGTCTGCACGCCCGAGCTGCTCCAGAACACCGCGTCGGGTGGCGTCTGAGAGCGCGGCGAACGAGACATCGAAGCGGGTCTGGGAATACTGAACCATGTGGTTCAGTATATATCACACGGATTGGCAACATGCAAGGGGAGACCGAGCGCGCGCTGCGTTGCCATGGCGGCGGCAAAGCTCGATGGCAAAGTGGGCTTTGTATCTGCTGCGGGTAAATGGTTGATTGAGCCCAAGTTTGATAGGACGCTCAGGCGGGTGGCCGCGCCTTAATTCCGAAAAACGCCTTTGGGCGGCCCGCCTGTCCTGATCGGAGATTCCGACCTTAAACTCACGGACAGACGGAACGCTTTCTCATATTGTTTGAAAAGACGCGTTTTGCTCATAATGATTGAGATTTTCAGAATGGGGGAGGCTGTCCCCAGTTTCCCAGGCATTCAGAAACCTTGGGCCTGATAATTCGAGAAGTTCACCGGCGGGGCTACATTCACATTGGGATCGCAGCTCTGATCCGCCGTCTCCGGCCACTCGGTCAGGTAAAGCACCTTTTGCCCGATGCTGTTGGCTGCCTGCCGTAGTGCAGACGCCTCTGCTGCGTCGTTGTAAAACGCCTCGCCAATAATCCACGGGACTCCTTGATACCCCTGAGTGATCAAAGAATTGAAAGTCGAAGTGAAGCTCGCACCTGCGTTGTTGTAAACATGTACATCAAACAACGCCGGCGAGCCATGACTCCCGAAAGC
>CAZAXR010000031.1:0-8840 GCA_964489185.1 uncultured Steroidobacteraceae bacterium | reverse complement strand
GGTAAACCTGGACGCAAATCAATACCTTCGGCCGCGCGTCGGGGCGGCTCGCATTATAAGAGGTTGGTGGGCCGTGTAGGGATCGAACCTACGACCAAGAGATTAAGAGTCTCCTGCTCTACCAGCTGAGCTAACGGCCCTGGTATCTGGGGTGGACGATGGGACTCGAACCCACGACAACCGGGATCACAACCCGGGGCTCTACCAACTGAGCTACGTCCACCGTCCTTCCTCGTCGCGGCTGGCGTGCCCGGCAGGACTCGAACCTGCGACCCTCGGCTTAGAAGGCCGATGCTCTATCCGCCTGAGCTACGGGCACGACTTACGATGCGCCCCTAGCCGGCCCCGCCGCCACGGGGGGCGCGAATCATACGTAAGTGGCTTACGGAGCGTCAATTTCCGCAGTGCGACCGCAACAATAGCGCAGCGGCAGGGCGGGCGCCCCTGGCCCTAGCCGGGCCCAATCAGCAGCCGATGCCTCCCCGCGGAGGCGTCGCCGCGGCCGGGCTTTGTTACACTTAAAAGACTCTCGAATTTCAACGGGCGATCGATGAAGGTCCCAACCAGCTCCCGCCGGGCGGATGGGGATGCGGCAAGTATCGCGGCCGATCCCAGAGCTGCCGCGCTCGCGGCTGCGGCCGCGCCGCAGTCCTTCGAGCCCGCGGCCACCGCGCACGATGTAGCGCTGGCGGAGCTGCGCCGCCTGCTGGCGGTCTGGGCGTGGCACGAGCCTGGAGCCCGTGGCGGACACGACCCGGAAGAGCTGCACCAGCTGCGTGTCGCCGCAAGGCGCATCGATGCGACGCTCGGCCTCTTCAAGCATCAGTTGCCGCACTCGCTGGTCGCAGCCAGAAAGAGCACCAAGGCAGTGCTGCGCAAGCTCGGTGCGGCCCGCGATCTTGACGTGTTGCTGGCCGGCCTCGACAGCTACTGCGCCGATCTGCCCGAGGCGGAGCGCGCGGCGGCGCAGCCTCTGCGCGCGCTGCTCCAGAGCGAGCGTGAGCGGGCAGGCGCGCGGCTGGTGCGCGGGCTGGACTCCCAGGCCACGCGGCATTGGCTCGAGAAACTCGCGGCGGAGAGCTCCGAGCGCGGTGGCAATGCCGATGGTGTGCGCGCGGTGATGCCTGATCGCGTACGCCAACGCTTTCGGCGTCTGCGCAAGTCGGTGCGCCGGCTGCGCCCTAAGTCCCCGCTGGAGGACTATCACGAGGTGCGCCGGCGGGCCAAGCAGCTGCGTTATGCAATCGAATGCGGCCTCGCCGTGTTCGGCAAGCCAGCGGAGGACCTGCTGAAAGCGCTGCGCCGTCTGCAGGATGAGCTCGGGGCGCAGCAGGACGCGCACATGGCGCAGACCCGCCTGGGGGTCCTCGCCGCCGACACGGCCAGCGCTCTTCCCCCGGCAACCCTATTCTTGATGGGCCGTCTCGCGGAACACCATGCGCGCTCCACCGCGCAGGCACGCCGCACACTCGAACGCGCATGGCGCAAGGTGCGCGGCAAGCGCTGGAAGGCACTGCGTGCTCGCCTCGAGCAGCTCAGCACCGAAGCCCCGGCGCCGGCGCAAGAAGCTGCGGCGGACCTGACGCCGATGGAGACGGCCGCCGTTGCGCCGGTCCCGACGGCCGAGCGCCCAGAGTCAGAGCTGAACCCGATCAAACACTGAAGGCTCCGGCGGGTGCATGGAGCTTCTGATCGTGCGTCATGCCATCGCGTTCGAGCGCAGCGAGCGGCGCTGGCCCGATGATGGCAAGCGCCCGCTGTCTCCGCGTGGCGTGCTGCGCGCGCGCCAGGCAGCAGCCGGCCTTAAACGTCTCACGGCTCCTCCGCAGCGCGTGCTGACGAGTCCCCTGGTGCGCACGCGCCAGACCGCCGAGATCCTCACACGCAGCGCCGGCTGGCCGCCGGCGGTCGACTGCGCGCTGCTGGCACCCGGCGGCTCGCCCGCACGGCTGCTCGCACTGCTCGCCGGCCTGCGCGAGGCGCGCATCGCGGTGGTAGGCCACCAGCCGGACCTGGGGAGCCTGCTGGCCGCGTGCCTGACCGGGGATGCCGCGGGCGTGGCGTTTGAATTCAAGAAGATGGGCGCGGCCCTGGTTGAGTTCCCGGGCAGCGCACGTGCCGCGCGCGGCACGCTGCGGTGGCTGGCGCCACCGCAGCTGCTGCGCGCGGCGCACTAGCCTCGCAGAGCAGCGAGCGAGTCAGGCGGCCTTCGCGCGGCGCACCGGCACGCACGCCGCGAGCCCCCTTCTTACCTCCTGCCAGAACACCACGAGCGTGGTGAGGAAGTATTCGCGCAGCGCTCCCGGTAGCGTCGCGTGCCGATTGAAGGGATTGTTCTCGAGTCCCACAGGAACATCGGCGATTTCGGCGCCCGGCTCACCGGCCGCGTACGTGCCAAACAGGCGGTCCCAGATCACCAGGTCGAAGCTGAAGTTCTTGTGGTGATAGGCCGGATCGGTGGCGTGATGCAGGCGATGCATGTGCGGCGAGACCAGCAGCCAGCGCCCGATCCACCCGTAGCCGGTGCGCAGATTCGAGTGCACCAGGTAGCCGTTCACCAGGATGAAGGTCTGATAGGTGAAGTACACGAGCGCCGCCATGAACACCGGGCTGCCCAGTGCCGGCAGTGCGGCGGTTGGGCTGGTGAGCAAACCGGCCGGCAGGAACACCAGCCCCTCCTCGATGCCCTTGGTGAACTGGGTCTGGCGCGCCGATGTCAGGATCGTCAGGCGGTCAGCAGAGTGGTGAAACTTGTGCAGGGCCCACAGCGCCGGAATCGCGTGCTCGATGCGGTGCATCCAATAGCGCAGGAACGACTGAAACAGCGTGAAGCACAACACCTGCAGCACCCACACCGACAGGAAGGGCGTCAGACTGATGTTGATGTGCTGCGCGGCGTAGGCGTCCACCGCGTACAGGAGGCCGAACGACAGCAGATAGCCCAGGTGCCGCTGGGGCAGAAAGAGCATGGTGACGATGGCAACGATGTCCAGCCGCACCGAGGCCTCGGGGCGCCACAGCATGCGCAGTGAAGAGCGTGACCAGCCGACTCCGAGCAGCTCCAAGAAGTACGCCGCGAGCAGCGCCATCAGCTTGGCGGGGATCATCAGCAGTACTGCGAGGAGCAGATAGAAGCTCACGTCGCGGTGCGCACCGGCGAAGCTCAGAAGCTCCCGGTGCCATCGCACCGTGACTACCAGCGCGCAGGCGAACAGGAAGCCGCACGACCAACCGAGAAGCTTGAGCTGTTTCATTGCTGCAGCCAGGAACGTGTGCGTGCGCGTGGGGCCGCCGCCCCAGTGCCAAAAAGATAGCATGCCCGCAGTGCGCGGGTCGCGGCTCAGGACTGCGTTGCCTTCAGTGCGCGCCCGAGGCTGCCGCGCTCCCCGCCGCACCGCCGCGCAGCGGGCGCGCCAGCCACACCAGCCCGATCAGCGCGATGAACAGTATCCCGGAGACGTAGAAAATGTCGTTGGCCGAGAGCATGAAGGCCTGGCCGTCGACGATGCGGTTGAGCACCTCGTAGCTCTGCGAGGTACCCATGCCGCCTGCGTGCAGGGTGCCCAGCGCCTGCGCCGTGGCGGGGTCGCCGCCGTTCAGCCGCTCGACCAGCTGTGCGTGATGCAGCGTCGCGCGCCGGTCCCAGAGCGTCGTGGTGAGGGAGGTGCCGAACGAGCCGGCGGTGATGCGCGCGAAGTTCGACAGCCCGGAGGCCGCTGGAATGCGCTCGGGCGGCAGCCCCGAGAGCGTGAGCGACATGAGCGGTATGAAGAATGCCGCCATGCCCGCGCCTTGAATGATGGTCGGCACCAGCAGCGTGCCGATGGTGGCGTCGGTGTTGAAGTCTGCGCGCATGAACAGCACCAGCGCGAAGATCGCGAAGGAGATAGTGACCAGGATCCGCGGGTCGATGCGATCGCCGTAACGGCCGACGAAGGGGGTGAACACCATCGCGAGCACGCCCACCGGTGCCAGCACCAGTCCGGCGAGAGTCGCGGTGTAGCCCATGTATTGCTGCAGCCACAGCGGCAGCAGCACCACGTTGCCGAAGTACAGACCGTAGGCGGTCAGCAAGGCGAGCGTGGCCACCCAGAAATTGCGGCGCCGGAACAGCGACAGGTCGACGATGGGATGCTTCTCGGTGAGCTCCCAGATCAGAAAGATCGCGAACGCCACCGCCGCGACGCACGCGAGCGCGATGATGGTCGCGGAGTTGAACCAGTCCAGGTCCTTGCCCTTATCCAGCATGACCTGCAGCGCTCCCACCCAGATCACGAGCAGCCCCAGACCCACCCCGTCTACCGGCACCTTGGCGGTCGGGGTTTCGCGCTTGTGGTAGATGCCCCAGGTGGCGATGGTGGCCGCGATGCCGACGGGCACGTTGATGTAGAAGATCCAGGGCCAGGAGATGTTATCGGTGATCCAGCCACCGAGGACCGGCCCGACCACCGGTGCGATTAGCGTCGTCATGGCCCACATGGCGAGCGCCGTGCCGGCGCGGTTGCTCGGATAGCTGGAGAGCAGTATCGACTGCGACAGCGGGATCATGGGTCCGGCGACCGCGCCCTGCAGCACCCGGAACAGCACCAGCAGCGGCAGGCTGGGGGCGAGCCCGCACAGAAACGAAGCGATGACGAACAGCACCACCGAGGCGCTGAACAGCTTCACCTGTCCGAAGCGGCGCGTCAGCCAGCCGGTGAGCGGCAGGGAGATGGCGTTCGCCACGCCGAATGAGGTGATCACCCAGGTGCCCTGATCGGGCGAGACGCCGAGATCACCGGCGATGGCCGGGATCGACACGTTGGCAATCGACGTGTCGAGCACATTCATGAAGGTGGCGAGGGACAGCGCCACAGTGCCGAGCGCGAGCTTGCCGCCCGTGAGGGGCGGCAGCGCGACCGGCACCGCGCTGGGAGCGCCGCCGCCTGCCTGAGCATTCTCCCGGGACATGGGCCTGCCCGTGCTGCGCTCTAGCGCAGGTGCCGCGCCACCCCGCTCAGGCGGGCGTTGGCGAGCAGCCCCCGGTCAGCCGCCGGCTGCGTCACGGCCGCCCGCGTTGCGGGCGCCGACTGGTTGGCGCTGATGATGGCCTGCACCCGCGCATCCGCGAGCGCACCGCTCGAGCCGAACACGCTGGTGGACCAATCAGTGGCGTTGCTGACCAGCTGCGGCAGCCGTGCGCCGTTGCCGTTGCGGACATCGATGTCGGCTTTCATGGAAAGACCAATCTGCAGCGGATGGGACGCCACCTCGCGTGCATCGAGCGCGATGCGCACCGGCACGCGCTGCACGATCTTGATCCAGTTGCCGGTGGCATTCTGCGCCGGCAGCAGTGAGAAGGCTGAACCGGTGCCGGCGCCGAATCCGGCGACCGCGCCATGGTAGACGATGCGCGAGCCGTACAGGTCGGCGGTGAGGGTCACCGGCTGCCCCACGCGCATACGCGCCAGCTGCGGCTCCTTGAAGTTGGCATCGACCCACACCTGGTCGAGCGGCACCACTGCCATGAGCGGGGTACCCGGGCTCACGCGCTGCCCCAGCTGTACGTTGCGGCGCGCCACGAAGCCGGCAACCGGCGCCGGCAGTTCGGTGCGCGAGAGCGTGAGGTAGGCGCTGCGCACGGCCGCGGCCGCATCGCGCACCTGTGGATGGTCCTTGAGGGTCGTGCCGTCGACGCGCGCACGGTTGGCGGCCAGCTGCTGCTCGGCGGCGAGCAGCGCCGCCTGCGCGACTTTCACGGCATCCATCGAGTGCTGCAACTCCTCCGCCGATACCGCCCCGGAGCTGCCGAGGCGCTGGCGGCGGGCGAGATCGCTCTGCGCGGCCGCGAGGTCGGTGCGCCGCAGCTGCACTGTGGCCTCGAGCTCGGAGCTGGTCGCAAAGAGATTACGCACGTCGCGCACGCTGCGCGCCAGCTGCGCCTCGGCGGCATCGAGCGCCACCTTGGCGTCGGCCTGGTCGAGCCGCACCAGCGGCTGGCCGGCCTTCACGAACTGGGTGTCGTCGGCACCGATGCCTACCACGGTACCGGAGATCTGCGGGGTGATCTGCACCACGTTGCCGCTGACATAGGCATCGTCGGTGGTCTGGTGATAGCGCGCCACCTGCGCCCAGTACGTGCCGTAGGCGAGGCCCGCGATGAGCACGCCGCCGAGCACTCCACCGAGCCAGCGCCAGCGGCGACGGCCATTGGAGGCGGTAGCAGATTTGCCGTTCGGGGTTGTCATACTGAGTCCTTCGTCCTTCTCACTGCCGCGGCGGCATATGCCTAGGCAGATATTTCCTGAAAAAAAACCGTGCGCTCAGGCACTGGCGCGGTGCGCCACGCCGTGCGCGTTCTCGAGCATGCGGGTCAGCAGGCCCTCCAGCTGCCGCGCCTCGCTCTTGGTAAAGCCGCGCAGGAACGCATTGGTCACATCCATGGCGATCTCGCGCATGCGCGGAAAGGCGCTGCGGCCCTCCTCGGTCAGCTCCAGCTGCATCAGGCGCCGGTCATGGGCGCTGCGCGTGCGGCGGATGAGGCCCTTGGCCTCAAGGCGGTCCAGCATGCGCGTCATCGCCCCCGCGTCATACGAGAGCCCTTTGCACAGATCCGCGGCCGATTTCGGCTCCTGCGGCCCGGCGAGGTTCGCGATGATGATGTACTGCGCAGCGCTCATCTCCAGGGGCGCGAGGCGCTTGTCGGCTGCCAGCTCCCGGTCCAGCGCCGAGAGGATCTCGACCCGCACGCGGCTTAGCAGCGAGCCGACGCTCTTGCAGGGTGAATACGTCGCGCTGTCGTAAATGTCGCCCAAGGTCGCTCTCCGTGAAATCTCCCCTTCGGGGGGGACCGGCGGTCCTCCTGTGGGGCACGGGCAGCAATGTAGTTGCCTAGGCTGTAATTGTCAAGGCCTCTATTGCTATGGCAACGGGTCGGCCTGATGCCGGCAGCAGCCGGGGCGGAGGGCGCGAGTGGGCGCACCGCCGCTGCCTCAGATGGCCATCCAGAGATAGACGAACAGTGTGTTGTTGTCGGAAGCGGAGTGGCCGAAACCGTCGTAATTGCTGTTGCCGCCGTTTAACTGCGTGTAGCCGGTGTACTGCACACCGAGGCGCATGTTCACCCAGGGACTTGCGAAGGAGCCGGCCTTGCCAAACGGAATGCACTCCAGCTGCAGCATGTAGCCGGTGGTGTTGGGGCTGCCGTTCGCGCTGCCGAACAACGGTGCCGGGCGGAACAACGCGGTGTTGGTGTTACCCGAATAGTCGAAGTAGGCGAGCGTCACCGAATAGGTCTGCCGGAAGCCGTATTGCCCGTCTACCTTGAAACGGTTCTGGTGATTGTCAGGCATCCCGCCTCCGGCCAGAGCCGTGGTGGCAAACAGCCGCTGATCCTCGTGGATGTAGCTGGCGTTGGCGCTGAAGGTGTGCGGCCCGCCGTTTGCGAACTGGTAAGTCGCATCAAAGCCGGTGTCGGTGAAGTTGTCGGTGGCGCCGCTGGTCTCCTGCGGCAGTCGCACGCTGGGGTGAAAGCCGATGATTCCGACCGAGCCGTAGTGCGGTCCACTCGTCTTCTGCAGCGCCGCGCGCCAGTAGGGAGCGAATCCGTCGAGCTTGCGCTGCACCTCGGGGTCGGGGATGCCGACGTCCTTCTGGAAGCCGTCGGAAAGTTGGCGATAGCCGCCGGCTTCCAGATACACGGTGTTGTCGATGAGGGTGTAGGCAGTAGCCCCCAGACTGGTGTAGGCAAAAGCGGCAAAGATCTGCGGCGGCTGCTGCGCGGGTCCGTTCGCGAAGCGCGCCGGCGGGAACGGGAACTGCCATACGGGGGTGGAGTTCCAGGGATCCTGCACCGTCGGGGAGTTATTCACCGACACGCCGAACAGGGTTGCGGTGCCGCCCAGAGTGAAGTCCTGCGCGTAGCGCAGGTCGAGGTTCGCCCAGTTAGTGTGCCTCACGAGGCCGTCGTAGCTGACCTGCCCAAACATCCCGAAGTGCTCGGCGATCCGCCCCGCCAGGAACACATCAACCGTGTCGACCGCGACGTTGTTGTTCTCCGAATAGTGCGGCAGGGCGGGCAGGTCCACCGCGGTGTGGGTATAGGAGGCGATCAGATCGGCCGAGAGCGGAAGGGTCCGCTTGGTCGCCAAGGAATAGCCGTGGAGCTTGAAGTTGCGTCCGAACGCCGTGAGCGCCGGTCCGAAGGCCACGGTATGACAGACCGCGCACGGAACGCCCATCTGCCGCGCAAAAGCCGGTACCGCCCACGCCGGCGCCGGTGGCAGCAGCGCTGTTAGGCCAGCGAGCACGCCCACCCACGCGCCAGCGCGCCAACGCGTCACGCTTAGCTCGACTTTCCAACGCAACGACATCGGCTCCCCTCCGTGGCTGTACGGAACTAACGTAAGTGTCCCGCGCGCCGTTGTGGGTTCAGGCCGCCAAGCCGCAGCCGCCGGTGCAACATTGTTACCGAGTGTCCGGAATGGACCCGGGGAAACTGGTCGGGGCAGAGGGATTCGAACCCCCGACCCTCTGCTCCCAAAGCAGATACGCTACCAGACTGCGCTACGCCCCGACGTCTGAATTGATTGTATCGCGGAAGACTCTCCATCCCCTTGACACTAATGGTTGATGAGCCATGCGATGGCCCACGCGACGAGCGCGACGGGAATCGCGAAAACCAATGCCAGTGCGAGCGCGAGAAGAAGCAGGAACATCCAGTCGCGCCAGGTGTGACGGCGAGGCTCGCCCAGGTGGCGGCGCAAGAGGCGGTAGTTGCGCCGGTTCGCCTTCCAGGCAATGTCGAAAATGTCGCCGAAGAGAGGGATGGTCCCGACGAGGACCCCGATGGCGAGGTTAGC
>CAZAXR010000030.1:0-15289 GCA_964489185.1 uncultured Steroidobacteraceae bacterium | reverse complement strand
ACGCCACGAACGTCCCGCCGTAGGTCTCGGCCATCACCTTGGTCAGCGCCGCCGTCAAGGTCGTCTTGCCGTGGTCCACGTGACCAATCGTCCCCACGTTCACGTGCGGCTTGCTGCGCTCGAATTTCTCTTTGGACATGGCGTATTCCTTAGAACTCTCGTGATCTGCGATTACTTCTTGATGATGCCGTCCGCGATGTTGGGCGGCACTTCGACGTATTTCGCGAATTCCATGGTGAAGGTCGCACGGCCCTGGCTCATGGAGCGCACGGTCGTGGCGTAGCCGAACATCTCCGACAGCGGCACGTCGGCGGTGATCGCCTTGCCGGCCGGGGTCTCGTCCATGCCGGTGATCTGGCCGCGGCGGCGGTTCAGGTCCCCGATGACGTCGCCCGAGTAATCCTCCGGGGTCACCACTTCGACCTTCATGATGGGCTCGAGCAGCACCGGCCTGGCGCGCTTGAAGCCCTCCTTGAAGCCTATCGAGCCTGCGATCTTGAACGCCATTTCGTTCGAGTCGACGTCGTGGTAGGAGCCGTCGAACAGCGTCACCTTCACGTCCACCACCGGGTAGCCGGCGATAACGCCGGTCTCGCAGGCCTCCTTGATGCCCTTGTCGACCGCCGGCACGTACTCGCGCGGCACGCTGCCGCCGACGACGCCGTTGATGAACTCGTAGCCCTTGCCCTGCGCATTCGGCTCGAGCTTCAGCCACACGTGACCGTACTGGCCGCGTCCGCCCGACTGACGCACGAACTTGCCTTCGCTCTCGACCTTCGCGCGGATGGTCTCGCGATAGGCGACCTGCGGCTTGCCGACGTTCGCCTCGACCTTGAACTCGCGCTTCATGCGGTCGACGATGATCTCGAGGTGCAGCTCGCCCATCCCGGAGATGATGGTCTGCCCCGACTCCTGGTCGGTGCTGACGCGGAACGAGGGGTCCTCTTTCGCCAGGCGCTGCAGCGCGAGTCCCATCTTCTCCTGGTCGGCCTTGGTCTTCGGCTCCACCGCCACCGAGATGACGGGCGCGGGGAACTCCATCTTCTCGAGCGTGATGACCTTGTCGAGATCGCACAGCGTGTCGCCGGTGATGACGTCCTTCAGCCCCACCGCGGCGGCGATGTCGCCGGCGCGCACTTCCTTGATCTCGGTGCGCTCGCTGGCGTGCATCTGCAGCACGCGCCCGATGCGCTCCTTGCGGTCCTTGGTCGGCACGAACACCGTGTCACCGGAGTTCAGCACCCCGGAGTACACGCGGAAGAAGGTAAGGTTGCCGACGAACGGGTCGTTCAGGATCTTGAAGGCGAGAGCTGCGAACGGCTCGTCGTCGTTCGCCTTGCGGGTGGCCGGCTCGCCGCGGTCGCTGAGGCCCTTGACGTCGGGCATGTCCACCGGCGAGGGCATGAACTCGATGACCGCATCCAGCAGCGCCTGCACACCCTTGTTCTTGAACGCCGAGCCGCACATGGCGAGCACGACCTCGTTGCGGATCGAGCGCTCGCGCAGGCCGTTGCGGATCTCCTCGTCGGTCAGCTGCTCATGCTCCAGGTACTTGTGCATGAGCGTGTCGTTGGCTTCCGCGGCCACCTCGATCATCTTGGCGCGGTATTCCTCGGCCTGCTGCTTGAGGTCGGCCGGGATCTCCTTGTACTCGAACTTCATCCCCTGGGTCTCCATGTCCCAGTAGATGGCCTTCATGCGGATGAGGTCGACCACGCCCTCGAAGCCCTCCTCGGCACCGATCGGCAGCTGGATCGGCAGCGGGTTGGCGCGCAGCCGCGTGCGGATCATGTCCACCACGCGCAGGAAGTTGGCGCCGGCGCGGTCCATCTTGTTGACGAACGCGATGCGCGGCACACCGTACTTGTTCATCTGGCGCCACACGGTCTCGGACTGCGGCTGGACGCCAGCGACCGAGTCGAACAGCGCCACCGCCGAATCCAGCACACGCAGGCTGCGTTCCACCTCGATGGTGAAGTCGACGTGCCCGGGGGTATCGAGGATGTTGATGCGGTGCTCGGGGAAGGAGTTGTCCATCCCCTTCCAGAAGCAGGTGGTGGCGGCGGCGGTGATGGTGATGCCGCGCTCCTGCTCCTGCTCCATGTAGTCCATCACGGCCGCGCCGTCGTGGACTTCACCGATCTTGTGCGAGACGCCGGTGTAGAAAAGGATGCGCTCGGTCGTGGTCGTCTTCCCCGCGTCGATGTGCGCGGAGATGCCGATGTTCCGGTAGCGCTCGATGGGCGTCGCGCGTGCCACGATGGGTTCCTCGATCTGTTACCAGCGGTAGTGGGCGAAGGCCTTGTTGGCCTCCGCCATGCGGTGCGTGTCCTCGCGCTTTCTGACGGCGGCACCGCGGTTCTCGGACGCGTCCATCAGCTCGTGCGCCAGACGAAACGCCATGGACTTCTCGCTGCGATCGCGGGCGGCCTCGATCACCCAGCGCATGGCCAGTGTCTGGCGGCGGGTGGCGCGAACTTCAACCGGCACCTGATAGGTGGCGCCGCCGACGCGCCGCGACTTCACTTCGACCACCGGCTTCACGTTGTCGAGGGCCGCCGACAGCACCTCGATCGCCTCGCCCCCCTGCTTGCCGGTCTTCTCGGCGATGCGGTCGAGGGCGCCGTAGATGATGCGCTCAGCGGCGGACTTCTTGCCGTTCTTCATGACCACGTTCATGAACTTGGCGAGCATCTCGTTGTTGAACTTCGGGTCCGGGAGGATGGTGCGGACCGGTGCCTGGGCACGACGGGACATAGCTCTTTACCCCTTACTTCTTCGGGCGCTTGGCGCCGTACTTGGAGCGCCCCTGCTTGCGCTCGCCGACACCGGCGCAGTCGAGGGTGCCGCGCACGGTGTGGTAGCGCACCCCGGGCAGGTCCTTGACGCGGCCGCCGCGGATCAGCACCACCGAGTGCTCCTGCAGGTTGTGGCCTTCGCCACCGATGTAGCTGGTGACTTCGTAACCATTGGTGAGACGTACGCGGCACACCTTGCGCAGCGCCGAGTTCGGCTTCTTGGGCGTGGTGGTGTAGACGCGCGTGCACACGCCGCGCTTCTGCGGGGAGGCTCCGAGCGCCGGTACCTTGGTTTTCTCCGCCCCGATCCGGCGCGGCTGCCGGATGAGCTGACCCGTGGTCGCCATCTTTATCTCATCTCCTCGCGCGATAAAGCGACCTGCGAAGAACACCGGGCCGCCTTTGAGGCGGCCCGGTCTTCGTAAGTCGCTGTTTCCGGTCCGGCATGTATGAGGGCCGGCCCGACAAAGGCCGGCGATTCTAGGTAGGACCCCGGAGGGTGTCAACCGCCGTCCCGGGCACCATGCTGCTCTGCGATTGATTTGTCCCGGAACCCCATTAGGATAAGCACAAAGCGGGTTTTGGGGTCGCAGGACGGCCGCCATGCCCTACAACGAATGAACTCATTTCAGCCTCTTTCGAGGCCACAGGGATCGGTGTCCGGACCCGCGTGGAAGCTCTGGCTCTGGGGAGTGGTGCTGTGCCTTCCCGGGGTGGCGGCCGCCTTCGACCAGCCGCTGGTGCCGGACCTGCCCCCGGTCGCCCAGCTCACCCCGGGCAATGTCGCTCCGCTCTCGGCCCGGGTCCTGGAGCGCTCCGCCGGCGACCCCGCAGCGGCAATCGTGACCAGCGGGTCTCTCGATTCGCGTTTCAGGCCGTTCGTGTCCCGCGGCTCGCACTTCATCGCCGCTCCCCTGTGGTTCCGCCTGGAAGCCCCGTCGGCCCAGCGCGCGGGGGAGAACCCGGTGCTGCTCGCCCGCTCCGGGATCGACCAGCCGGTGGAGGTCTTCGCCCGCCGCGCCGGTCAAACCGTAGAGCTCACGCCCGCGACGGTGGTGCCGCAGTTCGGCGGGGCCCAGGACACGGTCTTTGCCCTGCCTCCGGGCCTGGGGCTCGATGCGGGCGCCCCGCTCTATGTGCGCGTGGCGCACGCCGGCCACGCCACCACCGATGTGCACTTCTCCACCTCGACGCTCGAGCGCACGCTCGCCCAAGCGCAGGTGCACGAGCGCATCATCGCGCTCGCATTCGGAGCGCTGATGGCGATGGCGCTCTCGACGCTCCTGGTGCGCTTCGTGCTCACCGACCGGCTCTACCCACTGTACGGGACGCTGTTCTCGCTGCAGGCGCTGTACCTGGCGTACTTCTCCGGCCAGGGCTTTCACTGGCCGCTGCTGTCGCTGGCGCGCCCGGTCTCCTCCTACGCCTGGAACGTGCCGGTGGCGATCGCGGCGGCGGCGGCTTCGCTGTTCGTGCGCGAGTTCGCCAACCTGCGCCTGTTCTCGCCTGCGGTCTACAAAGCCTTCGGCTCGCTCGCGGTGGCCTTCGTGGTGCTGGCTTTCGCCAACGTGCTGCGGGTATTTCCGCCGTTCGCCCCGGTGGTGGCCGCGGTGGGCAACCTCATGTTCCTCGGCAGCGCAGTCTTCACCCTCGTGGTCTCGTACCTCGCCTGGCGCAGCGGCAACCGCGCCGCCGGCTGGTTCCTGATCGCCTGGGCGCTGTTGTGCACCTTCCAGATCCTCACCGCGCTGCGGCTGCTGTACGCGCGCGCGGACGATGCCCAGGGACTCCTTTATTACGGGCTCGCCCCGTCCATGGTAGCCGCCGCGGTGCTGATCGCGCTCGGCACCTCCGACCGGGTGCGCCAGCAGACCCTTGCGCTCACCGATGCGGAGCTGCGCGCGCGCACCGATCCGCTCACCGGGGTGCTCAACCGCCGCTCCCTCATCGAGCGGCTGGATGCCGCCTGCATGCGCGCCAAGGCGCGCGGCCATCCGGTCTCGGTGCTGTTCATCGACCTCGATCACTTCAAGCAGATCAACGACACCTTCGGACACGCCGCGGGCGATGCCTGCCTGTCGGCGATCATCTCCCCCATCCAGGCGGAGCTGCGCCAGTCGGATGTCATCGGGCGCTACGGCGGAGAAGAGTTCGTGGTGATCCTCACCGGCGCGGATGCCGCCGCTGCCGGCCCGATCGCCGAGCGCATCTGCCGGCGCGTCGCCGACGTGCGCATCGAAGGGTTCACGGCCCCCATCCAGCTCACCTGCAGCATCGGGGTGGCCGCGAGCGACACTCTCGGGGTCTGGGGCCAGCACCTCATCGCGCATGCCGACATGGCCCAGTACGCGGCCAAGCGCTCGGGGCGCAACCAGGTGCAGCTCGCAGCCCTTGCGGCCTGATGCCGTGGACATCCGCCCCGCATCCTCCGCCGACATCCCGCAGCTGCTGGCGCTGGTGCGCCGCTACTGGGATTTCGAGGGCATCGGAGGCTTCAACGCCCTGCGCACCGAGGTGCTGCTGCAACGGCTGCTCGCGGAGCCGGGGCTGGGTGCAATCTGGGTCGCCGGGGATGCGCTCGCACTCCAGGGCTATCTCATCGTGGTGCACGTGCTGAGCATCGAGCACCAGGGGCTGATGGCGGAGATCGACGAGTTCTTCGTGCTGCCGGATGCGCGCACGCACGGCATCGGCGGCGCGCTGCTCACGGCCGCCGAGGGTGCGCTCAGGCGGCGCGGCTGCGTGCGGCTGCAGCTGCAGTTGGGCGTCGCCAACGCAGAGGCGCGCGCCTTCTACGAGCGCCGCGGCTACGCTCAGCGCGCCGGCTACGAGCTGCTCGACAAGGCTCTCGGGTGATGCTACGAATCCGCCACATGTCCCCAGCCCCGAGGCAGCGCGCGCTGGCCGTGCTGACGCTTGCATGCGCCGTACTCGCGGCGCCGGCGGTGCGCGCCGACACCTACAGCGCCGCCGTGTCGCACGCCGGCCGGCCCGCCGATGACCTCAGGCGCGACGAGATCGATCATCCCGCAGAGGTGCTGCGGCTCTCGGGCATCCGCCGCGGCATGAAGGTCGGGGACTTCCTGGCCGCCGAGGGCTACTACAGCCAGCTGCTGAGCTACATCGTCGGTCCCACCGGCCACGTGTACCTCATCAACAACGACCCTTACGACAAGTGGAGCAACAACGACTGGCAGGCGCGCCTGGCCGGCGGCAAGCTGCCGAACGTCGAGCACCGCACCGTGGACGTGCAGCACCTGGGGTTTGCGGCGCACTCACTGGACGCCATGGTGCTCATCAAGGTCTACCACGACCTCTACTGGCAGCCCGACAAGGGACCCTGGCCGAAGATCAACCCCGACGCGGTGCTCACCGAGATCGCCCGGGTGGTGAAGCCGGGCGGCATCCTGCTGCTGGTCGATCACTCCGCCAAGCCCGGCACCGGCAACAAAGATGCCGGCACCCTGCACCGGATCGACCAGGAGTACGCGCGGAAAGACTTCGAGAAGCACGGCTTCAAGCTGGTTGCGGCCAGCAACGTGCTGCGCCGCCCGGACGATCCGCGCGACATGATCACCTACCGCGGCGAGATGCTCGGCAAGACCGACCGCTTCGTCATGGTGTTTCGTCGCCAGGCGACGGCGTCCAAAAAGGCTGCGCCCAAACACCATTGATTTCGTCCCGCTTTCGCCTCGCTTCGTCCCAACCCGTGCCGCCTCACCGCCGGCTCCGTTCATAATTGGTTACTTTCGTTTCGAGGGGAGCCCCATGCCTGCCGTCCGTCCTGTCGCGTTCCGCGCCCTGCCGCTGTGCGCCTTCGCTCTGCTCGCCACGCTCGCCGCGGCGAACCCCCGCATGGGGGACATCTACGACGACGCGGTCGCGCACTCAGGGCGCCCCGAGCGCGACGTCAAGCGCGACCCGGTGGAGCACCCGGCCGAGATGCTGCGCCTCGCCGGCATCAAGCCCGGCATGCAGGTGGCGGACTACATGGCCGCCGACGGCTACTGGAGCGAGCTGGCGAGCTATGTGGTCGGCCCCAAGGGCCACGTGCTGCTGCTCAATAACCCGACCTGGGATGAGTGGAGCGGCAACCACTGGCAGGAGCGCATCAAGGACCGTCTGCCGAACGTCGAGCACCGCACGGTCGATCCCGAGCACTTGGATCTCCCCGACCACTCGCTCGATGCCCTGATGATCGTCAAGGTGTACCACGACTTCTACTGGGTAAGTGACGACCCCAACGATCACTGGCCGAAGTTCGACATGACCCGGCTGCTGAACGAGATCGAGCGCGTGGTAAAGCCGGGCGGAGTCATCCTGCTCATCGACCACTCCGCCAAACCCGGCACCGGCAGCTCCGCCGCCGGGCCCCTGCACCGCATCGACGAGGATTACGCGCGGCAGGATTTCGAGAAGCACGGCTTCAAGCTGGTGGCCAAGAGCGAGGCGCTGCGCCGGCCCGACGATCCGCGCGATGCCATCACCTACAAGGGGCCGATGGTGGGCAAGACCGACCGCTTCGTGATGGTGTTCCGCCGGGCGGGCTGACCCCGGGCGATTCCCCGGCGCCGCCCCCGCTAGAATCGGAGCATGGGGGGTGGGCCGATCAGCCACGGACAAAGTGCGCGCCGCTTATCGCACGGCGCCGCAGTCGCGTTCGGCTTGACGGCCGCCCTGACCGCGCCCGGCCTGGGGGCGGCGTCCCTCGAGGGGTACGCGCGCCTGCCCCACATAGAGGCTGCGTCGCTGTCTCCGGACGGAACACGCGTCGCGTTCGTGCGCCCGGACGGCAATACGCGGATCGTGGCCGTGATCGAGCTTGCCCACGGCGGGGTGGTCAGGCAGCTGCGCGGCGGCGATGAGAAGCTGCGCAGCGTCCGCTGGGTCGACAACAATCACCTCCTGATCGAGAACTCAGTCACTACCCTGCCCGCTGACATCGTCGGCCTCGTCGGGGTCCGCGTGCTCGAGCCGTTCCAAGCGCAGGTGTACGACATCAAGGCCAACAATCTGTTCGTGGTTCCGCACCCCAACGGACTCGGCGACCTGGGCCTCATGAACATCATCGCCGGCGAGGTCGAGATACGTCGCGCGAACGACCGCACGCAGCTGTTCATCCCGGGCGTCCAGGAGCTCTTCCCCCGCGCAGATACCGGACCCGCGATAGGCAGAGCCTTACTGCGCGTCGACCTCGGAACGCACAGCTCGCGCCTCATAGCAGCGGCTCGTGCGGGCAACGTTGGCTGGATAGTCGATCCCGCGGGCGAGGTCGTCGTAGAAGAGACCTACGACACGAAAAGCAGCCGTTGGAGCATCCTCACCCGCCGCGAGGGCGGCATGCAGGAGGCCACCTCGGGCGAGGGTGGGTTCGAGTTTCCGCGTCTGGTCGGACTGGGTCCGACGCCCGACTCGGTGCTGCTGCAGCAGTTGGAGGGTGCCGAGCCGGTGTGGCGGGCGTTGTCACTCAAGGATGGCTCGCTATCGGCTCCCGTGGCAGAGCACAGGACGCTCGACAGGCCGATCGAGGACCCGGAGACGCATCGCGTGATCGGCGGCGTGCGGGAAGGCGACCGCGAGGAGTACGTGTTCTTTGACCCGGAACGCGAGAAGGCCTGGCAAACGGTCCTGCACGCCTTCCACGACGAGCGCCTGCGCCTGGAGTCCGCCTCGAGCGATTTCCGCAAGATCATCGTGCGCGTCGAGGGCGAGCGTGACGGGTACTGCTTCGAGCTGGTGGATCTCAACACGCATCATGCCGACCCCATCGGAGAGGTATACCCGGGCATTCACCATCGGTACGAAGTGCGCCGCATCACCTATCCAGCAGCCGACGGGCTGCAGATCCCAGCGTACCTCACGCTACCAGGCGGCAAGCCGCCGGAGAACCTCCCCCTCATCGTGCTACCCCACGCGGGACCGGCAGCGCGCGACACCGCGGACTTCGACTGGTGGTCCCAGGCGCTGGCCGACCAGGGTTACGTGGTGCTGCGGCCCAACTATCGCGGCTCCGACCTCACCCGCACGCTCCTGACCAGGGGATTCGGCGAGTGGGGTCGCAAGATGCAGACCGACCTGTCCGACGGTGTACGTTATCTCGTTAAGGAAGGCATCGCAGATCCGGCACGCGTCTGCATCGTCGGCGGCGGCTATGGAGGCTACGCGGCACTTGCCGCAGTGTCGCTCGATTCCGGCGCGTATCGCTGCGCGGTTGCGGTCGCCGGTATCTTCGACATCCGCAGAATGCTGGAGTGGATGAACAAGCAGCAGCTCTCGACCGGAATCAACCTGGCGCAGCGCTACTGGGATCGCTTCATGGGCATCAGCGGCCCGAATGATCCGGCAGTGGATGCGATTTCACCGATCAAACACGTGGGCGCCGTCAAGGTGCCGGTGCTGCTGATCCATGGCAGGGACGACGCAGTGGTGCCATTCGAGCAGAGCGCGGAGATGTACGACGCGCTGCACGCCGCCCACAAGGAGGTGAAGCTCGTCGTGCTGCCGAACGAGGACCACTGGCTCTCGCGCAGCGAAACGCGGCTGCAGATGTTGCAGAGCTCGGTGGAGTTCCTGCGCGCGCACAATCCCCCCGAGTAGTAGAGCATGAGCTCCGACCCGTACGATCTCGAGCGCTTCGTGAGCGCGCAGGATGCAGTCATCGCACGGGTGCGCGCCGAGCTCGCCGCCGGCGAGAAGCGCAGCCACTGGATGTGGTTCGTCTTTCCGCAGCTTGCGGGTCTGGGATCGAGCTCGACGGCCCGCAACTACGCCATCGCCTCGCTCGAGGAGGCGCGCGCCTACCTGGCTCATCCGCTGCTCGGGGAGCGCCTGCGGGAGTTGACGCAGCTGGTGAACCGCGTCAGGCACCGCAGCGCCGAGGATATCTTCGGTTATCCCGACTACCTCAAGTTCCGCTCGTGCTTGACGCTGTTCGCCTACGCCGCCGGCGAGCGCGCTTTGCCCGGACGCGCCGAACCAGCCACTGGCGGAGTGTTCAGCGCAGCCCTCGAGAAGTATTTCGCGGGTGAGGAGGATTCCCTCACCCGCGAGAAGCTCACTTAGGCTTCACGAACTTCAGGATGAACTGGTCGGTGTGCCCCTGGATGGAGGGATCGAACACCTTGGCCGTGTGCGGATCGTCCTTGTTGCGAAGCGCATCGCTCTCGCCCTCGAACTTGAAGCCCGCGGACTCAACCTCCGTCTTCACCGCCTCCGGATCGACGCGATGGAGCGTGGAGGTATCGCGGAAGCCCGAGCCGGCCGCGGCGGCGTGATCGATCACCAGGTAGATGCCGCCCGGCTTGAGCGCGTTGAACACCTGCTTGTCGAGGTTCACCACCTCGAGGTCCTTGACGTTGTGGAAGTCGTGGTAATTCTGGGAGGTCCAGACGAGATCGGCCGAGCCGGGCGGCAGGGACAGCTCTACGGCGCGCTGCTCGCTCACCTTCACGTTGCCGTAGTGCGGATCGGCGGCGATGCCCTGCACGGGAGCCGAGGGAGGCGGTGCATCTGCCGGCGCATCCGGGCGCCTGGGCGAGGCGATCACCAGCACGTGGCCGCTTGGTCCCACCGACAGGCTCAGCAGGCGCGTGTAGTAGCCCTTCCCCGGAGCCAGCTCGATGACGCTGCCGCCGGGCTTGATGCCGGCAAAGGCGAGGCACTCGGCGGGCTTGCGCTCCGCGTCGCGTCCCTTGTCGGCCTCCGGCCGCGAGCTGTCGGCGACCGCGGTGCTGACGCTCTTCGGAATTGCCGGCTTGGCGTGTGCCACCTGCCCGGCGGCGGCGGCGAGGACCGAGGCCAGCAGGATTCGCGTTCCGAGCATCGATGCACGCACCATGACGGTCTCCTTGTGAAAACGGGCGCCAACTCTAACAGGGCGGCCCGCCGCTTCACTATCGTTTCGACGTGCGCACCGGGCGGCGCGCCGCGCGCGGCTCAGGGCGCAGCTCGAGTTGCCAGGTCTCGGCGATGAGAGCGTGCCCAAAGCTGCGGTGACGTTCCCGCCCGGTGCACCGGAAGCCGGTCAGTTGGTACAGGTGCCGCGCCGCCGCGAGGTTCGACTGAGTCCACAACACGATGCGCCGGTAGCCCGCAGCGCGCGCAAGGCGCACGCACTCCGCGATGAGCCTGCGGCCGAGGCCGAGTCCGCGTGCCTCCGGCTCGACGAGAAGCAGCCGCAGCTTCGCCGTGCCACGCTCGCCTGCGACCAGGAAAACACAGCCGAGGCGGCGCCCGTGACGCTCGGCGATCCAGCAGCGCTCGCGGGCCGGGTCGAACTTCTTCAGGAAGTCGGCGGTGATGGCCGCCACCAGCGCTTCGAACTCTTCATTCCACCCGTACTCGCTGAAGTAGAGCGCGCCGTGCCGCTCGATGACCCACCCCATGTCCCCGGGGCGGTGCGGCCGCAGCGAGATCTCCCCAGGCTGTGCGGCCCCGAGCGCATCACGTATGGCTCCCATGCCCTGCAGCAGCGCCGCGCGCGGCGCGGGCGCCATGCCCGACAGCATGGTGCGCACCTGCTGCCGCGCACGGCGCTCGAGGGCAGCGAACACGCGCCGTCCGGCGCTTGTCAGCTCGAGCGGCCGCCGCCGGGCATCGTCGCTGCTGCGTGGCCGCGCCAGGAGCCGCTGCCCCTCGAAACCCTTGAGGATGCGGCTCAGGTAGCCGCGATCGAGTCCGAGCTCCTGCGCAAGTTCCCCGGCCGCGACCCCGCGACGGTGCGCGATCTCGAACAGGACACGCACCTGGGTGAGCGAGTACGGGGTGTCGAAGAGCCCGCGTGCGAGCACGCCGATGCGCCGCGTGTAGTCGCGGTTGAAGGCGCGGACGGCCTCGATGTGCAGCGGCGGAACGTGCATGGCGCAAGGTGTCCGGCGACACTGTCGTCCAGATAGTTGCCTGAGTCAACTATATGGCCGGCCGCGCCGCGCCACGGACCGCGGGACCCGGGCGATGCGCTGGCCAGAAGGGGTATGATCCCCCGTCCCCGAGGCCGAGCACGGCCGCCGCGCAAACTGGCCCCAAAAAACGCGCGGCGGCGCACGGCGCTTCTGTGCCAGAATCAGTCACGCTCAAGGCCCGGCAAGCCCCAAAAGAAGAGTGCCCATGACCCCGAAGCGTTCCTTTCTGCCCTGCGGTTGGCTGGCGGCTGCGCTGCTCGCAAGCGCCGCCGCCGCGGCAAAGACCACCGACCCTGTCACCCCGCCCGTGACTCCGCCGGCGAGCGCGCCGCTGCCGACCCCTCCTCCCGCGGCACCGGCCCCCGCTCCGGCGCCGGCACGCGAGGCGGCACCGCCGATCGCCCACGAGGCCGAGGCCGCGGTCGTCAAGGTGTTCGTCACCATGCGGCGACCGGACATCGAGCGACCCTGGAGCAAGGCGACGCCGGCCGATGTCACCGGCAGCGGCGTGGTCATCGAGGGCAAACGCATCCTCACCAACGCCCACGTCGTGGCGTACGCGAGCCAGGTGCAGGTGCAGGGTAACCAGTCCGGGGACAAGGTGTCCGCAAGCGTCGAGGCGTCCGCCCCGGGCATCGATCTGGCGATCCTCAAGCTCGAAGACGAGTCGTTCTTCGACCAGCGCCCGCCACTGCCGCGCGCCGCGACCCTGCCGCAGGTCAAGGACTCGGTGCTGGCCTACGGCTTTCCGACCGGTGGCGCGTCGCTGTCGATCACGCGCGGCATCGTCTCGCGCATCGAGTTCGTGCCGTACGGCATCTCGACCTCGGGCCTGCGCGTACAGATCGACGCCGCCATCAACCCGGGCAACAGCGGCGGACCGGCAATCTCCGAGGGCAGGATGATCGGGCTCACCTTCAGCCACCTGCTGGGCTCGCAGAACATCAGCTACATCATCCCCAACGAGGAGGTCGAGCTGTTCCTGAAGGGCGTCGCTGGCGGCCACTACGACGGCAAGCCGGGGATGTACGACGACCTGCAGACGCTCGAGAACCCGGCCCTGCGGCGTTCCCTGCACCTCGACCCCGCGGTGCGCGGCATGGTGGTGCACCGCCCGAACAGCGACAGCCCCTCTTACCCGCTCAAGCAGTGGGACGTGATCACCCGCATCGGGTACGAGCCGATCGACGACGAAGGCATGATCAGCGTGGGCAGCCTGCGCCTTGCCTTCGCCTACCGCATCCAGACGCTGGCCCACAACGGCACGGTGCCGCTGAGCGTCGTGCGCGGCGGCAAGACGCTGCAGGTCCAGCTGCCGGTGCCGACGCACCGGCCGTTGCTAATCGGCGCACTGGAGGGCACGTACCCCTCGTACTTCATCCTCGGGCCGCTGGTGTTCGCGCGCGCGACGCTGGAATCGCTGCAGTTGATACGCGAGCACAACCAGGCCTCCATCGGCAGCCCGCTGGTTGCGGGCCTCGGAGCGCGGCCGGACGCCGAGCACGAGGAGCTCGTGGTGGTCCCCTCGCCGTTCTTTCCGCACCCGCTCGCCAAGGGCTACTCGGACCCCGCCGGTGCGGTCGTAAAGTCGGTCAACGGCCGCAAGGTGAAGAGCCTGGCGCAGCTGGTTGAGATGCTGCGCGACCTCAAGGAGGAGTTCGTGACCATCGACTTCGACAATCGCACCAGCGAGCTGCTGGTGTTTCCGCGCGCCGAGCTCATCGCCTCGACCGAGGCGATCCTGAGCGACAACGGCGTGCGGTCGCAGGGCTCACCTGACATGATGAAGATCTGGCAAAAGAAATGATCCGCAGCAGCAGGAGGGGACAACTCGCATGAGCAAGCTATCTCGCGGCACTCTGACGGCGATCCTGCTCGGCGGCATCGTCGCCGGAACCATCGACATCGGCGCCGCCTGCCTCATCAGCGGCCGCAGCCTCACTTTCATCCTGCATACCATCGCCGGCGGCCTGCTGGCCAAGCGCGCCTACTCCGGCGGCACCGCGACGGCGCTGCTGGGACTGGTGCTGCAGGAAGTGATGGGCATCATCATCGCGGCGATTTACGTGATCGCCGCCGGCGCCCTGGGGGTGCTCAAGCGCCGCTGGCTGCTGATGGGACCCGCCTACGGAGTCGTCATCTTCTTCGTGATGAACTACGTGGTGCTGCCGCTGTCGGCGTGGAAAGTCGTGCCGCAGTTCACGACGCAGAAGTTCTTCGAGAACATGGCCGCCATGCTGCTGTTCGGCCTGATCGTGGCGTACTTCGCGCGCCGCCGCGGCTGAACCGCTGATCAGCGCGGGCCGAGCAGCTGCTCCAGGCGGCGCTTAACCCCCGGCCACTCCGCGGCGAGGATCGAGAAGCGCGCCGAGTCGCGCGGCTTCAGGTCCACCGCCAGGCGGTGCGCGCGCAGCACCCCTTCGAAGGTCGCCCCGATGCGCGCCAGTGCCGCGCGCGAGCGCTCGTTGCGCACATCAGTGTGGAAACAGACGCGGTGCACCCCCCAGGTCTCGAAGGCATGGGCGAGCATCAGGAGCTTTGACTCGGTGTTGGCCGCGGTGCGCACCGCGCTGGCGCTGAGCCAGGTGTAGCCGATCTCGCAGGCGTCCGGGCCGGCCGGCCCGACCCGGGTGTGGCCCGCCGGCCAGGCCCACTTCTCGAGCACGAAGAAGCGCGTCGAGCCGACCACCGCGCCGTCGGTGAGGCGCACGGTGGCGAACGGCAGCGCGTCGCGGGATTCGCGCGCGGCGAGCGCCGAATCCACGTACTGGGCCATCTCCATGACGCCCTGGGGAATGTAGCTCCATTGGTAGAGCGCCGGGTCCTCGCGGGCCGCGGCCACCAGCGCCGGGATATGGATGCGGGACAGGGGCTCGAGGCGCACGTGCGCCCCGCTGAGCACGATCTCGGAAGGTGACGCCTCGAGTCCCGCTTCGCTCATGGCCGCCTCGACTCCGCAACAAAAAACGGGCTGGCGGTGAGAACCCGCCAGCCCATCTTATCTTACCGCACGGCCGACCTGACACGGTCGCGCGCGTGCGCCGGGCCCTTTCAGCTCGCGGCGCTCTCCGACTCCTCGCCGACGCTCGCCTCTTCCGTATCCGGTAGCCCACCGCCCACGTCCATGAAGCTGCGGCGGTCGGTGGCTTCTAGCTTGCGCCGGCGCGAGGCGTGGGCCGCGAAGCCCGTGCCCGCCGGGATCAGGCGCCCGACGATGACGTTCTCCTTCAGGCCGCGCAGGTCGTCCTTGAGCCCGCGCACCGCCGCTTCGGTCAGCACGCGGGTGGTCTCCTGGAAGGAGGCCGCGGAGATGAACGACTCGGTGGCGAGCGAGGCCTTGGTGATGCCAAGCAGCACTGGCTGCAGGCGCGCCGCCTTCTTGTTCTCGGACGCCGCGCGGTCGTTGATGTCGAGCGCGCGCGAACGGTCGAGCTGCTCACCGCGCAGTAGCGCCGTCTCGCCGGCCTCCTGCACCTCGGTCTTGCGCAGCATCTGGCGGATGATCACCTCGATGTGCTTGTCGTTGATCTTCACGCCCTGCAGGCGGTAGACGTCCTGGATCTCGCGCACCAGGTAGTTGGCGAGCGCCTC